>NZ_CP033922.1:2900000-4100000 GCF_003815715.1 Chryseobacterium sp. G0162 | reverse complement strand
GTAGTTCATAGATCTCGCAAAGCATGTCGGCATTAGATTCGTTTTCTTACTGCCTATTAAGAAAATGTAATATATCCAATTCCCACCGTTTAAGTACGTCCATTGGAAATTTCAGTCCAAATCCTTTAATTTGTGCTTTAACCAGTTGAAGGAAAACAATATCCAATTCCAGATATCTAAGATCAGGCTCTCGCTCCCAGCTTTCGATATATTCCATAATTAGGGACTGATCTCCTGAAATAGGAGAAATACTTCGGTCCTGCTTAAAATTATGCCCAATCTTTAAAAAAGTATATTCATAAATAGCCTTTCTCCTGCTAATCAAAGGGATGTCAGCAGAGCCAATATAGTACATAAGAAGATTAAGCCAGATTTCCCGATGCCCATCAAAGATATTTTTCCACCTGCAATAACTAGCGGCACTGACTACTGCCTGGAATTCACCTGCTAAAAATATTTCCGGAGCATAACCGTTAAACTGCTGAAAAATTTCAACATACCACTTATCATCATCCTCACCTGCGCTTAAAAGCACTAAATCTAACTGATCCTTGGTAAGTTTACGGGCCTCAGGTTCATCCTGAATGGATTTATGCATTACTTCTTGCAACAGAAGTGCAAAATAAACATCTATCCTATCTTCCTCCAACGGTAATGGAAGCTTGGTAATATTCGCTTTGATATTTGCAACAACGTTTTCGACCGCTACATTGGGTTCTTCCCGATGAAATATCCACTTGATGCAATTAATAAATTGGTCGATATCCTGATCTGAAAGGCTATCATACACGATTTTCGCCTTCTCTGCTTCTTCCCTCGTCGCTTCTTTTCCGGAAAGCTCTGTGAGTCTCTCTTTAACATAATTATCAAGGATCTTTCGCATACGCACTCTGATCTTGCCTAATAGTTCTTCGGACAGTAATCCCTGGTTCTTATTCCAATCGGACAATAATTTAGCGTCATTATCTCCAACATTTCTTCCTGCTACAGAAACATTAGTTTCGAAAACAAACTCAACTTCATTCAAGCTATATTCGCCCTTCACATATAGGGAAAAGAAATTTTCCAGAGCATTAACAAGACTCTCAGAGGTAAAGGAAAAATTAGTGCTATATAACTTGATCTGCTTAAATGTAAGCTTGCCCGAAACACTGTCCTGCGTAAATATATCGTCTTCATATTCACAGTATATATCTTCATCCCCATTATTGATCCGATTGCTGACCCAGTCCTCCAGGGTTTTTAACTGTTGATAGGTAAATCCTTTCTGTGTTGCTACTGCGTCACGGTTTTTTCCGATGATATGAAGTTTATGTAAGCTCATTTGATTAATTAAGGCTATTAGTTATTAAGATAAATTACAAATAAACTTTATTTTTTTGTTCTACTTGTAATCATTTCGCTAAATTTATAAAAAACAAAACTAATGTCAAAAACTACCCTGACTGAACAGGATCTTTCCACTTTTCAATATGACGGGCTATCTATCCAGCCCATGACCAATGGTAAATACCTTCTTATCCTAATGTTAAAAAACAGATCTGAAAGTAAAAAGCTTATGGATATATTGCACGAAAACCTGTTTGATTTAGCAATCACGGTCAATGAAGAAACCGGTATTTACAATCTGATTTTTCATTTTACTGATTCCGACTTGAATATGGAGATCAATACAGGAAAAACAGAAACTTCTTACCCAAACATAAAAAATTTACAAAATAATACTTTACATTCAATTACTACCGGTTTTTGGAATCATCCAGAACAGCCGGGGAGTTTCGAATGGAACCAAAATTTCAAGAAAATAAGTACCATGTCAACACAAGAATCCTTTGGTCTTGCAGAGGGAGTACAGTTTACAGCAAGTACCTCTGATAACCAGCCACCTGTGGTAATATTAGCCTTTCCAGACCAAGAACGGCTTTTATCATCAGAAGCTATAAATGCACTTCGCAAACTTGCCAAAATGAAAGAATGTCGTCCTGTACTTGAAATAAAGATCATCGACCAAGAACATCTTAATTTGCGGCTATGGGACATCTTCTTTGAACTTGATATACATATCAATAAACTGAAATACAACCCTGATGAAATTAAATCTTTTATCGAAAAAACCGATAAAAATGATCATTTTATATTTGTTCTTGGCCTTTACACTCCAGATAAAAAGCAAATTACCCTTGTAGCCACAAAAGACACCGGTCCGGAATTCGTCATGATTTACGGATATAAATACATCGCCTAATTTTATGATTTTTTATTGAGAACTAAATAACATATACTGAGATAATTGAGCCATGCGTAAGTATGGCTTTTTTTTGGCGTGTACCTTATGCACCGCGCTTTCCGCGTCTATCCAGAAAAAGCAGATCAAGCTTATGATCTGCTTTTATTGTTCCTTTAGTCACAGAAATTTTCCTGATAAATTAGCCTTTCAAAATAAATAATAGCAGCTTTCAAAGAAATATTTCTAATTTTTTGCTTTCTTCGTTATATCCTTTCCAAATACATTTTCTACGAAATTTTTATCAGGTAAATTTTTCCAACAATCAAAATCAGGAGTAAAATTAGCTTTCCTATATATATTATTATTATTATTTAAATCTTTTTCCAATAAATAATCTAAATCAGAATCTGAAACAATTGATTTTATTATTTTAATTGTCGTTTTTAAAATGTCTTTTGCTATTTGTTCTTCAACAGCTATTCCTTCGTGGACAAGTTTGTTTCTTATCTTCCTAGCTTTAGATAAGTAAAATAATGTTTCTTCATCTATTAATTTACTTTGGAATAATATTTCTTGTTTTATTGAAGCTGACCAAGTTCGAGAATCTTCCTTCATTGATTTTTTACGATTTGGTATTTCAACATCCGGATGATTATCATTATTTAGGAGGAACTTATTATTCCATATATAATCAATTAACTGTTCTACTGTGATCCATAAATTTGATAAAACTAGATCCCAGTTTTTATATCGAAATTCAGTTATACCTCTTAAAAGAAATTTTGCATTTAAATTTGGTATTTGCTGTAATATCTTTCCTCCGAGTTCTATTTTATTTAGAATTTCTTGAACATATATTATTCTTGGATTCGAAAGTTGTATTGTGTCCATATTACTTGCAACGAGCATTCTGATTTTTGAATGCGTTTGAGATATAGAACTATTGCCTAAATCTGTTGGCCAAATCGACCAGTTCTCATTTAAATTACCATTAACTATATCTTTATGATCAATGCCTTCAACATAAAAATCTGTTAGTAATAATTTTGTGAAAAATATGCTAAAATAATTTAAAGCCGATTCTTTTGTTTTAAAGTTTTCATTTTTTGGAATAGCCAAAGCACCATCATAACAAATTAATCCAGGCAAATCTGATTTTTCAATATCGAATTTAGTAACGATTCTTATCAAATTTCCATTACTATATGAAATATTATTAATATCCTCAAGTTTTACTTCCCATGGTTTTTCATCATCAGGAACAACAAAAGTAAATGGATGTAAAAATGCTACCCAACAAGGGTTATTACGGGAATTAATAAAAATTTGATAATTATTTTTCATTTATCACATTATTTTGAGAGAGAGATAAAACCCAAAGAACCGAAAAGTATCGACGGAGTACGGGGCTTCGAAGAAAAATATATTCAATAAAGGACAAACTTAGCGAAGACTTTTTCTCTTCTACTAACTTAGAAAAATTTGCAGAATTGAAAAGGGTTTATCGGAATATTTTTTTAGCTTTTCAATTCACCCCTAACCTATCATTTTGCTATTACAATGCAAATTGTAGTTTTATCACAACATCCATAATAGATTTGACTCCTCGATTATCTATAAATACTTTCTATTAGAAAAATGAAAATAACTATATTTGTAATATATAAGAATTAAACTGCTCTTTGTCAAATCATTATAGATTAAAACATATGCTGGCGTTTATATTGCTTTTTAGGGATGATAATTAAATGGCAGAATCATGGCAGCTATTGTAAAAAGTACTTAAAATATAGGTTGATTTTGAATTGATAGGGTTAGTTCGAATCCCTCCCTTTCCGCCAAGACATAAAAAATGCAGTTTGGAGTGCATAAACGAAGGTTGTGGCAGAATCGTGGCAAAGCGATTATACAACAGTCGGAAAACAGCACTAACAGGGCTAAAAATGAAAAAATTTCGAATCCCTCCCTCTCCTAAACCAATGAAAACTAGAGTTTTCAAAAAGCCTCAAAAAATATTTAAATCCTACAAAATAATGATTTGCAGGAGTTTTTTGTTTGTGATAATTGCTAAGATTCTAAAATCACATATAATTTCGTGACAAAATCATAACAAACTGATGTACAAAATGTAAATCAAATTAAAGCAAGGATAAAAAAAGCCATTACTAAATTACAATCGAAAATCAATAATAATTTAAATTTGACTTGGTTCGAACTAAAAAATATAACTATCTTTGAAACAGTTTATTACGGTTAAATTTATCGTGTGACCCATTTGTCCCTCGAAAATGATAACAAACTAATAAACAATGGTTTAAAATGAGCTCTAAGTTCTGTATCGGGAAATAATTGACATTATGAACCCATCAGTAAATTTATAGTTATTCTTCTCTTAGAATTTAGAACATAAAAGTTTATTATAAAATTAAAGCGAGTTATTTACTCGCTTTTTTTGTGTCTACGCTTTACTATATAATGAGCAACGAGCGATACGCTCGCGCCAGCATGGGGAAGCTAAAATACTCTTTAGATAATAGTTAGATTTTTGCCGATTCACATAACAAGATAGCAAGCGAAATTTAATTTTAAGTATTTTTTATTTTTTTAATCTTTTTTCTAGTTCAGTGATTCTATTTTCAAGATTTTGATTTTTTTGATGTAATGCTCTTATAGCTTCCACAAGTATGGCATCATAGTCTCCATAAACTGTTTGAAGATAACCATTCGAATCTGTAGTTACTTTATCTGGAAAAATCTCTTGTATATTTTGAGCTATAAATCCCATTTGCTTTTCTTTCGGACGACTAATTCCCGTATTATTATCGTTCCAATAATAATATACCCCTTTCAATTTTAATAATTTATCTAAAGCTTCATTACTGGAAATTTGTTGAACATCCTTCTTAAGACGTGCATCAGAGTTGGCAACCCATGAGCCTGCAGTATTCTTAGATGCTTCTCCCGCTATTTCCAAAATGTTTGTAGCAGGCACTCTTCCTATTCCTACTTTCCCATCATTAGCAATTGTCATTCTCACCGCATTTGTTGTCGTTCCATTAGTCGTGGTCAGGAATCTAAGCTCAGCTCCCTGTGCTGTGGCAGAAAAATTTTGTGTTGCGTAGGCTATGATCATAGGATACATGTTAATGAAAGCTCCTGTTTCATTATAGCCATCTCCTGAATTTCCGGAAAAAAGAACCGCACCTAAAGCTTGCGCTGATACTACTGCTCCATTAACAGAAGGATTCGTAGAATTATTTCGCCTCAATATTAAGTAGGAAGGAGCACCGGTTGTGCTATTAGATGATCTTTCACTGATAATTCCCATAACGTCGGTTGTGGCCAGTTGAAGGGAGCCTGCCGGATTTACTTTTCCAATACCTACTCTTCCTGCATCTGTCACCGTTATCATCTCGGTATTGTTTGAGTTGTTGATTCTGACAGCTTTGGTTGAAGCTGTATTCCCTTTACTTAATATATCTAATGTTGCTTCTGGTGTATTTGTGTTAATCCCAACCTGACTGTGTAATTGAGCACTGATAAGCAAAATCAGATAAAAATAATTTTTGAAAATAATTTTTGGTTTCATAGTTTTATGTTTTGTAATTTAGGTTTCTTATTAATAAAAAAGATATTGATATACTTAAAGTACCATTGTCTATTAAATTCCAGACTCACTTTTTGACATATTGTGATTTAGCTGGTGCATTTAAATATATCATTATCTTATTCTATATAAATTTTATATAAATCTTCTTTTCCATTTAGTAACCGTATTTCTACTGAGGTTAAAATGAATGGCCAATTGAGTATTATTCAATCTGTTTTTTTTCTGATAATCTAACATCCTGATAATGGTTTCTTTATCATAGGCTTTTAGTTTCTGATTATGTTGCTGATCACCAAACAAACTGATATTCAACCGTATCAAGTCGTAGTCTGTAAGCTTTTCTTTGTCTAATATTTCACAAAGCTCTTTTCTTTTATCCGGATATTTAAAATGAATGAGATCTTCATAGATCCTTTTAAAGTTGGGTCTACTCTTTTCATTTTTAACAGTCCTGTCAATCAAAATTTTCATCCTTTTGTTCTGGTATTAATTAGTGCTTGTTTATTATATTTTTCAAACCATTTATAAAGTGTTGTTTTAGGAATTTTATACTCTTCCATTATTTGAGCTCTTGTCTTTTTCCCATCATTCACCATTTCAATCATAAATTCTATAATCTCTTTGGTATATATATTTTTCCTGAATATGGGAAGCAAAGGTGACTGTTTTGTTTTATGTTCAGAATCGCGACATTTAGGCGGAGCATACAGAATTAAATGTTGAGAATAGATTCTGAAGAAATCATACTCAAGAACTTTAGACCATTTCAGCAGCATATTGGTGGTAATTTCTGCTTCTTTGTACATTTTTAGTATTTCTTCTTCTGAGACATCAAGGAAACGCATAAGGCGATCCATGTCAATATCCTCCTGTTTTACTTTCTCCTCTATGCATTCGCCAATATGTATTTGTTTATATAGCATTATAAAAATGTTTTGAATATGAAATAGCTGTATTTCCGGAATTTTCACTGATGTATTGCCATTTAGAGATGGCGGGACATCCGATTGAATTCCTTTCTGTAATCATTACAAGATTCAGCGAAGTTTCTCGGATCACTGAGGAAGTACTTCTGGCATCTAAATTAATTGGGGGATCAAGTTGTACAGCATTACCTCCCACTTGAGCAAAGGTCAAACCGGAGAAATACAACCCAATCAAAAGGACAATCATTCGTTTCATTTGTAGAATATATTTTAATTAAAATTTATATAACAAATATATTCTCAACCGAAAACAGCACCTAAAATCAGCCTACTCTATTTCTACTCTTTAATAAAAACATTGTTGCAATAATTTGATTATCAAATAAATACAAACAGACCAAAGTGTACTCTATTAGATAACTCTAATAGAGTATGTTTAGAAATCTCTTAAAAATGTATTTAAATCAATTGAAGAATCTAAGTTGAGTTTTTTACGAATTCGATATTTTCTATTTTCAATAGTTCGGATAGAAGAATGGGTATAACCGGCAATCTCTTTAGCAGAAAAATTCAAATGCATCATCGCACAACACTTAAGGTCATCTGTGGTAAGACTTGGAGATAATGCCGTAAGTTTTTCAAAAAAAACCGAATAAGCTTCCTGATATTTTCTAAGAAAAGGAGGATCATTTTCCACAGCACTTCGAAGGAGCTCCTCCAATGATTCCCGTTGGTTTTCTTCTTGAAGCTGATTTATTTCCTGTTGTTTTTCATTAATGATATCCTCTTTTTCTTTTGTGGTAAAACTTAATTTCCTAAAACGTTTATAGTATTTCGCCAGGAAAAAGAGAGCAACAGACAGCAATACAGAAGCAATGATTAGAATAACAATATAATTTTTGGTCTTTTTCTGTTGAGCATCCTTTGCTCTTTTTTCCAAAGAATTTAAGACTACTTCCTGCTGTTTCAGATTAAGAGTTTGTAGAGTATCATTCAACTCCTTAGAGTTTTCATCAGCAATCTGGTAATCTTTGATATTATTTTCTGCTTTATATGTTTTTTTTAAATCATCATAAATCTGAATGAGAAGGTGTTTCTCTCCGATAGCCATTGCCGATTTTAAAGCATTCAACTGAAAGGATGTGGCAGTATCATATTTCTTTTGTTGGTAATACAGTTCTCCAAAAATAAGGTTGATGTGGGCATTTTGATAATTATCTTTAGGATCGGAAAGCCGCAATGCTTCTTTAAAATCAATCTCTGCCTGACTAAAATTCAATAGATCAAGTTCAATTTCACCTTTTGCAATATGAGCGATTCTCAATCTATTTTTTTCACCGGATAATTTGGCTTCATTCAGATTAAGGATGGAATATTTGTGCATGTTTTTTTTATCATCTGCATACAAAGAAATCTGGAATCCCATACCATATAAAAGAGACTTATTTAAGTGATCATTTGGTTTAATTAAAGCCAATGCGTCCTCTAAGGTTTCAAAAGCACGGTTTGTAAAACCTTTTCGGGAATATTCTAATGCTAAAACCCCCATTCCTTTTGCTTTTATATAGTCTAAATGATTTTCCTCAGCCTCTTCAATAGCTTTTTGGGAATTGATAATAGAACTGTCACTTTTATTGACATAATAAAAACAACAGGCTTTATAAAACAAACAGTCTGCAGCAACATCCCATACATGACTTTTGATTGATTTTTCTCGGAGCTTATTAAATTTACTGATGTACGTTTTAGGATCGTGCATCATCTTTTGCGTATATAGTTTTAGCTCCTCTTTATATAGTAAGGCCTTGTCATTATTTTTTGCTTTTACAGGCGAACATAAAATATAAAAAAGGATAAGCACTGTTTTAAGTAGAATACGGTTCATTTTCGGCTTAATCTTTTATAATAAAACGGCACAAAATTATAATTTGTATATAAATTACAAATTAAAAAAATTTAAACTCTAAATAAACAAAACCTTTTTACTACAGAGATAAGCCTGAATTAAGGAGTTATGAAAACAATAAAATCTTTATGAAACCCAGTTTGAAACAGCTCATTCAATATTAGAAAAATACATATTCATCCTTCTCATCAATTCCCAAAATTCACAAAATGAGGCACCTCCGTAGCAAAACTGTTCATTGGGAGAAGATTGTTTCGGTTGCTGTTAAAATCAAAAACAGAGTTATTATCAAATGGAACACGAGGATAATAGGTAAAAGAAACCTGAATCCTGTTGAACACCAAAAACGGATTATTAATCAAAACTCCCACTCCTATTTTAGTATTTGTACGGGTATTGAACAGCTTTTCATTGGGCATACCCAGCCATCCTACTGCCATCGTTAAATAAGGGCTGAAATGGAAGTTTTTCCAGGTTTTATTAACAAACATCTGAAGCTGATACCTTAAGACCATTTTTTTAGTTCCAATGTAATCAGCATTATAAACAGGAAATTCATCTGGCGAAGTGAGATTGATTCTATCTTTATAAGAATAATTATGTTGTGGATTCCCCAAAGCTAAAGTTGGAGAAAAGAAGTGTCTTACTTTCGCAAACTTCCAGTCCATAAGATTCGTAAAATACGTTCCATCTATACGGAAAGACTCTCTGTTTTGGCTGTCTTCATTAAAAAATCTTCCAAACTGTGCTTTCAAGGTAAAATATCCCAACTTTGTAAAGCTGCCGTAAGATGCAGAAACTCCTGCATAAGGATTTACTTCTTTATTTCTGGATAAGCCACCTGCAATAATGTTCACAGAATTCCCATAAGCGATATCCTCCGGTAAATCATACTGAAAAATATTCTTCTGCACTGAAAACCGTCTGTTAATAAGCCCCACAGACATCAAAAAACTGTTGTAGGAACTAAAATATTTATACTGATCGATTCCAGGACTGTCTTTATACTGATAGTTTTGGAATCTTCCTATAACAGCAATATTACTGCTAACTTTTTCACTGGGATCTGATGACACCGGGATCTGATACCCACCCCACAAATCCTGGCTGTATACTTTGATCTGAACTTCGGGAAATGCAGTATCCGTTTCTAAGGGAAGTAAAACATTCCGCATAAAATATTCAAAAGTAAAACCACCCGCCCATTTTGTTAAAGGGGAGAAAAAATCTCTTCTGACATTAAAATTGATTCTTTCATTTCTCAAAAAATCCCGTTCTCCGAGGATTTGAGCACTAATGTAAGATCCAAAAAGATTGTAGGTGGTATAACTTCCTAAAACATAATCCTGCTTTTCTTTAGAGTCATTTCTGTAAAGGAAATCAAAGGTGTGGCCTAGTCCCAATACATTTTCTTCAGTAACTCCAAGGCCAATCTTACTTCCTGAGTAACTGATTCTTGGCTTTAAGCTCCAGGAATCAAGAACTTTTACCACCACATCAATAGAATCTTTATTGGAAGTATCGTCGGCAACACTGATATTCACTCTGTTTATAAAAGGCATTGTTCTCAACAAACGTTCAGATTCGTAGAGTTTCTGGGCATTATACTCTTCCCCTTCTTTAAAAAGCAAATAATTATTAACAGTAGAAGTTCTTGTTGTGGAATGAAGGTGGTCTGTAAACCAATCGTACCATTTCAATTTTTCTTTCTGATCTTTAGAATCATATCCAAAAGGGTCAATGGTTTCGATCCTGATGTTTCGGATATATTTTTTATTATAGGCTTCCTGTGGAAGTTTTTCAGTTCTGGACTTCACGGAAGTAGAATCTGCTTCCCTACGAAATATGAAACGATGAAGGAATTTAGTGACTTTTCTTTTATCCGAAAATTCTTCTATTTTGTAATAAAGTGAATCTTTCTTTTCCTGGGCACTTAACAATAAAAAACCACTTAAAAAGAAAATTAAAGTTACAATTGATCTAGTCATTAGTCATCAAAATTCAATACAGTTTGTAGTATCAATTTACAAGCCAACAGACCGTAAATAAAGGATAATTTATTTTAAAGGTACTACTTTTGAATGAGAAATCCCAACTACAATAAAACAGCATTACCTAATCAAAGTGATTTAACAGATCAAAAGCAGACGATATTCACCTTCATTTTCAACAGGAGCCCTATGCACACAAGGTAACACTTTCTGTGCAGGATGATCTACCGCCAGTCGCCAGAGATGCCCTATTCCAAGGTTTGTAGGTTGTGCATTAGGCTGAGCCTGATAATGCAGATCGAAGAAACAGTCCTTCAAAAAACCGTCAAATTCTTCTTCCGGCCCATCATGTAATTCCTTGAGTTTTTTCCGGATTTCAGGAACCTGTATTTTTTGTAGCGCCTGTTCATTAGGCAAAATATCACTCGCCGCACCATGATAGGTACATAAAAAAGTATCTGTTCCAATAGGTGAACGATCCACGTGATACGAATAAACATCCGTTGAAATAAAATCGAACTCCTCGTCCCGTTCGTAATTTTTAAGCAGATTAAGGGAAGGCAATGCTCCGAAATCCGTTAATAACTGTAAATCATTCAGGATTATTTCTCTGGCGGTATTTCCTTTCTCCGATAACTCCAATGCTAAAAGATCTCCCGCAGAAATTTCGGTAATATTCTCTTTCAAAGAAAGCTTAGATACAATTTCTTTAAAATCACCGTCTAAATTCCTGTACCAGCACATCGCATTAATCTCTCCCTGAAAATGAGTATTTATAAGTTCAGAAAATGTAGAAACAACTCCTATTTGATGATTGTCAGAGAATGTATTGTTCATATGTTGAAATAAACAGTTTAGTCGCGTATGCTCTGCAAAAATAAGAAATAGGCTGGAAGATAACACTAAGATTAAGTTTCCTTTTTAGACTATGATTTAGTAAATAATATACTCAAAATCAAACGTCATCTTTCAATTTTCATCATGAAAAAAGGCTGTCTTAAAAATCAATTAGCCTGACTTTTGAGACAATCTTCCTTTTTTCTAATTTCTATCGAATGTTTTCGGGATTAAATTCTGGTCGGTTTCCCCACTGAATATCCAAGCAATGATATACCATCGGTTATTTTCAAAAATGAGTTGAATACTGTTGATTCCTCTTCTTGCCACTTTACCATTTTTTTCCAGTCTTGTCTCGTAAGTACTCCAAACCTGGGCGATATTACCAAAAATTCTGACTTCTCTGTTAATTTCGTTCTCATAAAATGCAGTGCTAAAAACCATATCATCCGTTGCCTGATGAAACTCTTGTAATGTCAAAGTTACCTGCTCTTGCTTTACCTTGTCAAAATAAGAATATACCGCTTTGGGATGATGCAAATAGTGATCTCTTTCCCATTGTCTTTTCGCTCCTTTTTCACCTGACACCACCTCATAACTTGCTTTCATGATAGCATCAATGGTTTTTGCATCGTTTTCAAATATTTTGTTCTGTGCCTTTAAATTTCCTGTTGTCATAAAAAATATAGTTATCGTTAATCCGTAAAATAAAAATTGTTTCATGTTTTTTTTTGACAAAGCAACACCTATAAATTCTTTCAAAAAAATAAATTATTTACCTTATTCCAGTTTTTATGTAATCCGTTTAGTTTCTTATTTAAAGTATTTATTGGGTATGATATACTTAAGGGTCCTAAGGCAGTATCAGATAATGTCAGAGTGCTTTTTAGAAATATTATTCCAGGCCTGATGCTAAAAAGATATCAGTTTTTTATGCTTTCCCGTAAAGCAAACAATAAAAAGAAACGTAAATTTGGCGCCTAAAGTACAATATCAGGCTTAGTCTGCGTTTTTGGATCTGATCTTGTTAAAAAACAGAGACATCCGAAAACATATAATTTCAATACCATTTAAGAACAACAAACGTGTATTATAAGGAAAACAAAAAATATTATTTTAAAATTGATACTGAAAACAGTGAAGGCGTTGAAGTATTTGTCGGGCAAAACGCAGGCAATCAATTGAATAAAGATATCCTGAATGCAAAAGCAGAAGTCCTTATCGTTTCCCCTTATATTGATGAAGTAAAATTGGATGATCTTCTTATGCTGAAGAACAGAAATATCAACGTGAGACTGGCATTCAGTGATCTCCGACCTGAACAATATGGAAATATATTACGAAAACTTATCCATCAGAACCGGGTGACAGATGTAAAGAAAAAAGAGAAAAGGGAAAGTCTGAAGAGCCTTTTCTTTTTATCCTCTATTGGACTTTTCTGCCTGGGAATCTTTTCGCTCATTTACTTCGGAATACATCTTGTTGATGACCTTACCAATTCTAATAATTTCATTGCTCTTATAGTTGCTGTTGCCTCTCTATACGGATTCTTCAGATGCTGGGAAAAGAAAACCGAAATAGGAAAAATGGAGATCTACACTTACCATTACTCCGAGAAATTAAATTTCAAGTATGTCAGAAACAATCGTTATGACAACAAGTTCCTGCATTCAAAAATTTATATAATCGACAGAAAAGTTGCCTATCTCGGATCATTAAACTACACTAAGAGTGGCTTTACTTCTAATTTTGAATCCCGGATAAGAATTACCCAAAGGGAAAAGGTAAACGAATTGGTTCGCTTTGTTCATGATATTTTTGAGGATAATGTGAATCTCAAGAAGCATGAACTTTTCTACCTTGGAAAACAGGTATATAGTGAAGAAACATATTAATTGATCTCGTCTGTAAAAATTAAAAACTGCTATTATCATTATGGAGACAAAAGTTCTCCTTTAATTATAAAAAAAACAGTGTTCTCTTCCGAGAACACTGCTTATTAAAATGAAGTATGGATTAATTTTTAATCAATTTGCCTTGCAATGATTTTTCTCCTGCCTGCACAATAACGATATACGTACTCTGCAACCAGTTGGAGACATCTACATTCACTTCTCCTGAAGATGACTTCAGTTCTTTATGGAATTTAACATTCCCCATAGTATCAAAAACTTTGATCTGTGTTGCCGGCAATTTCTCATTACCGGTATTATATGAAACCTTCACGATATCCTTTGCTGGATTTGGCATCAATTTCAGAGAAGACGCTGTCGTAAGACTTGGTTTTCCTGCATTGGCAATACTAGGTTTACCTATAATCTGTGGCTCAGCAACAAATTTACAGTCTTCCTGACCCATGAATAGGATTGCATCAGTCCCTCCAGGGAAGTTTGCATTTGGATAGAACATCAATGGATTGCTATTCATATCATAAGTACCTCCTGCCGGAATGGTAATCATAGATGGTAAATAAGTTCCGTATCCATTAAGACTTGAAATGTTAAGCATGATCGGCATTCCACCGTTATTGTATATCATTCCATGAACATTATAATGATCTCCATCCCATTTGAAGGCTTCGATCTTAACGTCAACGTCACATTGTGTCTCTACTCCACAGTCTTTGCCTGGATAATAGTTCAATGGTCCTGAATAGAATTCACATTTTTGCCCTGATGGCATGTTCTGTTCAATTTTCAGTCTATAAGTTCCTGCACTGCTTACATAATAGAACGGATAAATGATATCATTGGTTCCATTTTGAAGCGATGTTCCAAAAAGTTCCCATTGATGATAATCGAAAGTACCTTTTGGTCCCAGTACATAACGTTGTTTATCTCTACAGTAATCATAACAACCTGTAGGGAACACCCACATAAGGCTTTCAATGCTTAATGGTACAGCTATTTCATTATCTGTTTTACATCCAGTCGGAGCTGTATATATCACTTTATACACGCCTCCTTCTCCTACAACAATGCTTTGTCCTGTCATTCCATTGCTCCAGTTATACTCTCCATTCGCCGGTCCAGATGCTGTTAATTTCACCTTATACGGCGTACATTCTATTTGAGTATACGTTATTGTTGGCTGTGCTGGCGGATTGCTTACAGTTACGATAAAGTCTTTGGATGAAGTACAATCTGTTGTTCCAGGGCTACGTACTTCTAACGTAAAGGTATAAGTACCTGCAGACAACGCTCCTGTATTGAAAACAATTGGGAAGGTATTAGACCATAGTGTACCAATTGGAGCACCATTTTTCTTCCATCTGTACTCTAAGTTATTAGCTGTCACAATACCATTAAGTATTGCTGAACTTCCTGAACAAATATTTGTTTGTCCTGAAATACTAACATACGGAGGTTTTTTGATCGTAATAGGCACCGCTTTTTCGCTCATGATATTAGATCTACATCCTTCCGGTGATATTAATATTGGCCAATAGCTTCCTGATTGCGTAGGAACAAAGCTCATTGAATTAGGAGCTCCAGGTACTTGCTGAGAGCCATTCATCCAAATATAACCTGACGGTGCTGTACCTATCGGCGAAAAGGACACTACCGGAGCACTTCCTTCACATGCAACAGCACTTAATGGAAGAATATTTCCAGTAAAATTAGCATCTTTTACCATAATATTAACGGTAGCAGAGGTATAAACACATCCCTGTGGAGTCCTAACTTCCAGTTTTACAGTTTTTGTTCCGGTAGTATTAAATGTAACCACCGAACCTGGCTGTGAAGTAATAAAAGCTGTTCCATCAAAATACCATGTGTAAGTATTTCCAGAAGTATATGACACAGGCGAAAGATTAATCGCTTCTCCTTTACATGCAATAGCCGGAAGTAAGAAATCCGTACTAGGAGTCGGTGCCAAAGTAATTGTTTTTGTAATCGTACAAGGAGGATAAAGATATGATGGCGCAAACATTGACATTGTAAAGGTGTATGTTCCTGGTGGCAGATTATTATAAGTTGCTGTCTGTCCTGTCTGTGTAGGAAGTCCTGGTGAACTAAATTTATACACAATAGCATTCGGGTTAATATCGAATATCGTAGAGGTATTGTAAAGAGTTACATTATATCCGTTACCATTACAAGTCTGAGAAATCTCAAATTTAGGTTCATAATGTTTTCGAACCTCAATGCTTGTTGAATACCAGCATGTACCATATCTTAAACGAACACTCACAATGTGTGCTCCTGCAAGATTGGTTTGGAACTCAGGTGAAGTTGTCCCTTGCCCGTTAATTATAGTAAGGATATTATTAGACACCCACTCAATCTGATCCGGCGTATTATTTACGCTGAAAGAATTCACAGTAATTTTGTTACAATCAGTCCATTCTGCGGCAAAATAAACCGTAGGTGGTGTTGTACAGTTATTGCCTGTAGGACAAGCATTGGTTACTTTAATCTCTTGTGAGTACACATAACATCCATTGATATCTTTAGCTCTTACCTGATAAGTTCCTGCAAGGCCAACTCCTGACAATGTATATGAATTTGTAGTAAATCCATTCAATGGTAAACCATCTTTATACCATTGCCACTCTAAAATATTGGTAAGCCCTGTTGAACTGTTAGCAGTAAGAGTGTAAGGTGCTAAAGGCTGGCTATCACAAACCTGAAGATTATATACTGGTGAAACCGTAATAATTGTTTCCGGAAGGATAATAAAATTAGCACTTGCCGTTGGTTTGTATGAACATGAATTAGCCCCGTTAATAGTTACTGTAACGACTTGCGAAACATTACCTCCGGTATTATTCTGAATATATCCGTTATTCGGAAAACTATAAGTTCCGAACTGATTAAAGTTTTCTGTATGACTGCCATTAGCAAAAGTAAACGTTACACTTGTTGCTGTAGTAATTCCCCCTTGATTAATAGTGAAATTAAGATCTGAACCTGGACAAATTTTTCCAACATTGGTAAAGTTTATCACTGGAAGAGCCATCTTTTTTATCGGCATAGAAATAATCTTCACCTGACCACATTTTACAATTTTCAAATTCAGATTAGTATCATATACCCCGCCTGAAACTTCGTTAATATTTACCACAATATTAGCCGTTCCCTGCCCAGATGAAAAACTTCCGAAATTAGGTTGATCAAAACTCCATTCCATAGAATCCGGAACAATATTTCCTAAAACCGCACTGAAGTTCTGCGTGCTGCTTGGGCAGAAAGGTCCCATATTCTGAACAATAGAAACCTTATTAAGATCTACTGCTTTTATGTTTTTTGTAATCGCACTGGAAAGACAACCAGCCTGACCTAGTGTTCTATAACGAACAGACACTGAGAATGTAGGGAACCCGGTATCAAATACAACTGAGATAGAATTTCCTGCATTACTCCCGATAATTGTACCATTTGTTACAGTCCATACCGGAATCACATTTGCTGGAGTTAAACCAATTGAATAAACATAAGGTCTTCCCGTACATACCACATCATCCCCAATAATTGGTCCTTTCGGAGGTTTTGGTGGTGCTACTACATTAACAAGTATTCCCTGGCTTTCACAGCCTCCACCTGCTTTAACTGCTGTTACAATATAAGTACCCGGTGTTGCAAAATTATAACTAAAAGGTACACTGATTGGTTGTGGCGAAGTATACACTACCCCACCATCTAAAGTTACATTCCAAATAACAGGAACATTAGGACTAGCTGTAAATGTTTGAGATGTGCCTACACAAATTTCAGGTGTTCCACCTGATATGGTTACCGGCTGTTCTACAACAATTTTTTTTGCTGCTTCTCCACCGCATAACATTAAAGTATTGAAATATTTACTTGTCAAAGTATAAGTACCTGGTACTGTTGCCTTGAAAAGAATTTCATTTCTTTGTTGGTTATAAGTCAGTTCACCTAGTCCAGGACCTGTTACATCCCAGTCAACACTGGTAGTAGGCCACTGTGGAAGTGAATATGTATATTGTCTGCCAGTACATACTACACTTTGCCCTTTAATCTTTGCGGCTTTCAAAATTACAGGAATTTTAACCGTAGTCCACTCTGGACATCCACACTCTGATTTATACATTACGTATCCAAAGCCGTCCTCCGGATCTACCTGATCCCATCTAACTTCGATTTCGTTTCCATAATTATTTAAAAGTGTTCCACCAATTACTTTCCAGTCACCCTTGCATCCATTCAGTACACTGTACTTTTCAACACTTCCTTCACACACTACCGAGGCACAGTTGATCTGTACAGGTGGTGATTCCAGAATTTCCAGTTTTTGAGAAACAGTTTCTGAACAACCACATTTATTGGTTACAGTCAGACTAACAGTAAGCCCTGCTGCTGAAGTATATGTGTGATTAGGTTCAAAGGCTGTGGAAGTTGTTCCGTCTCCAAAATCCCAAAAGTAATTGACAATATCACTTCCTCCATTTGCCTGAGAAAGGTTTTGAAAATGAACCTCCGTATTCTTACAAACTCTATCCTTCATATTAAGGACCGTAAAATTGGGAATCGGCTTGTTTATTTTCTCGATGCAAATATTTTGGGTCTCAGTTGTTCCATCAAAAAATTGAATAACTGCATGTACAAAGCCGCCTCCAGCAGCCCCCCAAGCTATAATAGCTTGTGTATTGGAAGCACCTGAAACACTTTGCACAGTTCCTCCCGCAGAAGTCCATTGCACATTTAAAATATTAGATCCGTGGACCGTATAAGTCACATTGGAATTCTCACAGACACGGATACATGTACCAGTCTCGACGCTTGCAGCAGCAACAGAATTGTCGCCATTGCCTTTTTCGCCCCGATGGACTTGGCATCCGACCTGAGAGTCCCAGGTAACATGAGTTGATGATTGTGCTTGCAGACCCCAAGGTACCAGGAGCCAACATAGCAGGAGCCATCTGAAGACGTGCTGCCTACTAAGATAAGTGATGTTTTTCATGGTTAATAAAAATGTATTAATTTTCATTTGGAAATTAATGAAAATTTTAACAACAAAATCATTTATAAGTGAAAAAAATTGTATTATAAAACATTTAACATCAATAAAACACCATCATTACTGACTATACCTCAATTAACATACCCCAAAATAATTTACAAAAAAATCAAATTATCACCTTTTTATACCACAAAAACAGAATTTAATACTATTAAAATACACTTTTTAAAGAAAAAAATTAACCAAAAACACAACAGGTAATCTTATTTTTTATTTTTTAATAATATTTTAAACCTAAAATGATCTTTATTACTATTAATCACAGCATATTTGAATAGCAACAGAATTATCTAATACAACACCTTGATTACAGATTATTTTGCCTAAGAATTTATATGTATTATTGTTATTACAAATTCACAACCATGAAAAGAATTTTCACCTCCCCACTGTTTATTCTCTTTTCCTTTTTCTGCCACGCTCAGAGCAACCAATCCCGGTTTTTATCCGATACTCTATATGAATCTAAAAGACCTCAAAAAGACATTGTAGATATTTTTCATAACGTCTTTCATAAAAAAAATAACGGTGACACCATTCGTGCTGAGAAGAAATTCAACTGGTCTATGATTCCAGCTGCAGGATATACTCTACAAACAGGATTTGCTGGGGTTATAAGTGGTAATATTGGGTTCTATCAGCAAAGATCCAAAGACCAGAAAATTTCTAATATTTCTACCAGCTACACCTATTCACAATATAAACAGACGATCTTTCCCCTCTATGCCAATATCTGGACAAAGGGTAACAAAATCAATTTTATCAGTGATTTCAAATACCTTAATTACCCCTCAGAAGTATATGGACTGGGAGGAAAAAGAATTTCAATAGAAGCAAACTCAAACACCGCTTATACAGTTAACTTTAAATATATAAAATTGCATCAATCCATTATGTTTAATGTATTAAAAGACTTTTACGTGGGCGGAGGAATTTATTATGATCAATTTTGGAGTATTAAGGTCACAGATTCACTGGGAACAAGAATCAGCCGCCTTCTCACCCGGGATTTAAAAACATCCGAGAGAGCATCAGGATTGGCAATAAAAGCTCTATACGATAATAGAATCAACCAGATCAACCCTCAGAACGGTGAATACTTAAGCATTACTTATCGTCCTAACTTTACCTTCATGGGAAGCCAGTCCAATTGGTCTTCGCTTCAGATAGACGCAAGAAAATACGTTCACTTCCCGGCTAATTCAAAAAATATTCTCGCATTTTGGGGATTCGCCTGGCTAACTACAAGTAAAACAACACCACCCTATCTTATGCTTCCCAGTACAGGTTGGGATGACCAGAACAACACAGGAAGAGGATACATACAAAGCAGGTTTCGTGGAAAAAACATGTATTATTATGAAAATGAATACCGTTTTGGGATTACCAGAAACGGTTTGTTGGGAGGGGTCGTTTTTGCAAATGTTCAGTCTTTCTCCGCAGATCTTTCCGATGAATACAAAAAACTCCTCTTTGGATACGGAGTGGGATTACGCATCAAACTTAACAAACACAGCAACACCAACCTATGTATAGATTATGGTTTCGGCCAAAATAATTCACACGGTTTTTTCGCCAACATTGGAGAAGTTTTTTAACTCACTATATTCTCAGGATAAATTGCAGGAAAAGGCGAAATACTTTATTTTATCTATAGATAAGCCTCAGATCATCCTTTTATTAAGTAAAAAAGAACTTATTTTGTGTCAGAAAACAATTAACAGGTAAAATGAAAAAATATGGTAAGGAAATAATGATAGTTTTAATAGTATTACTGTCACGGTTACCTTTTATTTTTAATAGTTTAGGTACTGATTTGGATGCCTGGAGAGAAGTATATACGGGAAAAGTACTCTATGAAAATCATATTTATAATGTTTCCCGTTTTCCCGGATATCCATTACCGGAATTTTTATATTCATTAGTATATCATTATCCTTATTGGGTAATCAATTTACTGTCAGTTTTATTTACAGCCGGTTGCTGCCTATATCTTTTTAAGATTTTGAACTTTCTTAATATCAAACTTTCCTTTCTTATCACCATCGTATTCCCATTTGTACCCATTATCTACCTCAACAGTACAACAGCAATGGAATACAATTGGTCTTTATTCTTTTTACTGGCGGGCGTTTATCATCTCCTCAATAAAAAGATCTGGCTTTCCGCTTTATTATTGGGACTTATGATAAGCACGAGGTTCAACAATATTATTTTTCTTCCGGCCTTTCTTTTTCTTGCATACATTTACCTTGAAAAGGATATAAAAAAAATCTTACAATTCTCCGTTTTAACCGGTATTTTCACCTGTATTTTCTTTTCACCTGTTATTTTAAAATATGGCATTAATTTCCTTCAAAGTTATGGAGACTCAGAAGTTAATCTTGCAAGTATATTAAGTCTGGGTACAATATACATCTATGGAACTTTAGGAATACTGGCTATTATTCTAGGCTTAATCATCCAATTGTTTAGGGGAGGCTATCAAAGGCTAAAAGATGTATCTAAAAATCATTTTGCCCTATTCAGCATTATGATGATTATTTCCAATCTGATATTCTTTATCAGGTACCCATTGGAACCAGGCTATTTAATTCCATCAGTCCCTTTTATCCTTATCCTTCTTCAATACATAATGAATGAAAAAGTAATGAAACCTGTACTATTTGCATTATTCCTATCCCCATTTTTGATTCACGTAACCGCAAAGAAAGTTCAGTTTACAGGTAGCGTATTTATTAATGAAGAGTATGAAGATCAGGAATTGGCCTATTGTAAAAAGGTTATACAGGAAATTAAAAAACGTTCCGAAAATCAACCTGCCATCTTCCACTTAGGTAATTTTTCCGAACAAATTTCACTGATGGGAAATTTTGACCAAAACAGCAATATAAAGATCGTTAAAAACCTTAGCCCGAAAGATCAGGAAGACATTATTAACAAAAAGTTCCCTCTCTATTATATTGATACTGGAAATGCAAAGGAAGAAAATAGCAAAACCCATATGCTTGATCAATATGGAATATTATTCCACAAAGATTTTGAACTAAAAAGATAAATCAGCGTTTGGAATTAAAATTAATTTTTGCCCATACCCCAAGGATTAAAACACAAGAGTCATTCACTGCAACTCATATCACAATTGAAAATGTAATATTTCCCTATTTCTGAGGAATAATTAATCCTTCATGCCATCTTCCCTCCATCTTCCCAGTATACCTACACCCAATCTTGCACAAAAAATGAAATACCTTATCTTTGTTTTTTCGAGGCTTATTATAAACTTTTATTCGAAAATATTTACATGAAAAAAAATAGCTTTTTATTTTCCGCCAAAGGAATTCTTATTGCAGGATTTTTGTCCTTAAATACAGTGATGTACGCTCAGAAAACGGCAGACCTTTCTACCATTTCAGAAAAAACCTTAAGCAGCATCCTGGAAAAGAACAGAAATTATTACACACAGGGTAAAGTAGCAGATTATATTCCTGAATTGGGTAAAATGGACGCTAAAGCAATTGCTTTTTCAGTAGTAGATAAGAACGGTAAAATATTGAATACGGGTGACGTTAGCAAAAAATTCACTATGCAGAGCATTTCCAAGATCATTGCTTTAATGGTTGCCGTCAATGAAAGAGGAGAAGCCCATGTTTTTGACAAAATGGGATATTTCGGATCAGACAGACCTTTTAACCATTTTGCCAATCTAGAAACAACAGGAAAGCCACTCAATCCAATGATGAATGCAGGAGCCATCCTTACGACTTCTTTAATTCCCGGTGAAGGCGAAAAACCATTCCTTAAAGTATTGGATATGGTTCGATACATCACCAAAAACACTACTATTGATTACAGCAAATCTGTTTATGAATCCGAAAAATCTACCGGGCACCGTAACCGTGGAATGTTCTATATCATGAAAAATAGCGGATTGATTTCAGGAAATGAAGACCAATTAGACAACTATTTCAAACAATGTTCTATTGAACTTACGGCTGAAGATCTGGCGAAGATCGGCTATTTCTTCGCCAATCAGTGTGTACGTTTTGATGGAGATTCCCAATATAAAAACGCTGACCTTGCTAAACTGATTGAATCCCAAATGCTAACTGCCGGGATGTACGAATTCAGTGGGGAATATTCCCGCATGGTAGGATTACCAAGCAAATCCGGCGTAGGAGGCGGAATTACCGTAAGCGTTCCCGGAAAAATGGGTATTGGTGTATTCAGTCCTGCATTGGATCAACATGGAAATTCATTGGCTGGATACCATATTATTCTAGATCTGGCAAAACAGTACAACCTGAGTATATTTTAATTTAAAGTATTCTTTTCTAATGTAAATTTAAAATAAATTAAAAAAACTGTCTTATATATTATTTAAAAGGTGACTGGCTAGTTACCTTTTTTCATTCAATAATCAGATCTCAGTATATTAATACTACTATAACAAGTATTTGGGAATTGTTTAAAGATATATTATATTTACAGATATCAAACTAACCATAACTCATCATTAAACAATCTTGTCATGATTCCAATTAATATAATTCTGGAAAATAGCACACATGCTCAAAATTATTCCACAAATAGTGATAAACAAAATTACAGCACCCTTATTCATAATAAAGAATTTGACAAAGTAATCCAGATCATTAAAGACAGCATTCCAATTGATCAAGCTAGTGCTGCCAACAAAAACCTACATAATACAATAACAATATTAGGCTCAAGAGGCAGCGGAAAAACCTCCTTCTTATTAAGTATAAAATTTTATTTAGAATCTTCTGAACGATACTCTATCGGTAAAGACATACAGGTTCTCAACATTATTGATCCAACCTTGATTGAAGAGAAAGGACATGTCTTTTTGAATGTCATTTCAAGAATCACAGATCTTATTGAAAAGAAATTGGATCAAGATGAATGCAATATAAGTAATGAAAATTTATTTGCTTCTAGAAAAACCTGGCGGCAGGCACTAAATAAACTTGCCGCAGGGCTTCCCTCAATAGATGGAATTGGCAATAATTCCAATGAAGGATGGCAGGATCCCGAATTCGTCATGGAAAACGGTTTAAAAGCAGTTGACTCATCCCTTAAATTAGGTGATAATTTTAATTTCTTCCTTAAAGAAGCCCTTAAAATATTAAACAAAAAAGCTTTTATTTTAATGTTTGATGATATTGATGTAGACTCACGAAAAGGCTGGGCTGTTCTGGAAACGATCCGCAAATATTTTACAGGTGCCCAGCTAATTACAATAATAAGCGGTGATCTTAAATTATACTCATCTGTTGTCCGACAAAAAAAATGGCAGAATTTCGGAAATGAAATCCTGAAGTATGAAGCAGAAGGACTCAACAAAATTTCGGTTTTTAATGATGTGGTAACACAATTGGAATCTCAATATTTACAAAAGATTTTACAGCCTAAATTTAGGATTCATTTACCTACCATTTATGATATTTGCCAAAAGCGGGATAGGAGTATATTTATTTACAAGAACGAAAATGAAGGTATTTTAATTGATCAAGCTTATGGAAATATTTTAGGACTTTTAGGGATTAAGAATGAATATCAGGCGAGTGCTTATTTAAATTTTCTACTAGCATTACCAATAAGAACGCAGATCCAGATCCTTTCAATTTTCTACTTAGACCAGGATAATCGTACCGTTTCCAATGAACAAATATTATTATTAATTGATGTATTTATAAGTGATTTGTATGATAAAGAAATAGATCCAGAATCGTTAAAACTGAATAGCAATCTCAATAGAATTGTTTTACAGTTTCTATTAAAAGAGCAGCGATTGGAAGAATTATATCAACTACAACCTATTACGACTGATTCTTCATTAAATTCAGTTCTTTTAAGCCTAAACTTCAGTCTGACTAATAAAATACAAAATGATCCTTTTGTAATTTTTGATTATTTTATCAGAATAGGATATATCAGAAATTTAGTTCCAATATTAGGTTATTCTAATGAAAATCGAGCAGTTTTTGATCCTTCTTTTAAAGAATTATGTGAAAAGGATATCATACTAAGTGATAGAGTATTAAAAGATATCATTGGTAAAGTCACCGCATATATAAGAGGATATACAGATAAAAACCCTAATAGTGAAAACATATCCATAGCTGGAACCATTCCCATATTTGGAATGGCAGATAAAGCAAAAAGAAATAGACAAGCTACTTCTGACAGGATAGATAGTGTATTAAAAGCTGAAAATGCAACTTTTATAGAAAAACTTTTAGTATACATACCCCTCAGTTCGAATCAATATACCTACAAACAGACTTCACTACTTACTTATTCTCCATATTTACTTTTTGGTGCAATTGGTGAGCTTTGTCGCAAATTCGACTTAGAAGATCTTAAAAATGGATTCTCAGAACTTTCTCAACTTAGAGCTTACATGATGCCTGATTTTAAAAGGGGAAACAATGAGGATTACGATATCTCCGAGGAAACTAACTTCGAATTCCCTGAAAGAACAGATACAGATACAAAGATTGAAGAGCTCTTTGAAAAATGGGCAAGAAACTATCCTAAAAACAATAGCGTTTCAGTTCATCTACTTGGTAAAATCGTAACTCGATATTTTTACGCCTTATCCAATATAGAAAATAAAATGAATAAAAAAAGTCTTGGGGAAATATTCCATGCACAGTTAATTGCATTTATGAACGCCGTCTTGATTGAAGACTGTAGAGAAAACAGTAATTTCGCCAGCGAATTAAATATTAACAATACAAATTATAGCAATAAAATATTTATAAATAATTTAAAAACAATATTAAAAAAAGACTTTTCAGAGTTAACATTTTCTAAATGGATACTATCATGTCCTTTATTATTAGTTTACTTAAAGAATGACGATAACCAATCAAGTAATTATAATACTTCAGAAAACACACTAAATAACGAAGACACAAAACAACAGGGAACAGAAATAATAAAAGAAAGCTCTAACAGTGATGATAACCAAAATATCACTAGTAATTTGAGTGACTCTACGATACTAGAAGGCAAAAAACAAGAGAAAAACAATGAAAATAATCTCACTTCTCTTATAGTCAAATATTGCACACCTTTTACTGATGAAAGTATTTTCAAATTAAAAATCTACAATATTCTACATAAAATTAAAACTAGAACCAATGAAGAGTCTTCCAAAATAAATTTAGTTAAGTTCGATCGTAATAATTATGAAGAAGTCTCAAAAATATTGCAAGAAAATAATATATCCCTCGACTCTTTAAAAACACTAAGTCTTAAAGATCTTAAAAAGCAACTTAAAGAAGTTGGAATAGAGATTACAACCAGGTCTAGCTTAAATGCATACAGTAATAAATATAAATAAATCAAATGCTTCAATTCCTACTATCAGATAACGAATCCCTGCTTCAGTATCTCAATGAAGAATATGTAAGTATTGAGGAAATAAAAATGCGCCTTTTTTTAAAAAAAAGGGCACAAAATTTCTTACTGCCTGACCATTTATACAGACTTGAGCAAACCATAGTTTTTGATACAACCAAGAGTTTATCAGTTTTATTTACTGCCACTATGCCCGATTTCGTGTCTTCTTATTTAGAATTGGAAAATAACAGAATTTACATCAGGCAGGAAAAGCATAATGACTGGCAAGAAATCCTCACTTTCATCCCACCTTTGTGGCTGCAAAGCCTTTTGCTATTCAAGAAAACAAATGACAAATTCAGCTTAGAAGATAGAGTAAAGTATTTCAATACTTATATTGTACCTAATACACAATACACCTCTATTCCAAGTGCAAAAATACCACACCTCAATTATTTCATTGCTGAAAATAAAGGGCTTCACGATTTGCATATGCATTTAAATGGTGCACTGGAAACAGATCAGGTTTGGCAGGATTATTTATTCAACCCTAAAGAAGTATATTATCATCTAAAAAAAGGTTATAAAAGTACAAAAGTAAAAGAGCAGCTGGAACAGGAATCTGTACAATTCACTCCTTTAAATTATTATAAGCTCTTAAAAATAGCCCAAAGACTTCGGGAATTATTTTATGTTTTTCTATTTCCCGATGAAGCTGCTATTTATAAAGAGAAAAATAAAATGGTCCTCTTACAAAAACTGGTTAATGATTTTTCCAGTTATCCAGGCAACTATCAACATCCCTTTAGAGCACTTGTTTGTACTAGTATACAAAGACATCCTAATGAGATGTCTATTGAAGCATTGATGCATATTATGATTCTCGACCGTTTACAAAACAATCCCAATGAAATACTTGCAGGGCTACTTCACTTTTACTTACTTATATTAGGATTAACCAATCGGTTATTGGTTCAGCAGACTCACCAAAACGGATTTGAACAGTTCCAAAAACATACCCTCAATGAATTAAGAGAAGGTAGCGAAAAAGAATATATGCGGCGCTATCATCAAATGCATGGAAACAATATGTCCAACCTCCATTTTCTTGAAGGTCGCTTTTCTCCAAAAGCTACCCAACAGGATATGATTTCTTTTATCAGTAAAATCTACAAAGGCTGGAATAAACTACTTAAAGACATTTATGATAAGAACAATAATTCTCCTATTCCACAGTTGTGCTTAATTGCCCATTTCATCAAAAGACCTGAAAAAAGAATAGATAAAACAATCCGCCACAAAGAATTGCGCTATGACCTCATAAAACGAGGCAAAGTATTGGCATACCTTTTAAAAAATCATTCGCAATATAGAAGAAAGATAACAGGAATTGATGCCGCATCCAGTGAATTCGATGCTCCTCCCGAAGTCT
This sequence comes from Chryseobacterium sp. G0162, assembly GCF_003815715.1. NCBI lineage: Bacteria > Pseudomonadati > Bacteroidota > Flavobacteriia > Flavobacteriales > Weeksellaceae > Chryseobacterium > Chryseobacterium sp. G0162. The sequence continues at coordinate 4,072,710 of NZ_CP033922.1, read as the reverse complement.
TTGCCCCCCTATTCAGAATGATGAGGCGAGCAGGTATTCAACATTTTACCTATCATGCAGGAGAAGATTTCTATCATGTATTGGACGGACTTAGAGCTATATATGAAGCTATTCACTTCTGCGATTTAAGAACAGGAGATCGTATAGGCCACGCTACAGCTTCCGGATTATCCGTCCATCTTTGGTCCAAAGTGATTGGAAACAGCCTCCGAATAAAAAAAGGAGATCATATGGATAATTTGATATTTTGTTACCATCTTATCATGAAATACCGAATAATACCTCTGCAAGGAACGATTCCTTATATTAGTAATGAAGTAAGTAATTTATGTTTTACTCTTTATAATGAATACTTTTCGATGGAGGTACTTGAAAGAGCATGGCTAATGAGACAGTGCTGTCCTGTTCACACCCTAGAATCTAATAAGGAGAACATTCGTTCTGTTTCAGTTTTTGACAATAACGAATGGAACTTTGTGGTCGAAAAAAATTGGATAAAAGAAAGAAAACTACTAACAGATAACCCTGCATGGAGAGCATTTGAAGCTTATCATAGAAAACAGAATAGAGAAAAGTTTAACGAAATCATTACCATTGATCCATTTGAAATTCTAAAAAAAGAACAAGTAGAGCAAATACAGCTTACACTACTACAATTAATGAGTGAAAAAGAAATTGTGATTGAGACACTTCCTACTAGCAATGTAAGGATTGGCTTTCATAAAGATTTCGATACTTATCATTTAGCCAATTGGATCCGATGGAAAAAAGAAGGAAAAAATATCCCTGCTATTGTAGTAGGAACTGATGATACTGGTATTTTTTCAACCAATATTTATAATGAATATGCCAACATCTATTCCAGTTTTATCAATACACACAACACTCCTCATTCAGAAACCATGGCTATTATCAAACAGCTTGATGAAAGTAGCAAAATCTACAGATTTGAGTTCACAGACTAATTCACTTCTAATGATAACAAAAACTTACCGATTAATACATTTACAAACAAGAAGTATATCAAAAGTTTCACATACAAAAAATGCAGACACAGCCAAAATAGTAGAGCCACAAATACTAAGCTGCGGAATTACCGTAAGCGTTCCCGGAAAAATGGGTATTGGTGTATTCAGTCCTGCATTGGATCAACATGGAAATTCATTGGCTGGATACCATATTATTCTAGATCTGGCAAAACAGTACAACCTGAGTATATTTTAAAACTTACTGATTATAGAAAAAGCGGAAAGCATTTTAAGCGTGAATAAATCCTTATAAAATTCAATTAAATTTCTACTTTTTGACCTTTTTATAAAAACTAAAGCAGCATTTCGCTGCTTTTTTTCATTTATATTTCATATTTCCGTAATATGTTTACTCTATAACATAAAATTATCCTTCTTTTCAAAATCCCAATCTGGATAAAATAACTCACAAAAAGCAATTCTCCAATACGTCAATAATATGATATAAATCAATTTCATACAAAATCAACTCAAAATTTCATGCTTTTCAAACATCCGGTTTTGCTGATTTTATGCGGTAATTATTTATGTTATCTTTTTGTAATATACAAAAAAACAAATCTCTTATTTTTGAAATATTTTATTTTTTATTTCTATATTTGCTTAACATTTCTTTAACTATAATTATTTATTTTTATGGTTACGCAGATTGTGCCGGCTTGTTTATAACGAATAAGAAAATAAACCGTATACTTTTATAACATTTGAACAATTAACATTTGTTTGTTAAAAAATTATTATCGAATTTTATTTATGATTAACAACATATCATAAATTTATTATTTTTATTCATGCATCACAAACAATCAGTCTTTATTACCATTAGATTGATGTTTTAATGCAAAATCGCATATTATTATTTTAATACTAAATGCAATGAAAAACTTGACCATTATTAGGCTAATGCCTTTTGAAAAGCCGGACACAAATCACAATCCTAATCACTTTAGGACCCATCACGTGTTGTTGAAAAATCTTCAACAAATAAGCTTTACCAGTGAAAATATAATAAAAACCAATTTTATGGTTTTGTAATAAGACATTCTTCTTTGTCTCAAAGACTTATGTGTTTTTTGCAAAATCTTTACTAACATATCACGCCATGAAAAACTTAACCATCATTGGACTAACGCCATTTGAAAAGCCGGATGTCAACCTTATACCTAAATTGCATCAGGCGGGTATATTTCCTGTCCTCAGCTTAGGCCAAGAGTTAACGAATGCCCAGGCAGCACTTAGCCAACTGGAAGAAACAGACCTACCCTCTTATGGTATTTATGTTTCTAATGAAAAACTATCAGCGCTTCAACTTCCTGAAAGTGTAAGATTTGCGATCTTACCATTCGGAATGAAAGTTCCTCAAAACCCAGAACTGGATATTATCTATCAGGTAACCAGTTTAGAAGAAGCAAGACAGGCTGAACAATCAGGAGTTAAAGGAATTATCATCAAAGGAAATGAAGCAGGAGGTCAAATCGGCTACGAATCTACATTTGTATTATTCCAGCGCATTATCAAGGAAATCACAAGCATTCCAGTTTGGGTACAAGGAGGAATAGGACTCCATACCGCTGCAGCTGTGAAAGCGTTGGGGGCAGCAGGTATTGTACTGGACAGTCAGCTTGCTTTATTCCCTGAAAGTTCAGTTCCAAAAGACATTAAGGATTTATCCTCAAAACTGAACGGAACCGAAACCAAAATCATTGCTAATCACCGTGTATTGGTAAGGCCTAATTCGCCTTCACTACCGGATGATATCAATGCTGAAGATCTTAAACAATATTTTACTGATCTCGATATCAGCAAAAGCTATATCCCAATGGGACAAGACATTTCGCTGGCTACAGACCTTTATGAAGAGTTCAGAACATTGAAAAAAATGGCTTTTGGATTCAAAGAAGCCATGTATGGTCATCTGAAGCAGGCAAAAGCACTTCAGGTTATTGACCAAAATAATCCATTAGCTCAGGAGCTTGGTCTTACCTATCCCATTGCACAGGGGCCAATGACCCGTGTAAGTGATGTAGCAGGATTTGCCAATGCCGTGGCCGAAGCAGGTGCTTTACCATTTATTGCCCTATCATTATTGAAAGGAAACTCTGCCAAATCTTTGGTGATGGAAACAAAAGAATTGGCTGGTAATAAAACCTGGGGTATAGGTATTTTAGGGTTTGCGCCTCAGGAATTAAGAGACGAACAAACTTCTTATATCCTTGAAGCACAACCTCCTGCAGTGTTGATCGCCGGAGGAAGACCGGCACAGGCTAAAGTATTTGAAAAAGCAGGCATAAAGACATTCCTGCATGTTCCATCTCCTGCCTTGTTGGATATTTTCCTTAAAAAAGGTGCAAAAAATTTCATTTTCGAAGGTCGTGAATGCGGTGGTCACGTAGGTCCATTATCCAGTACGGTTCTTTGGGAAAAACAGATTGAACGTATATTAAAAGAAGACCATCCGGAAAATATCAGTGTATTTTTTGCCGGTGGAATCCATGATGATTTCTCAACAGCATTTGTTTCTATCATGGCCGCTCCATTAGCTGCCAGAGGAGTGAAAGTGGGTGTATTGATGGGAACTGCTTATCTGTATACTCAGGAAGCTGTACAAACAGGAGCTATTCAGGAAGAATTCCAGTTACAGGCAATGCAGGCTAAAGATACCGTCTTATTAGAAACAGCTCCGGGACATGAAACCCGTTGTTTAAATACTGCATTTGCCAACCACTTCAATACTGAAAAAGCTAAACTTTTAGCTGCCGGAACAGATAAAAAAGATGTATGGGAAAAACTGGAAAAATTAAACGTAGGCCGCTTAAGAATTGCTGCTAAAGGAATAGAACGTCAGGGAGATCAGCTAGTAAACATTCCTAAAGACGACCAGTTGGACCTTGGAATGTACATGATCGGCCAGATTGCCACAATGCAAAACAAAGTGCTTACTCTTGAGGAACTTCATCAAAACGTAAGTATTGGCAATTACGAATACATTCAGAATGCTGAGTTGGCAGAACAACCAACATCCAGCGAAAAACCATTAGACATTGCCATTGTCGGAATGGAATGTATTTTTCCGGGTGCTAAAAACCTGGATGAATTCTGGAGAAACATCATCTTAGGAAAAGACAGCGTTACCGAAGTTCCGGACGAAAGATGGAATAAAGATCTTTATTACAAGCCGGATTCAGATGAAGCAGATGTATCCCATTCAAAATGGGGTGGTTTCATTCCGAAAATTGATTTTGACCCACTTGCATTCGGAATTCCGCCACAATCTCTAGCTGCTATTGAACCTACACAATTACTTACGTTATTGGTAGCAAAACGTGCGATGGAAGATGCAGGATATGGTGAAAAACATACTAATAGAGAAAACATTTCTGTAATTATTGGAGCTGAGGGAGGGAATGACCTTGCCAACAGCTATAGTTTCAGAGGATATTATAAACAAGTATTCGGAGAGCTTCACGAAGAAGTAAAAGAGGCTTTCCCTCATACTACAGAGGATTCTTTCCCTGGTATTCTGGCCAATGTGATCGCAGGTAGGATTACCAATCGTCTGGATCTTGGTGGTAGAAACTTCACGGTAGATGCAGCGTGTGCTTCATCTTTGGCAGCTATTGACCTAGCATGTCAGGAGCTTGTATTGGGTAAATCTGATATGGTTCTTGCCGGAGGTGCAGATTTACACAACGGAATCAACGATTACCTGATGTTCTCCAGTACTCACGCTCTTTCCAGAAAAGGAAGATGTGCTACCTTCGATAGTGAAGCAGACGGAATTGCCCTTGGAGAAGGAATCGCTATTCTTGTTTTAAAACGATATGAAGATGCCATCAACGATGGTGACCGTATTTATTCGGTAATCAAAGGAGTTGGCGGATCTAGTGATGGCAAAGCCCTTGGTCTCACTGCTCCTAGAAAAGTTGGTCAGGTAAGAGCCTTAGAACGTGCTTATACTCAAGCCGGAATCAGTGCCGCCTCTGTAGGATTGGTAGAAGCTCACGGTACAGGAACTGTTGTTGGAGATAAAACAGAATTAAGTGCTTTAACGAATCTATTCAGTCGTTCGGGAGCATTACCGGGACAGACGCATTTAGGTTCTGTAAAAACACAGATCGGACATACTAAGTGTGCTGCAGGATTAGCAGGTTTAATCAAAGCTTCTTTGGCCGTTTATCATGGAGTAAAACCTCCTACCCTTCACCTTAAACAGCCGAATGCTTATTATAACGCTGAAACCAGCCCGTTCTCTTTCCATGCGGAAACGGGATTATGGACGGAGAAAAATCGTTATGCAGGAATCAGTGCTTTTGGATTTGGAGGAACTAATTTCCACACCGTAATTGCCAACCATCCGAAACAGGATGACTCTATCGCTATGCAGTCATGGCCTTCAGAATTATTTGTATTCCGGGGGGATACGTATGAAGAAGCAAAAGGACAGTCAAGTCAGATCAAAACGTTATTAGAAATCAATGATGAGATTCCATTAAAAGATATTGCTTACAGTTTAAGCATTTCTTCAGAGAAGCCAATTCAATTCAGTGTCGTAGCGGATAACGCTGTAGACCTGATGATGAAGCTTGAACTGGTATTGCTAGGGATTGAAACCAAAGACACTTTCACTGTTAATAAAAAAGAAGGTAAAGTAGCGTTCACATTCCCTGGACAAGGAAGTCAGAGAATCAATATGGCTCGTGATCTGTTCGTAGTTTTCCCGACTATGCGTAAAGTGATCGATAACTATCCTGAGCTTGAAAAAGTAGTATTCCCTTCAACAACATTCAATGAAGCGGATTTAAAACAACAGAAAGAAACCATTAAAGACACCCGTTTAGCACAACCGCTTCTAGGAATCGTTGATCTTGCATTGGCCAAATTCTTAGAATCATTAGGAATTATTCCTGATATGCTTGCTGGCCATAGCTATGGTGAATTACCTGCTCTATGTTTCTCAGGAGTATTTGGTGAGGATAAACTGGTTGATTTAAGTATTCAAAGAGCGCAGTCAATTTTAGATTCAGTAGAAGGTGGAGATCCAGGTTCAATGTTAGCAGCAAGTGCTACTCACGAACGTTTACAGCCGATCATTGCTAAAGTGGAAGGATGCTATCCTGTTAACTTCAATGCTCCTACTCAATGTGTCATTGCAGGAAGTACACCAGCGATCAATACTTTATTGGAAGTCCTTAAACAGGAAGGAATTTCTGCTAAAAAATTAGAAGTGGCATGTGCATTCCACAGCCCATTATTGGCAAAATCAAAAGATTTATACGCTGATGTATTAAAAGATGTTCCTTTTGAGGAAATGCAGATTCCTGTATGGTCTAATACAACAGCACAAGTATATCCGTCGAATCCTTCAGATATCAAAGAAAGATTAACTGACCACCTGGTACAGCCAGTAAGATTCGTGGAGCAGATGCAAGCGATGTATAACGATGGAGCAAGAATCTTCATCGAGGTAGGACCTGGAAAAGTCCTTACAGGATTGGCAAAATCATGTATTGAAAAAGATCAGTTGACTTTATATGTTGAAGACAGCAGCCGTAATAAATTCACTCATTTATTATGCATGTTAGCTCAGTATTTAGGAACCGGACGCAACTTCAATATTGAGAAACTTTTCGATGGCCGCTTCGTTCAGCTTGTTGACATCAACCAGCCTGAATTGTATAAGAAAAGCCCTGCCATCTGGCGCGTTAACGGACAAGCTGCACATCCGACAACAGGCTCATTACCTGCTAATGGTGCACTCCCTATCATAAATCCTATTCCTATGAACAATTTTACGACTCATAATACGCAAGCTCCTGCACCGGAAAGCCTATCTACGGCAGAACGTATGCTGCAGGAATATTTAAACAGCATGAAATTAATGATACAGGCACAACGTGATGTGATGCTTTCCTTTATGGGACAGAATCCTCAGGTGAATCCAATGCCTGTTTACAATACTCCAATGCCGGCTCCTTCTCCGGAACGTACAATCCCTGTACAGCAGGTTCAACAAGCAACAACAGTTGCCGTTACAGCTGCTGCCGTTGCAGTAAAAGCCGCTCCAACAAGAGATATCAAAGCTTTATTACTACAGGTTGTAAGTGATAAAACAGGATATCCTCAGGAAATGCTGGGTATGGAAATGGACCTTGAAGCAGACTTAAGTATCGACTCTATCAAAAGAGTGGAAATCATCGGAACACTTCGTAACGAATTGGGAACTTTAGCAAAAGGCAACACCAATGAAGATATGGTGATGGAACAATTGGCAGGAATCAAAACCCTGAGCGGATTAGTTTCATGGCTTACTGAATTCTCAGGAGCAGATGCAGCACCGGCAACTCCTGAAAAAAACGGAACTTCAGCTGAAGCAACTTCAACGCCACAAGCAAAAGCGACTTTATCATTAGAAGACCTTCAAAATGCAATCCTGAATATCGTAAGTGAAAAAACAGGATATCCAAAAGAAATGCTAGGTCTAGACTTAGATTTGGAAGCAGATCTTAGTATCGATTCTATCAAGCGTATGGAAATCATTGCTGATCTTAAAAACAAAATCGGTTTCGGTAAAAACCTTGAACAGGCCGATGATGTAATGGAAAAACTAGCGGCTATTAAAACCCTTCGTGGATTGGCAAGCTGGATCAGTGAAATGAGCGGAGACAACAGTGAAGTAAAAAACGAAGTAAAGGAAGAAACAACTTCTGAAGCTACAAACAATGTATTATCACGTCTTCGTTTTGATATCACTCCTACAGATGCTTCATCAGTACAAAACACAGAGGTTCTGCAAGGAAAACGTTTCGCCATCACTCAGGATGACAGCCAACAAACCTCAGCGATTAAAGCTGAATTGGAAAAACATGGAGCTATCGTAGAATTGGTAGAGGCAGACAAAGATCTTTCAAATGTTGATGGATTGATTATGCTAGACTTATTCTCAGCTACAGATAAACCAAGTATTATCGATCACGTTGATTTAATTAAAAAACTTGATTTTGATAAAGCAAAATGGGTATACTTAATCTCTGATATTGCAGCTCACATTCAGGAAGTAACCGATGTAAGTGTTTTACGTCATCACCAAGGTTATCCTGGACTTTTCAAAAGCTTGGCGAGAGAATTCGATCATACAACCTGCAGATTAATCAGCTTGAGTACTCCTCAGGAAGTAGATCAGATCGCTGAAATTACTTTAAAGGAAATTCTTACCAATGATAAACCTGCTGAAGTGATTTATAAAAACGAAAAAAGACATAAGGTAGATATTATCCCTTCCCCATTGTCAACGAGTTTAAATGAAGCACACATTCAGCTAGATCAGAAATCTGTAGTATTGGTATTAGGCGGAGCACAGGGAATCACTGCAGAATTAGTGAAACACATGTCTCAGGCTTACCCATGTACTTATATTTTAGTAGGAAGATCAGCAGATCCAAGAAATGAAGTTTCTGCTAAAGAATTCGAAGGAATGAAGACGAAAGAGGAAATCAGAGCATTCCTGATCAAATCCGGAAAATTCACTTCCCCTGCTGAGATCGAAAAAGAAACCACAAAAGTTTTCAAAAATAATCAGATCCTACGCACCATCCGTGATATGGAAGCGCTTGGAAACACGATTATTTATCAATCATTAGACCTTTGTGACGAAGAAGGATTAAGCAATCTGATCAGCGGTATTTATGAAAAATACAACCGTTTAGATGGTGTAATTCATGGAGCAGGTCTTTTAGAAGATAAATTATTCAAACAAAAAACCACTTCATCTTTTGGGCGCGTATTTGATACCAAAGTAAAACCACTTCGTGTATTGGCTGAACAACTTCGTACAGACTGTCAGTTTGTGGTATTATTCTCAAGTATCGCATCAGTATATGGTAACAAAGGCCAGACAGATTATGCTGCTGCCAACAGTGTACTGGATGATTACGCTAACGCTCTGAATAAAAGATTAAAAGGAAAAGTAATTTCCATCAACTGGGGACCTTGGAAAGGAGCCGGAATGGTTTCTTCTACCCTTGAATCTGAATACGAACGTAGAGGTATTTCTATGATCCCATTGGATGAAGGAAAGGAAATCTTCCTTAATGAAATAAAATACGGAACTGAAAGCCAAGTGCTTATCATGTCAGGAAATAATTGGTAATCCTCTGTATACACTAACCATGAAAAAAACAGATGTTGCTGTAGTTGGACTATCCTGCGTCTTTCCCGGGGCGCAGGATGCCCATACTTTTTGGCAGAATATTGTCAATAAAGTAGACTCTACCCAATCGGCTCCGGCTGATCGGATAGATCCGGTACACTTTAGTGATGCCACGAACCCTGTCGATCGTTTCTATTGCCAACGAGGCGGGTTTATTCCTGATTATGAGTTTAATCCTACCAGCTTTGGAATTTTACCCCTTGCTGTGGAAGGAACTGAACCCGATCATTTACTAACCCTAGATTTAGTTCAAAAAGCTTTGGAAGATGCCGGAGTATTTCAAAAGAATACTTCCCTTGAAAAAGCAGGAATTATCATTGGGAAAGGAAATTATACCGGGCCGGGAGCTACCCGTGCCATTGAAATTGTAAGAACCGGAGAACAGATTTCCTCTTTATTGCAGGAATTGCTGCCTCAGGTATCTTCTGCTGATATTGAAAAAGTAAAACATGCTTTCCAGGAAAGAAAAGGACGTTTCGCTGCTGATACTGCCATGGGACTGATTCCCAATCTGGTAGCTTCATTGGTCGCCAACCGTTTTGATCTTGGAGGCGTTGCTTTTACTGTGGATGCCGCTTGTGCCAGCGCTTTAATCGCTGTAGATCATGCTGTACAGGAACTTCAGAGAGGTCGTTCTGATATGATGATTGCCGGAGGTGTTCACACCGGACAAAATGCTGCTTTCTGGAGTATTTTTGCTCAATTAGGAGCGATGTCCCGTCAACAGCAAATCAAGCCCTTCAGTATGGATGCTGATGGATTGCTGATTGGTGAAGGTTGTGGTTTCGTCGTTTTAAAACGATTAGAAGACGCTGTTCGCGATCAGGATAAAATCTATGCGGTGATCAAAGGGGTGGGTGTCAGCAGTGATGGTAACGGAACCAGCGTGATGAGCCCATCCGTAAAAGGTCAGCTGAAAGCTTTAGAACAAGCCTGGATCAATGCGGATCTGGATAAAAATAAAGTAGGTTACCTTGAAGCTCATGGTACCGGAACTCCGCTTGGAGATAAAACAGAACTTCAGACCTTAGCACAGTTCTTTGGGAAAGAAGAAGCGGTTCCGGCAGCAGGAATCGGATCGGTAAAGTCCAATATTGGGCATGCTATGCCGGCTGCAGGAATCGCAGGACTGATCAAAACCTGTCTTGCCTTGCACCACGACACATTACCACCAACCTTATACTGTGAAAATCCTACTGCAGAAATGCAGAACACAAGATTTGAGCCTGTACAGGAAGCTAAAAACTGGTCAAAAACAGGGCTGCCAAAAGTAGCAGCAGTCAACGCTTTCGGATTTGGAGGAATCAATGCTCACGTTGTTCTTGAAGGCTATGATATGCCGAAAAAAGACACCGTATTGCTATTGGCAAGACCTACCCACGCAGAGCTGGTTTCTGCCTTAAAAAATAACGAAACAACAACAGGTGAAGGAGATTTCAGAGTAGCGATATTCGATCCTACGCCTGCGAGAATAGAAAAATCCCTTAAAATCGTTTCTAAAAACCTGATCTGGAAAAACAAACAGGACATCTGGTATACTTCTACTCCATTATTAAAAGATGGCGGAAAAGTAGCCTTTGTATTCCCTGGATTGGATGGACTGGCAAAAGGTGAGGTGGAAAGCGTAAGCCGTTATTTCGGATTAACAGCTCCTATAGAAACCGAAGGTGAAGGGCTTTTAACCGATGCTTTAAATATCTTCAACAATTGCAGTATCATTGACAATTCATTGAAAAAGCTCGGAATCATCCCGGATATGAATGCGGGACACAGTTTAGGAGAATGGCTGGCAGGATATTCATCTGAGCTGGCAGAAGCCAATTCCGTAAAAGCGTTAATCGATGTATTGAATCCGGAAACTTTTGAATTAAAAGATTCCAAGTTCATTGCCATTGGAGCAGGAATTGATGTCGTACAGCCTTTTATTACTGAAATTTCAGACCTGTATGTCTCGAATGACAATTGTCCTAATCAGGTGATTCTTTGTGGAAGCAATGCTGCATTGGATGAATTGGTTCCGCAATTAAAATCAAAACAGATCTTCCATCAGGTATTACCATTCCAATCCGGATTCCACTCTCCTTTTATCGCAGATAAACTGGATGTGATCCTTGCCGGAATGGAAAAAGCACAGTTCCAGAAAACGAAGATCCCGTTATGGTCAGCCACTACATTAGAACCTTATCCAGCAGATCAGGCAGCGATCAGAAAATTGAGTGCTGAGCACTTGGTAGAACCTGTTCGTTTCCGTGAACTGACAGATAAATTATATGAAGAAGGTGTAAGAGTTTTCATTCAGGTGGGCACAGGAGGTCTGATCGGATTTATTGATGATACTTTAAAAGGAAAAGCATTCAGCACGATTGCTTCAAGTGTTCCTGCCCGTTCTGCATTAGCACAGTTACAACGTGTGGTTGCGTCCTTATTTGTAGAAGGCAAAACGGTTGCTCTTGACTTTCTAGAGCTTCAGCATCAATCAAAAAAATCATCAGGTAAAGGAATTAAACTGGAATTAGGATCCCCTATTATCAGAAATTTTAAAGAAGTAAAAGCATTAGCTCAAGCCTTTGAAACCCCAAAACAATATACTGCTTCCGCTTCAGCCATGACTGCCAAAAGTGGTCACCCGCTGGTACAAGCATTTCAGGACAATGTTACGGATATGATCCGTATGCAGGAAGAAGTCTTGACTTTATTCCAGAACCGTCCGGAAATCACCATTCCACGTCCGGCTCCTGTAGTACAACAAGCAGCTCCCAAAGCTCCAAGAAGCACAACTTTCTCAAAAGATCTGTATGTGACGCTTGAAAGTCATCCTTATCTGATCGACCACAGCTTATTGAGACAGCCCAAAGGATGGGCTCATGTAGCAGATATGGAACCGGTAATCCCGATGACCATGATCTTTGAGCAGCTTGCAGAAATTGCAGAAGCGGAAATTCCGGGAACACAGGTTCATAAAATCATGAACGTAAGTGTATTCCAGTGGATGAATGTAGCACAACCTTTTGAGAAAACCGTAAAAGGACAATGGCGTGGCGAAAACCATGCGTATCTGGATATTGAAAACTTTGCCAATGCTGAAGTGATCTTAAAATCTTCACCTGTCCCTACTCCAACATTCAACCTTTCTGTCGGTGACCTTTTACCAATTGAAAGAACCCCTGAAGAAATCTATGATGCCCACATGTTCCATGGCGATAAATACCAGGGAATTACGGAAGTTTCAGCGGTTGGAAACAAAGGAATTGTAGGAAAAATTAAAGGAAATGGCGGAAAAGGATCTCTGCTAGACAATGCCGGACAGTTATTCGGGCTTTGGTTACAGCTTACACTGGTGAAAGACCGTATTGCATTCCCTGTGAAGATCAGAGATATTGAATTCTTTGGCGATATGCACGATCAGGAAGGTATTTTTGAATGCACCTGTATGCTGACTGAGCTTAACGATGAATTTGCCATTGCAGATATTATCCTGAAAAGAGACGGAAAAGTATGGTGCGCGATCACCGGATGGCAGAACAGAAGACTGGAAATTGATGCCGCTTTATGGAATGTTTCCATGTCGCCATTGCATAACCGACTTTCTGAAGAAATTGCTCCTGAAGTATTTTTCTTCCATCAGGCCTATACCAGAGTAGCTTCATGGGATTTTATCCTGAAAAGATATTTCAACCAAACGGAAAAACAGCATCATCTGCAATTATTACCGAACAAGAAGAAAAACTGGATGGTAAGCCGTGTTGCCGTAAAAGATGCCGTTAGAAACCTTCTTCGTCAGGAAAAAAATCATGCCTGCTTCCCGATTACTTTCGAGATCCGATCCGATGAAGTGGGGAAACCTTACCTCATCAGTGATTTTACAGAAAACATTCATATTTCATTGGCTCACAAAGGAAAAGAAGCTGTGGGTATTGCGAGATATGGCAAATCTGTAGGAATCGATATGGAACTCATGGAAGAACGCAACGAAGGATTCTATGATCTGGTATTTACCGACAATGAATTAGCCTTGTTAAAAGGAAAAGATCAGGCAGAATGGACCACCCGCTTCTGGGTAGCGAAAGAAGCCTACGGAAAATTCTTAGGAACCGGACTGAAAGGGAACCCAAAAGCCTTCGAAGTCGAACTTATAAAAGATGATCACTTGTGGATCAACAATATTGAAATCAAAACTATTAAACATAAAAATTATATTATCGGATGGACACTGTAAACGCAACATTAAAAATGAACCACGAAGAACTTTTTACTTTATTAAAAGGTTTTATTACTGAAGTGATAGGTGCTGAATTTGTAGAGGAGATGGACATTACTCCGGAAAGTTCATTCACCAAAGATCTTGAAATGGACAGCATCGAGATTGTCTCTTTCTCTGAAAAGATCAAGGCGCATTTTGGCGATCAGATCGACTTTACAGGTTGGTTATCTTCTATGGATCTTGACCAGCTTATTAATCTTGACCTTAGTATGATCATCAATTATATCTACGAATGCCAATAATCACTGTCAATAATAAACAAGTTCACATACAGGAACTCAACAAAGGAGCCGAACAAACCGTGGTACTGATCCACGGTATGTTCAGTAACCTGTCCATTTATTATTTTAATATTGCCCCTATTCTGGCAAAACATTTCCATGTGGTGATGTACGATCTGAAAAGTCACGGTATGAGTGAACGCTTTTTGGATGGGTACGACCTTGATAACATGTCATCCGATCTGATTGGTTTAATGGATCACCTTCAACTGGAAAAAGTACATCTTACAGGCTATAGCTTCGGCGGTCTTATTGCTTTGAAAACAGCATTAACATATCCTGAACGCGTCAATCAACTGGTGGTGATGGAAGCTCCTGATCCTCAGGATGAAAAAGCAAGGAATATCATTGATGAATACAGCAAGGAATTCCTTGAGCATTATGTAGCCAATTTTACAGATACCACCAAAGTCCAGATGGGCAAAAGACAAATGGAAAAGAACCATCGTATGTATGAGTTTCTGTTTAATCAAACCAGCATCAAAGCAGATATGATCAGGGAAAAACATTTCCTTGATGAAGCGGATTTCAGTCAACTGAAAGCTTCTACGTTATTGCTTTACGGTGCGGATTCCAACTGCAGACCTACAGGAGAATGGCTGCAATCTCAAATCAATGAATCCGAACTTGAATTAATTTCCGGCGATCACAATATTCCGATTCAGGAACCTCAGCTCATTGCAGAGACGATCGCTCAGTTTTTATCTAATATCTTAACGAAGAACCATGGCTAAATTTGCATTTATAGTTCCACCCTTGACAGGACATGTCAACCCTACTCTAAGCATCGGTGCTACGCTGTTGGAAAGAGGGCATGAAGTAGCATGGATCAGCCTTGACCCGACTTTAGAGGCTAAACTTCCGGAGGGAGGAAAATTATTACTGATCCAATACGATCAGACCGACGAAGAAAAGAAAGAAAGCGAACAATATCTCGATATTATTTCCAAAAAAGTAGTGTATGGAATCGACAGTGTGAAGTTCCTTTACGAGGAAGTTCTTATTCCACTGAACAGACATTGCTATAATGGAATTGTTGCTTTATTAAAGATATATCAACCTGATTTGATTATTGGTGACCACCAATTATTTGCCGCTCCGATAGCAGCAAAAGCATTAGGGATTCCTTATGCGACTTCCGTTACGGCTCCGGCTGCCATTAAAATCATGAATGAGCTGCCAAAAGTACACGAATGGGAAGTGAATCAAATCATCGACTTACAAAAAGAGCTAGGCTTCAATGAAGAGCGTTCTCTGGCCACTTCAGATTTGTTGACCCTTGTTTTAACTTCAACCTATTTCTTTGGGGATATGGAAGATCTAGCACCTCAATATCAATTCACGGGACCAGTTCTTACTGAAAGACGTATCTCCTGTGAATTTGATTGGGACCGATTAAAAAGTGCCACCAATAAAAAGATTTTAGTAAGCATCGGAACGACTTTCGATCACGATCATAAAAAAGCATTCTTCCAAAAGGTAGTCGATGCTTTCAAAGACGAAGATTTAACAGTGGTAGTAGTTTCTGATCCACAACTTTTCGAGCAGTGGCCGGACAACTTTATGGTGTATCAGCAGGTTCCGCAATTGGATCTGTTACCTCATCTTGACGGCGTAGTTTGCCATGGCGGTCACAATACCGTTTCTGAAACCTTATCCAACGGGATTCCTTTGGTAGTGATTCCAATTGCTTATGACCAGTCACACGTTGCAGGGCGTGTAGTACGTACAGAAGCGGGTGAACGATTGAACTTTAACAGATTTAAAGCCTATCACCTGAGAGAAACAGTACAACAAATTTTAAATAACCCGAGCTACCGTGAGGCCGCTCAAAAAGTAGGACAATCTTTTATGGAAGCAGGAGGAGCATCTACAGCAGCTAATTTATTGGAGACGGCGATTACAAAAGCCTCAAAACACGAAAAACCATCTAAATTTTTATTCGTTGTTCCGCCATTTTTCGGACATGTGAGCCCTACATTAAGTGTGGGAGCAAGTCTTATTGCCCGTGGGCACGAAGTAAAATGGTTTGGAATTACCCCACTAGACAGTAAACATATTCCTGAAGGAGGTTCTTACTACTATCCTGAAGAAGATCTTATTCCTTACCAAGAAGAAATCGCCCGCATTTTAAAAAGACAGGATGATGGCCCGGCTTGTTCAGGCCCTGAAGTGATGAAACTGGCATTAGAAGAAACGTATGTTCCTTTTGCTAAAATGATGATGCCCGGATTAACCCGATTAACAGAAAGCTGGATGCCTGACGTGATCGTGAACGACTGTATCACTTTCGGAGGTGCACTTTTCGCTCATAAACATAATATTCCTTGTGTAACGACAACACCTGTTCCACCAGATGTCATGGGAGACACTGAAAAAAGTGCCCCAAAAATCTGGGAATGGCAGCAAAACCTCATCAAAGACCTGCAAAAAGAAGTAGGCATTCATGAGGAAGGTATTTACATCCATTCTCATAAACTGAATATGGTATTTACGTCACAAGCCTTTGCCGGTTTTGATACTGTACCATCTCACATGAAATTTGTAGGCCCGGTAAAAGGCCGTCCGAACGATGCTCCATTTGACTGGGATAAATTAAATGCTTCTACTGCTCCAAAGATCTTCGTATCATTGGGAACTTTATTGGTAGACATCAGAAAAGCATTCTTTGAAAAGATCATCGCTGCATTCAAAGATCAACCCGTTACTGTGATTGCCGCTACTCCACCGGAAATCTTTGAAGAATGGCCGGAAAACTTTATCGTGAACAGCTTCGTGCCTCAATCTGCAGTAATGCAAAGAATGGATATGGTAATTTGCCACGGTGGTTTCAATACCGTAAATGATACTTTCCGTAATGGTTTACCAATGTTGATCACGCCTATCGCTTACGATCATTTCCATATTGCGAAATTAATTGAGCAGGCAGGTTGTGGAATCAGCATCCGATACAAAAGGCTTCGTGTAGATGCCCTTCGTGAAACTGTTTTTGAATTACTGGAAAATCCTAAATACAGAGCTGCAGCCCAAGAGGTTCAGAATACCTTTAATCTTGCCGGAGGTAACGATAAAGCGGTAGAATTACTGGAAAACTTTGTAGAGGAACATTCCACATTAGCTTCAGTATAACAAATTTATAAATCTATCTATGAAAAGAAGATTGTTATTTGGCGAACGAATGTTACTGGGAGACGGAACAGAACCGTTCAATGCGGTGATCCCTTTCAGACTAAGAGGTACCTTTGCATTAAAGGATATCCAGCAGGCTTTGGCTCAAATCCAGAAAAAGCATCCGTGGTTAAAAGCGTTGATCGCTCACGATGAGAAAAACATTCCCTGGTTTGATGTTCCTGAAAACCCGATCTCCATTCCGGTTCGTATTGTTGCCCGAAAAAGCGACGATCACTGGCAGGAAGAATCCAGAAGAGAATGGAATACCTTATTTGATCCTAAAAAATTACCTCTTATCCGGTTTGTCTGGATCAAGGGGGAAGACGTTTCTGACATGTTATTTGCGTTCCACCATTGTTTATGCGATGGTGGTTCTGCAATGGCTTTTCTTTACGAATTTTTAAAAGTGCTGGATAATCCCAATGCAGATATTGGAATAGAACATCCAATTTTAGGCATCCAGGATGTGGTTCCGGCAAATATTTTAAACAGCCGAAAGCAAAAATTAAAGGCCAAATTCATTGGAAGATTAGCGGCCACAGCCATCAAGGTTATTCCTACCGGTAAAAAATCTATTGACCGCCAAAATGACTATTTAATCAGTTGGAAAGTAGATGAAACCGCAAGCCAGCAACTGATTTCCTATTGCAAAGCCAATGGTGCTACCGTGAACACGTTCTTAAGTGCTGCTTTACTTCAGGCATTCAGGAAAATAAAAGGAACCGGAGCTTTCAATAAAGTGTCCTGTCCTGTAGATATCAGACGTTTTGCTACCCAGGTGAAGAACGATCATATTTTTGCTTTTGGATTGATGATTGTAGTTTCTGCTAACGAAAAGCTGAGCTTTATAGAAAATTTACGTGCCATGCAGGCTTCTGTAGAGCGTAAAACCTCTAAGCTTGATCCTTATATTACCATGATGGTGATGGAATCCGGGCATGATGCGCTGAATAATTTCACCAAACTTCTAAAGAACGGAAAATCCTCTAACGACTGTATGTTTTCCAACCTGGGACGTATTCAGATTCCTCATGAGTATAAGGAATTCTCGGTGGATGCTATTTTCAGTCCGTCTGTGATTGGTCCGCTGGGGAATACCACTACACTGGTAGTTTCTACCTACCGTGGGAAAATGGATTTTTCTTTTGTAGGAAGTGAAGGCTATTTACCTTATACCGATGCTCTGGCCATCCGTGATGAAGTGATGAGGATCATTAAAACTCAACTGGAATATATCGCTGTATCATGATCAAAAGAAAACTAATGATGGTGGAAAGGATCATGTATGTAGATCCCGAAACGCCCGTAAACTGTGTATTTGCAGCCAAAATAAAAGGAGAAATTCCGGAGCAGAATTTTAAAACTGCTCTGGAAAAAATCCAGCAGAAACATGCATTACTAAGAGTGGTTATCGACTCTAAGAGTGAGAAATACCCTTTTTTTATAGAAGAAAAAGAGATTGCTCCTATCCCACTCCGCATCGTAGAAAGAAAAACAGATCAGGACTGGCTGACAGAATCTCAAAAAGAATGGAAAATCTTATTTGAGGAAGAAAAAACACCGCTTGCCCGTGTAGTATGGGTAAGAGGACAGGATGTTTCTGAAGTCTTTTGGGCCATCCCGCACTGCATTTCAGATGGGACAACCGGAGTAACATTAATGAAGGAACTTCTTCAGCTTTTAGATAACCCAGCTTTAGAATTAGAACCTTACGAGCCTTTCACTTCCGTAGATGAATTTCTCCCTTCCAACTTTAATGTAAAAAGTAAGAAATTTAAAGCCAAACTTTATCTGACCTTTGCCAGGTTCTTCTTTATGCTGCAACAGAAAAGCAAAAAGAGAAACCTTGGAAAAGACTATGTTCTTCACCAAAAGCTGGATCCGGCAGCCACAGCCCAAATTACGGAGCGATGCAAAGCTAACGGAGTTTCCGTACATGCTTTATTGTGTTCTGCATTTATGCAGGCATTCCAGGAAATAAAAGGAAAAGACGCCAAAGGAAAAGTCATCAGTCCGGTGGATGTCCGTCATTTTATTCCGGAGATCAAAGAGGATCATTTATTTGCCTTTGCCCCAACGGTTGACCTTGCGATTAAAAAAGGAAGTTCCGATCTGTTGAACAATGCCAGGCAGATTAAAGAAGACCTTGTTCAGAAAATAGGAAAAATGGAAGCCCGCGAACTGCTGTGGATGGGTGAACAGATGCACCCGATTGTAGACCGTATGATCTCCATGCTTAAATCCAGCAATGGCAGCCATGATGTAACCCTCTCCAATATGGGCAGGATCAACATCCCGAACGAGTACAAAAACTTCAGCATTGAAACCATTTTCAGTCCTACGGTAGCCTTCCCGTGGCTGAACTCAAATACTCTGACGACAAGTACCTACAATCATCAGATGGATTTTATATTTTTGTCCAACGAAGATTTCCTTCCCAAAACGGAAGCCGCGAAAATAAAAGAGAAAGCCATAGCGCTAATGACCACCTCATGAAATTGAAATTTAAGCCGAAGCCGCCTAAAAAGCTCAAAAAAACTACCCTTAAACGCTTTCTCATCAAGCGTACAATTTATTATGTCCTTCCGAATGTATTTTTCAATTTCATCATTGCCTATGCCAGCTTCAAAGAACTAGGCTATACCCATTTTTTCTCCGGTGAACAGAATCTGGCCCGCCTTACCTTGCCCATGGCCCTGTTTCTCCCGGTTGTCCTCACCATAGACATCATCAAAAGAGTCACCGATGCCGCCGGACAAGGCGCCATTGAGTTTACCGTAGATGAAGCGTTGAATAGTAAAAAATTAATGACCAAGCTGAGTATTCTGCATGGTGTGATTACCTGTTCTTTGGTATTAGCTATGCTTTTTTTGGGGCAGTATAATTTTTCTAAGGATTATAAGCTGGATGCTACGGCGATGGCTGTTGTTGTGGGGATATTGGCAGGAGTGTTGTCTGTTGTGTTTGTGTATTTGCCAGTGTGGAGGTTGAGGAGGTGGATGTGTAGGAGGAAGCAGGCAGTCATAGCAGAAGAATATTAAAACTTAACTACCATTCATTTATACCACAATACGTTACAATTACGACATCAATATTATACAAAATTTTCAGTTCTACTCTTTCTTTTTAATCTAAAATAAAATATCTTTAAAGTTTTTAATTAAGGATAAAATGTCAGAAGAACAGAAACGTCAGTTGCAGCAGCAACTTTGGAATATAGCTAATACTTTACGCGGTAAAATGGATGCTGATGAATTCAGAGATTATATTTTAGGATTTATCTTTTATAAATATCTTTCTGAGAAAATTCATTTTACAGCAAGCAAAATTTTATTAGATTCTGGAGAAGATATTGATTACAATGATGTTGATGAAAATTCTGAATCTGGAAAGGAAATTGTTGAAGCTATTTATGAAGAAGTTGTTGAAGATCTGGGTTATTTTCTAAAACCTTCTGAACTTTTTAGTAATATTGCTAAAAAAGGACATCAGAAGCAGGAAGGAAAATCTAACTTCATCTTAGCTGAGCTTTCCAAAATCCTTAATAATATTGAGCAATCTACTCTGGGAACTAATAGTGAAGATGACTTTGAAGGATTGTTTGATGATTTAGATCTTACTTCAGCAAAGTTAGGTAGAACAGAAGACGAAAAGAACACATTGATTTCAAAAGTCTTATATCATCTTGATGATATTGATTTCAATTTATCTGATACTAATGCAGATGTTCTGGGAGATGCCTATGAATATTTAATTGCACAGTTTGCCAGCGGTGCCGGAAAAAAAGCTGGTGAGTTCTATACCCCGCAGCAAGTTTCTACTATCTTGGCAAGAATAGTTACCAGTAGAAAATCACAATTAAAATCTGTTTACGATCCTACCTGTGGTAGTGGATCCTTACTTTTACGTGTTGCTCGCGAGGCAAAAGTAAGTGACTTTTATGGTCAGGAAATGAACCGTACTACCTACAACCTTGCAAGAATGAACATGATTCTTCATGGTGTCAATTATAGTAACTTTGATATCAGACAGGAAGATACCCTGGAAAAGCCTCAACATCTTGATAAAACGTTTGATGCTATTGTTGCTAACCCTCCTTTCTCTGCTAAATGGAGCGCTAATGAGTTACATCTTTTAGATGAAAGATTTTCGCAATACGGAAAATTAGCCCCATCTTCAAAAGCAGATTTCGCTTTTATACAACACATGATCCATCATTTAGATGAGAATGGAATTATGGCAGTTGTCATGCCTCATGGAGTTCTGTTCCGAGGAGCAGCAGAATTAGTTATCCGAAAATACCTTATCAAAGAAAAAAATTATTTAGATGCTGTTATTGGCCTACCTGCCAATATTTTCTTTGGCACAAGTATTCCAACTTGTATTTTAATTTTTAAGAAATGTCGTGAAGCCGATGAAGATATTCTGTTTGTGGATGCCAGTAAAGAATTTGAAAAACAGAAAAATCAGAATGTGCTTCTCAATGAACATATTGACAAAATTGTTGACACCTATCAAAATCGTACAGTAATTGAAAAATTCAGTCATAAAGCTACCTTACAAGAAGTTGCTGATAATGATTACAACTTGAATATTCCAAGGTATGTTGATACTTTTGAAGAGGAAGAAGAAATTGATATTCAAGCAGTAATGGCTGAAATTAAACAGCTTGAAGCAAAACGTTCTCAATTGGATACCGAAATTGAAGTCTATTTAAAAGAATTAGGCTTAGTAAGCTAATTTTTATTTTTATTAAATCCTTAATGTTTATAGCTATAACAATAGATGACTGAGATGACAAAAGAAAATAAAAGTGTGAAGAATTTTCCTAATTTGAGAAATATACCCAAATTAAGGTTTTTTAAATTCACTGACCCATGGGAAAACCAGAAACTTGGAGAGCTAATGACCTTCAAAGTAACTAATTCTTATTCAAGAGATAACCTCAATTATGGATCAGGAACCGTAAAAAATATTCACTATGGAGATATTCATACTAAATTTCAAACTCTATTTGATTTAGAAAAAGAAAATGTACCTTATATAAATGAAGATATTCCTCTAAGTAGAATTTCAGAAGATTTTTATTGTCAAGAAGGAGATATTATTTTTGCAGATGCATCTGAAGATTTAAACGATGTTGGGAAAAGTATTGAAGTTACAAATCTTAATGGTGAAAAATTACTTTCAGGCTTACACACCCTTTTAGCAAGACCACAAAAAAATATTTTTTTTAAAGGCTTTCTTGGATATTTATTAAAATCTGATAGTGTAAGAAATCAAATAAAAAGAGAAGCCCAAGGTTCTAAGGTGTTAAGCATTAATGCGGGTAGAATTTCTAATATTTATTTATCATTTCCTTCATTTTCAGAGCAACACAAGATTTCCGAATGTCTATCTCTTATGGACAAGCGCATACAAACCCAAAAGAAAATAATTGGAGATTTGAAATTATTAAAAAAAGAAATAACCAAAAAATTTTTTAACCAAAAGATAAAATTCAAAACTTGCAATCAAGAAGAATTTCCAATTTGGAAATTAACAAAATTGGAAAATATATTAATCAAATTTGAAGAAAAATCAACTTGTAGTAATCAATATCCAATTTTAACTTCCGCAAGAACTGGGATATACTTTCAAAAAGATTATTTTGATGATAACGAAGTAGCCAGTAAGGATAACACGGGTTATAACATTGTTCCTAGAGGATATTTTACATACAGACATATGAGTGATGATATTGTATTTAAGTTCAATATAAATAATCTATGTGATAAAGGTATTGTTAGTACACTTTATCCGGTATTTACAACTAAAGGGGTAAATGATTATTTTCTAAAAGAGTATTTAAATGAAGGACAAGAATTTAAAAATTATGCTCTCCTACAAAAGCAAGGTGGATCAAGAACTTATATGTACTTTAACAAACTGAATAAGCTAGCATTATATTTCCCTTGCTTTGAGGAACAAACGAAAATAGCTGAGTTTTTATCAAAATTAGATGCAAAGATAAATTTAGAAAATAAGTTACTAACTCAATACGAAAATCAGAAAAAATATTTATTACAAAATCTTTTTGTTTAATAGAGCTTTATTTTCTGGAGAGCCTTGTCAATATTTAAAATCTTGACAAGGCTCTGTTTTCAAACAAACAAATTAGCCAAAAGAAACTTCTTCTGAAGTTCTAATTTTTCTAAAATTTGTTTTTCTGTTTCTAATTTTTCTTGAATAGAAGAAAGAAAATTAGCTATTTTAGTTTGTTCTTCTCTACTTGGTAAACTTATTTTGATATCAAAAAAATCAGTTATACTTATATTTAAAAGTCCGTGATTTCTTGCTCCTTCTTGGGCTATCTTTTCTATTTCTACATTGTGATATCCTGAGTCAAAATAATGTTTCATATACTCAGAGTTTATATAGTCGTGGAATCTAAAGCAAATGTATAATGTTGAAACGACACCCTTTTTATAATTTATAAGCTGTTTAATTGCTCCCATCGGATAGCCATTTGAATAACTCTTATTATAAGCAAAATCATTTTTTTCTAATAAATAATAATTATCTATGTTTTTAGCTGACACTGATTTACTGAAAAAATCTAATTGGCTAATTAAACCGTATTGTGCTGAAATTGTTAAAACATTTTTATTACTTTCTATGTTTTTTGTTGTTATTCTTATTGATATATCTTTTAATTTTTTTATCTCCCAACTAGAAAAGTTATTTCCTTCATTCTTGAATCTAACTTTTTGAGAAAATATTCTTTCACGCCATCCTTGCATTAAGGATTCTAATTTTCCAATTATTTTCTTTTGGGTTTGGAGTCTACTCTCAATAAGTGATAAAAAACTGAAACTTTATTTTGTTCCTCAATGGAAGGAAGCGGAAGAATAATATCGGAAAAATATGAATAACTAATCATTTTACCATCTCTTATTCCCTCCAATTTTCTATTAAGATGTGTTATGTATTTGGGAGTTTTAAGATAATATTTAAAGAAAATTCTATCTATTGATATACTAGGTCTCAGTATAATATATGCTGGGCTACATATACCTTTGTACTCAGAATATTCAATACCTCCTTGAAAACTTCTAAGACTAATTATAAAATCTCCAACTTCTACAACTTTATAACTCTCCACACTTTTACTGGTGACGGTTATATTAAAATCAATTAAATCTCTAGGAATTGCGCCATAATCCTGAGTTATAGCTAAAATTGGTAAATCAGAATTATGTTTTTTGTTTGAAATATTTTCAAATACTTCATTACCAAATTTAAAACTCCAGTCTGGAAAATCATTTCCGTTTTTATCACTGAATCGTAAATTAGGAAAGGCAAAGATTGATTAAAACTTGTGTTAAAGCTCAATAACTATAAATCCCCAATCTTAATTCATAACTTTTGAGATTAGTTAGAAAATCATTAAAAATCAAAAAATTTATGACAAGAAAGAAAACATTAGCAGAAATCGCTGAACTTTGGAAGAATGACAAAAAGTTGTATGTAAAAAAATCAACCTTTTCGGCTTATGTATTGTTGCTGGAAAACCATCTACTCCCTGTGTTTAAAGAGCATTCTGAAATTGAGGATCAGGATGTACAAAAATTTGTGTTTCAAAAACTGGATCAGGGATTAAGCCAGAAAAGTATCAAAGACATTCTTATTGTACTGAAAATGGTATTGAAATTTGGAGCAAAGAATAAATGGATTGAGTTCATCAATTTTGATGTACAATATCCTACGGTTCGGGAAACGCATACCATTGAAGTCCTAACCAGAACACATCAGAAAAAAGTAATGAGTTATATCCAGGAGCATTTTACCTTTAGAAATCTGGGAGTTTATATTTGTCTTTGCTCAGGAATGCGAATCGGTGAAATATGTGCGCTTACATGGGAGGATATTGATACAGATAATGGTATTATCAATATCCGTAAAACAATTCAAAGGATCTACGTTATTGAAGAGGGAGAGCGTAGAACTGAACTTCTTATTGATACTCCAAAAACAAAAAACTCAATTCGTGAAATTCCAATCACAAGAGATCTTTTGAGAATGCTGAAACCTTTTAAAAAAATTGTTAATCCTGCATTTTATGTTTTAACTAATGATTCTAAACCTACAGAGCCAAGAACCTACCGAAGCTACTATAAAAATCTGATGCGATATTTGGAAATTCCGGATATTAAATTTCACGGATTACGACACAGTTTCGCAACAAGGTGTATTGAAAGTAAGTGTGATTATAAAACAGTAAGTGTTTTGTTGGGGCATTCTAATATCAGTACTACATTGAATCTTTATGTTCATCCTAATCTGGAACAGAAGAAAAAAGCAATTGATCAGATGTTTAAAGCACTTAAATAATTTCAATTATCATACAATATTTCTTACATTTGGGAAAACTATTAACAGCCTTGTCAGAGTTTAAAGCTCTGACAAAGCTTTAACTAAACTCATAACCCCAAAATGTCAAGTCAGCCAGAATATATTTTAGAACAAAAATTAGTTGAACAACTACAGCAACTGGGCCACAAAAAAGTCAAAATCTGCAATGAGGTTGATCTAATTAAAAATCTAAAAACTCAACTCGAAATTCATAATAAAAAGACATTTTCTGATAAAGAGTTTGAAAAAATACTAAATCATCTTTCTAAAGGAAATGTTTTCGAGAAAGCAAAAATTCTTCGGGATAAATTTCACTTTACAAAGGATGACGGAAGTTCAGAATGGATTGAGTTTATCAGTCAGGATCACTGGTGCCAGAATCAGTTTCAGGTAACCAATCAAATTGCTCAGGAAGGAAATTATAAGAATAGATATGATGTAACAATTCTAATTAACGGGTTGCCTTTGGTTCAAATTGAACTAAAACGACGTGGTCTCGAATTAAAAGAAGCTTTTAATCAAATCAACCGTTATCATCATCAATCTTTTAATTCTGGAAACGGACTGTTTAATTATGTTCAGTTATTCATTATCAGCAACGGAGTTAACACAAAATATTATTCCAATAATGCTAAACAGACTTTTAAACAAACCTTTTATTGGTCAGATGATCAAAACAACAATATAACCCAACTGGATCATTTTGCACCGGCATTTTTAGAGCCTTGTCACATTGCTAAAATGATCACTAAGTATATCGTTTTAAATGAAACGAACAAGATATTAATGATTCTAAGACCCTACCAATATTATGCAGTTGAAAAAATTGTTGACAGAGTAAGAAATACGGACAAGAATGGTTTCATTTGGCATACTACAGGTTCAGGAAAAACATTAACTTCTTTTAAAGCTAGCCAGATTCTGAAAGAAATTCCGAAAGTGGAAAAAGTAATATTTGTAGTGGACAGAAAAGATCTGGATTATCAGACACAAAAAGAATTTGATGCTTTTGAAAAAGGAAGCGTTGATGCAACTGAAAATACGGTCCATTTAGTGAAACAACTTTCTAACAATACCAAACTCATTGTTACGACTTTACAAAAACTCAACACTGCTATTACCAAAGAAAAACATGGTAACAAAATTGAAAAACTAAAAGACAAAAAAATTGTTTTTATTTTTGATGAGTGCCACAGAAGTCAGTTTGGAGATACGCATCAGAATATCAAAAAGTACTTTAAGAATGCCCAAATGATAGGGTTTACTGGAACTCCGATTTCTGAAGTTAATTCAATTGGGAAAATAGATGGAGCTCCGGCAACCACTAATAGACTATTCGAAGACTGTCTACATAAATATGTGATTACAGATGCAATTCGAGATGATAATGTTTTAAAGTTTTCTGTAGAATATGTTGGTAGGTATAAAGAAAAAGAAGGAAGTAACACTTATATTGATACTGATGTTGAAGCAATAGATACTCAGGAGCTTCTTGAAAGCCCGAAAAGACTTGAAAAAATTGCAGATTATCTCATTACAGAATACGGAAGAAAAACACATAACAGTGCTTTTAATGCAATGTTTTGTGTAAGCAGTATTGACGTTTTGCAAAAGTATTATGACCTTTTCCAAAAGAAAAAAGAAGAGGGTAAACATCAATTGAAAATTGCAACAATTTTCAGCTATGGAACTAATGAAGAATCCAAAGATGCAAATGGAATCTATGAAGAACCTGATTTTGCAATGGTTGCGGAGCCGCAGGCACAATATGGAAATTCTCATAGCAGAAACATATTGGAAAGATATATCGGTCATTATAATGAAATGTTCGATACAAATTTTTCTACAAAAGACTCCCAGACTTTTTACAATTATTACAATGATATTGCCAAAAGAGTTCGTAGCAAAGAGGTTGATTTAATTATTGTCGTTAATATGTTCTTAACAGGATTCGATAGCCCTCAACTAAATACTTTATTTGTCGATAAGAATCTAAAATATCATGGATTAATCCAGGCTTTTTCCCGAACCAACAGGCTTTTGGGTGATAAGAAATCGCAAGGAAATATAGTCTGCTTCCGTAATTTAAAATCTGCAACAGATGATGCAGTGACTTTATTTTCAAACAAAGAAGCTATTCAGGAAATCATTATTCAGCCCATCGAAAGTTACATTGAGCTTTTTAATTCTGCCTTAGAGACATTGAAGCTAGTTGCTCCAGAAATTGACAGTGTGAATGGTTATCAAACGGAACAGGAAAAGTTTGAATTTATAACTTCTTTCCGTGAAGTAATGAGAGTTCTAAACATTTTAAAATCATTTGCTGATTTTAACTTTGATAAACTTGAAATGAATGAAAGTGAGTTTAATGATTATAAAAGCAAATACCTTGATTTATGGACTGAAATTAAAGGGCATCGTGAAGGTGGAGAAGGAAAAGTAAGTATTCTAGATGATGTTGATTTTGAACTGGAATTAATCCATCGTGATGAAATAAATGTAAGCTATATTCTTTCATTGTTAGCTAATCTTGCTGATTCAAATCTAAAAGGGGATAAATTAGAACAAAAGAAAAAAGAAATCAGAGATATTCTTTCCGGAGATGCTAAATTAAGAAGCAAAAAAGAATTAATAGAAAAATTTATAGAAGAGAATTTGCCTCATATTTCCGACGGTAATGATATGAATGATGAATTTGAAAAATTTTGGAACAAGGAAAAAAACTCGGCATTTGACAAAATTGCTGATGAGGAATTTTTAAATAAAGATAGATTCAGATATGCCATTGATGATTTTCTTTTCACTTCCAAAACACCAAAAATTAGTGATACTTTAAAACTTCTTGAAGTAAAACCAAAACTTACAGAAAGAAATAATATAGGGAGAAGAATTATTCAAAAGGTGCAAAATTTTGTTGATGTTTTCATTGATGGAGTTAATGCCTAAATAAAAGAAAATTTTCCCTTCTCAATCAACTTTTCCAGCATCACCATCATATCATTTCTAAAAAAGTTATTGAAAAATATCTGATTTCTTTTTTAATAATAATTTTCGACGTATTTTATGCTTTCCCGTAAGTAAAAACTAAAGATTTTTATTATCATTGTGTCTGAAACTAAAAAGGAGAATCAATTAAAAAATGAATTACCATGAACTTCAGATAAAAGCCTATAACTGGCTAACACACTTGCATAATATAAATCCCCAATTTACTTTTTCAGTAAGACAAAAAGCAAGCAAAGGCGCTGAGCAAAATTATTTTATTGGAACTGAAAAATCCAGATACTTTTCTACTACATTCTGGAATATTCCAGTGTCTTATCCCGGCTCATCAACAGATTTGATTAATCTTGTTTTTGCACTGAAAAAAAATAACAAATTATCTCTATATATTCAGTTTTTCCAGACAAAAGAACCTAATAGTGATCAGAACAAATATGCTCTGGAATTAATTAGAAAGATAAAACCAAGATTAAAAACATTAGAACCATTAGTATTCGGTGAAGGTAAGGCAACCTTGAAAAT
This sequence comes from Chryseobacterium sp. G0162, assembly GCF_003815715.1. Taxonomy (NCBI): domain Bacteria; kingdom Pseudomonadati; phylum Bacteroidota; class Flavobacteriia; order Flavobacteriales; family Weeksellaceae; genus Chryseobacterium; species Chryseobacterium sp. G0162. The sequence continues at coordinate 4,043,844 of NZ_CP033922.1, read as the reverse complement.
GGAATACTTTGCTATTTATCTTCCGGATCATTACGACACCTTTGAAGCATCTATTCATGATCTCAATATAATGTTGGAAAAAGTGATCCCAATAGTGAATGAAGAAATAGTAAGCATGAAGGAAATCTATCCTACATTTAAAGCCAATAGCTTTCTGTCAGAAGAACAGGAAAGGATGATTGCTAAAATGTATGAAAGATTTGATAAATATTCCAGTCATGGAAACAAAACTTCAGATAATGTAGAAAGCTGGAAAATCCTGGATGATTTTAATGAGTGGTTTATAGAAAACTATAATCAATCTCCGGAAATATTCAGTGGAATGATTTTAGGTTTTCTCCACCAACTTGAAAACAAAGGTATTATCCCCAAAGAGGAGAAAACCACTTATGATTGCAATGTTATTGAAGTTTTACTAAAGGAAATCCCCAATTTTGATTATGAAGGATTAGATCATTTTGAAGAATTTCTACATCATACTATAAAAAAAATTATTTCTCTCCCTATGGCAAAACAACCTATTAACCAAATTCTCTATGGGCCTCCCGGAACAGGCAAAACCTATAATACTATCAATAAAGCTGTTCAGATCATTGATCCGTATTTTATGTCATCTCATCCCACAAGAGCTGCAATTAGGGAAAAATATGAAGAACTGGTTCTTAAAGGACAAATTGTCTTTACTACTTTCCACCAGAGTATGACCTATGAGGATTTTATTGAAGGAATAAAACCTAAGATTGAAGAAGGAAAAGAAGGAATAAAAAAGGTAATTTATGACATAGAAGATGGCATTTTCAAAAGAATTGCGGATGCGGCCCAAAAACCAGTATTGAATGATCTAAATAAAATAAAGGAATACACGTTTGATGATGCATGGAGTGATCTTGTGCAGGATGCCACTATCCACATGGAAACAAAAACACTACTTACATTAACGATACAAACTCCAAATTTAGGGTTAAAAATAGTTGATATTTCTGACCAAGGGAATTTAAATTTAAAGCCTATTTATTCTGAAGAATCTAAAGTTTATACAGTATCCTACTCTAGAGCAAAAAAATTACAACAGGCTTTTTCGGATCTGTCTGTCATCAAAAATGTAAATAAAGAATTCAGAGAAGTAATTGGTGGTTCTAATTCCACAGCGTATTGGGCGGTTTTAAACTATATCAATAATAGAATTAAAGAAGAAGCAGAGTTTGACATCAAAAAAGAAATATCATCTACCCTGCCTTATGTCCTTATCATTGATGAAATTAACCGTGGAAATATCTCCCAAATTTTTGGAGAGCTCATTACCCTTATTGAAGAAGATAAACGTCTGGGCAATGATGAAGCTTTAGAAATCACGCTCCCTTACAGTAAAAATAAATTTGGAGTTCCTTCCAATTTATACATTGTTGGAACTATGAATACTGCCGACAGAAGTGTGGAAGCACTGGATACAGCTTTAAGAAGAAGATTTTCTTTTGAAGAGATGCCACCTAAACCTTATTTACTGAACCCATCCTATATGATAGAAGACCTGTTTTGGGAATATAAAGATTATGATTGGAATCACATAGAATATAAGCCACAAGAAGATAAATTATTTAAACTTTTGGAAATTCCTGAAAAATTAAAAGACAAGAAAGTAAAGGAAGAAATATGGAAAAAAATGAAAGATGATGGCAGAGGAAAAAAAGCAGGATATTTCCAAGATTTAGGTGATTACGGTAGAATAGATTTTGAAAGATTATTAATAGTTATCAATCAGAGAATAGAAAGACTTATAGATAAAGACCACGCCATTGGCCACGCTTACTTTATTGGAAAAGATAATGAAACTATTATTGATTCTTTTTATAAAAATATAATTCCATTACTACAGGAATATTTCTTTGGAGATTATGGTAAAATAGGATTGGTATTAGGACGTGGATTTGTAAATAAAAAGTCTGATGATTTCATATTTGCAGACTTTGATTATGAAAATAGTTATTCTGAAAGAGAATCTTATGAAATAATAGATTACAGAAATCCCAACCTTAATTATGTACTTTCACTTGAAGAAGGTGATGTTACAATGACTTTCAAGAGCGCCATTAAGTTATTAATGAATTAATTTCATATGAAACCCAGGAAGTCTATTGTTGTTTTTGAACATGAAACATTTCATTTCAAAGAAGAACATAAAAAAATGAAGCTTGATATAGCTTTGGAAAATTATCATGGAGATGGTACTCCATTTTTCAGCCTAATAAGAAATGGCGTGCAATTTAATCAGCATGTTGGTGTTCTGAAAGTAGGTCATACGACGATTGAAGTACTTCCAAAAGCGGATCGCAACAATGAAAAAGGAGTATGGAGACAGTTATTAATTGATATGATTAAAACTGTTTGGGGGTTTGATGTTAAAGTATCCAGTAATGCAAACTTAAAGCTTAAAAACACTACAGTATTAGATCTTTACTTTGAATTATATATAAAAGAACTGGAACAGTTACTTCATAGAGGACTTATCAAAAGATATAACAAGAAAGAAGGAAACCTATATGCTTTGAAAGGTGCTTTACAATTTTCAAAACATATCTCACAGAATCTGGTTCATAAAGAAAAGTTCTATGTGAAATATTTTAATTATGATGTATATCACAAGATCCATTACATCCTATACAAAGCATTAAAGCTAGTTGAGCAGCATTATAATCAAACTGATCTGGGTAGCAGAATAGGAACGTTGTTATTAAACTTTCCGGAAATGCCTGACATAAAGGTCACTGAATCTACTTTTGAGTCCATCAATTTTGACAGGAAAAATCTGCATTATGAAAATGCTCTGCAAATAGCAAAGCTGCTTTTACTCAATTATCATCCTGATGTTTCCAGAGGAAAGAATAATGTACTGGCACTTATGTTTGATATGAACCACCTTTGGGAACAGTTTGTATATATTGTTTTAAAAAAGGATTTAAAACACAAAGCTGTTAGAATAAAATCGCAACAAATAAAAGAGTTTTGGAGGTCAGAAAATACATCCAGTAGAATGAAACCCGATATTATTATTGAAACCAATAATACTGTAATTGTTCTGGATACTAAATGGAAAAACCTTAATAATAAAGCTAAACCATCACCTAAAGACCTTCGACAGATGTATGCTTACCACAGATACTTCAAAGCTTCCAGAACAGCTTTAGTGTATCCTGGAGAAGAAAGCAGGCTCATTAATGGAAACTATACTCTTATATATAATGATGAATCTAAACTGACATGTGGAATAGCATTTATTTCTACGCATAAGGATATAGATCAGTGGAAAGAGAATATTGTATCATTTGTAAATGATCATTTTCTGATCGCCGAAGACTAGATAAAAAAACACTTCTTTATAGTTTAAAAAAGTGTTTTTTATTTTAAATCAATTATTGGATTGTCAATTAATTCTAACTCCCCGATCCCGGCCCATTCAAATACTCATTACTAATATCCTTCTCCTTTTTAAAATCCATCTTCCCAAACTTATAACTGAAGCTTATCCCGAAAGAACGGTAAGGTAACTCTCTTACAGAATAAGAATCATAATCTCCGGTACTTACGGTGGTTACCTGTTTGATGTATTTATTAAACGGATTGGTAATCGTAAATCCTAAGCTTGCCTTTTTATTCCAGAATTCTTTTCTTCCGGCAATGGTATAGGTGATGGATTGTGGATTTTTCCCCTGGATATTTTTAGCTGCTGAATTATAATTTCCGAATACTTCCAGCACAAAGTTCTTTGGAAACTGATAATTAAGATTAAGATTCGCACGGTAGCGCATTCCCATGTCTAAGTTGCCTACGTAGATATGACTTACAATATATCGGTGAAATACCATGATATTACTTCTCAGATTCATTTTGTTCTGGAAAAACGGAAGGGAAAGAGAGACAATTCCGCCGGAGTTGTATTCTTTACCAATATTATCTCTTGCCGTAACCGATACATTGGTGTACTCTGTTCCATTGGCTGTAAATGTTGGATAAAAGGTCGTAATCTGTTTTAAATCCTGACTGTTGATTCGCTCCACAAGAGATAAGGAGATATTCCCACCATTCGTAAAGTTTTTCGTGTACCCTAGTTCCATATTATCCCCTATTTCAGGCTTCAAAGCCGGATTTCCTGTGGTAATATTGTGTGGATCACTGAAATTAAGGAAAGGATTAAGCTCTGTATATTCCGGGCGTTCCAATCTTCTGGTATAGGATAATTTCACTGTTTCACCACTATCAAATTTGTGAGATAAGATGAAGGATGGAACTAATAAACCATACGATGGGATATTCGTATTTGGGAAATCTATTTTAAGGGTTGTGTATTCATATCTCAGTCCTGCTCTTACATCCAGCCAGTTCCAAACCTTAAGCTTGGAGGAAAAATAAGCAGCATAAACTCCCATGTCATAATTTAAATGATAGGATTGCAAAGGATCTGTTTCATACTGACCTGATGAAGTATTCAGAACATGAACATCCGTGGCATTGGTAATATGTTGCTGGACTGTTTTAAGCCCCATTTCAAAAGTAACATTATCATTCAAAGGATGCACATAATCTATCGAAATATTGTGACTGTTATCTGTTCCGGGATTACTTCCTGAAATACCACTGTAAGGCGAAGCTGCTCCTGATAAGCTTTGAGTCTGAAAATAACTGCTCTTCGGAGAACCATAACTGAAGACATAATCTGCCGTAAGCTCCTGCCCTTCTTTGGCAAAGGTTTTTCTAAAACTCAGACTTCCATCTATAGAACGAACGGAAGACTGGTTATCCGAAGTTCTGGATCCGATGATTGAAGAAACATTGGAGGTATTATAATCGGTGATATACTGTTGCTGATTGATTAATCCGGTACTTTTATTAGAGAAACTGTTGAAAGAAACGGAACCGCTTAATGAACTGGTTTTATTCAAATTCCAATCGAAACCTAAACCTGTTCGGTAGCCATGTCTTTCAAAATCAGTATAGCCATCCTGTACTAAATGCGTACTGGTATTGGAAGAAGCATCTCTAGAAGTTCTGTCTTGTGAAAAAGGTGTTTTGGCCTTCAACTGAGCATTCCCACTAAAGAAAGCATTCATGCTGAAGTTATTATTTTTATAATTCAGATTCAGAGATCCTGTTTCAAATAAGGTTCCTCCGGTAGCATTGATACTTCCGTTGATTCCCCTTACTTTATTATCTTTTAAAACAATATTGATAATTCCTCCTGTCCCTTGTGCATCATATTTTGCTCCCGGGCTGGAAACCACTTCAATACTTTTGATCTGACTCGCCGGAATGGAAGCCAGTGCATCAGCCAGACTATTTCCAAATATACTGGAAGGCTTTCCATTAATCAAAAACCGGATATTAGCATTTCCCTGAAGTTCTACATTTCCATCCGCATCTACCGTCACCTGAGGTACTTTTCTCAATACATCAATAGCTGCTCCATTCTGAGAAGTCACATCATTAGCTGCATTAAAAACAATTTTATCCACCTTATTTTCAATAACCGCTTTTTTACCAACGATGGTTACGCCTTCTATAGAAGTTTCTCCATTCGCTAACTGAATATCACCAAGGACAACATTCGCACTATTCTCCCCCAGTTGAATATCTGCCGTCGTTTTATTTTTATAGCCTGCATAAAAAACAGCTACCTTATAAGTTCCGGAGGCAATATGATCCATAGAAAACTCTCCTTTTTCATTGGAAGTCGTTCCATTGATTTCTTTATTGTCCTGATTTAGTAATCCGATACTGGCATGATCGATTGATTTTCCCGTATTGGAATCTACAATTCTTCCGCTTATTTTCCCCTGCCCAGCTCCCTGCTGAGCATTAACCAAACCTATCGAAAAAAGCATGGCTGCTAAAATTGTTACTTGCTTCACCGTGATATTAGAATTAATACGGAGCAAAAGTGAGAAGCAATTTGGTAGAAATTCTGAATTTTCTACTGAAATAGGTTTAATAACCACAAAAGGCACAAAAGTTTTTGAACATTTTAGTTATTTTTAAATGACAAGCTTTACGGATGAAAAGAACACTTAAGCTTTTGAAAATCTTTGATTTTCTTTTTATGTGATCTTATTATAGAGTATCCTTCTCAACTAACTTAAGTGCAAAAACAAAATCTTTTGTGACTTTTGTGGTTAAACATATTCGGATAAATAATAAAGTTTCGTCGATTCAACAGATGATTTCTCTAACTTCTACGCCATTCATAATACTTTAACAACCTTTATACCCTATCCCCAGATAAATTTTCGTTCTTTTGCAAAAAGTTTTAATTTTTACCATAACATGTCGAAGTTTGATGAAATCCGGTATTTTCATGATCAGGAAGTGAATGAAAGATTACAAAGCATAGCCCGTGATCCGATGATGAAAGCCCTGATGAACTTTACTTTTCCCGGTGAGGATGAGCAGGTTTGGCTGGAACAGTTTAAAGATGTTCATTCTATAAGTGATTTTCAGCATCAGTTTGTAGCGTATGCTGTTCGTCAGATTCTTGCCAAAAGCTCTGAAGGATTAACTACTTCAGGTTTCGATAAACTTGATAAAAATACCTCTTATCTTTACATTTCGAATCATAGGGATATTGTATTGGATACTTCCCTGCTTAACCTTGTTTTGTTGGAAAGCGGCCACATTATGACGGCTTCAGCCATTGGGGATAATCTGGTGAAAAGAAACTTTTTGAATGTATTGGCTAAACTGAACCGCAACTTTTTAGTTCAAAGAGGGTTGTCACTTCGTGACCAGCTTACCAGTTCACAGGTGATGTCTGAATATATTAAAGAACAACTGCTTCAGGAAAACCGTTCTGTTTGGATTGCGCAGCGTGAAGGTCGTGCAAAAGATGGGAATGATGCTACTCAGCAAGGGGTTTTAAAAATGCTGGCCATGGCAGCCGGGGATCAATCACTGATAGAATATTTTAAAACATTAAAAATTGTTCCTATCTCTATTTCCTATGAATATGATCCTACAGATTCCTTAAAAATGCCTCAATTATTGGCACAACACAGAGAGGAAGAATACATTAAAGGGAAAAACGAAGACTTCAACACCATACTCAGCGGAATTTTAGGTCAAAAGAAACGAATTCATCTGCATGCCGGTGATGTTATTGATACAGAACTGGATGGCATTGCAGCTACCATTGAAAATAAAAACAAACAATTGCAGGCCATTGCGCAATTGATTGATGATTCCATCATTCAAAATTATAAACTTTGGCCCACGAAATATATCGCCTACGATCTGAAAAACAATACGGATACCTATGCTTCACAGTATACAGAACAGGAAAAACAATTGTTTATCCGAAGATTGGAGATGCGAATTGACCCATCTGATCCTGTTTCTAAAGAATATTTCCTGGCCATGTATGCCAATCCATTGATTAACAAGTTAAAGACTGAACATAAATAAATTATTTATCTACAAATTCAGATAGATATTCTCCTGTATTTTAGAAATATCACGGAATATTAAAAGATTTTTTTGGCCACGGATGCACGAATGAATAAAAAGTTGGTGCATTCGTGGCTAAATTATACATCCGCTTGCAAAGAATCAATGAAATGGATTCCAGTCTTTGCTACTTTAAAAATAGAGCAACCAAAACTTAAAATTCTTTACGCCTAAAAACAGAAGGATCATAACCTATTAAGAAAAATAAAGGTTTAATAGGAGTTAAGCTTTATTAAAAAATATGAATAATTTCTAACAACAGATTTTCTCATATCTACAAAGAGAGCCTCTATCATTTTTAATAGATTCACCACACGATATTTTAAGCTTTGATAAATAGATATTCTTTTTATCCCTAAAATTGATTTACAAACCATCTAAAAACCACAGGTTCTTTTTCATCATTTTTTCATACAATAACCTCAATTAAGAAATAATTTACAAAATTAGAACCCATTCATTTAACATAATATCCCAAAATAGAGAAATAATTACGTTTTTTTTAATACAAATTCAATAAAAAGCAAATTTTTTAAAAAAATTATGCCAGTCATAATATATTGAAAATCAAAAATTTACAATAAAATATTTTCCAGAAAAATTAAAAATATTTTTTTTATTTACTTTAAGATTTGGTCAGTTAATAAAATTTTATTTCCTTTGGAAGGGAATAATAACCATATAAAACTGACCTAATAACATGATACTAAGTAAATTTACTACTCCTTTAACTGTATTTACACTTTTAAGTAGTGGAGTTGTATTTGCTCAGGAATTCTCTGTTACAGGTAAAATTACAGACTCTCATAAGCAGTCGCTTCAATTTGTTCAAATCAAGTTACAAAAGACTGATAAAACATTAGTAGTAAACGGATTAACTGATAGTGATGGTAATTTTTCTCTTAAAAGTGAAAAAGGTGATTATATTCTTATTACTGAATATCAAGGTAAAAAATATTTTGAAAAGAAAATTAGCCTCCAATCCAATATAGATTTAGGTCAGTTGCAAATTGCAGAAGATCAATCCATAAAAATTGAGGCCGTCAATATCAAATCGTCAAAAAAACTTATTGAACGAAAAGTGGATCGTTTAGTGTATAACGTAGAAAATTCTATTGCTTCTCAAGGGATGACAGGACTAGATGCTTTACGAAATACACCGCTCATCAGACTTCAGAATGAAAGTATTTCTATCGTAGGAAAAGGAAATGTAGTAGTGATGATCAATGACCGGTTGATTAATCTTTCACAGAATGAGTTAGCAGGTTATCTACAATCTCTGAGATCAGATGATATCTCTAAAATTGAAGTGATTACCACTCCACCTTCAAAATATGAAGCTCAGGGGAATAGCGGAATGATCAATATCATCTTGAAGAAAAATCCGAATCTGGGCTGGAGCGGAAATGCCAGTGCTTCTTATCAGAAAACCAGTTATTATGGGTTTGGATCAGGGTTGACATTAAATTATCAGTCAAAGAAAATCAGTTCATCTCTGAAGCTTCGCCAGTATAATAACTCAACAAGACCTAAAGGTACGAGAAGTCTTATAGGATCTGACAATGGGATCTATACTAATGAAGTAAGAAAAGATGAAGTAAAAATATTGGGCTTTAACTATAGCTTAGATTATAAGATTAATGCGAAACAAAATGTAGGAATCATTTACGATTTTAACAGGCAGCGTAGCACCATGAATGCGGATGGAGCCAGCAGGTATGAACAACTAGGGATTACTGACTCTACTTTAAGCACAGTACAAAAGCAAGTTTGGAAAACACCTACCCATACTTTAAATGCGTACTATGATCTTAAATTAGATACTTTAGGAAAAAAATTGAGCATAACAGCCAATTACCTCAGCAATGCACCTGATAAAGTAAATGATTTTAATACATTAAATAATTTTTCAGCACAGGAAACTACCATTCGGAATAGCAGCGCTATGGATTATAGCATTTATTCGGGACAGGCAGATCTTACCCTTCCTTACCAATGGGGAAATATTGAAACAGGGGTAAAATATACATCATTTGATAATAAATCCAATGTTGAATATTACAATCTTATAGGTCCGGATTATATTATAAATCCAGCGAATAGTAATCGTTTTCATTATAAAGAACATAATTATGCAGCTTATGTAAGCTATCAGAAAGATTTCAGTGAAAAATGGTCTGCAAAGGCAGGTTTAAGGTATGAGTATACTCAATTTAACGGGACCAATCCGGGAGTACAAGGGTATGTAACAGAAGGTAAATATGGAAGATTATTCCCTACCGCTTATGTACGATATAAACCAAGTGATGATCATGTATTTTCCCTTAGCTATTCCAAAAGAATAGAAAGGCCAAGTTTTCAAACGCTTAATCCCTTCAGATGGTATACCAATCCTTATATGTATTTTACCGGGACCCCTACCCTGTCTCCTTCATATAATGATAATGTTGAGCTAACCTATACGCTTAAAAGTAAGTTCAGTGCAACGCTATATACCCAGTATAATAAAAACGGATTATCAAATATAGCCCGCCTTGTAGATGGTATTTATACCAACGTTTTTGAAAATGCATATAATGAAAATAAAGTAGGTTTACAATTAACATATAATGATACTTTCTTTAATATATGGGAAACATCGCTAAGCGCAACCGGAACTTATGCGTCCACAAGACCGATCATCCCTGAAGCTGAAAAAATTAAATTGTCTTCATTTTCATATACCATATATAATACAATAAGCCTTAATAAAGCAAAGACCTGGTCCTTATTAGTGAATTTCTGGCATGATCTGCCTTATGTATATTCTAATATAAAGATCAAAACTCAGATGAATTTCTCTCCGGGAATTAAAGCATCATTTCTTGATAAAAGACTTAATGTCAGCGCAGTAGTAAGTGATGTGTTCAGAACATTAACAAGTGAGGGATATTCTTACAATGCAGGTTATCGCAATGAGTTTTACAACTACTTTGACCAAAGAAGACTTAACCTGAGTGTCAATTATTCTTTTGGAAATAGAAAAGTAAAAGGGGCCGGAAAAAATATAAGATTCGAAGAAAAATCAAGAGCTAACTAAAGCAAAAATACACACGCGCGTGCAGGAGGAACTCGAAAATCCTTTAAAAGAGTAGAGACTAAAAATTATAAAATTTTAATATCATGAACAACAAATTCAGCCAACTGCAATTAAACAAAAAAACAATTGCTAAACTAAACGAAAGACAACTAAGCACTGTAAAAGGAGGTAACAAAGTAATTGCACCAGTAAGAGATGGTGACTGTACTACTACTTCAGTGACTAACAATTGCACCACTACATCAACAACTGGAGCAACAACTAACTTATAAATTCCTGAAACCTTCCCAATTGAAGAAATTGGGAGGGTTTCTTCTATTTTCTAAGCTAAAAATCCAACATATTTATTGGCAATTTATAGCATCTTGATCTTATCTTTTATCGTAAGAAGTCTCATTTATAATATAAAAATTTGAAACCAAACTTCCTTATTCCTACAAATTTTTTTGTGGTCAGAATTTCGACCCTTTCATTTGCCAACATGCAGCACCTGAATGATGCCATGATGGCAAAAGATATTCATGCGGTTAAAAGATATTTTGGGGAAACAATCTTCCTTAATGCCGTATATCTTGCTAGTAGAACTTTTTATTATACCGCTTTGGACTGGCTGAATGACGAGAAAACAGCATTTGATCCTTCAGACCGTATTCTTCAAAGTTTATACAAATATTATTCCAGAATGTGTACCCGATGTACACCTTATGGGCTATTTGCAGGTTTTAATTCAGGAAAAACACACCAAGGAGAAACAAATATTCTATTAAAAAGTAATGATTATACTTTAAAGGTACGAACCGATGTCCTTTTTCTCAGAAAATTAAAAGATCTTATCATTGCAGAGGATAACGAAAAAATCCCTTACTTTTTAAATAACACCCTTTATACCAGTGGGGATAACTGGAGATACATCAGCTGGAGTAAACGGTACGATTATGAAATAGCTGAAGTTCCCATCAATCCTATATTGAGTTCTATTATTGATCAGGCTCAAAACGGAACTACGATTTCCGAAATAAAAAATCTTATTTCAAAACAGATATCAGGTATTGATGACCAAGAAATTATAGAGTACATCAACTCCCTGATAGAAAGTAAAATATTAGTGGATAAACTTCCACCTTATATGACAAGTCTGGAAGATCCATTATCAGAACTCCAAAAATACCTTTCACAGTATGGGTATAAAACGGATTCATTGCAATCCATTGCAAAAATACAGAACAAAACATACGATGTCTTTACATCAGACCGTATCGTAGAAGAAATTGAAAACAAGGCTGAGGAATTTGCTGATATTATTGAAGAAAACAGGCAAATTGTTCAAATTGATTCTATTATCCCTCTAAGAGAACAATCCATAAACCAAAAGGTAATTTCTTTATTATCCAAAAGAACTGAAGAACTAATTCCGTTGGTTAAAAGTAAACCTCATCACAGGTTAACAAACTTCACCAAAAGGTTTATCAGGAAGTTCGAATCAATGGAGGTTCCATTGGTTAAAGCTCTTGACCCCGACTTTGGTGTAGGATATGATTATCACATCAGTGGCAATCTTGAAGAGACCCCATTACTGGATGAGCTTTATTTTACTTTTGAAAGTCCTGAGAACCATGAAAGCGTACCCCCTATTGTCAGATTGGTTCTTGATAAATATATTCACTGTTTTTCCCCTGAAAACTTCACGCCTATCATCCTAACAGAACAGGATGTAAAAGCAGTAGGCAAAAAACAGGATCCCCCTCTTTATTTTGGCTATAACAACCATATTTTTGGTTCATTTATATGCAAATCTCAGCAGGATGTTGATAGTGGAAATTTTAAATTCCTTACCGTCTCTCCTATTCCTACTCCATTGGCTAATATTATATTATCAAGATTTGCCTATCATGATCCGGAATTGGCAGAGAACTTAAAAACAATTTCGGAAAAAGATTCCGAAGACTGCATTTATGTAGAACTCCTTCATCATAGAGAAGATAGGCTGGGTAATGTTTTACAACGTCCCAACTTTCATACCTATGAACTTCCTTATGCTTCGGAGAGTAAAAATAATGATGACTCCGTTATATTGATTAATGATATTTATATCCGTTTTGAAAACGGAAGATTAAAACTAAGATCAAAAAGACTAAACAAGGAAATAAAACCTAAATATACTAATGCCTATAACTATGGCGAAAACCAGCTGCCGGTTATTAAATTTTTAGGCGATTATCAATTCAGTGGGATTGATTTAGGATTTCTTTGGAATTGGGGATTCCTTGAAAAAAACAGTTTCCTTCCACGAGTAGAATATAAAGAATTTATCCTGTCTGAAGCCTGCTGGCGAATTGATATGGACAAAGAGATGACCGCTGAAAAATTGAAAAAGCTTGTCATCAACAAATGTATTCCTCAGTTCTGCACCATCAAAGAGAGAGATAATGTCCTGGTTTTGGACACTACTAACGAAACCTGTCTCCACATTTTAGCCAGAAATATTACAAAGGAGGACATCTTCTTGTATGAGTATTTTGAACCTTTACAATTACCTGACGAAAATGGAAAAGCATTTGCTTCTGAATTTATCTTCCCTTTTACAGTAAAAGAAGAAAAAACTTCACCTGCCAATCATTTTTCCCATCACACTGAAACGAAGAAAAGAAAATATATACCGGGTGATGAGTGGAGTTTCTATAAGATCTACACCAGTCATAAATATGCAGATACCATCATCACAGAAGTTCTTGCAGACTATGTAGAACATTTTGAGCAGGATGACTCTGAACACCCTTGGTTTTTTCTAAGATTTCAAGATCCTGAATATCATGTCCGTTTCCGTATTAAGAGGAAGATCAATGAAGAAAGCCTTCAGTATCTGAATAATAGACTTTCTGTGCTTTTGGAAAATGACATGATCAGCTCTTTTGAAATTGACACCTACAAACAAGAAATCGAAAGATATGGTGCTGAAAATATAGAGCTTTCAGAGAAATTCTTTTATTATGACAGCTTAGCGGTAATGAACTTTCTTAAAATTGAAGATCTTAACGAAGAGATCAGATGGAAAACAGGTGTTTTTTCACTCAATCAGCTGATGAATGATTTCCAGGTTTCATTGGATGATAGAATTCATCTATTTGAACAGCTCTATCAAACCTTTCTTCCTGAGCATGTGGATCATTCCAATCCGGAATATGTACAAAAATTTAAAAAATCAATCGATAAAAAATACAGAGATAACAGAGATTACCTGGAGGCTGTTCTCCGTCAGCATGATTACAGTGAAATAGAAGACTTCATTCAACCATTTATAACAAGGTCAGAGAATATTAGAGAACTAACCTCTCTAATAAAAAATACAAAATCAGGATCTTCCTACATTACCTTATTGCAGGACTATGTTCATATGAATATGAACCGTATTTTTTTAACAAAAGCAAGAATGCATGAATTCGTTATTTACTTTTTCATGTTTAAAACCTACAATTCGATAAAACACAGAAAGCAAAATGCAGAAGCTTGAAATTCAAAATATTATCAATAACATTATAACGCAGATTGATCAAAACATCTCTATTTTTTCAGATGCTTCGATAGAATATGGAAAAATGGGAGCTGCATTATTGTATTATTACGGTTACAAACATTTTGATAATAAAGAATTTCTGGATAAAGGAGAACTGATGATTGAGGAATCTATTCAACTTATTTCTAAAATTTCTAATGATGATGAATATATTCCCAAATACAAGGGAGACTCTGTTGCTCAAACGCTGGCAAGTTTTGGCAAAGGGCTGATGTTTATTCAAAATCATTTTGATCTTGACTATGATTTTTCCGAATATTATGAATACCTCAATGATACGCTGCACGAAACGGTAAAGCAGGATCTGGCCAGGAAAGATTATGATTATTTCAGTGGAAGCCTTGCCAGTGGTTATTATTTTCTTAACCGATATATTCATGATAAAGATCCTTATGCCCAAAAGGTTTTAAATGAAATTGCAGCTTCTATCATTAAGAATGCGGTTATTCTTAATCAGGAAGAAGTGTATTGGCCTTCGCCAAGCTATAACAATCAGGTTTATCTGGGACTTTCCCATGGCTCAGCGATGATTCTCAATTTCCTGACTAAGATTTACGAACATGGAATTCTGGAAGCAGAAGAACAGAGATTCAAAGAAATCATCTATAAGGCTGTTTATTTTTTAATGAAGCAAAAAAGAAATCAAACCAACGGTTTTTTCCCTTATAGATACCCTAACGCTGAAACGGTAAATGAAACTCAGCTATCGATGTGCTATGGAGATCTTGGGATACTCTATGCATTATATAATGCTGTAAAAAGATTCCAACTGCAGGAATTTGAAGATGAGATTGTACAAATGTTACATGAAAGCTCACAACGAAAACTAAAAAACAGTCATACCCAGGATTCAAGTATTCTTTATGGCTGTTCCGGCCTTTATTATATGTTTGCTGATCTTTGCAACAGAACTTCCGAAAAAATCTATGGCGAATCATCCCAGTATTGGTATGACCAGATCATTTCGTACTGGAATTCCGATAAAGAAACACTGGCAGGTTTTCAATTTGATTATGAAGACGATCAGCAAATTCACCCCTCAGCAAAGTATTCTTTCTTTTGGGGAATCGCCGGAATTGGAATTACCTTGATGCAAGGCAGCCAGAAAAAGCTCCCTTTTCCTCACGAATTATTATTAACTGGAATCTAAGCTTATGAAATTCATTCCTCAACATGATCAGATGGATTGCGGACCGGCTTGTCTTTCCATGATTGCCTCTCATTACGGACGAGATATAAGCCTCCAATATATACGGGACAGATCTTATCTTACCCGTGAAGGAGTTTCGTTGCTTGGTTTGCAGGAAGCGGCTACAGAAATAGGATTTGAAACCATGGGCGTTCAGTTACAGGTTGAAGATTTGGAAGCCCTTCCACTCCCTTGTATCATCCATTGGAATCAAAATCATTTTGTTGTTTTACAAGGGATAAAAAAAAGGATATTCAGTAAGAAAAAAAGGTACAAAATTGTTGATCCCGGTCATGGGTTCATCTCTTTTAATGAAGATAAATTTAAAAAAAGTTGGGTAGATGATGCAGAATCCGGCATCGCATTACTTCTGGAACCTGAGGAGAAGTTTTATAAAAACACCAATCAGAATACCCAGGACCCTATTTCCTATAAAGAATTGGTTTCTTACCTCATGCCTTATAAAAAGCAATTGGTTTTACTATTCTTTTTACTGATATTGGGAGCTTCAACAACACTTATTTTCCCTATTCTTACTCAAAAACTTATAGATAATGGAGTCAATAAAAAGAATATCAACCTGATTGGGATCATCCTGTTGGCCCAATTAGCTTTTTTTTCAGGAAACATCATATTCGAAATTATCAGAAACTGGATTACGCTGAAGATTGGAACCAAAATCAGCATCCAAATTATATCAGATTTCCTCAAAAGGCTTTTACGTCTTCCAATAAAATTTTTTGACACCCGTCTCTTAGGAGATTTTAGTCAGCGTATTCAGGATCATGAAAGAATAGAACAGTTCTTAACATCGCAAAGTATTCTGACCTTATTTTCTTTAATCACGTTTTCTGTCTTCTTCGGAGTCTTATGTTACTACGATTACAGAATTATGCTCGTGTATATTGTTTTAACCTCTATTTCTGTAGTGTGGTCACTTTTCTGGCTGAAAAAGAGAGAGATTATAGATTATTTTAAATTTCATCAGCGTGGAGAAAATCAAGAAACCATTTATGAAATCATCAATGGTGTTTCTGAAATGAAATTAAATAATTATGAAGAACTGAAAAGAAAAGAATGGGAAAATATACAACAGAAACTCTTTAAAACGAATTTGAGAATCCTGAAAATCAATCAAATTCAGCTGTCTGGTTTTGAAATTCTTAACCAGTCTAAAAATATTCTTGTTACGTTTCTTGCAGCCTATTTTGTGGTGATTGATTCGATGTCTTTGGGAACCTTATTAAGTATCTCTTACATTATAGGACAGATGAATAGCCCTGTTAATCAGTTAGTCAATTTTTTCCGCTCTTTACAGGAAGCTAAACTGAGTCTTACCAGGCTTAATGAAGTTCAGAACCATCCTCAGGAAGAGCAGATTGGACTAGAGGACTTGCGTATTCATCATTCTGTTTTTACAGAAAACGGAACTCCATACGGAATTCGTTTTGATAAGGTATCCTTTCAGTATGAAGGCCCCAAATCACCATTTGTACTAAAAGATATTGATCTCTTTATTCCTCAGGGTAAAATAACGGCTATCGTAGGTGCAAGTGGCAGTGGCAAAACAACACTGATGAAACTTCTCTTAAAATTCTATGATCCTACAGCTGGAAAAATATATTACAATGATCAAAACGTACACGACCTATCTCCTAAAAGCATAAGGGAAAACAGCGGAACCGTAATGCAGGACGGATTCATTTTTTCTGACACCATCGAACGTAATATTGCTACCGGAGATGAAGTTATTGATGATAACCGAATGCAGCATGCTATTAATGTAGCAAATATCAAAAGCTTTATAGATGAACTTCCCCTAGGTCTCCGTACAAAGATTGGTGCTGCCGGTAATGGAATATCCGGGGGACAGAAGCAGCGTATTTTAATTGCAAGAGCTGTATACAAAAATCCACATTATATCTTTTTTGATGAAGCTACATCAGCTCTGGATGCTGATAATGAAAGAATTATTCACAACAACCTTCAATCATTTTTTATGGGAAAAACGGTAGTTATTATTGCTCACCGCCTGTCTACCGTTAAAAATGCAGACCAGATCATTGTTCTTAAAAACGGTCATATTGTGGAGCATGGAAATCACAGACAATTGGTAGATACAAAAAAGGAATACTACAATCTGGTTAAAAATCAATTGGAATTGGGAAATTAAACCTTACTTTCCTTTATTTCGATTTCGAATAATTCCAATTTCATTTTTCTTTTACTTGATCATTATATTCAGAAAATTACATTATTTACTTTTAAAAATCTTCTTTATCTCCAAAATCTACGTGAGATAACTCTTCAAATCACCATTCAGATCAAATCATAAGCGTTGTCCTTTACGGGTTCCCGTAATGTTCCTCAGCCTGTTGTTCGTAGTTTCGGGCATTATAAAACAAAGTGTTTTTTATAACCTCATTCAAAACAACAGATACATTATGAATAAAAAAACAACTCCTGCAGATCTCTTTTTGGGAATTCTTGCCTTATTACTCATCAGCGTAAGTTTTTATCAGACCTGGCTTGGATTACAACAGATCTTTGGCCCCGCATCATTTGTCATTGCTTTGGTATTATCACTGCTGCTCCTCTTCCTATGCTGGATGCTGAGAAATGCCAAAATGGAAGGTAAACCTACCGGAAGCCTGGTGGGGATTTACATTTTCATTGCTTCTTTCTGTTTCATAGCCAATTTTAATGCCCTTTATACCAGGTTTATGAAAACAGATATTTATACGGATGAACTTCGTGACATCAATAAAAATTTCACGACTCTTGAAAATGATGTAGAATCGAAATTAAGCTATAAGTATAATAAAGCGACTACCCAGAATATTGAGATCAAGAAAAAACAGATGATGGAACAGATCAAAGATCCCGGTAATAAAGGAATTGGAACCCGTGCTCAATTATTGATTAAAGATATTGAAAGGTTAACGGGGCAAAAGGTAGATTTACTGACTCCTGTTGGGGAAGACTACGAAGATCTTGCAGAAAGAATGGGAAAACAGATCGACAATATTGTATCTGATCTTTCGCCTGAAGAAAAGGCTCTAAAAACGGACATCAATAATACAGCTTTTAAGTGGAATAAAAATATTCAGGAACTGCTTCTTTTGTCTAAAAAGGATAAAGACGGATTGTCTCAGGGGCTCATTGATGAATCTCTTTCTGATTATAATAAACTGGGAAGCAGAGCACAGACTGTTCTTGGAAATGATAAAATACATTTTGAACCTGCTGTTTCAAAAACCCAACAGGTAGGAAAAATCGGTTTTGCGTTTGAACATGCCATCAAAAATTTTGGAATGTACCAGTTTGTAGTACTGGCGGGCTGTATCTTACTTGATTTTGTGATTGTGATTATCATTTTACTGGTTACAGATTCAGGAAACTACAATGGAAATAATAATAGAAGCGTCTTCACCAATAAAAGAAGCGGTAAAACCATCATCCCTAACAACTAAGCCATGGAAACTAAAGATCATTTAAAACCTCTTTCTTTTGAGACAGAGGAAGCATTGAAACCGTTATCATTTGATTTTCAAAATGATACAAAAACAGACTTTGTCCCGATTGCCAAAACCATTTCCAATGACATCAGGAATAAAGACAGTAATTTTGTCTTTTTCTTCGGAACAGCAGAGTCCGGAAAATCTGTGATTCTCTCCTCAATGCTTTACTATCTCAGATCGTATGCTGGCGTTCTGAGACCCAAACTGGGAACTCCCAACTCTAAAGAAGCTAATGTTTTACTCTCAGATTTTTTTGAAAATATCAGACAAGGTGTGCTTCCCAACAGAACAACGAGGGATCAGGTGACCCGTCTGGATCTTGTTTTTGAACCGAATAACCGATCTAAAAGAGTGGTTCCTATAGATCTTACGTTTCTGGAAACTTCCGGGGAAAACCACAACGATATCCGAAGAGGCGGAAGCTACCACAGCAGTATAGAAACCTTTCTGAATGCCAATATTCCGCTTACTTTTATCATTGTAACCAGTTATGAAACTGCGTATAAAGATGATTCTTTAATCAATGAATTTCTGGATGAGCTGGAAAGAAAAGGTAAGAATTTAAAATCGGTGAATGCTATTCTGGTTATTTCCAAGTGGGACAAATCGGGAAGAATGGATGTGGAAAGTGCTGAAGCTCTTGATGCTTTTATTTCTGAACATCTTCCCATGACCTCACAACGTATTGATACGTATGGATTAAGCAAAAGCTATTATACCATCGGAAGTATTCAGAATACCACCGGAAGTGAAAAAATTGACCTGTTGAATCTTTCTACGGCTGAAGTACTTGCAAAATGGCTCTACAGAAGTATTGTAGGTTATGATCTTGATTATGAAGGAACATTCTGGGAACGTATCAAATTTAGCTTTACAAATTAATGGATAGTACTTATTTTTTTTCGGCATTCGGGACTTTTGGTAACCCGAACGGCTTCAGGCAATCCTTTTTTTTGGGTGGAAATCAGAATATTGCTAAGGAAATCAGAACATTTGATCTTAAAACCGATGCCATCAAACTGTTTCCTCAAAGCAATATTTACTCAATACGAAAAGATTATTCCGCAGGATACAATCTCATCTCCTACTCTGTTTACACGTTCGCAAAAGAACAAAATTCAGACAGAGGCGGAACATTTATAGGTTCAAGCTTACTTTTTGTAAATAAAATTGCTTCGGAAGGGCTTATCATCAGTACATTAAATGACTTCCAGCATATTCTTGAAAAAAATAATTTGTCAGAAGGCATTATTACAGTTAATCATTCCGATCAGTTTTCCATCCAAAAACCCAAGGATTTTGATAAAATAGGATTCAATGTCCGGGAAGTGGATGAGCTGGACTTTACCCAATCCGGTGGTAACTATCTCGTCGTTTACTGCGAGACGAATGCCGCTCAATTGCAGACCTTTTTTAAAAAATCTATTGAACTGTTGAATGTTTTTGACACTATTTACTTTACTCAAAGTCATGAAATTGGAGAATTTGTAAAACAAAAAGGAATCTTTAAAATTGTAGATGCTGATGGTTTTAAAAAGGAACTGGATAATCTTGAAGAAGAAAAACGCATAATTCTCCAAAACGCGATCATTGATCTTAAAAAGGAAAAAGAAGATTTAAAAGAGGTGAAAACAAAACTGCTTGAAGACCTTAACATACAGATCTCACAAAATGAAAAACGACATCAGGACAATGAAACCAAAATAAAGGAATCTAAAAAGGGAATTGAAATCATCAGTAAAGAATACGACCAATATTCAGAAAAAATTGAAGAAGTGATCCGTCATCTTACTGCCGATGGAAAGATAGAAACAGCTAAAAAAAGACATCAGGAAAATAAACGTGCATTTACCAATACTGTAGATCAGAACAGAAATGTAGAGTCACTTTCTCCTCTATCCTCTTCCTCGAATGGAAGAATACAGCCACAAAAAGACAATCAACCTTATCCTCAAGGACTCTCCGGCTTTCACAGTTCCGGCAGAAATCAGGAAAAAGAGTTCAGGCTGGACGGTTTCAAAGTCGCTACACTGATTTTATCATTGCTGTTAATCGGAACTTTCGTCCTATGCTTCATGTGGATGCCGGAGAAATATTTGGAAATATTCTCTAAATAATATGGTGATTCACGATCAGAATAATATTGACAAAAAACTGTATGCCTTTTTCTTTGAAACGGTAAAGAGCTGGGTACAGTAAAATCTAAACTAATAATCCGACTTATATAACCTCCAGCTCCCATCATTGATCTTCTGCCTTATTAAACTTAAAGCCTTATCTTCGTAAAAAATTTGACAATATGAAAAAAATGATATTTCTGGCTTCGGCTGTTCTGGTATTAAATTCATGCGTGGTAAGAACTGCAACTAAAGTAGTGTCGGGAGCTGTAAATATTGGTTATAAAGCGGTAAAAGGGACTGTGAATGGTATTAGCTGGGCGGTAAGCAAAGCAAAGGGAAAAATAGATGAAGACCGTTTAGATGGAACCTGGAAAGTAGTAGGTGTATACAAAGGTTCTTTCGAAGATTTCACCAAAGATCAGAATCCGGAAAGCACATTTTCTTCGGATTGTACAGAAGGTTTTGACCAAATGATCTTTAAAGCTAAAAAATCTAAGTTTAAACCGGTACATTGCAGTTCTGATAAGGAAGACTGGGTAAAATACTCATTAGAATTTGGGAAAAACCCTATTACTAAGGAAAAGGAAAATTATATTGAATACAATTCCAATAATTATATATCCGTGATTGATGTCAACAACAAAACAATGGTTTTAGAAGGCAACCTGATGCCTAAACTGGCATTTTCCGGTGCCAAATTATATCTTTTGGAAAAGGTAAAATAAAAATAACAAAGCCTGTCTTCACAATGAAAGACAGGCTTTTCATCAATAAAAAGTTTATTGGTTTTTTCTAAGATATTATCTGCCTAAATTCTTTATTTGGTTTCTATATCAACAATTTTTCTTCCCTGTTCTCCCAGATAATGAACAACCAGTTTTTCATAAACTTTATAACCATCATCAATATTGGTAAAAATGATAATTCCTTTCCCAGAATCAGGAAGTACAATGGCAATACATCTTGTGCCCTGATCAGCACCACCGTGGGATAACGCATATTCGCCACCACCCAGATCATAGATTTCAAGACCTAGCCCAAAATACTTATTTTCTTTAATCTTCACCTGTTTTCTTATCATATCTCTAAATATTTCAGGTTTCAGATTTTTTCCCTTCATGATGCTGACCATAAAGTTTCCATAGTCTTCTATCGTTGTATGCAGATCATCGGCAGCATTAGCCTTTTTAATTTTTTCTATTGGGTATGTCTCTCCTTTTTCATTGTATCCTGTCACAAATCTTGACTCATCTGTATTTTGGTCCCAAATATAATTGGTATCTTTCATTTTAAGAGGCTGAAAGATCAGTTCTTTTGCAAGTTGTTCCAACGGCTTTCCAAACTTCTTTTCGAGAGCTTTCCGAAGGTATTCAAAACCTTCCCCGGAATATTGATATTGGGTACCGGGATCAAACTGAAAACTTAGCTTCTTATCATTATTCATCCATCTCCAGTTTGGAAAACCGCTCTGATGGCTCAGAATCATCCTGGTTGTAAGCTTATTATGTCTAGGATCATTGATAACATCCGGATCTATCCAATAAGCATCCAGAGGTTCGTCCAGATTCCAAAGTCCTGAACCGGCCAGGCATAAAGCTACCATTGCGGTAACCGGCTTGGTGAGAGATGCTACATTAAAATAGGCATTACGGGGAGCGGGAACTCCTTTTTTAAGCTGGCCGAAAACTTTTACCTCCTGAAGTTTTCCTTCATTAATAATTCCCAATCCAAGGGCAGGGATTCTATTTTCTTTCAGCCAGTTGGCCATAGACTGGTCATTATCAAACATCATTTCACTATCGGTGATTGGTTTTGGATGATGATTGAAGCTTAATGAATTCTTAAGTTTCCACTCATTATTTTCCAGCACCCAAAGATGAGTAAATCTGGCTTCTCCTACCAGTTTCTCAGGCTGACTTCCCACCCTTTCATAAAACAGATGGTCTGCATTCTGAATGGCTGCATATATTTTTCCATCTTTATACATAGGATAAATCTCATTGCTTTTCTCAACCAGGACTCTCTTCACCTGATAGGTTTCGGGAGATTTACATAATCCGTTTTTAAAATGGGTTATAAATACCTTCCTGTCTTCAAATCCGCCTTTATCGTGATAGAATTCAAACCCGTCACTCAACAGACTTTCCATCTGCCCCGTGTTGCAGGTATTATAACCTACGGAAAAAAGCAGACTGTCTTTTGACATAATAATTTTATAAAGAGAATCTGTTTTTGGTAATTGGGCTTGAATACTATTAAAAACCAAAGTAAAAAAAAGAAGACCCAATGAAGCTGTCTTTGTCATGATTAAATTTTTGCCAAAGATTAGATTTTCGTCTGTTTTATGACGAAAAAAGAACCCGACAAAAACCCGACAAAGCCCTGACAGGTTTTATATCATACTGAAACTCAATCTAAAATACAATTTTCTCTTCTTATCAATCTCTGCAGCGTTGCGAAGGATAATAAAAACATTGGAGAGGACAATGGCAATCATAAGAACCAGAGTAAACTGTCTTCCGAACTTTAAAAAGATCCCCAACATGAAAACAATAGGTGCCATCACCGTCCATATCATCTGAACAGAAATGATTTCCTTCACCAGACTGTTTCTCTGCTTCATCGTAAACATCAGGAGAAGTGGAACAAGGATGTTTAGTGGTGGCAACAGCGTGAAGAGCAATGAGGAAAGATTGATAATTTTAACGAGAGAATAATTGACATCCGATTGCTCTTTTTCCTTCACCTCCGGAATACTTTCCTCAGATACCTCATCATTGATCTCAGGAATTACAATAGTATCTTGTAATAAATTTCCCTCTATTTCCAATGCCCGAGCCAGTGCTCTTAGCGTATGTCCTTTCGGTTCTGTACCTGCTTCAATCCGTTGAATTGTTCTGACAGAAATTTTCGATTTTTCTGAAAGTTCTTCCTGGGTCAGGTTTTTCTGTTCTCTTACAGTTTTTAGTTTAGACATAGAATAGATTACGAAGGATGTGTTTTCAATTCATCTTCACCGGCTAATTTACAGTTTTTTTCAGTCTTCTTTGCATTTAGATTTCCCAGTGTTGTAAAATAAAAGAGCGTTCTGAAAATTTCAGAACGCTCTTTCTCCGGAATATTTTGTATTTGAAATCTATTATTTTTTATATACCTGCACGCCGTCTTTATAAGTTTCCATAACGCTTATTTCCTTAATGGTAAAAGGATCTACTTTAACAGGATTTTTATCCAGAATAACAAGATCTGCTCTTTTATTTTTCTCCAGCGTTCCTTTCTCTTTTTCTTCTCCCCATTGCCATGCAGCATTGATAGTGATTGCTTTAAGAGCTTCATAAGGACTGATCCGAAACTCCGGCCCCAGTATATATCCGGAACGTGTTTTTCTGTTTACTGCAGCATATACCGCAGTAATCAAATCGGGAGGAGTGACCGGCGAATCATGATGAATGGTAAATGGTATTTTCTGATCCAACCCCTCTTTCAAAGGGCTTATCCTTCTTGCTCTTTCTTCCCCAAGCACATTGGAACGGTGCCAGTCTCCCCATAGGTAAACATGTGTAGGAAACCAGCTTGGCATTATTCCTATCTGTTTATAACGGGGAACCTGGTCTTTGCGGCATACCTGACTATGGATAAGAACACAGCGCATATCTTTTGTAAGCAGCTTTTCTTTTTTAAGACGTTCCAGTAAGTTAAGGCCTTCATCTATCGCTGCATCTCCATTACAGTGAATATGAACCTGCATTCCCTGCTGAAAGATCGCTTTTAGTCCTTTATAAGCTGCTTCTGTTGAATAGATTGGCTGTCCCCGGAATCCTTGCTTTTCTCCTTCCGGCGCCACCAGATAAGGTTTTGTAAGCCAGGCTGATTTACCTTGTGGAGAGCCATCAAAAGTCATTTTTATACCTCCTATCTTAATATGCCCATTGTACTTTTTATAGAATTGTTTCCAATGTGTCAGTTTATCGGCATTCAAGTCATAATCCGGCATAATGATATAATCACCTTTCAACAATCCTTTCTTGTCTGCATCCATAATATGATCAATATTATCCGGCGCAGCACGTCCTTCACATATGGTAGTCTGTCCACCGGCAAACCAGGCTTTTTCTGCGGCAAGTAAAGATTTGTACTTATCGCTTTCTGCAGGTTTCGGAAGCTGTGTTATTACATATTGTAAGCTATTGATATTGGCATTCTCCTGCATTTTTCCTGTAAGCTGCTTGGTAGCCGGATCTTTGCCAATGATTCCTCCGACAGGATTCGGAGTATCATATGTGATATTCATATTTTTCAGCAATAAAGAATTAGCAACTCCCATATGCCCTGAAGTATGTTCTATATAAATTGGATTAACAGACGAGACTTCATCCAACTCCTGAGCTGTCGGGTGACGGTGTTCTTCCATTATGGCATCATCGTAACCATTTCCAACAATCATAGTTCCGGCAGGAATTTTATTTTCGGCTATATAATCTTTGAGAACCTTCTGTAGCTGCGGAATTGACATTACCTTTCCGTAAGGCTCAGGCTGCAGATCGATCATCTGTAAAGCAAATCCATATTGCGAAATATGACCGTGGGCATCTATAAAACCTGGCATCAGCGTACGGCCTGCAAGATCGGTTACCTGTGTTTTATTTCCTTTAAGGGCCATAGCCTTATCTTTTTCTCCTGCAAAGACAATTTTTCCGTCTTTTACGACAAGAGCTTCTACATAGGCAGCTTCTTTACCTGCCATTGTGAGGATATCACCGTTGTAAAAGATCTGATCTGCATCATTCTTTGCATTGCATCCAGTAAGCATAAATGAGGATACTGATGCTAAGACAAAAAAGAGCCATAATTTCATGATTGAATGAGGGGTTTTCAACATAATTTATTGGTTTTAAAGTTTAATTAGATCATTTATTATAATTCTAAATATAGTGATTTTTAACCGTTATTACCTTAAAATCCGGAACAGATTATATCTGCCCGGATTTCGGTGTATAGTCATATAAATTTAGGTACCTGATTATCGTGCTGCAAAACAGAGAATAAAATCCCCATAGGAAAACTGTGGAAATACGAATTTTAATCTGTTAGTATTGTCTTTGATTTTAAAAATATCAGGAAGGCTGAGTTGCTAATTCTTCAAATAGTTTATTTCTTTCATTCTGATCCAAACCTTCGGTATGCTCCTTTGAATAATGTTTCTCTTGTCGTATAATTCTATCTTCAATTCCATTCCAATCTGCAGGGCGTAAATATTGATTAAAGAGAATATCCAAATCTGTATCATTAAATCCTCTTAAGTACTTATCACGAATCTCATCAGGTTTTTGGGCTCCACCTTTATTACCAGGAGTAAAATCTGGCCGTCTCCATTTTTCTACTTCATCTTTCCCCCATTTAATTCTCTCTCTTTTTACTTCTTTTAATTCTTTGTTATAGGTGTTTTTAAAATTTTTCCTAGCTTTTTCATCCATGACACTTATTCTCCTTCTGACTTCTTCATCTATTGCATCTTTATCAATTGCATTGCTATTGATTTCCAACTTTTTATCCTGAAGAAACTTCCCTGTTCTTGTAGGAAGGTCAATCAACTGGATCCGTTCATATCCAATTGTCAATCTCTCATCTTCGGGAATACTTTTATCCATAAGGCTTTCACGGCGGTCATTCCATGCAGTCATTCTATATCCACCTTTACTTTCATCTCCTACTCTTTTACCTTCTTCCATATATCTGACCTGATATCCTAACATTGCCATCACTTCAAGGTTTCCACTTCTGAATCCCAGATGCTTTACATCCTTAAAATTGTTCTGAAAATATTCATACAGCTTAAATTGTCCCACGCGGGTATTCCCGTCCCATTTTGGAAGATCATTTGAATTTTCATCATTCCAGAATTCAGTGATGTTAAAAACTTTGGAAGCGTTGACCTCATTGGCAATTTCGTCAAACTGATGCCCTCTTTTTTTAGAATCTCTTTTGCTTCTCAGGTCTTTTTCTCTTCTTTCTTCCTGATATCCTTTATCACCCGTAATAATTATGGCATCATACATATTCACTGCTCTCTTTACAATTTGTCTAGTCCCGAAATAACTCGTGTCATGTTCTATATGAATATCACCGTTTTTGCCACTGAACCGTGACCATAAAATAAGTAAGCGGCCTCCAGTAATGGGTATCCCTTTTTCTGTCAACCATTTTTCTATAGCTTTATCTTCACCGTTACAGCTATTAACTTTCCATGCGTTTCTTACCTTTCTCTTCATGCTTTTTGAAAATTTTCTTGCAACGTAATCAGTTCCATAATCAATCCTTCCTATTACTTGAAATCTAGCAACTTTCTCATTTAACTCTTCTTCGTTTTCTCTTAACTTACTTACTTCCACAAGATGTATTCTCTTTTCAGCAATTCTGGAATCTTCATAAAATTTTTTAATAGAATCTGCCTTATCTGTAGGATCATTACAATTCTCATCACCTTTTGAAATGACTACATGAAGTTCATCATCATCAATTAAAGCTGCGGCAATCGCAAACATATCTCCAGTTGCATATCCAGGCTGAATGAGTACTTTAGGTTTTATTATTGATTCTCCACTTTGATTATTTGTTCTTTCCATACTGTTGATTAATAAATAGGTTATCGCACAAATTTCAAGGTAAAGCTCATGGCAGAATAGAGGGGATCTCCCCATTTTTAGAAATTCAGGGTTTACTCTTAGTACCAGATCGTTTTAGTATATATAGCTATTAACTTATGGAGTACCAGTCCTATAAAGATCACAACATATTATAAGGATGTTTCATTTTTTATTAAAAAAATCACTCATGGGAGAATTCCCTTATTTTTAAAAATTCAGTCTTTTCCCTTAATGAAGATTTATTTTTATTAATGAAATTTGTATCAGACAAAAGAGGTCAACAATCTCATTCTGAATACTCAGCCGAAAAAAGAATGGTTGGATTGAAAGAATAATCTTTGAAAAAAGATCGTGAAAGTTAAAATAATAATAACCATTTAAACCCAAAATATGGCAGACACCGTAAACAATCAGACTACAGACGCCGTAACGCAGACGAATGTTACCGTGCTGGGTGAGTCTCCCGCACAGGCCATGAGTATGCTTTACCAGATGGCTACCCATGCCAGTGGAATTTCCATTCAGAATTCGGTAACCAATCAGCAGAACTTGAATCAGCTCAACCCTGCAATTGTTGCTGATGCCATTAAAATCTTAAAAGGATAATCTAAAACCTTTCCATCATGAATGAACTTAACAGTGAAAAAACACAATCTCAGGCAGTGGAAGCCATTACTCCGGCAGAGAAAGCTGTAGTATTTGTGAACAGTGAGGTACTTGCACCTCCTAAAGCTTCCCCGATGACCGGAGTTACCAAAGTAATGATTGAACAGTCTACAGGAATGATGGTTCAGGATTTACAGTCTTTTTTAAAAGGATTTGAGCAGGTAGGTCTTATCGCATTAAGCAGACTTGCCAATAATTTACTCACCTATGGAACCACTTTCGGGCCGGCACCGGGGAGTAAAGAGGCATCAACCCACCCAACAGAACAGTTGCAGGGCCAGGATGCGGGAAAAGGAAATGAAATGATGAAAGACTTATTTAAAATGGTAAGTGATTATGCGGAAGTAAAAGCTAAAGTTTCCAATACTATTTATAATGTCAACACCCTTCCTGTTTCCAACGAAGCCCCTTCCACTCCTACTTCTTTTACAGAAGTTCCTAACAGGACTGAGGAGAGCGAAAAAAAAAACGAATAACTCATTCGGTTCAGGAAAAAACCTCATCAGAAAAAGAAAATATGAAAAAAAACTTTATCACGGCTGCACATGAGGGAAAATTAGTATTGAAGTCAGTAAAACTGACACAGCCACTCGTAAAACCAGTAATTACTTCGGGAGAACCTGAAGAACAAACAGACAAAAAAACAATAATAACCCAACTCATTAACAAATTCAAAAATAATAAGACATGAATTATTCCTCAGTAACCAAACCTGCTAAAATTTTAAATCTAGCCAGTTTAAGTGATTTAAATGAACGTCTTTATCTGACCAGGGCTCATGATAATTCTTATCTGGATACAAAAAGTACAGATCACAAAAGAACTGAAAATAATGCAGATCGTTTTGTATTCAATCTCCAGACATCAGACATCAACATTCAGCCCACGGTAAGATTGGTGAATTGTAAAAGCCTCAGGAAGTATACTAACTATCAATGTTTTGTAGTAGAGCCCAAAGAAAAATCTACAGGGATAGCTGTTGTCATGATAAAACTGGATGATCCCAAATCTTTTTACTGTAATGTAAGAATCCTCCCTCTTACTGCGCTCAGTGATATTGCAGCTCCGGAATCTGATTCAAAATTACTTACCATCAATCTTGAAAAAGCAAAATGGATCCTCAAAACGGATATTACGATTACTCCCTCTGATACAGGAGAAGCCTTATATTCTGTACATGATGTGGATGTATCAGCGGTTTCAGATTTAATTACTCCCGAGCAAACTGTAGAATTGAAAAGGGAACTGGAATTTCAGGTTTCGAGGCTGATTGCCCACTATTTTCAGCAAATTCTAAGTATTATAGCGAACGAAGCGACTGAGAACCATCCTAAAAATTCTTACTTTCAGAGTGATTATATTCTAACGCTTCCTCAAAATCAGTTAAAAGAAATGCTTTCAGCTAATGCTATTTCGGCGTGTATTGCACTGGAAGCAGTTGGATATACTGTTATTCAGGATCTCAATCGGGATTGGAGAGCGGCGGCAGCATTCATTAATTATTTACTGTAATTCTCTTTCAATCATAAAAGACACTCTTATGAATAGAAAAGTTCCCAAAAAGACTCCTGTGCCTCAACGGCCCGCAGCAGTAACTGAACCTGAGATGGTTCAGGAAGAGATTATGCCTTTTGTTTTGAGGCATGAAGACGAAATCGTTAATTATATTAAAGAAAAAGCGATCAAAGAGACCATGAAATCACTGGCCCCTTTGCTTGGAAAGCTCGAAGAAGCTGTTAAACAGCAGGAAGCGGCTCCTGCTCCGGTAGCAACAACTCCTACTGAAGTACCTTCCATGAATTATGAAGAACAATTGAAAAAGCTTCAGGAAGCCTCAACAGCAAAATTAAGACAGAAAGAGATAAAAATCGTGGACAGGATGAATAAACTGAATGCAAGGTTTGGTAATATCCGTCCATAAATCTTCAAACATCAATAGTAATTATGAACGAAATCAATACAATAATCACAGGAATGTCCACCGCTGTACCTCAGGCTATTTCTGCACAGGTAAGTGCCCATTCTACAGGATTAATGCAGATCAATTCTGTATTGAACCAGCAAAGGGACTCTATGATGGGAATGACCAATTATGTCATGGGAATGAAAAAAATGAG
This sequence comes from Chryseobacterium sp. G0162, assembly GCF_003815715.1. Classification (NCBI taxonomy): domain Bacteria; kingdom Pseudomonadati; phylum Bacteroidota; class Flavobacteriia; order Flavobacteriales; family Weeksellaceae; genus Chryseobacterium; species Chryseobacterium sp. G0162. The sequence goes on along the minus strand of NZ_CP033922.1, from coordinate 4,013,449 downwards.
TTCCGGAAAACTGAAATACAGAGAATTGGAAATTTTAAAAAAAGGAAAATTGTAATCCCAATTTTTTAATACTACGGATGCGGTTTATTTTCCTGTAATCATAAGATCCGGTGCTATCCATATATACAATCAGGTCAACGTCAATTTTTGCACCGTCTTCAGATGCTGTCAATCTCAAAAGCAATCATTCAGAATCCATTTTCCAGCCCAAAGGAAACTAACATTGCCAGCAAATGTATCACAGGAATTCATTTTTAAGACAGATATTAAAAATGGCAGCCGCATCCTTTTTTCAACATGACTCTTTGCATGTTGAGCTTAAAAAAATATGCTTTAAACCCCACAGATTTTACAGGTAATGGTTTCAACCATTGTAATGAGAATCACCCTTCAGATCTAATCATCAATTAACAGTCTATATCAATGCCTTTGAAATCTATTTCATCTGCAGGATCTGTTGTGGGTTTAAAAATATAATAGAAAACCTTAATAATTATTAACCGAGATCAAATCTCAAAAAAAACAATCACAACTATGGCAACAGTCAATGAACAAATCACAGACGCAGTAACGCAGTCCAACGTAAAAGTAGTGGGAGAATCTCCTGCAATGGCTTTAAGCAATGTATATCAATCTGCCGCACATTCAACAGGTATTATGTTTGAAAATGCGGTGACAAATCAGAACCAACAAAATATCTTAGGTCAGGCAGCAACCACTCAGGGAATTCTGCAGATCTATAGCCTGGATACGGTAGCAGATGCGGTTTCTATTGCTAAGATTCTAAGACCTTAATGTTTTTAGATCAAAAATTTATTCTCTCAGCCGGAAAATCCGGTTGTCTCTAACCCATAAACAATAATCATTATGTCAGTAAACGGACAAATCACAGACGCAGTAACGCAATCCAATGTAAAAGTAGTCGCAGAATCTCCTGCAATCGCTTTAAGTAACGTGTATCAAACAGCTGCCCATTCTACAGGAATTATGTTTGAAAATGCAATTAATGCTCAAAATCAGCATAATATCTTAACCCAGGCAGCAACAACGCAGGGGGTCACTCAAATTTACAGCAAAGACACCATCGCTGATGCGATTTCTATTGCTAAAATCCTCAACCCGTAATTCATTTTTGCAAAAAGCAGAATATCATTCTAACCACCGGAAAAGCCGGTTGTTTTTTAAACTCAAATAAACAATAATCATTATGGCAAACGAAAAAGCTGGAACAACAGTAAACGAACAAATCACAGATGCAGTAACACAATCTAACGTAAAAGTAGTCGCAGAATCTCCTGCTGTAGCTTTAAGTAACGTGTATCAATCTGCAGCGCATTCTACAGGAATCATGTTTGAAAATGCGGTGAATTCACAAAACCAACAAAATATTTTAACGCAAGCTGCAACTACCCAAGGAATTTCTCAGATCTACAGTCTGGATACCATTGCAGATGCGGTTTCTATCGCTAAAGTCCTTAATCCGTAATCCATTTTTTGCAATCAGCAAATATCATTTATCCGAACAACCGGAAAAGCCGGTTGTTTTTAAACCCCAATAAACAATAATTATCATGGCAAACGAAAAAGCTGGAACAACAGTAAACGAACAAATCACAGACGCAGTAACGCAATCCAACGTAAAAGTAGTCGCAGAATCACCTGCAATGGCATTAAGTAATGTGTATCAATCTGCTGCACACTCTACAGGAATCATGTTTGAAAATGCAGTCAATTCACAAAACCAACAAAATATTTTAACGCAAGCTGCAACTACCCAAGGAATTTCTCAGATCTATAGTCTGGATACCATTGCAGATGCGGTTTCTATCGCTAGAGTCCTTAATCCGTAATCCATTTTTTGCAATCAGCAAATATCATTTATCCGAACAGCCGGAAAAGCCGGCTGTTTTTAAACCCCAATAAACAATAATCATCATGGCAAACGAAAAAGCTGGAACAACAGTAAACGAACAAATCACAGACGCAGTAACGCAATCTAACGTAAAAGTAGTCGCAGAATCACCTGCAATGGCATTAAGTAACGTGTATCAATCTGCTGCACACTCTACAGGAATTATGTTTGAAAATGCAGTGAATTCTCAGAACCAACAAAACATAGTTACCCAGGCAGCTACCACCCAGGGAATTTCTCAGATCTACAGTCTGGACACTATCGCTGATGCGGTTTCAATGGCTAAGATCCTTAATCCGTAATTCATTTTTGTTAAAAGCAAAATTTCATTATCCAAACAACCGGAAAATCCGGTTGTTTTTAACCCCAAATAAACAATCATTATTATGGCTAACGAAAAAACCGGAACAACAGTAAACGAGCAAATCACAGACGCAGTAACGCAGTCTAACGTAAAAGTAGTCGCAGAATCTCCTGCAATGGCACTCAGTAATGTGTATCAATCCGCAGCACATTCTACTGGAATTATGTTTGAAAATGCGGTGAATGCACAAAACCAGCAGAATATTTTAGGTCAGGCAGCCACTACACAAGGGGTAATTCAGATCTACAGCCTGGATACTTTAGCCGACGCAGTCTCTATTGCTAAAGTATTAAATCCTTAATTATAGTGTGTTTTTTAGATTTCTTGTGATCAGGGAGTGCATTAATGTGCTCCCTGATTCTTTATGGTTATTTATCAAACAATACGATTTCATTGGCATCAATGATGTTATTCTGTATGGCATATATTACCAATCCGGCCATATTTTTCACTCCTGTTTTAATCATGAGATTGGTCTTATGGGTTTCGACCGTTTTTGGGGAAATAAAAAGGGAATCTGCAATTTCCTTAGTGCTTAGCTGCTGGCAAACCAATCGTAAAACATCAATTTCCCTATCGGTTAGTTCATTTTTCGAAAAAGCATGAAACTCCGGAAGTTTATTGGAAAACTGATTCCGCATGACATCAATCTGTTCGTTGGAGAAATAATGTCCGGTATTGTAAACAGTGTTGATAACCACTAACAGTTCCTCCAGTTCAATTTCTTTGGATAAAAAAGCATGAGCTCCCATTTTAAGCATCTGTCCCATAAAAGAACGTCTGTAGAAGCTGGAAAGCACTATAATCCTGGTTTCAATCTCTTTTTTTGACAAGGCGGCCATCACTTCAAGCCCATCCCCGTTGGCCATCTTTAAATCCAGAATCAAGATATCCGGGACAGCCTCCTCCTCAGTGAGATACTGATTTCCACCGGTTGATGTAAGGATAACTTGATAATCCCCATTAGTTTCAATATAATTTTTTAAAAGCTGTACAAACAGCAGGTCATCATCTACAATGCCAATTTTAATTTTTGAGTGTTCCATGTTTATTTTATTGGATGGCCATACAGGCTATAAATTTTGTTCCTTTTTCAGGCTGTGTTTTAAGTTTATAATTGATTTTAATTTTTTGTGCCCGCGACTTAATATTCCTCAGGCCAATACCTCCGGATTGATTTCCTATGATGAAACCTCTCCCATTGTCTTCAATGGTAAGCATCAGATAATTCAGAGAGATTCTCAATGAAACCTCGATCCTGGTTGCTTCAGCGTGTTTCAGAATATTAGTAACAAGCTCCTGAACAATTCGGAAAAGGTTTAATTTTACCAGGTTACTTATAGGTATCCCTATCGTAATAGCATGAAAAATTACTTCTATATTTTTATTAATCTGTTCAAGGTAATCTTCAAGCAAATTTGCCAGATCAATCTCATTAAGATCCGGAGGCGTAAGATTATGTGACAGTTCACGAATCAGCTGCATGGACCTTTTTAAATCCCGGCTGAGTTCTTCCGGCTTTTTTTCATTAAGATTCAAGCGAATAAGGTTCAGCTGAGAAATAATATTATCATGAAGTTCTTCCGCCAGACGTTCCCGATCCTGTTCCTGTAGAAGCAGCATATTCTCCAAGTATTCTTTTTGGGTATTACGGACCAGCTGAGAAACTTTCTTCTTATTTCTTTTTATGCTTTTTAAATAGTTAATAACCAATAGCGTAATTAATAACGTTGTTAAAAAAAACAGTCCAATACCGATCCATATCCATATAACTATCTGATCCTGATTCTCCCAACGCCACATCCCAGATTAATAAAAGCAATATAAAAAGACAATAATAAAACGCCTCTAAAAAGCCAAATGGGCGCTACCCAGTTCAGATGGTTGCTGATTAAAAAATTAAACGCAGTGGATATGAGGCATTCGACAGAAAAAAATAAAAAAACAATGACATTAACAATGAACATGTTCTTTTCTACCCGTCCTTCTCTGATGATCTTCATAAAATAGCAGGCTGCATAGCTGCAAATAATAATACTGGTTATAATATTGGAATAAAAAGTAACCCGTATATCATTTTGTACATACAGTAGATTCCCCATCAAAACCAATCCAGCATACCCATAGATAATCCATCTTACTTCACGGGAAAGCTGAATGTAATAATTGTTATAGATCACTGTAAGAATCATCAAACCAAAAAACTGGCTCAATGCATAATTATAAGTGTTGAGGGTATTGAACTTCATCATCCGGTCAATCAAGTCCGTCAGTTCCAGAATCAGCTCTCCTGAAAGAAGTATCATCACAGGAAGTTTTGTTTTTACCCATTCTTTTATCAACATGGTCAATCCTACCAGCAGGACCAGATTAATAATAATTTGAAGATACAAGGACAGGCTGTTATACGAGAACACTATTGATTTGCTTCAAAAGTTGATAATCATTGAGAGTATCAACGCTGAACGGAGGTCTTGGAGTAGAATAATTTTCCGCTGTTTCACTCATATGACTAATCGCAAGGCTCTTTACGGTAATAATTTCTATATGGTAAGGAAAATCCGAATCTTTCTTTTCCATATCTTCAGTAAGCCCAAAAAAGCTGGTACAGGTTTGCGCCCCTTCAATCCCCATTCTTTCATAATCTGAAAAAGGAATTGAGACCAACTGGAAAAAATCTTCCTCTTTCTGAGACTGCAGCCAGGCTGTACCGAACATATTCCATCTGAAGTTACGGTTAATGGCAGACTCAGCAGTAATCGGAGGGAGAGGATTCACCACCATATCAGTGCTGCTTTCAATCTTCGCTTCTGTAAAATCACGTAAAAAATCTTTCATGATAATGGTACTAAAATCGGCGTCTTTATCACTTTTAGAATCAATCAGAAAAAACTTCAGTTGCTTTTCATGTATACCCATGTAAGCATGAATTCTTTTCAGATCTTCCTTTTCAAGATTCATTCTCCATTGTTCAATTTCTTTTCCCGAAACGCTGAAATGAGTCCCTTGATTTAAATAATTCAAAATTTCGGCTCCATTCGCATCATTGTCGATTGTATAAGAATCGACTAGGTTTTTCCAGGTTCTCAAGGCTTCAAAGATGTTTTCCGTGGTCATGATAATAAATATTTTTGAATGATAATTATTTTATGAGTTGAAATTTACAAAAAAAATGCACTGATATCTATTTTAAATCACATTTGAGTGTAAAATACTATATAATTGAATGAAAGTTAATATTCTTTTGTTTTTTATAAAACAAGATCAAATCACCTGGTATTTCGTAGCTTTGTGAAACCCTTAAAAGATGAAGCATTCCATTCCAACTTACGATTTAAGTGATATTTCCAAGCACCGTTTCCATATAAAAAGGATGGACCGGAATACCTATCATGCAGAGGATATTCTTATAGATAAAGGAATACATCGCGACAGCCATTACATTTTTACTTTCATGGAGAGTGGGCATGTAAAGATGATGGTTGATTTCAATATCATTGAAGCTAAAAATGCTACTATTTTCTGCGTGTTACCTGGGCAGGTGCATCAAGGTCTTTTAATGGACAAAGTAAACGGTTGGTTTGTAGCGATAAAGTCTGATTTGGTTCCGGATACCGTACGCTCCGTTTTTGAGGAGTCTCTGGAAGAAATACAACCTCTGACAGTGGACAAAATATGGGTAGAAAAGCTTAGTAGTACTGCTGCTATACTTCATACTTTTTATAAGGATGAGATGCAGGCCTCCAAAGAAGGTTCTTTGGTCATTCAATCCTTATTGCATTCTTTTATAGGGATATTCGCCTTAATTTACTCAAAAGAAAACTCTTCTCAGATTGGTAATGAAAATCGTTCTTTACAATTGACACGGGAGTTTAAAATCATGGTTCGACAAAGCTACAAATCCATGAAAAGTCCATCTGAATATGCAGAAAAATTAAATATCTCCAGGGGATATCTCACAGAAGCAATCCGTGAAGTGACGGGTAAACCCGCTCAGCATTGGATCCATCAGGAAATTATAATTGAAGCCAAGCGTCTACTTGCGTTTACCCACCTTACCGTAAAGGAAATTGCTTACGAATTGGGATACAACGACCATACCTATTTTAGCCGTTTGTTTTCAAAATTGGAAGATCAATCTCCTTCAGAGTTCAGGAATGCCAATAGATAACTAAACTTCGTTTTCTTCATTGCACCCCAAAATCTTCCAATTCTATTTTCTCTACTTCTTTTCTTTCTCAGCATCAACCACGAATAGTCCAACTATTCCCCTGAAACAGCTATCGGATGATTTTCTTTTTGATGCTTCCTTTGCAATAAAAAATATTATGCCCAGCTTGCCAAAATGGATCAATGATACTGTAGAAAATGTATTGTCCTCAAAGTTTAAAGAATGTACTGTTATTTCCATAGAACCGGTGGCCCAGAACCTTCGTCACATCCGTTTTTCTGCAGATTTACAAGACGTAGAATTTGAACCGGCTTATGCCATAGGAATCAGAATCAATGAAAGGGATTACCGCAATTATTCACCTTTCAATTTTAACAAAGATTCAGGAACTTTTGATGTCATCTTCCACATGCATGATCCGACTGCTGCAGGAAGTCATTTTATAAACAGTCTTATCATTGGAGATTCTTTAAAAATATTAATGCCTAGAGGAAAGCGCTTCTTTGAACCTAATGCCAAAATTCATTTTTCTATTGGAGATGAAACTTCATTGGGAAGTTCTCTTTCCATCAAAGAGGCTGTTGAAGAAAATGGTTGTCAATTCATTTGTCTCCATGAACTGGAAGAAGCTTCTATGCTTGAAAACCTTAATTTATACGGATACCACAATCCTAAAAACAATACCATGAGACTCATAGAAGCCTTAAACGATTTTCTGATAGAAGAAAGGGAAACAATCTATAATGATGATGCTATTTTTTATCTTACAGGAAATGGTGAGCGTATGTCATTGATTAAAAAATTTCTTAAAGCCAAAGGAGTTTCTCCAAGATGTATCAGATCACAAGCGTATTGGATTGAAGGAAAAAAAGGATTGTAAAAGAAAGGAAACTGGAAATTATACAGTATTTATACGAATTTCCAGCTTCCATTTTTATTCGATTCTATTTCATTTTCTGGCCCAATGATTTTACGCTCTTCAGCCATGTTTTCCGCTGCCCTTCATTAGAAGTCCTGATAATGCCCAGATAGGTTACTTTAACCGGTTTTATTCCGCAGAATTCCAGCGTTGACTTTTTAAGTTGATTCACACTTGGTCTTCCATACATCAAACGGTAATACCAACCCGGTTGGTCAATTGTTGTAATAATATGGGCAGTTTTCCCTGTTAAAAGCTTATCCCACCATAAAGAATTTTCCCTGTATTTATAAGCCAATCCAGGTAGGAAAAGTCGATCTATAAAACCTTTCATAACTGCTGGTAGCCCTCCCCACCAGATAGGATGTATCCAAATCAGATGGTCAGCCCATTGAATACTCTCCCAGGCTTTCAGCAAGTCCGGCTCCAGCTCTATCCTCTTTTGATAGCCAAACTGTAGATTTGGATTAAAATTAAGATTTGCGATGATAATTTCTCTGATTTCTGCTCCTGCTTCTATCGCTCCGTTTTTATAGGCCTCTGCAACACCAAAATTGAAAGACTCTTTATTGGGATGCCCGTTAATAATGGTTATTTTTTTCATGGTATTATACGGGTATTAATGGTTTCATATGCATTAAGCTGAGCCAGTAATGATAAAGGCTCATGCAGTTGGTGACTGAAATACACATTATTTTCATGAGGGTTTCTCAGTAATTCCTCGGTATGTAAAACCGCAGATAATGCTGTTAACTCTGCCTGTCCCTTTGTACTTTGCAGGCTTAACTTTTTTTGCCCGTTTTTACTTTCTACAACAACTTCAAATACAGCCTGGTCTCCATTTCCGCTTGATCCAAAAATCATTTTTCTTTCTTTTAAAGACAAGATATTAAAGATTCTTAGGTATTGAAAGCCCCCCAATAACCAGGTAATAAACTTAGAATTATAGGTCATTTTTACACTTACATTGGGAATTCTTTCAATCCTATTCAGGATATACAGATCGGGAACATCAAAATTATACGCATTTCTTTTTCCGATTCCGAAAGAAAAATCAAAAGTTTCGGTATCTAAAAAATGTCTGATAGAATTAGGTTGATCATTTTTATAATCATGAAAAGGAACTGCCACATTTTCTGCCATAAAATGGGCCGAGCTTTCCCCTGCCAGATCCTTGACAGAATAATATACAAAGAGTTTTACTCCCTTAATATCATTTGTCTCTTTTGAAAGGACGCCCGCTAGCCCGGGTACAATTCCCCCCATCCATCCGGAACTGAAAACAATCCGACTGTTGATATCTGATTTTCCGGCAATATCATAAGCTCTTACCAATGCTGGAGTAGGTTTTGTGATATCCAGATAATCAATATGGTTTGTTATAGCATATTTCAAAACGTTATCTGATCTATCATTCACGGAAAGAATGATAAGTTTTATTTTTTTATCAGTGATAACCTGAAAAGAACCAGGATCAGTAACATCAATTGTAAGATGTTTATCTGTACTTCCGCCTTTACGTCCTCCAATAAAAATATTGAAATGAGGGTTTCTCTTTTGTAAAATACGGGCAATCGTTTTGCCTACCAATCCATTTCCTCCGATAATCAGAATATTGTGCTCCATTTATTTTTTTTGACAAAATTATAGAGCTGGCAAGTCAATAAACAGGACAAATGTCTAAAAAGAAATCTCCTTTCTGATACGGCTTAAATGCCGCTGTGTAATTCCAAGGTAGGAAGAAAGGTACTGTAACGGAATTTTCTGAACATAATCAGGATAATTTTTAAGAAGGGCTGCATACCGTTGACTGGCACTGTCTCTCTGAAGCTGAAAAAACCTATTTTCCAGCTCGAGATACTCCTGTTCAGCAATCATCTTTAAAAATTTGGTCCAGTTGAGATTGTCCTGGATAAGAGCATCCATTTTTTCTTTCTTCAGGATAAGCAGTTCTGCATCTGTAATCGCCTGCATACTTTCTTTGCTTAAACTTCCGGAAATAAATGATGAATAAGCAGCCATCATCGTATTGGGAAACCTGAAACAATAGGTCATATCTTTTCCGTCATCAGAAAGATAGAAGGAACGGAAAATCCCTGATTGTATAAATGCCACTTCTCTGCACTTCTCACCTTCCTGAATAAAATACTCGTTCTTGCTGACTTTCCTGATTTCAAAAAGCTTTAAAAATGCTTCAATTTCTTTTTCTGAAAACAGTTCAAAACTTCTAAAAAAATCATGTACCATTGATTGGGTTTTTCTTGATACCGCGAAAATAAATAAAACTTATTAGAAAACTAAGCTTGGAGGAAGGAAGTTAAAGGTAAATAGCTGGAAGATGGAGGCTGGGAGTTACTGCTAATGATGTAATTACTCTTAACCAGTATAAATGAATTGAAAAGAAAAAAGAATATCTCTTCTTTTAATCTTCATAACTTTCATCTTCCAGTTCTCTATTCCATACTCAAGAAAAAAATCATCCCAGGATGGGATGATCTACCGTTTTGAATAACTAAGTTATTATATGAAGATATGAATGATGTTTTGTTGTTACAAAGATAAATAGAGTGGTAATTCCCATCATCAGGAGAATCCCTACAATTTTATCCGTAAAAATACGGTTGTATAAACAAAAAAGCCCTGCAAGAAAACTCACAGGACTTTTACGGATCTAACAATTATTTTGTTTAATATTTTTAAGGTTGAAAGTTCAATGTTTGAGGTGCTCTCTTTTTTTCAACATTGACTTTATTTTCTTACAACGGGCTTACCAGCTGTAAGAACCATTCTTTCACTTCTCCCTCCAAATGAGGAGCAAGCTTTTCTTCACATGTTTTATGATAAGCATTCAGCCATGCAATTTCACTTTCTGAAAGAATTTCTTTTACCACTGTATCTTTAAAGAACGGGCAGAACGTTAATGTTTCAAATTCATAAAATGTTCCGTGAATTGTTTTCTCTGCTTCTTTCACTGCAATAAGATTCTCATGACGGATTCCGTAGTGTCCTTCAAGATAATATCCAGGTTCGTTGGAACAAACCATTCCCGGAAGAAGATCCTGAGGGTTTAAATCTTTTCTGATGTTTTGTGGCCCTTCGTGAACGTTCATAAAGCTTCCTACCCCATGCCCTGTTCCGTGGTTAAAGTCTTTACCTTCCATCCATAACGGAAGTCTTGCAATGGCGTCAAGATGTACTCCTTTTGTTCCTTTAGGGAATTTCACCATAGATAAACGGATCAGGCCCTGTAAAACCAATGTAGAATTTCTTTTGAACTCTTCGGAAGGTGTTCCTAACGCAAAAGTTCTGGTAATATCTGTAGTTCCTTCAAGATACTGACCTCCTGAATCTACAAGGATTGTATCTTCATTGGTGACTTCTTTACTTCCTTCTTTCTTAGCAGAATAGTGCATGATCGCTCCATTATCTTTGTATCCAACAATAGAACCGAAGCTTTCTCCCACAAAGTTTTCACCAGCTGCACGGAATCCTCTCAGTTTTTCACCGATAGAATATTCGTTCATCTCTTCTTTTCCTGCATTGTGAGTTAACCAATAAAGGAATTTTACCATTGCTACTCCGTCTCTTACCATTACTTTTCTGAAACCTTCCAACTCAGTTTCGTTTTTCTGAGCTTTCATCAGGTTTCCTGGTACCGGAGCTTTGATAAATTGATTGTCTGTCTTTAATGTTTCAAAAATCTGCTGGTTGCTGTTTGGAGAAACCAGTACTTTTTCATTTTTGAATGCTTTCAGATAGTTGTAAAACTCTTCGTAAGGCATCATTTTTACGAAAGAATCATCCATTTGTTTTCTGGCTTCTACTTCAAGTTTTTCCAAACCAGTAAATAGCACTGCATCATTTTTCGTGATAACAATATATCCTAAAAATACAGGATTGCTCTGCACATCACTTCCTCTCAGGTTGGATGTCCATGCCACATCATCAAGACTTGAAATAATATGAACGGTTGCTTCCTGTTCTTCCATTTTCTGACGGATGGCAGACAATTTATCTGTTACAGATTTCCCAGCTCTTTCTACAGGATGTACGAAGATTGGGTTAGCAGATGGAGTTCCTCTTTCTTTCCAAACCTCCTTTAAAAGAGGAATATCGGCGAGGGTAATATTTTTTGAATTAAATTTTTGAGAAAGTAGTTCCCAGTTGGCATTGGAAGCAGCTAAAGCATTGACAGCCACTTTACCTCCTGCTGGAATTTCAGAAATAATCCAATCTATATAATTAGGAGTTCCTTCTATTCCGTCTTTGAAAAGTTCGATTCCTGAACCGTCCAGTTCAATAGCAGCTTGTGTAAAGTATCTTCCGTCTGTCCAAAGCCCTGCTTTGTCCTTAGTCACAACCACAAAACCGGCAGAACCTAAGAATCCTGACAGCCAAGCTCTTTCCTGCCATTCTTCAGGAAGGTACTCACTCATGTGCGGATCTGCAGAATATACTATAAATGCATCAACATTATTTTTCTGCATTTCTTCGCGAAGCGCAGCAACTTTTTCCTTTGAAGTCATTCTTTTCATTTTTAAACACCGAAAGTTACGAAAAATTTAAAGTCGAAGGATCAAATCAATAGCCTATTTTCCTTAATAAACTGTTATTTTTCCATGAATGTTGATTGGGAATACGAAGAACCTATTTTTTAATAGCCACAGATCCATAAATGACCTTTATTTGCGCATTAGTAGTTATACAATTATCAATGTCATAAGGTAAGCAAAAACATCTGTGTAATCTGTAGTTAAACCTTATGTACAAAAACTTTACATCCTTTTTCTCCTCCATTGTAACCTATGCAACGATGTACTTCAAATACAATGGTTCTATTTTTAACCACAAAAATCTATAGATAATAAGGTTAGGCTCAATACATATATTTCTTTAAAAAATAAAATCCATACCATAAAATGTGATTTTTTATTAAAATAATAATGTTTTGGAAAGGTTATTGCTGCATTACATCCTATGAAACAGCAAAACTACAATAACCACAGAAAATTTTATCCACCTCATCATTTTATTTATCTCCCTTTATTAATTATCCTGGAGATCTTAGGAATCTATAAAATCTGGGACGATCCCAGTAATAAACTGGTCTGGATCTTATTTTCAATTGTCATTTTTCTGCTTTTTTATCTGGCTTTTATGACCAGACAGCATTATGCCTTAGGACTTCAGAACCGTATGGTGATTCTTGAATTTAGACAGCGATATTTTGAGATTTTTAGTAAAAGGTCTGATGAAACAGTTGAAAAATTAAAATTTGACCAGATTGCAGCCCTGAGATTTACGTATGATGATGAATTTAAAGAGCTTTTGTATAGAGCTCTGCATGAAAATATTTCCGGAGATGAGATCAAAAGATCGATCAAAAACTGGAAAGCGGATAGACTCAGAATTTAATAAACACCAAAAATATTACTTATGAAAAAGTGGAGCTTTTACAGTATTACGATATTAAGTTTGTTAACACTAACAAGTTGTGAAGCAGTAGGAACAATTTTTAAGGCCGGAATGTGGTGGGGAATTTTCTTAGTCTGTATAATAGTAGTGATTCTTTTACTGATTTTTTCAAAGGGTAAAAACTCTTAACCATTTTCTATGGAGAAGAATACAGATTTAGAGATCATTTCTCACCTTAAGCCATCAAAGATTGTTAAAATCATGAAGGATCCGGAAGCTTCTGCAAAGGCGGTACATCTCATTTATACCACCGATGCAGAAACTGACGGAATCAGTCGTAAAAAAACAGGAAAGAAGTACTCTTATTATAAGGATGGAGAAAAAATCCGTGATGGGGAAGAAATAACAAGAATCAATAAACTTGTTATCCCTCCGGCATGGGAGAATGTATGGATTTGTGCTTTGGAAAATGGCCATCTTCAGGCAACAGGCTTTGATGTTAAAAAAAGAAAACAGTACCGGTATCATCCTTTATGGAGTGCTTTAAGAAATCATACAAAATTTTACAGAATGCTTCAGTTCGGGTATGCATTACCGGGCATCAGACTTCATATTGAGCAGGATCTGGCGTTAAGAAATTTTGAAAAACGAAAAATACTTGCCCTGATTGTCAGTCTTATGCAGAAAACGAATATCCGAATCGGCAATACTATTTATGAAAAGTTGTATGGGTCGTTTGGACTCACCACTTTGAAGGGTAAGCATGTTGAAATCAAAGGACAAAAAATAACTTTTTCATTCAAAGGGAAGAAAGGCATTATGCACAATGTTGATCTCAGAAGTAAAAAATTGGCAAAACTTGTGCAAAAATGCAAGGATATTCCCGGCAGGGAGCTTTTTCAGTATCTGGATGATGAAGGAAACAGGCATTCTATTGATTCCGGAATGGTGAATGAATATATTAAGGAAATAAGCGGCGATGATTTTACAGCCAAGGATTTCAGAACATGGTCCGGAACGGTGAATGCTTTGATTGCTTTCAAAGAAATCGGATATGCTGAAAATGATACTCAGTATAAAAAAAATGTAAAGGAAGCCCTGGATATTGTTGCTGAGCATCTCGGAAATACCAATACCGTCTGCAGAAAATATTATGTTCATCCTCTAGTAATCAATCTTTACGAAAACAATACGATCAAAAAATATCTTGACGAACTGGAAGTTATTGAAGAAAATGACGGAAAAGCCGATCTGACGAAGGAAGAGAAGCTGGTGATTAAGATGTTGGAGAATGAAAAACTGTAAAGGGTTTGGCTGGGAGAGGGAAGCTTGAGGCTGGAAGTACTATCAGACGATGTTGTTCTAAACGGCATTTTAATTAAATTATTTGAGTTTTTTATTAGCATCCTGACAAAGGAAGAGTTTAAAAATGTGGATGAGATTCTTCCTTCGTCAGAAGGGCAGGGCATAATAACTAAATAATTGATGTAGTTTACAAAACTGTAATACTTATGTTATTTTAAAAATAAACCTGTTAAAGAACCAACAGTCGATTCTTCAGGCTACAAGAACTCCTATATTCCAGTACCCAGCATCCATCCTATCCTGAAACTCTATTGCTCAAAAACTGAGTTCTGTATTCCTTCGGTGTAATTCCTGCAATTTTTTTGAAAAGCTGGGTAAAGTGGGAAGCTGTATGAAAATTCAGTTCGTAGGCAATTTCCGCAATGTCTTTACTGGAATGCAGGAGTGCCTTACTGTAATTGATATCAATCTCGTTGATCCACTGTTTAGGCGATTTTTGGGTCACGCTTTTCACACATTTATTCAGGTAACTTTCTGTTACGGATAATTTGTATGCATAGAAGGCCACGCGCTTTTCTCCCACATGATATTTGAATAAAAGATCCCGAAACTGAAGAGACAGCTCCATCGGACGTGTAGCAGATTTATGATGCGTATCTGAATCTGTGCTCAGCATTTTGATCAGAATAAGATGAAGCATCGTGACTACAACATCATTAATGTTCAGATTATTCAGCCATAACTCTTGTTCCATGATAGGAAGAAGTTGTGTAATCGTTCCGTAGGTCAGACTATCCAGATTCAGGAAAGGGGTCATAAAGAAAATACTGCTCTTATGTTTGGGTAATTCCTGCTCAGAGAGGATATTATTTTCGTAGGCAAGAAAGAATCCTTCAATATCATCGGAAAGTTCTACCGTAGCAGTAATCGTTCCTTGCTTAATAAAGATTACGCCGCCTTTTTCAGCATGATATTCTTTATTTTCAAGATATTGCTTGATATGTCCGTTGGTCACGAAAATAATAAAGTTAAATGTAGTGCGGTATGGGATCACCGGCATCAAAATTCCTTTAAGATAATTTTCTATCCGGTAAAGCTGTATATCTGCATTATTAGCTAGTATTTTCTCCGTGATATTAGGCAGAAAAAGTTTTTTATACTGAAAATTGGATAATACTTCCATATCCGATATTATGATAAATTAAAGTTAAACAAAATTTATAAAGCAGCACTAAAAGGGGTTGAAAATTTGAGAATGAGTTCATTTGAAAATCATTGGTTCTATCGCAAAAATCTCTCAGCTTTAAGACAATCAATCCTCACTCTCAAACGCTCCCACTCTAGAACTTGTAATACACCCCCACTCTAACCCCAAACGGACTTCCCGGTGTATAGGTAAGGTCTGTGATAGGTTCAGCCTCACCTTTCAATTGGGTTTCTGTAGCAAACTGGGCTTCATTCCATTTTACATTAAACAGGTTGTTAACCTGAATGTTTGCTCCCCACTTCTGACGGTTGTAAGACAGCATCAGATCATTAACGAAATAAGCTTTTGTTTTAATGCTATTGTCTTCTACTGCCGGTCTTTCTCCAAGATAACGGTATTGAAGACCTAAAGAAAATCCATTCAGGAAATCCCAGTTTACAGATCCTGTACTGGTCACTACGGGTGCCAATGGAATATAATCCTGTCCTTTTTCTTCTTCAATAAACCTTGCATGAGAATAATTGATGTCTGCATTCAGATAAAAGTTTTCCAACGGCTGAAAACGGATTCCCAGATCAGCTCCGAAACGTCTCGACTTTCCGGATGGCTCTACTACGGCATCATCTCCAACATATACAAATTCCTGCTGCAGATCCATATACCACACGGCAGGAGTAATAATCAATGATTTGAACGGGTGTAATCTTACTCCGAAATCAGCTCCAATAGAATAAGGAAGAGTGTTCTCATTTTTATTGGTTACTACCACTCTCATATCATTAGAATGGAATCCCATCCCAGTCTTCAGGAACCACATGACGTTATCATTCTGGGCATACGAAAAGTTAAGCTTAGGACTTACTCTGGTTGCTTCTTTTGACTGTCCTGAAGGCAGTTGTTCAAGATCCAGCAGATTATGCATATTGAAGATAAAATGATCTACCCTTACCGCCGGATTAATCGTCCATTTTCCTGTTTTCCAAACCAACCCTGAATAGGCATGAAGATTCGTTTCTGTTCCGTTTACATCAGAAAGTCTGTCAAGCAGCATATCTCTGTGATAAACGTGATTGAGCTGTAAGGTATTGATATCATCATTTCTTAAGCCAATTCCTGAAGTCCAGTTTAATGAACTATTAGCAAGAGAAAAGCTTTTAGTATATTTTACTTCTGCTCCATAGATGTTTCTTCCGTCAGTCTGCTGGATTTCATCTCCGTGATCTTTATCTTTTAAGAAAAATGTAAAATCGGAATACAGATTGAAATTATATTTTGAATAAAAAGCCATAGCATCAATCTGTTCAGACGGAGAAATGATATGTTTAAAGTTCATCTGAAGGTTTGTTCTGGAAGTTTTCCCGCCTTCAGTAGGATCAATACTTCCCCATCTTCCAATGATCCCTTCATCCACTGCACGTTCCGGAATCTGCCCGGAAGCATTCCATGAGGAATTGAATGTTGAAAACTGAATATTGAAGTAATCGTTATCGGTAAGCCATTGGTTATACTTCCCGAAAATATTAACCCTGTTGAAATTTTGTTTTACATCGAAAGGTCCGTCTGTATAATTATATTCTGCTGCGATATAAGCATTCTTTCTTCCCAGATCATCATGCAGAATATTGAACATACCCAAAACTCTTTTTGAATTGAATGAACCACCTTCAAGCTTAATCATACTATTTTTTAAGCCATTATACGTTTGAAAATCTACATACCCAGCCGTATTGAAATCTCCCCGGTCCATATAATAAGCTCCTTTTCCAAAATCAATATTATTTACCGTTTCAGGAATTACAAAGTGTAGGTCGGAATATCCTTGTCCATGAGCATGAGAGACAATATTCACAGGCATTCCGTCTACATTCACGCTTACATCGGTTCCATGATCGGCATCAAATCCTCTTAAAAAAAGCTGCTCAGCCTTTCCTCCTCCAGCATGTTGTGCAATAAACAATCCTGGTACTTTTCTTAATAAATCCTGTGCTGAATTAACAGGAAATTTATTCAAATCGACCTTCGTAATTGCAGATAAAAAAGAACTATGATTAATAGCAACTTCAGAGATCTGAAATGGTTTATGCTGTAAAAAGATAACTTTGTTTTTATCATCATCATTGGCAACCACCCATTTTACCTCATCATATCCCTGACGGCTGATGATTAAAGTATCAGGAAGTGATTTGACAGGAACCGTAAAAGTACCGTCTGTTCCTGTATGGGTATGGCTGTTTCCGTGATCATATTTTACCAATGCATCTGCAATAGGAAATTTGTCATCTGCATCCTTAATTGACAACTGCTTTTCTGCTTCCTGTGCCATCATTTTTCCACTGAATACCATGACAAGAAAAGCGGCTGCTATTTTAGTTATTTTCATTTTTTTATTTTGTTACATTAAAATTAGAGGGGAGATAATAGATGTTTTAGTTTTAGATTTCAATGGTCAATTTTGCTATACAAATGAATAGTGAATTGAAAATCTCCAGTGAAAGAATAATAACCTCACACATTTCCTTTCTTCACTCTAAAACACTCAAAAACAAGTTTATAATTTTGCTTTAAGAAATGCCTTTTGAATTAAAAGCGTGATCCATGTTCCGGCTACGAATGGGAAAGTAAATACTCCGCCTACTGCATCCAGACAGTGATTATCGATGAGAAGATCATCAATGATAATTGTTAAAAGAACGGCGATCAGTACCCATAAACCATCTGTTTTTTTAACGCCTGAAAATACAATCGCTGAAAGGACCGCATTAAATCCGAATAATCCCATGTGGATTTCTTGAATAGGCTCTCCATTTAATTGTGATAATCCGGCCCCTAAAATAGAAGCTGCTAATCCATACAAGGCAGCAATGGGTGAGCTGATAAAAACCGCCAGAAAGAAAATCATTCCTGAAAGTATACCGCCCTGAAAGATCACTTCCCCAAAACCGTTGGTACAGGTAAGAAAATCATCGTATTTTGAAGGGATCACCTCAGCACTCAACATGGCAGATGGTGGAATATGGGTAAAATGATGTAAAGCAAATACCAATATCCAGGTAATCACAATAAAAGGAAAAGTAAACACCGGAATTTTCTTCTGAATAAAAAAATGCTGAATAACAGCTGCCAATGCACCACCCAATATTATAAGTATCCAAATCAAGGTTGTTGTTTCGAATAAAAAGGCCAATGCTACTCCTACAAGCGCTGCACTGAAACCATACAATCCGGCATTAATTTCAGATGGGTTATATTTAAGCTTCATGGCGGTAAAAGTTCCGGCTGCTGTTGATAGCAAAACTGCAACACCGCATTGCCAGCTTCCCATAAATATTCCTATCAAAAACAGAAGTCCGGTCCATCTGTTTTCCTGAAGCATAATTTGCCCGATTCCTTTTAAAACATTGTCTAAAAAGGGTATTTTTTTGAAAAATTCGTTCATAGTTTTTTTAATTGTATTATTGATTGCAGGTATTCAGACAAGAGATGTATAGATGAGAGACAGGGGCAGGCTTAAATATCAATATTCAATTTTGCTTCGCAAGTGAAGGGTAAATCATCAGTGAAAGGATGACAACCTTAAACTTTAAACCCTGAACTTTAAACTCTCCTATTCTAAAATCCTCAAACCTCACTTACCATCCAAGAAAGACCATTCCAACTCCGCAGACCGTCACCACAGCACCGCTTACCACCCCCATGTATCTTTCCAGTTTTTCAGTATTGAATAGTGTCGAATAGCCATAACGTCCTAAAAGTACCATTCCTAGCATCGTTAAAACCGTAGTAACCGTAAATGAAGTTACCAAAACAGCAATTTCGGGCATAGAATGCTTAACTCCTGAATAGAATAACAAAGGAATCAGGGGTTCACTTGGTCCCATTACGAAAATCATGAAAAGAACAAGTGGTGTTACTTTTATTCTTGTCTGAGGCATTACCACTTCACTGTGATTGTGTTCATACACATAAACATCATCCCCCATCACATCGAAATGTTTATGGGGTTTATTTCTGATCGCCTGGATAACACCGTAGATTAAATAAACTCCTCCAAAGATCAGTAATGCCCATCCTGAAAAATTTCCTCTGATGTCCTGAAACCAGGAGATTTTATTCAGCTGCCAACCCAAAAACACTCCGATAAAACCAAGGATCAGAGAACTCAGAACGTGTCCAAGCCCACAGACCACTGTTAATATTGCGGTTTTCATTCCGCTCCATTTTTTTGATTTTGAAATCACGATGAAAGGCAGATAATGATCTGGCCCTGAAGCTGTGTGTATAAAACTTATTGAAACGGCACTCAAAAGAAGCGCCCAAACTGTACTATCCATTTTCTATTAATGCTGTTATTTCAAATTCTTTACTAAGTTTTGGCTAAAGCCAATGGAAGGTTTCTTTTTATTTGCGCGGGCTAAAGCCCGCTTCTGTTGAATATGTGCTCTCGCAGATTTTGGAGATTACGCTGATGCCAGCCTTGTCAAGGTTTAAAACCTTGACAAGGCTCCTGAATAACTCAACTCTTACTCCAGCGACCAAAGGATCTCCTGCACGTAAACGAAAAAGTTGTACATCATTTCCCCACCATGCCCTAAGGCTCTTACTACAAAACCATTATCTTCCATCGCAGAAACGCCTACTTCCATCTCTTCAATATGTTGAGCTGCCGCTTCAACGATCTCTTCAATCAATCCATTTTTATCTACATTTTCTTTTGTGCTGTAGAAGATCAATGTTCCCTGATGGGTATATTGTTCCAGATTACCTATACTGCTGATCGGAATCAAGTCAGGTTGGATCACCACATTATCCTTCACTACCAATTTATTATTATGATAGATTTCCATAAGGTTCTGGAAACGTCTCAGCTTGAAAACTTCTCCATAATGCTTTCTTCCGCAGGTGATAATTTCACTGATGATGATCTGACTGTTGTTTCCGATATGAACATTCGCTTTACTTTTAAAATTCGAATCTTCATGCGGAACAATAGGATGCGGAACATACGCGAAAGAGGTTTCGTCCTCCATCGTTACATTCAGTTCCTGAACAGCCTTATCTTTCATGTTGAAAAGTCTCTGATATGACTGCGACTGCAATTGAAGGGAGGATCCTTTTTCAAGCGCTACATCCAAATGGTAATGGTCACCATCCAGAATCCCCGGAGAGGAGCTCATCACCATCTGATAGAGCTTTTTGTCACTTTTTCTCTGCCCTACAGAAACAACTCTGAAAGGAAGCGAGACATAAAGATCTTTCACATATGATTCTCCTCCCTTGAATCCTGCGATAATATTTAAACGACTATCCATTTATCTTACTAAGTTCGGTTCTTCAATTTCTTCTAAAAGAGCGTATTTTTTGATCCAGCCAATCACTTTATCCAATCCTTCATCTGTTTTAAGGTTGGTAAAAACAAAAGGATTTCCTTTTCTCATTCTTCTGGCATCGTTCTCCATCACTTCTAGACTGGCTCCTACATAAGGTGCAAGGTCAATTTTGTTGATGATTAATAAGTCTGATCTTGTAATACCAGGCCCTCCTTTTCTAGGGATCTTTTCTCCTTCTGCAACATCAATAATAAAAATTGTAACATCTGCAAGGTCAGGGCTGAAAGTCGCGGAAAGGTTATCACCTCCACTCTCGATAAGAACCAGTTCAATTTCAGGGAAACGTGCTGCCAGTTCATCTACTGCTTCAAGGTTCATACTTGCATCTTCACGGATCGCCGTGTGAGGACAACCTCCGGTTTCTACCCCGATAATTCTGTCGTGAGGAAGAAGGCTGTTTTTGGCCATAAACTCAGCATCTTCTTTAGTATAAATATCATTGGTAATAACGCCAAGATCATATTTCCCGAATAATTTTCTGCTTAAACGTTCCAATAATGCAGTTTTTCCTGAACCTACAGGTCCTGCCACTCCTACTTTTATATATTTTCTGTTTTCCATTTTTTCTAAATTTTACTTTATTTGTTTTTTTAACGCTATGTGCGCTAAGATTTTTTTATTGATTGTGAAGATTTTTCTTTCGTAAAGGCATCTTCATTCATTTAACTTATTTCCTACGACATATAAAGTCTTGAATAAAGCCTTTCGTGCTGCATACACCTGATATCAAAAGCAGTATTACAAAGTCCCACCATATCTCTATCCAGCTCCATGGTTTCCCAAACTGTTTTTTCCATAACAGGATATAAGGAGAATAAGATATCTTGTCCATCAAGCTGTCCCAGGGGTACCAGCTTTACAGCATTGGTAATCATCCCGGCAACAGAAGTATAATAGAATCCTAACAATGCTTCATATAAAGGAATTTTCATTAAATAAGCATAGACTCCAAAGACGATACAGTAATGAGAATTGGCTTCTTTGTTACGAACGGCTTTTTCGAATTCATCCATTAATGGAAAGTTGTCTCTTCTTTTGA
This sequence comes from Chryseobacterium sp. G0162, assembly GCF_003815715.1. Classification (NCBI taxonomy): domain Bacteria; kingdom Pseudomonadati; phylum Bacteroidota; class Flavobacteriia; order Flavobacteriales; family Weeksellaceae; genus Chryseobacterium; species Chryseobacterium sp. G0162. The sequence goes on along the minus strand of NZ_CP033922.1, from coordinate 3,991,730 downwards.
AGATTTTTATCAGTCTTAATCCTAATTTCTGACTGGCCTGACGGATTTCTCTTGGACATTTTATAGCATTACACTCATTGTCAAGATCCAAAAGTGCCTGCAAATCTCCTTTTTCAGCTGCTTTATAAGCCAGTTTTACAAAAGCACCATCATTAAATTTAAGGTTGTACTGAAGCATATTCTGAACAAACTCTTTCGCTGTCTCTACATTATGGACAATCCTTTCCTGAACGTAAGTCTCAAGTCCATTAGAATGAGTATAGCCCCCGATAGGAAGAGTGGGATCTGCAAGATGAAGCAGTCCTGATAAAAAGTTGATGTTCATATTATTCATCTTTTGGAGCAGCCATTTTTAAGATTTTGGTAAAAATTGTAGAACCAAGACTTCCATGTCCGTGAGGTTCTACATTCGATTTTAGAAGATTAAGAAGTTTTACGGATTGTTTTTCCGGTTTAAAACCGCTTGCTTCCAGCCATCTGAACATAGGCATTTCAAACGGAAGCAATACTTTATCTTCCTGAATAAAAAGCGGAATATGCTTGTTTCCGATTTCATAACATACAGTTCCCATTTCCAATAAAGAGCCGGGAACCATTACGATCGCATCTGTTTCCAGCACATTGATCGCAATTACTTTTTCTGCATCCTCAAAAAGAATATCTCCTTCACGCAAACGCTGACCTTCTTTTAGAAACTTGATGGCAACATCTACTCCATTTCTGGTTCTTTTGCGTTGGATTCTTTTCGTGGTTTCAAACCACTCCAGATCCAGATAATCGATATTCTTTTCCGTAGGATTTTCGGTGAGATTGCCTATGGTTTGATTAATTATCATCTTTAGCCGATTTTTTTCTGAAGTCAAAGTTTTTAGAAATACCAACCCCGAATGTTGAACCACTAAGTCCTGCTACGTAACTCTTCGTCCAGCCTTCTTCTTTAGTTTTAGTCTGAAGCATTGAAAGTTCTGCAAATTTGAATTTCAGGGCCCAGCCTCCACCTAATAAGATTCCGATCAGAGGATAAGCACGAAGACGGAACCCATTAAAGTTCTGCATCGCATCCGCTGTTGTTGACTGTTGCTGCCCCCAAACGTAGTGAGCATCTATCTGCCCGATCAATACGAAGTATTTTCCAAGCATTAAAGACGGACTGTACCAAACTCCGGCTTCATTTTGTTTATACACAACATTATGATTTACAGAATTTTGTGAGTATGCATAATTAACCCCAACGAGGTCATTGTTATTGATAAAATATCCCACACCTAATGGTGCACTGGAAACGGTACTGCTGCTGCTGGTAGGAGTAGTAACTTTTGAATAATCCAATGAACCATACATCATAAATTGTCCTTTGGGTCCATCTTCATCACTCTTCAGCCTGTGTCCTCCTAAAAACTGAGCGCTTACATTACCAGAAAGTAAAGACATCCCGGCTATAGCAAGAGAAAAAACTGTTTTATTTAAATATTTCATTCTAAACGTAGTTCTATAATTGTTCTATAATTGTTTTAAAATTCTAATAGATCGACTTTGAGTAAAGAGAGTGTCTGGAAATGTCATTCTGACGAAGGAAGAATCTCTTTGATAATCCCATGGAGATTCTTCACTCCATTACATTTCGTTCAGAATGACAAAACCAAATAATTTTAGTTTTCAGACACTTCTTTAAAGCTTATCTTAGAACAAGTAATATAACTGTGTTAAAGGAAGTGTCTCTGCCGGTTCACAAGTGATGTATTCACCATCTACCGTTACTTTATAGTTTTCAGGATTTACTTCAATTAAAGGAGTCTTATCGTTATGAATAAGATCTTTTTTACCAATATTTCTACAGTTTTTCACCGGAAGAATCATTTTCTCTAATTTGTAAGAAGCAATCGTTCCGTTATCAATAGAAACCTGAGAAACAAAATTGGCACAAATACCATATTTTGCCTTTCCGTGAGCACCAAACATATTTCTGTAGATCACTGGCTGCGGTGTTGGAATAGAAGCATTCGGATCTCCCATTTTAGCGGCGATTACAAACCCTCCTTTTACAATCATTTCAGGTTTCACTCCGAACAATGCCGGTTTCCAGATTACTAAATCTGCCAATTTTCCTTCTTCAATAGATCCTACATATTCTGAAATACCGTGTGCAATCGCTGGGTTGATTGTATATTTAGCAACATATCTTTTTGCACGATAGTTATCGTTTCCGCTATCTTTATCTTCAGCCAAATCACCTCTCTGCTCCTTCATTTTGCTTGCAGTCTGCCAGGTTCTTGTAATCACCTCACCTGGTCTACCCATTGCCTGAGAGTCAGAACTCATGATACTGAAAACTCCCATATCATGAAGAATATCTTCAGCTGCAATGGTTTCAGGACGGATACGTGAATCTGCGAATGCCACATCTTCAGGGATGTTTTTGCTCAGGTGATGGCAAACCATCAGCATATCTAAGTGCTCGTCGATTGTATTTACGGTATAAGGACGTGTAGGGTTAGTAGACGCTGGTAATACGTTTGGATACATCGCAGCTTTGATGATGTCCGGCGCGTGACCTCCCCCTGCTCCTTCCGTGTGGAAGGTGTGGATTACTCTTCCGTTGATCGCTCTCATGGTATCTTCAAGGAATCCTCCTTCATTTAAAGTATCGGTGTGGATCGCAACCTGAACGTCATATTTGTCGGCTACTTTTAATGCTGCATCAATCGTTGCAGGTGTTGCTCCCCAGTCTTCGTGGATTTTTACTCCTAATGCTCCTGCTTCTACCTGCTCTTCGATAGGCTCTTCTGCAGAACAGTTTCCTTTTCCGAAGAAGCCTAGGTTCATTGGGTATTCTTCTGCTGCTTCAAGCATTTTCTGCATATTGAATTTCCCTGGGGTTACTGTTGTCGCGTTCGTTCCGTCATTAGGACCTGTTCCTCCTCCGATCATGGTAGTAATACCACTGTATAGAGACGTTTCAATTTGTTGTGGGCAGATGTAGTGAATGTGTGTATCAATACCTCCGGCAGTTACAATATATCCTTTTCCACCGTGAACTTCCGTAGAAGCACCGATGATCATATTAGGAGATACTCCATCCATGGTATCAGGGTTACCTGCTTTACCGATCCCTACGATCTTACCATCTTTAATACCAATATCTCCTTTTACAATTCCCCAGTGGTCGATGATTACTGCTCCGGTGATACAAAGATCAAGAACGCCTTCGTCTCTTTTAGCAGTAACATTCTGTCCCATCCCGTCACGTACGGTTTTTCCCCCTCCGAAAACGGCTTCGTCTCCGTAATGGGTGAAATCTTTTTCGATTTCAATAATGATTTCAGTGTCTCCCAGTCTGATTTTATCTCCAGCGGTAGGGCCTAATATATTGGCGTATTGTTTTCTGTCTATGTTTAAGCTCATCTTAGTGATTTTTAAAGTTTAACTCTTCAGCTTTTGCAAGGCTTGCTTTTTTCTGATCTTCAGAATCTACCTGTCCATCAACAAGATTATTAAAGCCCATTGCTTTTTTGGTTCCTCCTATTTCTACCAATTCCACTTCTTTTTCTTCTCCCGGTTCAAAACGTACTGCAGTACTGGCTACAATATTCAGTCTCTTTCCGAAAGCTTTTTCACGATCAAAGCTCATTGCCTTGTTTACTTCAAAAAAGTGAAAGTGTGAACCAACCTGAATAGGACGATCTCCTGTATTGGTTACTTTTATTTTGACAGTTTCTCTGCCTTCATTGCAGATAATTGTACCTTCTTTTACAAAAATTTCTCCTGGTATCATAATCAATAGGAATTAACGGATTGGGTTGTGTACGGTTACCAGCTTTGTTCCATCAGGGAATGTAGCTTCAATCTGAACATCGTGGATCATATCTGCCACGCCAGGCATTACATCATCTTTAGTTAAAAGATTAGCGCCTTCCTGCATCAGTTCAGCTACTTTTTTTCCGTCTCTTGCTCCTTCAAGCAAAAAGTGGCTGATCAGCGCTATTGATTCTGGATAATTTAATTTAAGGCCTCTAGCCTTTCTTTTTAGAGCCAGCTCTCCTGCCAGAAATAGCATAAGCTTCTCCGTTTCTCTCGGTGTTAAGTGCATAATATTTTTATTTAAAATTGGACAAACAGTATCCTGTTCGCCTTTCTGAAAAGGCAAATAGATAGGTTCAAAAATTTGAAAATGGGAATGATGCTTATGGATCAGTACCTATAACAGGATACAAACCACAGCAGATCATTAAAGTTTAAGATAAGATTAGCAGCCTGCTATTTGCAGGGAATGATACAGAATGTATCTTGGTGCTGTAATATAAACGCGGTTTTGAACGGCCGCAACGGGAGTCTCAAAAGTATACTTTGCAAAGAAATAGTGAAGCCACTGCTGAGCAAGTATTGAATAATCAAACTTTACTTTCTCCCAATCATTGGAATCCTGTACATCCTGCGCATCTGAAAAACTATAAATTTCAGGCTGGGTCTGCTGATCCGATTTTTGCTGAAGAAGGTTGATTTTTGATAAGACATCACTGTATGATTTAGTTTTCCCTGTATGGGTAAAGATACCTACACATAAAGCTGAGAAAAATAATACAAAAGAGAAAAATATGACTCTTTTTTTCATACCTGATTAATAATGATGTAAAAGTAGAGAAATCTTAAAACTCCGGCTATCAAAAAAATTATTTAAAATGTTCAAAATCGCAACAAATACAATTTTATATAAATTTAACATTTCTTTATAAATCCTTTATTTACAACACTTAAAGATAGCTTATCAACTATGACAAATATTTTATTGTCCCAATTCCAATAATTATAACAAATCTATATATCTTTTTCTTCTATATAAAGGATTGAATAAATACATAAAATATCTCCAACATATAATACTCAAAAAACATTATATGCCAATGATTATCCTTTAATAAAGTTTATTTTACAAAAAGAGGTGTGATTTTTTTCTTTCCTTATAATTGTCGTAAATTTGTATACAACATACTTATTTAATTTAATAAAATAATAAAACGTAATATGTCAAAAGCAATTTCGCAAGTACCATTAGCGGTAAATGAGCCGGTAAATTCTTATGAACCGGGATCTCCGGAAGTAAAAAGCCTTATCAACACTTATAAGAAAATGTGGGCTGAGAAGGTTGAAATCCCAATGATTATCAACGGAAAGGAAGTAAAAACTGATAATAAAGTACAACTTCAGTCTCCTCAGGATCATGCTCACGACTTCGGATTTTATTACCAAGGTGGTATGCAGCATGTGGATGACGCTATCAACGCGGCATTGGCAGCTAAAAAAGAATGGAACGAACTAGGTTGGGAACAACGTGCAGCAATTTTCTTAAAGGCTGCTGATCTATTGGCAGGTCCTTACAGAGATGTAATCAATGCTGCTACAATGATCGGACAATCTAAAAACGTACACCAGGCTGAAATTGATTCTGCTTGTGAGTTCATCGATTTCTTAAGATTCAATGTTGAATTCATGACAGAAATGTATTCTGAGCAGCCGGTTTCTGACAATGGAATCTGGAACCGTGTAGAATACAGACCATTAGAAGGATTCTGTTTTGCAGTAACTCCATTTAACTTTACAGCGATTTCCGGAAACCTTCCTACTTGTATGGCGATGTTAGGAAACGTTGTGGTTTGGAAACCTTCTGATAAGCAGGTTTATTCTGCTAAAGTAATCATGGATGTATTAATTGAAGCGGGTCTTCCTGCTGGAGTAATCAACATGATCTTTACAGATGGTAAAGAAACTGCTGAGAAAGTATTGGCTCACAGAGATTTTGCAGGTCTACACTTCACAGGTTCTACAAAAGTATTCCAGGGAATGTGGAAAATGATCGGTGATAATATCCACAACTACAGAACATATCCAAGAATCGTTGGAGAAACTGGAGGTAAAGACTTTGTTATTGCTCATCCTTCTGCAAACGTAGAAGCTGTAGCTACCGCTTTAGTAAGAGGTGCTTTCGAATACCAGGGGCAGAAATGTTCTGCAGCTTCAAGAGCTTATGTACCTAAGTCACTTTGGGCTGATGTGAAAAAAGTAATGGAAGCTCAGATGGCTACTATCAAAATTGGTTCTCCTGAAGATACCTCTAATTTTGTAAATGCTGTAATTGACAAAAACTCTTTTGAAAAATGTAAAGGATATATCACCAGAGCAAACGAATCTTCTGAAGCTACTGTAGCTATCGGTGGAACATGCGATGATTCTAAAGGATGGTTTGTACACCCAACGGTAATTGAAACTACAAACCCTCAATACGAAAGTATGGTTGAAGAGATCTTCGGGCCAATCCTTTCTGTATTTGTGTATGAAGACCAGGACTGGAAAGAAACTCTTAAATTAGTTGATTCTTCTTCTCCTTATTCGTTAACAGGTTCTGTATTCTCTCAAGACCGTTACGCAATTGCTGAGGCTTATAAAGCTTTAGAAAATGCATCTGGTAACTTCTACATCAACGATAAGCCAACTGGTGCTGTAGTAGGTCAACAGCCTTTCGGTGGTGGTAGAGCCTCAGGAACAAATGACAAAGCGGGTTCTAAAATGAACCTTCTTAGATGGACGTCTGTAAGAAGTGTAAAAGAAACTTTTGTTTCTCCAAAAGATTATAAATATCCTTACCTAGGGTAATAATGAGTAATGGGCAATGAGTAATTGTTGTCTGTTCTTTCAATATAGCCTCGGAATTTCGGTTTCGGGGCTTTTTTATGGGATATGATAAAGTTTGAGAGTATTAGCGTTTGAGGGTAAGAATGTTTAAATTTCAAGGTTCTGATTCTGCTTGTCATCAACCCCTTTATTCAATCCTACTCTAATATTCTAATACTCTCAAACCCTCCTACTCCTTTACTACCTAACATCTTTTAACAAACTTTACCTATATTTTACGATTCCTTCCACCTTGTTAGGAATAATAGTTGTTTTTTCATGATTACACCCCAAAATAAAATTGTATGAAAAAGTTATTGTTAACAGCTATCGGCATAGGATTATTTGCAGTGAGCTGTGGAACCAAGGAGTCATCCATGTCTACAAGCAACAGTGATTCAGCTAATACACGGGCCGCATCACCCATGACAACAGACACTATGACTACAAAAATGACGAATCCGGACAGCATGAAGATGAAAAAGGATTCGATGACAACACCTCCTGCCAAATAGCATTATATACGTTTAATTTAAAAATGGAAAATCTGCAGTTGAAAGCGCTGCAGATTTTTTTTGTTGAAAAGAATGGTAAATCATAGGAATTAAAAGAATGAAATTTAAATTGGATTCTTAGGTTTTGGCTAAAGCCAATGGAATTTGATTTTTTATTTATTGAGTGGCTGGGCTAAAGCCACCCCTATTGATGTTGATATCTGAATGAATATACATAAACGCAATAGTTCTTTAACGATAAGATCTTTTATCTTTTATCTTTTATCTTTTATCTTTTATCTTTTATCTTTTATCTTTTATCTTTTATCTTTTATCTTTTATCTTTTTAATAAAATCATTATATTTGATATAACACCAAACATAAAAAAGTATCATTATGAAAAAAATATGGGCAGGAGCAATACTTGGACTTCTTTTCCTTGGAGGTTGTGCTCAAAACAAAGAAAAAAGAGAGGAATTTAAGGCAGCTCATGACAAAGATTCCTTAAGAAACAAAATGGGTGATTCCGCAGTAGCTAATTCTGAACCGGTACCGGATACTTCAAAAGCCAAAACCGACAGTTCAAAGGTGAAATAAAATCGCAAATCCACAGAATATCTGTGGACTTGCACTTAAAAAAACTTGACTGAAAAAAAACCGGGCAATCAACCCCGATTATACTGTATAATCATATTCTAATCAGAATATTTTTTGTAAATGAAAATAGGAACCGTGGTTATTTCATGAAAAACGAAATATACACGTGTTCCGTATCTAAAGTTTCATGGTTTGTTTTTTGTGGAAGAGTATTATTTTATTTCAAGAAAAAAACAATTCCTTCTAAAATAAAATAGATAAGATGTAATATTGTAGTCATTCCCTTAACACTGTTGCAAAGATAGGATTGCAGCAGTCTTACAAAAAACAATAGGTTATCCATTTTCATGAAAATAGCAAGACAGAATATTAAAAGCTATTTATTTTTAATCGTTTTCACGAAAATGAACATCTTTATCTAACTGGTTTTCAGCATCAAGATGTTTAATATAAGCTGAAGGTGAGAAATCTGTAACGGCTTTAAATACAGCAGCAAATTTACTGTGTGAAGAAAAGCCACACTCGTCAGCAAGAATACTGATTTTGTATTGTCTGTACTTCTCATCATTGATAAGTTTATCTACAATATAGTTGATTCTTAACCTGTTAATATAAGTCTTAAAATCTGCAGTCTTGTGCTGATTAATTACATAAGAAAGATATTTCGTATTGGTATTGAGTTCCCCTGCTAAAAATGAAAGTGACATTCCTTTATTGTTATAGAGATCACCTTTCTCAAACTCATCAAGAAGTTCAAGCAGCTTAGTCTCAGTTTCAGAAGTCATCAAAGAGTCATTTCTCTTTCGAGCGGATTCAGAATCTTTCTCGTCTATTTCTTCTACGGATATATTAGAAAATTCAGAATTTATGGGCTGCCTTAATAAAGATGATTTGTAACCGTTGCCCACACTCATTTGAGTCCTAATAATATTTCTCAGCTTTGTAACCTGTCTTTTCTGTCTTGTTCTAAAAAAGATAATTAACCCTACCAAAGAAACCAACAATATAATAATAGCTACATTTTTAGCTACATTCATCGATCCATTTCCTTTGTTCATTTTAGGAACCGCTGAATCTTTAGTTTTTACAGTAAATCCTTGATTCCGGGCTGCAATACTGTCATAGGCTCTCACATATTTAACAGCATATAGAGATGCTTTAAAATTATCTCCTATTCCTTCATAATAATCATTGATATTGGAGTAAACCGCTTTTTTAAGCTTTAGACTTCGGGAGGTATCCGCAATTTTTTCAGCCTTTTTCAGGTATAGCTCTGCATCTTTCCAGTTCTTTTGCTTTACACGAATTCCCCCTAGACCGTTATAAACCAGTCCAAGGGTGCAGCTTCCAGCTTTAAGCAAATCTTCAGCTTTCCTGTAATAATCTTCGGAAACCGCATAGTCATTAAGCTTAAAATAGATATCTCCCAGCAACTGATAAGAAGCGGCCTGAGTTCTGTCTTCACCCTCACCGTCTATTTTTTCAAAATTTTTCAGAGAAAACTCAATGTATTGTATTGCATTTACATAGTTACCTGCTTCCATTTCATAGAAAGCCATCTCCTGATTCAGATGTCCCTCAGCTTCATTACTATTTTGAAAACCGGAAATTTGTCTGGAGGCTCCCAGTCCTTTAATAATGTATTTTTTAGATCTTTCGTATAACCCTACCTGTCTATACTGTCTCGCTAACAATCGGCATACGCGGGCCATCCATTCCGTATCATGAGACTGTTCAATTAAAGAATGGGCATTTTCACTGTAGCATATTGCTTTTTTAAGATCTCCACCATGATGGTAAAGCTCTGAGGACAGCATGAGACTTTTCACTTTCTCTAATGGTTGATGAGCCACCATATAAAGGGAATCGGCTGTTTTGATGGCCTTGGGTAAATCTTTATAGGCTGTGATAGAGGAAGTCCTTTCGCACACCTGATCGAAGTCGTTTTTTTTCTGGGCAGATATAGAGATTGCTGTAGCCAGCAAGAACAAAAGTTTCAATAGATTATTAGACATAAAAAAACAAATTATTATTCTTATAATAATTCATCATTTTCTCACGGGTGTCTTTTTGTTTTTTACAAAATTAGTAATATTTTGCTTTTTATTAAAATATTCTACTGAAATTTAATCATTTAACTAAAATAATCATTTACATTAATTTTAATAATAAGCTTGAAACAATAGATGTTTTTCTTTCATATAGGGCTATCCCTGTATTAAAAATAAAGTTCTTCAATAATTATTTTCAATGTGAATAACTTAAATGTCATCATATTTATTACATTTGCAGGAAACAAAACGTTTTTTATGAAAAAAATAGTGATACTTTCTACTCTATTTATAGGTGCTTTTGCATGGGCGCAGGGCATCAAATTTGAAGATGGCAACTTTGCCTCTATCCTTGCCAAAGCTAAAAAAGAAAACAAACTGGTTTTTGTAGACGCTTACGCATCATGGTGCGGCCCCTGTAAACTGATGGTCAAAAATATCTTCCCTTTGAAGAATGTTGGGGATTATTATAACGCTCATTTCATCAATGTTAAAATTGATATGGAAAAAGGAGAAGGAATAGCGTTGGCAAAAAAATACAACGTAAAAGCATTCCCTACCTATTTATTTATTGACGGAAACGGTGAAGCTGTACACAGAACTTTAGGATATGTAGAAGAAAAAGACTTCATCCAATTTGCTACAGATGCTGGAGACCCCAATAAAAGACTTACTTCTTTAAAACAACAATTTGAAAAAGGAGAAAAGGAACCTGGATTTTTAAAAAACCTTGCAGAACTTACCATTTATAATGATGGAGAGTTTGCTGAAAAAGTATTGAATCGTTATTTTCAGGTGAAACCTACAATGGATGAAGAGGATGCCCAACTTCTTATTTCGGGTATACAAACAACAGAAAGTCCTTTGTACAAAATCTTTCAGGATAAAAAAGCAGAGATCGTGAAACTTTTCCCTGACGACAGGTATGAAAGATTTAATCAGAACTTCCAAATGAGTACGATTACTAAAAAGGCTTATAATCCTGATACTAAAACCTGGGATGACCAATACTTTATTACAGAAGTTCAGAAATTCGTAAGCAAAGAAAATGCAGAAAAATTACTAAAGAAACTAAAAGCCAGCAGAGCTTTAAAAAACAAAGATATTGCCCTTTTTGAAAAGCTGACTTTAGAGGTATATCAGGACTATTCTAAGGCAAACGGTTCAGAATTAAATTCTGCAGCCTGGAACTTCTTTGAGAATGTAAGCAATAAAACCTCTTTGGAACAGGCTATTGCATGGGGTCAGGAATCTATAAAAAAAGGACAGAGCTATGCCAATACAGATACACTAGCTAATCTTTACAATAAGATTGGTGATAAAAAAAATGCGAAGATGTGGGCTGAAAAATCCATCGAACTTGCAAAAAGTGAAGGACAGGATTCTTCTGATACCGAGAAACTATTGAAAAGCCTTTAATTTACAGGCAAAAACATAAAAAAACCGCAGAATATTCTGCGGTTTTTATTTTCTATAGGCTTTAATTCCAACAAATTTTCGATTTGTTATAGCCTTTCATTTGATTAATATTCAAAAAGAACACTTCCCCAGGTAAACCCGCTACCGAAAGCTGAAAGAAGTACTAAATCTCCTCTTTTGATTTTCCCTTGTTCAATAGCTTCACTTAATGCAATAGGAATAGAAGCTGCAGTTGTATTTCCGTATTTCTGAATGTTGTTGAAGATTTTCTCATCCGGTAATCCAAACTTTTGCTGAACAAACTGAGCAATTCTAAGGTTAGCCTGATGAGGGATAAACATATCAAGGTCTTCGATTGTTTTTCCGGCTTTATTCAAGGCCTCCATCATGGTTTCCGGGAATCTTGTTACCGCATGTTTGAATACAAAGTTTCCGTTCATGATAGGATATACTTCCTTATCTGTTACATTTTCCGGTTCTTTTCTCATTCTATCGCTCCATCCGAACTTAGAACCTGGAAACTGCGTACATAATTCATCTGCATATTTCCCTTCAGAATGCATATTTACGGCTAAAATATCTCCTGCATTTTCATCTTCTGTTGCCGAAAGCACAACAGCTCCTGCCCCGTCTCCAAAAATAACAGAAACACCTCTTCCTTCATCAGAAAAATCCAATCCAAAAGAATGAACTTCTGCTCCTACAACAAGGATATTTTTATAAGTACCTGATTTAATAAATGCGTTAGCCACACTCATAGAATATACAAATCCTGAACACTGATTTCTTACATCTAATGCTCCGATGGTATCACATCCCAGCATATCCTGAAGCAAAACTCCACATCCCGGAAAATAATAATCCGGTGAAAGGGTTGCAAAAACAATATAGTCAATATCTTTAGCTGTTAAACCCGCTTTTTCTATGGCTTTTTCTGATGCTTTGAAGCCCAGATAAGCAGCAGTTTCCTGAGAATCATTTCTGTTTTTTCTGTGTCTTCGTTCCTTGATGCCTGTTCTCTCCGTAATCCATTCATCATTGGTAGTCATTAGTTTGGCTAGATCATCATTGGTAACAACGTTATCTGGAACATAAAATCCCACACCTTTTATTGTACTTTTAATCATATAGTTTTATAATTTTGGCAAAGATAAACTTATTTAAAACATAGTATTTCAAAATATTAGTATTTTTACTTTATGCCAATTGATACAATATACAGAAGTACCCACTGCGAATGGGTAGATGTAGAGGCTCCTACTGCGGAAGACCTGAAATTCCTTCATGAACGATACGAAATCAATAATCTCCTTCTGGAAGATACCATAGACCCCAATCACCTTCCCAAATATGAAGAAGACGGGAATGTAAAGTTCTTTCTTCTCCGTGAAAGTACAGAACTGGAAAGGAAAAACCTGAACACCATCAGCGATATCAGTACAAAAATTGCGATTTTCATTCTGGATAAAACCATTATCACCATCCACAGAATGAAAACAAGAAGTATTTCTGAAACGAAAAAAAAACTTACCCTCACGCAGGAAGAAGTAACTCCGCAGAAAGTAGCTTTGATGATCGCGATATTGATTATGAAAAGCTTCGATGATGAATCCATAAGCTTACTGGAAACGATGGATAATATTGAGAATGAAATTTTCCTTAAAAATACCAACCACACCAGCCAGATCCGAAGACTCTACAAACTGAAAAGAAAATCCGGACTGAATTCACGGGTTTTAGTCATTTCCACAGATGCTATTGATAAGTTTAAGCTGCTGAACCTTCAGGATTCTGAAATTGTGGATTTAAAGGATAAACACAAGGACGTGGTTGCCGATTTTGACCATCTGAACATCCAGATTACCAACCTTATTTCAATGTTTCTGGCCCTTTCGGATCAGAAAGCCAACCAGGTGATGAAGGTTTTGGCTATTTATTCAGTGTATTTCTTACCTATCACCTTTATTGCAGGAGTTTATGGGATGAATTTTGATAATATGCCTGAGCTTCACCATAAATATGGCTATTATTTCACCTTGGGAGGCATGGCATTGGTTGTCATCAGTACGTTCATCTATGTGAGGCGTAGACAGTGGTAATGCTAAGGATGAATTTATGTTTCTCACAGATCATGCAGATGATTATGGAAATCAACTTGAACTGTAAGCATCTCATCTGGTGGAATATCTGATTTTTGTTCTTGCAATACATCTAATATATTATCCATCTTTACTATAAAACAGTCTTATGATTTCCAAATAAATAGTAATTTAGAGATTGCTTCACCGACGGTTCGTAATGACAGCATATTACGAACCGAAAACCATAGCCTATGAAAACTGAAACCCTTAATAAAATTCTGGAAGATCCTTCTCTATCACAGGCGTCTAAAGATAAGCTTATGGCTCTGCAAGGGAATATTTCTACAAAGGAGTTTTCTGATCTGTTGGATGCAGAAGGAAATCAGTATATAGAATTTGTGCAGGAAGGCGGCGGTGTCTGGGGAAGTGCATTGGTGGGCTATCTTTATGCATTAGAGGTGTTCGGAATCCGTTTTTTGAAAGTTGCAGGAACCAGTGCCGGAGCCATCAATACGATGCTTATTGCAGCCTGTAAAACAAAGGAAGAACCTAAAAGTGAGCTTATCAAAGAAATCCTTTTCAGTTGGGATTTTGCTGATTTCATGGATGGAAAAACGTATGTAAAGACAACCCTTCATGCAATGCTGAACAATAAGAATTTCTTTAAGATCAATGCTATTATTGCAGCTATTTTGTTCATTATTCTTGTCAGTATTCCTTTTGCAGCTCCTTCAGAAAGCATTCTGAGTGCCAAACTGATGTTTTTAATTCCTTTAATTCCTGCAGTTATCCTTTTTTTCTGCATCAAAAAATTATACAACAACTTCAGAAAGGAAAACAGTGGGCTTAATCCAGGAAATGTTTTCCTGAACACCATGAAAACTGCTCTGGATAATTTTGGAATAAAAACGGTGGCTAATCTCAATGAGAAGTTTATACAAAAGGAGCACGACCTCAACCTCAACTACCGCTATGGAAACGGACAGGAATACTATAACATTACGTTAGCAAGTATTGATAAAATCAAGGCTAAAAACCTGGAACATATCGATCAGACAAGATATAAGATTTTCTATGACAGTGCTTTTAATAATGATTATTATAAAAACAACCCGTTCTACCTGCTTCGCTCCGAATATGTTGTGATTACTACAGACATCAATGCCAAAATAAAAGTAGAACTGCCTACTATGGCTAATTTATATTGGTCTGAAGAAGAACTGAAACACATTAGTCCGGCAGAGTTTGTAAGAGCATCCATGTCCGTCCCTTTTTTCTTTGAGCCTTTTCAGAAGAGAATTAATAAGGACGAAGATTCTGTGAAATATGCATGGAAATTCTGGATGAATACCAAAAAGGAAGATATTAATCCGGTGAGAGTTTTCATTGATGGAGGCAGTATTTCCAATTTCCCTATTGATCTGTTTCATGCGGATGAAGTGTTTTATCCTAGAATGCCTCTTTTTGCAGTACAACTTACCAGTGACTCTGATCTTCTTTCTGAAAAAGGAAAAACAAGTGAAGAAATCCTGAAAACACCTTTCAGCTATGCCGGAAATATCATCAGTACTTTAAAAGGTTTTAATGACAAGATGTTTCTTACCAAACATAGTTTCTATCGTTTATACAGTATACAATCCGTCAACTGTGGAACCAGCAGCTGGTTGAATTTCTTCATGAAACAGGAAGAAAAGGAGGATCTTTTCAACCGGGGTTTTCAGGCTGCTCTTGATTTTCTGAATCAGTTTGATTGGGAGAAATACAAATATGAACGGATGATGCTCACCATGAAGGAGAAAAAAATACTAAAAGAAGAAGACACCCCAACGGTAGGGTAAAAATTTTTAAGTATTTTAGTTTAAAATTACATCCATGAAATATATCTGTGATTGTTGTGGTGAAGAAAAAGAAGACTGGCCTGCATTAGCTTATAATGCTCCCCATTTTTACTCTTGCCTTTCTGAGGAAGAAATGAAAAACGCAAAGCTCACTTCAGACCTTTGCTTTGTTGAAAGTCCTGAAGAGACCAATAGATTCATTCGGGCTGTTTTGATACAGGAAGTTAGCGATGACTGCAGGGATCTTGATTATGGAGTATGGGTTTCATTAAGTGAAAAAAGCTATACTGAATATGTTGAAAATTATGATCATAAAGAATTCAAAGCTGAATATTTCGGATGGCTTAATACCTATCTTCCCGACTATGATTTTTCTGAAAGTATTCCTACAACAGTCGTAGTGGATAATACCATCGGACGCCCGTTTGTTTTCCCACATCAAAGCTATGACCATCCTTTCGTTCATGATTTTTATAATGGAATTACGAAAGAAGAGGCTGAAAAAAGAATTAACAGGGTTTTAAATAGTTAAATATGAACAGGTTTAATAAATACATTTTCCTGATAGGACTTTCAATGATTTTCCTTTCCATCATTATGTTTTTACTATCTGTAGGAATGTTTACTGCAAGAGGAAGCTATCCGGTATTTATAATCAAACTCAGTGAGATCTCTTTTGTGCTATGGCTTCCCTTTTTAATTATAGGAGTATTTTTAACTGTATTAGGAATAGGAATCTATTTAAAGAAGAGCACTAAATAGATTCCCATTATGTTTTTATAGATTATCCAAAAAATTAAGATACATCGGGACACTTCTCTCAATCCACTCATCCGAAGAGTCACGCTCTATGCCATAATAAACAAAAGGTTCTTCATAGTGTCCTTCAACATAATCAAAAGTCAGTTCATAAGGACGAAACAGTTCCTTCATAGTATATTTGTACTCTCCGGTTATACTATAGCCTTCTTCATCAATCCCTGCAGTAACGGCCAATGACATTTTCTTTCCTGCTAACTTGTAGCCACTGTTACTTCCGTAAGCCCAACCGTACAAAACAACTTCATCTAACCATTGTTTTAAAAGTGGTGGACTACTAAACCAGTAAAAAGGGAACTGAAATACAATTTTATCATAAGATTCCATAAGCTCCTGTTCTCTGGCTACATTAATTTTTCCATCAGGATAAGCTTCATATAATTGATGAACGGTATATTTTTCAGGATATTTTTTTAATTCTTCAATCCATCTTTTATTGATGACAGATTTTTCAATTTCAGGATGAGTAACGATTACTAAAGTCTTCATTATGTTTAAATTTCTATTGCAAAATTACAACACACTACTTACATTTCGTACATTAGCAACCTATTGTAGGGTACTATAAAAAATGTAAGTAATGACTAAAATAAAGGAAACCTCAACCAATTTTGCCAATAAAAAAGCTCTTGCAGACGAATGCCCGGAAGTGTATGCATCCAATATCATCGGCGGACAATGGGCATTAGCTATCTGCTGCTACCTCATCAATGGTAAAATGAGATTTGGTGAATTAAAGAAAAAACTTCACAACATTACAGAACGTATGCTTACTCTTCAACTTCGCAGATTGGAGGAAGATAAAATCATCACAAGAACTGTTTATGCTGAAGTTCCGCCAAGAGTAGAATATGAATTAACCGAGATTGGTTATAAGCTAAAACCTATTATTCTGGAATTCGAAAAATGGGGAATAGAACATAAAGAATTAATAAAAAAAGAAATCTACCACAAGGAATGATATTTTAAACCACAAAAGTCACAAAAGCTTTATGCTTAAACACTTTAGTTCACTTAAGAAAGTTTATAATAATACTGCATAAAAGTTCACTTAAGTTTTTGAAAATCTTTGATTTTCGTCTTATATGAACTTATTATACGCGAAACTTCTCCCTTCAAATTACTTAAGTGGTTAGTTCTTTTGTGACTTTTGGAGTTAAATTTTATAGTCCAGAATCATTTAATTCTTTTCCGTTTCTTTCCACAAAGGTTTTTGTACCAACACTTTTGCATGAATCGGACAGGTTTCATGATGGGCTCCTTTCAGATATCCGGTGCTCATCAGAAATTCATTTACAATTTCTCCGCCTGTAAATTTGAAGGTTTTCTTGAAAAGTTTCATCCATTCCGGTAATGTTTTGGGATGATGATGTTCTATCCATTTTTCAAAGGAGCCAAAGTCTTTTTGCAGTTCCATAATGGTCTTTGCATTTTCAATGGCTGCATTTACCTTCAGCTTATTTCTGATAATCCCACTATCATTCAAAAGCCTTTCACGGTCTTCTTCTGTGTAGGCTGCTATTTTCTGGATGTCGAAATTATCATATGCCTTTCTGAAACTGTCTTCTTTCTTTAAAACTGTTTCCCAGCTTAAGCCTGCCTGATTGATCTCCAAAATCAATCGTCCAAACAATTCATTATCATCATGAATGGGAAATCCATAATAGTTGTCGTGATAGTTTTTATGCAGTTCTTTTCTGCTCTTAGGCTGCATTCCCTCTATGGCTAAGCAATAACTCATTGAAGTATATGTTTTAGTTAACGGGATAAAGATAAGACAGGATCGTGACAACTGTTAGTCAGTAGAGAATTTTTTTTTGAGGAAATGAAGATGGAGACTGGAAAATAGAAGTTCCTTGATTCCAAAAGAACAGGGCTGGCGAAAATTCAGGAAATTTTTGAAGGAATCATTTTACAACATACCTAAAAAACGACCTCAATCAATAACTTTCCACTCTACACCTCAAAAATATTAGCTAGATTCGTAATCTCAAAGTATCAGCCATGAAATCATTATTCTCACTTCTTCTTTGCTTATTCTTAATTTCCACAAATGCTCAGACTATCTATTCAAAAGCTTATGGAAATGCGCGGAATCCTGCTGTTATTTTCATTCACGGAGGTCCTAGTGGTAATGCTACTTTATTTGAAGGAACTACAGCTCAGAAGCTGGCTGATAAAGGATTTTATGTTATTGTCTATGACAGACGTGGTGAAGGACGTTCTAAAGATGAAAGTGCAACCATGACCTTCAAAGAAAGTTTTGAAGATCTGAATCAGCTTTACCAAACTTATCATATCAAAAAAGCTCATATTCTTGCCCACAGCTTTGGAGGAATCATTGGTACACTATTCACCAATCAGTTTCCTGAAAAAGTAAGAACATTAACCCTGGCAGGTGCACTATTCACCCAACAGCAAACCTACGATCATATTTTAAAACAGGCCAAAGAACACTTTAAAAATGATTCCGCTCAGTTGCAGGAAATTTCTGAAATAGAAAACCTGGACAAAAGCTCCGCTGCTTACAGAAAAAGATGCTATGAAATTGCCAGTAAACTTGATTTCTTCAATATGCCCAACCCTACTCCGGAAAGTAAAAGTCTGAGAAAGGAATATGAAACTGGTGAATTCTATAAAAATAACATCAGAAACCACAATTCTCCAACTAAATTTTATCAGAATGAGCCTTTGAATAACCTTGACAATACAGCAATTTTAAAAGAGATCAAAAGAAAAAGCATTCCTCTTTTTGCGGTGTATGGAAAAAATGACGGAATATTCTCTGAAAAGCAGCTGAACAGTCTTAAAAATATTGTCGGAAAGAAGAATTTTAAACTTATCGATAACTGTTCACACTATTTATTTGTAGATCAGCAGGATGAATTTTTAAAATTTATTGAGCTGAAATTAAAATAAAGTGTAGTTTTGTAGGAATGTCAGACACCAGAATCCATATGAAGACTTATAAGGCCATCATTACGATGCTTATACTGGCGTTTTCATTATCACCATGTTCTGTCAAAAGAAATGTTCTTGATATTTTTGACATTCAATACATCAGCGGTTTAAACAAAGTAAAGATAACATCCGGGCTTTCTTTACACTGTGATACTTCTACTACTTCATCAAAAATTTCCATTTCAAAAGCTGAAGCAAAATCTAAATACAAAGAAACTTTCTCAGATTTTAATGCCAGTATCAGAATTACAGGGGAACATCTTAGCTTTTTTAATGAATATTCTGGGCATACAACAGGAAACAGCCCACCGAAGTATATTTTATTTAAAAGACTGAAATTGAATCTGGCTTAAAACTTCATTTAAGCCTGAAAACCAGTTTTTTACAATACAATATCAATTTTAATGAAACATACTACCAACAGCCAGTCTTATGACCTGGCCGGATTATACACTTTATCTCTCCGAATGGTCATCGGATGGACTTATTTTTCAGCCTTCTGGCGCAGACTTATCCTCGAAAACAAGCTTATTCCTGATGAAAAGGGATATATCGGGGAGAAATTCAATCATTTTTTACCGAATGCTCTGGGAATTAAACCTATTATAGAGTACCTGGTTATCCATCCGGATGCTTTGCAAAGGTCTATGATGATTTTTACAATTATTGAAGCCATCGTAGGATTATTTATCATTTTAGGTCTTTTTACCCGACTGATGAGTATAGGAATTTTCAGCCTTGCTCTGGGAATCTTATTGGGTTCAGGATGGCTGGGAACTACCTGCGTGGATGAATGGCAGATTGGAGTTTTGGGAGTTGCAGGTGGTTTCGTTCTGTTCCTTACGGGGAGTGGTTCTTATTCCATCGATAATTATTTTATAAAGAGAAACAACAGCTTTACCCTATCCAAATGGTTCCAATGGCTAGGTTCGGGAATTCTTCCTATAGCTCAGCCAAAGGTGTTTGTACTAACGGGTTCACTACTGATTTTCGGACTTACCCTTTATACCAATCAATATTTTCATGGGGGCGTTTGGGGAACCTTACACAATAAATCTGTCAAACCAAAGCTTGAAATTTCCAATATTTCCCGTCGTGATTCAGATTTAACATTTGAAGTTTACAGAACTGAAGGCGCCGATGTATATGGTTCTTTCCTTATAGGAATCCATATTCTGGATAAAAACGGAAATATTTTAAAGGAAATCGATCATAAAGAGCTTTCAGAATTTTCTAAAGACAATATCAAAAATCATTATGTAGCCAAAGTAAAACCGGGAAAACACAGTCTTGTTATTCCATTAGGTGCTAAGGCTGATGTCAATATCGGAATTGATGATATTCTTCAGAAAGATGCTATTCATACCTTGAAACTGATTGATATTAGTGGGATTGAATGGGTGGAAATTATAAGATAAAATATTATACCTCATCTGTATTTGCCAGGGAAACATGATTTGGGATGTGTGTTTTGGCTAAAGCCAAATGAATGGGATTTTAATAATGAGAGCGGGCTAAAGCCCGCTCCTATTAATGTTGATATCCGAATGGATAAAATGAAAAGTTATCTCTTCTCCACAATTACTTCATATATACATGAGCTGTCAGGATTGAGTTTCAGCACTTTCATTTCAAATAAAACATCCAGTCCCATAGTATCGCATACTCCCTGTATAAAAGGTTCTATAACCGGCCACTTCAGCAGTCCTGCGATCTGGAGACTTTGTGTGATTTTGTGGTAACGGTCTACTCCTTTAATCAGTAGTTCAACTCTGTGGTCATTTAATTCTTTGAAATCAAAATTATATTCGGGACTGGATGTAAAAACTGCTCCAATTACGATTTTGGCGACTGCCGGAATTCCTGGCTGCAGATCAGGTTTTGCTTCCAGATTTCTCAAAGCCATTTTTGATCCGAGATCGTACATAAAAGCAGTAGAAAGCTCATTAATGGTCTCTGCACCATAAAGCTTACCTGCCTGCTTCAGTAATCCGCCATAAAATGCTCCTGTAATATCTGAGAGACGTTGGGTAAGTTCTGTAAACGTCCCGGGAAAGAAATCTGAAATAATCAGGTTCTGATCCATTTCTGGCAAATAGACATCATGTTTCCTGAAATCTGATAATGCCGTAAAAGTTTCCGGAAGCTGTATTGGATTCATAGTTAAATTTTATAAAGTAGGTTATTAGCAAATACAAATATTTTTAAATCATAAAACACGGTATCGATTTAAAAATATCCAGAATGAATAAAATATCTGTTCCTCTATTTCTTTATTCAATTTCAGAAATCAGGAATACCACCCTTTACTTTAGCATCAAAAAATACATGAAAGTAATGGAAAACTATAACACTAAATATTGGATTACAGATAAGCATGTAATATTATACTCCAATCTGGGCCTTTTGAAAAGGTTTTATAGGGATGAGGGAATCTATTCATATTTTTTCATTTGGTAGCGTAAAGCTAAAAAAAATAAATAAATTCTCCAATAAGTGATATTATTTTTATAATAAAAGATTGATATATAATTAGAACGGAAGGAGGAAGATGGAAATCATAATAATTAATGTAATGAATCTTAAGTCATTATCATTTTAAACAAAAAACCTCCGGAATATCCGAAGGTTTTAGTTAAAATTTAGTGCATGGCTTCACTCAAATCTATCTTTTCTTTACTCTTTCTTTCTTTAATAAATAAGATAAACGGAATACATATTAAAAATATTACCCCGAGGTAAAGAAATACATCCATATAAGACAATACTGTTGCCTGCTTGGTGACAGAGAGGTCTAGCATTTTATAAGCAGCATTCATTGCGGCATCAGGAGTCATCCCTTTTGCAATGAAACTGGCTTTCAAAGCTGCCAGCCTTTGCTGGACATCAAAACTGTTTACATCGAGGTGAGAAATCAGATTATTCCTGTAGGTCTGGCCTGCATTGGCAATGAAAGTCGTAATCGCGGCAATCCCGAAAGATCCTCCCAACTGTCTCATCATTCCTGTAAAGGCTGCTCCCTGACCAATTTCTTGTCCTTTAAGAGTACTTAATGACAAGGATGTTATCGGAATAAATAGTAATCCTAATCCTGCACCTCTTACAATCAGCATCCAAAAGAAAGCATCTTTACTGGTGTCCGGAGTCAGAATTTTATATCCCCAGAAACTATAGATAAAGAAGATAAACAATCCGAGGGAGACCAATATTTGTTGTTTTGCACCTTTCGCCAATAATCTACCAATGATAGGCATCATAAAGGCTGTTGTTAATGCAGCCGGAATCATCAATGCTCCTGACTGAAGTGCCGTCCAACCCAAAATACTCTGCGTGTACAGTGGAACAATAAATGTGGACCCATAAAGCCCAAATCCAAGTACAAATGACATCATTGTTCCGATTCTTAAATTACTGTTTTTAAGTACCCTAAGCTCTACAATCGGATATTTAAAGGTAAGTTCCCGCCAAAGAAATAATATAAATCCTAAAACAGCTGCTACTGTAAACGCTACAATCATTCCACTGGCAAACCAGTCTTCCTCATGTCCTCTTTCCAGAATGAATTGTAATGAACCTACTGTTACTGCCAGCAAACCAATACCTATCCAGTCAACATCTGAAATTTTACGTTTTTCAGCATATTTCGGACTTCTCACAAACTGCAGTGTCATCAAAGTTGCTGCAATCCCAATTGGAATATTAATATAAAAAATATAGGGCCAGCTGAAATTATCAACGATATATCCTCCCAATGGTGGGCCTAATGTAGGACCAATAATTACCCCAAGACCATAAATGGCTTGAGCCATACTTCTTTTTTCTATCGGATAAGATTCCGTAATGATCGTTTGTGAAGTTACCAATAAGGCTCCCCCACCGATTCCCTGCATCAATCTGAAAAATACCAGCTCCCAAATATTGGTCGCATTTCCACATAAGAATGAAAATATGGTGAATATAATGATGGATGCCGCAAAGTAATTTCTACGTCCAAACTGCTGGGAAAGCCAACTGGTCATCGGTACGATAATTACGTTTCCGATGGCATAGGCAGTAATTACCCAGCCCACTTCTGAAAGCGTAGCTCCAAGATTCCCCTTCATTTCATTCAAGGCAACATTGACAATCGTGGAGTCTACAATTTCAAGAAGGGCACAAAGAATAGCTGTGATTGTAATAATCACTCTTCGGGCTCCATATTCTACTAATGAGTCTTGCATAATTTTATTTGAATATTTGTATTAATGTAAAATGTTAGGATGTATTAATGATTTTCAATTCATCATGAATACATTTTACGTAAATACATGAATACTATTTCAAAGAAACCTCAGCCTTCACATTCATCCCTGTTCTTAATCTTTTTGCAATATTCTTATCTATATTTACAAAATCAATTTTTACGGGAAGTCTCTGAACTACTTTTACGAAGTTTCCACTTGCATTATCCGGAGGAAGGATAGAGAACGTAGCCCCAGTAGCCGGAGAGAATGAACTTACTACTCCCTCAAATTCCTTATCAGGGAAAGCATCAATCTCAATTTTCACTTTCTGGCCTTCTACCATTTTATCTACCTGCGTTTCTTTAAAGTTCGCCACTACCCATTTTTGGTCATTTTTAACCAAAGCAAATAGCTGGGCTCCTGCCTGAAGATACTGACCTGCCTGAGTGGATACTTTTCCAACATATCCGTCTTCAGGAGCTAAAATTACCGTGTATGATAAGTTTAATTTAGCATTTTCTACATCTACTTCTCTTTGTTTTGCTACTGAATTCGCAACACTGATCTGTTGAGAGCTCGCTGCAGTCTGAGAAGAAGCAATGGTAGTCTGCTGCGCAATTTGGTTTCTTTGCTCTACCAACACCTGAAGTTGTTTATCTGCAGATTGTTTGGCAGCCAAAGCCTGCTCATATTGCTGTTCTGTAATAGAGTGATCCTTTACAAGATTCGCATATCTTTTTAAATCCTGAGAAGTCTTCCAAACATTTACTTTAGCCGCTTCAATCTGTGCATTGGCTGTTGCTACAGCAGCTTCAGAGCTATTGATATTCTTAGAAGTAGCGGTAGTAGTAGCTTCTGCAGTAGAAATATTACTTTTTGCTGTTGTTAAAGCAGCTTGTGACTGTTCAAGAGCCATTTTTTGGTCTCTGTTGTCCAAAATCACAAGAGTGTCCCCTTTTTTTACAAATTGGTTATCTTTTACTTTTACCTCAGCTACATATCCTGATATTTTGGAAATTACCGGTGCCATATTGGAAGCAATCTGAGCATCGTCAGTCTCTTCATGATACTGCCCGTAGCTATATGCTCTGTAACCGTAGATTCCTCCTCCGATTACTACAGCTGCTAAAATGATAGGAAAAACTAAACTTTTTTTCTTTTTAGGTTCAGCTGCCTGTGTATTATTATTTTCCATTTTGGTTTCGATCTGATTATTTAATTGTTAAAGTTCCTGTTGTTTGCAATAGTTTTCTGTAAGCTAGAGCGGCGTCTGCTTTTGCATTGATTACGCCAACGTTAGCAGCAATCTGAGCGGCGTCTGCATCCAATAATTCTGTCATGGTTGCAAGACCGTTGTCATATTTGTTTTTTGTAATTCTGTAGTTTTCATTAGCCTGTTCAGCAGATTTTTCAAAAACAGAAATTCTTTTTTTAGAATAATCTGTATTCTGATATTCTCTGTTTACATCAAGCTTAATGTTATCATTCAGCAATTCGTCAGTAGCTGCCAATTGCTTTTCTCTCGCTTGAGATTGTCTTAATGATGAGTTTTCTTTCCAAATATTGGATAAGTTGTAAGAAATTCCGATTCCTACATTCAATGCATTATATACGGTAAGAAACTTAGGAATATCTGCTGCTATGTAGCCTCCGGTAAATGCTAATGAAGGAAGATTTTCTGCCTTGGCTGCTTTCGTTCCCAATTCTGCTGCTTTTCTCTGTTGAACTAAAGCCTGAAGATCCTTACGGTTTTCTCTTGCTTCGTTCACATAAAAATCAACAGGTTTTACTTCTGAGCCTTCTTCAATATAATTCTGATCTACCTCAAGTGTTGTATTTTCAGGAAGTCCTAATAACAAATCCATATTGATATTGGCAATATTGTAATTATTTTTAGCTTCAAGCAGCTGAAGTTCAATATTAGAAGTCTGAAGATTGGCTTTTAACCTGTCGTTTCTAGCGATCAGTCCATTGTTTTCCATTTTAAGGAAAGTTTCGTCTCTCTTTTGGGATGCCGCCAGATTTTCTTCAAAAACTTTGATAGACTGATTAGCTTTAAACAGATTATTATAGGCCTGAGCCACATTATAAGCAATAGCAGTCTTGTCATTTTCCGTGCTTAGCTTTGATGCCTCTACCAAATATTTTGCTGACTGAATACCATATTTAATTCTTCCGCCATTGTAAATAGGAACACTAAGATTAGCCGAACCGTATAATACCTGATGAATCTCCGGGCCGCCTGCTGCACCTGAAGCTCCTCCAAGTTTCATATCTACAGTCGGTTTCATCGGAAGGTACATATAACTTCCTGAAATCTTCAGCTCCGGAAGCTGTCTGTTTTTAGCTTCCAAAAGATCAGCAGTAGCCTCCTCGATCTTGGCTGCATCGATCTTGAGATTCTTGCTGTTCTGGATTCCCAGCTGCACAGCTTCGTCAAGAGAAAGGGTCTTTTTCTCCTGAGCATTTGCATTTGCTATTCCTACGAATAGTGATAATGCAATCACTGAGTTATTTATTCTCTTCATAACCTAAAAGGTCTTTTAGTAAATGTTTTATATGTTTGTTAAGTTCTGTATAGTATTTTTCATCAAAAACACTCTCATCTTCTGTATTATTAAGGAACTCCTTATACATTAGTTTAGCATTAAGTGCATAGAACAAGGTTCCGCTCACCGTGGAATGAAGTAGATAAATAGGAGGATTCTTTGTGAAAATTCCATTTTTCAGACCACGCTCCAGCAATTGAGAGTACATGGAGATGAAGCCTATCTTTGTCTCTTTCAAAAACTCTAAAATCTGAGGATTTTCCGCATGCAACTGCTCTCTCTGCATAATCCTGTAAAAACATTTTTGATTTTTGATTCTGTCTGAGAATTGATCTATTATTTTTACAATTTTCTCCCACTCATTCATGTCAGTTCGCTCCAGGATATCCTTTGAAAAAAATTGTCCTTCCCTCATCCTATATTCCACCAGTTTCTCATAAAGCTTCTCCTTAGAACCAAAATAATATGAGATCATAGAGATATTTACATTAGCCGCTTTTGCAATTTCCCGGGTTGAAGTTCCTTCAAAACCCTTTTCTGCAAAGAGTTTTTCTGCTGCGAATAATATATTTTCTTCTTTTGAAATCATGTTAGTGTTCATTTTCAGGGTGCAAATTTACACAAGTTTTGAAACAAATCAAACGATTGATTGATTTTTTAATATAGATTTAATTTATATTTACAAAAAACAAACTCTATGGGCTTATTCGATTTCTTTTTAAAGATATTTAAGAGAGAGAAAAAAAAACAGACAAATGAAGTAACTTTTAAGAATGATACTCCGCAGGAAGTGCCAATTGCTCCAATCAATGAAGAGATATCCGCTCCATTAGAAGAAACAATTACTCCGTTAACGCAAGAGACGAATACCACATCCATTGAAGACACCCCTGCTGTATCAGAAGAAACGGTTGTTCCATTCAATGAAGATGGAAACCGCTTCGACCTTGAAATCATTGAAGCCTTCAAAAGATATCATTCTAATCCTACACTTGATGTCAATCTTCCGCTTGAAGATGACAGAGGTAATACCTACCTCGCTCATGAAGCTTATGGAACCCTTTTCAAAGAATGGAAAGATATTCAATCAAAATGGGACCGCATGTCTTTATTTTACCGTTTCTGGGACCCATCTCAATTTGAAAAGCTTGAAGACTGGCAGGTGATTGAAAGGTTCGTAAAAGATCGATATTCTAAAAAAGCACTTCAATATTTTGAAGAAAATATGTCGGATAAAAGGCATTTTACTAAGGAAGAACTTGTTTCACTTTCAAAACTTCATCGGGTATTATTGAATAACCCTGCAGCAAAGGACTATATTGAAACAGCCTATGAAGATCATCCTGATGATAATGCTGTAAAAGTGGAATATGCAACGGTGCTCCATATTATAGGAAATCACTCTGAAAAAGAACTTTCCCATCAGTTATTTCATGAAGTACTGGATAACAAAATACAACAAAATGATACGGAATCAGTTTTTGATTGTTTCAGGTTCTCCGAAGGCTATACGGATTCTTCTATTTTTGCCATGCTTTATCTGATGAATACGGAAGCTGATAATGATACATGGGATTATGTTGCTGAAGAATATTATTATTGTCCTGTATTCAGATATGAACATGCTGTACAATTGGCTCAGACCGGTAATTCTTTGAGAGCATTGGCAAAACTTACCTCTTTAAGTCAGGAGTTTCCATGGTTCAGGACTGCTCTAGAGAGTACCATTGGTAATATTAAATTGATGCGAAAACAGCTCGATAATCCTGATTTTATGGAAAAAGAACTTCAGGAATTTCAGACTTCATTAAAAAATATATAGAGTAAACAAAAAAGCATTACATTTAGCCACTTAAAAATTTTAGATCATGAAAAAAATAATCTCAGTTCTTGCCATCGGTTTATTTACATTCAGCTTTGCCCAGGAAAAGCCTAAAGAAGGAGGATGTTGCGCTGGAAAAGACAAAAAAGAATGTTCTGTAAAGGATAAAAAGGCATGTTCAGATGCTCATCACAAAGGTTGTGATACCAAGGTAAAAACAGCAGAAAACACGGCAAAAGATAAAAAGACCCCTACAAAAGAAAAGAAAACAGCTTAAAAAACAAACTCCGGAAATTGTCCGGAGTTTTATATTATGTACTTTTATGAATATATCTTGATAATTTTATTCCAAGATCTGTCCAGACTATTTTAGGGTTTCCGTTTCGGGTAAGATGCAGATCTGCTGTATTGATTTCCTCCAGAATACTTTCAATATTGGCTCCACTGATAAATTTTGAAAAACCTGCCCAGTTAAAACCATTGGCATCAATCTTTTTATACACCAGATTTTCCGATTGATAATTCTGAAGAAGTGCTAATCTGAAAATCTCAGAACAGTAATTTAAAAAGTTCTTCTGCTTTTCTCTGTTCCAGCCCGCTATTTCTCTTGCCCATAGAATAATGCTTCTCAGATATTCCGGTTTCTTCTTTACCATAAAAGCATCACGAACCCACTGCACAAAAAGTCTTTCAAATTCATTAGTCTTATCTCCTGAATTCAGCAATTTTATCGCTTCATTAAGGTTTCCTTGGGCTTCATGAACAATTTCTCTTACTTTTTCTTCAGTAACAGAGAAATTTTTCTTTAAATAGCCTTCAATATCTTCATCATGAATCCTTGGAATTTCCACCACCTGAGTACGGGAAAGTATCGTAGGAAGAATATCGTTGGTACTTTCTGCGGTAAGAAGGATAATAGTTTTGGCCGGTGGTTCTTCAAGAAATTTCAGAAACTTATTTGAAGCAGCAATATTCATTTTATCAGCTCTCCACACGATCAGTATTTTGGTTCCGCCTTCGAAACTTTTTAATGAAAACTTCTGGTTCTGATCATCAACTTCATCTGCAGAAATAAAAAGCTGCTTGTTTTCTGATTCTAAAAAGGCAGTCCAGTCATCATAGCTTGCATACGGAGAAGCCAGAATCATTTCTCTAAACTCTTCAAATTTATTTTTACTTAAAGAATTTTTGTTATCTGTAAACACAGGGAAACTGAAGTGCAGGTCTAAGTGATTAAGATGTTCTACTTTTGAAGCAGCATGCTCATTTTCCTGGCTTAAAATCTCTTTTGCATAGGCCAACACCATCGGTAAAGTCCCATATCCCTCCTTTCCTACGAAAAGCTGGGCATGGCTCACTCTGTTTTCGGCAATGCTTTCTCTAAGAAGTTTTTTCAAATTTTCCTGTCCGGCGATGTTCTCCCAATTCATGTTTCAAAGATAAAAAATCTGAAGAAGATATCAGAGTTAAATTTGTGAATGGTTCATTTTTGCTTTGCAAAGTCAAGAGTGAATGGATGGTAAAAGAAATTACAGTGTAAAACAGATTCCCATTTCACCATTCACATGATACAAATAGTGAATTATGGCAATAAATTATACAATTAGATAAATAAAGTAAAATCATGATTCACAATTGACAGCAATAATCTCTAAAGATTAAAAATTCCCCATTATACAGCCCTTAACAAACTTTAACCACATATAATTTTTACAATTCATTAATATTTAAGATATTTGCGCATTATTTTAAAAATAAAGAATGAAAAAAATCTTTGTAGTATCATTCATATCAGTTGGATATTTTCTAAATGCACAGAGTCTAAGTAACTCTCCGTATGCAAAGTATGGAATTGGAGATGTAAAATATGATAATACGATCGAAACTGTTTCCATGGGAGGTATCTCTACTGCTTTTATAAGTGATTTTACCAGTAATTTCAACTTTGCCAACCCTGCAAACAATGCTAATTTCGAACTTACAAGTATAAAACTTGAAGCTACTAACGAAAACAACTATTTCAAATCGAATTTTAACGATATGAAATCTACAAAGCATTCTACGTATCTTTCTAATATTTCATTAGCATTTCCTATTTCCTCAAAGGTGAAAATGGGAATCAGCTACCAACCGTACAGTTCAAAAAGCTATGATATCCTTAGTCAGCGTAAGGCAGATAATGGGACTATTATTGACCAAAACCAATTTAGAGGTAGTGGTACTTTAAACACAGCTGCTGTGGCTTTATCTTATAAGATCAACCAGGAATTCTCTGTGGGAGCAAGGGCTAATTTATATTTTGGGGATCTGTCTGATCTTACTGAGTTCAGCTCTGCAGGTTCAGAATATATTGCCGGGTATGAAACGAAAAACAGAATCAGAAACTTCAACTTTACCTTAGGAACAAGCTATCAGAAGCTGAATAGTCGTACTGATAAGAAATTAACGATCGGAGCTACCGCAACTTTCGGAAATATTGGTAATATGACTACTGAGTTTACCAACAGTACTTACAGATATGCTGATGCAGCTGGTACAAAAACAGATATCAATCCGATTGATTACAAAGAAGATAAATCTAAAAACCTTCTTCCGCTTCAGGCATCCGTAGGGGTTGGATATGGAAGTGAGAACCATTGGTTCCTTTCCGGACAGGTTGATTATAAAAAAGGGGAAGATATTGCTTATTTCGGACAGTCTTTCAACTTACAGGATACTTACAGGATTTCTGCCGGTGGATGGTACTTACCTAATTATAACAACTTCAGAAGCTACTTCTCAAGAGTAATCTATAGATATGGAGCTTTCTATGAAAGAGGAAACCTTAAGCTGGAAGGTAACAGCATCAATAAATTCGGTATTTCTGCCGGAGTAATGCTTCCATTCAAAAACAGCAGTATAACAAGAATGAGTGGTTTAGAGATTGGTGTAGAACTAGGTAAGAGAGGTACTCTTCAAAATAATCTTATCAACCAGAACTTTATTAACCTGAAAGTCGGCTTCAATTTTGCTGATAAATGGTTCAGAAAGTCTCTTTATAACTAGAATGAATTTTTCAAAAAAAATAGTATATAAAAATATAGCATACCTTTTTAGTTGTGCTATATTTTTTATATTGACATCCTGTGAAGAGGATCTTACTAAAAAGAACGGAAATAACAGCAAAAATTTTCCTTCACAGATCATTAATAATGCGAATATCATACAGCGTGATTCCGGATTTGTAATTCTGAAAGCCAAAGCTCCTATTATTGAAAAATATGAACTGATTGACAGTCCTTATACGGTAGCCAGAAAAGGAATTGATATAGAATTTTTCGATAAGAAAAAACCCAAAATGCCGGGAACAATCAAAGCCAAATATGCCAAGTTTTTTGATTACAAAAAGTTTTACGAAGCGAAAGGCAATGTAAGAATTACAACCAACGAGGGCCAAAAATTTGCCATGCAGAGTGTGTACTGGGATCAGATCAAAAAAAGGATCTATACCAAGGATACCGTGTATGTAACGATGGAAGACGGTTCTACATTGGTAGGTGCCAACGGGATGACTGCTAAGGATGACTTTTCGGAATATACTTTCTATAATAATTCAGGAGACTTTAATTCTAAAAGACTTTCTGAGAATAAAAAATAGCTTCTGTTATTATGAAAACGCTTGCCATTGGACTGATGTCCGGAACAAGTTTAGACGGTTTGGATATCTGTCTTGCTGAATTTGAAAAAAAAGACAAATGGCATTTTCAGATCCTGAAAGCTGAAACGCTCCCCTATCCAGCTGATTGGGAAAATAAACTCAGAAATTCCATCCATCTTTCGGTAACAGACCTGCTGGAACTACATTCTGATTACGGATTCTATCTGGGGCAAAAAACTAAAGAATTTATTGAAAAGCATCAACTTGAGCATATTGATCTGATAGCCTCTCACGGACATACGGTTTTCCATCAACCCCAAAAAAAATTTACGCTTCAGATTGGAGACGGCAGAGCTGTTAAAATAGAAACAGGAATACCGGTACTTTATGATTTCAGAAGTCAGGATGTTCTGATGAAAGGAAATGGAGCTCCGCTGGTTCCTATAGGTGATGAGCTTCTTTTTTCACAATATGACGCCTGCCTTAACCTGGGTGGGTTCTCAAATATCTCTCTGACATCACTAGGTAAAAGAATCGCCTTTGATATTGCTCCTGTCAATATTGTCCTTAATCATCTGGCTCAACAGTTGAATGAAAGCTTTGATAAAAATGGGGACATGGCGAGAAAAGGACAAATAAATGAAACGTTAATTGCTGAACTTAATTCTCTAGACTTCTATCAGCAGCTTCATCCCAAATCATTAGGGATAGAATGGTGCCATCAATATATATTTCCAAAACTTGAAGGTATACTTCCTCTGGAAGCCCTGGCTACGTTTACTGAACATATTGCCCAACAAGTTTCTATGGTCATCAACGAAAATGACATAAAGGATATATTGATAACCGGAGGAGGTGCTTATAACACCTTTTTAATAGAGAAAATAAAAGCAAAAACAGAATCCAAGATCATTATTCCGGAAAAGGAAATTATAGAATATAAGGAAGCTTTAATCTTTGCGTTCATGGGCGTATTAAAAATGAACAATGAGGTTAATATCCTGTCGTCTGCTACAGGAAGTATCGCTGACCATTGTTCGGGGATAATCGCTTAATCTACCACCTTTTTTCATAGCACTAAGGTATTTCTTCTTCATAACAGCATTGATATTCTGCTAAACAAATCAATTGATACCATCAATATCATAGGTTGGCTGAAAATTAGTATTTTTAACACATTTCTAAAGCAAAAAGAAATTGTAAAAAGAAATGGCATCAGTCACAAAAATTAAAACTTATCATTTTCTCCCCTGCAAGTATGGACTGGAGCTGCTATTGGATATCGGACGCATCGAAAGTCTGAATCATTATGTATTAGACAGCACATTACATCAGCTTAGCTTCTACGAAATCATCTTTATTGAAGAAGGAAGGGGAACTTTTACATTGGATGAAAATAAGATGCCAGTAGCTCCTCAAACTGTTATTTTCACAAGTCCGGGACAGATACGTTGTTGGGAAATTGAAGAACAAGTTAAGGGCTATACACTACTCTTTGAAAAAGACTTTCTTCATCTTTTCTTCTCGGATGAATTATTTCTGTATCGTTTTCAATACTTCCATCAATACTCAAGCCCTACACAAATGCAGGTATCAGAGGTCTCATTTGGGAAATGCCTTGATCTTTTATATGGAATAGAACAGGAATTCGGGCAGCTTCAGAATGACAGCAATCATTTGATCAGATCACTTCTCTATCAATTATTGGTGATTCTCAATCGATATTACGCAAGTGTTTACAACGTTCAGAGGGACACTTCTGTTCATTCTGATTTTTATAGATTCCGATCTTTATTGGAAAAGAAATTTGTGGATGACCGAAGTGTTGAAGTTTATTCAAGAATGCTAAATATCAGCCCTGGATTCCTTAATAAAATCTGCAAACAGTTTAGTGGATTATCAGCTCAGCAAATGATCCATTACAAGGTAATTTCAGAAATAAAAAAACAGCTTTATCAAAATAAATCTGCCAAAGAGATTTCCTATGAATTTGGGTTCTCAGATCCATCTAATTTCAACCGCTTCTTTAAAAAACTTACTGGTATTACCCCACAACAATACAGAAAGAATATATAAATGACCTTTTTAAGGATAAAATGACCTTTTTATAAAGTAAGAGTGTTCCTATTTTTACAAAAAAAAGGAATATGATAAAATATACATTTAGTTTTCTGCTGTTCGTAATCAGTATATCCTTATTACAGGCAGAGCAATTATACGTTAATCCTCTAATCGGCAATGATGCCAATGCAGGAACAAAGATACAACCCTTAAAAACTATTCTGGAGGCTGCAAAACGAGTCAACTTGAACAAAGAACAGGAAGCTACTACAATTATTCTTTCAGAAGGGATACACTTATTAACTCAACCCGTCCTATTCACCAATGATAAATATACTCTTAAAAACCGGCTTGTCATTCGTGCCGATGTCATGCCTGATGATGCAGGCTGGTCTCCTCAAAAAATGCCGGTTGTAGTAACGGCCACTCCATTGGAACCAGGTGTAGGCGGACAAGAAGCAAGAGGTATACAGCCAGAGGTTAGCCATGTAACTATTGAAGGACTTCGTTTTAGTGGCAGCCCGGATTACTCTTATATGGATGGCACCAATCTGCGCCGTTCTTATCCTATATGGCGTGACGGGAAAAACCTGGATGATCTGCTCGTAACACAATGCCTGTTTGCCGGAAATGCAGATGTATTACCTTTGCATGTGGGAGTTATAGCCAATGGTTATGGTCTGGTAATCGATCATTGTGTCTTCTTCAACTGTAAAATTCCTGTTGTTTTTTGGAAAAACGATGGTGGAACAGGAAGCCGCAGTGCTATGCGTTATTCGCTGGTATATGGTGGCTATTTCTGTGGCGTTTGGACTACACAAGGAACCAATGGGGACGAATTCGACTTTCATCATAACATTATAGCCAATACGAATACGATATGGATCAGAGAAAAAGGTAGTAAACGCCGATACAAAGCTTCTGATAGTATTTTTGCCGATTATACCCAACTGGCAGGATATGGAAGCGGTCCGTTAAGCGACAGTGATGCAACATCAACAGACTTTCTGGAAATGAAAAATGTACTGACTACCGGAAGTGTAATCATTGAAAAGGATCAAAGTAAGCGTAATTATCTACAATTGGCAGAAGGCTCAATAGGGTTAAATTTAAAGACCGGACTTTTTAAAAGGAATCAGTAACAAAAAAACCTTCATTTCTGAAGGTTTTTATTTATTATTTGTAGGCTTCGATCTTATCTGTCAATGTATTGATAAAGTTCTGTAACGGCTTTTCTACCATCATTTTGATGAACGGGTTGAATTTACCTTCAAACAACATCTGAACTTCTGTCTGGTTCTCGCTGATTGGGTTTAGAGTAGCAGTTAATGAAAAATCTAAACTTGAACTTGCAGATTTAAGCACTGCTTTCTGATCGTCTACCTCATCAATTTTAAGCGCAATTTCCGGCATTCCCTGTAATCCGAATTTAAAACCATTATCTCTGGTTTCAAATTTCTGAAGACCATCCGGCATGAAATCTTTGTAATTTTCAGGAGTTTTCAACAGCTCAGATAACTCTTTAGATGATTTATTGACAATAATTTTTCGTCCTTCTAAATTCATTTTTTTATTTTGTATTTAAATTCTTATAAAGATAAGGTTCTTTACATTTACGATAACAACAAAATTATAAAAAAAATCTACAAAGACGTTATCCAAAGCATACTTTTGAAGGCAGAAGATTAAACTAGAAAAAAAAACTTACGGTACATGAAGCTTATATAAATATAATATTTTGAAACAAGAACAAAAACAATTTCTAAAAGAGTATCACCCTATTGGTATTTATTTTTATAAAATCTATAAGCGAAGTCCTGATACACTATTTCATCGGCGCCTTCTTTTATATTATAAGGAGAATTCGTGGGAAAATAATCTTCATATATAATACTGTCTTTTTTAAAAAGAATACCTGAACACCATTCTTACCTTGCATAATAATCGTTTTATCTACAGCAATATCAGGATAAGAAAAAGATAGAACCTTTCCATCTCTTTTCAAAAAATAACAAGGGGGCTTAATCTTTATTTTCCCTTAAACCTTATATTGATCTGAATAAATTTTTAATACTCCTACATCCGCACTATCTGCTAGTTCTAATAAAATATTGTCGACTAAAGTAGTATCCGTAAGTATGTTCCTGCTATCAGATTTTGTTAATGAATTTTTTTTTGACTCCTTTGAACAAGAAAAGACAAACATCCATACAATTATGACATATACTATTTTTTTCATAATACAATCATTTTAAATAAGAACCCAAAACCATATTTTTTTTCTTTTTCAAAATAATCAGGTACTTCTATCTCACCAAGCCATCTGCCCATAATAAATACAACATCTTCATGTCTAAAGCTTTTTGTACCATATCAAAATAATTTCTCATTTAAATTAATAAATATTTTTTTAATCTCTATCACGGGAATATTTGATTAGTAAAATCTATATTAATGAGGACATGTCCACTCAGGATAACTCTCCCTAAGAAAGAATACCATTTTAAACCAAACAATTGTTCACACTGAGAAAATAAAGCGTATCAAATGGTTTATTTTGTTGCTATAATTTGATATATTTGCGTATCAATTGTGGTAAAAAGCGGGATAAAAACAACCTGTTTTCCCGTCTTTTAAAATCGCTAGCCTCTAAGGATCAATACTAACTATAACTATCTGAGATGTATAAAGTTTTTGTGAACGAAAAAAAATTATTGATATCTAAGCATCCCGAAGAACTTGAAAAAAAACTTGGGTATGAAAGTTTCACGACTTTAGAGATTGCATTGGATCTTTTAGAAAATACCTCTGTGAACGAACTGAATGTTTACGGTGAGAATATTGATGAAATCTGGCAGGAGTTTCAAAAGCTGTTCAGAATTATAGAAGCAGCCGGAGGACTTGTTATTAAACCTGAAGGTGAAATGCTTTTCATCAGGAGATTAGGGAAATGGGATCTTCCAAAAGGGAAAATGGAAAAAGGAGAATCCAGGGAAGAGTCTGCGGTAAGAGAAATTGAAGAAGAAACCGGTTTAAGAGATGTAGAACTGGTACAATTTATCAATACTACTTACCATATTTATATTGAAAGAAACGGTGAAAAAATCCTGAAATGCACCCATTGGTTTGAAATGAACTTCAATGGTGAAGATACTTCAAAACCGCAGATAGAGGAAGGAATTACTGAAGTTGCCTGGAAAAACGTCCCTCAGATTGAAGATGAAGTTTTCCCAAGCACATTCAAGAATATTAAGCTTATTGTAAAAGAATACTGGGCTTTAAAGGCTAAATAAAATCAATTACCTTTTCCAGCGCTATTCCTCTTGATCCTTTCAAGAGTATATTTTCTGTCTGAATTTTATGATGTTGTAAATATTCAATCAGTTCAATAGTGTTTTCAAAAGCAAGATTTGATGAATTCACTCCTTTAAAGTGTTTTCCAACAGTAATGATGGTATCAAATCCAAGTGTATGGGCTAATTCTAAGATGTTTTGATGCTCTTTTTCACTTTCTGCCCCCAATTCCAGCATATCACCAATGATGATGGTTTTACGGCCTTCAAAAGTGATAAAGTTATTTAATGAAGCGGTCATTGAACTTGGGTTGGCATTATAAGTATCCAGTACCAATGTTCTGTCTTCTTTTTTCACGACTTGCGAACGCATATTGGTCGGAGTATACTGCTCCACTGCATATTTTATTTTGTCAAAGCTGATTCCAAAGTGCAGTCCAAGGCTTGCAGCAGCACAAAGATTGGTAAAATTATATTCTCCAGTCAGTTTAGATACGGTCTTTTCTCCCTGATACATTAATCCTACAAAATGATCTTCTGAGAAAGCCTCGAAATTATAATCCGACCCTACTGTTCCAAAAGTAATCTTAGGTGAATAATTTTCCGTTTTTTCAACCTGAATGGGATCATTTTCGTTAACAATGATTGTCTGGTGATTTTCTTTAAGATAATCGTACAACTCGGACTTTCCTTTAATCACTCCTTCAAAGCCTCCGAACCCTTCCAGGTGTGCTTTTCCAAAATTGGTAATATATCCGAAATCCGGCTGTGAAAGGGTACAAAGAAGTTCTATTTCTTTCTGATGGTTGGCTCCCATTTCTATCACGGCCATTTCATGCTCAGGTTTGATAGAAAGAATCGTCAACGGAACCCCGATGTGATTATTAAGGTTTCCATAGGTATACTGAACATTAAACTTTTCTGAAAGCACAGCATGAATCAGCTCCTTAGTTGTTGTTTTCCCATTACTTCCTGTAAGGCCTATAAAAGGAATGGTAAGTTGGCTTCTATGGTAAACGGCCAATTGCTGCAGGAATTCCAGAGTAGACGGAACATAGAAAATATTCTTATCCTTATTTTCAAATTCAGGCTGTTCAACAATCACAGCCAAAGCCCCTTCTTCTATGGCTTTTTCGGCCAGTGTTGCTGCATTAAAATTATCACCGGAAAAGGCAAAAAAGATATCGTTTCTGGCTATTTTTCGGCTATCGATCGTTACTTTATCAGCCTGTAAAAATAAAGGATAAAATTGTTCTATATTCATGTGGAAATATATATTTTTTCAAATAGAAATCGCTACATCTGCATCAATATTTTTGAGTTTTTTAAGTTCAGCGATTTCATCATTCAAAAATAAAAAACCTTCCGAAAATCCGGAAGGTTTTTTAAAAGTATTTTTTGATAAATATTATCTTCTAGTTCTGCTCTTATCATTAGTTCTGGCATCCTGTGCAACACGGAAACCAATC
The DNA here is from genome assembly GCF_003815715.1 of Chryseobacterium sp. G0162. Lineage (NCBI taxonomy): Bacteria > Pseudomonadati > Bacteroidota > Flavobacteriia > Flavobacteriales > Weeksellaceae > Chryseobacterium > Chryseobacterium sp. G0162. Next base: position 3,953,752 of record NZ_CP033922.1, on the reverse strand, counting down.
CAACCATAAGCTTTACCTTGATTTTTATATCTTCTTTGTCCCGGATCAAGCCAGTACGCAGTATCTTGCCAAGAACCTCCTTTTACCACTCTAACATCGTTAGAAATTGCGGATGTTCTATCCTTAGAATCTTTCTGCATTTTAACTCTACCGTTTGCATCTACAATAAAGTTCTTTCTAGGTGCATTGTACATATCGAATCCTGCAGCCGAATCTGATTCTCTTCTGTATTCTAGAGAAGACATTTTATCACCATCTCTATAGTTTCTGTAATCAGCAATCGTTTCTCTTTCGAATTGTCCAGGAAGTCCTTTGTATACTAATCTACCATCAGCTAGAGTATCATACTTGATATTTCCCTCATCAACCATTTTATAAGTTCCGTCACCGTTTCTTACAATGGCCTGAGGCATATTTCCTCTGTAGTAGTTGAAGTCGTTGTAATCTTCATCAATGATAGGTCTGTAAACATCAGCCGTCCATTCTGCAACGTTACCATACATACCATAGATTCCAAGATCGTTAGATGGATATTGTCTTACATCTGAAGTTTGTGCAGATCCATCGTTTTTCCATCCAGCGATACCAGAATAATCTCCTTTACCCATTTTAAAGTTTTCAAGGAACATTCCTCTTTCTTTTCCTTTGGTACCTCTTAATCTTTCGATCTCAGGTTTTTTACCTAGGTATTGGTTATATTCTCTGTTTTTCGCCATTCCTAAAGCTGCATATTCCCATTCAACTTCTGTAGGAAGTCTGAATTTCTGAACCATTGCACCATTAGGAGCTCTGTTTGCTGCCAGCAATCTTTGGTTGGTAGTTTTCATACCAGCTTTCTGCTGCATTCTTTTTTCGTTGATATACCCTTGCATTTCAGGATCATTCGCTTTGAATTTATCCATGTTAAATGCTGTTCCACCCTGGTTATTGGATTCGTTGATATACATATCCTTAGCAATAATACCCGCCTGCATCAAAGCTTTTTCATTCGCTCTGTCTGTCAACCATTCACAGTATCTGTTTGCCTGTGTCCAGGAAACCCCTACTACCGGATAGTAATCGAATTCCGGAGAACGCAGATAGGTTTCATTATAATCGTTTCTAGATAATTTGTTGTCCCATAATAAGGTATCCGGCAAAGCACCGTTATAGATTTCCTTAAAACTAGGGTCACTTGGAGGGAATACATACTTCAACCATGTCAGGTATTCGCGGTATTCGTAGTTAGTAATTTCTGTTTCTCCGATAAAGAATGAACTCACCTGCATTCTGCGTGGTGTATTATTCCAATCGTGCATAACATCATCTTTCACTAATCCCATTGTAAAAGTTCCACCTTCTACATATACCATTCCCGGCCAACCCTTCTGCTTCTGTTGCTTTCCTGCAAAAAACCAACCCTGTTTTTCGTTTGGTTTCCAACCTGTTTTACTGACAAATTTTTTGGTACCGCCACCTTTGCTGGTCCCTGATCCGCCACAGCTGGTTAATGCAAGTGTAGAACTTAATGCTATTAATGAAAACAACTTTAGTTTTTTCATAGTCGATATAAATATTTTCAAGAGTACAAAGAAAAAATAAATTATTCAATAAATCAAATAAAGATTTGATTTTTTTGAACAACGATAACAAATTAATTTTATTGTATTACAATTTAATTCTAAAATTTTCATTTATTTTGTAATTTAGCAATTTCAATAATAAACATGAAACGAAAAGTCACGCTTTTATCTTTAATCGCTTTTGCATCAACACTTTACGCACAAAGAAACACTATAGAATGGAATGGATCTAAAATTCAGGACTTTGGTGACACAAAAATAAATCTTCCAAATTTTAAAAATGAAGGTTTTTCTTTTAACCAAAATAACGTTTTTATAGTAACAAAGCAAAAAATCGGAGAAAAGGAGCTAAAAGTTTCTGACCTTGCCTGGGATGGTGTTTCCAACCAGGATTTATTCGAATTAGACAAAGGAGGACTTCCTGAACGTGATATTGCAGAAGTTACTTATTATACATTAGATGGGGAGAGATATGCCAGCATCAGTGTAGCTTTGTTCAAAAAGACAAAAGGAGGTGTTCAAAGATTATCTTCGTTTAATGTTTCTGAAGCCTCTACTCCAATTAACACTTTTGGAAGTGTCAATAAAATAGGAACTACCGGCAACCCTCTTGCCAGTGGTAACTTTTACAAAATAAAGGTTGACAAATCCGGAGTATTTAAAATTACAGCACAATTTTTAAGAGATAATGGCATCAACCCTGCTTCTGTAAATCCAAAAAATATGAGAATTTATGGAAACGGAGGTATTATGCTGCCTGAGTTCAATCAGGACCCACGATATAATTCCTTACAGGAAAATGCCATTCAGGTAGTGGGTGAAGATGATGGAGTATGGAATGATAATGACTATGCCTTATTCTATGCACAAGGCCCCAATGGATACAACCTTTATGATACCAATAATGGGCAGGGGTTCAAAAGAAAAGAGACAAGATCAGATTCCAGTAATAACCTCAAAAATATATATGATGACTTTTCCTATTATTATATCAATTTTGATAAAGGAGCAGGAAAAAGAGTGGCTACTATAGACGGGAACTTACCCGCTCAAATGATTACCCGGTATGATAACTACCAGGTCATCAACAATGATCAGAATAATTTATTGAAAGTAGGAAGAATATGGGTAGAAGACCCTCCTTTCACGACAGAAAAGACGATCACTCTTACTACTAATTCTCCTATTCAGTCTACAGATGTTATAAAATACAGATCACAGATAATAGGATACAGATCTCAACAGAATTCTATTGACATTAAAATTAACGGTCAGAATCCATATCAGAATAGTGTTCCTACTGATGAACCAACGTATTCGTATATTTTCTATCCTATGAGATATAACGGAAGTATTACCAATCAGACAGGAAATCAGATTACCTTGAAATACACTCCGGATATCTCTAAAAACCCAAATGGTACCTTCTACTTTGACTACCTTGAAGTTCAGTACAAAGAGAATCTTGCCTTCAATGGCTCTCAGATGAATTTCAGAGACTACTCTATTGTAAGTGGAAGCAATACGGATTATGGATTCAGTATTTCTAATACGTCCGGCCTGGAACAGGTATGGGATGTTACCGATATTACGAATGCAAACAGAAGAGTGAATAAGGCAGGAGCTGGTTCTTTCAATTTTGCTTATACTGCTTCTGATCAGAATTTCAACAATGAATTTGTAGCATTCCGTGCTGATGCCGCTTTTACACCACAGTTTGTAGGAAGAATTGCCAATCAGAATCTTTCTGCGATCAGCAATATCGATTACCTGATCCTTACTGTACCTGAACTGATGGGACAGGCACAAAGACTGGCGAATTATCATCAGACAAAAAATAATTACAAAGTAGAAATTGTAGATGTTAATAAGGTCTATGAAGAATTTGGAAACGGAAGTAAGGACCTTACCGCAGTAAGAGATTTTGTTACCAAATTAAACACTCCGGAAGGAAGGCTTAAATATGTATTTATTCTTGGAGATGCTTCTTATGATTATAAAAACAGAATTTCCAATAATAACAATATTGTCTCGGCTTATCAAAGTGAACATTCTTCAGATTACGTACAGTCCTTCGTTACAGATGACTATATCGTAATGACCCAGCCTCAGACAGCAAATAATATAATATACAATCTCCCCAACCTTCCTGTAGGAAGAATTCCGGCAGCCAATAATACTGAGGCAGCTAACATGATTGATAAAACGCTGGCTTATTACAATGCCCTTCCGGGGCAATCCAGTCCTTTTGGTGATTGGAGAATGAGACTTGATTTTGTGGTGGATGATAACGAGGAAGGCGGAGGTCCTTTCCATAATGTGATGAACAGTGCATTGGTGAATGTATTTGAACAACCAGGAGTACAGCCACTAAAAGAATATAATGTAAAAAAACTATATCAGGATGCTTTTACAGTACAAAGTACTGCGGGAGGACCGAGATATCCACAGGTGAACCAGGCCATCTCCAACAGTATAGGAAACAGTTTATACCTGTTCTATTTTGGCCACGGAGGAATTAATGGCTGGGCTCAGGAAAGAGTTTTAACAAGTACTGAGATTCAAAATTCTAATAACTTCTCTAATGTATACAGCAGATTCCCGTTCGTATCTACTATAACCTGCGAATTTACATTATGGGATGAGCCTGCTACCAATTCTGCAGGAGAGCAGTTTATAAAACTTAAACAGGGAGGTCCAGCTACAATGATTACTTCCAGCCGTGCTATCGGAATTGATTATGGACGTGACTTCACAGATATTTTCACCAGAAATATATTTAAATTAACAAATGACGACTTTAATACGTTAGGTTACGCTCATTTAAATGCAAAAAAAGAAAAAGGGGTCAACGCTAATCATTTAAGAGTAAATCTACTGGGCGATCCGGCTATGAAACTGAGCAGACCTCAAAGGTTATTAGCCATTGATGATATTGAAACTCCGGTTCCCGGATTGATCAGAGGACTTGACTTCGTTAAAATAAAAGGCCATATCAACAATCCTAACGGTACTTTAAACAATACCTTCAACGGAAGAGTTTCTATTAATATTTTTGATAAAAGACTGAATAAAAAGACCCTGAATAACAATAACTGGCCATACCCTGTATTAAATTATACAGAAGAAGGAAGTGCTATTGTAAAGGCTTCCGGAATAGCTGTAAACGGTGTTTTCACTGCAGAATTCTATGTTCCTAAAGATATCAACTATACTGTTGGTGAAGGAAGAATATTAGGATATGCTGATAATAAGGTAACCGATGTATTCAATAATCAGGCTGTTCAGGTTGGAGATATCAATCCTAACGGAATTAATGACAATCAGCCGCCAAAAGTAAAACTGTATATGAATAACACCAACTTTGCAGATGGTGGAATTACCAATCAGAATCCAATGCTTCTGGCTTGTCTTACTGATGATACGGGAATTAATTCTACAGGATCAGGTGTAGGTCATGATATTACAGTATATTTAGACGGTCAGGTTATCAATACCGTTATTCTTAATGATTTCTACTCACCGGGAGAAGGAAACGGATGCTTAAATCCAAGTCTTGCAGAATACCAAAAAGGAAATGTAAGCTACCCATTCAGAAATCTGCCAGTCGGACAACACCAATTAACATTTAAAGTTTGGGATATAAACAATAATTCGACAACAACCACGTTAAATTTTGAGGTTAAAGATGAAGCTGACCAGCATCTGACGATCAACCGTCCACTGAACTGGCCAAATCCATTCACCAATAAAACGTATATTCAGTTTGAACACAATTGTGATGATATTCTGGATGTGAATGTACAGATTTATACCATAACGGGTAGATTGGTAAAAACTTTATCTCAGCCGGTAGTTGCAGAACCTTTCCTACAAGGCTTTAGAACCCCTCGTCAGGCCATAGAATGGGATGGAAAAGATGATTTTGGGGCTACCGTTGCAAAAGGTACATATATTTTTAAGATATTTGCAAAAAGTCAAAACCAAGAAAAATGCAAAGGAAGTGCCACAGCTGTAGAAAAAATGGTACTTTTGAAATAATTAAGTAATACATAGACAATAAAAATTATAAAAAACTGATAATATATAAAAGACAACATATGAATTTAACTACTAAACTGCTTTTAGGACTTGGGTTAAGTGCTGGTTTTCTAGGCTATTCACAGATAAACCCCGTACTTACCGGAGCTCCCTTCCTGAGAATTGCGCCAGATGCAAGAGCGGGAGGTATGGGAGATCAAGGGGTAGTAACCTCTCCTGATGCATTCTCACAATTCTGGAATGCAGCTAAATATCCTTTCAGCAGAACAAGTTCTTCCGTAGGTCTTAGCTATACACCTTATATGGGAAAGCTAACCAATGATGTATTCTTATTATACGGAGCATTCCATAAATTCCTTGGGCAGGATGAAAGATCTACCATTTCCGCGAGTATCTATTATTTCAATATGGGGGAAGTAGACCTTACTCAATTAGTAGGTAATGATGTTACTTCAAACGGGGTATCAAAGCCTAATGAATTTTCCATTGATGTAGCTTATGGTTTGAAACTTTCAGACTCCTACTCCATGGCTGTAACGGGTAGATTTATCCGTTCAGACTTAGCCGGAGGATTCAATACAGATAATACACTTAAAGCAGCAAACTCTTTTGCCGTAGATATTTCAGCATACTATACTTCTGAAAGATTTTCAAGTTTCGGAGGATATGACGGTAAATTTAATGCAGGTTTGGCCATCCAAAACCTGGGTCCAAAGCTTGACTATACCGGAAATGAAGAATCAAGATCTTATCTTCCAACAATGGCAAGATTAGGGATTGGGTATGATATGTATATGGATGACCTGAACAGACTCGGGATTTCCTTTGAAGGTTCAAAACTTTTGGTACCGGGATCCGAATATGTAGGAGTAGATGCCTACAGAAGGCCTAAATATGAAATTCCAAATGTAGGTCCAATAGCCGGTATCGGAAAATCATTCAAAAACCCAAACAGTATCATGTATAGTGGTGCTTTAGAATATTCCTATGACAATGCTTTCTCAGTAAGAGGAGGTTACTTCCATGAAAGTGAAGAACAGGGAGCAAGACAGTTCGCTACTGCAGGTATCGGATTGAAATACCGTTCTTTCGGATTGGATCTTTCTTATCTGATCAATATGTCTAAAGTGAATACAGCATTGGATAACACTCTTCGTTTCGGGCTTACCTGGAACATTGGTGAAGAAACGTCCAACAACGATCGCTAATATATTCCACAATTATACAAAGCCTCATCCATATGGTATGAGGCTTTTTTTATTCCCTTGACTCTGCTCATCATGTCACTACATCCGGTAAATTCTATTCCCTTCTGGCCACTTGGCGAACCAAAAATTCATTATTGACAAGAACCTTGTTTTCTTTATTAAAAAAATATAACATTTAAGTTTATAAAAGTCTATCCTTTATGGCGATTTTTCTAAATTCAATAGCTATTTTTGTAATATGAACTATTCGGCGGAGCTAAAAAAATTTGTAACCAGTCAATATCTGTATTCTGCTATCAGAATTACACTGGCTACTGTTCTCCCATGTTTAGTTCTTGCTCACTTTGGAATTTTAAAAGAATACTTTCTCTTTCCTCTCGGAACCAGTTTTGTAGCCCTTACGGATCAGCCCGGACCTTTTATCAGAAGAAGAAATGCATTGGCATTTGCCATTTGCTGTTTTGTCTTTGTAGCTTTGATTGCCAGTCTGGTGATGAATTTTAAGATCTTGGTATTATTCGAGATCATAGTCTTCGGGATGTTTTTCTCCTTAATTGGAGTCTATGGCCAGCGCCTCGCTGCGGTGGGTTCATTATCATTGGTAGTACTGGCCATCTTTATCGATGGGCATCTTACAGGAGCGGATATTTTTAAAAGCCTCCTTATTTTTGCCTGTGGATGTATCTGGTTTTTGTTGATATTTCTTGTCGTAACAACAATTCGTCCTTATAAATTGGCGGGTCAGATGATTGGTGAAAACTATCTTCAATTGGCCGAATTTTTAAAAATCAAAGCCAGTTATTATCAGAAGAATCCTGATTTTGACAAACTTACCACTCAGGTGATTGCCAAACAGATTGAAATAAAAAACCTTCAGGAAGATACCAGGGAAACTGTTTTTAAAACAAGAACCATCGTTAACGAATCTACCACGACCAGTCGTTTATTGATGCTGATGTTCCTGAATTCAATGGACCTTCATGAAAAGCTGATGACTTCTGAAAGTGACTATCAGAAGCTGCAGCAAAGCTTTGAAGACAGCATGATCCTGGTCAATATTCATGATTATCTTAATCTGCTGGCTGAAGAGATTACCAATATCGGAATTGCTCTCCAAAGCGGAACACGGGCAAAACCAATGTTTAACCTTGAACTGGAATTAAAAAACCTCAACTATAATTATTTCGAACTTAGAAACAAACAACTCTCTCCTGACAGTCTGGAAAACTTCATGGTTCTGCGTCAGATCCTGATGCGTATCAACGAAATTACCAAGGAGATCAATGAGATTTACAAAGTATTTTCACAGGACGTAAAGTTGGCAAAAAGTCTATCCACAGGGTTAGACTTAAAGAAGTTCATGCCTAATGAACCCAAACTGAACTCTAAGGTTTTAAGGAATAATATTTCATTATCCTCTTCCCATTTCCGCCATGCCATAAGAATTACAACAGCCCTGCTGGTTGGATATCTTTTTTCTATGTTTGATTTTCTGGGATTGGGACATACCTACTGGATATTAATTACCATTACAGCCATTCTAAAGCCGGCCTACTCCATCACCAAGCAAAGAAACCTGCTGCGTCTCTACGGAACGGTTACCGGAGCCACCATTGCTTATATCATCCTGCATTTCATACATATCAATAGTGTTTTGTTTGCGATTCTGCTGATCAGCATGATTATGTGCTTCAGCTTTTTGAAGGGACGATATTTTTGGGCAGTACTTTTCATGACCATCTATGTTTTTCTGAGTTTTAATTTTTTAAATCCCGGAAAAGTAAATATTATTTTCAAAGACAGAGTTGTAGATACGGCCATTGCAGGAATTATAGCATTTGCAGTATCTTATATTGTATTGCCTGTTTGGGAGCATACCCAAAATCTGGATCTGATGAAAAAATCTGCAGCTGATAACCTCATCTATTTCCAAAGCGTAATGTCTAAATTCTTACAGGGAAATTTTGATATTGAAGACTATAAAGTAAAGCGAAAAAATGCCATCATTTCATTAGCCAATCTTTCTGATAATTTCCAGAGAATGATTTCGGATCCTAAAAATCAGCAGAAAAAGTTGGAAGTGGTTCACCAGTTTGTAGCTACCTCGCATCTTGTCACCGCTTATACTGCTTCTTTGTCTCAATACTCTAAAAGCAATGAGCAATATCCCGAAATAGACGCAGAAAGCTGGAGCCGAAAAATAGAGGCTGAAATGCAGCAAACCTCAACTTTATTAAATGGAGATGATATTACTGAGACTCTTAGAATGGAAAGCCGCCTGGAACCGGAAGACTCTTCCATTGAAGATATGCTGCTGAAAAGAAAGACAGAGATTGAGGAAAATGAGATTGTTGACCGAAGAGATCCTGATAAAATATCCCACTTAACAGAGCTTAAGAATATCCATGATATTCTGGAACTGATTTATGATGTGGCTAAAGAGCAACGAAAAGTAATCGAAAAATACAGAGCTGAAAAAGTGGAAGAATCCTAACATTACATCTTTGAGGTTTCTTGTCTTACGGCAACCAGATTTTTAACGAATTGTAATATCTTAGTTAAAAATCAACCATGGAAAATTTGCCACTTCCTATTTCATTCCTGTTTGGAATCATCACCCTTGTCACCCTCCTTCTATTTTGTTGGATAGTCAAAAATTCTGATTCAAAGGTTGTAAAATCCAGGACCGGAATGATCTTCCTTATCCTGATTTCTTGGCTGATGATTCAAGCTGCTTTATCTCTGAATGGTATCTATAATAGCAATTTAAATTCACTGCCACCAAAAATTGTACTGTTTGGAATCCTTCCGCCGATTTTAGGTATTCTACTTATTTTTAATCTTGAAAAGGGAAAACTCTTTATCGACAGCCTGTCACTGTTACATATTACTTACCTTAATATAATAAGGATCTTTGTTGAAATAACCCTGCATAAATTATTCCTCTATAAAATGGTACCGGAGATGATGACATTTAAAGGGATCAACTTTGATATTCTGATAGGTATTTCTGCTCCATTTATTGCTTACTATGGAATCAGGATGTCAAAAATAAGCAGGAATATGATTTTATGCTGGAATATTATAGGACTTGCGTTGCTGTTCAATATCGTTATCATAGCGTTTCTTTCAGCTCCATCACCATTACAGAAGATCGCCTTTTATCAGCCAAATATTGCCATATTATATTTTCCATTTAGCTGGCTTCCTACTTTTATTGTTCCAGTCGTTCTTTTTGGGCATTTGGTTTCAATACGACAGCTATTAAAACAGAAACAGGTTACTCCTCCACAATCGTAAAACAATAGTCATCAAAAAATTCCACTCTGGCTTTAAATTCATCTGAAAACTGCTCATCATACACCCGGCAGCTGATTTTATGAAGATGTTTCAACTCAAAAGGTTTTACTTCATAATTTTTCTTCAATGACCAATATTTAGAATGATGGATCTTATACATACTTTCCTTTACGCTCCAGATAATGGTGTAAAAAGTATCGGCTTTATCTTCAGGAATAAACCCTCTTTCATTTTCATAGGTGAATTTATCAATCACTCTTAAAATCTTGGGATTGAACTTTTCAACATCTATTCCTATTTTATTATTAGAAATAGCAATAGCTGCAAACGGGAAAGAATGGGTGATGGAGATTTCTGCATCCTTGGGAGAAAGAAAAGGTTCTCTTTCATTGTAAAGAATTTTGGAGCCAGGTTTTAATCCTTTCAGAAGCTTACGGACCATCAATACTTCTAAGAGTTTTTTAGGATGGTAATCCTTTACTTTTTCAGCATTTTCCGGTTCCAGAAGTTCGTTGATATCAAGTTCTTCACTTTCATCGTACTTCCAAACTAAAATCGTGGCATTATCATCTGAAAAATCTCGGTAAAGGGGCATTCTTTTTTTATTCGGTAAAAATAGTGAAAAGAAGCGGAAAGAGAAAATAGGGCAAGGATGGAAGATGGGAGCCGGAAGATGGAAGTAAGGAGGGTTGATAAAACAAGCGTCAACTTATTTAGAAAATCCCTAAAAAAGCAGACTTTTAATGAGTTTAAAAACCTATAACTTCCTGCTTCCCTCTTCCAGCTTCCCTTCTTATTTATTTAGACTGATGATTCACATCATTTCTATGTTCTAAAATTTCCAGATTGGCATCCACAAAGTAAGCACTTCCGAATCCGTTTACATAAGAACCTTTTGTTGGCTGTAATGCAATTAAAATAAAATCACCCATTCCAGAAATGACATCCACTACTTTCCCATGAGTTTCTTTTAATTTTGCCACTACATTATTCCATGTTTCTGAATCTCTTTCAATCTGGGAAGTGCTAGCTTCTATTGTTAAACGCTCTCTTGCATATATCTGTTTGGTAGCAGATTCATCTTCGATAAACATGATTGAGGTTTTTCTTCCTTCAGAAAGATTTTTGGTATGTTTTGCCATAAAGGAAACCAGAATATAAAACGTATTATCAACCTGAACAAACGGTGCATAACTTGAATTAGGAGTTCCTTCTGCGTCTACAGTAGCAAGAATTACACTTTTCGATCTTTCAATGAGCTCCTTTACTTTAGGAGCGACAGGCTTTGCCTTTTTCTCTGTATGGGTAGTATTCATAATATAGTATTTGTCAGATAAAAGTAGTTATTTATATTAAGACTAAATAATTTTAAATCATGTTTAATCTCATGAAACTGAAATTGAACTGCCGTTTTTTTATCTTAATTATAAATTGTAATTTTGCCTTTCGTTATCAATTGAATTTAAATTTATTCATTACATATGAGTACAACAACACAATACGTTCCTTATAAAGTTAAGGATATCTCCCTTGCAGAATGGGGAAGAAAAGAAATCACCCTTGCAGAAGCAGAAATGCCAGGTTTGATGGCTATCCGTGAAGAGTACGGACCGTCTCAACCGCTTAAAGGAGCAAGAATCGCTGGATGTCTTCACATGACGATCCAAACGGCTGTGCTTATCGAGACATTGGTAGCTTTAGGAGCTGAAGTTACTTGGTCATCTTGTAATATTTTCTCTACACAGGACCACGCTGCTGCTGCTATTGCTGCTGCAGGAATTCCGGTTTATGCTTGGAAAGGTTTAAATGAAGAAGACTTTGACTGGTGTATTGAGCAGACCTTATTCTTTGGTGAAGACAGAAAGCCATTGAACATGATCCTTGATGATGGTGGAGATTTAACCAACATGGTTTTTGATAAATACCCAGAGTTTACAAAAGATATCAAAGGACTTTCTGAAGAAACAACTACCGGAGTACACAGATTGTACGAAAGAATGAAGAACGGAACTTTGGTAATGCCGGCTATCAACGTAAACGACTCTGTAACTAAATCTAAATTCGACAACAAATACGGATGTAAAGAATCTGCAGTAGATGCTGTAAGAAGAGCTACTGACGTCATGTTAGCTGGAAAAAGAGTGGTAGTTTGCGGATACGGAGACGTAGGTAAAGGGACTGCTGCTTCTTTCAGAGGAGCTGGTTCTATCGTTACTGTTACTGAAATTGATCCAATCTGTGCGCTTCAAGCTGCAATGGATGGGTATGAAGTAAAAAGATTAGATACTGTGGTAGATAACGCAGATATTGTCATCACTACAACAGGTAACTTCAACATCGTAAGAGGAGAACACTTCCTTAAGATGAAAGATAAGGCTATCGTTTGTAACATCGGTCACTTCGATAACGAAATCGATATGGCTTGGTTAAATGAAAACTACGGTTCTACTAAATCTGAAGTGAAGCCTCAGGTAGATATCTATACCATCGAAGGAAAAGAAGTAATCATCCTTGCAGAAGGAAGATTGGTAAACCTTGGATGTGCTACAGGTCACCCAAGTTTCGTAATGTCTAACTCTTTCTCTAACCAGACTTTGGCACAGATCGAGCTATGGAACAATTCTGCTGCTTATGGAAACGAAGTATACATGCTGCCTAAGCACTTAGATGAAAAAGTTGCCGCTTTACACCTTAAGAAATTAAGCGTAGAGCTTGAAACACTTTCTCCTGAGCAGGCTGAGTATATCGGAGTAGACGTAAAAGGGCCGTTCAAGCCTGAGTACTACAGATACTAAGATTAATAATAATATGATATTATCCCACTATTTTGAAATAGTGGGATTTTTTGTTTCAACCAAGTAAAACAATATTTCCGAAGCTCCGTATTTTACCCATATTTTCTCGAAATGGTGATAATGTTAACAAAAAATGAATATATTTAGCTCTTTAAACAAAACATTAAATTCATGAAAAAACAAAGAGTATCAAATGCATTTGTCGCAGCCTCTTGGGTCGCATTGGGAGCAGGAATGATTGGTTATATCGTAGGTCTTGCAAGAGCAGAAATGCAGCTGAATGAGAAAGGTTACTATTTTACGATCTTATTATATGGTCTATTTGCTGTTGTTTCTTTACAGAAAGCTGTACGTGATAAATTAGAAAACATCCAGGTAACGGATATTTATTATGGAATCTGCTGGTTTGCTACCCTGTCCTCCATCGTATTATTGGCTATCGGGCTTTGGAATGCTACCATACTCCCAAGTGAAAAAGGATTTTATGCCTTCGCTTTCCTTCTGGCACTTTTTGGCGCTATTGCCGTTCAGAAGAATACCAGAGACAATATGCTTCAGGAATAATTCAAAAACTCTCCCTATGCCGGAGAGTTTTTTATTTTACACCAATTTCATACTATTCAAAGTATAAAAATACATCACCTGCTTACGGAGTATTAAAAAATAAACATTTATTTTATTTTAGCTATATTCATTTCACAAAATATTAATATGCATAAAAAAATTTTACCATTTCTGCTTTTTATTGCATTCTTTCAGATGATAAAAGCTCAAAATGAGTTTATCACAGTCTGGAAGCCAAGCCTTCCGCCATCTTCTTCTATAGGAATTCCATATAACTCTAATGAGAATCAGATCTGGATGCCCGGAAAAGGAACCGATTACAACATCTATTGGGAAGAAATAGATTATCCAGCCCACAATGCTACAATATCGAATGTATCTTCCGATTATCAAATACTTATCGATTTTGGACACCCATTAAATCCTATTCCTTCGGATGCCACTTACCGGGTAAAAATAAGTAACGGGAATGGAAGTTTCAATCAAATACAATTTATGAATTCTCAGGCAGTCACCGGAAATCAACCTCTTGATATCGTAGGAGATTTATTTAAAATAATAAACGTTGAACAATGGGGAGGTATAAAATGGGCTTCCATGCAACAGGCATTTTATCGTTGTCAGAATCTCGATATTACGGCAACTGATACTCCTGATCTTTCTGAGGTAACCAATATGTCTCTCATGTTTTATTCCTGTCATAATCTGGTGGGAAACCCTACCATCAATAACTGGGATATCTCCAATGTTACCTCCTTGGCAGGAACCTTCAATGCATGCTACCTATTTAACCAGCCTATAGGAAACTGGAATACCTCAAATGTGACCTCAATGGGAACCACATTTCTAATGGCACAAAAATTCAATCAACCCATAGGAAACTGGGATACCTCTAAAGTGACAACTACAACTTCCATGTTTTTATATGCTTCTGAATTTAATCAGCCTATTGGGAATTGGAATATGTCCAATAACCTTCAAATGGAACTGATGTTTGTCAATGCTGCAAAATTTAATCAACCCATAGGAAACTGGAATACCTCAAATGTCACTGATATGCACGCCATGTTCCAATTTGCCACAGATTTTAACCAGGACATCAATACCTGGAATACGGGTAATGTGAAATTGATGAGAGATATGTTTTTTATGGCTGAACAATTCAACAGTAATCTTTCAAACTGGAATGTAAGCAATGTAAAAGACATGTCCAATATGTTTAGCGGAGCAAAAAAATTCAATCAAAATATTAGCGGATGGGACGTAAGCTCTGTGAGAAACATGGTTGGTATGTTTAGTGATGCAGAAACTTTTAATCAAAATTTAGGGAACTGGAAACTCAATTCTTTACAAACAGCAACCAGCCTTATCAAAAATACGGCTATTAGCTGCCAGAACTACAACAGTACTCTTTATGGATGGAGTCAAAATCAATCAATATCTAATACTGTTAATATTTCACCTGTCTCACCTCTTGTTTATTCAACCCCACAAGCTGTTACAGCAAGAGACTATCTGATAAACTACAAAGGCTGGACGATCACGGGAGATACTTATAATCCGGAATGTGCATCTCAACTTGGAACTTCTGATATAAAAACAGATAATAAAGCAGGTGTCTACCCTAATCCTGCAACAGATATCATTTATACGAAAAACACTCATGCCGATCGTTATACCATCCTGGATCCGGCTGGCAGAATTATTATTAAAGGAAGTCTGGTGAATGAACAAATCAATATTCAAGACTTAGCTCCTGGAAACTATATCTTACAGCTTCAATTGAAAAACAATACTCAATCTTTAAAATTCATTAAAAAATAGAAATAATAAAGCCTCGCTGAGAAGTGAGGCTTTTTATATATTGAGTTCAGAGGTCAACTATTGATCAAAATGATTAGGATGCTGGGCTTTGATGTCTTCCACAGTCCCCAATACTTTATCTTTCAAAGAATCTTGATATTTTTGAAGTTTAGCAGCTACTTCTTCATTACCGCTTCCAATAATTTTAGCAGCTAAAATTCCGGCATTCAATGCTCCGTTCAACGCTACGGTTGCCACCGGAATTCCACCCGGCATCTGAAGAATTGAAAGTACAGAATCCCACCCGTCAATAGAATTGCTTGACAAAATTGGTACTCCAATTACAGGAAGTGTTGTACAGCTTGCCACCATTCCCGGAAGATGAGCTGCTCCTCCAGCTCCGGCAACAATCACTTTCAGTCCTCTTTCCTGAGCTGTTTTTGCATAATCAAACATCCTTTCCGGTGTTCTGTGCGCTGAAACTACAGTCAATTCATAAGGAATATCCAAACTTTTAAGGAAATTTGCAGCCTGTTCCATGATCGGCAGATCACTCTGACTGCCCATAATAATACCTACCATCTTCAATTTTTATTAGATGCTCAAAGATAAAAAATTAAATTTTAAAGCTGGAAGTTAGCAGACTGGAAAGCTGGAAATATATTTCCGAACAACACAATACCTATTCATTCATAGTGCAATTTCTAAAAAACTGCTATAGCTTCCATCTTCCGGACCTCCTCCCCTTTCATCTGTATCACAGAAAATCATCTCAACTGTACCCATCAGTATCATAAAAAAACAGCTACATTTGTTTGTTACACTTCATTTACTTTGAAAGATTATAAACTTATTTTCGCTGTTCTCACCGTTGCTTTTGTCTGGGGAACTACATTTTTAGCCATTCGTGTGGCTGTAGAAACCATCCCGGCATGGTTTGTAGCAGGAATCCGTCAGTTTTTAGCCTCTATTATTATGCTTATTGTTCTTCTTTCAAGAAAGGAATTCAAATGGATTGGCTGGAAAAGTTTGGGTTACCAGATTGTATTTGCCACCTTGATGTTAGTTATCGCTAACGGAATGACTACTGTTGCGGAAGAAACCGTATCAAGCAGTCTGGCATCACTTATTAGTGCCTGCTCTCCCATTCTCGTATTTTTGGGAAGTGTAGCCGTTGGGTTACAAAAATTCAGCATCCGGGCTTTTCTCGGTGTTCTATTATGCTTCAGTGGAATTCTTTTTATTTTCTGGGACGGCCTGCAGGATCTCGCCAACCCCGATTACAGAATGGGAATGATCTTCCTTTTTTGTGCCATTTCCGGATGGGCATCTGGAACAATTTTCACCAAGAAACTGAATATCCAAAGCGGAAATATCACCCTTAATCTGTTTTACCAGTTCCTGTTTGCAGGAATTGTTCAGATCATCCTGGCTTTTCTATTTTCAGAGAACTATAACTTCGGAAACTGGACCTTAAAAAGTATTTCAGCAATGTTATACCTATCTATTTTTGGTTCTGTAGCAGCTTTTTTTGCATTCCATTATGCTTTGACCAAAATCTCTCCGGTACAGGTTTCCATATTGGCTTATATCAATACCATTATTGCCATATTCCTGGGTTGGCTGATTATGGATGAACAGATCTCTTTCAAATTTATTCTGGCTGCTGCCTTAATTATTTGCGGAGTATTCATCATTAATTATAAACCGGAAATGTTTAAAAGGCAAAAGGTGACTGCATAAGATAATCAATGAGTATGAGAAAATGAATTCTTCTTTTTTCAATGGTCTTCAGTAAGGGTTCTATAATTGTTCAAACTATACATTATTTGTAGATTCCATTGATCTTTAACCAGTTTAAAAACAAATTTGTCCATTCACCCGTATTGGTATCTTTTTTACCCAATCCCCAGCCATGCCCTCCGGATTGAAACAAGTGTAATTCCGCAGAAACTTTATGGTCCTTCAAGGCCTGATACATAAGGATACTGTTTTCGACTGATGAAATAGGATCATCTTCAGACTGTGCCAGAAAGGTGATTGGAGTTTGTACTGTTACCTGCTTCTCAACAGAATATTTTATCTGATCTTTTGTCTCTGATGATTTCCCCAATAATGATTTAAAAGAATGGGTCTTGTTATTAGGCGGAAGCATAGATACAACAGGATAAATCATTGCTGTAAAGTCTGGTCTGGCTGAAACTTGATCGATGGCATCCTGTAATGGATAGTATATTTTGTCAAAAGTAGAAGAAATATAACCCGCGAGGTGACCCCCTGCAGAAAAGCCCAAAACACCTATCTTATCAGGATCAATTTTATATTTCTCTGCATTACTTCTGATGATTCGTAAGGCACGTTGAGCATCCTGAAAAGGGACTGATTCAGTTTCCCAACCTTCACCAGGCAGTCTGTATATCAATTCAAAAGCTGTAATCCCCTGTGATTTCAGCCACTCTCCTGTAGGATTGCCTTCGGAACCGGATTCAATATGGGCATATCCACCTCCACTTATTACCAAAACTGCAATTCCATTAGGGTCAGCAGGCTGATGAATAATCAATTTAGAGGTACTAATATTGGTCAAAGAACCTTTTGATGAAATAATTTCTCCTCCTTTTGGGCCGGGTCCATCCGGTATTTTTGTCCAAAGAGTAATGGTCGGCAAAACACCTGAAACTTCAGCGTTGTTCTGTGCGAAAGATAAATTTGAAAAAAGAAAGATAATCCAAAATGTATTTTTCATTTCTTTGAGCTTTACTTAACAATACTATAAGATGGATAGAATTCATGTCATCCTACCACCAAATTGTAACATTAAAAATAACACATATTGAGAAAAAAATCAAGAGATAAACAGAAGATTATTACCAATTTACAAAAAATATAGGATTCAGATTCCAACCTAAAAAATGAAAAAACACAGAAAGATCGATTTTCATATTCTTTGCATTTTTCTTATATTGTATACTCAACCTATACAACATGCTAAAAAACACATTTTTCATCCTTCTTGCTGCTTCTTTTATGCTGGTAAGCTGTGATTACAAGGAAAAAGAGAAGAACCTGACGGACAGGGAAAAACAATTATTGGAAAAAGAAAAAACGTTCGCCAAAAAAGAGTCTGAATACCAGTCGCTTTTAAAAATGAGAGATAGTATTTTTGCTAAAAAAGATTCTGTGGTCATTGCCACATGGCCTGCAGAAATCTCCGGCCCATGGAACGGAAAAGTAATCTGTACAGAATCCAATTGCAGTGATTATGCTGTAGGAGACCAGCGTACAGATCTTTGGGAGTTCGATAATGATTCTACCCAACCTGTTACCAAAATCATCAATAATAATAATCTGGTAAGACTTTATTCCGGTAAATTCGAGAATAATGAGATCAGGCTTTCTTTCAAAACAGATTCCACCGCTAAAAAGAATGTAGAAATGAGCGTTCTGCTTAATGATATTTCTGACAGCAAGATCAAGGGAACAAGAACCATTACTTCTGATGGCTGTACCGCTAAGTTCTCTGTTGAATTAGTACGTTCCACCAAATAAACACCTATGACTTTACTGAGTATACACAATCTGAGCCTTCCCATAGAGGATCCGGTACTGAAGTTCCTATTAGTACTGATTATCATCCTTGCGGCTCCCTTATTACTGAATAAAATTAAGGTTCCCCACCTTCTGGGCCTTATCATCGCCGGAGCTATTATTGGTCCTAATGGATTTAATGTATTATCCAGAGACAGCAGTATTGTAGTGACCGGAACTACCGGACTTCTTTATATTATGTTTTTAGCAGGATTGGAAATCGATATGGGAGATTTCAAAAAAAACAAATGGAAAAGTCTGGGGTATGGAGGATATGCATTTATCTTTCCATTTATCTTAGGATATCTGGGCGCTTATTATCTGCTGGATTTTTCAATGTTAACCTCCGTTTTGTTTGCCAGCCTGTTTTCTTCGCAGACTCTTATTACTTATCCTCTTATCAGTAAACTGGGAATTGCAAAAAACCAGGCGGTTAATATTACTGTGGGAGGAACGATGATTACAGACATTGCTACATTATTGGTATTGGCTGTAGTAGTTGGAATGGTTCAGGGAGATGTCGGCACCTCATTTTGGGTTAAATTATCTGTTTCTTTCATTCTTTTTGCCTTGATTGTCTTGATTCTATTTCCCATTATAGGACGTTGGTTTTTCAAAAAGGTAGAGGATAAAATTTCACAATATATTTTTGTATTGGTGATGATCTATCTGGCAGCTATGCTTGCTGAACTTGCCGGTGTAGAAGCTATTATCGGGGCTTTCTTTGCCGGATTGGCATTAAACAGGTTAATTCCTCACACTTCTTCTTTGATGAACAGGGTAGAATTTGTGGGAAATGCTATATTCATTCCTTTCTTTTTGATCAGCGTCGGAATGCTGATTGATTTTACCGTATTTTTCAAAAGTTTTGAAACCTTAAAAGTAGCTGCCATTATGTTGGTTGCATCCATCGGTGGTAAATATATCTCTGCAGTAATCACTCAAAAAACGTTTAAATTCACGAAGGAAGAGGGAAGACTTATTTTCGGGTTAAGTTCTGCTTCTGCCGCTGCAACGCTAGCCACAGTGATGGTAGGTTATAATATTATTCTTTCCGAAACTGAAACTGGAGAACCCATAAGATTATTGAATGAACATGTATTGAACGGAAGTATCTTATTGATTCTGATTTCGTGTACGATTTCATCATTTATTTCCATGTCCAGTGCTCAAAAAATTGCTGAAACAGATAATGAAGATACTGTTTCCGGAGACAGTCATGAGGAAGAAAATATCCTGTTGGCTATTAACCATGAAGAAACTGTGGAGAGAATGGTGAACCTGGGAATCCTGATTAAGGCACATTCCAATACAGAAGATCTTTTTGCTTTAAATGTCATCAATGAAGATAAAAATGAATCATCTGTAAAAAATGCTGAAAAACTCCTTCATAAAGCCACCGATACAGCCGCTGCTGCAGACGTTAAATTACAGGCTCTTAAAAGATATGACAATGATGTTATCAATGGGGTAAACAACGTTATTAAGGAACAGAAAATTACTGATTTGATTATCGGATTAGAGGATGAGAAAGGATTCTCTCCTTCCTTTGTCTACAATCTTTATAACGGTTACCTTCAGAATGATGATGTAAACGTCTTGGTGTACCATGCTGCCCAGCCACTTTCTACGATTAAGAAATATGCTGTAATGATACCTGAGAATGCCCATAAAGAGGCAGGATTCTTCCATGCACTTTTAAGGGTTTGGAACATCGCCAGAAATTCCGGAGCTTCCGTTGTCTTTTATGCCCCTGAAAACATTCTGGATATCCTTCAAAAGATCATTAAAAAGGCTAATATAGAAGCTGAATTTATCATTATGAATACCTGGCAGGATGGTGAAAAAACAGCAGCTCAGCTGAAAGCTGATGAAGCCCTGATCATTCTGATGGCCAAACGCGGAATGCAATCTTATATTCCACGTATGAGGCTTATTCCAGAATTATTGAACAAATACTTGAATGATAATAATTATCTCTTGATTTTCCCATTCTCAGAATATGATAAAAACAATCTTGAAATACGTTCTGTAGGTAATCATGGAGATTTTGTGGAAATCGGAAATGTAATACAGAAAATATTTAAGTAAGAAAATTTTGAAGCTGCGGGCTGGAAGTTATTGAGTATTATAAACGATTAAGAGCTAATGCATTAATTATCTTAAGGATGTTAAGAAGCAATTACTCATCTGTCAGTAACTTCCAACTCCCAAGCTTTTTACCTATTTTTGTTCAAAATTAAAATTCATTGAAAACAAAGAAGATATTCCTTTTAACAGCCGCTTTAAGTGTACAATTATCATTTGCCCAGTTTGCAAAGGTTGTAGATAAAGAAGGCTATGTTAATGTAAGGGAAAATGCAGATGCAAAAAGTAATATCGTAGGAAAGGTGAATTCGGATGAGATCGTCTATATATTTGAGTCTGACCCGACGAATAAGAATTGGGCTAATGTAAGTAATGGTTACATCCATAGTTCAAGACTGAAATATATACAAACTTATCAGGCTGTTCCCCCCACTCTACGTGATGGAAATAAAGCAATTTTTGAATCAGGAAATATTAAAGTAAATATTGTTTCCGGAAAATTTAATTTTAAGGAAAATGAAAAAGACTTCACCTCAACATTATATGGTGATTTCTATAAAGAACAGCAAGTTTGGGGGCTGGACGGAATAACTCCTAAGACTCATTATCTTTCCATTACTGCGCAGGTTGGAGACAAGACCGTTCAAATTCCTGCCAAGGATATCGAAAACCTTTTCCAAGTCAATAATAAATCTACAAAATGTTATTATGATCGTGAAAATGATACTTTATATATTTCAATGCTCAATTCTGATGGTGCCGGTACTTATGTTGCCCTTTTTACCATAGAAAAAGGGGAATATAAAGGAAGAACATTGGAAATTCCTTTTTAAAGTTATCTCTCGCTGATCCGTAGATTATTATGGAAAATCTGCGTGTAAAATATATAAAAATAAAAAGCAACTGTTTCAATACACAGTTGCTTTTTTATATTTTTAGAACGTGATTATTCTGAAATCACTCTCACCATTCCCTTCACCATCACAAGCTTTTCCATAAGTTCTTCTCTGGAGTCTGCCAACACATTAATGTGTCCCATTTTTCTTCCTGGTTTGGTTTCTGTTTTTCCGTATAAATGAATGTAAGTTTCTGGTAATTTAAGAACCTCTTCCATTCCTTCATAGACCACCTTTCCAGCGTAGCCTTCTGCTCCTACCAGATTCAGCATTCCACTGTAGGTAATGGCATCCGTATCTGCCAAAGGAAGATTCTTCACTACACGGTACATCTGTTCAAACTGTGAATTCGTATTACCTTCCTGGCTTTGATGTCCTGAATTGTGCAGTCTTGGAGCTGTTTCATTAACCCATACTTTCCCTTCTTTATCAAGGAATAGCTCAATGGCAAAAAGTCCCGGAGAGTTTACTGCGTTCAAAAACTTCTCAGTAATCGTATCAATCTGCTGTTGAACATCTTCAGTCAGAAGAACCGGACATACGTTGAAGTCCAAAAGATTAAGCTTTGGATCAGCCACCATTTCCGTTACCGGGAAAATATTTGTATCTCCTTTTTCATTGATGGCAACGATTACAGAAAGTTCTTTATCAATATCTACCAGGCTTTCAATCACTGAAGCTTCTTTCCACAGATGCTGATAATCATCTTCTGTTTTAATAACCTGCACTCCTTTTCCATCATATCCGCCTGTATTCATTTTCTGAACAAAAGGTAATGGCATCATGATCTTTTCATCACTGTTCCACACTACCTGAAATTCCGGGCTTGGAATATCGTGAGTTTTATAAAATTCCTTTTGGAGGATCTTTTGCTGTATGGTTTTGATGATACTGGCATTAGGAACCACTCTGATTCCCTGCTTTTCAAGTTCAGCCAACGCATCAGCATTTACGTGTTCTATTTCAATAGTTACCACCTCCTTATCTTTTCCAAAGTTCAGAACAGTATCATAATCATTGAAATTTCCTTGCGTAAAATATGAGATATTGTGGCATGGTGCATCAGAAGCCGGATCCAGAGTATAAAACTCATCATCATACTTCAAGGCACTTTGTATCAACATTCTTCCCAGTTGTCCGCCTCCCAGAATTCCTATTTTCATTTTTTATTTTTATTAGATTTACGCTTATTGAATTTTATCAATTTTTAAATATCCCAGTCCCATAGAGTTCTCCTGATTTTCAGCATCCGATTTTGTAAGAACAATAGAATATTTTTCTTTCATAGCTTCCGGAAGAATATCACTCACATTAAAAATATCATCAATATCTACCCCATGCTTATCATCAATATGGCTTACTGCTCCTTCAAATCCCATAGTCTTATAGAATTCCGTTGCTTTTGCTCTTTTCACGATCTCTCCCATCGATTGTCCTACCATCAGGTGTTGTTCATGAAATTCTTCAAAAAAACCGGGCTTATATCCTCCCAAATTAAGAAAGAACAGTTGGTCTTCTGATGAAGATTCTCCTTTTTCAACGATCTTCACTTCATAACCATCAGCAAATCTTACTTCCTGATAACAGTCAAGGTGAATCTTTCCTTCTGCCTCCTTCCAAAAGGCTTTCATATCTGGAATCAAGTCCTTCAGACTTTCAGCAATTCCAAAAAACACGTCATGCTGCTCTATGTTTCTTCCTTTGGGAGTTGCCCCAAGGATCACATAAAATAATTTCATTTCATTTTTCATGCATACAAAAATACGTTAAATTTATCTTTTTCAAATGTTTGGCAGACTACTACAATAATTTTATATTTGTAACATTAATTGTAGTATGTCAGAAATCATCATACTCTTCTTTGGCGCCATTTCTGCGGGCCTATTAGGCTCACTTACAGGGCTTGGAGGAGGGGTTATCATTATTCCTTTATTAACGCTGGGATTCGGTGTTCCAATGCATTATGCTATCGGTGCATCACTCATTTCTGTGATCGGAACTTCTTCCGGTGCAGCAGTTGCTTTTGTAAAAGAAGGCTTTACGAATATGAGAATCGGTATGTTTCTCGAAATTGCCACTACGGCTGGAGCTATTGTAGGGGCTTTAGTTTCCGGGATGCTTAATCCGAATACCATTGGAATTATTTTCGCAAGTATTCTTCTTTTAACGGTTATTTTAAACCTTAAAGGAAAACCTGACCATCAGGAACCTTTGATCCATGGAAGTCTGGAAGAGAAACTAAAACTTTACGGAACTTTTCCGGATAAAGGGATATTAAAAAATTACTCTGCAAGAAATACAGTTCCTGGATTTCTAATGATGATGTTTGCCGGAGCAATGTCCGGGCTTTTAGGTATTGGGTCTGGTGCATTAAAGGTATTGGCTATGGACAATATGATGAAACTGCCATTCAAAGTTTCTACAACCACCAGTAATTTTATGATTGGGGTAACGGCTGTTGCCAGTGCACTGATTTATTTCCAGCGAGGTGAAATTATTCCTGTAATTGCAGCTCCTGTACTGATAGGAGTAGTGATTGGAAGTTTTATAGGATCTAAAACCTTGATGGTATCCAAAACTAAAAAACTAAAGGTATTCTTTGCCATTGTGATTACAATCCTTTCGGTCTATATGATGTATAACGGTATCAACAAAAGCTTCAGATAATGAAAAAGAATTTTACAGATGTCGATCTGAACCGCTCCGTAGGAAATCTCCTAAGACTGGGTGTCATTCTGTCTGTGGCTACCTCACTCATCGGTTTTATCAAACTTTTTACAGAAGGTTTTGAAATGCCTAAAAAATATACCAGCCTTGTAGTGGGAACTTCTTCTGAGAAGGTCTGGAGCCACTTTTGGGACTCTTTATGCAAAGGGGAAGGAATGGCTATTATTCAACTGGGAATTCTTTTATTGATCGTCACTCCGCTGATGAGAATTATCTTCGCTCTAATAGGCTATTTAAAGGAAAAAGATTACATATATGTATTCATTTCCTCCATTGTTTTAGCGATTATGGCGGTTAGTTTTTTTGCAGGTTACGCCCACTAATTACATTTCATAAAACTCCAACGGCAGCTGGTCCGGGTCCTGGGTAAAGAAAAATTCTTTTCCTGTGAACTCATCAATACGGATCTCCTCACAGTTGAGTCCTTTCTCTATCAATTCATTTCGTTTTTCCGTTACATTTTCTACAGAAAAAGCAAGATGTCTCAACCCACAGGCTTCAGGACGTGAAGGACGTGCAGGTGGATTCGGAAAAGAGAACAGCTCAATGACATAATGCTCTCCAATAGCCAAATCAAGTTTATAAGATTGTCTTTCTTCACGATAGACTTCACGGACAACCTGTAATCCTAAAACCTCCGTATAAAATTGCTTTGATGTTTCGTAGTCTGAGCCAATAATGGCAATATGATGGATTTTCATTTTTTTTCCTGAATAATTAAAATTCTATTATTTTATTTCTTTACACTGATCCTTTCTTCTGGTATCAATAACATATTGAATTTTCCATTCACCATTTTGTTTCACCAATTGAAAACTATTGGCTCCACAATGGGATAATTTCCCTTTCAGATAAAAGCTATAAGGCGTAAATACACTTGCCAGATGCCCATCTGTATGCACAGCTTCTATCGTAATTCTTTCATCCAGATCATCCTGTGTAAACTTAGAAACACTTGCTATGAAGTCCTGTAGACTATCACTTTTCACCATACCCTCTTTTGTAATGGTCTGCATCATGGCATTGTCAGCAAAGGCTGTTTTTACAAGCTCAGAATCAGCATTTTTCATGCCAAGAAACAGACTGCGGATAGGTTTCTCAATTTCCTGATACTGTTGTCCGAAACAGAAGCTGCTGAATACGAAAAGAATTGCTGCTATTTTATTCATAAGAAACAGGTTTAGGTAACTAAAATAGGTAAAATAAAATTTAGTGGCTCTATACAATTTTACATCACTGTCATTGACTACATCGAATCTTTGATTTCTGACGAAGGAAGAATCTCATAATATCGCTTAGATTCTTCATTTCACTTCTGAACTACGTTCGCAGATCTTCAATCTGTATTCAGAATGATAGAGTTATAGTAATAAGATAACCGCATTAGTGTAAAATTGTATATAATTACCTAAAATTTAAATTGGTTATGAGATTTTAAAATTCATTTTTCTTAAATTGTAACAAAATTATTTCAGCCAAAGAATTTTTATATGTGGATTATTTATATGATTCTGACCATACTTTTATTGGTCTTCACTATACTACCAAAAATTCAGCATTCTCACTGGATATTCCGGGTTCCCGAATTTGCTAAAATACAGGTCACTTATCTTATATTTTTTACTTTTCTATTAGGGTTTATAATTGATTCTACAGAATATTTATGGTATTATCAGGGGTTTCTGTTTGTTTTATTTGTTTATCACAGTCAAACCCTCATTAAATATACTCGGTTCTATCCTGTAAAAAAACATAGACACCGTTACAAATCCTCGGAAAAACTCCATTTTGTTTCAGCCAATGTGTATCAGTTCAATAATGAATATGAAAGGTTTTCTAAACTTATTGAAAAATATGAGCCTGATTTTTTCATGACCATGGAAAGCAATAGCGATTGGGAAAAAGCAATGAGGAATCTGGAAAAGAAATATCCCTACCAGCACAAAGTAACTCTTGAAAACACTTATGGAATGCACTTCTATTCAAGAATTGAAATCAAGGAAGCCAGAACTCATTATTTTGTAGCAGATGATATTCCGAGCATCGAGGTACACATGGAAACAAATGATGGTTTTTCTTTTGTTTTCTTTGGAGTTCATCCACCACCACCAAGCCCTACAGAGGAGGAAACTTCCAAGGAAAGAGACGGCGATCTTCTAAGCACTGCCAAAAGGGTAAAAGATATCAAAAAACCGGTTATTGTTGTGGGAGATTTCAATAATGTTGCTTGGTCAAGGTCATCCGTGCTTTTCAGAAAAATAAGCCATCTGATTGATCCGAGAATCGGACATTCTTTCGTTTCTACGTTTCATGCCCGATACCGCCTTTTAAGATTTCCTATTGACCTCATGTTTCACAGTGAAGATATTTTCATCAAACAGTTGAAAACATTGGAAAATTTTGGATCAGATCACTTGCCGGTATACTGTGAGTTTTTCATAGACCATCACAATGATGAACAAGAGGAACTGGTAGAAACAGCCAACTCTGAAGAAAAAGCTGAAGCCGAAAAAATGATAAAGGAAGGAAAGCAGGAAGACGGCGAACGCGATGCTGTAGTCACTGAAGATTAACAAAATAGGTGAGCAAAAGCCCACCTATTGAATATTATGTCTGTTTTTAAAACTTCATTACATCCTTCACTACCCCATTCTTTTGAGTGTGTTGTAGTAATTCAGTTTCTATAAATGCTTTGATCAGCTCTTCCGAATCATCCCCCGGGAATAAAAGGTGTACGTTCGCACCTGCGTCCAAGGTAAAGAATAATGGTAAACCAGTATCTCTTCTAAAATCCCATATTTTATTGATGACCTCCAATGTTCCTGTTTTCATCAATATAAAAGCAGGATCGCTCATCATCATCATGGCATGAAGAGTAAGTGCTTCATGTTCTACCAATTTGATAAAACGTTCCATATCTCCGCTTTTCAGAATTTCCTTCATCGGAACAAAGTTTTCCCTTGCCTCCTGGAATCTTCTTTCTGCATACGGATTGGTCTTCATCAAACCATGCCCTACTGTTGAAGAAACGCTTTTCTGCCCTTCATGGATCAATAACACCCAATCATTGAAATTTTTGAATACCTCATGAATTTCAGTCTCAGGATATTCTACAGCAAATAAATCAGAGCTTCCCTGAACCTCTTCTGTTTCTCCCCAGACGATCAATCCGTTGTATAAACTTCTGCATGCACTTCCGCTTCCTAATCTGGCTAAAAATGAAGCTTTTCTCAGAGATTCTTCTTCAGAAGCTTTTCCAGTAAATGTTTCATCTAATGCCATCAGACATTTAGCTATAGCTCCGAATCCCGAAGCAGAACTTGCAATCCCGGAACTGTGTGGGAATGTATTCTCTGTTCTGATGATGTATTTTCCTTTTAAAATCCATGGAAGATACTGCTCAATATTTTTGAAGTATTTTTCAATCTTTTCAGCAAATTTCACCTCTTCATTTCCTGATAAAAAGGTTTGTACAGAAAAAGGCTCATTAGCCGAAAATTCCATCGTAGTATTGGTTTTACAATGATTTAAAGTATAACTGATACTAGGATTGGCTGGAATCTGATTGTCATATTTCCCCCAATATTTAATCAAAGCAATATTAGAAGGGCAGCTCTCTGAAACCGTTTGTGTATGAATGGTGAAATTTTCTTTTCCTATAAATGATGTTGTCATAGTTTAATTTAAGTGATACAACTTAAGTATTTAAAGCTTGCTTTCGCATTTTTTGTAGTTGACAAGTCTATCAATACATCTTCTCTATAATATCTGCATATTTTTTAAGAACTACATTTCTTTTCACTTTCAATGTGGGTGTGATTTCTCCAGTATTAATGTCAAATTCTGCCGGCATCAGGGTGAATTTTTTCACTTTCTCATAATCGGCAAGCTGATGTTGCAGCTCCTTAATTTTTTCTTTATAAAGACTGATTATTTTTTCATTTTTTACCGCATCTCCCCAATTTGTAAAAGGAATATTATTCTTTTTAATATAATCCTGTAAGAATTCAAAATTCGGAACGATTAAGGCAGAAACAAACTGTCTTCCTTCTGCAACCAGCATGATCTGCTGAATGAAATTATTATTGGTCAGAAGGTTTTCAATCTGTTGTGGAGCAATATATTTTCCGTTAGAAGTCTTCATCAGATCCTTAAGTCGGTCTGTAATAATCAGGTTACCTTTATCATCAATTTTACCTGCATCACCGGTTTTAAACCAGCCGTCTTCCGTAAATACTTTTTGAGTTTCTTCAGATCTGTTATAATACCCTTTCATAATTCCATTTCCTCTGGCCTGGATCTCATCACTTTCTCCGATACGGATTTCTACCCCCGGTAATGGTTTTCCGCTCGTAGCATGTTCAAAATGCGTTAAAGGGAAAAGAGTCAAAGTAGCTGTAGTTTCTGTTAATCCATATCCAACAGTAACGTGAATTCCCACCGACTCAAAGAACCGGGTTACTTCAGGTGATAACGAAGCCCCTCCACAAGGCAAAAACCATAGTCTTCCCCCCATTTTATTCTTGATCTTACTGAAGACCAGCATATCGGCAATGGATTCTTTTATTTTTAATCCAAAAGGAATCGGTTTCTCATTTCTTCTTAATTCTGCAGTTTCCCACCCTGTTTTCAAAGCCCAGTCAAAAATCTTTTTCTTGAAAGATGATCCTTCTTCTGCCTTTTCTAACACTCCGGCATATACTTTCTGGAAGAACCTCGGTACTGCGCACATCGCAGTTGGCTTTACTTCTTCCAAAGCTTTGGCTACATTTTTCGGATCTTCAAGGAAGTACACTCTTGCTCCTCCGTAAAGACATAATAGACTCCAGCTTCTTTCAAAAACGTGACTTAAAGGCAGAAACGCCAATGAAAGTTCTTCTTCAAAGTTTTTAAACTTAAAAAATTCAAAGTGAGAATCAAATGCTTTGATGAAATTACCATGGGTAAGCATAACACCTTTGGGTGTTCCCGTAGTTCCGGAAGTATAGATAAGTGTTGCTGTATCTTCATCTTCTTTCTTACAGATCTCCAGTTCTGAAGAAGATTTTGCGATAAAGTCTTCAAGATAAAAACTATTGAATTCTTTCTTGATCCATACTGCTTTTTTAGCAATAATAATGGTTTCAAGATGGTTATCCTCTTTGTGTAAAAGTTCCAGACAGGCATCATACTGCATTTGATTTCCTACCAAAACTACCTTAGCTCCGGAATCTTTTATGATATATTCTGCCTGCTCAGCATTATTCGTAGAATAAATAGGAACGGTAATCGCTCCTATAGCCATTGCAGCCAGATCCATAATCATCCATTCAGATGAATTGTCTGAATAAATAGCAACTTTATCGTCTTCCTGAACTCCTGCTTCCTTTAAGGCATTGGCTGTTTTAAAAATAATCTCACTGAATTTCTTCCAGCTCAGCTCTTTCCAGGCTTCTTCTTTCTTTTTAAAACCGATTGCCCCTTTTATAGGATGTTTTTCTACATTTTTAAGGATTATTGCCTCTGCAAGATTCATTTCTTCAGCTTTTTGTCGTTAATATAATTGTTCAGGTGAAAGTCGATGCTCTCTTGTATTGGGATAAACTTGTAATTCAGTTTCTCCCTTACTTTGTGATTGGAAATGGTGTTGAATGAAGATATGGCTTCAATATTTGATTCTGTAGCCATTCTCAATTTGGGAATCAGCCATCCGAAGAGGGTATTGGCTAATTTGCCTATATTTAATTGAGATCTTGTAAGAATTCTTGCCTCTTTAAGACCTAATCGGGTTCTGATCTGTTTTGCCAAATCGGCATATCTGTTGTTTTCGGAAACGATGATAAAACGTTCTCCAAAAATATTGTTTTCCATGAGTTCAACGGCTGTTTTAGCAACATCTCTCACATCTACATAAGCAGATCCTCCTGCAAAAGTAAAGCTATTGTCTTCAAAGGTTGAAAACAGTTCACCGCTGCTTTGGGTCCAGTTTCCGCTTCCTACGATCATTCCCGGATTGATGATGACTACATTTAAACCTTCAGCAGACGCTCTCCAGGCTTCCATTTCGGATAAATGCTTGGAAATAGCATAAGCAGAGTGCTCCAGTTTCGGATTAAAATCAGATTCTTCGTCCAACTCTCCTTTTTCATTATAGTTATCTAAAACAGCTACAGAGCTTACATGCAGAAATTTTTTAACATCAGATCCTTCGCAGGCATACAATAAGTTTTCGGTACCTTTAATATTGGTATGATACATTTCTTTTTCATCTTTGGGATGAAAGCTTACTTTTGCGGCACAGTGATAGACCTCATCTACCCCTTTCAAGGCATCTTTTAAGGAATCAATATCATCAAAATCCACATTGATCCATTCGATTTTATTAAAAAAATCATCAGGATTTTCCGTATAAAAGCTGTATGAATGCCTTACTTCGTTTAAATTGCTGCCCGATCTTTTGGAAGCCCGTACGTTTTTACCTCTCTTAAGAAGTTCAAGCACTATTATTCTTCCTAGAATTCCGGTTGCACCCGTTACAAAAACCATTAATTATGTTACTTGATTGCTGACTAAAATATGACAATATTTTCTATCCTACAATTCTTCAGGTTCCTGCAAAAGTTACCCAAAAAACTGCTTTTGCAAATTTGCGATTTTTAAAGCAAAATTCAACTTTATTTAACCAATATTATCATTCTGAAAATCACAAAATTTGAAACTAAAAAAGAGAACTTATTATTTTAACCACAAAATACACATTTTTTTTGAACACTTAAAAAATGTAAGTTATCAACTTTGTGCATAAGCAGTACCCTTAAGCTTTGTGAAAATTTCCGATCTTCACGAATATTTCTGTTGAAGACGTGAAATATTCCTTTCCTATGGAGAGGTCACAAAAAGTCAAAGAATTTTGATGGGGTGAGACCTACACACCATTAAATAAAAAGCCCTGAAAGCATTCAAAAACTTCCAGGACTACTATATAAAAAGTTAATCATTTATACCATTACCACATTATCTCTTCTTGGAGCTTTGTCACAAAGAACATCTGCAATACTTTTAGAGATAAGATTTGCTTCGGTAAGATTATCCAGCCAGAAAAATTCTCCCGCAGCATTGATTTCGATGAAATAATATTCATCTTCAGGAGAAACGATAATATCTATTGCTCCATAGTCTACATTGTAAATATCAAGAAGATCCAGAAGCTTTTCTTTAACATCAGTGGGAAGTTCCGTCTGTGTCCATTTATCCAGCAGATTAACTCCATCTTTTCTCCAGTCCACTTTAGCATCTTCAAACTGCTGAGAATCCACTTCAAAAGCATACACATCTCTTCCTACAATGGTAACCCGAAGTTCTTTTTTCTTCTGGATCATTTTCTGGAACTGCATTGGACAGTATAGCAGTGAATCCAGTTCTTCAAGTTTATCTTCACTCACAATATTAGTGAAGACCACATTTTCCACTCCGTTTTCATAGATGGCAAAGCCTGTTTGCATTTTGGCTACTACATTCTGATGCTTCAGAATAAACTGTTTGGCTTCTTCAGGATTATTCGTCAGACAGGTTTCCGGAATGGTAAGTCCGATTTTCTGAGCGATTTTCAATTGTTCTTCCTTACTGTCCAACCTTCTATAAACACTTGGTTTTCCTAATGCATACACATCAATAGATTCAAAGAATCCGAATAATGTATTGCGGATCTCTCCCATTGCTGCACTATAAAACTTAGGATCCATTTCCTCCTTTAGTCCTTTTCCTATATTGTAAGCCCGGCGGTACCAGACTGCTGAAATATCATTCAAACGGTATTTTTTTTCAGAGGTTTCAAGAAATGTCACCCATGCTCCGTCCTGAAAAACAGTGGACAGTTTATTATGTAAAGGATATAGGTCAACATCAAAGCGAATAACCTCGCAATCGTTTTCTTTGATATATTCCGTTACTTTTTCAATGGAAAAATTATCTGCAGTATGTGTTATAATTAAGATTTTATTCATGGATATTAATTCTTTTAATAAGATTATCAGCAATTCTTTCTGCTATGGGAAACCTTAGTTCTTTTTCAAGCATTCCCCACTCTCCCTGTGGATTAACTTCGAGGAAATAATATTTTCCATCTTTTCCCCGGATCATGTCAATAGCGCCTGTATACAATCCCATTTCCTTCATCATCGAAATCAGATTTGTTTTGATCTCATCAGGCAATTCATATACGGTCCAAAAATAGCCTTCGTGACTTACTCTCCAATCTGCATTTTCACTGTTATTGATCTTTCCTGTAAAAAACGCTCCATCTACATACATAATCCTCAATTCATATTCTTTATCAATATAGGGCTGGAAAATCATAGGACAATAGATAATATCTGAAAGGTTCTCCAATGTATCCCGTTCAATCACCATTGTGGAGACCAAATTTTCACCACTCATTGTTTTGCGGGTTACACCATGAAGTTTAGCAATTGCTTTTCCTGAACAATGCTGGTCAAAAAAAGCTTTTACTTTTTCTTCATCATTAGAAAAAAGGGTTGGTGGAGTGGTTAAGTTATTTCGCTGAGCTATTTTTAGCTGAAGCATTTTATTCCCGTCTATTTTCTTTTCATTCTCGTAAGGATTGATCCATGGAAGATGCTCCAGTTGGGTAAACAGATTGTAACGGAGACTTGCATATTCATTTCGAAAGATTTTTTCATATTCCTGATCCAGTTCTTCCGGAACGCTGATCTGCCATGCTTTTCTATGCCATACTCCTGTAATATCATCAGAATGAATAGAGTTCCCATCCTCATCCGCTATCTCAAATGAATTCTCATTGATGCTGATCTTCTGAAAATGGTTCAATTGGTCAGAATTCAGCCTGAAATATGGAATATTTTTAGATGAAAGGTGTTGAAAGAAACGATCAATAGTATAGAAATCCTGTGAGTGGGTAATACAGAGAATCATTTGCCGTTGTTATTAAAAAGGGAAACTTAACCTGTTAAGTTTCCCCCTTTGTTACAATTTTGTTAATATGTTACTGTAAAATAATCATTTTATAGCTGAGCGGCATCATCATCACCATCAGAAGGATATTTCATAGTATGCTCCATATCGTTTAACTTAGAAGTTACATCATCGATAATCGGCTTCGTAATAACATCCCTTTCTGGAATTGTGATATTCGTTCCTCCTTTTACTGTTTCCGGATCTTTAAGTTGTTTTTCAAGAAATGACGCGAAAAACGGTTTCTTTTTTGAGTTTTTGTTTTCCATAAGTTAATATGTTTGTTTATTTGATAATCGAATGTACAAAAATTTCAACTCATGGAGAAATAAATAAACACTTTAAGATAATTTTAACATATTATCAAAGCATAAAGTATATTTTTAATTCAAACCAAGAAATTGCTTAACAACTATAGCAAAATCAACAGGGTTTTCAGCCTGAACCCAATGCCCTGCATTCTTAATGGTTATAATCTTCGCTTTTGGAAATTGCTGTTTGATTCCATATTCATCCTGTGGAAGAATATAGTTAGACTTCTCTCCTGCTATAAATAAAGCTTCTCCTTCAAAAACACCGAATTTAACAGCATTGGATACGAATTCATTATACTTTTCAGACAGGGTTTTAAGATTGAATCTCCAGTTCAGCTTTTTATTATCATCCCAGTATAGATTCTTTGTTAAAAACTGTATTGTTGATTTTTCAGGAATATACTGATTCAACACAGCCTCTACATCATTTCTTGAACCTACCGTATTAAAGTCTACCGTTTCCAGAGCTTTGATGATTCCCTGATGATGGGGTGGATAAGCTTTTGGTGAAATATCTACAACGATCAGCTTCTCTACTTTTCCGGGATACTTTATAGCAAACTGCATCACTGCTTTCCCGCCTAAAGAATGGCCTAAAACATGAGCCTTCTGAATGCCATAATGTTCCATATAACGAACTATGTCATCCGCCAAATCATCATGGGACATATCATCGGAATGAAAACTTCTTCCGTGGTTTCTGAGATCAATAAGATGTACGGGAAGATATTCTCCAAGGTCTTTCCCGAAACTTCCCCAGTTATCAAGCATTCCAAATAGCCCGTGGAATACTAAAAGCGGCGTAGCGCTAGAACCTTCGCCAAATATTTTTGAGTTTAAGATTTCCATATTTTCTTTAAATAATAGATTTCAGATACAGATTCCAGATAATTCCAGTTGCATCACATACTACTAAGGTCTGCCTTCCGATGTCTGGTATCTTGTATTCATTATTACCATGTTGCCAATCTCTTCAAATAAGACTGAACTGTATTTTCCAAGCCCATATATAATGCTTCAGAAACCAAAGCATGTCCGATGGATACTTCTAATAAGTTAGGAATAGTATCTGCAAAATATTTCAGATTCTCTAAGCTTAGATCGTGACCGGCATTGATCCCCAAACCGAATTCATTGGCTACAACGGCAGTATCATAATAAGGTTTGATCGCCTGTTCTTTATTAGACAGATAGTTTTTTGCATAGGCTTCTGTATAGAGTTCGATTCTGTCTGCTCCAGTCTTTGCAGCATACTCTACCAGCTCAGGTAAAGGATCAAGAAAGATAGAGGTACGGATGCCTGCATTCTTAAATTCTGCAATAATCTCAGTAAGATAATCAAGGTGTCTTTTAGTATCCCAACCTGCATTGGAAGTAATGGCATCATCGGCATCCGGAACCAGAGTTACTTGTTCAGGCTTCACATCCAATACCATATCAATAAAAGACTGATGTGGATTTCCTTCGATATTAAACTCAGTCGTCACCAATGGTTTCAAATCATAGACATCTTTTCTTGTAATGTGCCTTTCATCCGGTCTTGGGTGAATCGTAATTCCCTGACCTCCGAATTCCTGAATTTTTATAGCAGCCTCTGTCACACTTGGTGTTTCACCTCCTCTTGCATTTCTTAATGTCGCAATCTTATTGATGTTTACGCTTAGTTTTGTCATTTTTATATTTAGATGTTAGATAGCAGAAGTTAGAAAGAGGAAGATGGAAGCCTGGAGGTTACCCAGACCTATTACTTCTTCTTGGCGTTCTAATTTCTTTATCATTTAAAATTGTTTTTTTTGAGAACAGTTAAATTTCCTGTTTTTATACTTTAATACTTACCTGCATTACCTGAAGTTCAAACTCTTTGGAGGCCACGAGTAAATGATCGAAAATATCAGCCTGGATCTGCTCGAAATGTTCCCATTTGGAATCATTCGCAAAACAATACACTTCAAGCGGAAGACCTTGCGGAGTAATTTCCAGCTGACGAACCATTCTTGTTGCATTTTTTTCTATATCTGGATCATTTTCTATATATCTCTGTGCATAATATCTGAAAACTCCAATATTGGTAAGCTGCCTTCCGTTAATAGTCTTGTCATTATTGCTCAGGCTCTCCTTTTCTCTCCTGATTTCCACTCTTTTTTGTTCAAGATAATCTGCAATAAGATTAATTTCTTTTAACCGCTCAATATCCTCATCCGTAAGAAACTTAAAGGAATTGATATTAAAATAAATAGATTTCTTAATTCTCCTGTTATTGGATTCGGACATGATCTGCATGTTTTTGATCTCCGTAGTCAGGAAATCATAAGTAGGAATGGTAGAAACCGTTTTGTCAAAATTGGTAATTTTTGTAGTCAGAAGGCTGATCTCTGTAATATTGCCTTCTATACTGTATTTGGGAATGCTGATCCAGTCTCCCACTTTCATATTCTTGGAAGTCGCTACGTGAATCCCCGTTACAAACCCTAAGATCGTATCCCTGAAAACGAGTACCAAAACAGCTGTAATAGCTCCCAAACTTCCTACAATGGTTGTTCCTTTGATCCCGAAGACCACACAAATACCTACAACCGTAAACACAAAGAGTCCAAGGATTTTTACGGTTTCTGAAATGGCATTTAATGCCATAATTTTATAGAAATCCTGCTTGATAGAAAAGTAATTTCTCAATGCTGTTAATGACCTGTACAGCATGCCTGCAAGAATCATTACTAATCCCAGATTAACACATCGTATGATGAAAATTGTTGTTTTGGGCAATGCTCCTTCTGGGAAAATAGAACCTTGGATTCCACCAACAATAGTCAGCGCGGCAAAATGAGCGACCGAATTGGTAATTTTGGATTGATAGATGGATTTAAGGACCGGAAATTTTTCTTCGTTGTGAAAAAGGCGGAAAATAAAATTGATAACAAATTTAAAAACAAAGTCTACAATTAAGAATACCGCACAAAGCAGCGCCAGCTTTACAATGATATGAATAATCCAATCTAACCCGGAGGGTGAGATCTGGGTGATATAAATGTATAACTGTTCGCTTATTTCCTGCAAATAGTTCTTGGTATCCTGTAGGTCATCTTTCATTACAGCAAATTTATAAAATTAAGGATGATGATGTTACTATTCACAATCAATTTTCATCCCAAATTTCAAAACGGTAGTAAAATTTCTTTATACCACTCAGGAAACTCCTGTATTTTCATAATCAGGCCTATTTGTTGAATCACTCAGGTTTCATATCTTCGTTTATATTTTAAAGAATGGATACAACTGTCATTAATATTCTCTGTCTTGTTTTATTGTTTGTCGGAATATTGGGAACATTTCTCCCTGTTTTACCAGGACTTTTATTAAGTATTTGCGGTTTACTGATCTACAAATTCGGGACAGATGCTGATCTTCCCATGCTCTATGTTTGGGCTTTCGGAATCCTCACAGCTGCCTCTGTGGTTTTAAGCTATGTGATTCCCGCAAGAACCAACAGAAAATATGGCGGGACACGTTGGGGAAGCATTGGTTCTGTAATAGGAACTATTGTGGGAATATTCATTCCGATTCCGTTAGGCTTTCTGGTTGGAATGTTTGCAGGCGTATTTATTGGTGAAATGCTTCATGACAGCAAGGATATGAACAAAGCTTTACAATCTACTAAAGGGGCTTTAATCGGTTTTATCTACGGCACCGGCTTTAGTTTCGTAGTAGGTGTGGCAATGTTTTTGGTAGTACTTCTTAATATGTTTGATATTATTTAACTCAAAAAAAGAAAAAATCATGTTCCATAAAGCCCTCATACTTAGCCTGGGAATTTTCGCATTAACGGGATGCGATTCTCAAAAGAAAACAAAAGCAGATACAAAAGCCCCTGAAATGACAACCAATACAAAGTCTAATGATCAGAAGAATGATCTCATTTACCTGAATGAAGGAGAAAATAGATTCCTGAAAGAATATCAGATGAATATTACTTTCAAAGGGGTTTCTGAAGACAGCCGTTGCCCTGAAGGAGTAAATTGTATCTGGGCCGGAGTGGCTCTTGCACAAGTAGAAGTCATGGGAACCTCTACCCGACCTGTACTTTTGAACCTTGCAAGCATGGACTTTCCCAATCGAAACTATCGCCAATCGGCAGATTTCAACGGCTACACTATTACTTTACAAGAGGTAACTCCATATCCTAAATCAGAAGGAGCTACAGCATTAAATGGAAAATATAAAATAGGAGTCAGTATTAAAAAAGCCGGGGCTTCATCTGACGCTACCACGAAATAGGTTTTTTCCCTTTGGAAACAAGATATTCATTAATTTTTGAGAAAGGCTTGCTTCCGAAGAATCCTCTATAAACAGAAAACGGTGACGGATGTGCCGATTTCAATATAAAATGCTTAGCCGGATCAATGAGTTCGGCTTTTTTCTGTGCAAAAGCACCCCATAATACGAAGACTACATTTTCTTTTTTATCTGAAATTTCCTTGATGATAAAGTTGGTAAATTGTTCCCAACCAAGATCTTTATGAGAATTTGGGGTATGTGCCCGTACCGTTAATGTTGCATTTAGCAAAAGAACCCCCTGTTTCCCCCAGTCATCTAATTCTTTGGAAGTCCTTATCACTCCAAGATCATCTTTTAGTTCGATAAAAATATTTTTAAGGGATGGCGGCGCTGTAACCTGCTCAGAAACAGAAAAACACAACCCATTAGCCTGATAATCGTTATGATAAGGATCCTGACCAATAATCACTACCTCAACATCCTCAAACGGGGTCAGTTCCAACGCTCTGAAAATTTGATTTTTAGGAGGAAAAACTTTGGTGGTTGCATATTCGTTCTTTACTTTTCCCCAAAGGGTTGTAAAGTATTCAGTGCTTTTTATCGGGGCTAAAATTTCTGTCCAGGTCATATTGCAAAAGTAATTAATATTAAAATAAAAGCATAATTCAGACTTTAAATATCTTCACTTTTCTTTCAATTAAAATATAAGAAAAATAAGATAAAACAATAGATAAACCTATCAATAGAAAGCTATTCAGAAGCTCAGAGGAAAGAAATACCAATCTCTCTCTCAGGACGATATAATGAATAATATACAGTGAATAAGAAATATTCCCCAGAAAATATACCACCCCACTTCCTAAAAACCTTTTGATCATATTATCTTCACCATCATATAACTGTTTAATCATAATTGCTGATAATAATGGGATAAAGAAGAGTCCTTTTTCTGTGTATAGTAATAACAGAGAAAGAATTAATACAATATAAATAACTATTTTTTTTCGCAATCCGGTACCTGCTAAAAAAGCAGCCCCTATTCCCAACAGGTAAGATGATACTGTTCGTACCAAAGAATTTAAACCATAAGTAATATCAAGATAGTCTGAAGATTTAATCATCTGCATCCGCATGTCTGAGCCTAAATATAGTTGATCAGGAAGATATGGGAGAATCACTCTTAAAACCAAGCCTGAAATAATCAATATTTCACTGCGTATTTTATACCGAACGATGAAGAAAAGCAGAAAAGGAAATATCAGATAACAAATCCATTCTGTGCTTAATGACCAATAGACCGTACCTAATGAATAATTGGGATTAAAAAAACACTGTAATAAAGCGGCATTAACTAAAAATTTGGTTTTTGAAGTTTCAATCAGAAATAGAGCAATAAAAATAACAGATACAATATAGACCGGATAAATCCTGTTTACTCTTTTCTTATAAAACTTCTGTACCGCGCTAAAATTTAAGGTTTTAAATTTATCAGCATAAGAAATTGCCAGTAAAAATGCGCTTAAGACAAAAAAGATATCTACCGCAACATAGCCTTTCTTAACAACAGTCTGAATAAGATCCGTCTTAAAATGACTAAAATGAAAAAAAGTGACCCATAATGCTACAATTCCCCTTAACCCGGTTAAGGACTTTATTTCATTTTTCATATATTGTGTATACTCTCAATCTGTTTGAGGCTAAAGATAGAAAAAAAACTGATGGATTGAATGTTTAGTCTCTTTTTAAGCTAAAAATAATATTGTCGGGATTATCTTTGTCTTTTTGATCTTCTTCAAGGGTAAAATGATATTTTAAAAGAAGCTGTTTAGAATTTTCATTGAATCTGCTTGTGATGGCTAAAACTTCCAGCAATTGTAATTCATTATATCCATAATTTAAAACAGCATTTAGAGCTTCGGACATAAGTCCTTTTCGATGATATTCTGGTAATAGTTCATAACCAACCTCAGCTGTTTTTCTGTCCTCCGAAAATTTCCATAAACAAATAGTTCCGATGAGATTGGGAGTGTCTTTATATGAAATTCCCCAGAAAACAATCTCTTTATTTTGAGTTTTCCTCTTAATATGGAGGATAAATTCCAAAGCATCATAGTTGGTTTTTGGAGAATTCCTTTTCACATATTGGTTGATAATCTCATTACTTCTGATTCGAAGAATATCCTCTATATGACCTTCATGGATCTCTTTTAAGACCAGTCTTTCTGTTTCCAGTTTCATATTTTCATTAAAAATTATCATTAAATCTTTGAAAAGAAATACAGAATAAGGAATAATTCTTCCATCAATCTATTTTGTAAATCACTCAAATATACGTAATAATCAAAATTCTCACTAAATTTGCACTGTGTATATAGATAAAGAAGATTTAGACGAATTAGAGTTTCCGCAATTGCTCGCGGAAATTTCCCCATTTGCGTATTCTCCGAAAACAAGAGAAAAAATTCTTCAACTTCGTCCGATGGAAATTGACGAGGCGGAACTTTCATTGAAAAAAACATCAGAATATCTGTCGAGTTTTGAAAGTTCAAATGCAATTCCGTTTGATGAGTATGAAGATATTGAAAGTGAGCTGAAACTGATGCTGATTGAGAACTACCGTCTGGAAAACAGTGCTTTCATTAAAATAAAAACCATCACGGAACAGATCGGAAGATTACAGAAGTTCTTCCCTACCATGCCGGAAACGTTTCCTACTTTATTGGAAGAGGTTT
The DNA here is from genome assembly GCF_003815715.1 of Chryseobacterium sp. G0162. Taxonomy (NCBI): domain Bacteria; kingdom Pseudomonadati; phylum Bacteroidota; class Flavobacteriia; order Flavobacteriales; family Weeksellaceae; genus Chryseobacterium; species Chryseobacterium sp. G0162. The sequence continues at coordinate 3,912,892 of NZ_CP033922.1, read as the reverse complement.
CTGTCCTGGAATTCAGAAAAGAGATCATTGACAAAGTAGATAAGGTATTCAACCGTTTTGGTGAGGTAAAAAGTGAGGCATCCCCAGCTTTAAAAGGGATTAGAACTGAGATCCAGCATGCTAAAAAAGCGATTCAGGAAAACTTTAACCGTGCTCTGACTACATATGGACAGAGTGATTTTTTGGATGATATAAGGGAAACAATTATTGACGACCAAAGGGTGTTGGCGGTAAAATCAGGATTTAAGAAAAGAGTTCCGGGCAGAACCCTGGGCATTTCAAAAACCGGTTCTATCACCTATATCCAGCCGGACAGTGTTGTAAAACATTATTTCAAACTTCGTGAAAATGAAGAGGAAGAGAAAAAAGAGATTGATAAAGTTTTAAGAACGCTTACTGCTGAACTGGCAGAATTCCAGCCTCAACTTTGGAGATATCAGGTGTATATTTTTGATCTTGACCTGATAATGGCTAAAGCTAAGTTTGCTGAGCTTATCAACGGTGTTCTTCCAAAGATCAACCGTCATAGAACATTGAGACTTAAGGATGCTTTCCATCCGTTATTGTGGTTGAGAAATAAGGTAGAGAACAAAACAATTCACCCACAAACCCTGGCTTTAACGGATCATAATAGAATTATATGTATTTCCGGACCTAATGCCGGTGGAAAATCAATTACATTAAAGACTGTAGGCTTGCTGCAATTGATGATTCAAAGTGGGATTCTGGTCCCTGTTCATCCAAAGTCCGAAATGTTTTTCTTTGAAAAGATCATGACTGATATAGGTGATAATCAATCTATTGAAAACCATCTATCCACTTATTCATCAAGATTAAAGAAAATGTCCGGAATCATCCGTGAGGCTGATGCGAATACACTTTTACTGATTGATGAGTTCGGAACGGGTTCTGATCCTGAATTGGGAGGTGCTTTGGCTGAAAGTTTTATGGAATTTTTCTACGATAAGAAGAGCTTTGCGATCATTACAACGCATTATACCAACATCAAATTGGTTATAGAGCAGCTTCCAAATGCTCAGAACGCGGCAATGCTTTTCAATGAAGAGACCCTGGAGCCCATGTACAAACTGGAGGTTGGCCAAGCAGGAAGTTCTTTTACTTTTGAAGTTGCTGAAAAGAATAAAATCCCAAGGTTCATCATTCATTCTGCTAAGAAAAAGGTAGAACATGACATTGTGAATCTTGATAAAACGATTGTAAAGCTTCAACAGGAGAAATTTGAGGTTGAAAAACTGAAATCGGATCTTGCGGAAAGAAAAGAATCTGTAGAAGACAAGCGTGATAATCTTCAGAAACTGAATGACCAACTTCAGCAGAAACTATTCAATTTCCAGAAACTTTACGAAGAGGAACACCGTAAACTCCAATTCGGGAATAAGATTGAAACGTTCATTGACAGCTATACAAAAGGAAAATCCAGAAAAGATGTGGTGAAGGACTTTGTGAAATTGCTCGAACAGGAAAAATTCAGAAAGATTGGTGCTGATAAGGATGAATCCAAACGTCTTCAGGTGGTTAAGAGAAAGATCACCCAACAGCTTAAAAAGGAAGAAGTGATTGAAAAAATTGCTGAAACCAACGAAAAACTGGAAGAAAAACGCAAGAGTGACCGCGAAATATGGATGAAAATAGGGCAGCGTGTTCGAATTACCGGAAGTACCAGCGTAGGAACGATTGAGAAAATCTCCAGAAATAAAGTGATTGTCAATTACGGAACTTTCAAAACGACGATTGATGCAGATGAACTAGAGAGAATTTAATCCATTTGAAAATGGATCAATTTGAGAGTTTGAAAATTAACTGAATACAATAATGGAAGAGAGTGTCTGAGGATGCTCTCTTTTCTTTTGTATATTCTCATGAGAATTTCTTATTTTTAACAAAAAACAATAATTATGAAGCCATTAAAAGTATTATCAGACCTTATTCCAATACCAAGTTACACCGTCATTATTCTATGTTTTTTCTTTCCTTTTTTCCTGATCAAGTGTGGTGATACCACCTTAATGTCTATTAAGGGAACAGATTTGGTAACAGGCGTTTCCAAGCAAGCAATGAATGATCGTATGAAGGAGAATTTGAAAAAAAACTCTCCCTTTGGGTCCGCTTTTGGAAATGATTCTGATGACTCATCGTCAAATGCTGACAGCGAGTATTCACCACTTAATGCTTCCAATGATAAAAATAACAAAGAGAATATTCCCCCAAGTCCGTTTATCATTCTTGCTTTTTTAGCTGCCATTGCAGGAATTGTCATTCATCTGATAAAAAGTATTAAGAAAAAATATATCTATCATATTGCCATTTCCCTGTTGGGTCTTATCTCTTTATTAACTTTCTATTTAACATTCCAATCCAAGATGGAAGGTCTTGGAAATAATAAAGTTGGAATGGGATTAGGCGGCGGCGTCACCATCAGCTATGGTTTTGGGACTGCCTTTTATGTATGTGGAGCGTTGTTCCTGCTCGTGCTTCTTTTCTTCGGAGTCTTTTCCTATTATCTTAAAAATGATCCGAAGGCTATTTATGACTCGTCAAATCAGAGGTCAGAGTCTTAGTACAAGATTTGTAGATAAAACCATTATTCTAACATGTACAAGATCTATCGCTCAGTATTTTTAATTGGGATTTTCAGTATTTCGTCTTTTATGAATGCCCAGCAGAAAACACCAAATCCTGCACAAAAATTCAGTACGATAAAAATTGATGATATTTCAAAGGAAAACCTAATTACACCTACTTATGAGACCCTGGTTTCCTATGCCAAACAAAAGCAGCCTGTCAATGGGATATTTTACACCGCAACCTATAATCAAGACACCAATACACATAGTGTAGAATTGAAAGACAAAGCTGACAGCCTTGTTCCATTAATCTCTTATGAATTCAAGGACGGAATAATCAGCTCTATTATGACAGGTAAAAGAGATACACAAAAGTATACAAGAACAACTGAAAATTCAGGTTATACCCAGCAATTCTCTAACGCAATTCAGACCCAAATTGACTTCTATAAAAATGGCTTAATTCATACCATAAGACATTTTGGATATGGAGTAAAAGCTTCCGGCTATCCGGTAGGGATATGGTATGCCTATTCTGAAGATGGTACATTACAAAAGAAAATAGACCATGACTCTCATTTCAGAATGAGTTTTTATGACCTTCTGGCTATAGGAGATTCATACGGCTTTCCTAATATAGGTATCACTAGAGCTTTTAATGATATTCATTCCTATTGGTACATCTTTCTCAATCCACATCCAGAAGACAGAACGACGAAAGAGATAACAATATTGGTAGATGATAAAACAGGGCAAATAATATACAGTATCACTAATGAACAACAAAAATATTTGAAAACTAAAGCCTATGATAGACTAAACCTTAGCAAAGAATCCCTGGAATGGGTACTGGAGAATGATAAGTACCATATTCCTGATGAAGAATTTTATAAATTATTTAGAGGGTATTGGTAATTTCAATAAATACCTTTTTATTTTACCCATCCAAAAAACATTTAATTTATATATTTGGGGATCTAAAATTTGTTAAGATGATTTCAGTAAACAAGACATTGTACCTGTCTGCTTTCAGTTTTTTTTCTTTAGCCTTCGTCAAAGGACAGAATAAAGTTCCTTTTGGTGTTGTAAAAGCTGAAGAAGGCTATGCCAATGTTCGTGTGCATAAGGATAATTACAGGAAAATTGTAGATAAGATCCGCATGCGCAAAGGGGATGTTTTTGTTTATGTAAAGCCTGCTCCCGGAGAAACGGAATGGATCTGGATCAAATATCCTGAAAAGCAGGACGAGGACAAACCTTTTGTACGCTATGAAACCCTTGACAAAGAAGGAATGGTGAACAAAGAGCGCATTGCCTTTGTTGATCAGCTTCCCGCCTATACACCTTCTAAATCTAAAAACGGAAAATCACTGATCTTTACAGATAATTCTGACCCTAAAATTCCTACTGCCCAGAGAAGTAAAGTGGTGATTGACATATATCCATCTAATGCCAGTTACCGTAAAAAGGAAAAAGATGCCGAAGGAAAGCTTCTTACCATTGATAAAGTAAAACCATGGGGAATTGGAAATGATCTTCCTGAAGGAATGACGGAGATTAAATCAATCAGACTTCAACAACCTGGAAGAGGTTCTGTTTTCGTGAGAGAAGCCATCAAAAATATGTTCCAGCCTACCATGGATTTCAACAATATTGGAGTAACCTCTCTGGACAATGACAACATTTTCCTTTACATGATCAATGGTTCCGGCGAAAACAGATATACAACCCTTTGGACTATCAAGAAGGGAAGAGTAATCAGCCAGATTATTTATCATAATCCGGAATAAATTCATTAATTTTGCAGCCGAAAAAGTTTTACGCTTATTCATCATAGAAACTGGTTCTGCATAACCGCAGATTAAAAGGGAACCGTGTGAAAATCACGGACTGTCGCGCAACTGTAAGTAACTGAAATCTTTATCAAAAGATCCACTGTGCGAGGCATGGGAAGGAGATAAAAGATGTTACAAGTCAGGAGACCTGCCGATTTCTTAAACAAGAAACTTTCGCGATTTGAAGTTTTATTGATCTGATGGATTCTTTCAGGGGCCTCCAACGTTCCTGTCATTATTCTGTTGTTTTGATACGATTTCATTTCGCCTTAATTAATAATGAAATATGACTACAGAAGAAAGAATTGAAGCTGCAGAAACCAGAATCTTTAAAGCGGTTTTCCCTAACACAACCAATCATTACGATACTCTTTTCGGAGGTACAGCCATGCAGCTTATGGATGAAGTAGCCTTTATTGCTGCGACCCGTTTCGCAAGAAAAAGAGTGGTAACAGTAAGCAGTGACAAAATCGATTTTAAAAAACCAATTCCTGCCGGAACAATTGTAGAACTGATCGGAAAAGTTTCATATGTTGGAAAAACCAGTATGAAAGTAAGTGTTGAGATCTACACAGAACAAATGTACTCTTACGAAAGAGAAAAAGCAATTGTGGGAGACTTTACTTTTGTAGCAATTGATGAATTCAAGAAACCAATCCAGATCTTATAAATAAAAGTTTCGGGCGGCCTTTGGCCGCCCGAAACTTTTCATACTATTTATTTTAAAACTTTTTCCGTTTCCAGACCTTTCCTCAGTAACAGTTCAAAGGCCTCTCCCATTTCATCCGAAGCTCTGGTAATGGCATTTTCAAGCATATTTCTGATCTGCTTTTCGGTAACCCCAGCCTCTGTCCAGCTTTTTCCTGAAGTATAGGAGTTCAGAATAAAAGGCATAATCCTGTCAATAGAACAGGCAAAAATGGCATCCGGAGTTGCCTCTTCCTCAAACTCAAGCCATAGATTAAAGAATTCCGAACGTAAAGGCTCATCCAGAATTCCGAAAATTTTCTGTGCAGACATCTTTTCTCTTTCAAACTTTCCTACCATAGCAGCTTCGTCGAAAAGAAAAGTATCACCCGCTTCAATTTCGACAAGATCATGAATGGAAAGCATTCTTATCACTCTCAACAAATCAATATCCATACGGTTTTTAGCATAGGGATAAAGGATTTGGGCCAGAATAATGATCTGCCAGGAGTGTTCTGCTGTATTCTCTCTTCTGGAATCATCTGCATTGTAATTTCTTCTCTGTACATTTTTCAGGGCATCTACAGCCAGGATAAAATCGATTTCTTTCTGGATTTTCATTTTACTTTCCTCTATTATATTGATCTGATGGATATACCTTGGTTCTGGTAGTCCACTTATTATTCTTTTTTTCTTTGATGATAACTTTCACATAGCCATCTTCGCTTTCGTCTTCTTCTTTTTCAAGCACTTTATCGAGTCCTTTATTTGGAATGACTTCATATTCTGTAGTAAAAAAATTACAACATCCGGATTTTCCAAAGGCAATAAGGCGTTTACGAACCGGATCTGTTTCAAAAAAATCAAAATTATCTGATCCCAACTCTGTAAGTTCTTTACTTTTTACAAACGACATTCTGGTACTATTGAATACATATACATCATAAGATGCTGAACTGTAATTCCCCATATTTCCATTTCTTATCGCCAGATCTTCGGTTCCGTCAAAATTAAAGTCACCAAAAATCACAGGACTTTGTTCATTTGTTAGGGCTATTACTTTTCCACGCTCCAGCCTCTGTCCTTTTCCAAGTTTTAAAACCAGATTATCTGATGTAAAGCTCTGCACTTTACTGTTTTTATTATCAAATACCTCAACAGTTCCTTTATCCATACATTGGTCATCGAAACAATTGTCTATATGAATGATAGCATTATAATTTTTGGATGCCTCTTTAACTTCAAATTGATATTGTCCAAAACATAAAGGACCTAATAGCATAAAAGCGGATATACTCCTGTAATAATTCAAAATATTCATGTTCATAGTAATATTGGATTCAAATGTTTTATAAAAAACTTTCAAACAAAAATACGAATCATAGTTCCGATTTCAAAACTCAAATGTATTTAAACATCTTTAGAGAAATGCTTTTACAAATAATTCGTATCTGAAAACTGCAGCTAAAAGATATCTTACACAATATAACTAATTATACTTTTATTTCCTGTCTTGCCATTCTGTAAGGATCTAAACATCCAAAACATTATTAATCCACTATAGCTAAAAATATTTTATCAGCGATGAAAAACCTAAGTATTTACATTTATCAAAAAAACAATTTTTACGTCCTCTATTTTCCCAAATTCTTAAACTTTTTTGAAGATTTCTTTCTTAAAATTTAATGAGTGAAATTTTACACAAAAATTATTCAACTGATTACCAACACATTAATCATTTCATTTTCAAAATTTCACTACTTTGTATTGCATAATACCATTTTATTTACATATCTTTGTAATGTAAAATTAGAATAGGCTCAACTAGCTAGGAGCATTTTTCTAAAATATAACCTTAATTAACAAAACTTATCAAAGATGAATACTGAAAATACCAAAGCGCAAATGCGAAAAGGAATTCTGGAATTCTGTATTCTAAGTCTCATCAATAATCGCGAAATGTATGTTTCTGATCTTATTGACGAACTGAAAAAAGGAAAACTGGATGTTGTGGAAGGTACCCTCTACCCTCTTCTCACAAGACTTAAAAATGGAGAGTTTCTCTCTTACAGATGGGAAGAATCTACTGGAGGACCACCCAGAAAATATTATCAGATCACAGAAAAAGGAAAACTTTTCCTGGATGAACTTCAAAACACGTGGAATGAGCTTACCGCTTCAGTAAACCAAATTACACAACAACATTAAAAAACAAAGCTATGAACAAGACACTCTCAATAGGACTCGCAGGTTTTTCTTTTACAATAGAAGAACACGCATATATAAAGCTCAGCGATTACCTGAACGCTCTGAGAAGCTCACTTGATGCTTCGGAAGCAGATGAGGTAATGCATGACATAGAAATAAGAATGGTGGAGATCTTCAGAGATTCTCTGGGAAAACGTGAAGTGATCAACGATACGGATGTAGAAAAAGTAATCGCACAGATCGGAACACCTGAAAAGATCGAAGAGCAGGAAGAAGCTTATTTTTCTGAAAAAAATACAACTAAAAATACAAACACAGGAAATCCTTATACAGACAAAAAACAATTGTTCCGTGATCCTGAAAAACAGAAAATTGCAGGGGTTTGCGCAGGTTTAGCTCATTATGTAGGAATGGACATTACTGCCATGAGAGTTATCTGGGTAGTTGTTTTCTTAGTAATGATTCCTGCCGCAGGAAGTGCTTTAGTGATCTTACTTCTTTATTTAATCCTTTGGTTAGTACTTCCAAAAGCACAAACCGCTTCAGATTTCCTGAAGATGCAGGGAAAGCCTATGAACTTCGACAATCTTAAGAATGAGTCTAATAAATTGGTACAATTTGCCAATGAATCTACTCAGAGGGTCGGAGAAATCTACAACGAAAACAAACCTTACATTGACAATGCAGGAAGTGGAATATGGAATATATTCAAATATATAATTGGTGCATTCTCTGTATTGGTAGCTGTAGGAAGTATTATTGGAGTATTTGTACTATTTGCCCTTTTCGGGATGGATACAGATTTCCCTGGAGCCAATCAGATCAGATTCTATATGGATGATAACGGTCTGGATAAAGTACTGGCAGCTATCATGATTATAGGAAGTTTAATTCCTGCCATTCTTTTCAGCTTACTAAGTATTAAAATATTCTCTCCAAAAACAAAACTGAGAAATCTTGGATGGGTAGTGGGCGGATTATTCCTTCTTCTGATCGGACTGGGGACTTATTTCGGAATCAGCATGGCTAAGAAAAACCTGATCTACAAAGGCAGTAAAGAAGATGTAGAAAATATAGCCATCAATACGACTTCTGACACCGTATATGTGGACGTAAAGCAAGTAAGTATTCCGCAAAATTATAAAGCGTATGACGATGACATCTATTCTGATAAAAGATCAGTGTATGAAGAAGATTATATCTCAGTAGAAGTGACAAGAAAACCGGAAGTAAAAACCCCTTACTTAATCATCAAAAAAGAAGGAAACGGTTATAACTTCCCAATTCAGGTAACAGTTCCTGTAGAAGTTGTAAACAATAAAGTAATACTTCCAAATTACATTAAATACCCGTATGAGCACAGATTCAGAGATTACAGAGTAAATTATGAACTTGTAGTTCCTCAAAATGCAGTGGTCATCCCATTGAAAAAAGACAGAATTGATTTTGATGGTGACCTGAACGGAGACGGTATCGATGATGATGACCAGAACAAAGATGAAAACCACAACGGAATCAGAATCGAAAAAAATAAGATTACTGTAAACGGGTCCAGTATAGAATATAACTCTAATGATAAAGACAGCATTATCATTAACGGTAAAAAAGTTCCGAACAACCAGGCTAAGAAAGTAATTGATTCCGTAGCATCTGATATCAAAAAAATCAACAAAGATGTGGACATCAAAATAAAAGACGGAAAAAACGAAATATCCATACAAACTAAATAATTAACTACAGAGAGTGGTAGAAGGTGTGAATGAAAGGCAACCGTTTGAAATTCACACCATTCTTCTCTCAGAAAAGTGAAAAAAGCTAATATTTAGTTCTCTATGTGAAAAAAATGTTTTAATTTCGTATAGCTAAAATTTAATAACCAACCAACACTAAAAAACACTCTTATCATGATACAATTTGCAATGGAATTCGTAATGAAAATCGTAGATTTAATCAACGGTTTGTTTTAAGAGCAATAATATTTCAATATATTTGTAAAAGTATAACCAGTTTGGTTATACTTTTTTGTTTTTAATCCAAGAAACTATGAAAAAGCTGATAGGCAAACTAATGTTAAAATTATTAGGCTGGAAAGTTGTTCTGCAGGGCGACGTTAACAACCTGAACAGATGTATTCTGGTGGTAGCACCACATACCCATAATATGGAATACATCTTAGGAAACTTTGCCTATTGGTCTCTGAATAAACCTTTAAAAATCATCATTAAGGACGCCCACACCAAAGCTTGGTACGGAAGTGTTGTAAAAGGACTTGGTGGTATTGGTATTGACAGAAGTCAGAAAAATGACCTTGTCAATTTTGTAGCCAGCAAGTTTGCCAAAGAAGATTTCAGTCTTGTTATTACTCCGGAAGGCACCAGAAGCTGGGTTCCGAAATGGAGAAAAGGATTCTACCATATGGCAATGGCAGCAAAAGTACCCATTGTATTGGCGGCAGGAGATTTCAAAAGAAACATCGTATACCTTGGTTACACAATTCCTTATGAAAGAATTGCGTCCGTTCCGTTTTCTGAGATCATGCAGGAAATTCAGGATTATTATGTGAAAAACGACATTGTTCCTAAGGTTTCTGCCAACTGGAACCCTAATATTATGGGTTCAGGGGAATAATAAAAGTAAAATAAATTACGATCTTCCCATCATCATTTATCAATTATCTCTTATCTATAAAAAAATGAAAGGTCAGACAAAAGAAGAAATATTAGCATTCATCAATAACTGGGGTGGCGAAACCCTGGCAAAAGCAATGGAAATCAAATTCATTGATATAGATCTTGAAAATGAAACTCTTACCGCTACAATGCCTGTACTCCCAAGAACTCATCAGCCTTTTGGGATCATGCACGGAGGAGCAAGCTGCGTACTGGCTGAAACATTGGGTTCAAGCCTGTCTAACATCTTCATTGATGGTGATAAATATTATGGTGTAGGCACCAACATTAATTCCAATCACCTAAGAAGTAAAAAGGACGGAATAGTAACGGCTACTGCCCGTTTCATCAGAAAAGGAAAAACAATGCACGTCTCTGAAATTGAGATCAGGGATGAAAAAGGAACGCTTATCAACCATACGACGATGACGAATAATATCATCAATAAGTAGGTTGAACAGACATACCATTAAAAAGCTCAAAAAAAATTGGGCTTTTTTTATTTTCCTACCGTAATCTTTTATTTTTCTGTCCCTTTACTGATGTTGTTATAAAAAACAGCTCATATAATTTTGACATCTTTAAGACTAATAATACCTTTGCAGAAAGGAAAATCAACTTCGGAATTTCCTATATTATTTCCGGTTAGTGATTTTCAAAATCCGTTCATAACACATGATTTATTTCAAACTTCCCTTCAACGAAGGATTGCATACTGTAGAAGAAACAACTGATAAAAACGCAGTCAATTTTTATTCTTATAACAGCCTGAATCAGATCAACTTTAATGGAAACATCATCAAGGTTGATGCTGTAAAATTTAATGACATTACGATCACTAATGAATCCCTGGTAAAAGATACAACGGGTTTTATAGCAGAAACTAAAGAAGAATACTGCAATACTCTACAACAGGTAATTGAGGTTATTAAAGAATATGATCTTCCTAAACTGGTGTATGCAAGGAGAAAGATCTTTACAGACTTTAATACGATTGATTATAAGGCAAGTTTCGATAAATTATGTCAATCCTATCCCAATGCCTTCAGGTATCTTTTTAACGATGGAGAAAATGCATGGATGGGGGCTTTTTCCGAAGTACTAGGTAAGTTTAATAAAATCACCCATGAGTTTGAAACTATGGCACTGGCAGGAACTCTTCCTACATCTGAAGGATGGACAGAAAAAGAGATTGAAGAACAGAAACCGGTTACCACTTACATTCAGAATATTCTGAAAAACTATTCAGACAACATTCAGCAGTCTGAAACCTATGACCATATTTCCGGAAATATTAAACATCTTCGTACGGACTTTAAAACGATAATAAAGCCCAATGACCTTGACAGTTTAATAAAGGATTTACACCCTACTCCTGCAGTATGTGGTATTCCTAAAGATTTCTGCAATGAAAATATCCGAAAATATGAGAAATTCCCTCGTGAATTTTATGCTGGTTATATCAAAGTGGAAACAGAAGAGAGTGTTCTTTATTTTGTGAATCTTAGATGCGCAAGACTTTATAAAGGTTCAGTACATATTTTTGTAGGCGGAGGAATTACCGCTCAAAGTAACCCGGAAAAGGAATGGACGGAAACAGAGCTTAAGTCTGAGGCTATTTTAAAGAATTTGGTTGTTTCTTAATATTCTTTCTCTTCATATTATAAATCTATTACAGGAAATCAGCTGATCCTTTTGTTCTAATGGACTATAAAAACTGGTAATTTATAAAAAAATCTTAAGTGATAAACTTTTGATACCTTTACAAAACACCAATTGAAAAAAAACATTATTATGAAATCAAATCTTTTTCTTGCTCAATTATTGCTTTTGGGGCTCTTATCCTGTAAGTCTGAAAAAACAGCCAATTTTGAAAAAACAGTTACAGACCAAGAGCAGATTGCCTCTAATACACTGATTGGTAAAAACGGATATGAAATCCAAAAGAACCAATATTTAATTAAAAAGAATTTCGAGGGTGCTCTTACTTCTTTAGATCAGCAAGAACAGCTTTTTAATTCAATTATTAAAACGTTATCAGGATTATCCACTGATGGCATTAAAGAAAGCTCACCTGTAAAAACAACTGCCATTGAGTATTACAAAGCAATGAAGAACTTATTTCTCATCGAGCGGCTGTCTATTGAACAACAACAGCAACTTACTTTTACTAAGGATACCATTAAAATAGATAAAGCTCAAGACAGCCTGCTTCAAATTGACCGAAAAAAATTAGATCTGTACAAAGTAGTTGCTGAAAAACAATCAGAATTCCAAAAAGCACTCAAAAGTTTTAATCAAGCCAATAATTTGTAACTCTTTTATTCCATATTGATTAGTTATGCTCCTTTAGCCGGAAAAACCCACAGTAAGCAATAAAAAACCTCCTTCAAAAAGAAAGAGGCTATATCTATATAAAATTTTTGAGTTATACTTTTAAATTCCATCATTTGAAATAATTATATATTGAATTTCAAATAGTTATAATTTTTAATTATGATTTTTGCCTAATCTTTTAGAAAGTTATCCGATTTTTCACTCAAAACAAACCTATAAACACCTGACAATAAACATATTAAACAACAGAAGCTATTTGGATAGCTCAATAAAATTTAATTTACTTTTTTACACCGATTCGGCTCCAGGTATCCATTACAAAAAGCAGGATAAGGCCTATTGCTGCAGCAGATGCAGAAAATACAAACTTAATGTTATCTTCATCAGCGATAAGGTCATTCTGCCAGTTGATAGCATATAAATTAATAGCGATGAAAATGATGAACAGTACTAAAAATACTTTATAAAACTTCTTCATAATTTTTAAAAATTAACATAATTCAGCACCAATTGGGCAAAATTTGCAGTGAATAATTTAATTGAAATCGCTAAAAGAATAATACCAAAAACTTTCTGAAGAATCATCAAAGTAGCATCTCCTATTTTCTGCTCCAACCATTTCGCTGATTTCAGCACCAAATATACGAAAATTGTATTAAGAATAATCCCGCAAATAATATTAATATCATGAAATTCAGCTCTGAGGGACAATGCTGTTGTTAAAGTTCCGGCACCAGCTACCAAAGGAAATGCGATGGGAACGATAGATGCGGCCTTTGCTTCGGTTGTTTTATTGATCTCAATTCCTAGAATCATTTCCAGCGCTATGACAAAAATCACAAAAGCTCCGGCGATGGCAAATGAATTTACATCTACTCCAATCAGTTTTAGAATCTTATTTCCTACAAACAGGAAAACAATCATAATTGCTCCAGCTGTAATCGAAGCCTTTCCAGCCTCAATCTTTCCGAACTTCTGCTGAAGGCTTACTATAATGGGAACTGAGCCGATAATATCGATAACGGCAAAAAGAACCATAAAGCTGGTAACGATCTCTTTAAAAGAGAAACCATCAAAAATTTCCATCTCTTTGTAATTAAAAATTTCGCAAAAATATGAAAATAAACTGACTATTTGCTAATTTGTGAATATAAATTAACAATTGTTTTCAAAAGTTCCTCAATTCCCTCTTGAGATTTCACAGGAGAATATTTCTCCATCTGAATTTTCTGCTGCAGTCTTCCATATTGTTCTGCCAAGGATGAACCTTTGTGTTTTTCAAGAAAAGTCTTAAACTCTGTAACAGAGCCTTGGAAATACTGATTCCTTACTTCCTGATCCAATTCTTCCAATGTAATAAAGAACTTTTCATATTCGGCGTTATCTTTGAGGTTTTCAAGATAACCAAAATAATCATTGATATCCGTTTTCAGCAAGTCTCGGATTTCTTTTTCTGTTTCTGCCACTGAACCCAAAGGTTTTTGAGATACAGTTTCCCTAACTAATGTGCGTTTTTTTTGCCAAGTCTTAAATAACAGATACACAACAAATAAGCCTAAAAGAATCGCAATATTGGTCAAAAGAATACTCCAATGAAACTTACTTTTCTCTTTAACTTTAAATGAGGTGGTTTTCAGAACCGGTGTATCTACGGTCTCTAAAAGGTTATTGGTATATTCATTCACTTTTTCTACCGTAGAACGGGATTCCAATACCTGATCGTGCGAAAATGTATGTACATCCAATATTCTTTGCCCTACATCCACATATTCTTTATTTTCAGGATCAAAGAAAGCAAATGGTTCCATCTTGATAGAAATGGCTCCTGATTTATTAGGAATTACTACATAATTGGCCAGAATCTCCCCCTTCATTCCGGTTTTACCTGGAGAAACTTTTGATGTAATCTTTGGAGCAAAAACTTCATAATCGGGAGATGTTGCAATTTTCGGAAGTACAAGGTCCGGTAAGTTTCCTTCTCCGGCAACCTTTACTACAACATTCAGAGGCTTTTTAGCCTCAGGTTTTTCTTTAGTAGTATTGTAAACACTTACGTTAAAATTTCCAACCGCATTTTTAAAGCCATCCGGAGCTCCTTCCGGAAGCTTTCTTACGTTAATCTTTACTTTATTGGAAACAATTTTATTTTTATTTGAATAAGTACTCACAGATGCAGATACTCCAGGAACTTCAACGTAACCAGCCTCATTTGGGAATACCATAAACACGGCTAATATCTGAGATGCCATATTTCCGTTATCAGACGGATCAATCTCTGATTTATTGAAATTGATAGGATGTACATTGATATTATCCTGCTGTGGAAGGCGGATATTCTTTACTTTTCTAAGGTTATCCATATTTCTGGAATATACTTTCAGAACAGCAACAGTAGGCTGATCCTGATAGACATCCCTGTCTTCAATCTCCATATTCAGATAGACTTCATTGGAAGTATTACTGGCCAGAGATTTCTTTTCAATAATATCACGGATATTAACGTCGAAAGGTTCGGTTTTATAAATTTTATTATTTACAGTTACCAGTACAGATCCTATTTTGATCTTTCCTTTTTTCTTAGGTTCAAGAGCAATTCTGGATACTTTTTGAGTAATAAGCGTATTGGTAGCCGGATCAATGACTGTATTGGTTACAGATCCACTACCGATAATGTTGAATTTTGAAAGGTCCGGAAGCTGAAAACCTGTCTGTTGAACAAGGTCACTTCCATTAAGTTCAAGAACAATGGTAAGGTTTACAATATCCTTTCCAGCATACTCGGTTTTATCTGCGTCAAGAGAAAGATTTACCTGTCCGTAAGTAATTACGGATGCCAAAGTAAGCAATATGTAAATCAATTTGTCTTTCATCACCAATCTTTCTCGTTGCTTGCGGGCATCGAATAAGAATTCTTATTTAAAATTCTTCTGGCGGTTTCTTTTTCTTTTTCGTTTATTTTATCTAAGAGCTGATTTTCAAGATTTTTTGGCATTTTGCCCTCATTATTCTGATTCTGTTGAGGGGTACCCTGGTCACTTTTGCCTTCGTTTTGCTGGCCATTTCCCTGATCCTGCCTTTGGTCTTTTTTATCACCTTTCTGATCTTCACCTTTGTTTTGATCACTACCGCCTCCACCTCCTTTTCCGGAGTTATTCTGCTCGTTTTTATTTTGCTGCTTTTCTTTTTCTTTCAGTTTGGCAATTTCATAATTCTTACGGGTAGCCTCACTGTAAGGGTTTTGTTTAAGCGATTTTTTATAATAATCTGCCGCTTTTTCCGGCTGATTCATCTGCATATAAGTATTTCCTAAATTATGAAGGGCTGCAGCCTTATCCGGAAGAGTCTGTGACAGCTGTTGTGCTTTTTCAAACTCGGCTTTTGCTTCTTCATATTTTTTGTTTTTATACAGAGCATTTCCCATATTGTAATGAGCCGTAAAATCTTTATCATTAGATTTCACAGCTTCCATATATTTGGAAGAGGCTCCATCATAATCTTTACCGTCAAATTTCTGATTGCCTTCATGAACCAAAGTCCTATAGTTTTCCTGCCCAAACAAAAAGCCTGAGAAGGAGAAAGCAACTATAAACGATAAAAATATGGTTTTAGTATTCATTACCTGCAAAATTATTCCTTTATATGTTAAGAAACAGGGGTTTATTTGTTAAAATTCGGTTAAAGTACCTGTAGATATTCTTCTATAAATAAAGGGAAACTACAGATTAAAATCATTTTTGGGATTAAAAATATAAATTAAAAAGAAAAACAGGATAGATACTGCTAAAAAATATTGATAATAATGGTTTGCATTCTGAGATTTCACCAGTGTTTCTGATCCTGAAGACTTCTTATTAATAGCATCAATAATCCTGTCCGGAGCTTCATTGATATTATTACCATCAATATATGTTCCTCCCGTAGAACCAGCCATTTTACTTAGGGCTTCAGTCTGTCTCTTGGAAATAACAGTACTTCCGTTGACATCTGTTTTATACCCCATCAGCTGTCCGTCATTGTATACGGGAACCGGGGCTCCTTCATCTGTTCCTATTCCTACAGAGGTAATGGTTATTCCTTCTTTATTAGCAAGCCTTATGGCGGCATTATCATTCCCTTCATTATCCTCACCATCACTCAGTAGTATAATTTTTCGCGATCCTTTGCTTACATTTTTAAATTTCTCCGTGGCAGCCTGCATTCCTTTCAGGAAATCTGTCCCCTGAATCTTCATAGAATTGGTTTCAATAGCACCAATATAGGTTTCAGCAGAATTATAATCTGTTGTTAAAGGCATGATTGATATGGCCTGCCCGGCAAAAATGACAATCCCGATCTTATCGTTCTTCATTTTCGACATCGTCTGTATCATTAGGTTTTTAGCTTCTGTAAGACGGCTCGGCTCAATATCTTCAGCATTCATAGAGTTGGAAACATCCAGCATAAAAATTACATTATTTAATCTCTGATTGCTTTTCACCTCTTCTGAACCATTCAGAAGATCAATGATCGAGAATATCAGGAATAATGTACCCAATAGATATAATGCAGGAAAAAACCTTGTAAATCCTGAATTTTTCTCAAATAAATTATCATGAAACTGACTGGCAGCAAAAACATCCCTCTTTTTCTTTCTCCATTTTAAAAAACGGACCAAAAAGACAGCTAACAGCGGCAGTAACAACAGTAAAAATAGATACCAGTAATTTCCTAAAGACCAACTCATCAGCTTAAAATTTTATAAAACACCCATCTCAATAATGCATCCAGCACCAACATACCCAAGGCTACCCATAAAAAGATTTTGAAATATTCCTCATAATTGTACAGCTTTGACACTTTAACATCAGATTTTTCCAATTGATTGATCTCATCATATACTTCTTCAAGACTACTGTTAGAAGTAGCCCTGAAGTATTTCCCTCCTGTAGTCTGAGCAATTTCTCTCAGTGTATTTTCATCAATAGTCACCTCAGCTTCCGTAAAAATAAGGTCTCCGAAAAAATCCACAGCTGTTGGCATCAGTGCATAACCATTTGTACCAATCCCAATGGTGTACACCTTTATATCATTATTTTTGGCCAGTTCTGCAGCAAGTTGTGGCGGAATCGCATTTTCAATATTGCTTACCCCATCCGTCATTAAAATAATGACCTTACTTTTGGCTTTACTTTTAATTAAATGGTTCACTGCAACGGAAAGACCTTCTCCTATGGCTGTTCCAGGCTCAAGACCGTTAGAGTTAAGGTTTTTGATCTCATCAATCACCACCTGATGGTCTGAGGTAACAGGAACTTTGGTAAATGCTTCTGCGGCATAGGCTACTACTCCAATCCTGTCATTCGGACGTTTCTGAACAAATTTAACGGCAATATCTTTAAGGGCAGTAATACGGTCGGGATTTAAATCTTTTGCCAGCATACTGAGTGAAACATCAATAGACAGCATAATATCTACTCCCTTGGTATCATCCCTGTCCTGTGAAACGGTAAAAGTCCTTGGTCTTGCCATGGCAATAATAAGCGCCGACAGAATAATGTACTTTGATATTTTTAATAAGAAAAGAACTCCTTGTATTCCACCGCTCGTTCCCATATTTTTGATGGTAGGAACTTTTATGCCTTTTCTTTTCTTTTTACCCGCATCTTTTATCAAAAGAGGAATAAACAGCAAAAAAAGCAGCAAAAACCACGGGCTGTAAAACTCAAAATTAAACATCTTTTCTTAAGTTTTCGAATTCTAAATCTTTGGATGATCTTTTCACAAAATCTCTTATATCTGCAAAGTCTTTCTCCATCGTAGCCTGATCCGGGAAAGTTTTGGCAAATTTCACCAAATCTCCTCTCAGGAATACTTCTTCTACAATTTTCTCATTATCCTGAGAAATGGTATTGTTCTTTTTCATAACATCGATAAGATCATCAGTCAAAAGAACATCTGCCGGAAGATGGTATTGTTTGGTAATAAAATTCCTTGATATTTCGATCAATTCCACATAAAATGAACGGAAGTTTCCTCCTTCAATATATTTTTTCTTTTTAAGAGAGTCTAATTCCTTCAGGGTTTGGTTCGTAGTTACCACGGGAGCGTTTTTCGCTTTTCGACCCCATTTTACAATCATGATAATCGCTATAATGAGAGCAATAGCAGCCAATGCTGCCAGAATATAAAACTTGTACAATTCCCAATAATCTTTAGCTTCCAGCTTCACCTCTTTATTTTTCATGATGTCATTAATCTGATCAGCTTTCTGGGCTGTATTGATGACATCTATTTCGTAAGGAATTGTTTTAAGAATTTTATCTCCTACTTTGAACTCCAGTTCAGGAATGGTAAACTTCCCTTCTTCAAAAACCGCAAATTCTATTTTTCTTTCGTATGAATTGGCATTCTGGCCAATACTGTCTTTGGTTTCTTCAAAGTGAAAAGGCAGCAATTCATTTTTTGCTGCAGAATTTACCTGCTCGTCATGGAGGTTGTCAATCTTTATAATAAGGTGATTGGTTTCTCCCAGAGCAATGGTTTTCTTCTCTACATTAGAAGATAATATCTGTGAAAAAGCATTTGCACAGATTAGATAAGATAGTATTAAAAGTATTTTTTTCAATGTTAAATAATAATAAAGGCTAAGCCTGATGTTCTATTGACGGGCAAAACCCGGGGTTATTTTTTCTGAAAATAATTATACAACAGTTTTGAATAATCTGAACCGGTATTTACATTCATAAAACTGGCTGAACTGTTGGAAAAATCATCCTCCAAAGCTCTTAATTTTTGTTTCTGAGCTTCTGCAAAGGTATACCTCCATCTTGCACTGGAAGTATTGGCCCATATTTCTTTTCCTGTTTCTGCATCATATAATAATGTGTAGCCTACATCAGGAATTTCATTGTCTTTTTCATCATATATCCTCAGTCCTAACAGCTGATGTTTCTTGGAGGCGACTCTCAACATTTTGGAATCATATTCATCCTGAAAATCTGAAAATAAAAACACAAGAGATTTTCTTTTAAAAATCCCCATCATATATTCAAGAGCTTTATCTATTTTAGATTCTGCAGGAACATAATCTGCAGTAAGAATATTGCTGATAATAGAAAGGATATGCTTCCTTCCTTTTTGAGGCGGAATGACCTTATATACTTTATCTGCAAACAGGATCAATCCCACTTTATCATTATTCCCTGCTGCTGAAAACCCAAGGCTGGCTGCTATTTCCGCAACATATTCTCTTTTCAGCTGATTCTTTGTTCCATAATCCATAGAGGCAGAAATATCTACCACAAGCATCATCGTCAGCTCCCTTTCTTCTTCCATTACCTTTACGAAAGGTTCACGGAAACGTGCCGTTTTATTCCAGTCGATTCTTCTGATCTCATCACCAAACTGGTAGGGACGGACTTCTGAAAAAGTCATCCCCTGCCCTTTAAAGGCGCTATGATATTGCCCCATCAAAGCAGCCTCCGTCTTTTTTCTGGTACGGATTTCTATCTGCTTTACTTTTTTTACAATATCTTTTATCTGCATAGAGGGTTTTTATGTTTAAAGTTGAAGGTTTTGGGTTTAAGGTTTTCGGGATCCGGGACTCGAGTTTTGGGAGTTGAAGCCTGTTTAAACTCTATCACTTTTCTAGTTCTTAAACTCAATAGATACATTCAACCATTCGTCGTCAAACTTTGGACTGTATTTCTTATAAAAATTAATGGCAGGTTCATTCCAATTTAATACCTGGAAAACCATTCCACTGTATGCATTTAATTTTCCATATTCCAATGTAGCATCAAACAGGAGTTTTCCAATCTGTTTTCCTCTCATTTTTTCTGTTACTACCAAATCCTCAAGATAGAGCCTTCTTCCTTTCCATGTTGAATATCGATCATAGTACAATGAGATTCCTACAATTTCACCATTCAATTCTGCAACGAAAGCTCCCCAAACCGGAGATTTCCCAAAGCCATCTTCAGTAAATTCATCCAGCGTTACGGTTACTTCATGTAATGCTTTTTCGTATTCTGCCAGTTCCTTAATCAACTCCAGCATGGAAGCAGAATCTTCCTGAACTGCTTTTCTAATAATAACATCACTCATTATGGCGCCTGTATTTTTGCTAAAATCCTGTTAATGATCTCTTCTGTTGAAATCTCTTCGGCTTCGGCTTCAAACGTTAAGCCCATTCTGTGTCTCAGTACATCTTTAGCCAATGCCTTTACATCCTCAGGAATTACAAAAGCTCTTCCTTTTAAGAATGCGTACGCTCTTGAAGCAATCGCAAGGTTAATAGAAGCTCTTGGAGAAGCTCCGAAACTGATATAATTCTTAAGTTCAGAAAGTCCGTAATTTTCAGGATAACGGGTTGCAAAAACCATATCCAGAATATACTTTTCTATTTTCTCGTCCAAATAGATCTGGTTGATAATCTCTTTTGCATCAACAATATCCTGAAGTGAAATCACAGGATTTACAGTGGGTTGATGGGATGTAGAAACCATTCTCATTACCTTTCTTTCATCTTCGAAAGCAGGATAATCAATAGTACACTTTAGCATAAAACGGTCACTTTGTGCTTCTGGCAATAGATAAGTACCCTCTTGATCGATCGGGTTCTGAGTAGCCAGTACCAAAAATGGTTTTGGAAGCTTCATGGTTTCGTCACCAATAGTCACCTGCTTTTCCTGCATTACCTCTAAGAGTGCTGACTGTACTTTTGCAGGGGCACGGTTGATCTCATCCGCAAGAACAAAGTTCGCGAATACCGGACCTTTTTTTATAGAAAAATCATTGTCTTTAATATTGTAAATCATGGTTCCCACAACGTCTGCCGGAAGCAAATCCGGTGTAAACTGAATTCTTGAGAACTCACCATGAACTGCATCTGCCAGGGTTTTGATGGCTAAGGTTTTTGCCAGTCCCGGAACTCCTTCCAACAGAACGTGACCATTTCCTAAAAGCCCTACCAACAGACGGTCTACCATGTATTCCTGTCCAATAATCACCTTGTTGATTTCCTGTCTCAGAAGAGAAAATAAGTAGTTTTTTTCTTTTACTTTTTCCGTCAACTGACGGATATCCTCGGCTTGATATGTATCTGACATAGCTTGATTTAAAATAAGTGGTAAATTTCTGATAAATACTTGCATTAATCAACATAATCAATGCCATATTTGAGTTAAAGTTTGTTAAATATTCCGGGTTTAACAACTTATTTTGAATTCAAAATAAATTTTATTGCGATAATTCTATTGACATATTTCAATCTTTCACACTATCATTCAATCTATTATAAAAGTGTTGTGACAAATAATTGCCACAACACTTTTATATCAATTTATACAATAGAGTTTATTTTAGATATCCTATCAGAATAAAAATTCAACAATTTACTATTCGTAAGCAATATCCGAAGATTCTATTTTTTTTATTTCTGGCTTGTTTAAAATAATGTCCTGAATGATCGTATTTATTTTTTTAAATCTTTTACCATTTGAACAAAACCATCCATCCTCTCTATTGTGTATATATTTTACGGAAAAATCATCTATAAAAAGTTCATCATATATTTTAGGATTAGTCCCCCATTTAGAACAATCAATTTCATGAGGAAAACGTTGAAATTGATTTTCAGAAAATGCCTTTAATATTTTCTCCCTTTCATTTTCTGTTAATTTCATTTCTATTTTGATGGTATCATCACTATATCTTCTTTCAAAAATATTAGTTTTCGAATGATAGCTGTCGGTTAAGCTTTCATAGCCAAATGAAGAACCAGGATTCAGCTCTAATTTTCTATTACAAGAAAATAGAAATAACAAACAACAGATTGCCAGATACAATTTATATTTTACCACGATACTCCTTTTGCATAGAATTATAGTTTGGTAATATTTATTGTAAATGCCCCCTCTGGCATATCTACAGAATCTTCGTAAGATCCTATATTGATGTAATATTCTGTTCCTGCGGTTGTTGTAACAGTCATTGTTTCAGCAGAACCTCCACCGCCATTATCCATTGTCCCCACACAAGCCAAACTATTACAAGTTCCGCTAAACACTCCTATTTTAGGATCAAAAGAAGCTGCCGAAGGTGTAGCCTTAATGGTATATTGACTCCCATCTCCTGTAAATTTAAACCATAAGCCATCATTCATTCCATCATTAGCACAGGCCAATATAAATCCGCCATTATTAGTAGAAGACATTCCATCAGCCTGTGTATAAGCATAAGGGAACGCAGAAACCTGCAACGCTCCGGAGCATGCATCATTTACGGGCACAGGAGGAATAGTTTTAAAAGTATAATCTGCGCAACCGGCAGATTCTCCATTAGCAGAAACAGCTGTAACTTTTAAATAATAATTAGTATCATTATTAAGAACAACAGATGGAGAAAGGTTATAACTCACCCCATTCACTGTTTGATGGTTAATAACATCTGTCCCTCCAGGAGTAGTTCCTAAAGATACCCTATAAGAAGTAGCTCCCGTTACCGACTGCCAGCTAATATTAGGTGACAAAGAAACAAATTGAGCATTATTCGCCGGAGAAATCACAAAAGGACAACCTGGAGTAAGATTAGCATTCAAACCTGAAATTGTTACAGCAGATTTATAATCTACCCTTATCCCTCCCGGTGGAGATGCCGGATCAACAACAGCACGATCACCTTTGTAAACAAGAGTGGAATTCTGTAAGTACGGATACACACGGAAAGCTTCATCAAAATTATTAATGTCAATACTTGGCGAATTTTCTTTTGCAGCCACCACCAGATTATCCATATTATTATAAGCAAACGGCGTTGTAAAAACTACTTCAACCTTATTAGCATTTTTTGTTACTGTACCTGCAAAAACCTGAGTCAATTGAGCAGCAGGCACCCAATCTGTGCCAGAGGCAAAAGAGGCTTTTGGAGTATGCCCCAGATAAACAGTCCAATTGGACGAGTCATTAATAGTGGCAGAGGGATCAAGATAAAACGTAAGTCCTGTTATAGTTCCAGCAGTACTAGCATTCAGTTCCTGCTTGGGATATATCTGCTGAACATAGGAATAGGAAAAAAAACTACTTACTGGCGCAGTTCCCACACTTGTACTTCCGATATTGATATTGATCTGAGCATTAACAGTAAACACTGCTAACAACAGAGATAAAAGTAAAATTCTTTTCATTATTAATAATATTACCATTGAATACAATGCTAATTTAACAATAAAATATTGATTCCTCTAATAAAAAAAAATATTCAATCATTTCTATTAATTAACATGAAGACTATCAGCATTAATTCTACTACTTAATTAAAATATTTAAACATTCAATAACAAAAACACTATTAACCTAAAAACAAAATCAAATAATCATTATTTTTAATACCTATTTTAATATATTTACATTAAATATCAACGATATGTATAAAAGACTATTTTTTGCAAGTCTATTCCTTACAGGTCTATTCAAATCACAGACGACAACTATGACGAATCTGATTTCAGATGCGGTATACTATGACGGCTATGCTGCACCGGTTGCCAATCCGGTTCCTAACGGCCTTATCAGACTGGGAAATACCAGATACGCAAGAAAGCTTACCGACACTGAACTAGACTCTTTTAAAGCAAAAATTGCCATGAGAGTAACCATTGGTGCTTTATGTGATAATTACGATCGACTGGGAGAGGTATTTTTGGCATTGGTACCTAAGAATCAGCCTACTTATACTATGGATGATGCTGGGGTAAAAAGAATTGAAGCTGCCCGGTATATTACCCCGTTCATGAACAAAAACCGTTCACCAATAGAGGTTCCTTACACCTATGATATCAGCAACCTCTACAGTGTATTTCATAATACAGAACTGCGTAATGCTTATGATATGTATATGGAGCTTGATGTCTTTGGCGTCCCTTATGCTGCACAAACACAGGTTGCAGGATGCTCAGGCAGAATTGATGTTTTTTCAGGAAATCTAACGTTCTTTTCAACAGATGTAGGAGCTACTCCTACAGATTATAATACTCTTGTTCCTATATTAAGCTATAACAGACTCAACAACTATAATAGTACTGATGCTCCGGGGGAAACCGTAAGACTTGTCACCTTCAACCTTCCTACCGCAGTTAACAATGCTAATTTTGTTGTCATCACTACCCCTCACGGCGCGAATGCAGGAGGAGAAGAATATATAAGAAGACAAAATTATACTTATATAGATGATGTCCAGATGCTGACTTATACTCCAGGAGGAATATCCTGCGAGCCTTACAGAGTATACAATACACAAGGTAATGGAATTTATGGAACCGTCCCAAAATCTTTTGATGACTGGACCTCATGGAACAACTGGTGCCCAGGAAACTCAGTTCCTATCCGTGGATTCACTATGGCTAACATAACTGCCGGAAATCACACATTAAAACATACAGTTCCTACTGCCGTTTTTAATGGACAACAGGGAGACGTATACTTGTCAGTTTATATGCAAGGTAAAAGCAATGCTTCTTTAAATGTAAAAGACATAAAAACCATTGATGTAAACATTTATCCCAACCCCACCACTGATTTTGTCAATATAAAAACAAAAGAGGATGTAGTATCCATGACGTTGTTCAGTATGGATGGAAGAAAACTAACCGAAGTTTACAAAGAAAACAGAATCAACCTTTCATCCTATAGCACCGGAGTTTATTTTTTAAATATTGTTCTGAAAGACGGAACTACTTTTAAACATAAAATCATTAAAAAATAATCAATTTTAATTGGCAAAAAAGAGCCTATTTTCCTTACAATCTTTTTGAAAAAAGATAAAATAACTCATAAAAAACAGTTAATAAAATAATAAAAAACTCTCCTTTGACAAAAATCATCGGAGAGTTTTTGGCTTCATAAAAACTGATAAATATCTAAAAAGGAGAAGTTAAAATTTCTAAAACCCATCACGATCTCGTCAAATTTCCACGCAAAAAGAAAATAATAAATAATGTATTTTTTGGGTCTCATGGAACTTTTACTTTAATCCTTTACCCAAAAAATTGTCATTTTCAGTTTATTAAACTATTTTTGGTGATTAAAATTTCTGCAAAATGAATTATCATTTTCAAGCACACAGACAGGTAAGAAGAAACCTTTTAGATATCCTGCAGAACACTTCCCATGAGGACCTTCTGCTGATTCCTGATGGTTTCAACAATAATATTTACTGGAATATTGCCCACACGGTTGCTACTCAGCAGCTTTTGCATTATTACTTAAGCGGGAACCCTTTCCGTATTGATAAATATTGGGTTGAAACGTACAAAAAAGGAACGTTACCTAACTTAAATGTTCAAAAATCCGAGGTTGAAGATCTGGAGTTTTTATTAACCGAAACCTCTAAGATATTAATGAAGGATTATGACAGCGATTTCTTTTCAGACTATACGCCTTACACCACAAGTTTTGGAATGGATCTGAAAAGCATTCAGGATGCCATTATCTTTAACAATATGCATGAAAGCCTGCATTATGGTTATGTTATGGCGCAAAAAAGAGCAATTTTAGGAGAAAAGTACTAAATGTTTAAAGTTTACAGTTCATAGTTTAAGGTTATGGGAACCATTAAAAGATTTGAGGACCTAGAGATCTGGAAGTTGTCGCGAGAACTTTGCAAAGAGGTTTATCATATCGTTGAATCTATTCATCTTAAAAATAATTTTAAACTTTGCAGCCAGATTGATGGCTCTTCAGGTTCCATTATGGATAATATAGCAGAGGGATTTGAGAGAAACGGAAATAGAGAATTTATTCAATTTCTTTCAATTGCAAAGGCTTCCTGCGGAGAAACAAGATCACAGTTATATCGGGTTTATGACAGAAATTTTATTTCACAGGAAAAGTTCGAAACTTTAATTGAAGTAACGGAAACATTAAGTAAAAAGATTAATTCTTTTATAAAATATTTAAATACAACAGATTTAAAGGGAACAAAGTATAAACCTTAAACTCAAAACATTGAACTTTAAACAATGACTTTGAACCCTAACATAAAATTATAGACAAATCAATGAAAGACGATTTTATTTTCGGGCTGCGTCCCGTGATTGAAGCAATTGAAGCGGGAAAAACGATTGACAAGATCTTTGTGCAAAATGCACTTCAGGGTCCTATTTATGCTGAACTAAAAGCGATTTTAGCGAAAAATAAAATCCGTCCCAATTATGTTCCGGTTGAAAAACTGAACCGTTTTACAAGAAAAAACCACCAAGGTGTAGTTGCTTTTATTTCAGATGTTCCATTTCATAAGGTGGAGGATCTTATTCCACAATTATTTGAGGAAGGGAAAACTCCTTTCCTGTTAATTTTGGATAGACTTACAGATGTAAGAAACTTTGGAGCCATCTGCAGAACGGCAGAATGTGTGGGTATAGATGCTGTCATTATTCCTGAAAAAGGAGCAGCTCCTATCAATTCTGATGCGATTAAAACTTCTGCAGGCGCTATTTATAATATTAAAATCTGTAAGGAAAACAATCTTGCTCATGCAGTAGATTTCCTTCAGCAGAGTGGAATTACTGTATTTTCTGCTTCTGAAAAAGCTCAGAAATTAATCTATGATGTAGACTTCACAGAACCATGCGCTATTGTTATGGGAAATGAGGAAACAGGAATTTCTAAAGAAGTATTACATCATTCTGATGAAAAAATAAAACTTCCTATTGAAGGAAAAACTCAATCTCTGAATGTTTCCGTAGCATGTGGAGCCATTTTGTATGAAGCGGTGAGACAGAAGAGTTTGAAAATAAATTAATTCGATAACACAACACTTAAAAAATCAGAAAATGAAAAACATAGCAGCAATAGCGCTATTATCATCTATAGCTCTTGTGTCTTGTAAAAAAGAAACAGCAAAAATCACGAAAGTAGATCCTAAAACAGGAAAAACAGTAACGGTAGAAGTTCCTGCGGATTCTGTAGCGAAAGTTGCAGAAAATCCGGCTATCAGAGATTCTGCTGGAATCGTTATTCAGACTTTCAAACTTGAAAAAGGGAAAACTTATCCTCTTACTACTTATCAGAGAGATGTAAAAACAATGACGGATCCTCAGGGGAAATCTATCACTGCGACTTCAGAATCTACAGATGAAATGAACTTCGTAGTAAACGATATCAAAGGGAATGTGTATGACATGACTCTTAACCTGGTTTCCAAAAGAAGTTCTCAGTCTGCACAAGGTAAAACAGTAGTAGTAGACACTAAACAGCCTCTTCCTAAAGAAGATGATCTTAAAATGATCTGGAATATCAACAAAGCGCTTACCAGCAACAAACTTGATATGAAAATGGATACCAAAGGAAATGTTATTTCTATTACAGGTTTTGATGCTGTTTATACAAAAGTTACAGCAGCTATAGGAACTCTTATTAAGGATGCTAATGAAAGAGCAAGCGTTGTAGCAAGTCTTAAACAGTCTTTTAATGAGAAAGTATTGAAAGATCAGTTCAGCAAAAATCTTTCTATCATTCCTAAAAAAGGGATTAAAATAGGAGAAAAATGGACAACTTCTGAAAACGCTGATCCAAACGGAACCATCAAGGTTACTTCAAACTATGTTTTAAAAAGCTTAGGAAACGGAACTGCTGAAATTGCTGTAACCGGAGGTATTCCTAAGAAAACTGAAAAGAAAGCTCAGGGACCTATCACCCACAGCATGAGCAGTGAACTTGCTCAGAACGGAACTATCAAATTTGATGAAAACACAGGATGGATCACCAACCAGAACATCAATGTAAAAACGACACAGATCGAAAGCATTTCAGACGGAAAACAATCTCAATCTATGAAGAGCGTTTCCAATTCTTCTGTAATGGTAAACCCTTCTGTAAAATAATTAAAGCTTAAAAGAGTAAGAGTCAATGTTTGATTCTTACTCTTTAAACCTTAAATCAATTTATTATGAAGTACATTCTTGAGTTAGTACTGTCTGCCATTATTATTTTCTTTGTCTGGAATATTCTGAAAAGAATTTTCTTTAAGACATTTTACAGCTACAGGTTCAATAACCAACAGCATAATAATTCAAGAGAGGATATCCACGACTCGAATAAGAATAACAAAAAAGACCTTAAATGGGATGCGGAAACCGTAGACTATGAAGAGGTAAAAGAGAGTAATGACAAAAGGTAAAAAATCCAAGAAATAAAAGATAATAACCAGCATGGCAAAAAACAAAAACTTAATTTATATTGCAGTTTCATTAGTAGTATTTATAGTTTTAGCATTTTTATATTCCACTCCTGTATTTTCAGGAAAACAGCTTTTCCAGCATGATATTGTGCAATACAGAGGGGGAGCAAAAGAACTTCTAGACTATAGAGCTAACACAGGAAATGAAACCTATTGGAGTGACTCCATGTTCGGAGGAATGCCGACTTATCAGATGGGTAGCCAGTTTAAGGGCGATATCATCAAGAAAATCGACAGCAATCTGAACTTCCTGCCAAGACCGGTCAATTATCTCTTCCTGCTTTTTGCAGGTTTTTTCCTTTTGGGAATGGTAGTGGTCAGAAACTGGAAATATGCCTTACTGGGCGCAACCTTTTTCGGGCTTTCCACTTATTTCTATATCATTATTGCTGCGGGACACAATGGAAAGGTAAATACCATTGAGTATTTCGCACCGCTTTTAGCCGGTATTTTACTGGTTTACATCCGAAAACAATACATCTGGGGATTCATTGTTACGACCCTTTTTATGGGACTTCAGATTGCAGCGAACCACCCGCAGATGACCTATTATCTGTTTCTGGCTTTAGGATTTTTATTCCTTTCTGAATTAATCAGAGCGATCCAGAAAAAGACTCCGATGAAACATTTCCTTATTTCTTCAGGAATCATCGCAGCCTCTTGTGTTATAGGAGTTGGAATGAATTCCCAAAGAATCATGGCCAATTCTGAATATGTAAAGGAAACTGTTCGTGGAAAACAGATCTTAACCAATGACAGCCATACTTCAGGAAAATCCGGAATGGATAAAGAAAGTATGCTGATGTGGAGCTACGGGCAACTGGAAACTTTAAACCTTTTCATTCCAAGATTAATGGGTGGCGGAAGCCAGGAACCGGAAGCTAAGGAAATGATGAACAAGGTACAGGAGCTTGTTCAGGAAAATGTAGGTTCGCAGGCTGAAATGGACAGAATTTCGAAAGGTTTCAGCGGAATGACCTATTGGGGAGATCAACCGGGAACTTCAGGACCAGCATACCAGGGAGCTATCGTATGTTTCCTTGCGCTATTAGGCTTCTTCTTTGCATCAAAAAAATACCGTTATTGGATCTTAGGAGCTTCTATTCTGACCATTTTATTGGCCTGGGGAAGCAACTTTATGCCTTTATCCGATTTCTTTATTGATTATGTTCCGTTTTACAATAAATTCAGAGCACCTTCTTCTATCCTTGTGGTAGTAGAGTTGCTATTCCCTTTAATTGCTATTTTAGGATTATACAGATTCTTCACAGATGAAAAGCTGACAGAGGAATACAAACAGAAAATTCTGATGTATGTAAGTGGTGGGACTTTAGGGTTACTGTTAGTTCTTTTACTATTCGGTAAATCATTGCTAGGGTTTTCTACTGCGGGTGAGAAGACTTACTTCCCTCCTTTCTTGTTGGATTATTTAGTGGATGAAAGATATAAGTTATTTAAAGCAGATGCTGTAAAAGCATTTATCTATGTAGCAATTGCTGCTGCTGCTTTATTCTTTAGCCTGAAGAAAAAACTTAGTCCTAATATTGCTTTGGCAGTGATTGGTATAGTAAGTTTATTTGATCTGTGGACGGTTAACAAACGTTATTTAAATGACGAAAACTATGTAGACAAAATCTTTGCAGAAAACCCTTTCCAGACAGAAAGCTCAGATCTATTAGTAGAAAAGACACAAGGAAATCCAAACCTTGAATCTATTTTATCTACTGTAAATATTAATAAGGCTTTAGAGACTATCGCGGATAAAGACAAGGCACATTATAGAATTTACAACCAAACTCTAGGAGTTACCAGTGAGACCAACACCTCTTACTTTAAAGCTTCTATCGGAGGTTATCATGCTGTAAAGCTAAGAAGATATGATGATGTATTGAATGCTTATATCAACAATATCGACAGTGTGAGAACTCCTAAAATCCTTAACTTACTGAATGCAAAATATATGGTTTTCGGAGGTCCGGATCAGCCTCAGGTTGTTCCTAATCCTAAAGCCAACGGAAATGCATGGTTTGTAAGTGATCTTAAGTTTGTAGATACGCCTAACGAAGAAATTAAATCTATCGGGGAAATCGACAACAAAAAAACAGCTGTCATTGCAGCTTCTGACAAGGCTTATTTCAGTAATAAACCAGTTCAGGCTGACTCTACAGCATTTATCAATCTAACGACCTACCAACCTAACGAACTAGAATTTAAATCGCAGTCTAAAACACCTCAATTGGCTGTTTTTTCTGAAGTCTATTATCCGCACGGATGGAAGGTTCTTGTCGATGAAAAAGAGGTTCCTTATATCAAAGCTGATTATTTGCTTCGTGCGGTACACGTTCCTGCAGGAAATCACCACATCAGAATGGTATTTGAACCGGAAGTGATTGAAAAAGGAAAATGGATCTCACTTTTAAGCTTCGGATTATTTATTGCATTGGCTGCCTTTGGAATTTTCTGGATGAATAAGAACAAGAAAAAAGAAGCTTTAGCTGAACCGAGTGCCTAATGTAAACATTGTACTGTGTCATTCTGAATGGAGCATAGCACAATGAAGAATCTCAAGTCAAAATGAAAACATTAAGAACACATAATTACTATGTTTAGATACTAACCAATAAAGTAAAAACAGTATTGTATACGGGTGTTACCAATGATTTGAAAAACAGATTATATTGGCATCAACATCCAGAAGCTATTGATAAGAGTTTCACATCAAAATATAAATGCTTTTATTTAATCTATTTTGAGCATTTTGATGTTATTAAAACCGCAATAGCAAGAGAAAAACAAATAAAAGGCTGGACTCGATAAAAGAAAGAAAACTTAATTACAGAATTCAATTCTGATTGGAAATTTCTGAAGGAAGAAGTAGAATGAGATTCTTCACTACGCTACGCTTCGTTCAGAATGACAAATGAATGACAAACGTCTGATTTACCCAAGAAATGGAACAAAAGAAAATATTAATTATCACCTATTACTGGCCTCCTGCGGGAGGCCCTGGTGTTCAAAGGTGGCTGAAATTTGCTAAATATCTGCCGGATTTTGGATGGAAACCGGTGATCTATACTCCAGAGAACCCAAGCTATCCACTGATGGATGAAACACTGATGAAGGATGTTCCTGAAAATATTGAAATCGTTAGAACCAAGATCTGGGAGCCTTATCAGCTTGCTGAAAAGCTTAATAAAAGCAATAAAAAATTCAAGGCTGGACAATTTGATGTAGGAAAAAATCAAAGCTGGAAATCCAAACTTTCTATTTGGGTAAGAGGGAATTTTTTCATTCCTGATGCCAGAGTTTTCTGGGTAAAACCCTCTATTACATTTCTGGAAAAATATTTACAGGAGAATAAGATTGATACCATTGTAACTTCTGGCCCGCCCCACTCCCTTCATCTGATTGGATTAGGCTTAAAAGATCAATTTCCCAACCTTAAATGGATTGCTGATTTCCGCGATCCATGGACAGAAATTTCCTATTATAAACATCTGAAGCTTACCAAGAGTTCAGATAAAAAACACCGTCAACTGGAAAGTGCTGTGTTTAAAAATGCCGACATTACCCTGGCAACAAGTTATACGGATGCCTATAATTTCAGAAAAGCAGGAGCCAATGCGGTTTGTATTACGAATGGTTTTGACGAAAGTGATTCAAAAGAAAACACAGCACAGCAAAAAGAGTCCAATACAACTTTTGTACTAAGTTATATCGGAGTTCTGGAACAACTTAGAAATCCGGAAAACCTTTGGAAAGCACTGGATGAACTGGTAAAGGAAAATGAAGAATTTGCAAAATATTTCAGCTTAAAATTTGTAGGCAGAATTGATGATAAGATTCTGAATACCCTAGAAAACTCAAATCTGAAAAATCATATTTTGAACTTGGGTTATCTTTCACATGGCAAAGCGGTGGAAGAAATGCAGACCTCAGAAATATTGCTGATTACCAATTTTCCGAACGAATCTTCAAAAGGAATTATTCCCGGAAAAATATTTGAGTATCTGGCCTCCGGCAAACAAATCCTTTCATTTGGCCCCAATCAGGCTGATGTTGCCAGAATACTGGAGGAAACCCATGCAGGGAAACATTTCAGCTATAATGATTCCGAAACCGTAAAAAGATTCATCCTTGAAAAGTTTGAACTTTGGAAAAACGGGAATCTTTCTGAAAACACACAACATATTGACCAGTTTTCCAGAAAAAATCTCACCCAACAACTGGTCGAAATTTTATAAAGAAGCATCAGAAATTTTCAAACTACAAAAGCCACAAAAGTGTTTAAAATAAAACTTTTGTGGCTTTTGTGATTAAACTAGAAAGTAGCTAATCTTTTTTACCCTTCTTAAATTGTCCATTGGTCATTCACCACGGCAATCAGATAGTATTTTCCCTGGAACTCTTCAAATACAAAACGAAGGGTCTTCCAGTCCATTTCACCATTCTTTTCAGTTCCTTTGATATAGTTTTCTGTAAAATCTTTCTTAGGATAGATTTTTTCAAGGTTATTCAGAGAGTTTCCGCCACCAATAAATTTGTTCAAAGAATACTGAGATGCAGTAAAATCTGCAGCAAAAACCCATTTTCCAAGATAGTCATTAATTGTTGCTTTATAAGGATCTCCGGAACCATCCTTTGCCCCCCAGGTAAATAATGTTTTGGTAGGCTGGTATTTTTCAAACTCTTCTTTAGAGAAATGTTTATCTCCTTTGGGATCTACAAAAGCATACATGGAGAAACTAATTCCCTTTTCGGGATGAATTAATGAAGCAAATGTTTTATAATCCTTAGCTTTCAAGGCTTGTAAGACCTCATCATTGACCTTTTTAATATCACCTTCTTTCTTTACTTTTTCTTTAGCAATTGTTGCACTATCCAATGGTGTTACACGGGTAATGGTATCAATTTCACTGGGAACCGGCTTTCCAGCTTCTTTCTTACAGGCTACCACCAGGCTCAGCATAAGTATTGAAACGAATAGTTTTTTCATATCTTTTAGTTTTGTTATAGATAGAAAAACACCAAAACTGATGCCAATGCGGTGTTTTAAAGTGTAAGGTTCCAAGTTAGTATTCTTTCAATAGTTTTATTTTTCCTATTTTATTCTTCATGGCTGCTTATCAGTAATCTTCTCTGTTTCAATGAAGGCTTTTTCCCAATTACATTGTACCTTTGGGGTATGGAAATTTTGGATATTCTCATTATAGGAGCAGGGCCTATTGGTATCAACTGTGCCATTGAAGCCCAGAAAAACAACTTGAATTATTTAATCATAGAAAAAGGAACCATTGTCAACTCATTATACAATTATCCTTTATATATGCGGTTCTTTTCTACCGCTGAGAAACTGGAAATTGATGGAACTCCCTTTATTTCCACTGCTCCCAAACCGGGAAGGCAGGATGCTTTGGAATATTACCAGGGAATTGCCCGGCAAAAGAATCTGAATATTCACCTTTATGAAAAAGTGTTGAACGTATCCAAAACCCTTGATATATTTGATATCGAAACAACAAAAGGAAATTATAAAGCTAGAAATGTCGTGATTGCCACAGGGTTTTATGATATTCCGAACCTTATGAATATTCCGGGTGAGGAACTTCCGAAGGTGAAGCATTATTATACCGAACCTTATCCGTATGCAAGGCAGAAAGTGGTAGTGATAGGATCAAGCAATTCCGCGGTGGATGCTGCTCTGGAAACGTATAGAAAAGGAGCTGAAGTGACTATGATTATCCGTCATTCAGAGATTTCAAAAAGTGTGAAATATTGGGTAAAACCGGATATTGAAAACAGAATTTCAGAAGGAAGTATTAAAGCGTATTTTAATGCTGAAATGATGGAGGTAAAAGAAAATTTTGTGATTTTCAAGGATGAAAAAAACCAAATTCATGAGATTGAAAATGATTTTGTTCTGGCCATGACAGGCTACCTTCCTGATTTTGAATTTCTGAAAAATTCCGGAATTGACCTGAATGGGGATTGCCTGAATCCGTTTTATAATCCTGAAACTATGGAAACTAATATTCCTGATCTATATCTTGCAGGAGTCGTTTGTGGTGGAAAGGATACACATCTTTGGTTCATCGAAAATTCAAGGATTCATGCCCATATGATTGTTAATTCTATTTTATCTAAATCTTCTGTAAATAAATCATAGCTTTTGCAGTTAAAAAATTAGAAAGTATAAATAATAACCCCTGATTAAGTAATATGTAATCAGGGGTTATCTTATTTTTTCTCATTAATTTTCTTTTAAAACTAAATCCTCCTCCACTTTCTTCTTATCTTTAAGCATCCAGGGAATAACAAAATAAAGAGCTATTGCAATTCCCATGGCCAATACTCCAGTTCCAATCCATAAAGTGTTAAAGCCTAATTTATCCGCAATCAGAGTTCCTATGTAAGGTGTAATGATAAATGCTATGGAAAATGATATCCCGTTCAGTCCCATATATGCTCCTTTATTATTCGCTCCGGATCGTAATGCAGTAATGGTTGACATAAAAGGTAACGTCCAGATTTCTCCAATACACAGCAGTGTCATAGATACCAATAAGGTAATCATGCTATAGTCGAAAGCCAGCATCGCATAGGAAAACCCACAAATGAGAGTACCAATCAGCATGGTAAACGCTAATGTGAAATACTTTTCTGCGATCTGTACCAATCCCATTTCCAATAGAACGATCAGGAATCCGCTATACCCAAGAATATATCCAATATTCTGTTGACTGAGATGTGCAGTATCTTTATAAAAAATGGTCAACGTACTGAATAGCTGGAAGAAACAAACAGAGAATAACATACAAAGTATACAGTAAATCAAAAACTTATTATCTCGATAAGGCGAATTTTCTTTTTTAATAACTATTGCTTCCTTTACTTTTTTCGCTTCCTGTTTAGCCAATTTTGCACGGCCTTTAAAGAACCAAATATACATCAGTCCAGCCAATAAGGCAGCCAGCGCATTACTGTAAAACAGGAATTCATAGGAAATAGCAGACAGAATTCCTCCCAGTGCAGGACCTATAGAAAATCCTAGATTAACGGCCATACGGTTCAGAGAAAAAGCTCTTGTTATATTTTCCGGTTTCGCATATTTGGTAATCGCTACGGAGTTTGCCGGGCGAAACGTTTCGCTTACAATACTCTGAGCAAGAATAATTCCAGCCAACCCAGCTTCTGTCTCAAATAAAGGAATCATACAGAACAAAGGTACGCTGAGCAGTAAACTCAAACTCTGTACCCTATATTCACCAATTTTATCGGTGACCATTCCACCCAGCCATGAACCAATAACCGAACCGATTCCAAAAAAACTCAGGACAATCCCTGAATTCTCAATGCTAAAATGTAAATGATCTGTCATATAAACTCCCAAAAATGGAAGTACCATAGAACCTGCCCTGTTGATGAGCATTACCAACGCCAGCATCCAACTCTCCTGCGAGAGTCCTTTGAAAGAACTCGTGTATATGTTTATTAGTTTCACAATAATATGTTGGGGGGAAAATTTGAAAGTGCAAAGTTAGGTAAAAATCACTGCAACACCCTTTATTTTAAGCCTTTTTTACGAATAACATTTATAAGAATAAACAATCAACTGTATCCTGATAAAAACGAATATTTTCGATATATAAGATTTAAAATCATTTATAAAATTCGTAAATTGCATTAACAACAGGTTTTTTAACCTTAAATTTCATTGAACACCTATAAAAAATCAACCAACAGTAAGAATGGTAACCTACGAAAACTTACACGATACGCTGTCTTTTTATAGTATTGACTGCCGCGAATCCTACTACATATCCTCCGGAAAACCCATTTTTGAATTCCAAAAAACTTCTTTCAGAATGGATTATTATGCGCTTTGTATCTGTACTGCGGGAGAAATAAGTGTTGAAATAGATCATCATCAGTATAAAGCAGATGCACACAGTATTCTGGTGGCTGCTCCGTCTACGATTGTAAAATTTCTGAAAACCAGTCAGGATTTCAGGATGAAATTATTATTCTTCGATAAGAATTTTCTGATCAAAAATATCTCTAACCCTTTTATCATTGAGAAAATGAACCTGTTCTCCAAAGGTTCCTACAGTATTGTAAAAACCACTCCTAAAAATGCTCTGGTATTACAAGATCTTTTGGATTACCTCAAAAAGAAATCCAGAAAACAGGGAAAATTTACTGAAGAAATTGTTCGTACCATTATTTTCAATCTTCTGCTGGAAACCGCCGAAATCCTGGAAACGAAACATACGACAGCTTCTGATAAGGAAGAAGGAAAAAAAGATCTGTTCCTTAAATTCAGTCAACTGATCCGGGAAAATATCAGACAACACAGAACGGTTCAATTCTATGCCGATCAGCTTTGTGTTTCCAATAAATACCTTATCGAGGTCATCAAAAAAGCCAGTGGAAAGACTCCGCATGAAGTTATTGACGAAGCCTTATTGAAAGAAGCTTATGTCATGCTGGGAAATCCGGATCTGACAATTTCAGAAATAGCTTTTGAACTTCAGTTCAATTCCACCTCTGCCTTTGGTCGTTTTTTCAAAAAACATACATCCTTTGCTCCTTCTGAGTACAGAATAACGGAAAATATCCAGTCCTAGGAATTTCGGGATACTAATTCTGACATTAGGGATATACATCGTATTTTGAATAGGGGTACCTTTATCATGTTCATTAAAAACAAAAACAAAATGAGTACGATCAATTCAAAATTCGACAACGTTTTAAATACCTCTGATCAGTTTGGGAAAGTAAATCACGAACCGGATTCAAGCAAAGAAGTTCAGATTAACACTCCTGAAAAGACCATGCCTTTTTCAGACCAGATCGGAAACTATCAAAGAAATAAAGGGATTCCTTTACAATCCTACGAAAACAGCAAAATCTATATTGTCGGAAGCGGAATTGCAGGGATGTCTGCAGCATACTATTTCATCCGTGACGGCCATGTTCCGGGTAAAAACATCATTTTCCTGGACCAGCTTGCTATAGAAGGCGGTTCATTAGATGGAGCCGGGAATCCAAAAGATGGTTATATCATCCGCGGAGGACGTGAAATGGATATGACTTATGAAAATCTATGGGATATATTCCAGGATATTCCTGCTTTGGAATTGCCTGCACCTTACAGTGTCCTGGATGAATACCGTCTCATCAATGATAATGACCCCAACTATTCAAAAGCAAGATTAATTCATAACCAGGGACAAATTCAGGATTTCAGCAAATTCGGATTGGAGAAAAAAGATCAATTGGCTATTGTCAAACTTTTATTAAAGAAAAAAGAGGAGCTTGATGATCTCAGCATTGAAGATTATTTCTCAGAATCATTCCTGAACAGTAATTTCTGGTTCTTCTGGCGTTCAATGTTTGCCTTTGAAAACTGGCACAGCTTACTGGAACTGAAGCTGTATATGCACAGATTCCTCCACGCTATTGATGGAATGAAAGACTTTTCATGCCTTGTATTCCCTAAATACAACCAGTATGATACCTTTGTTACTCCTCTAAAGAACTTCCTGGTAGAGAAAGGAGTACAAATCCAGTTCGATACTTTGGTAAAAGATCTTGATGTTCATATTAATACGGAAGGAAAAACAGTAGAAGGCATTATTACTGAACA
Source organism: Chryseobacterium sp. G0162 (assembly GCF_003815715.1). NCBI lineage: Bacteria > Pseudomonadati > Bacteroidota > Flavobacteriia > Flavobacteriales > Weeksellaceae > Chryseobacterium > Chryseobacterium sp. G0162. The sequence goes on along the minus strand of NZ_CP033922.1, from coordinate 3,874,707 downwards.
AAATGGAGAAGAAGTAAGAATATCCATCGGAAAAGATGATTACGTAATTGTAACTACCGGATCTATGACGGAAAGTACTTTCTACGGAGATAACAATACAGTGCCGGAAGTCACCATAGACAACAGCAGTGCCGGACAAAGTGCCGGATGGAAATTATGGAAAAATCTTGCCGCCAAATCTGAGGTCTTCGGGAAACCTGAAAAATTCTGTAGCCATATTGAAAAGTCTTCATGGGAATCTGCAACATTAACGTGCCGTCCTTCTGCATTTACAGAAAAATTAAAAGAATTATGTGTGAATGATCCTTATTCCGGAAAAACAGCTACTGGAGGTATTATTACAATTACAGATTCTAACTGGGTAATGAGTTTTACCTGCAACAGACAGCCACACTACCCGACCCAGCCGGATGATATCCTAGTAGTATGGGTATATGCCTTATTGATGGATAAAGAAGGAAATTACATCAAAAAAACAATGCCAGAATGTACTGGAAATGAAATTCTTGCTGAATTATGCCATCACCTCGGAATGACAGATCAGCTTGATAATGTGATTGAAAATACAATTGTCCGTACTGCATTTATGCCTTATATTACCTCCATGTTTATGCCTAGAGCTCAGGGAGACCGTCCAAGAGTAGTTCCTGAAGGCTGTACTAACTTAGGTTTGGTTGGGCAATTTGTAGAAACTAACAATGATGTTGTGTTCACTATGGAAAGTTCTGTAAGAACAGCCAGAATAGCGGTATATAATCTTCTTAACCTCAACAAGCAGGTTCCAGATATTAACCCGTTACAGTATGATATCCGACATTTATTAAAAGCGACTCAGGCATTAAATGACTATAAACCGTTCTTAGGAGAAGGAATCTTAAGAAAAATTTTGAAAAACACTTACTTTGAGCATATACTGGTTGACCGTCCTGAAGAAAAAGAGGAACATGAATCTTTCTTTATGGAGCAGGTTGGTAAATTCCAGGATTGGATCAAAGGCGTGAAAGGCTAAAACATTTTGACAATTAATATTGGAAGTCATATTCTATGTATCTATGTGGTAAAATAAAAATTAAATTATTTTGAACATAGTCACATAGAATTTACATAAATAAAAAACAGGACTTATTTCTAAGTCCTGTTTTTTATTTATGGATTATTCCTTATAGCTTATTAAGGCTTAAAAGAATCTTTTAATGTTACTGTACGGTTAAATACCAATGCATCATCCGTAGAATCCTGATCTTTTGTAAAGTATCCGATTCTCTGGAACTGAAGTGGTTCACCCACAGCTACATCTTTCAGGCTTGGTTCAGCAAAACCTTGAATTGTAGCTACAGATTCGGGGTTGATAAAGTTTAAGAAGTCTACATCTTTTTCAGCATCAGGCTGTTCTACTGTAAACAATTGGTTGTAAATTCTTATTTCTACAGGGATTGCATGTTTAGCCGACACCCAGTGAAGTGTTCCTTTTACTTTTCTTAAGCTTTCTTCTGTTCCGCTTCCGGACTTACTCTTCTCATCATAAGTAGCATAGATGGTAGTGATTTCACCATTTTCATCCTTCTCTACTCTTTCAGCTTTGATAATGTATGCTGATTTTAAACGAACTTCCCCCCCTAATTTAAGTCTGAAGAATTTATTATTAGCTTCTTCTTTGAAGTCTTCACGTTCGATATACAGTTCTCTAGAAAAAGGAATTTCTCTGGTTCCTGCATTCTCCTGTTCAGGATTATTTTCAGTTTCTACCCATTCTTCTTTATCTTCAGGATAGTTTTCGATCACTAATTTTACCGGATCTACTACTGTCATTACACGTTTAGCCACCTTATTCAGGTCTTCACGTACACAGAAATCAAGCAATTGGATCTCGATCAGGTTTTCTCTTTTTGCCACCCCTACTTTATCAATAAAATTTCTAATAGAAGTGGGTGTGAAACCTTTTCTTCTCATTCCTGAAATGGTAGGCATTCTTGGATCATCCCATCCTGTCACTACTCCTTCAGCTACTAATCTTTGTAGTTTTCTTTTAGAAGTAATCATGTAAGAAACATTCATTCTTGCAAATTCTCTTTGCTTGTTCTTAACCTTACCTTCTTCATAAACCTGATCCAAATACCAGTTGTACAACGGTCTGTGATTTTCAAACTCCAAAGAACAAAGCGAATGCGAAATTTGCTCTATATAATCGGATTCACCATGAGCCCAATCGTACATTGGATAGATTTTCCAAGCCGTACCCGTTCTATGGTGAGGCTTATTTAAAATTCTATACATAACAGGGTCACGCATATTCATGTTTGGCGAAACCATATCGATTTTTGCACGAAGAGACATTGAACCGCTTTCGAATTCTCCGTTTTTCATTCTTTCGAATAAATCTAAAGACTCTTCAACAGGACGGTTTCTATATGGAGATTCAATTCCTGGTTCTGAAGGGTTTTTTCTTTGCTCGGTAATCACTTCAGAGGGTTGCTCATCTACATAAGCTTTTCCATCTTTAATTAATTGTACTGCCCAATCGTAAAGCTGCTGGAAGTAATCGGATGCGTACAAAACTTTATCCCATTTGAAACCTAACCATTCAACGTCTTTCATGATAGAATCTACGAATTCCTGTTCTTCTTTTTCAGGATTCGTATCGTCGAAACGAAGGTTTACGGGAGCATTGTATTTTTCACCCAGCCCAAAGTTGATGCAGATGGCTTTTGTATGCCCTACATGCAGGTAACCATTAGGTTCAGGTGGAAAACGGAAACGGATTTGATCCTTGTTCAAACCGTTTGCCAGATCATCTTCAATAATTTGCTCAATAAAATTGAGTGATTTTTTTTCTTCTTCCATTAAATTAGCTTTTGTTTATAGCAAAAAAAGTGGTACAAAGTTACGGAAAATTTGGGGTTCAGAAAACCCTAATTTATAACAGCTTTACTATCTTTTTTCATAATTTTTTAAATCATTGATTAAAATGTCCAATCGTCCTTTTGGAGCAACAGTTGATATTTTTTCAGAGCCAGCAGGCTTTACCCCAAAATAAACCCCTTTTTTAGAAAGTTCTTTCTGAAGACTTTCCGCCAAATCCTTATCTCCTATATTGAAATACCGTATCGTATTTTCTCCTGAGAAAGAGACTTTCTGATATCCTGGCACCGTAAACACATAGGTGTTGTTTTTTCTTCCTTCAGAAACTGTGGCACTTACTTTATTGCGGATATAATTACTGATATCATTAACAAACTTTTCATCAACATTTTTAGTATAATTAAGGTAGACTGTAGAAACCTTTTTATCAGTATTCACAAAAATATTTTTATGTACTGCAGTGGAGATACTATCCAAAAACCTGTTATATCTTACAGCATTCTCGTCCAATTCGCGCGTTATATTTTTTTGTTGTGCCAGAATATTAGAGGTCAAGATATTATTAGTTTTAGCTTGTGCTATCCTTCTGCTATCCGAAGCTTCTTTATTCTTTGCGAAATAATCATTCCGACTAGCTTCTATTCTTTTTAAATTACCAATAATAACTCCCGCACCCTTATCTTTTCTTCCATACTGAAGCATTTCGTTAATTGTTTTTGTACTAATTAACCTTGTGGTAGCAAATTTCTCAGAATTTTTGAGGGGTAAATATTCATCAATACTTCCTTCTTCTTGCTTTGACATATTCACTTCTTCTTCTAATGCTTTCAATGCATCTTCAGCATGTCCTTTAAAAGGAGTTTTATACGTTTGGCTTATCGTATAATAGATCATAGATTTACCAAAAATATTAAAGGTATTTTCTTTAGCAGGTTCTATATTTTTTTTCTTTTTTAATTCTCCCTCATCTTCTGAAATGAAACACATAAGTATGAACCGGATTTGTCTATTGGGATATAGATCTGCAAGGTCTTTTTTATAATACCTTTTGAGCTTTTTATAAACAGCCAGTGTAGTAGATGTTCCTGTGTTTTCATAAAACCCACCATCACCAAGATTTCCTATTCCGGGCACCAAATTATAGGTACTTAATATTGGAAATGCCTGACTTTGAGCAACGGCAGCAGAAATGGGAATATAACTACTATTACCTTCTTTTGTTTTGGCAAATTCTTCAGCAATATCTTTTGCGCGAATCCCTTGATTACAAAACTTAACAGGAGAAAAAATAGCTTTCTCGCCTGTATTCATTAATGTTGTATTAAGAAAAAGTAAAGGATTTAAAGGTTTTGATGAACTCATCTTATTTTTAGGATACCACAAATTGAAATAATCCTGATCAAAATAAGATCTAACAGAATCCAAATTCTTTGCATGTACTAATTCAGCAGCTTCCACCATCGCATTGGCTTCTTCCTTTTGCAGGATATAATTTCGATCAACCTTTTTACTGGAAATGGAAATAAGAGGATTAATCGTGAAATCAGAAAACATCAACCCTAAAAAATTGCTGCTAAAATAATTCCTGTTATAAATTTTACGTACTATATTATCCCGTTCTTCCTTCATAAAACTGGCGTCGATATCTTCAGACAAAACATTATTAGTTTTAATGGCAAGGTAAAAATTGGCTCCATTCGATGATCCTGAAACAGTGGAAATACTAAAAATATTTTTATAAAACTGAGGATTGGTAGCATCCGCATTAAGTAGTCCCGAAAGCAGCCATGTTCCAGCTGTAGAGCCACCTCCTTGCCCGGAAATAAGAAACACATCAATAGGTTCATTATTATTTGGATCATCAATATGATGATTATGACGTAGCCATTCATAAAATCTGTCTTCTAAGGTATCTCTATTATCAATTAATGTATTTGCCTTTTTTTCAAATTGAGATACATCTTGATTTGATCTTTTTATCATGTAGATTTTTTTATCCTGAAGAAGTAAAAAATAGAGAGCAAGCAGAACCAAACTTCCAAAAAAAATGTACTCCTGCCAATCATATTTAGCTGTTGGTTTCTTTCTGCTATAGCTGATCGTAATAATAATTCTTGGAGTTGTATATAATAATTCAAAGACCAATACCAAAACAGCAGAAACAATAATTAATATCACTGTAGGAGATATCCATATCAGCTTGGAATATAAACTCAGCACACAGAAAATTAATAAAAAAAGTCCACTCAAAATCAGTACTGCTCGATGAATTTTTCTACTGAATTCATATCTGGATTTTGTATCTGCTCTCTCTTTTTCCTTATAAATCAAAAATAAAAATGTCATCAAAATGCATAAGAAATTGTAGATGATCAGAGCAATCAAAAAGTAGCAATAGGATATTTCTGTACTTAATTCCAATTGTACATCTTTAAAAATGAAAACTATTAACGGAAATACAAGAAAAATAACAAAAAACATCAAAAATGCATTCAATACCTTTTTGTGATTTCTATTGGCTATAAAAAGACGATATAGCTTACTTGACTTTTGATTTAATACAGCTAAAACAGTAAAGGATAAAAACAATATAAGTACAAATAAGGCAATATATGTTAAGTCTTTATCCATCCACTCTTTACGTTCCTCTTTCTTTATCAACTCAACTAAAGATTTTGCCAAACACACCACTAATGTAGTGTTGTAAATAATCCAGGGAGCTATCGCTATATACTTTACCGGAACCTGGTTGCGTTTTTTGTTTCTCCGGCCGTTATAAATCTTTTCGAAACCACGATAATAAAATTCTACGACCTTAGGTTCTGTTTTAGAACCTAAAAATGTTTTTAAAAATGCTCCAGGAATCACCCATAAGGAAATAGTAAGCAATATAAATGCTAACACAATATAAAAAACATTAGGTAGATTTCCAGCATCACTCAAAGCATAAATAAAATCATTACTTACATCTGAAACTACGAATAGTAAAAAAACAAAGAAAACAGACAAAAAGATATAAATCCCATTCGCTTTAATGGTATTATAAATCTTTTCCACATAGTAGATAAAGGTTTCCATGGTATTAGTTTTAGTGGTATTAAAATTACCTAAACCAGGAGTTTTAACAAATCACCCGAAAGGGGTATTTTGATTCATTATTTTTATTAACTTTATAAAAAACTAATCATGGCCGTTTACATCTTAAGCAATCGGAAAATCGTCCGTCATAAAGGCGAAAAAGTAGATTCTTTTTCCAATGACGAATATTCAATTCCTAACTTCAGGATTGCAAAATGTGATTTTGACAGTTATAAGGAACCTACAGCTGCGGCCAAAAAGAAAAAAGACTATACCAACAGAAACATTCTGAATTACAAATTGTTCTCTGAACCTGAAAAGCAAGGCTATGAAGAAGTTTTGAACGTTTTACTGAATGAAAAAGGGATTCAATCCTCTCCCCTTACAGCCAATAATCTTGGCGGAACCCAACGACTATTCTACGAATTATACAAAAATATGTCTGCCACCAAGGACAGAAGTGATGTTCTAATATTCATCCATGGTTATCTGTATGACTTTGATGATGAATTAAAGGCTATTCTTGATCTAAAAAAAATATTCATTGACAATCCCGCTTCTCCTGTTGAACATATTTTATTTGTGAGCTGGCCGGCTTCCGGCAGTATTATTCCATTGAGCTATTTTGATGACAAGGCATCAAGCATCAACTCCGGAACATCATTGTTGAGGCTCTTCTATTTTTACACTCAGTTTTTAAAGGATATTTTTTCCAATCGTGATCTGATCCCATGCAACCAGAGAATTCACATTATGGCTCATTCTATGGGAAACAGAGTTCTTCAAAGTATGTTATACAGTTTAAAAAGGGAAAATATTCTTAGAGTAATTGATCAAGTCATTCTTTTGAATGCTGATGTTTCTTATAAAGTATTTGAAGACTCTGAGGATTCTTTCAATAAATTACCTCTGCTGGCTAACCGGATTTCTATTTATCTGAACAGGCAGGATCTCATCCTGGGAGTCTCCCAGTTTACCAAGAATATTCTTACCCCAAGACTTGGTAAAAACGGACCGAGTGATATTACGCCTTATAAAGATATCGTTTCTATCGTCGATTGTACTTTCGTGAAAGATGATGTATTAAGCAGTTTTAAATTTGAAGTCGGAAACCATTGGGGATACCTTTCCAGTTCGCAGGTACAGAATGATATTTTTCAAAATTTATATGGAGTAGATAGGAATCTTATTAGCAATAGAATTAAAAATAACGAAAATATTTTCACAATTATTTCTTAACGATTAATTAAAAAAATCCTATAAAATCAGCCTTATGTTAAAGTTGACACTGACCTTATAAATGGCATAATGATTGCCAATTCAAATAATAGAGAATTACAATTTTTTTATCATGAAAAATATAAAAAAAAGGTTTTCATATATTTTAAGTTATATAAAGAAAGCCATTTTCGTAAAAGATGTGATTTAAATGAATAATAACCTTTTTAAAAAAACAATTAATTATCCGACCCTATAATTACTTTACCCCTTTAAATATCTCCGGACTCCATTATTATAATTCCTACATTATTTTGCAGGGATTTTTGTTAGTGACTTTTTTATGAATGATGATTAATATATTTCAACTTTCACTTTTGATATATTGATATAAAAATTCTATTATTCTGTTAAAAATCAATAAATTAATTCACCACATATTGTATAATTTAAAATGATTTTAGATATTTACTTATCAAACAAATTAAAATATATACAATGAAAAATCTAAGAAAATTAAACAAAGGAGAATTAAAGAGAATTAATGGAGGAAGACCTCCACTGGGATGTAATAACTGGAATCCGGCTGCAGCTTGTTGTAGAGCATGGGCAGAAGGCTACTGTGGTGGTACCACTTGTCCGGATTCACCTCCTCCATATTGCTAATTAATTACTTCATTCCTATTTTGAGCCCAAATAAACTCTTTCTGAGATTAAAACGGGATTCGAAATTATTTACAAATAAAGCTCCAATGCCTAAACTTTGTGGCATTGGATTTTTTATTAATACTCTTCTATTGGCTCTGAGATGAAATTATTCTACAGCATACTGTAAATTTTGGGGTTCCCCCTTCCCTTACATCTCCTGAATAATTTCATTCCCAAACTATGCCTAATTATCAATTATTTAAAAATATCAGTTATGAAAAATCTAAAAAGACTTCAGAGAGCAGAACTAAAAATCGTCAAAGGAGGAGATATTCCTATTGGCTGTGACACGTGGGATGCAGGAAAAAGATGTTGTAGGGAGTGGCAAACAGAATACTGTAACAGTCCTACATGCCCAGATGCCCCACCACCATTTTGTGGCTAATCTTATTCATCACTCAATAAAAACTATTAAATAACAATCATGAAAAATCTACAGAATAACTCAAAAAAACTAAGCAAAAGAGAATTGAAAATGATCAAAGGAGGAGTTATCCCTCGTGACTGTATGAATTGGGATACAAGATTGAGATGCTGCAGACAATGGCTTCCTGAATCATCGGACAAACCTGTTTGCCCGGACAGTCCTTTTTAATTTAACGGCATTCTTGTATTAAGAGCTAAACCAACAAACTATTTAAAATATTTATTATGAAAAATCTAAGAAAACTAGAAAAAAGAGAATTAAAAAAAATTAATGGAGGAAATACCCCGGAAATCCCTATAGGCTGTGACAGATGGGATTTTAGAGCAAGATGTTGCAAAGAATGGGATTTGGAGAATCAAGGCAGGCCAACTTGCTAATTCCATTTTATATATTGAACTATTATGACTCATTTCTGAGATCTAAGCTGAATCAGAATTATTGATTCATAAAACTCCAATGCTTAAAACTTTATAACATTGGAGTTTTTTATTAAGTCAAGATCCAATTACCTCATCATAAAAAAAATTAATTATGAAAAATCTAAAAAAATTAGAAAAAAGAGAATTGAAAATCATTAACGGAGGAAATATTCCGGTTGTACCCATAGGTTGCAATATATGGGACTCCAGAGCCAGATGTTGCAAAGAATGGGATTGGGAACATTCAGGTAACCCAACTTGCTAATTATTTTTTGAACCACAACAGCTCATTTCTAAGCTCCAGATTGGATTCGAAATTATTTGTAAATAAAGCTCCGGTGCCTAAACCTTGTGGCATTGGGCTTTTTTTTGTGAAGGTATATTGTGCAATGGCATTTAAGCCGATATTACTTTCCAATGCTGAAGTAATCCACCACCCAATATTCTGCTCCTCTGCCAGGGAAATCCATTCATCGGAACCAGCAAAACCTCCTACTAGCGCAGGTTTCAAAATAATATACTGCGGCTTTATGGTTTCTAAAAGCTTTTTCTTCTCTTCCAAGTCTGTAATTCCAATCAATTCCTCATCCAGAGCAATAGGAGTAGGCGTCTGAGCACACAATTCTGCCATACCCTTCCAATTTCCGGCTTTAATAGGCTGTTCAATAGAATGAATATGTAAATCTGCCAATTGTTGCAGAACTATTCCAGCTTCATCTATACTGAAGCCACCATTAGCATCTACCCGGAGCTCCAGCTGCTCTTTTGAAAATTTCCTTCTTAATTCCTGAAGAATAATATGTTCAGATTTCCAATCGACACCAATTTTTAATTTAATGCAGTGAAATCCTTTTTCGAGTTTATCCTGGATCTGTTCTTCCATATATCCAACATCACCCATCCAGATCAACCCATTGATGGTAATAGCAGATTTTCCTTCTGTAAACTCACTTGGAAAATAAAGATTTTCATCCAACTTTAGATTCTGAACAGCCTGTTCATATCCGAACCAAATGGATGGAAAGTCTTTTAATTCTTCTTTTAAGAAATCCGGATTTAGGTCAATATTTTCACAAAGCCATATTAACTTTTCTTCATAGTCCGGCTTATCATCAAAGCTCAGCCCTCTGAAGACTGCACACTCTCCTATTCCTTTCTTTCCATCTTCTGAAATTTCAAGGATAAAGGTCTCCTTATCAAGCAAAACGCCACGAGATGTTCCACTCGGGCGTTTGAATTCTAATACATATTTAAAATAGGATGCTTTCATTATTTTACGCTGTCAATACGCATAAACTCTTCTGCTTTCTCCACCATGTCGATGCTTCCGCAGAAAAACGGAATTCTCTGGTGAAGTTCTGTAGGTTCTACTTCCAGAATTCTTCTGAAACCATCTGTAGCTTTTCCCCCAGCCTGCTCTGCAAGGAAAGCCATTGGATTACATTCGTATAATAACCTTAACTTACCATTAGGTGCCTGAGAATAAGATGGATAAATATAAATTCCACCTTTCAGCATATTTCTATGGAAATCTGCCACCAAAGAACCGATATACCTGGAAGTATACGGGCGGTCGCCTTCTTCCATCTGGCAATATTTAAGATAATTTTTTACTCCCTGAGGGAATTTGATATAGTTTCCTTCGTTGATAGAATAGATCTTTCCTGTTTTAGGGAAAGTCATGTTTGGATGAGAAAGATAATAAGTTCCCAAAGAAGGATCTAATGTAAATCCATTCACTCCGTTTCCTGTTGTATAAACAATCATGGTAGAAGATCCGTAGATTACATATCCTGCTGCAATCTGATTCACTCCTTTTTGTAAGAAATCTTCAAGCTGTACAGGTGTTCCCGGTTCGGTAACTCTTCTGTAAATTGAGAAAATGGTTCCTACGGAAACATTCACATCGATGTTTGAAGACCCATCCAAAGGATCAATCAACACCACATATTTACTTAAATGACCGTTTTCTCCACATTTAATATCAATAAAATCATCATTTTCCTCAGAAGCAATACCACAAACAACCTCTCTTTGAGACAAAGCTGTAATAAAAATTTCATTTGCAATGACATCCAGTTTCTGCTGTTCTTCCCCTTGAATATTCTGGTTTCCTGCAGCTCCTGTAATATCTACAATTCCGGCTTTATTTACTTCTCTATTAACCACTTTTGAAGCCAATCTTATAGCACTCAGAAGACGAGAAAATTCACCTGTTGAATATTGAAAATCGTCCTGCTTATCGATAAGAAATTCTCCTAAAGTCTGTAATGGTTGATTTGACATATTTTTTCTTTTTACTTTTCCCCCAAATTTCGGAAAATTTATTGCATTAAGAAAATTTAATTACAAAAGAGATTAAACACTGTATATCAACATAATACAAACCCAACAAAACATAATAATAAATATCAGCTAATCATTTCTCCCCCATTTCGTTATCCCAAACCAATGAAAAATTCAGATAATTTATTTTAATGTAAAGCATAAATATAGAATGGAAAAACAGGCCTACTTCTATTGCCTATTTTTTCAACCCAAGTTTAGGTTTTTGCAAAAGCCAGCTGAATTTTTATTTTTTATTAAATAGGCTAAAGTACATTTCTATTGAAGTTCAAACATTATAGATGTTCTCTCACTTTTTGAAGTTCAATAAATAAATATTAAATAATATATGGAACAAATAAGAGTCTTAACGATATCTTAATTCCCTCTATTCCTGCATTCAACCATGACCAACTATTTTATTCAAGGGTATTTTAAGGAAATCTTAATTCAACGGTATCATCAGCCTATTTCATATCTCGCTGTAAATTTATAATTTTGTCGTCCGTAAAAAACTCATGTAATTTTTATCTAACAATTTTATTTTTAACAATTTAATGAAAATTTTCAAGTTTGGTGGCGCGTCTGTGAAAGACGCCGACAGTGTGAAAAATGTGTCCATGGTTCTAGAAAGCCAGGGATTTGCCAAATGTTTGCTGGTAATTTCAGCAATGGGCAAAACGACCAATGAGTTGGAAAAAGTTGTAGAACTTTATTTCAAGAAGGATAACTATCAAACTGAGATTGAAAAGATAAAACGAAAACACATTGAGATTGCGGAGGGTCTTTTTCCTGAAAATCATGCGGTTTTTGCTGAAATCAATCTCTTTTTTGACGATATTGATTCTTTCTTAAGAAGAAATAAGTCTCCCAATTACAACTTTGTATATGACCAGGTGGTAAGCTGCGGAGAAATGATTTCTACCAAAATCGTAAGTGAGTATCTGAATGAGATCCAATTTACCAATCAATGGCTGGATGCAAGAGATTATGTAAAAACAGATAACTCTTACAGAGAGGGAGTTGTAGACTGGACAAAAACTGAAGAGTTTATTTCCAATTTAAATCCTGAACTTTGCTATGTAACGCAAGGTTTCATTGGTTCAGACGAAAATAATTTTACAGTAACGCTAGGGAGAGAAGGTTCTGACTATTCAGGAGCTATTTTTGCTTACTGTTTAAATGCTGATGCCATGACGATCTGGAAGGATGTACCGGGAGTAATGACCGGAGATCCTAGAAAATTTAGTGATGTATCTCTGCTTTCTAATATCTCTTATGAAGAGGCTATTGAAATGGCTTATTATGGAGCAAGCGTAATTCACCCGAAGACGCTGCAACCTTTGCAACAAAAAAACATTCCTTTTTATGTCAAATCTTTTGTAGACCCTACTAAAGAAGGCACTAAAATAGGAGCTTCAGACAAAAACCAGCAGGAGGAATCTTATATCCTAAAAGAAAATCAGGATCTTTTAAAAATCTCGACAAGAGACTTCTCTTTCATCGCAGAAGATCATATGAGCTTGATATTCGGACACTTGTCTAAATATAAGATCAAAGTTTCCCTGATGCAGAATTCTGCTATTTCACTGGCATTATGTCTGGAGGATAAATTTAATCATCTTGAAGAGCTTAACGAAGAGCTTCAAAAAATTTTTAAAACCGAAGCAATTAAAAATGTATCTTTATTCACAGTAAGAAATGCGAAGATGGATCACATTGATAAATTTTACCATGAAAAAAATGTATTATTGGAACAAATTTCCAAGAATACACTTCAAATGGTAACACAATAATATTAATTGCGACTAAACACACATGAGTTTAATTTCGAAAAACGATCTGATCAAAGCTTCCGGCTTAAGTAAAATTGGGTTCCTAAAGAATCCAGTAGCATCTGCTGTGATGAGCATTGCTAAAATAAATGAAGTAAATAGACTATACGATAAACTAAAAGATAAGGAAGGCAAAGACTTTTTCGACTCATTTGTAAGAGAAAGAAACCTAAGCTATGTAGCTTTTGAAGAGGATCTGGCAAAAATTCCGAAAACCGGACCGTTTGTTCTGGTTTCCAATCATCCACTGGGTGCTATTGACGGAATTCTGATGTGCAAGATCTTATCGGAGGTTCGTCCGGATTTTAAGGTAATGGGAAATTTCCTTTTGGAAAAGATCAAACCTATGGAACCGTACGTAATCGCTGTAAATCCTTTTGAAAACAGAAAAGAAGCTTACAGCAGTTCTTCTGGAATGCGTGAAACACTCAAGCATTTACAGGAAGGAGGCTGCGTAGGTATTTTTCCTGCTGGAGAAGTTTCTAACAAAAACAATCCTTATGGAGAAATTTTAGATAAAGAATGGGAAAAAACGGCACTTAAGCTTATCAGAATGGCTAAAGTGCCCGTTGTTCCTATGTATTTCCATGCAAAGAACAGCCGTCTTTTTTATCAGGTAGCTAAACTTCATCCAAGTTTGCAAACGCTTATGCTTCCTGCAGAAATGATGAATGATAGAGAGAAACCTATCAGAATCAGGATTGGAAAACCAATCTCTGTAAAAGCGATGGATGAGATGGAAACCATTGAGGAACTGGGAGAATTTCTAAAACGTAAGGTTTATATGATGAAATCTTACTACGAAAAAAGAAAATCTCTGGCTCAAAGCATTAACCTTCAGAATCTCTCTGTTAAATTTCCTTTGTTAAAAGAAGAAAATATTGTTCAGAACATCATTGATGAAACTCCTATAGAAGATATCGTCAAAGATGTTGATAAGCTAAGAGGAACAGAAAAAATGCTGTTCAGCAACGGAAACTACGAGATTTACTTTACCACCTATGAAGAAATTCCTTCAATTATGAGGGAGATCGGACGTCAGAGAGAATTAACTTTCCGTGCGGTAGGAGAAGGAAGTAATCTTCCGTTTGACCTTGATGAATATGATAAGCATTACCATCACCTTTTCCTTTGGGATAATGGTGAGAAAAAGCTGGCTGGAGCTTATAGAATGGCTTTGGGTAGAGAGGTAATGAAGAAATATGGTATCAAAGGCTTTTATACAAGCTCCTTATTTGAATTTGAGCAAGATATTCACCCTTTCTTTAAAAAGGTAATTGAAATGGGCCGTGCATACATCTGTCAGGAATATCAGCAGAAGCCACTTCCCCTTTTCCTTTTATGGAGAGGAATTGTACATGTATGCCTTAGAAACCCTGATCATAAATTCCTGATGGGAGGAGTAAGTATCTCGAATAAGTTCTCTGAGTTCTCCAAATCTCTGATGATTGAGTTTATGCGTTCTAATTATTTTGATTCCGCAGTAGCTCAGTATATCACTCCGAGAAATGAGTATAAGGTAAAGCTTCGAGACAGAGACAAAAGTCTTTTCTTTGACGAAATGGAATCAGATCTTAACAAATTGGATAAGATTATTGACGACCTGGAACCTGAATTAAGATTACCTGTTCTGATCAAAAAATACATTAAACAGAATGCCAAAGTAATTGCATTTAATGTTGACCCGAACTTTAATGATGCTATTGACGGATTGATGTATATTAGAATCAGTGATCTTCCTGAAAGTACGATAAAACCTGTACTGGAGGAAATGAGTGAACAAATCAGAAAGGAGCAGGAAAATAATCCAGCTGATAATCAATAAGTTTTTAGTTTTAATTAAAAAAAGCACGATGAATACTTGCTTTGTATACTAAAACTTACTACTTTTGCATCACTTTAAAACAACGAAGTAAGTCAAACAAAATATAATGGTTTCTTAGCTCAGTTGGTAGAGCAATGGATTGAAAATCCATGTGTCCCTGGTTCGATTCCTGGAGAAACCACTTGAAAACCTCTGATTAGTCAGAGGTTTTTTTGTTTTGTTATTTGTCTACAAATTATATATCTGATTAAGGTTACTAATTTATATTGTAGCATTTTATTCTTCTGTTAATCTTTTAACAGCATTTCTATCGACTATAACAGCCTTAACATCATTGATGATGACTTTATTATTTTTAGGTTCTTTTTGCAGGAATAAATATCCTTCATCGGGCCAATGAATAAAAAGAATTTTACTTTTTTCATTCATTAGCTTTTTTTTGGATTGATATATATTAAATAAAGATGTTCATCCTATCTCCCGACGATTCGAATATAATATAAAAAAGTGTTGTATTTCGATAATCAATTCAGACACAATAAGATTCTTGCTAAAAAGATTCAAAAAAGAAATCCAAAGGATTTTAATATCGAATAATAACAGAGAAAAACACATAAAAACTTGCATAGTATTACAAAATAGTATAATTTTGCACCACTTTAAAAACGACAAAGTAAATCAACAATATAATGGTTTCTTAGCTCAGTTGGTAGAGCAATGGATTGAAAATCCATGTGTCCCTGGTTCGATTCCTGGAGAAACCACTTGAAAAGCCTCTGAATATTCAGAGGCTTTTTATTTTATATAGAATCATAGGATTAAATGTCCTAAAAGTTATTAAAAAAAGAATACGTTTATTCTAAACAGCATGGCTTCCTTTTACCTGATATATTCCAAATACAAAATCGCTTGGATTTGATTTCAGGAAATCATCTTCTAATTGGAAAATATCCTTTAATATTCTTTGTTTTTCAGAATCTGGCATCTCATTTCCTACAAAATGATGTGCAATATCTTTAAATACACTTTGCAGGAGATTGTTCCCCATTGCTTTTTCGTCAACAACTTCAAAATATTCATGAATAGCAGGCATTATACTTTCAGAATCTACACATTCTGAAGGATCTGCAATAATCATTCTTACAACCCCACTTCCATAGTAATTATTTTTAAAAAGATTTGTTTTATATATCCTTTTATATTGCTGAGGGATAAGTTTCAAAGCCTTATTGATATATTGAATTTGCTGTTTGGAATACTGAAGTCTATTTTTTCCAACAAATTCATTAATAATTAAGCAGCCTGTAGGTTTTAAACTTTTAATGACCACATCTTTTAAGAATTGAAAAATATTTTCAAAATGATGGAGAGAGGCATGAAAAAAAACAATATCATATTTTCCCGGCTCAAAATCATACGTCAAAACATTTTCTGCATGAAAAGAAATGTTACGCAGACCTTTATCTTTTGCAATCCCACTTGCAATGGAGAGAAGTTTATCTGAAAAATCAAAGCAATCTATTTTCCAATGAGGATTAAGTTCTGCTAAGCGAAGTTCGTGGCTACAACCTCCTGAACCTAAAGCCAGCACTTTTATCTCTGCTGAATCCTGAAAATAATTTTCGCTGAGATATTCTTCATACGTTTTATTGATATCTCCCGTAACCAGTTTATTCCATCTTGATCTCACTTCGGGAATACTCCAAAAATTAGCTGATTCAATTTCTTTTACATTAAAGGCACTTTTAGTTCTTTGATAAGAATCAATTTTTAATTTAGAGAATAGAAAAGGTAATCCTCTTTGATGAAATTTAATATAAATATCTCTGATGTCTTCTAATGTTAAAAGGCGCATTGCTAATTTTTATCTTTGCAAGTTAATTAAAAAATAAAAGAATGGAAAAAATATTCTTTCTCATCAACATGATCTATTCTCAACCATTATTCATTAAAAAAGTCATACAACAAAACAACAATGAAAACGGAGTATGCATCTGAATGATTCTGAGTTTTTTGTTAGCTTTTTATTCAAAAACTTTCTACATTTGAAAAGCACAATCAATTAATGAACTATTATTTTAAAATTAAATATAAAACATTTATTGCTCTCTCCTTTAATCCAAAATAGTTTATGAAAAATTTAATCCTTCTTCTTTTATTATCGCCATTACTGTGTATGGCACAATTGAATTATAAAGACCTTTCTTTTTTGGCCAGTAACAAAATTGATAAAAATATCGAATACATAAAAAATAAAGGCTATACTTTCAGACAGGAAAGAGCAACAGGCGATGGCACAAAACAAGTTTACTATGAAAAAGGAAAACTGAGCCGCACCATGGTTGTAATGCGGATATTAGATAGTCAAAGTGTTGTGATCTCCTATGTTCCTGAAGACAAAAATAATTTTGAAAATATACAGAACGAAATCCATACAACAGGGTTTAATCTGAAAGGTTCTACCTCCAGCGACAAAGATGTCTGCTCTTCTTACCAATCAAAAGAATATTTTGCTAAACTTTGTGAAGTAAAATTTCCCGGAGCTTCTGAAACATCTTACAACATTACTTTTTACAGAAAGGATATTCATTAAAAGCGATCATATAATAAGTAAGGTACTATTTTCACGATTAAAGTACAATTAACAAGTCACTGATGAGCAAGCTCTTGGAATTAAAAACAGATAAATACAATATTTTCTCAGAAAAAACACCAAGAAAAACTTGCGCGGTATTACAAAATGTTATACTTTTGCAACACTTTAAAACAACGAAGTAAGTCAATACTAAATATATGGTTTCTTAGCTCAGTTGGTAGAGCAATGGATTGAAAATCCATGTGTCCCTGGTTCGATTCCTGGAGAAACCACTTTAAAGCCTCTGATCAGTCAGAGGTTTTTTTGTTTTTATATAATTAATATTTTTGATCAACAATAAACTCCCTCAAATTAAATTTGAGGGAGTCTTTATATTGAAAAGTTATATTGAATCGTATTATTTTTTAATAATAGCTTTCAGGTTTTCTATTTCTTTATTCTGAGAAATGACATAAAGTGTTAACTCTTCAATCTTCTGAAGTAATTTCATTTGAAAATCACCCAGATTCACGCCATCTTTTACAATAGCTTCTCCGGAAGGAATTTCCGGAAGGTGTTTATTTTCTCGTACAAAAGATTCCAATTCCTGAATTGTTGGCATTTGATACTCTGGTCTGATGGAAGATTGCCCGTCAAAATATTTTTGAAAGACATAATCAGCAGGGACATTCATGTCCACAACAACATCTTCAGCATGGATTTTTCCTTTTACCGTAAGCTTCTGATCCGGATTTTGAGTTCCTATTCCTACATTTCCTCCGTCTTTGTTTAAAATCACATTATTTCCGAGCGGATTAATATGCAATGGGGACGTTCCATGACCTTGCATCCAACTGTATCGATCAGAACAACCCAATCTTAAATTGACCTGTGAGGTATCGCCTACTATTAAAGCTCCTTCGCTGTCAGGAAAAACATAGCCTGAAACAAGATGCATTTTTGCTGCCGGTGTTTCAGTGCCTATTCCTACATTTCCGGATCCTTTAATAATAAAAGGTATATTATTGCTTCCGCCAACATCTCTTACTCTAAAATAATGACTTTTATTGGCATTCTGAGGGTTTCCAAAGGATCCCACATCAATAGTCATAGCATCAATAGGATCTGAACTTGGGCTCTGGGAGATATGCAACTTTCCTGTTGGTAAGGTGGTTCCTACACCAATATTTCCATTTGGCATTATACTTAACCTTGTTTGTTTTTTGGTAACCATATTAATAGCGCCATAAGTACCATCATCAATATTATTAACAATGTTAAAGTCACCATAAGAACCATATCTGAAATTAGTACCACTATAAAAAGAGTTTAATTCAAGATCTGCTGTAGAATGATACTTCAATTGCACAATATTACTTCCTCCGGCGGCTTCACTTCTGTCAAAAAGACCTCCAACTACATTGGAATGTCCCTTATCTTTTGGAGCTTTCACATGAAGACTTGTTTCCGGCAAGGTAGTTCCGATTCCCAGGTTATCATTATAATGGGTATAATGTACTCTTTGTCCTGTAAGGGGGCTAGTGTAGACATCTGAAAGCTTTACCTCACTAAAATCCTGTGTATCAAACGGGCAATGATAAGTAATTCTGACATCATATATATTCCCTGAATGGTGAGTGTGAAAAATAGTTATTTTATATTGATTAATATTGGCATCCCAAACAATATCTCCAATATAAATATGATTCGTAATAGGTCCTCCGGTTTCCACAATTCTTGACGTAGTTGGATACCATATCGCATTATCCGGATTGAGTCCTAACTGAAACAGTTTCTTAATATTTCCGACAGTATTTGTGTACATCCATGTACCCACAATTTCTATTTCAAGACGTCCAGACATTCCTCTGTTTCCAAGAAGGATATCCACAGCCTGATCAAATACGTCATTGGGAAAATCAATATTTAGTCTTTTTTTAATATAACTCTTAGGAAATAATTGTGGATCTTCCAGATTGGCAAAGCTATCCATTACGTCACCAAACTGCGCTTCTGTAGGCCTTTTTCCTGCTTTGAAATAAGCTTTTAATTCTGTAATTGTTTTTTTTGCCATGATTAATTTGTTTTTAAAACATCGATCTCTTTTTTCATGGAGATCATGTAGAGTGTTAATTCTTCAATTTTTTGAAGGAGTTTGATCTGAAAATCGCCTACGGATAATCCACTATCAGTCATTTCTTTTGCAGAAGGAATTTCCGGAAGATGGCTTTTTTCAGAAATAAATTTTTCAAGTTCAGCTATCTCTCGCAATTTATAATCAGCTGCAAAAACATGATCTGCTGTAGGAGTCGTAGACACTACAAAGTCTTTAGCTTCTACTTTTCCCTTAAAAGCTGCATTACCATTTCTATTCACTACAAGCTGCCTTCCTCCATCATATGATCCGGTAGATACTACAAATGTATCTTCATGGGCATTTCCAAAGAACCAATTGTTGGCACCATTAGATAATCTTGTCTGGATTCCTTGGGTATATCCTCCATAATCAACACTTCTATCTAAATAAATAGTTGGTGAATAGTCGAAAACTCTTTGGCTTTGAGACTTTACTTCTCCAGCTACTTCCATATTTCCACTGAAAGCACTGTGATTATTTTCCGGATTAAATGAGGCAACTTTGCTTTCATACTTTCCGATATAATAGAGATTAACCTTATCCTTTACACCCACAGCTGCAAAGCCTCCTGCATTTTGGGTTGCATCGGATGAAAGAAAATGATACCCTCTAGCCCACATCGTCTCATAGCCTTTGATCGCAACACCTCCTATAACAGGAGATTCAGTATCAAATAGTATCTTTCCCTGAACATCCAGCGGAGCGATAGGTTTTTTTGTTTTTATCCCTACATTTTCATTATAGTGTACATAATGTTTCTTCTGTCCTGAAAGAGAATTGGTATAAATATCTGAAAGAACTGCTTTGTCAACAACCGCATTTGTTGTTGAGTGGTGTACCAACCTTACTACATACTCATTCCCTCTTGAATTGGTGTGGTAAATAGTTATTTTATATTGTTTAATGGTATTATCCCAAACAATATCACTGATATAAATATTATCAACAATTTCTCCCGAAGCTTCTATAATTCTTGATACCGGAGGTCTCCAAATATTATTATCATTAAAAGCTCCAATAACAATTTGTTTTTTAATTGTCCCTACACTGTTTTGAAAATTATAAAACCCAGCAACTTCAATTTCAAAGCACCCATGAATTATTACATTTCCAAGCAATACATCAATTGCCTGATCTGCTTTTTGTTCGGGAAAGACAAATTTAAAGTTACTTTTCTCTTTATAGTTGGGTGAAAATATATTAGCATCATCCAGATGAGCAAAGCTGTCAATAAAATCCCCAAATTGGCTTTCTGTAGGTCTCTTTCCAGCCTTAAAGTATTCCTTTAATACTGTAATTTCTTTTTTCGCCATGATTAATTAGGTTTTGCATCAATCTCTTTTTTCATGGAGATCATGTATAATGTTAATTCTTCAATTTTTTGAAGGAGTTTGATCTGAAAATCGCCTACGGATAATCCACTATCAGTCATTTCTTTTGCAGAAGGAATTTCCGGAAGATGGCTTTTTTCAGAAATAAATTTTTCAAGTTCAGCTATCTCTCGCAATTTATAATCAGCTGCAAAAACATGATCTGCTGTAGGAGTAGCTGTAATCAATACATCTTTTGCTTCGAGTTTACCATGTAATGCCATATTTCCGGCATCAGATAATACGAGTCTGGCACCACCTCCACCATCTGAAAAGTAATTCCAGAATTGTAAACTATTGGAATATTGCCCTGTCATATTATAAATGGCCCATCTGTTTGCTGTACCCGGTGCTGTTTTAGTCTTATTATCTAAATAGATAGCTCCCCCTTCATTGCTACTGATCTGGGACATAATTGCTCCTTGTACATCAAGTTTCTGCTGTGGAGTTTCTGTGCCAATTCCTACATTTCCATTTGGACTAATTCTCATCAGTTCATTCATGCTGACTGGAAGATCTAAACCGGTCTGCTGAAAACCTGAACTTAAAAATTTAATTCCTTCACTTCCTGTAACTACCGCTGTATTAAAGCGAGGAAAGGAACTAGTTGTCGATAGCCATTTTAATCCAGCATTAGGATCAGCTTTAACTCCAAAACTCATATAAGTTTCTGCACTGCTTCTTAATGATCCCCAGTTATTTACCGAGCCATCTTCATAACGGATCGCCATTGCATTATTCCCTTGTGTACCATCTCCGTTCCCTGCATAAATAGTTCCCCTAACATCCAACTTAGATAATGGATTAACGGTTCCTATTCCTACATTTCCATTAGGTTTTACAGTCATTTTAATATTTTGACTGGTTACGAAATTGATAGATCCAAAGTTAGGGTCATAAGAATTATCATTTTCTATATTGAAGTCAAAGTAATCTCCATACCTTCTTCCTAAGCCTGAAAACCCGGAATTTAATTCCAAATTGGCTTTATTATGGTAAGAGAGGCTCAATATATTACTTCCACCTGTAGCTCCGATGGTGGTAAATTTTGCAACCGTTGCGTTCTGATTATTAGAGTTTTCATGCACTACATTAAGTTTCGTTTCAGGGGTAGCAGTTCCAATACCTACATTTCCATCTCTATTTACTTTTAATGCTATTTTAGCACTTTCTTTAGAGGCTAGATTTCCAACCAATAGGCTCCATTCATTGGTCATCGGCTGAAGAGGAGCAGAAGTGGAGCTATTGCCTCTGTTATCTATTGCTGCCCATCCATCGTTTTTATTAATTGATCTTATTTTAATAAAAACTTTTAGCACCTGGTCTGCTACTCCATAGGTATGAATCGCTCTGATTCGAAGCCTACATTTTCTCCCATTTACATCAACGGTAAAATTATAATTGGGTTCACTATCGATATAATTATTCTTATTAACTGTTCCACATTCTCTCCAGATATCCGGATTTGAATGTGAAACTGCTGCAATATGAGTGGCTCCACAAGCAATATTTCCTCTTGTGTAGGCCAGAGATATTTCATAGAAGCCTCCTGCACTTGCACTGGAAGGTGCAAAATCTAAAAACTCTATATAATCTCCTATCTGATAATTTGCAGGAAATTCTACAAAAGTGGAATACTCTGAAAACTCATCTAGATGAGCATAACTGTCTATTAAGTCTCCAAACTGGCTTTCAGTAGGTCTCTTTCCTGCTTTGAAATATGTTTTTAATTCTTGTTTATTTTTCTTTGCCATGGTTATTTTGATTTTAAAACATCAATCTCTTTGTCTAAAGAAATGATATACAGTGACATTTCTTCAATTTTCTGTAGGAGTTTTATCTGAAAATCTGCCACGGAAAGCCCTGTATCCGTCATCTCTATTGCGGAAGGAATTTCCGGGAGGTGTTTGTTTTCATTAATAAATCTTCCAAGATCCTTGATTCCTCTTAAATTATAATCTGATGCAAAAACATAATCCGCTGTAGGAGTTTGGGTGATGACTACATCTTTTGCTTCTAACTTACCCTGGATAGCAACATTCCCGCTTTCTTTCCAGTTTAAAACATTGAATTCAATATCACCTTTCTTAATTCCTAAGGCACCTCCTGTCCAACCATAAAGAAAAGGGCCATCCAGCAAAGAATTATCACTGTTTTGTCTTTTATATTTTAAGCCATGAGATGAAGTATTTCCACCTAATTGAATAGGAGATCCTGCAGCAATATTAATTCCTCCTTCAACATCCAATTTAGCCTGAGGGCTTGCGTTTCCAATCCCCACATTCCCATTATCAGCAATAGTCATTCTGGAACCATAATTATTACCATCTGCGGCATAGCTCCAGAACTGCAATCCGTTGCCATATCCTCCGGTCATATTATAGATAGCCCATTGGTGAGCGGTTCCAGGCGCTGTTTTATTGGGATTCTGGAAAAAGATAGATCCACCTTCATTACTCCCTACCTGCGATACAATTGATCCTCTTACATCCAGCTTTTGCTGTGGATTTTCTGTACCAATACCTACACTTCCATTGGGTGTTATTCTCATAAGTTCAGAAAGAGCAACCGGTGAATCCTGTGCTGCCTGCTGATAACTAGAAGATAAAAACTTAATTCCTTCTCCACCAACAGTTACCGCCGTTTTATAGCCTGCGTAAGATCCATTACCTGATAACCAGCCATACGCTGTTTTATTATCAGCTTTAACTCCGTAACTCATATAAGTTTCCGCACCACTTCTTAATGAACCCCAGTTATTTACAGATCCATTTTCATAACGGATGGCAAATGCATTAATTCCTTCCGTAGCATCACTTCTGCCGGCAAGAACATTCCCCCAAACATCCAGTTTAGACTTTGGATTATCTGTTCCTAATCCAAGATTTCCAGTATAGTAAACCGAATGTTTTTTTTGCTCAGCCAACGGTTTAACATAGACATCCGAAAGCCTTGCCTGATCTACAAATGCTTTATCATAAGAAAACTGCTTGACTCTTATAGCATAGGGATTCTGATTAGTACTTGTATGATAAATGGTCAGTTTATATTCATTTCTTATTGAATCCCATACAATATCTCCAATGTAAATATTATCTAAAATTGTTCCCGCTGCTTCTACAATTCTAGCCGTAGTGGGATACCAAACAACCCCATCAGGATTAAGACCAAGCTCAAATTGTTTTTTTATAATCCCAACACTTGTCTGATGAGCAAACGTACCTGTAATTTCAATTTCCAAACTTCCGTTCAGATAATTATTTCCCAAGAGAACATCCACCGCCATGTCGCCTTGCTGGTGAGGAAATTCAACATATAGATCTTTATATTTATGGTTATCAGGGAAAATAGTTTTATCGTCTAAATTGGCGTAGCTATCGATAAGATCACCAAACTGACTTTCTGTTGGTCTCTTTCCAACCTTAAAATATTCTTTTAAAGCTGCAATTGTTTTTTTTGCCATAATTTTTGTTTTTTGGTGAATAGTTCCTCCTTTTCCTACTGGACAGGAGGAACTATTTTATATTTATTAATTTATGAAAGGTTAATTAAGGTCTTACAATGAAAGTCCCCTGTAAGATCATACCATCTGTTCCGTCGTGAGAAATTCCACCGATATCAGTCCAGGTTTCTTTTTTGTATATCGTAAGAATCTTTTCTTCAGTACTGAACATATTAGATGTATTCTGAGACACCATTTTGAAATGATGATAAAGTACTCTTCCTTCTTCATCTTTAATCTTCATAGGATCCAGTCCTAATTTTTCAACAGGAAGGAAAAACTCATTTCCGGTCATATCAAATGCTTCTGCAAAGAACCATTCTTCTGTATTGGTTGCCGGATTATTACCATATAAATACAGTTTTGCTTTTGAAGTATCTTTTTCATCTGTATCTATTCTGGCAATTTCTTTCCAGTTCCCCAGAGGACTCATTTTATAAAGGTGATATTTCCCTTTATAGCAAACCTGATCCCAGGATAAGATTACCCAATTGATCACATCAGAATCTACTGGCTCCGAATGATATCTTAAGACAGGTGCTGGCGGATTATAATTTTCTACCAACATGGTTACCGTAGTCTTTGAAGGTAATGAAGGAGCCTGTTCCTGTACCGTTTTAGCTGCAGGAGGTGAAACAGCATAATCTATTGTGGTATACTCCACTTTTCTGGAAGCTACCACACGATAGAAAAGTGGATCACCATAAGGTTTTTCATCCAGATCTTCAAATTCATCATACACTGTCCATGATCCATTTTCAGGGTTTACTTCTACATCAGTAATCTTCACGGTTTTAATATGTTTCATACTTAATATGGAATCTGCATCCAGTTTGTTGGTCGCCCTGTAAATAGAGATTTCATTGATCTTGTGAACATCGGTATAAGAATTGACTTCAATTCTTACTTTGGCAGAAATTCCTAATGTAGCATTATCTACTATCGGTAGTAAGCTTAAAATCTTTGGTGGTTCAGCCGGATTGGTATTAACCAGTTTAATAGGTCCCTGGAATTTACTGAACTCTCCCATTTGCAATTGATTCCCCAATTCTCTTACTCCATAGAAGTAGAAGTTATCCGAAGCCCCATCAAGCGTAAAGTCAGTAAACAATGTTGAATGAGCAGTACCTCCCTGACCTTGGCTGTATACGGCCGCCATTGGAGCCATATCAAAATCATCATGTGTAGTAGGTAGTAAATACCCTGAAGCATCCCTGATATTCTGTTTTTTATTTTTAGGTCTGTGCCCTGCCAGATCATTGAAATCAAAATTATGAATCTGCTGATAAATAATAGGTACTTCCGTAAGTGGTAGGAAACAATTGATCATTGCTTCTTTAATAAAATGACCTAAACGCAGCTGACCTGCCTCACCCGGTACTGCCTCAATAACAGGATAATTAATCGGATACTTTCCATTTTTCCACTTTATTTCATCCAATAAGTTAGCATATCCACTTTGTCCTACTTGTAGCCCAAAATGTTCGTTATGATTCATAATGAAATAATTAATTGCTTCAAATAATATTTTACTGTTCGGAAGTGGCATAGTAAATTTCACAGGACCATCCGGTGGAAACGCTTCAAATTCTGTTTTAGTTGTATTAAGAAGCATTTCAAAGTCTACAAAATTCATCCATCTGTCAGTAAAAAACTCTTCATCATTGCCTCCAAGAGCATTAAGGTTGTTTTTAATTTCCTCAATCTTTGTTGGTTCATATAAAGAAGCTAACAATACAGCATTATTCGCTCTGAAGAACTGTACTGAATATGGCTTATGCTCATATTCTGTGATAAAGCTATAGGTTGACTTTCCGAATTTATCCGGTCTGGTCGCATATTGAGACCCCTTTGGCTTTCTCGGTGGTTTAGGTTCTACAATTCTGTTAGCAAACATCACAGCAGGAACACTGAATTTAGACTTATATTGAGCTCCCTGCATATCTACATTGTCATGATCCACACTCTTAAATCCAAAGATAGAGTATCTTACATCTTCATTTTCAGGTGGTAAGACAACGTCCTCAATTAAATTATTAGCAGCATTCTTATATAGGTATACTCTATAGGAAGGGTAATAATTCACAAGCATATTTTTGCCCATAACAGGATCAGTAAGATATACTGGTGGGGTTAATGGCTTAGATATCATTGTTGCCAGATCATCAGGATGATAATTAAATATAGGTAAGTGAGCTGTATCTTCTTTAATTCTGAAATTTTCATCATAAATATATACTACAAGATCCTTATTTGTTCCAATATTTTCTGTTTTTACTACTTTGAAAACCGATCTGGATTCTTTGGGAACTCCATTATTATAATCTTCTAATGTAAATAACCTTACAATACCATTCAGCCATTCTACAGAATCTGAATTGGATGAAAACTGAGAATGTTGTGCCAGCTTGAATCCAGGGAATGTCACTTTATAAACCCCTCTATGAACCCTATATTCTTTAACAGGTTTATCTATCACTACTCCCTCACTGTTTTGATACTTATCAATTGTCTCATAATGCATCTCTATTTCAGTATTTTTCCAGAATCCTCTACTTTTTTCAAGGAATCTCTGAACAGATCCGTCCGATTGTTGGGTATGAATAATTTCTCTATGAATTCCCCAATCATTGGTTCCGATTTTTACTTTCAATGAGTTCGGATTTTTTGGCCCCCAGGTTGGCGTATTCTGCATATTTTCAGTGGCATTGAACAATCCTTCAGTACCAGGACTGAATGTAGGAAGTACGAGGCTGCTCTGATCGATTACCGGTGAAGTCCCTGAAATAATAGCAGCACTTGGTGCTTTTTTGAACACTGTAAATTTCAATCCTGAAGGTTGTACTTCAATTCCGTTAATGATATAACTTTCACCATCTAATAAGAAAATTCCTCCGATAAAATCATTAATAGTTGTTCCTGCCGGAATTTCCGATTTTAAGATATTTAATGGAATTGAAGGCTGGGCAGACGGAGTTCCTCCCCCTGAACTTGGAAGGGTATAATCTACCGTTTTGATCTCTGCTAAAAGCTGATTATTCGGATGATGATTGATACTGGCTACCTTCGCAGAAATCTCTTTCATTGTATAATTTCTGTAGAAGATTTCCACTTCATCAGCCATAACTTCTTTATCATCCGGGAATATTGCATCCGGATTCAGATAGTAACCATCCTGAAGCGTAGAATCAAATGGAATAGAATATACAATTTCATCCTGATAAATATGATGATCAAAACCAAGTCTTACTAATGTTTTATCCGAATCCGCGATTGCATTTCTACGATCCTGTTCTCCCTGAGAAGTAAGGGTTACAGGATATTCTTTCTGGATAAGGAAGGCTGTTGTTGCCGTTGGAGGTAATAACCTGTTGTTAGGTTTAATCTTGGTGTCAATTGACAGTTCCTCTCCTCCAATCTGCGCTCTGGAGAACCAGTTGATTCCATATCCTTTGTAAAAATAAGTTCCACTTTTATCCTGCTTATGCATATACAATGGAGCATAGGTATCCGGAATCTGAAGCGGTAACGTTTCAAAAGAGTCTGCTGCATTATCAATATTTGCATATTTGGTATCATGACATAGTTCCGGCTTGATCCACATGTAATCATCTGTTTTGCCTGGTTCTACAACACGGTATTCAAGACCTGCATATACCGGGAATGTAAATGAAGAGGCATCCAGTTTATCAGATGATCCAAAGAATGTAGGGTTTACTTCAAGTTCTGGTACCTGTAGATTATAAATACTGATATAACGGTATTTCCCATTATGAGAATATCCTTCGCTATCATACAATCCGGCAGATTGCGGATTATTAGAATCCATTCCTTTATTCAGTTTCATCAGTTTCACAGGCAATGAAAGCCTTTCAATTTCTGTAGAAACAGGAAGAGACATGGAGAGCAGCTGATAGGTCTTATCATCCGAATTGATATCCAGATTTTTATTGGTATAATATTCTGTGATATAAATATATTCGTTTCCAAAAACTTCATCATTGATATCCAGATATCCTAACCCCAGCATTCGTGCTACGTGATAATCCAAAGCAGCAATATTTAAAATATCGAGATTGGACACCTGCATATCTCCATCCTGAGGAAGATTCGTGCTAATATCAACTACCTGTTGTGAACCAGTAGGAGAAAGATTGATTGAAATGGTTTCATTGGCTTTTGGATTCGGCTGATCATTACTCAGCTCTACATATCTTTTGACTACCGTTTGAATATCTCTGTCTAAAGGACCGGTAGAGGCATGTTCCCACTTCGTACGATAATTATCCGTATTTACATACGCACCATCATTATATCTTAACCATGCTCCATGAACAGGATTCTCTTTAGGCAGAGGATCTAGTCTCTCAAAAGCCTTATCGCGCTCGTCAGTAAGAGAGAATTCACCCATTAACTCCCATGCATTTGCCTGATTTCTGCTGATGATAAAATCTGAATAGAACTCAAATTTAATCCCGGTAACAAGACAATTGGTAGGTCTGAAACGCAATGTCTTTCCATTTTCAGCATTAAAATAGGTGTTAGAAAGCTCATTAAAACTATAAGGGTGAGCTCTATAAGAAAGCTGCTGTTGGGATATATTATTCGGGTCTGCTACAGAAAGCGCTTCCAACTCAACTACTGAATTTGACTGTTGATTTTCTACTTCTAACTCTGCAGCAAAGAAAATATCTGTTTTACAAAGAATCTCTACAATTTCATTACCATATTGCTGCATGAATTTAAGAGGGTCCAACATCGGGTTAACAGATTGTCTTACCTGTGTATATTTTGTTTTATTTTTGAAATAGACATAAAAAATTCTCTTGTCACCATTAAACTTATATACCCACATCTTCTTACTTTCGTCAATAAGCTGAGGAGCTTGTCTAAAATCAAAGTGGAAAATATTCTTTTCATAAAGGGCTCTATATACTTTAACGAAATCTTCAGGTTTATTGAAGTTATTTTTGTTGTCGGTAAGTTTTCCTTTAGGTAGGTGATTTTCTCCCAATTCACCTCCGAATCCCCATCTCAAGTGAATTCCTTTGGTACTGTCATCTCCTTTGGATCCTGCAGCCTGAAGGTAGAAATTAGGGGTCTGCAATCCTGAAAACTCATTAAAGGTAATCTCTGTTCCATCACCGCCATTCGTACCACATGTATTGTCACTAGCGTAAGGCTTAGTAATAATATCAAATTTAATGTCCTCTTCCTTTACATCTAATTTGAGATAGCCATAGGGTGCATCGTGGAGCTTAAAAGACGTTTCCGATACATCAACATTATTAACATGTGAGGTAACACAAGTATTAATCCCACTGGATACAAGCCCTGTAAACTCTGAAGTATGTATTCCTTTTACGGTCACCTCATTTCCTACAATCTGATCAATATAAAATCCTTTGATTAATGATTGCTGTGTCCATACAGGTTTATAATTATAAGTGGAATAACAGAAACTAGAACCTGCACCTGTAGTTGCGTAGAAAAAATCTTTGCCATGAATGAATTGTACTGATTGATATTCCCATTCTTTAAATAAAAATGCTCTTGCTCCAGCTACATCTGCTAAGAGTACAGGAGTATTATTAATTTTACCTCCCCAATGCAATTCATAATTCCCTTGTGGGATCGGGTGGCAGTAAACTCCGTTTAATACAACAGGAGTATCATTTACAGAAGGATATTGAGCAGAAAGTACCGGTTCATTTACCTGTCCGTAGAAGGAAACACCGCGTTTTACACCATTATAGGTTTCATTACCACAGATATGAACAACTTCATTAAAGGTAGAGATTCCGGTAACTTCCAGGGTTGCCCCTGGATTACCTTTATTAATAAGATTTGTTCTTGATTCTACACTTCCGTCTGAGCCCAACACAAGAGTTCCGCTGGTTTTTGTGCTTACACTATAAAAAGTAATATAAACTAAAGAATCAGCAAGTATTTCAGCATAAATACGTCTTTCATCGGTTACGATCGAAGGAAATTTTTTACACCATAGTACTTCTCCGCTCACATTAATTCTCATTACAAGAGGGGTTGTTGAGGAATCTATTCCCACAATGGCAAAATCACCGTTTTTGAATGGCATTACCTTCACAAAGGTAGTGTATCCTCCTTGGGAGGGTTTAAAACCTCTGTTCCATTTCATCTTACCACTTTCATCAAGGACTGTAATCAGTCCGGATAGATCTATGCTTCCTACCTGCATTACCCTCCCTTGGTTCCTCGTAGAAGAGTTAACTGATCCTTTGGAACTTATATAATTATGATTTTTTAAAAAACTCATTTTAGATTTAATTAATTGTTTAGTTTTAATTCGTTAATTACCACTCTGCTTCCCGGAAATTCAGTGTATACTGATCCATTCCAGTATTTATACATAAACTGCAGTTTTAATTTCTGATCTTTGATCTTATTACTCTTATGCACGACTAAAATCTGAGAATAGTCTTTAGCATAGATAAGTTGGAAATCTTCAATATGTTCGTTTACTGCATTAAGAACCTGAAGGCATTCTTTCACTTTCTTCAATGGAATTTTCGGATCATTAAACGGTTCCGGATTCCTGATGAGTAATGCCACCACATCATTATTGGTATTAACTATTTTGACAAATTCCGTATTGGTAGGAGGATTTAATGGCTTTAGTCCCATTACTCCTTCAAAAGCCCTGTCAAATACTTCTGAATAGGTATTTGCAAGCCCTTTTAAGTTTGGATTTTCAATACCTTCTGAAGCTAAGATATAAAGGTCATTAAGCTGTTGTGGCTTAAGATCTGCTTTCACTTCATAGATCGCATCCTTCTGTCCAATCACTTCATTTTTATCATTATATTCTTTTAGCTTATAACTTTCTACCTGCTCTTTAAAGTCCTTGTATCTTGAAGTTCTGAATACAAACTCATGAATCTTCTGGTTCTCTTCATATACTTTGTAAGGATCTTCCAATGTTGGTGTAGGCTGTGGCTCATATTTTCCATCTCCGTCATCATCAAAGGCATTGTAGATCATAGCTGTATATAGTTTTTCCGGACTCAGATCCTCCAGTTTAACGGAGTATTTATATGCTTTTGGTGTAACCGGTTTCCCAAGGTTAATGCTACAAGCCATGCCTGTGTTCCCCTGATTAACGTGATTCACATAATTAAGCATCTGCTGAACTCCCAATGGTAAATTTGGATCATCATCACCTTCCCAGTATTCCTTCGTTACCGGTATTGTTTCATGCTTTTTCCAGGTCGAAGGTAATGGATATGGAATACTGATACCTGTTATAGGATCTTTAATCGCGATATTAATACTTCCGATGATCTCCTCAACGTCTATTTCAGTATCATGATGAGCAGCCCACGTTTTCAGCATATTATAGATATAAGGCTTAGTAAATGATAGGACAATTTTACTCTGTTCATTACCATAGAATAATGGTTTTGCCATCAGAAGGTCTCCGTCTACGTTAGGATATGATTTTTTCATATCGATATATGATTTCAGAGAAGTAATTGGATATTCATCTATATTCTTCTTCTTATTAGGGATCTTATTTCCATCTTTATCTTTAAGATCTTCAATGTAGTCTTCATTTTTCTTCTCAAAGTGTCCGATAGGTCCTGCTGTTTTAAAGGCGAAATAATAATCAATGATATGAGGTGTATCTCCATTTACATTATCTTTCAGTTTAAGGTTGATATAGTATACACTATTTGGTCTCCAAACCGGTTGTACCACTTTACTCATGGCTTCCTGCATCAGCTGCATATCTTCTGTTACAGCATCTTGTGACGGGATGGTCTGTTGATATTCATAATCTTCAGCAGTCATCCATCTCACCTGATGAAATAAAGTATGACAAAGGTTAACTGTATTACCATCATCATCACCACATCCACAGTTTCCTAGTTTAAAAATGATATCATAAATGTCTTTTGTTAATTGTACCGCTACAGACATTTTAGCACCTTCAGTATTCAGGTAGCTTCTCAACTTCTCTACAAGGTCTCTTACATATCCTGCTCCCTGGATGAGATTATATTGTGGAAACGCTTTATCAAACTGGTAGATGGCATCGATGAACATGAAGAAACACTTTGAACTATATCTTAATTGAGTTACTTCATCTACTCCCTGATAAACAATGCATTTATTAAGATTATACATAAGCCCGGTAAGGAAATCACAAAGTTTTGTATCTTTTGTACAAGGTTCTGCTTTAGAATTACATCCACAATCAGGAGTAAACTTCAGGTTAAGAGGTTTTTGTGTAGTTTTACTTACCTTAATGATCACTACTTTATTGATGTTTTCTTTCGGATAATCACTTGAGTAACAGATATCAATACCATTAGATTGATCTGTAATTTTTGAGATCACACTATTATGCTTAATCAATCGACTAAGAGGGCCGCTAGGTAAAAACAGGAAGATCACAGAATGTGTATTGAAGTCAACATATGGTGGAGTATTCCCTGAGGTTATCATCATATATTGAGTTTCGTAATCTGTCCATTTAGTGGCTACATTAGACATATCAAAGTTTATGTTCCCATTGCCCCAAAATCCATTATATCCATTTTCAACATGCATTACATCAAAGTCAAGCTCATTGCATTGAGAGGCAGTACATCCTCCGGCTTTCAATTTCTTCATCTGCTCAACAAGTTTGTCGTAGTTAGCTTGTTCATCTGGAGAAAGAACTACACTACTGACCTCACCCGTTGTATTGGCTGTTGCATTCGCCCAGATCTGGTCAATTTGTGCATTGATATCATCAATTTCCTGCTGGTTGGCATTGTATGGAATAATTTCAATCTTACTTACATATTGACCTCCATGATTAGCTGCTTCATAAATCAGTTCTGATGCCAGTTCTGCTTTAGTTTTGGTTACTTCCTCAATCAGGGCATAATTCTGATAAATTGTAGTAGAGAATACATCTTTATAGTATCTGACTGTCACTGAGCTGGCCATTGTTGAAAGTAATAATTCTATACTTGCCGATGCTTCAGGAAGTAAGAGAACCATTGTATTTCCATTGGTAATCTTCAATGATTTAGAAAAATTATGCGGGTTGGATGCATTGGAAACCGTCATATAATCCGCAGCGTCCGATACTGTTCCTAAAAGGTTGTAATAGGCTCCGTTAATGAAGTTATATGGTGCTCCTGCCGGTGGATAATATACCGTTCCAACAGCCTTATCTTTTACATTAGACTCATGCCATACTTTTTCTGTTTTTGTACAAAATAGTGACGAAGCCGTAATTCCGTATTGTTCAGGAATAAACCATCCCGGTTGTGCAGCATCTAAGAATGAGAATGGTGTAGATGCCAAAATTCTGATGGTATCATACTTATCATTTGTTTTCTGCCAGAATCCTAATTTAAATTTATCAAGATTAGTGATTTGATCTGCTTCATCTTTGGTTAATACAGCCTTGTAAGGATTGTATTTATTCCATTTCCCTTGTTTATTAAGGATTTTAATTTCTACATCTTCAATAGAATACTGGTGCTTCACCTGGCGAAGTACGTGGCCTCCCGGCTGCGTTTTCTGAGGCGGGATAAGATCTGTAAATTCAGTCGCTCCGCTAGTATGTCCTCCAATTTTCTCTCCTGCAGCTGTAGTTGGAATAAGCCCTTTTTCAATTTTAATATCAATATAGGTATCTAATGGAATGGTAGGCAGTTTTTCATGATCTTTAACTGCTGATGTCGGAACCTCATTAACCAGTACTACTGGAAGATCAAAAGTTTCATTGGTAAGCATGTGAACTCCTTTGACTGCATTTTTCAATCGCTCTTCTTTCGGATAATCAACATTTGGTGGATCAGATACATAAGTAAGAGGCGGTACAGCACTCGTATCTACCTTATTCTCTCCTTTCTCCCATTTGATACTTAAATGAACTTTAAGCTTAATTTTAAAGATCACCAGCTTAATCTTGAGTTCGAATTTGAATTCTGCCAGGATCAGGAACGGGAATATAAGTTCTACTCTGAAATAGATCGAGATAAATAAGGCAACACTTACAATGAAAAGATTGATCTCTGCTCCTCCTTCCACATAAATATATCCTCCTACCTGTGGTCTTTCAAAACTGATGTGAGCTCCCACTTCAATAGCGGCATACACTTTTACAATAATCAGATTCAGGTTGAAATCTACCCTTGCTCCCGCTTCAATTCCTTTGGCAGCAATCATCAGATAAGATTCTGCCTTAATATTCACCGAATCTTTAAATAGACTAGCCCTGATCGGTTTGTCCCTTGTTCCGAAATTGACATACCATGGCCTTTGATTTTTAAAGAAGAATCCCATCTGAACTTCGGCCTTAATATCAATAAATGACCCGTTATTTTTATTAAGCTGGAAGTTACCTCCTGCTCCAATTTCCAGTGAATTGTCACCGACGATAACGAATGCATAGAATGGCGGAACTTTAGGGTCATCCTCCGTCAATCCGAGACGCTCACTGATAATCGTTAATCCGGCGTCAATCGCAAACATACTTGGTACTGAAAGCAATACCATGGCACGCAATGAAGCAAGACGTCCGTCTAAGGTTGCCAGAGATGCCCCTGCTCCAAAGGAGAATGGTGCGCTATACTCCTGAGTATACTGAGGTCCGATAAATTTATCGGTATTGATTCCTCGCTGCGGATGTACATAATAATCATACCAGGTATCATTTTCTGTCATTCCAATAGCTTTCTTATGAGCAACATATCGGTATCCGATAAGCCCCCTGAATCCGAAGATACCAAATGAACCTAATGGGATCACGAATGGCAATTCGACGCTTGCATCTACCAGGAATCCCGGATATTTAGGATCAAAAGCCATTTCTGCAGAACCGGAAATATTCATTTTCGGCAGCTGAAGAGAAACTTTACCTCTATATTCTGTAGATTTTCCTGGTTCAGGAATGGTAAGAGCCCCTTTGATAATAGCTACTGCAGCACTTGCACTGGCTGTTCCCGGAATTACTAAATCAACTTCTAAGGTTGAAATATGGAAATAATCATCTTTAGTTCCACCGAATTCATCGTTATCAGCAGTATAATAGTATTTTACCCCATTACCTCTTACATCAAGACCTAGTGGATTGATATTAATACCACCATCAAATCCGATATAATTATAGGTACGCATATTACCATTGAACATTCTCTGGATGGTTCCCATATGGATGGCTGTAACTGCCATACGTACCGGACCTAAGTTCAGGTGAAGGTTGGTTGGAATAATAGAGCTCCCGCCTGCGATTTCAAATTTACCGTTAGCATAATAACGGATAGCCGGAAGATCAATTCCTTCTTTTCCTAACAATCTTTCTCCGAATGAACCCTCAGGGAAGGTAATCTTAGTATCTGCTTCCACATAGAAGTTATCATTTTTCTTTCCGACTTCTATTCTTTGCAAATAAAAGTTAAGGATGTTAAAAAGGTTCATTTTCAGACCAAAAGGCAGAATGGCTGCAGAAAGCTTGAAATTTTCTTTGCTTTCCCATTCTCCAACAACATCAATGACCATGTCCGCACCCTGATAATCTTTGAATTTTTTAATTTTCAGCCCAGCATGTAATGAGGAGTGTACTACCTGTCCCTGGTGGAAATCAATATCAAATTTACTGAATCCTAATTCCCATGATTTTTCGGTATCTTTTCCAAGGTTAAACCATAAGGTACGGTTATCATTATCAAGACTGTCTGTAGAAAGACTTGCCAGGAATTTATAATAGTCTTCTTCTTTCTGGAATTCCCTGTAATCTCCGGCAACGGTTCTTAGTCCCATTGGGTAAACAAACTTAAGTTCAGAAGGCGATGCCAAACCATCCATAAAAGTCATCAGTTCATCCATGTTATGAATAGTTGTTTCATTAGAGCTACTCATGGATTTCACTTTTAGATTATCATAATCAAGCTTAAAAAACTTACTGTAATAATCAACAACTTTTGTCTCGGTTCCTACTGTTTTAACGGCGTAGGTAGGTCTAATGGCAATATTTCCTGAAAGCCCTCCGGTTCCGATCAGCATATGATTGGCTGAAATACCGATGGTCTGTTGACTATTCCCTTCAGGATTTTTCTTTTTAAACCATTTTTTCGGAAGGAAAATCTCGGTGTATTCCATATAGACCCCCATAAATTCCTTAGGTCTTCCGTCTGCATCAGCTTCGGCGATATTTTCCGTTTTGCTGAGGTCAATTTTCAGGTTGTGAATATCAATCACAAAGCCTGTGTTTCCAATCTGAGCAGGATTACTCATATTCAGAACCAGATCCATATTGTATCCGAAACCTTTTTCAGTATCCGCATAGAATAAAGCTTCTCCAAAACTAAGGGTTACTTTTTTAGTTTCATCCTCAATGACTTCTAAAGGAGCTGTCGGGTGTTTTAATGGATTTACCGGTTTTAAAATACTTCTGGGAAATTCAATAGCTGCCGACAGCATTAAGGTTGCCTTAAATTTCGGAATGGCTACCTCTTTGATGAACTCATCAATATCCTGTGGCATTAAAGCTTTAAAAAAGGTTTTTACCTTTTCTGCTGTCTCCTGCATGTCGCTGGAAAGCAAGTAGGTTGCAAAAGCAACTAATGAAGCATACTTTCCTGCCGTTTTATTAAAAATATCCTGTACCACGTCTGTAACTGTCGTAGCATCGGATGGCAATGTAAGTCCCAAACTATGTGAGTCATTAATATCCTTCACAAACTGCATCAGAGGCGTGATATTCTGATTCGCTGGTGAGACAAATGTGTTCACAAAGTGCGCGATGGCCTGTTCTTCCGTTACGTTAAGCACCCTAAGGGCTACCTCGAAGATCTGCTGAGGTTCAAAGGAAAAGTTTCCTAAGCTGAAGTAGCGTAAATACGCCAGGATCTTCCATTGGTATTCAACGGTAATGGGAAATGCGGAGATCGCGGTGTCATCTGTTCCGTTCAGGACTAATGAAATCCCTGTTCCCGGAATTTCAATATCGATTCTCTTGGAAACGACAGATAAACTGTAAAACGCTGAATCTCCTTTCGGCCCTTTACTATACTGTAAATCTTTATAATAGATTTTATCGAGGAGGTTAGTAATCCCCGGTTTTAAGAATCCCAGAATGTCCGGGATGTCGTCTTTTGTAACCACAGAGGATAACCTCGGGTAATACCTGTGTGTTACCGGTGTTTGATTTGACATAAAAATAATTTTGTGTTTGGGTGAGTGGAAGGCTTTCGTTTAGGCAAACAAAAGCCTTATTAAGTAGGATTTACTTAATTTCCCGTGGTGATAGAATGTTTCAGGTAAGTTGTTAGATTTTTCATCCTACCTTATTTCTAATATAAATAAACCAATTAGTTTACTAAAAAGGATTATATCCCTCCTTCTTTATATCAATACGATATTTTATCAATTGAGATAATTTTTTCCCTAATAAACTGCTAATAAATTGCATATCACTTCTATCAAACAAATATGCTTGTCGAACTACAGGATCATCTCCTTCATCTAAATAAACAAATAAAAATGACTCTTCAATATTTCTTGCTTCAATAACATAGAAGGGCCGATTTATTATTTTATTATTTTCTTGGAGCCATAATCTAGGCTCTTCTTGGAGCTCATGCTGATTTTCAAATATATTATATGTTAATACATAACATCGTTTTCCTGCAAGAAATAAAAGTTCTCTTAATGCTTTTGGAAATATATTTCCATTATTGTATATAGCTTCCAACTGTTGTATTTCAGAAAGAGAGAGAGGTTCAATTCTTCCTTCGTATTCAATATTACCGGGTTTTGCTGCCGGATTATCTTGTAAATATTTTAAAAATTCTATATTCATAATGTTCTATTCTATTAATTTTAATACAGCATCCATATCTACAGCTTCTGTATGAGCTAAAAATTTAAATTCGATAATTTTATTTTGAGATTTGGCATATTTTTGAGCAGCTTGTAAATATTTTTGACAATTTCTACAAGTATAAAGAATAGATTCCATTTCTACCACAAATCTATTACCTTTATGAAAATGATTTGCAAAAAAATTATACAAAAACTTCACTTCAGTTTCATTAAATCTTGAATCTCCCGCATCATCAAAAGCATTTCGTGCAAAAGTCCTAAATTTCCCCCAATCGTCAGGATCGACAAAATGATGTTGAGCTTTTAAATTAGGAGCTGCACTATATAATTTCTCTGCGGTTGTTTTATAACCTGAAAGGTAATTTTCTAAAATAGTAGGCTCAACTAAAACACCAGATTCGTAACAATTTATTTTAACAAATAAGCGATTTGATCCTTTATAAGAATTAAAAGTTCTTTTCGATATATTTGCAAACAGATCAAAATGCCTCTCATAAAGACTTTTCAGTTGATTTTTTGACAGTGGAATAATTTCTATATTAACAGGATAATTTTTAATTGATTTAGCCCATGTTAATCTATTCTTTTGAAATAAAGTTCCTAAGTGTGATTCACTTGGTAATTTTGACGCCAAAATTTCTATAACATCATCTGCATCAAACATTTCAATAGAATTTTTAGGTAGTGTCTTTGTATCTAATAAAAAATGAATTCCAAGCGGTTTTTCTTTTAATTCATTATATACAATATTATCAATATTTCCGAAATTATCTAAAAACCTCCATCTTGAATCAAAATACATTGCCTCTAATTCTTTTCTTAGAATAGGTTCAGCATAGAATCTTAAAATGTCATCTACTTTTCCTTGATTAGCAATCACTTCAACCATTTTTCTATCGATAATAGATTTGGTATATAAATCACGCCAATTTGCTGCAGTATTAATCGTAGAACTATTAAGTTTAGCAAGTTGATTAGGCTTAAGATTTTTAAACTCTGCTTGAAAAACTTTTTGATAATCTACTCCTCCAATATTTGGTAGTTGAATATAATAACTATAAAAGTAAGGATATTCATTCTGAAGTTTTGCTTTATAAGTAAACATTGCCATATCTTCTGCTCCGACTAAATGATTGGCAACACTTTTAATCTCATCAGATAGTGTATTAAATGTAGTCTGGTTTGAAACAAGGTCTCTTGCCGCATTAGCTGCTTTTCTTCTTGCATAAATAGTAGCCCCAGCACTTAACATTGTTAACCAAAAAAATACTCGAGCCACTTTTTGTGCTGTTTCATTATCACTTGTGGTAGCAATATAATTGGCAGCACTATAACACATAGCTGAAGTTACAGAAAACACTTCAAACCCCGCTTCAACCCCCCTTAAAGTAAGTACAACGTCCTGAGTAGCCGATGTTGCGCGAATAGCTTTACCAATCTTTGTTACATATTTAAGGTATTTTAAATCTTTAATAAGTCCAACACCTCCAGTAGTAAAGAAAATTAAAATTTCAGCTGCTATATCTATTCCTGTAGACCAGGCTGTGTTAATCTCTTTAATTCTTTCATAATCTTGGCAATAATAATATACAAAAGCAGGCAAAATCGGGTCCTTTGGAAGATATTCTTTAAGATTTTCAAACTCTTTAAAACCGATCATATTCAAAGGTTGATAAAGATGGAATTCCATTTCCTTCTTCTCAATTTGTACTGATGCATTAGGGTCTAAAAAAATGTATTCTTTACTACTTCTGTTATGAGTAATAACCCTTGTTATTGTTACTTTCTCTCTATTTAAATCTTTATTAATAGTATATTCTGTATCAGAATTAATTTTAAAGTTAGGATTGTTAGATACTTCATTATATGCAAATTCAAGAGTTACATAATAGTTGTCATCATTGTCCGGTTTATAGTATTGCTCACCTTGGGAAGTCTGAAAGTATGCATTAGGATTTGTTCCATCTTCAGTTGGAGTAACTCCTGAAGGAATAAATCTAAAATCATATTTACTTTTTTTCCAAACTTGATATAACCCATAAATAAAATTCCTTCTATATGTCTTTTCATTTGCAAAAAAGCCTACTACTGGAGAGATATATTGTTTAGTATCATCATCAAAAAGCCTAAATAATAAATCAAAATTAGTATACACCCCACTTCTCGTTTTTAAAAGAAATATTAGAAAGGTTTCCCCATCTTCAGGAAAAAGATAAAAAGAATGAATTATTTTTAAAATATTAAATTGAGCTTCATAGGAAAGACTTGTTTCATTAATAAAAGTCTCAATAACTTTAATTCTTTCAGAAGCACTAAGTAGTGATATTGCGCTAGAAGGTAAGACATGACATAAATACTGAAATCTTTTATTATCTTGTTCTAATAATATTGTAGAATCCCATGTTGCAGGTAATGTAGCTGGTGAACCGAAAAGAAGACTTTCATCTTTATAAGAAAGATTATTATGGAAGTTTACAAGTGCATTATAATAATTATCAAAAGGCCTATAGACTCCATTATAAAATTGATCCTCATTTACATCAAAGGCTAACTCTTTTGTATTCAATAAATCTTTATATCCCCAATCTATTAACAAATGAGCTATTGTCTTATCTGTTTTTGTTAAATAAGATGTAGTAATTGGTGAAGCAATATTATCTATATAATTATGTGCATCTACTCCTACTGGAATTCCATTAATTAGATTTAAAATACTCTGAAGCTTCTCTATTGCTAATATATCTAAAACTTCACGATATATTTTATCAATTCTGAAACATATTTTAATAATTCCTTCATATAAAATTTCCTTAGAAGCATCTGAAATTTTAATACCATCAATTTTATTTTTAAAATTTTTTGTAAAGAAATTTCCTTCTTCTATATTAGAATAATTGGACTGTAAGTCTCGATCTGTTCTTACTTTTTTACTATAGTTTGGACTATTTACATTTAAATTCTCAGGAGGATATTGGTCACTATTTGAAAAGTCAATTTCTAAATTATTTATTTTAAATTCATATTGTGAATAAATAAAATACTTCTTATATCCATTTGTTAAACTTCCTTTAAACTCAACTCGATCAATCTTAAAAAGATCTCCTTTTTTCGCAAATTCAAAATCTTCAAACCAGTTTTCTGGTTTCAATAAATTATCTATTTGATTTTCGTATTTCTTATAATTTACATATACAGAGGATTTACAATATCCTTTTTTTAACTTTTTGTGCTTTCTATCACTTTCATAGTAATCAATTTCTCCTATATATGTATATAAGATCCCTTTATAATAAAAATTAAGTAATTCACCCTTTATATTATAATAACTAGGTGAAATTTCATAATTAGCACCATTGATTTGTGGGGAAATTCCCTTTAATCTTACGGGAATTCCATTTTTAGCTGTTAATATTGCTGATTCCATTTTTACGATTTAATTTTTTCATAAATATTATTATCAACACTCGATACAAATAATGGTATCCATTTTGAATATTCCTCAGAAGCAAAGACCATATCATCTGTTGTCGTTACATATACTTTATTCGTAGGTGTTATCAGAACTAAACCTCCTGATTGATTCTCACCTACTATTGCCAAGCTATATTTCTTATATTTTACTCCATCAATTGAGGTATAAGCATCATTCTCATTTAGAAGCTCGTTTTTGAAATAAAATTTAGCATTGTTAATCTGATTGCCTATAAGATTTATAAAAACATTATTCTCATCTTCTGTTATTCCTAATACCTTTTTACTTGGTAAAGTACCATCTGCTACATGCAATGATAACCCTGTTATAGATGTTCCATTAGAATCATTGTATACTTCTGTTTGGAAATAATAAGGAGTTTCAGGTTGATAAAAATTATTCCGTTTATCACTATAGGAAACTGTACCACTGTTAGAATTATCCTGATAAGCAGCTCTACTTTCAAAAAATGCACCTACATTCTGCCGGATATTATTCAACAACGTCTCATAAGTAACCCTTTTCAGACTATCCGTATCATTTTTCATGATCAGATCCTCTACTTTCTTGGTAGTTACTGTTGCAATATCTTTACCTCCTGCCTTATTTTCAAAATCAATCAATAATAAATTCTGATCAATTACATAAACAAGCTCACTTCCTCCTTTAGACTGAATTTTTGGAGTCACATTAATCAATCCGAAAATATCATCAATGTCTTTCAAATCATAAGTTGTACTTACAGCAGGATCACCTGGATTTGGACCAGGAGTTTCAGAAGTAATTTTCACGGTTTTTCCTTCATAAATCAACTGTATAAAAGAAGCAACCGTTTTACCAGCACTTGTTTTATCTAATCTGAAAGTAATAGGTTTTGTGAAATTGGTGTCCACTCCATTAGCTGTTCCCTGTAGTAAATTTTTACCTCTGATAAAATAATCTTCATTGGGAGTATCTTGTAAAACGCCTTGTTTTACGTACATCGCAGCAGCATCGTTATTATCAGTTGTAAGTTGAACTACCAATGATGGTTGTGCAACCAACTCTTTTACCGGCCATCCTGCTTCAAACTGCTCTAAAGAAAGGTTCGTCGTGGTTTGTCCAATTTTAATATTATGGGTACTTCCTTCCAGATTCTGATTTCCATAGAAATTATAAGATCTCTGTCGGCTTCCCTGAATGTACAGATAAGTTGTATCAGCTGTTTTAAAACCTGAAATCTGATTACCAATTTCTTCTACAGTTTGCCGAACAGAGTTATCACTCATATGGATTTTTCCTTTCCCCTGCGTATGCAAACCATAAAAGGCTGCAATATCAAGGAATTGGGTGGCTGTTTCTCTGATGAGTTTCTTTTTAAAAGAAGTATTTCCTATGGCCTGATCTAAAACGTGGTCTGCACTTCGGGCAAAAGCCAGATTTAATTGAAATGGGTTTGGATCGTTCGCTACCGTATAGTCTCCTTCGTTCAATACGATATCAATTCCTACACTTCCTGTAGCATTTCCAAGATGCGTTCCTCTTGGGATCATAGGCAGTTCAAAAGCTTTTTTAGGCTGTTCAGTAGCATTACCTCCTGTGACCTCAACTTTAGAGATCTTAAGGAAATAATCATCAATAAGATCAGTTTCTAATTGGGAATTTCCTACCGGAAACCCGATATGCTGAGCCGTAAACTGAGGGACAGTAATTCCCAGCATATTATAGAGTCCCTTAAATTCTTTTCTGATGACGTCTACAAAACCTGTTACTCCTGTTCCATCCTTAATGATGAGGTTAGAGTCAAAGAAGTTGGATCTGTTCAGGCCTCTGTATACGATATATTTGATCGCTAATCCTTTAATCGGCTGATTAAAAGGCTTCAGGATCGCATTTACTTTAGTGGCATCTGTACCACAAGGTTGTAAAAATACCTGTCCCTGGCAAATAGTATATATTTTGCCGGTACCGCTAAGGCTTACTTTGGAGGTGGTCCTGAATACAGTACCATTGGCTCCAAACTTTTCGGCCGGGCTTTGTGAGAATGCTTTTCCTTTCTCCAAGAAGAAGAAAGACTCCGGCAAAAGATCCGGCCGTACATTAAGCCCCTTGCTGTCGGGAGCTGTCGATAAGCTTCCCGATGGAATATTTTGTGGCATTTTTGTGATTTTTGGTGTTAATAAAAGATAAGACGGTGGTAATAATAAGTCTGGTAAAACTGAAAAAGTATTCTGAACCCTTAAGGTTAATGAAGGCTGTAAGAATAATAAGCCAGGTTATTTTTTAAAGAGTGTTTTCTTAAAATTTAATATGATTTTTCTTCATGCATCTTAGCGGCTTCAATAATTTTTTTATTCAGAATTTTTTAGGTTTTAACAACTGTTCAATAAGGAAGAAAAGTTTTATTTTTCCGGAAAAGACAAAACCCTTCCTTTACAATCATTCCGGTTGATTGTAATATTGATTTTCACAGTGAAATAATCCCGGGACTATTTCGTAAA
The DNA here is from genome assembly GCF_003815715.1 of Chryseobacterium sp. G0162. Taxonomy (NCBI): domain Bacteria; kingdom Pseudomonadati; phylum Bacteroidota; class Flavobacteriia; order Flavobacteriales; family Weeksellaceae; genus Chryseobacterium; species Chryseobacterium sp. G0162. The sequence continues at coordinate 3,830,611 of NZ_CP033922.1, read as the reverse complement.
AATTACATATCCGTCTTTATCTTTTGGTAAATTTTGTAAGTTTCTCCAGGTCGCGTTGATCTTACGCTCTCCTTTCCAGATAAATCTGCGCTCAAAGTGCGACAGGTCTTTAAAGGTTTTCCAGTTTCCGCCCCATTCCCAGCCATGTCTGGCAAAGATTTTCACACATTCGTACCAGTCGGCTACGCCATCATTATCCCAGTCTTTCGCAGTGTCCCAACTTGCTGCTTTTCCGTCGATAATCAGGCAGATGTCTACCGCTAATCCGTAATTGTGAATACTTTGACCGGCTTTGGCATTGGTGACTTTCTTTCCGGCTTTTGTTCTTCCCTGCGCATATAATGCATCCTGTTCCTTAAAGGACCTTAATCCCTGAGTAATCCTCACTTTTGCTCTCCCGGTAAGGGCTTCATCACATTCTTTTACAATCTGTGTGACTTCTTTCCTTACCAATGGATGGAGATTTTTTATTCTGTTTTCACTTGGTTTATCCATGGATGGTTTACTATTTTGTGATTTGGTGTTTGATTCTTAAGCAAAGCTATTTCAGACTGACGTCAAAACTTGGCGTGTTATATTGCATTATAAAAAAATGTGAAATGGTGTACTACCGCAGACCTGAACCTTTATCATCAGACAGGATAGCGATGCTAGGCATTTGGATAAGCAAGTGTGCAGTCATTATAGCTTGTTGTTTAATTCTAAAGCAAAAGTATAGGTCTTTAACGTCAAAACTTGACGCAATATATTTTTTTCGAAAAAATTTAATCACAGAAGCAGGACTCACCGAAACTGGCTATTTAATAATGGTGGAAGAGGGAAATTAGAAAGTTTCTACTCTATCATTAAAACAAGAATCCGGCAACAGACTTACCATTCTATTGCCGGATTTATTTATTTCTGTATTCAGTTACTTCTTACATTTACTATAGTCCGAAATAATCTGTATCAGATTTTGTTCGTTTTTAAGATCAAGATTTTCACTTTTAAGCTGGTCAGAAACAGACTTACAATCTTTAAGATAGTCTGCCAGCTTTTCAGATAGTTTATCATTGGATCTGTTGTCCAACATTTGCCCTTTAGGCTGCAAATCTGTTTTGATGACATATTTCTGATGCTCCACAGGATCCTGAAGGAGCATAATCTTATTCTCTTTTGCTACCAATCTGTAGAAATAGGAATTATTACCATACAGACTTCCATAATTCTGCATTTTCTTCATGAACTCTCCTTTTACATCCAGTCCGTAGTAACATTCTTCATTTCCATTGGGGGAAACACAAAAATGTACTCCTGAATCGGCATCATATACTTTGGTAGCCATACTATTCATTCCTGGAAGCTTTTTCTTTACAGTTACCCTTTGACCAAACTTGTCGGCTCCATCCTGAGGTAATTTTTGGCCGGTTCTTTCCGGATCCAGCATTTCAAACCAGATGGTAATGGCTCCTTCTGTTTTCTTTCCTGATTTCTCCACCACATATCCAGGAACATCATATAAATTAATACTTCGATTGACAGCATCATTCATTTTTGCCTGATGAAGTTCCTGATTTTTATAGTAAGCCTGATGTTCAAGCGTATAGCCTTCAATAAAAAGATTGGCAACAAACTCATTGATAAATGCATAATCTGAAGGCGCATAAGGTCTTGTAGCTGTAAAGGTAAATTCATTATTATCAAAGGTTTTTACCAAATAAGTTTTTAATCCCTGATTAGTCTGATACATAGAAGCCACCTTCACACCATCCAGATCAGTCACTTCCAGACAGGATCCTGTATTATTGAATCCTACACAGTTAAACGCTTTTGAATACCCAATAATTTTAGACTGATAGCCTCTACTATTGATGAGAATTTCTCCGTTTGATCCCATTCTCGGATTATAGAGGCTTCTGATATTGTCAAGTCTGCTTTTTCTCGCATTATCTTCAGCAATACTGTTGGTTTTTGCAGCCAGGTATTTGTCGCCCAAATTTTCTCTCGGAGTACTAAAGAACTTCTCCAATTCGGCTTTATCAAAACCATTTTCATTGAAAAGGTGATATTTTACGGCCAATTGATAAGCTACAATTCTATCTACCTTAAATGAGGTAACCAATACTTCATAAGGAATCTGGGTGGTTTTTCCGTCTGCTGATTTCATATCCAGGTAATATAAAAATTGCTCTTTTGCCAGGGTAACTCCTTTTAAGTCTGCATCAAAAACTTTTTCATTAGCCAGATTATAAAACTCAAAATGGTCTCTGTAAGGTGATTTCAGGATTCCTACTTCCTTTTCATTGAAGAGAATCTTATCTTTTTTCAGCTGTATCTTTTGTGAAAATACTACCCCCGAAAGCATTAAAGTAAGCAATACATATATTTTCATAGTTCCTTGTTTAAACAATTAGTTTTAAGTAGGGAAAATACGAAAAAAATGGATAGGGAAAAGTAGAGAAACTGGAAATGGGACATTGAGATTCTTCCTTCGTAAGAAGGACAAATCTTGAAAATTCAAAAAAGGATTTATGACAATATAAAAAGAACTTAAAAATGTATTCTTATTACAAGAACTTCCCTATTCCAGCATCAATCTTAGAGTCTTTACTGATTCTTAAGCCAATTCAGACATTCTGTAATCTGCATTTTACTGATAAATACCTCAGCGCTCACTTCCGGTTTCGGAGAAAGTTTTAATTCTACTTTCTGGCTAGAATGTTTGATAATTTCTGTAATCGCTTCTTTATTGATAATAAACTTACGGTTTACTTTAAAGAAAACCTGAGGATTCAACTTTTGGATAATATCCTTGATGGTATCATCATAAATATAGGTTTGGTTATCCATTGTTGTCAGGAAAAGGTATTTCCCGGATGCAAAGAAATAAGCTGTATTTTGTTCATCTACAGGCTTCAGTTTATTTCCTTCTCTTACCATAAAACGTTTCATCACTTCAGCATCGTCTCCCTGACGTAACGTGGAAATAGATTTCAATACAGGTTCAGGGTCAAAATTATTCCTGATGGAAACAAATTTCTGCAATGCCTGATGAAGATCTTCCTCCTCAAAAGGCTTTAGTAGATAATCTATTGTAAAATGCTTGAAAACGCGCATTGCATATTCATCAAATGCCGTAATAAAAATAATAGGAGTAAAAAGTTCTACCTGTTCAAAGATCTCCAGACTCATCCCGTCACCAAGATGAATATCCATAAAAATAAGATCGGCAGCATCATTTTCAAAGAAGTCTATTGCCTTTTTTTTGGAACGAAGAACTACGACTTCCGTAACAGGAACGATGCTTTGTTTATCCAAAAGATCTTTCAGATAATTAACAGCCAGCAATTCATCTTCTATAATGGCAATTTTCATAAATGCAAAAGTACAAAAAAACCGCTAGAACGATTAAGCTCTAGCGGTTTCAGGGGTTGTTAATATGAATATGTTATAAATTAGGATTATTCTTCTTCGCACTCATTGGATATTCTATCGTATATCTCGGATCATTCTGCTGAAGAATATAGTCCTTACCGTTAATGGTATGTTTAATTTCTTTCTGGTTGGCTCTTCTCAGATCAAACCATCTGTGCCCTTCTACAGCAAACTCTCTGGTTCTTTCATCAAGGATGAAACTCATAAAGTCTGCAGCATTCATTGAGGTTATCGTATTCTGAACAGTAGTATATCCTTCCGGAGTATATCTGTTTTTAAGAACTTTTAATAACGTTTGTTTTGCTTCATCAAGTTTATTCAATTTCAGTAAAGCTTCAGATTTTATAAAATACATTTCTGTAGTTCTGAAAGATACCTTAAATTCTGAACTTCCTTTTTTGATGATCTTATACTGACTTCCATTTTTTTCAAAAGAAAGTTTAAACCTTTTATCTGTATTGCTATTAAATTTTGAGATCAGTTCAGAAGAGGCAAAAGATAAGTTCTGTGCTGCACTGTCAAATACATCATCCAACGCCATAATAGATTCTACAGACATATAATGATGAGGTGCAGTAGCACTTGTATTCAGGTCAACCAAATCCCCTTTCATAGCTAATGCCTGTTCTGCATAATACAAAGCTTTGTTCCAGTCACTTTGATAAAGAGCTGTTCTGGCCTGTAAAGCCATTAATGCAATTTTAGAGAATCTATAGTTGATACCCGCAGTCTGCTTCTGCTCTACCATAAGACCTTCTGCCTTACTCATATCTGCATGAATCAGATTATAAACTTCCTGTACGCTGGATGGCTTTAATACAGCTTCAATATCCATTTCAAGATTGATAGGAATACCTCTGTCTGTAGAAGCTGTAGCACTATTGTACGGTTTTGCATACAGATTAACCATATCAAAATAGGTATAAGCACGCAATGCATAGGCTTCTGCAAGAATTTGCTGTTTCTCAGGAGAATCTGCCATTGTTTTAACGCCTTCGTTAATGATCTGATTCAGGTAAAAAATTACTGAATAAAATCTCACCCATGGAAATTCTGCCGTTGCGGAATCATTATTCGCATCTTTCCACATCGCAATTTCACGATAAACATTGAAATCACTGATATTTTCGTTGATCGTTATCTCATCAGTACGAAGAACTGACAAAGATTTGTGGTTAGGATATTTTGCATACGCTGAGGTAAGAACCTTACGGTAATCTTCAACATTGGTTGGAATTACTTTTCCTTCTGGCTGAATATCCAAAAATCTGTCACATCCTACAGAGGTAAAACTGATAATGGCCAATGCTATAATAGTTGTTATTTTTTTCATTTTTTCAAGTTTTAAAAAGAAACATTAAATCCTACTGTCACAGATTTAGCAATAGGCTGTGCATAAATATTACCATACGTTTCCGGATCAAAATATCCTTTGTATCCATTACTAAATACAAATAGGTTACGTCCTTCCACACTCAGTCTCAAACTGCTGATTCCCATAGGTGCCGTAAACTCTTTTGGAAGCGTATAGCCCAGACGGATACTGCTGATTCTTACATAACTGATTTCCTTTGCCCATACATCAAGCAATCCATACGTATTGGAACGGTTCCCTGCAAACCATTTATTAGCCATCCAGCCATTTGGATTGGCATCCATATCAGGACTTGTAATTCCTGGTAATGAACCTCCGGCTTCATAGATTTCTCTTGTATAATTTCTTCCTCTGTCCAGCTCCATTCCTCTGTAAGAAGGACTACGCATTACCGTCTGCTTAAAATTGAATGTTGCAGAAACAGTAAGGTCAAAATTCTTAACTTTAAAGTTGTTGATGATTCCTCCTGTAAACTTAGGATCCCTGTCTCCTACATAAGTAAACAGATTTCTCAGTTCTTCATTTGTTAATTTTGTATCTACGAACTGCCCTGGCAGGAAGTCTGCATATACATCATATAGTTTGAAGAAATCTTCAGCAGATACCTTTTCATTTCCTCTCCAGAATAATGGGTTTCCTGAAGCATCCATCCCAGCTGTTTTTAAAGCAAAAATGGCATTTACAGGAAGTCCCTCTCTAGATGGCAACATCGCATTATCACGAGGCTGTTCACTCAATACTCTACTCTTATTGTGAGCAAAGTTGATGGTAGTAGACCATTTGAAGTTTTCTTTATCGATGTTTCTTGTAGATAACGCCAATTCAAAACCTTTGTTCGTAAGGCTTCCCCAGTTCATCATGGTATACTCAAAACCTGATTCAAGAGGAGTTTCTTTCATACTGATCATATCCGTTCCTTTTCTGCTGTATACATCAGCAGTAAGGTTAATTCGGTTTTTGAATAATCCTAAATCAAGACCAAAGTTGACATTGGTTGTTTTTTCCCAACGAAGTTTATCATTTGGCGGACTGATCACATTGATGACATCTTCTCTCATTCCCGGAAGAATATTCGCATAATTGTATTCCCCAATAAAGAAAGGCGAAGTATTACGGTCAATATTTCCCTGTAGACCATAAGACGCTCTCAATCTCAGGTTGGAAACAGGTGTTACATTCTGCATGAAATTCTCCTTCGTTACCAGCCATGAACCGGAAACAGCCCATATTGGAAGATATTTATACTTTTTGTTAACTCCAAATAAGTTCGTCCCGTCATATCTTACACTTCCGAAGAAAGTATATTTCTGATCGTAAGTATAGGATGCTGTAGCAAACATAGAAGCATATGCATTCTCTACAGGTGGCATTTCGCGGTATGTTTCATACTTCTTTTCAGCAGCGAAATTAGCACTTGGGAAAGCAATTGGAGTTGCTGTTCTTGTATTTTTGTTATATCCAAAAGCTCTGGTAAGCGTTGTGTTATCTTCCGTTTTACGAAGCTCCGTTCCTGCCATCAAATCAATTTCATGTACAGAATTGATTTTCGTACTGTAAGTTCCCTGTAATTTCCAGTTGTATTGGAAGAAATCATTATCCCAGTTTTGTTTGATATCTCCGGCAGGCAGAAAATATTTATATCCACCGTCTTTATAATAACGGGTTGCCTCCTTCATCTTTCTGGTAAAATACGTCTCTTGTCCGGCATATTTTTCAGTCTTGTTAGTATCATACTGAATACCTAATTGAGACGTGAATTTCAGATTTTTTGAAACTTTATATTCTAAATCCAAAATCGCCTTTAATGAATGGTTTTTCAGCGTATAACTTGTATTCTGTCTTTCTTCAAGGAAGTTGAAAGGAATATAAGTATCTGCAAAACCATCGATATCTTTATCATATCTGTAGCTTCCATCCGGATTAAACGGATTCATGTACGGATTGGCATTTCTTGAATAATTAATAGGGCTTGCAGCAGCATCTGCATCCGTCATAAATGATTCTTTCTCACTTTGAGTCCCGAAAACAGAGATCCCAGCCGTTAATTTATCGCTTAACTTATAATTATTCTTTAAAGTAAGGTTATAACGCTTAAATCCTGTACCAATCGTTGTTCCTTCTTCATCATAATACCCTAAAGAGAAATAGTAATCTGAAGTTTCTCCACCTCCGGAAATACTTACTCCATACTGTTTATTGATGGCATTTCTGTATAACAGTTTTCCCCAATCAGTGGTATTGTTTCTTAACGCATTGATTTGGTTAAGAGTCAATGGACTTAAAGCTCCCAGACCACCAGTTCTAAAATCATTAAGCTGGTTATTCTGAGTTAAAATTCTCATCACCTCTCCTTTATCTGCACGGTAAGTAAGATCTGCACGCTGGGCAAGCATCAATTCAAGATCTACTTTCTCTGATGCATTCATCAGGTTTAATTTTTCAAAATCAGGACGGGCAGTTACGAAAGTATCCGCAGAGAAGTTTAACCTCATACTCCCTTTCTTTCCTCTTTTTGTGGTAATGGAAATTACCCCGTTTGCTGCTCTGGCTCCATAAATAGCCGTTGCTGCAGCATCTTTCAGAATAGTGATATCTTCAATATCATTCGGGTTCAACCCTGCAATGGAAAAGTTCTGAAGCTGGTCAATATTATCTTTATCACTGAAGTTTGGAACATCATTTCCTTCTAATGGAAGACCATCAATTACCCATAGCGGATCCTGCGGTCCAGACAGAGAAGCTGTCCCACGGATTCTGATCTTTGCAGGCCCACCCGGAGACCCTGTTTCCGGAGTCACTACTACCCCGGCAATCTGCCCGGATAGCATCTGGTCTACACTCGCCACCCCAGCCTGGCTGATGTTATCCATTTTTACGGTAGCAACCGCTGAAGTCTGCTTACGTTTTTCAATTTTCTGATATCCCGTAATGATTACTTCCTGAATTTTATTTTTATCTGAAACTTCAGAAACCAATCTTACGATATAGTTTGTTTTATCTTCATTGATCTGGATGATACGGGATTCGTACCCTGGAGAACTTACCAGGATAGATTTAGTTCCTACCGGAATTTCCAGTATAAATTTCCCGTCCTTATCAGCTACTGTACCTACAGATACACTTTCGATAATTCCGTCCAGATCAGTTTTTGTAGAAACAGACTGCGTTTCTATTTTGATAGATGCTCCTGCAATTACGCTGGAAGTATTACCGTCTTCTATCTTTCCTGTAATGGTCTTTTTTTCCTGAGCCAACGCAACCTGAGCCGCTAAAAGAGGTAAAAGGATTAGAGTTTTTTTCATTGCTGTTTATTTGTTTAAAGCCTCTTCAATACGAATGATTAAATCTGTGTAATGTGCTCTTGAAGCGTCATCACCTCTGTATCTGGTATTGTTCAGTAAATTCAGAACCTTTTGCAGCTCTGCTCTTTTATACGTTGTTACTTCAGATACTCTCTTCATGGATGAATAATTGATGTTTCTAAGATTTTTACCTTCTTCATGATAGTTGCAGATCATTGGCATATTTAATGTCTGATCTGTCTTCAATGTTTTTACGGCTGTTTTTTCGAATAATTTGTTCACCGAAACAATCAATGCATCCACGTAGTTCTTTTGTGCCATCTTCTCAAGCATCGTAAGGCTTCCTTTCTTGTTAAAAATGGCTGTTCTTACCTGTTCAAATAAGTTTTCTACTGTATAGATCTTATCTTTTGAACCAGAAACCTCATGCTTCAACTCGTTCTCAAGGAGTCTAAGCAATCTGTCATCCATAAACAGGGAGTAGATATTAGCATACTGCATTCCTCTCGCTAAAGTATATGGAGTCTGCTCAAATGGTCCCATAGGTGAATTTTTAACCGAATATGTTTTCTCAGTAATCGGATTAAAGAATAACCATTCCGGAAGATTGATCGAGTTTTTAACCAGATAATCCACTGCTCTTTTCTGGGTTTCAGCGGGAACTGCTTCATAGGCCTTTTTCTTATTACCAAAAACCGTATTATTCAGGTAAATCCCTCCTACATTAGCCATTACATGTCCCGTATACAGATCCCATTGGCCAATAACGCCCATGTATAACCTTCCTGCATCTGTATAATCTTTTCCGTCCTCATAGGTCCATTTTAAAAGATTATTGGCTACAACTTTTAGGTTTTTCATTCCATATTCGCTGGCTTTCATCGCGTCATCACCCAGATCTTCAGACTGCGAGCGCGGATCTATTGTTTCCAGGTAACTTTGTTGTTCACCATAGAAATACAATGGATCATCTTCATGCTTTTCTATTAAATTTCTAAGCGCCTTTTTCTCTACGAATTCATCAGGATACCAACGGTAGCCCCACTCAATTGCATATTTATCATAGATTCCGATCTTCGGAGTGATTGCAGTAACACCATCTTCCGGCTGTGCCACGTAATTGTAACGGGCATAATCCATGATAGAAGGAGCTGTCCCCCCCATTTTATCGGTAAATTCTTTAGAACGAAGAGATTCTACCGGGAATGCAAAAGAAGATCCCATATTGTGCTTCAATCCGAAAGTATGCCCCACTTCATGAGAGGATACAAAACGAATGGCTTCACCCATATATTCATCACTGAATTTATTTCCTCTCGCTCTAGCATCAATAGGCCCTATCTGAATTCTCATCCACTCCTGAAGAGAAGTCATTACATTGTGCCACCAAATGATGTCTGCTTCAATAATTTCACCACTTCTCGGATCTACTACAGATGGTCCCATCGCATTAGACTTAGGAGAAGCAGCGTATGTGATTACGGAATATCTTACATCATCAATATCAAAGTCTTCATCTTTTTCATCCGGCATTTTAGCGATGACAGCGTTTTTGAACCCTGCCTGCTCGAATGCCACCTGCCAGTCATGAACTCCTGCAATGATCTTTTCACGCCATTGTTTTGGTGTGGAAGGATCTATATAATAAACAATCTGTTTTTTAGGCTCTACCAGTTCACCTCTCAGATATTTTTCTTTGTCTTCATCTTTAGGCTCTAAATTCCAACGCGTGATGAAAAATTTCTCATCCATTTTCTGCTGCTGGTCATTAAAGAACCAATGCTTTTCACTGAAAAATCCTACTCTTGCATCTGCCACCCTTGGTTTCATTGGAACTTTAGGAAGCAATACCAGATTGCTGGTTACTCCAAGTGTTACCGGAAGATCCACACCACCTTCATTCACTGAAGTACTCAGTTGAGATTTAACAACAAGGTTTTCCGGAAATGTTTTTACTCCTTCAATAAAGGAAAGACTTGATTTTACTGAACCACCAAGACCTACATTAGCCAACACATCATTAAAACTTTTCTGATTTCCATCAAAAACCTTATTTACTTTAATGGCTACCGAAGTAGAATCACTGTTTTGGGCTTCAATATCAAAAACCTCAATGACAGATTCTGAAAAGTTGTCTTTAACAGATTTCGTAATAGCATCATTTTTAGGAGAAGACACCTTCGCTTCAGAAGTTTTCACCCATACCTTTTTAGCGACTCTGTCCCTGTGAAAAGAAATGATCTTATTTTCATAGTTCATTCCCTTATTAAGGCCTGCCTCATTTACCTGCATTGGGACCTGAGAGAGTTTGTTCACTACCAAAAACTGACGTCCCATCAAACTGTCAGGAATTTCAAAATAAAGATCTGTTTTTACCTGAATGGTATTGAAAATCCCTTTTTTGTAAGTCCCTTTCTTAATCAGTTCGTCAATTTTTTTTGTCTTTTTTGATGATGAAAGATCTGTTTTTTCGGTTTTGTCCTTGGTCGTTTTTACAGTGTCTTTTTTCTGTGCCAGAACTGCCGGCGATGCCATGGCTAGTCCAAGATACAGTGCAAGCCTGTAATTCTTCATTAAAATAGTCCGATTCATTCCAAATAGTAAATATCTTAGTTTCAGTTGGCAAAGCTATAGGTATAGTGACTTATATTATATGTATTAGGGAGTGAAAGGTGATTATTCGGGAGTGAGTGGATTTTTTCATTTTAATTCATTAATGGCAAAAAACATATAAAGTTTTCACCATCTACAGAAATATGAAGCGAATTTTGTTTAAAATATTCATAAACCTGATTCAAATAATCAATTCCGAATTTCTCTCCCAGAACAGCCTCCGTTTTGGGCTGATAAGTATTCCTCACAGTAACTCCTTTCTCATCCACTTCTATCGTAATTTCCAAGGGTTGATCTATGGTCGCAACATTGTGTTTTATAGCATTTTCCGTTACAATCTGAAGTGACAAATACGGGATTCGTTTCTTTAAACTTTCAGGATTTTTTATAACCAGTTGAAAATTCAGTTCTTCATCAAACCTGCTTTTCAGAAGTTCCATATATTTCTGAATAAAATCAATCTCTTTGGCAACAGCTACAATATTTTCCTTAGGCGGAACAATCAGGTACCTATAGATTTTTGAAAGATTCATGGTAAATTTCTGGGCATTGTCTTTATTAATTCCTATCAGCATATAAAGAGAGTTCAATGAATTGAACAGAAAATGCGGATTGATATTATTCTTAAGCTGCTGAAGCTGGTTAATCACTTCTGCCTTGTGCATTTTTTCATTCTCAATAAACAGCAGATTTTTTTCAGACTGTATTTTTTCTTTTTCCCTGTAAGCTATATTTGTAGACCGCTGGAATAAAATAAAAACCGTTACAATAAGAAATAAGGCAGCCAGAAATATATAAACGGTATAAGCTTTCACCTTATTTGTATTTTCATCAATGATAAAATTGACATGATTCACCACCGCATACCCGTCAAAGTTATCTGTTTTCAAAGGTTTTATAAAGCGTGTAACTTCCATCCCCAAATACTCTGAACTAGCAACTCCTTCTGTGTATCCTGATTTTGTACTACTACACAAAGTATCCTTCGATTGAATATCTGTAAAATTGAAAACATTTTTCCCGATGTACTTCTTTTCAGGATGGGTAATACAAATTCCTTCTTTAGTAAAAACGTAGGCATACGTATTCGAACTTTTATCTACATTGGTAAAATATTGATGAAGATCATCTAAACTTACTGTAGAACCGTAATAAAGAATATTTTTTTCTGGCAGTACAAGAGAGTCATAACTTACCCAGTACATACTATCTTTACGGCTTATCAGAAGGTCTTTAAAATGTCCGGAACCATTATTTTGTATGGTGATAGAGTTTTCTGTTTTATTCCTCTCTTTGAAAAGACCGGATAGAGGGTTATTACTTTCATATTTTCCGGTGTTACTATTGTCATAATAATACCAGCTGTATGTTAACAGGTTTCTTTTTTTATTCAAATCATTTAAAACCAAAGAATAATCTCTATAGTTTTTCAATCCGTCTTTTTGAATCAATTCACGAAGCAGATACTGATAATCTTCAATATTCCTGAATTCACTTTCTACAGATTCATATTTCCTGAAAAATGTTTTTTTTGCAAAATCCTCATTATTTTTACGGTTATCTTCGGCAATTAAAAGGCTTAAAACTGCAAAAGCCACTACTGCAATCAGGCAGGTGGATAAAGCGGCAACGTAAATAGATTTTTGGGATAAGGCGTGTTTAAAGCTAATACTCAATTCTTCTGCATTCTTTATTTCTACAAAAGATCCGGTAATACCTGAAGGTAAAATCTATAATTTCACAATCTTATTTGTAGATAATTTATTCGTTTGCAAAGATATAACAAACATCCCAGGACCATAGAGTGAAATAAAATTATATTAAAACTATGTTAAATACAAACAATTCTGGCAAAAAATAATTAAGATAAAATGGTTTCCTTTCTAAAAAACAAAAACTGCCATAGATATAGCAGTTTAAATAGATTCAAGTTTTTAACTTTCTCCTACATCTTTTTTAATAATTCTTCGGCATTCAGGACAGTTGAAAATTCTTCATGCAAATTGGCAAGTGCCATGAGATGAACCAATTCTGCGTCGTATTTTTCTCCATGTATGCCCACTCTGTCAAAAGCCGCAGTAGCATCTGAAATAACATAAGTTTCATATCCGAAATTCCCAGCCATTCTTGTTGTGGTAGAAACACAATGATTGGTTGTAATTCCTAAAATAACTACAGTATTTATTCCCTGAAAATCTAATTTTTCTTTCAAATCAGTTCCTATAAAAGCACTGTTTACATTTTTAGTGATAATACACTCATCATTTTGAGGCAAGGCATGATCATTAAATTCAAATCCCGGATCAGATTCATGCAATTTAGATTGAGGATGGGCTGAGCTATGCCGGATATGAAATACCGGTAAATTCAATTCACGCCATCTTTCCAATATTTTTCCACTTATTTTTTCTGCTTCTCTATTATTTCTGTTTCCACCCCAATAGCTTTCATCAAGAAATCCTTTTTGAATATCAATAAGAATTAAAGCTGGTTTTTTATCTCGTAGTTTCATATTTTTTTATTTAAAAAGTCTGCTCATCATAAACTTTTTGTATTCATCGGTCAAAGAACAATCAAAAAGATCAAATACATGTACTGCTCCGGGAACTACCCATAATTCAGTAGCAACACCTGCCTGATATAAAAGTTGGGAAAACTCAATACCTTCATCTCTCAAAGGATCTAGTTCACAAGCTACAATTGTAGTTTGAGGTAACACAGAAAAGTTACGATAGAGGGTAAGATCTGAATACATTATGCTTTTTCCTCTATTTTCTTTGTCCAGAAAATGCTGCCATGCTATTTCAGCATATCTTCTACTCCATAACGGTGAATCTGTAAATTCTTGCATAGAAGGAGTATTCAGCTTATTATGAATGACCGGATACAATAAAAACTGATGTTTTATATTATTAATATTCTGATCGGCAGCCATCTGAGTGACCGCTGCAGCTAAATGCCCACCAGCGCTTGCCCCCATTATGGTAATCTGTTCAACATTTATTCCCAACTGTCTTTCTCCTTCTCCAATCACCCATTTCAAGGCATCAAAACCGTCTAAAATAGGAACGGGAAACCGATGCTGAGGAGACAATCTGTAATCTACAGATATAATTGTTGCCCGTAATTCATCAGCAATCTCAAACATTTGGCTGTCTACCTGTTCCGGCAAGCCGAAAACATAACCACCGCCGTGAAAATAAATCAATGTTCTATTCCTGTCATACTGCTCAGGTTGATAAATATGAAGCCGTATTTCTCTGCCATCCACCAAACTTGGGATGAAAATATCTTTTACCTTGATAGAATCTGGTCGGTGAACAGGATGAGTTTCTGCAAATTCTATTCTTTCCTTTTGGAGCACTTCTGGAGCATTCAAAAATATATTCTCATCGATTTCCAATGAATACGGAACATTATCAATACATGCTTTCAGCTCCTTATTAATTCTATTTAAATCCATAACATTACCCTATAATAAAAGTCTATGAAAACAGCGCATATACACTATATCTCCTGTTTTATTTGTAAATTTAAATCATCAATCCTGAACAGTACAAGTCTGCAACAGATTGTATGGAGCAAACAAAAATGTTAGTATGAGTATTAAAGAAACATCCACCAATAACGAGAATAAAAAAACGCTAGAATCCAGCTGTTCTGAAATTTATGCAGTGAATCTTATCAGTGGTCGATGGATCCTTTCTATCTGCTATCATCTCAAACAAGAAAAGCTAAGATTTTTTGAACTGAAAAACAGAATTCCCAATATTTCCGAAAGAATGCTTACGCTTCAGCTCAAAAAAATGGAACAGGAAAACCTGGTAGTGAAAACAGTGTATGCTGAGGTTCCTCTCAGAGTAGAATATGAATTATCTGAAATAGGAAAAAAATTGCTTCCTGTCTTAAGCCAATTGGAAGTTTGGGGCAAGGAACATAAAGAGTCTAAGAAAAAGGAATAATTATTTATTATGATTTTGTTATGAAAGAAAAAATATGGACTTACTCTATCCTACTTTTTAAATTGCCTACATAATCAGGATCTCAGGGTCCAAGTCTTAAAATTAGTTAATATCATCATTCAACTTCCCGATTCCCATCTTTATATTTTGAAAATTATTTATCTTCGCTTCAAATCTTATTTGAAAATGAAGAAGATCATCTCCGGGATATCTATTTTTTGCTCTATTGTCATCTCTGCTCAGGAGACCATACAGTTTCAGGAACTACCATTTAAGGAAATTATCGCAAAAGCCAAAAAAGAAAAGAAATTGGTTTTTATTGATGCTTATGCTTCCTGGTGTGGCCCATGCAAAATGATGGAAAAAAATGTTTTTCCTCAGAAATCAGTGAGTGAATATTTCAATACCAATTTCATCAATGCAAGATTTGATATGGAAAAAGGAGAAGGAAGAGATCTTGCATCTAAATTTGGTGTACGATCCTATCCCACTTATCTTTTCCTAAATGGCGAAGGCGAGCTTGTTTCCAGAAATACAGGCTATATGGAAGAAAGTATGTTTGTAGCAATGGCCCAGGATATCAATTCACAAGGAAATAAAAAAGGATCTCTGAAAGAAAGATTTGCTAACGGAGAAAAAGATCCAGAGTTTCTAATCAATATTATGAAACTTAACTCCGATACAGATTACGGGTTTGCAAAAAAGGCTTCTGAAAGATACTTTGAAAATAAAAAAGCAGCTGACCCTCTTTCAAAAGATGAAATAGGATTTATGCTATTTTTCCTGAAATCTACAGAAGATTCCAACTATAAAGCTTTTGCTTCCAGAAAAGCAGAGATCATCAAATACCTTCCTGAAGAAACGTACAACGAATTTGATGCCCAATTAAAGCTTTCAAAAATTGTAGAACAGTCCATTGATGATAAGAACAAAAAAATCAATGATGAGTACTTTATGAAAATGGCTGAACCATTGGTAGGAAAACAAACAGCGATGACGAAGCTCAATCAGACCAAGCTTACCTATTACGAACGAAATGCCAATTTTCCGGAATACGAAAAAGCAGCATTGGATTATTACAAAGCTTCGGATACATTTAACCCTGATGAACTTTTAAGAGCAGCATGGGTATTTGTTGATAACATCCAAACACCATCTTCATTAAAGAAAGCAACCGAATGGGCTGAAAAATCGGTGATGATGGGAGAAAATTCAGAAAACACTTATATCCTGGCTAAACTTTATTTCTTAACAGGAAATAAAGAAATGGCCAAAAATTACGCTGAAATGTCTAGGAATATAGCTATTCAGGCTAAAAGAGATTCCAAATTAGCGGAGGAATTATTAAATAAAATAAAATAAACACATTGATGAAATACAGAGTATTAATGGGAGCTTTGGCATTTCTGAGCATAGGTTCACTAAAAGCTCAGGAGCAAGATCAAAGCGAAGAGAAAAGTTTGTATGTAAAAGGTAATGCTCTTTTTTTACCAATAGGTATTCTCAATCTCGGCGTAGAAAAGCAGATTAGTCCCAAATATACTCTTCAGGGAGATGTCTTTATCTCACCATGGAAGTCTTTTTCAGGACATGAATTGCAATTTTACTCTGTTTCTGCTGAAGGAAGATATTATTTCAAAGAAGCTTTCAAACACTGGTATATTGGAGCTAACGTCTCTGTTGCTGCTTATAATGCACAGAAATGGAATTACTGGAATGACAATAGCGTCTCTGTAGCAGACAACGGAGAAACTTTTATTATTTCAAATCTGTATCAAAGAGGTTTTTCTATTATGTTAGGAGTCACAGGAGGTTATCAATTTCAGTTATCTGAAAGATGGAATCTTGATCTTTATGCCACTATTGGAACTGCACAAAGTTTTTATAAAGGGTATGACAGAACTACAGGAAAACGTTATGACATTGGGGTAGAAGGACTTAATAAAAGTGGTGAAATTTTGCCTTACAGAGGTGGAGTTATGATCTCTTACAAATTTAAATAATACAATGAAGCCATTCGGAAAAAATCATATTATCATTTCTGTTATCACGTTTGTGATCCTTTTTTTAATGAATTACCTTGGAAATGATCTTCCAGATAAATTACAAAGAGCCTTATTAACTGCTTTTGCAGGGGTTGTAGGTTTAACAATCGGACTCTTTATATTAAATAAGGGCAAAAATGATAAAAATCCGCCCCAAAATTTTGATTAATGAAAGGTTGGAAGCAGAAACCGTGAGGCTGGAAGTTACTTTTAGTCATATTATCACTCAATGACCTCCATAACTTCCAGCCCCAAACCTCCGACCTATTTTAGTTAATCTTCGTACACCATATATCGGGTTCTAATCTTTTCAAAATCTTCCAGATCTTTTTTCCACGAAGCTTTAATTTCCGGAATTGATTTTCCAGCAATAATCTGCTTTCTGAATTCATCAGTCCCGGAAAGAGTATCAAACCAAAGATTTTTCAAAAAGAAATCCAGCTGAGGATTTTTGTAGTTTTGATAAGCCTTGATTACCCATTCAAGATTCAATTCTCTTAAATCCTTAGGATAATTGGACAAGTCTTCACCATAACATAATTTCCCGTTCAAAAATGGATCTTTTGCTCCGTAGCTTGGCTTTGGAGTAAATTTGTATGGAAGATTTTCAGTCCATGGTGAACCATAGATCTGGAAAGGCTGATCCGTTCCTCTTCCTACAGAAACCTGGGTCCCTTCAAAAAAACACAAACTTGGGTATAAATTAATTGCTTTATCATTAGGCAAATTCGGTGATGGCTTATCCAGCATCAGATAACGTTGTTTTTTGTGGTAGTTCTTCATTGGGATTAAGGTATATTTTGCCTGAACTCCATTTTTCAGCCACTTTTCTCCATTCACCATTTTTCCATACTCACCAATAGTCAGCCCATAAACAACCGGAACCTCGTGCATTCCCACAAAACTAGCCCATTTTTTTCTCAAAACAGGTCCGTCAGTATATCCATCATGTGGATTGGGACGGTCCAGGACCATTACTTCAACATTATTTTCAGCACCCGCTTCCATTAAATAAGTTAACGTAGAAATGTAAGTATAAAATCTTACACCCACATCCTGAATATCAAAAACTACAAGATCTATTCCTGCCAATTGTTCAGGCTTTGGTTTTTTATTACTGGCATACAGGGAAACAATAGGAATTCCGGTCTTCACGTCTACTCCATTTTTTACTTTTGCTCCTGCATCAGCATCTCCTCTGAAACCATGTTCAGGCGCAAAAATAGCTTTGATTTTTACTCCATTCTTGACTAAAAAATCTACCAAATGAGTTCTGTCACTCATTAAGCCTGTCTGATTCGTCACTACTCCAATGGTTTTATCCTTCAATAGAGGTAGATAAAGCTCAGGCTGATCTGCCCCGGTTTTAAAATCCGGCTGAACTTGAGTTTGAGAATAATATTGGTTGAATACTCCTAAAAAAATTAGGCAAATCAGAAGTAAATTTTTAATTTTGAAATCTAAATTCATAAGCTTGAAGTTTCCTTTATATTTCTCTAGAAAAATAGCGTTTTCCAAAGATAACAAAAATAACCTATCAAGGGTTATCATCTTCATTGGCAGGCTTTCCGTAGCACTGGGAATTATTGTTTCTCTAATTACTGTAGCCACCGGATTCGGTTCTAAAAAAGCTATTAAAGAGAGACTGGCAGATTTCAGCGGACACATCACAGTAAGATCTACCCGATCCAACTCTTCCTATAATACTTCGGTTTTAGATAATCAGGGATTGAATATTGCCAAGATCAAAGAACTTCCGGATGTGGAAATTATCCAAAAATATGTAACGGTTACCGGAATTATGCGTAATGAACATAATTTTGCAGGAATTATATTTAAAGGAATTGGAAAGGATTTCGACAGTTTAAGGTTTAAAAAATTCCTAATTGCCGGAACTACACCCAAGGTGACAGAAATAGGGTTCAACAATGATGTTGCTATTTCACAAAAAATAGCCAATGATCTTCACCTTAAAGTCAATGACAGTATCGTTACCGTCTTCTTAAAAGCCGATCAAAAGCCTCTTTACCGAAAGTTTAAAATTATCGGAATCTACAGAACAGACATTAAGCTCATCGATGAACAGTTTGTAATTGGTGGAATCAATCATGCAAGAAAAATTCAGGATATGAAACCTGACGAAATTGGCGGAATTGATATTTTCCTGAAAAATGTCAATGATATTGATAAAGATTTCCCGGACATTGAAAAACTGATCGGATATAAAAACTATGCTGAAAAGGCAACAGAAAAATTTCCACAAATCACTGACTGGATAAGCATCTTTGATACCAATATTGCGCTCATCATCATCATCATGCTGGTTGTAGTGGTTATCAATATTATTATGGTCCTTCTGATCCTCATTATTGAAAGAACCAACTCCATCGGTTTACTTAAGACTTTAGGTGCAAGCAATGCTCAGATCAGGGCTACTTTTATCAATTATACCCTTATCATCATGATCCCAGGGCTTTTATATGGAAATGCTATTGGGTTGGGATTAATTCTTATCCAGAAATTCTTTGGAGTGATTAAGCTTAATCCGGAAAATTACTACGTAAGTACAGTACCGGTAGATCTTAACCCTATTGCTATCATTTCTATTTCATTAGGGATTTTGGCGATATCTGCTCTTGCCTTAATTATTCCGAGTTATCTGATCAGTAAGATTTCTCCGGTGAAAGCCATTAAGTATAATTAACCTTATTATTGGGTTTAAAATTAAGCTTTTACTCATCTGTTTTGAGCTTTAATCACTCATGATCTCCATACAGATAATTTTAAAAGCATTATCTTTGCACCGCATATAAAACATTTATGAAATACGCAAAAAATATCCTTGAAACTATAGGAAACACACCATTGGTAAAACTTAACAATGTACTGGGTGAAGATTTTCCAGCATTAGTTTTAGCAAAAGTTGAGACATTCAACCCTGGAAACTCTGTAAAGGACAGAATGGCTCTTAAAATGATCGAAGATGCCGAGAAAGACGGCAGATTAAAACCTGGAGGAACCATTATTGAGGGAACTTCAGGAAATACAGGAATGGGATTGGCATTGGCTGCCATCATCAAAGGGTACAAATGTATCTTTGTTACCAATTCCAAACAATCTAAAGAAAAGTGTGATATTCTTCGTGCTGTAGGTGCTGAAGTAATTGTTTGCCCTACGGATGTGAAGCCTACAGATCCGCGCTCTTATTATTCTGTATCGAAAAGACTGGCTAAGGAAACAGAAAACGGTTGGTATGTAAACCAATATGACAATTTATCCAACAGAACTGCTCACTATGAGTCTACAGCACCTGAGATCTGGGAACAGACGGAAGGAAAACTGACTCACTTTGTAGCAGGAGCTGGAACAGGAGGAACTATTACAGGATGTGGAACGTTCTTCAAGGAAAAAAATAAGGATATTAAGATAATTGGAGTTGACACTTACGGTTCTATCCTTAAAGAATTCCACGAAACCGGAGAATTACACTACGACCACGCGTATACGTACATCACGGAAGGAATTGGAGAAGATATCATCCCTGAAAACTACGACATGTCTGTTATCGATCACTTTGAGAAAGTAACGGATAAAGACGGAGCGATCTATGCAAGGAAACTGGCTAAGGAAGAAGGAATTTTCTGTGGATATTCTGCAGGAAGTGCCATTGCCTCATTGATTCAGATGAAAGATCAGTTTACTAAAGATGATGTCATTGTCGTTTTACTTCATGACCACGGTTCAAGATATGTAGGAAAAATCTACAATGACGAGTGGATGAAGGAAATGGGCTGGCTGGAATAAGCAGTAAGGCAACAATATTATAAAGTAAAAAATCAGAGCATTTTGCTCTGATTTTTTTATGGTTGAATATTATCTTTTAAAATAGTCTTGAGTAAAGAATAGTCTCTTTCACTCATTGATTTTCTGGGAAACATATAACTGTATTTTCCTTCAAGGGAAATGAAGTCATGGTTGCTATCAAAAAATTCAAAGTCTTTCCATTCACTGGTTTCTTTTTCACCATCAATATTGACTGTGAAAAAATTCTGTTCAATTCTTATTTCGTAAATCTTACACTTTTCCAAAATATTCAGGTAGTGATTAACCTGCTTTTTCCATCTTGAGACCTTATTAACACTTACAGATAAGTAAACAGCACAAAGCAACAAGATAAAACTAAAAAAGTACAAGATACCTTGGCTTTCCTTGCTGAAATTATCTTTCAGAAGAAATGCAATCAGTAAAATAACAGCAGCAGCAATGGTTGTTATTGTTTTACTTTTTGTGGTAGGAGAAAAAAGCAGACTCCCTTGATTTCCGCTAAAATAAATATCTTCAAAAATCGCTCTCTCAGGTTTTAAAGTAATCACTTTTTCCTCACTCATAATATTGTTGCTTTAAAAAGCTACAAAACTAAGCTAAATATCTTCATATTGGTCACTGATAGCCGAAAGTTTGTTCATCAGCTCTCTGTTTCTTCGTTTTAAAGCATCCAGTTTTTTCAACATATTATGAATAACTTCCAGACCTGGAAGATTAATTTCAAGGTCATAATGCCAGTTGGCAAATTTTTCCAGATCCGGCAGGTCTTCATACATGAGGTAATGAACTTCATTTTCAATGTGTATATTCAGCAGACCATAATCTACAAGTTCATCAAAAAAGGTGATTTCTATATTGTATATTCTTACGAGTTCTTCCCGTGATATTCTTTCACTCATAGCCTAGGAATTTTTAAGTTGTTCAAAAAGCTCTCTCTGCTTATCGGTAAGGTTAACAGGCATTTTCACTTCGTAGGTTACAAAAAGATCGCCATGTTCCCCATCTTTCTTATAGACAGGAAAACCTTTACCTTTCAGTCTTACAGTCATTCCGCTTTGGGTTTCCGGTTTTACTTTAAGATTAACACTTCCATCCAGTGTATTTACTTTTACGTCTCCGCCTAAAACTGCGGTATACAAATCAATAGCAACTTTTGTTTTAAGATCATCACCTACTCTTTCAAAATCATGATCTACAGGAATATTGAATGTGATATAAAGATCACCGTTGGGACCTCCATTCACTCCAGGATTTCCATGTCCTTTTAATTTAATTTTCTGCCCATCATAGACTCCGGCAGGAATCGTAATTCTTACTTTTTTACCATTGATTTCAAAAGTTTGCGGATGAGTTACAGCAGCATCTCTCAAATTCAGGGTTAATTCTGCCTGTACATCTTGTCCTTTGAACTTTCCCGAAGCTCTTCCTCTTGAACTTTTACCAAAGCCTCCTGAAGAACCGCCAAACATATTTTGGAAGAAGTCTGAAAAGTCTTCACCTTCACCAAAGTCTGCACCGGAATAACCACCACCGTAGTTCTGCTGCTGGTACTGCCTTTGTTGTTGCTGAGCTTTTTCATACTCTTCCCCATGTTTCCAGTTTTCTCCATACTTATCGTATTTTGCACGATTTTCCGGATTGCTGAGAACTTCATTGGCTTCATTCAGCTCTTTGAATTTTCTTTCTGATTCTTTATCATCAGGATTAAGGTCCGGATGCAGCTTTCTGGCTAATTTCCGGTACGCCTTTTTAATATCATCCTGGGTTGCGCTTTTATCTACGCCTAAAATTTTATAGTAATCTATATAAGCCATAGAAACGATGTTTACTCAAATTTATGAAATTTAGGTCTGAAAATTGCATAACAAAGTGTTAAAAATAAACCTATCTTTGATAAAAACCGCTACATGAAAGAGGTACTGAAAAACTACTCCGGAATCATATTTTTACTTCTGGGGATCACAATCGGAAGCATTATAGGAATCGTTGCTCCGGGTTTTGTGGAATACATTAAACCGTTGGGAGACATTTTCCTGAATCTTCTCTTTGTAAGTGTTGTACCTTTGGTCTTCTTTGCTGTATCTAATTCTATAGCATCTCTG
Organism: Chryseobacterium sp. G0162; assembly: GCF_003815715.1. Taxonomy (NCBI): domain Bacteria; kingdom Pseudomonadati; phylum Bacteroidota; class Flavobacteriia; order Flavobacteriales; family Weeksellaceae; genus Chryseobacterium; species Chryseobacterium sp. G0162. Next base: position 3,807,973 of record NZ_CP033922.1, on the reverse strand, counting down.
GAACAGCAATCTAAATTCGGGAAGATCATTCTTATCATGGCACTTACCTTTCTGTTCTTTATTCTTACTGCTGCTATATTTACCATCTGTGCCGTCTATCTGTTTCCGGTTTCCGGAGTTTCGGGAAGTTCTGAAATGATTACAGAAGCGGCAAATGAGGACAATTGGGGAAATAGAATTGTAAGTTTCTTTACCGTGGGAGAATTCACTGCCTTGTTTTCAAGACAAAATATGCTGGCACTCCTTATTTTTGCTTTCATGACAGGTTTTGCAGCCAGAAAAACGGGAGAAGCAGGAAAACCTTTCAGAGTTTTTATAGCATCAGGATATGAAGTGATGAAGGAACTTCTTTTATTGGTGATGAAATTGGCACCTATTGGGTTGGGAGCTTATTTTGCCTATCAGGTTGCTACATTAGGTCCACAGCTTTTTGGATTTTATGCTAAACCTTTAGGGTTATATTATGTTGCAGGAATTATTTATTTTCTTGTTTTCTTTTCCATTTATGCGTTTATGGCGAGCGGACAGAAAGGAGTGAAAAGTTTTTGGACTAATGCTATTTACCCAACTCTTACTGCAATAAGTACCTGCAGCAGTTTTGCCACTATGCCCTCGAATTTACAGGCTGCATCTAAGATCGGAATTCCGAATTCTATTGCCAATCTAGTGATCCCAATTGGGACAACGCTGCATAAAAATGGATCTTCTATGTCATCGATTATCAAAATTTATGTAGCTTTTTTAATTATTGGAAAAGATTTCTTTGACCCTGCCAACTTACTCTTAGCCTTGGGCATCACTGTTTTTGTAAGTATTGTGGCTGGTGGAATTCCTAATGGTGGATATATTGGAGAAATGCTGATGATCTCAGTGTATAAATTGCCTCAGGAAGCTATTCCAGCAGTGATGATTATCGGTACCCTGGTAGATCCTTTAGCTACTGTTTTGAATTCTGTGGGAGATATTGTCGCCGCCATGTTTGTCAACCGGTTCGTGAAGGATTGATAATTGACATACATCTGGCTATGCATGAGATTTCCTTTGTCAGAATGACAACAACGTGAAATGATGCTATATAGCACCAAGCTTTAGAGCTTATTCGCTGCGTTGTACCGGTTCCAGGTTTTTATACTCTTCCGGAGTAAAAAGTCTGTATTGCACTTTGAATGTCTTTCCTAAAGGAGTTTCTAATGAGAAACCTCCCGGTCCGAAACCGTCAGTCACATCCAACGTAAAATGGGAGTATTTCCAGTATTCAAAAAGATCACGGTCTATCCAGAATTCATGTCCATTAATGGTTCCGATCATGGCATCATTCATTCTTGGGAAAAAACCTCCTTTTTCGAAACATTGCGGCTGGGTACCTTCACAGCAGCCTCCTGCCTGGTAAAACATCAAAGGACCATATTTTTCTTCAAGTTCACGGATGACTTCAAGTGCTTTTTCTGTTGCAGAAAGTCTTGATATTCGCGTTTCCATTATTGTTTATTTAAAATTACTGTTATTCTTTATAAAAAGTCCGGCAAATATAATTTGCCGGACCTGCTCATTCATCATGTTTAAATTGAGCCTGTGATTCTGTCATTGAGCCTCATCATATTTTAGCAAATTTGGGTTTCCCCATTTTATTGTAGTCATCTGAGATATCAGAAATGTTTCTTATTGCGTGAGGGATAGTAAGGGCGGCGAGGAACGAGCCGGTGCGCAATGTAATGAAGTACCGAAACGAAGTGAAGCCCTGCATAGCCCGACCGTTTGCCTCGGGAAAAGCCAAGGCAATCGGGCACGTCCTACATAATATTAAAAGAAACCTAACTTATTTTTGTTATAGGAGATCAGCATATTTTTGGTCTGACGGTAATGGTCAAGCATCATTTTATGATTCTCCCTTCCAATTCCGGATTGCTTATAACCTCCAAAAGGAGCTCCTGCCGGATATGAGTGGTATTGATTTACCCAGACTCTTCCTGCCTCAATCTGACGTGGAATATTATACAACTGGTGTGCATCTCTCGTCCACACCCCTGCTCCTAATCCATAGATGGTATCGTTGGCAATTTTCACCGCTTCTTCTTCATCCTTAAAGGTAGTAAAGGCCAATACAGGACCGAAAATCTCTTCCTGGAAAATTCTCATCTTGTTGTTCCCTTTGAAGATTGTAGGCTGAATATAGAATCCTTCTTCCAAGTCTTCCCCAAGGTGATTAATATCTCCTCCTACCAGTACTTCAGCTCCTTCATCTACCCCCAGCTGGATATAGGAAAGGATTTTTTCTTTTTGAATTTTGGAAGCCTGAGCTCCCATCATTACAGTTTTATCCAGAGGGTTACCTACTTTGATCGCTTTTACTCTTTCAATTACTCTTTCGATGAAAGCATCTGCTATTCCTTCCTGAACCAAAAGTCTTGACGGGCATGTACAGATTTCACCCTGATTAAGGGCAAAAAGAACGGCACCTTCAATAGCTTTATCTAAGAATTCATCATCAGCATCCATCACGGAGTTGAAGAATACATTAGGTGATTTTCCTCCCAACTCAAGCGTCACAGGAATAATGTTTTCTGTTGCATACTGCATTACCAAACGTCCTGTAGCTGTAGATCCTGTGAAAGCCGCTTTGGCAACTTTAGGATTTGTTACCAATGCTCTTCCAAGCTCTGCACCGAAGCCATTAACAATATTGATAACTCCAGCGGGTAAGAGATCTCCTATCAGCTCCATTAAGATCATAATAGAAACAGGAGTGCTTTCTGCAGGCTTTAAGACCACACAGTTTCCAGCAGCCAATGCAGGAGCCAGCTTCCATGTTGCCATAAGGATCGGGAAGTTCCATGGAATAATCTGAGCAATGACTCCCAGAGGCTCATGAACAATCAAAGATACAGTATCCTTGTCCAATTCATTGTGAGACCCTTCTTCTGCGCGAATGACGGATGCAAAATACCTGAAATGATCGATAGCTAGCGGAAGATCAGCAGCCAGTGTCTCTCGTACTGCTTTACCGTTGTCTATGGTTTCTACTGTGGCAAGGTATTCTAAATTCTGCTCTATCCTGTCTGCAATTTTATTAAGAATAATACTTCTTTCTGTGGATGATGTATTCTTCCAAGTCTGGAATGCTTTGTCTGCTGCATCTACCGCTAGCTCCAGGTCTTCTTTTGAGGAGTGGGCTACCTGGGTAAAATTCTTACCATCAACGGGTGACACCACATCAAAATATTGTCCTTTAACAGGTGGTGTGAATTTCCCGTCAATATAATTATCGTATCTGCTTTTGAACTCGGGACGCTCTAAAAGAGTCGTTGATCTTGTTTCTGTAAGAGTGCTCATATCAGTATTTATTTTAATTTTTCAATACCGCCAAATTACACGGATGCATGAAAAACCTATAGCACAATCGTATAAAAAAAGTGCAAAATAGTACAGAACTCAATTTTATTATTTTCTTAACAGCAACGTTGAATCAAATTCATTATATTTGAGTTACTGCCTTTGTCAAAAAATTTAGAAATGAATAACAATAGTAAGATTTTATTAAATACTCCTGAATTACACAAGGAAAACCAGCTATTGAGTCTTGTTGAAAACCAGACAAAATTCAATCTAAACAACTGTGAATTCAGTATCTACGAGACGCATAAAACTGCTTTCGGAGTAAAGCTTCATTTTGAAAACATTGCCTTTACCGCAATGCTGAGAGGTAAAAAACATATGAAGCTGGATAACAAAACCAATTACTTTGATTATTTCCCTGGAGAAAGTATTTTAGTTGCTCCCGGTGAAACTATGGTTATTGATTTTCCTGAAGCCGATGACACTCCTACACAATGCATCTCTTTAAGTTTGAATCCAGATTTTATTGAAGATTCTCTTAATTACTTAAACTATCATCTTCCCAAGGTAGATGAGGTCTCACAATGGAACATTCAACTGGATGAGTATTTTCTTTTTAACAATAAGGCATTGGCATCTGCCACCAACAATATTATGAGAATAGCCATGGATGATAACACTCAAAAGGATATCATGGCCGACTTCGCCCTGAAAGAACTGCTGATACGGCTTATGCAGACACAGGCCAGAAGCATGGTGGAAAGGAATATTGTAAAGAATAAATCGAGAATTGGATTTGTAGTGGATTACATTAAAAGAAATCTGCACCAGAAACTTTCTATTGAGAGTATTGCGAAACTTGCTTATGTGAGTAAATCGAATTTCTTTAAAATGTTCAAAGATGAGCTCGGAACTTCCCCGAATGATTTTATTCTACAGGAAAGAATCAGTAAGGCCAAGGAATTACTGGCTACCCAAAACAGCATTAAAGAAACAGCCTACCAGACCGGGTTTTCAGATACTAATTATTTTACCAGAGTTTTTAAGCAACTGGAAGGAGTAACGCCTAAGAGCTATCAGAATAATAGGATGATTGTACGAGAGTAAATTTATGTAAGGAAGTTAATAATCCCTTTTACTTAATTTAGTTTTCTTACTAATTCAAATAAAAAAGAGCTCCATTTTCATGGAGCTCTTCTTATTTATATTAAAAATATTAATTCTTAATAATCAGCATTCTGCTTAATATTCGGGTTAGCCTGAATTGCAGTAATAGGAATTGGCCATTGCCATTTAGTGCTTCCAGCATCAAGAGTTTGTTTAACAGCTGGTGCTCCTGTACCATCAAAAAGATCTCCTTTACCTGATCTCTGAACAGAAAGACCTAATCTTTTCAAGGTATACCATCTGTCATTTTCAAATGCAAGCTCCAATCTTCTTTCTTTCAGGATAGCATCTAGAAGAGCCTGCCCTACTTCCGCTCCAGGAGTAAATGTAGTATATCTTTCAGCTCTTAACTTATTTAGTAAAGTAAGAGCTGTCGCTTGATTACCTGATCTATAATATGCCTCAGCAACATTCAATAATACTTCAGCTGATCTAAGATATTTAATTGGTACTATATTAGATGGACCTCCATTTCCAGCATATTTGGTAACGTGATTGTATTTCTGCTTACTATAAACACTGGTAGTGAAATAAGCAGTTTTTCTAACATCCTTATCAGTATATGCTGTATATAAATCATAATCTACAACAAATTCTGATCTCAAACTAGGTACTGCCTGATTATATGCTGCTCCCACTGTATTTTGTTCAGCCGGTGCATTCAATATCTGGAATAAAACACCATCAGTAATTTTAGACAATCCTTCGTTTTGTTTCCAAATACTGAAAAAATTATCTTTCGCTGTAATGCTTGGTGAAAGTCCTAATGCTAATTCTCCATACTTTGTTGTATTATCGTACTCACCTTTATAAAGATAAACTCTTGATAATAATCCGTATATAGCAGCTTTACTCAATCTTCCTTTATCTGCGTCATTTTGTGTAATATTGTCAGCTGCAGATAAAAGATCAGCAATAATCTTATTATATACTTGCTCAACAGTCAGGTTTCTGGATGACGTACTATTTAAAGGAGAATATGTTTCTGAATAATAAATTCCGATTGAATTCTTTGCTCCTGCAGATTGTGTTGGAATTTGAGAATATGCTCTTACAATATCAAAATGAACAATTGCTCTAAGAGCTTTTGCTTCGGCTTCAATATTTGCTTTTTGTGCACCTGATAATACTCCATTATTGATATACTTCAAAACAAAGTTAGCTCTGCTGATAGCAAGATAAGCAGTATTATACAAGCCTGTAGTCTGTGAATTATCTGAAGAAAACTCGAAGTTTGATGCTGCGAAATTTGTATTTCTTCCCGAAGCCGTACGAATTAAGTTATCTGTAGTAAGATCTCCCATAATTAGTTGACTCCCTGTATCTCCACTATAGTACCCTCCTACTTTAAGTGCTGTATACGCTCCATCCATAGCTTGTCTGAATGATTCAGCTCTGGTCATTGCCTGGTCCTGATCTTCATTAACGGATGATATCTGGTCTAAATTTCTGTCACAAGATGTTAACGAAACAAAGGCTGTTAACGCTGCTAAACTTATTTTTATTATATTCTTTTTCATAAAGCTATTCAATATTAAAATTCTAATTGTAGTCCCATTAGGATTGTTCTTACAGCAGGATAAGTGTAAAGGTTAAATGATCCCGGTACAAATAATGATGTAGAGTCAGCAGATCCTACAGAAACTTCTGGTTCTCCGTGGAATTTAGTTACAGTAAATAAATTCTGTCCCTGTACATATACTCTAAGTTTATTAATAGGTGATTCTTCTCCAAGAAATGCTTTATCAAATGTATATCCTAATGTAAGGGATCTTAATCTTAAGTAATCTGATTTCTCAATCCATTGATCAGAATCACGCATACCATTACTGTCTACTTTTTGGAATACTCCCGTATCACCAGGTTTTTGCCAAACATTAGAAGCAGCTTGCGCCATATTTCTTCCTGCAACAGCCAAAGTTGGATCAACTGCCGCCGCGTACATATTGTTATAAGTATATCCTCCTAACTTGAATGCGAAATCTGCACTGAAATCAAGTCCTTTATATTGAATTGTAGTTCCGAATCCTCCAAAGCTTTTAGGGAATGGAGATTTATCAGTAAGAGGAACTGCATTGGATGCACTATAAACATTGGTAACATTTCCTGCTTTATCATAATATAAAGCATTTCCATTATTAGGATCAACACCTGCAAATCTCACATTATAGAATACATAAGGAGTTTCACCTACTTTAAGATACGTATATCCTAAGTTTCTTTCGGTTTGCCCACCTGCTAACTTGTCAAGAGTTGATTTCTGGAAAGAGATGTTAGCATGTAAATTCCATTGGAAGTCTTTCTTTTTGATAACATCTACACTAAGCTCAGCTTCAAGACCTTTTTGAGACATATCCCCTGCATTAACATATTGATAAAGTCCTCCTTCTTGTTTATCTAAAGGTACAAGTTGTACAAAGTCTTTTCTCTTATTCTGATACACCTCTACAGATCCACGAATCCTTCTTTTCCACATTACGAAATCTACTCCTACGTTGGTAATAGCATTAGACTCCCATTTAAGATCTGTGTTACCAATAATGTAGTTACCTTGTGAAGATGTTCCAGGATATAAAGCACCATTAGCACCATATAAGCCGTAACTGATGTTGTTTACATTATAATAATCCGGCAATGTTCCGTCATTACCAGTTGTTCCGTATGATCCTCTAAGTTTTAAATCATTAATAAAGCCTCCTTTCATGAAGTCTTCTTTTGCAATATTCCATGCAGCACTTGCAGACCAAAATACACCACTTTGATTGTTAGCTCCGAATCTTGATGAAGCATCTCTTCTCAATGATCCTGTTACTAAATATTTACCTGCATAATCATAATTGATCATACCAGCTAAACTGAACAAAGTATTTCTAGTCTTAATTCCCGTAAATGTGTTTCTATCCGAAGGTGTAGTGATAGTAGGAACATTAAGTACAGGAGATTTCAGCCCGTAAGCACCACCATTCATTGTTTCATTGAAATTATCATTATATTCGATAAATCCTAAGAAATCAAAGTTATGGCTTCCAAATGATTTTTTATAATTAATAGAGTTATTCCATGTATAGTTAAATCCATAGAATGAGTTCTTATTCAATGAACCTGTTGGAACACCATTTACGGTTAAATCAAGGTTTGACCCTTTTTTCAACCATGAAGTACCCATGTACCAATCGTAAAGTCCGTTAAAATTAGTTTTAAATTTAAGGCCATCGATAATTTTGTATTCTCCAAATAAGGTTACGGGAATTCTCAATCTCTGATCCTCCAATGTATAATTACGAATTTGCTCTACAACGTTTGACCCTGCTCTCATTGTCTGATTATAACTTCCATCTGGGTTATAAATCGGTTCGTATGGTGCATATTTATACATGGCCCCAAACGGGTTCTGAGTATTGTTTCTGTCTCTGAAATTCTGAGTAACCTGATACTGAACTCCAAGGTTGATTCCTACATTAAGTTTTTCACTTAATTTGTTCGTAAATCCGAAGTTACCTGTATATCTTTTAAGTCCATCGATATCTCTGATAATTCCGTTATCAGAATCATACCCTAATGAGTAATAGAAAGTACTTTCTCTTGACCCACCTTGCGCACTGAATAAGTAAGATTGGATACTTGAAGGCTTCAACAAATCTTTTTGCCAATTATGATCGAACGCAGCTAACCTGTCCATCTCATCCTGAGGTCTTGCTTTAAAGCCTAGATACCCCAATTGATTTTGGAAAGTCATTAACTCTCTCGAATTCATCATGGTATAGTTATTGTCCTTCAATCTTTCACTGAATCCAAATTTAGTTTCAAATGAATAATGGGTTTTTCCAACTTTTCCAGCTTTTGTAGTCACTACAACTACTCCATTTGCTCCTCTTGCACCATATTGTGCTGTAGCAGCAGCATCCTTAAGAATTGAAATAGACTCTACATCCGCAGGGTTAATTGCACTAAACTGTCTTGCAGTCATGTACATTCCATTTACAACATAAGTAGGCTCTGAAGAACCACCAACACCAGCAACCCCTCTTACCTGGATTGTAGCGGCAGCACCTGGTTGCCCTGTTGTACTTTGTACAAATACTCCAGAAGCTCGACCCTGTAAAGAGTTACCAATAGATGTTGTAGGAGAATTTCGTCTGATTTCATCCCCTCCAACAACAGCCTGAGCCTGGGTAATTTCATCTGCTTTTTTCTTCTGATATCCAGTAACGATTACCTCATCGATCTTATTCTCCTTCAGAATAGAATCATTCTTAGATTTTTGCGCATAGGCAGCTTGTCCTAAAAAAAACAAAGCTCCTGCACTTAATACATGTAACTTCACATTCATATTAACAGATTTTAATATATTCAAGGGGACAAATATGTTAATAAATATTAACACCATCAATTTATTAAAACCTGAAAACCGCCTTCTACAAAAGGATTATCCGCATATAACTCTAAAAAACGATAAAAAAAAACTTCAATTATGTTTGAAATTTTAAAGAATACCAAAGTATTTTAAACATTCAAGATATTTTAATGAAAAACAAAATAAAAATTAATATACACCGATTAAGATAATAAAGTGAAAAAAATAAACAAATAAGAATTATATAAATGAAAAAAATAAAACAAACTCTAATGAGTTTTGAGTCAAAATCAGTAAAAAAATGAGTGCTTTTTAGTGAAATAACACCAAAAATAACCTGATAAAAATCAGGAAGACCGTCTAAAAAGACAGTCTCTGTAAAAATAAAATTAAAAATCCGTTAATATATCATATCCAAAAATTAGTCTAAAACGGCAAACTTTTGAGAGTGTTTCCTGACTTTATTTTTGTCATTTAAACTATATTTTTCACAAAATAAATTAACCCCTTTCTCTTTTTTAGTGTAACGATTATCTTTTACAAAAAAGATAATCGTCAATCAACACATATCATATTAGCATATCACTATTGCTACCTTTCAGCAAACAACAGTAAGGATCATAAATTCTGTAAGGACCCTTAATAAAGAACATGGAAACAATATATTTTCCACACTGACAAGGTTTTATATAAATTATTGTATATTAATTTAAAAATGAAATAAGAGAAATTAATAACAAGTTTATATATAAAACAATAAGTATTATCGGTTTTATAACAGAATCATTGAAAAAATGAGTGTTTTTAGTGAAATACTATCAACCTATAAAAAGAATGAGACTACCCAAAAAAGAGCAGCCTCATTTAAAATAATTAAAATTTGTTAGTTTTTATACTTCATTTCAGAAGCTAGTTGTTTATTATTTTAATACCCAGGATTTTGATTGGTATTTGGATTGTTGATCAATTGCCAAGCAGGTATTGGCCATAAGTCTAGTCTTTTAGAAAAATAAGGACGTCCCTTACCTTCTATCACTTGCTGTGCTTTTCCAAATCTCTTTACTGAAAACCATCTGTCTGCTTCTCCATACAGTTCTTTTCTTCTTTCCATTAAAACATCATCTAATGTCACCGCAGCTAACGGGGCAATTCCCGCTCTGGCTCTCACCTGATTCACAGGGGTTAATGCATCCCCGGATGTTTTCAATCTACATTCAGCAAGAGATAAAAGTACATCTGCATATCTTATAATAGGTACATTATCTGCACCACTACCAGGGTTACTATATTTTCTAAAATAATTTCTCCCTTGAGCAATAGCAAACATTTTTCTTGTATCACTTGCATCAAAAATACTCATAAACTGTGTACGTAATGAAACTTCACCTCTCCCACCTACAAGAGCAGGATAAAAAAAGAACGCCTGGTTTCCGCCATCTGTTTCTGTAAAATTAATTTTGAAAATATGCTCTGTTGAAGTGGAAGCTGTAAACAATGCTGTATAGCTTGCAGAAAGTGAATAACCTTTAATATTTTCCAGAATGGTTTTCGCATCATTATACAAACCTATTTCCATATAGGTTTTAGCCAATATCACCTGAGCAGCATCCAGGCTTAGGAAAGTTTCGGACTTTTCGTTATTATTTTTGAAAAATTCTATTGATTTTTTCAAATCGTTGATGATAGATTGATACACAATCTCTTGTGAATCTCTTTTAGGACGGATAACATCGTCTGCAATATAAATCGGAGTTGTAACATAGGCCACTCCTCCAAATAGGCGTACTAAATTTAAATACATTAATGCTCTTGCAGCATAAGCCTCCCCTAGTACCTGGTTTTTTACAGGATTAGTAATTGTATTTCCCTGGATTGGCCTTGTTTCCACCTGGTCAATAATAGCATTACAAGTTCTAATTACAGTGTAATGTCCTCCATAAATACGTCTTACAGACAAATTAGTATCTAAAAAATTACTGGCACCTGCTTCAGCAAATTCGGAAAAAGTACCGGTATGTGTAAAGTCATCTGCAAAAAGGCCATCAAAAAAATGTAATTCTCCTCCATAGACATATCGATTCTGCATGTTATTATATATCCCATTTGTTGCAGTTCTGGCAATAGCATCCGTTTTTATGAATCCATCTCCTACCTGTCTGTCAGTATCCACTGTCTCGCTCCCCACCATATCTCTTCCACAACTTACTATAGTAAGTAAAGAAGAAGAAACTATCAGATATTTAATTATATTTTTTTTCATTTTTAGTTTTAGAAATTTAAGTTAATACCGAATTTAATTGTTCTGTTCATTCCTTGGGTAAAGAAATCTGTTCCGGTGGCTACGTTTGATTGCCCAAAAGCATTTACTTCGGGCTCCGGTCCACTGTATTTTGTCCAGGTCCAAAGATTATCCGCCGCTATAAAGAATCTCAATGTCATGTCACCTATCCCCAGCGTTTTTCTAGGCAAAGTATATCCAAGCTGAACTTCTCTTAATCTGATATAAGAAGCATCTTCAACGAATCGGGAAGACGCTCTGTTATTCCATGACTGATTAAACCCTCTCACAGGGCGTGGTAAGCTTGCATTAGGATTATCCGGTGTCCAGTAATCTGTCTGATCAGCTAGCTTTCCAAATAAAGGGTTTCCTGAAATACCAGCAAATGTTTTAGAAGAGTTATACATATCTTGTCCAAAAACAAATATTATATTAGCTGACAAATCAAAATTTTTGTACCTAAATGTATTCCTGAAATTTCCAAAGAAATCTGGTTGTGATTTTCCTAAGAAAATCCGGTCATTTGAATCGATAACTCCATCTCCGTTAACATCTTCATACTTCACATCACCGGCCCTGATCCCCTGATCAAACAAAGCTTTAGGAATTTCATCATTTGATCTGTAAATTCCTATTGCATTAAGCCCAAAAAATGCTCCTGACGGCTGACCGACATCAATTCTCGTTGCAAATCCAAAATCTATCGGAACAGGCTGATCTCCTAAAAGCTTAGTAATCTCATTTTTATTAAACGTAATATTAAACTGTGAGTTCCATCCTAAATTTGTTGCTTTTAGTATGGCAGCATTAATACCAATTTCATGTCCTCTATTATACATTTCTGCAGCATTAGATCTATAAGTTTCAGCTCCATTATCCAAAGATAATGTTCCATTTACCAAAAGTTTACGTGATTTTTTATAATAAAAATCATACGTAAGATTGATTCTATTCTTAAATAAACCTAATTCTAGTCCCGCATCCGTCTGACCAGTTCTTTCCCAAACCAGATTAGGATTAGCAAGAACCCCTGTAGTACCATAGATTGGGTTCATATTATACGTGGGTAACAGACCATATGTATAAATTTGGGCCGTAGGAGATACATCAAAGTTTCCTAAACCTGATTGGTTTCCAAGTTCTCCCCATCCAGCTTTTACTTTTAACGAACTCACTACATCTTTTTTAAACCATTCATTATCCGAGATCACATACGCAGCTGAAACTGACGGGAAGTATTCGGTTCTATTATCATAAGCCAGCTTTGAAGAGGAATCTGCCCTGAAGGTAGCATCAATAAATAAATTATTGAAAATCTCTAAACTTAACCTTGAAAAGTAAGAAAATGTTCTGTTTCCCAATGATGGATAATAGGAAGCAATGGTTTTTTGAGAACCTGCGTCTGGTGAAGTAGCCCCTAAAGGTATATTTTGAGTTTGAATATCGGTAGCAAATGTTCTACGGTTAAAATATTCCAATCCTCCCATTAATGTGAAACCAAATTTATCACTTATCCTTTCACTGTATGTTATGGTATTAAACGCTGTAAAAGTATTGTACAACCGTCCATTGTAGTCTGCCTGTCCTTTGGCTCCTCTTCCCTGATAAGTATCTAATGGAAACAGACGTGATTCATCATAATTGATCCTTTCCAAATTAAATCGTGTCACCATATTGAGCTTGGAAGAAAATTTAGATTCAAGCCCCAATGAAGTGTTTACCCCGAAAACTTTTGTCAAACTTTTTACATCTGTAGCATTCTGTACTGGGTTTGAAAAGGTCCATGTGCTTGTATTATAGCTGCCGTCAGGATTCCAAATATTTTGTCCGGGTGCTTCTAAAACGGCAGCACTTAAAGGTGCATATATATTATTATCCCCGTTAATTCTATTGATGTTTTCATTAGAAAGTCTCACAGAACTTACCACTTTGAATATATCATTAAGTTTCTGATCCAGATTCAACGTAAAAGTCTGTCTATTGTACTCCTGCCCTTTTATCACTCCTGACTGGTCAAAATTGGAGAAACCAAGATAAAAAGTAGTCTTATCAGTGCCTCCCGACGCGCTGGCACTCAATTCATATAGTGGCTGGTCTTTTCTATAAATCTGACGGATATAATCATCTCCAAAATCAGAACGGTAAAAATCTTCAATAGACTGTCCGGAACTAGGATTCCAGACACCATTAGTTGTAGACCAGTATGTTCTTCCTCTGCTGGGAGTAGTATTAAATTCAGCTAAATCAAGCATCTTGTAATAATCTCCAGCTCTCATTTTTTCAAATGTTTTGATAGGATTCTGAAAACCTACAGTTGAATTTAAACTGAAATTTATTTTCCCTCTTTTTCCTTTTTTGGTAGTGATCAAAACAACTCCATTAGCAGCACGGGATCCATAAATAGCGGCAGCAGCGGCATCTTTTAATACTTCAATATTTTCTACATCAGCAAGATTCAATTGAGATAATAAATTTCCGGTTTGTCCTCCATAGCTCACATTTCCACTGGGAGAATTAGATGATATAGGAACTCCGTCCACAACATATAAAGGATCATTACTGGATGTTATACTGGAAACTCCTCGGAGCCTTACATTAAATCCCGCTCCCGGCGCTCCTGATGTGGGAGAAACCTGTAGTCCTGTCGTGGCTCCTTGCAACAGTGCATCTGTGCTGGCTGCGGATACTTTCGTCAAATCATCTGCTTTTACCTTAGAGATTGATGTCGTAACTTTTTTCGACGACTTGGTACCATAGCCTACTACTACAATTTCATCAATGTCTTGTACCGAAGTCGTGTCTTTTTTCACTTTTTGTGCCCAAGCTGCCTGTCCCATAAAAAACAGCGCCCCCACACTTAATACTCGTAATTTCACATTCATCTTTAACAGTTTTTAATATCTAGATCACAAATATGTTAATAAAAACCATCAGACTCAACTTTCAAAACACTAATAAACAAGCGTTTAAACAGAAATAATTTCATAAAAAACAAATAATTAAATGAAACTAATTAGCAACATGTTGGGAAAAGATAAAAAAAAACAACACTCTTAAATATTAACAGAATTTTAACAATTTTAAAAAATTTAAGCCCCTTACTTATATATAAGAAATTAAATAAAAAAAATAAACCAAACGATTATCTTTAATAAATAACATTCAATACCAAATAGTAAACATTCTCAGTAAAACAACATAATTATTATAAAATAATCACACAAACTCACCTTAAATAATAAAAAAAGCACCTCATTCAATGAAATGCTTTATTCTTATTAATTATGACAATATTTATTTTTGACAGCCATAATATCTAGCCCCAATTAAAACAGGATTTTCAGCTTCTATGGAAGTAAGACCAAATCCTTTATAGTCTGGATTCACAGACTGACTTAACTGCTTTCTATGAAGCTTTTCATAGGTTTCAAAATCGATAGCCTTTCTATGGTTAAGATTTTCAAATAAATTCCATTTTTCTACTACAGCTTTCCAATTAGAAGATACTTTACCGGCAAATACCTTTGATTTTGAACCGCTGCCGTATCCCAGAAATCCGATTTCTTTTCCAGACAAATCTTCGTTTTCATTAAAAGAAGTCTGAAGACCAGAGAGAAATGCCATAAAAATAGAAGCTGTATACATATTTCCTATTTCTGAAGAAGCTCTTTGGGTCTTTTCAATCGCCTCATTTATCAGTTGCTGATACCCTTCAGATTTGGCAACTGCTTTCTGCTCGTCCGGAGTTTCATAGGAAATTCCATTTTCCAAGCTATAGATTTCTGTAAAGACTCTTTTTCCATGAAAAGCGTAAGGAAGATGAAAAATAATATACTTCCAATTCTGATAAGGTTTTTCTTTATCTGTAATCTCTTTATAATGTTGATAGGCTTCTCTTATTCTATCCTGATAACACTGATTGGAATACTGCCCATCAAAAACTGGTTCATCCGTAAAGATCTCTATTTTGTCAGGATACATTTCCGGAGCTACACTCAGATCATCTTTTTTATATTGCCTTCTTGGTTTAAAGAAATCAAAAACACTTTCTGTAGCGACTCCCCAGTTATTTTCAATTTCTAGAAGATCAGGTTTGGCAGAAACCAATAGAGCAACCGCACCACCTCCTTGGGTATATTCTCCTGAAGAAGCCAATTCATATTTTGCATAATCACTGGCAATTATCACCGCTTTTTTATCAGGATTTACTCTTACAAAATCTAATGCATTATGCAAAGCATCTACTCCACCAACACAAGCAAAGGTCATGTCTATTACATCACAGTTTCTGAAAACTCTTTCACCATATTCTGCTTTCAATACTTCTTCAACCATCTGCATTGCATAAGAAGCAGTAGGTTTTGCGGCATCCAAAGCACTTTCTGTCCCTAGATAAATTCTTGAAATCTCTTTAGGATTGATCTGGTAATCCTGAATTAATCTTAATAATGCTTCTGCCGCAAAGGTTGCAGCATCTTCATGCACATCAGGCAATCCCATTTTATGAAGCCCCAGCCCCTTCTCCAGTTTTGCCGGTTCTATGCCTCTTTTTTCAGCCAATTCTTTAATTTCCAAATACAAAGAAGGCACATAATAGCTCGCCGCTTCAATTCCAAAACTCATAATTTTTTAAATTTTAAACGAATTTATGAAAGATAACGCAAAAAACAGCAGTGAAAATAACTGATTTTTGTAATATTATTAAAAATAAACAAGATCCAGCTAAATTTCATAAAATCACTTTTTCACCCTTTTCTTTTAGGTGTAAAATCCATTCAATATCGTAAGCAATACTGTTCAGATCCATCTATAAAAAGAAAGCCGGCATAATAGCCGGCTCTAGATCTTATTTATATATTATTTATAATTTTCAATAGTCTTGTTGATAATATCAATCTGTTTATTGATACTTACTGCGTTTTGTGGATTTTGTTTCAGCAATTCCATTTTTTTACTTAAACCATCCTTCAGCATTTGTACCACCATCATTTTAGCCTGTGGATTATCTCCTATCTGATTTTTTGCGTATCCTAAAATTTTAGTCACGCTTTCAGTAGCTTTTAAGTTATCAGATGACATGATCCAGTTGTATCCTTCTTCTGCAGATTTGCCCAGTTCCGGATTCTGAAATTTGATAAACGGATAAAATGCTGCCAATGGAGCAATTTTTGGCATTTGAGAAATTACTTTATTTTTTACAATAATGGGAAGTAACTGCGCCTGCAAATCATCTGAAGCACCATCCAGATCTATTTTATCAGCTAATGAATTAGCTTTTGAAGGATCGTTAGTAAGAATAGCTCCTAACGAACTTCTTTTTACAGCATTAGAAACGGCCCCCATTCCTTTTTCAAAGAGCGGAAGATATTTTTTATCTTTTGTTTTTGCCAAAGCAGCAATTGCTGCAGCCTGCGTTAATGTTTTAGGATCATTGGATGCTAATTTTTCAACCTCAGCTCCCAGAGCTTTCATTTGTTCAGGATTGCTAAGATCAACTAATTCCAAAGCCTGAATTCTCACTCTGAAGAACGGATCTTTCAATGCTGCTGCCAATAATTTTGTTACAGCAGGACTTTTTCCTGTCTGATCTTTTATTCCTGCTAAAGCATTATATCTGTTTTTAAACTCTTTGGAATTTGTAAACTGTAAAAGATTTTGTTCCGGAGTTTTCTTATCAGTAATATCTGCTAATAAAACACCATCTGCATAATATTTACCAGATCCGGGGCTTTGGAAACATCAAAATTGAATGTATTCTTTGCATCAGCGTTTACCCAAACATTATACCTCTTCGGCTTGCCATTATCATAAACATCAATAGCCAAAGGAAATTCAAACATCTGGTCCTGGGTTTGATTAATCGTCACAGCAACCTGTTTTTTTACAGGTTCAAATGTAAATGAATAGTTGATTTTTGGATTTCCGCTTCCGAAATACCATTGATTAAAGAACCAATTCAAATCTTTTCCGGAAACTTTTTCAAAGGAAAGTCTCAACTGATGAGCTTCTGCATTCTGATATTCATTGGTCTTCAGATAATCATTCATTCCGGCAAAGAAAGCATCATCTCCTAAATAGTTTCTTAGCATATTCAGAATTCCGCCTCCTTTCTGATAGGTTACCAGATCAAATACATCTTCACGTGATGCATAATTGAATCTTACCAGGTTTTTATTAAAATCTGACGGATTATGAATGTATCTGTTCACATCAGTCATCAGGTGATAATCGGCTTGGTCTTTTCCATATTTATGTTCATTCCAAAGGTATTCGGAATAATTAGCGAAAGATTCATTGACTGTAAGATTGCTCCAGCTTTCTGCTGTAACCAGATCTCCAAACCAGTGGTGAAACAATTCGTGGGCAATGGTATCTTCCCATGTATTCTCATCAATAAGCTGTCCCGGTTTTTGAAGAATATCACTTCCGTGAAGGGTTGCTGTTGTATTTTCCATGGCACCACTCACATAGTTTCTACCGGAAATCTGAGCGTATTTAGCCCATGGATAATCATAATTCATTCTTTTAGAGAAAAAATCAATCATTTCCGGGGTATTCCCATAAATCTGTTTTGCGTAAGGTTCGTATTCTTTCTCGATATAATAATCAACCGGAATGTTTTTCCATTTATCTTTTACAATAGCATACTCTCCTACTCCCATGAAGAAGAGGTAAGTTGAGTGTCTTTTATCCATTACCCAGTGATCGGTTCTAAGTCCGTTGGATTCTTTTTGAGAATCTTTCAGTATCCCATTCGAAAGGGTCACATATTTATCAGGAACCGTCATATAGATTTCCTGTGTGGTCTTTTGATTAGGTTTATCAATGGTTGGAAACCACGCAGAAGACGCTTCAGTTTCTCCCTGTGTCCATATTTGTGTAGGAAGTTCCGGATCTGTTCCTTGAGCATTAATGAAATAAAGACCTTTTGCATCATTAATAGCTACACTTCCTTGTTGTTTCACTTCGTTCGGACGTGAGGTATATTTGATATAAACTGTATAATCCTGATTTCTCTGATAGGTTTTATCCAGTGTAATTTTCAGAATATCATCTTTATATTCGTATTTTAAAGGAGATTTTTTTCCATTATTATCAAGAGCTACTTCATGAATCAACATTGCTTTTGCATCGAGGATCAGCTCATTGGTCGCATAAAAATAAGGTGAGGCAGTCAGCCATTCTTCCCCATTCATCTGTTCTTTCTGATAGTCGAAGTTTACCTTCAGCTTTGTATGTTTCAGTTCTGTCACCTTGGTATGGGTAGCCCTGTACACTTTTTCTCTTCCTGAAGTTTCGGTTTGAGCTGATACATTGGCGGAAAACAAAATTCCAAGTATTGCAATCGATAAAATGGCCTTTCTCATCTGTCTACTTTATAATTTTAGAGTTTATTTTTTTATTATGATGTCGAAAATATCATTGACTAATGTCTCATAGTCTCCTGTTTTCAATTGTTCTTTTGTTTTGGCAAAAGCTTTTTTCAATTCACTTTCCGGATTTTCGTCGTCAACAATTTCTGCTGAAGCAACCCCTTTTAACTGAAGCACAATATTTTTCAGTACTTCAGGATCGGCATTTTCTTCAATATTTATTTTTAAATACTTCATGATCTTGTGATTGGATTTATAATTATCCCTTTTCTTAAAGGGTTGAAACCAAGTTCTTTCAAATTTAAAACTTATTTTAGAAACAATGGGTCTGTAAGTCCTTTTTAAAAGAGATTTTTATGGAAAAAGTAGTGTTAAGGAAGCTGGAAGCGATTATGAGCCTAAATTGAATCTTCAGTCATTCTAAAATAGTCCTTCTCTGCGCTGGAAAATACTATAAATTATAAATAGATTCTCCATTTTACTGCGTTTCATTCAGAATGAGAGTGAGCAATCATTATTAACAATCAAAATAAAACATTGGTCATTTTATGCCCCAAAGGATTTCCTTACTTTATGTATTATTTTTCCCTGATTACTTTTCCGTTTTTATACAAAAACACCCTCTCACAGTTCATCTGTCTGTCAGCATTATAAACCTGCACATTTTTAGCATTAATACCATTCATTTCAGACAGCATACGGGTCTCCCAATTGTTATAAAAAATAGGCTCTCTCAGTATAAAATGTGGATTGGTTTTCAGTTCGGTAAACATATCATATCTTAAACATACCACCCCACTTTCAATATTTTCGGCTTTCAATGTTTTACTCAGTTCATTAAACATTTTAAGATTAAACTGATTGGCATAGATCCAGGCATTCTTCACACTCATGTTAGTGATAAGTAGAAGAAAGGCTATTGTTGCAAAAAGAGAACTGATTGTTTTATTTCCCAATTTGAATTTAAAGCAGAAATAAATAACTCCTGAAATAACCAAAAGTGTATAAAAAAGTCTTATAGCTCCGAGGCTTCGGTTATCAAATCCAAAAAGGGTAGGAATATAGGCAGAAACATAGAAAACACTTACAGCTAGTACTATTGAAATTAAAGAAATTAATCCTATATTTTTAATGTCTTTTAATTTGCTTCTAAAATCATACCCGGAGAAAACTTTATAGACTATAGAAGACATGAGCAATGCTAATAGTATCTCTATAACATGTAGGTTTTTAAGATTCACCACACCTTTATAAATTCCAACAAAAATATCTTTTACAAACAGCTTTACCGTTAAAATAGTCACATGCAGCACTCTCTTCAATTGAAAGATATTCCCTACTTCATCTCTTTGATAAGAGTGAGCAAATATTCCCGGCTGAATCACTTTTCTAAAAAGAACAATTGATCCAAGTGCTAATCCCAGGAATACCATTCTTTTTTTATTCTCTTTAATGAAATAAAGATTCAGAAGAATAAGTGGAAGAAAAATCTCATAACTTAATACTGAAAGAATAAAAAACAAAGAACTGAGCCAAATATTTTTCCGGATATAGATATAATAAACACTCAGACTAAAAAATATTGTTGCCAGATTTGAATTCAGCATGATTGGAGAAAACTGAATACTTGTACCTATTAAGGAACAGGAATACAGCAAAATAATCAGACTCGCCAATTCTCTTGACATCATTTTTTTTGCGACCCAATAAATAGCGATCAACGAAAGAGGAAAAAAAAGTATTCCTAAAAGATAAATAGACGCGTCATACTTTGAAAGAAAAACTAAAGTCCCCGTCACCCATCCGGATACCGGTCTTGCCGCCATATTAGAAGAATCCAGATAGGAATAGATATAACTGAAATAAGGTTCCGAGATATGTCTGGCGTTGTAAGCTTCTTTTAAGTCATCCGTTACAATAACATTTTCTGTAAAAACACACAGTGCTATATAAAGATTGTAAACAACGATCAGAATATTCAGAAATATCAGATACGTATTGTTTAATTTTTTTTCCATATTATTTTTTCAAAATTTGTGGTGAAATAAACTCTCACAAACTTCAAAAATAGCAGAAATCCGTCAATTACAAAAGATAATAAACAGTTGAAACTATATTAAATAGCTACAGGAGCCTTAATTCCCGGATGTGGATCATAGTTTTCTAAAGTAAAATCTTCAAAATTGAAATCAAAAATATTTTTCACTTCAGGATTCAGTTTCATTGTAGGAAGTGGTCTTGTTTCTCTTGAAAGCTGTCTGTTCACCTGTTCAAAATGGTTATTATAGATGTGAACATCTCCAAAACTATGAACATAATCCCCTACTTCAAGGTCACAAACCTGTGCTACCATCATCAATAACAATGCGTAACTGGCAATATTGAAAGGAACCCCCAGAAAGACATCTGCACTTCTCTGATACAACTGCAATGATAATTTTCCATCGGCTACATAAAACTGGAATAATGCGTGACAAGGTGCCAATGCCATATTAGGAATTTCAGCGACATTCCATGCGGAAACAATTAGCCTTCTGGAATCCGGATTCTTTTTGATCTGGTCAATGACTTCTGTGATCTGATCTACTACTTTTCCGCCTGCTCCATTCCAACTTCTCCATTGTGCCCCATAAACAGGTCCCAAATCACCATTTTCATCGGCCCATTCATCCCAGATGCTTACTCCGTTATCTTTAAGGTATTTAATATTAGTCTCTCCTTTCAGGAACCAAAGCAATTCATAGATAATGGATTTCAAATGCACTTTTTTAGTGGTTACCAATGGAAAACCTTTTGACAGATCATATCTTAACTGATACCCGAAAACACTTCTTGTGCCGGTACCGGTTCTATCGGTTTTATCAGTTCCGTTGTCTAAAATATGCTGTAAAAGATCCAGGTAGTTTTGCATTTCGAAAGGAATTTTATGCCCCAAATTTAGTAAAAAAGCATGAAAAAAAGCATCCATTATATGAATGCTTTGTATAAGATGCATATCCGTTTTCTATTAAACAATTGTATATCTGTTATCTACGGATATTAAAAATTTCTATTTATTTTTGATACTATTATAACACGGTAACACTAATTTTTTCACTATTTCCACTGATCGATTTCAGCTGACCGAATCTGTTTTTGTCAATAAATTTATCGTTTGAATAATCCAATTCCACCGGACCAAATTTTACCAATTTCTTGAATTTACTTTGATCGATAATATCTTTTGTTCCGTAATCTATGGAGATATCACCTATTGTTTTCAATTTTCCAAGTCTGCTGTTATCCATGATATCATCTCCCCAGTAATCTATAGTAAGATTTCCTATCTTCTTTACTTTACCTGCCTTCTCTCTGTTAAAAGCAGTGTCATCCCAGTAATCTACAGCAATATTTCCGATACTTTTTAGCTTACCTGCTTTTTCTCTATGGGTGAAAGAATCATCCCAATAGTCTATTTTGACTCCTCCAATGCTTTTAAGTTTCCCGTATTTAATCTTATCAAAAACATTATCCTCATAATATTCAATCTTCCCGTTCAGATCAGGAGCATTGAAATCGGAAATCGATCCGTCTGCATTAAGGGTTATTACAAAACCTTCTACAGTAAGTTTTACCGTTTCAAGATCATAAGTTTTCCCTGAAACAGCAGCACGAACCTGCGCATTGATCACCAAGCTACCTAATAAAAAGGCAAAGAGAAGTAAATTTTTAAATTTCATAGCATTAAAGATTGATTTACCAGATATGCTCAATATTCTGATTCATATTGTTGATGGTAAATATCTCTCCCATTTTCTTGCCAAACATTGCTTTTACTAAAGGAGATTCTGCAGAAACAGTCATGATTTTCTGTTTTTCACAAAGAATTTCTCCCATAGAAGCTGAAACATAGAATAATCCCTTATTGGTTTTCACCAAAGCACCATTCTGCACTTTCTCAGAAGGATCTGAAGTGATCTTTTGCAAAACAGCTTGTTGGTTCAATACTTCATTAAGCTGTCTCTGAAGATTATTAATTTCCTGCTGAAGCATTTCTCTGCCGGTTTCATACTTGTCACCCATTGAACTTTTGGTGTCATTATTAGAAGCACGGGTTTCTGCGATCAAATTTTCAAAATACTGGATCTTATCTGTTATTTTAGCCTTAATGATGTTTATTATTTCCTGTTTATTCATTATAATGCTCAAGTAGTTGTATTGTAGACGGATAAGGTCATCCCACCAAAATCGTAGATTTTGCCCCCTTTCAAAAAAAGGGGAATGGAGTACCATTTAAAAACTGATTGTTAAAATTTTATTTTTCAAATACGGCGTAGTCTGAAACTTTGAAATTAAAGTCTTTGCCTTCATCGAAGTTTCTTTTTGTTTTTTCAAATACATTTCTGAATGTTCCTGAAATATTCCCATCTTCAATCGTAAAGTTTACAGGCTCTTTTGACATGTTTAAAACAACCAGCACTTCATCTTTTCCATTTTTTCTTACGTATGCTAAGATCTTGTCATTAGCAGTGGTATTCAGCAAATAAGTGGTCACATTCGGATCACCACCTCTCAAAGCAGGGTTGAAAGTCTTTAAATTCAATAATGTTTTATAGAAATCAGCAACCTGATAGGTTTTGGTCCATTTAATAGGATCTTTCTCAAAAAACTCGAGCCTTTTCATATTGGGAAGTTCCTGACCTGAGTACAGCAATGGAATACCGTTCCATGTGGCTGAGAATACCGCCATTGGTTTTGTAATGACTGCATATTTTTCATATTCTGTGCCGTTCCAAGAATTCTCATCATGATTCGCTGTGAACCAGGCTCTCATTGAGTTGTCTCCAATATTGGAATACTGCACCAATAAGTCCTTAAGCTCCTGAAGCGGTTCATTCTTTTTATAATAATCAGCAGATTTGTGCATCCATTTCCAGGAATAGCTTGCATCGAAAACTTTTCCGTATTCAGGGCTTTCCAGCTCATCAAATTCTCCTAACCAGAAAAGAGGCTTTACCTTTTCAACTTCCGGACGTGCCTGCTGCCAGAAATCAACTTCTACCCATGAAGCTAAGTCACATCTGAAACCATCAATATCCGTTTCTGTTATCCAGAATTTCATTGCATCAATCATTGCCTGGCGCATTTCCTGATTTTTATAATCCAGTTCAATGATATCATCCATTCCGGAAGCAATATGGAATTTCCCGTCCGGATCTTTCAGATAAAATTCAGGATGGGTTTTGGTCCAGACATGATCCCAACCTGTATGATTGGCAACCCAGTCAATAATAACTTTAAATCCAAGTCTGTGTGCTTCATTCACCATCGCTTTAAAATCCTCCATTGTCCCGAATTCAGGATTAATGGAAGTATAATCTGCTGCTGCATAAGGGCTCCCCATGCTTCCTTTTTTATTTTGCTGAGCAATTGGGGTAATTGGCATAAACCAGAGCGTTTTTACTCCCATTGCTTTCAGTCGGGGCATTTCTTTTGCGAATGCTTTAAAAGTTCCTTCCTGAGTATATTGTCTGATATTTACTTCGTAGATATTAGTAGTATGTTTCCATTCTTTTGGCAGTTCTGTCATCTTCCCAGTATTTTTTTGAGTGGTACAGGAAACAATTCCCAGACCAATTACGGCTAATAAAATTAATTTCTTCATTAATCTATTTTTAACAAAAGTAAGGATTGTTTTTCAGGGAAAGAGGCTAAAAAGTAAAATTACAGAAGCTATTTTGAAATAATACAGATCATAAAAACATTTGACTTATGGGACATTTTACTTTATGATGGAAAGAGTTAGATCAGTCCTATAAATTTGAGGCAAAGCTTTTAAATAGATTCTGTTCTATTTTTTAGAAGCAAATATGGGAACCAATTTTATTTCATGCAGGCGTATTCAGTATTAATAAAAAAGCCCCGGATTCAAAAATCCGGGGCTCTATTTTATATCTCCATCTTATCTTTCTTCATCGTTATCATCTTCATCATCAAAGATGTCATCGTTGTAGTCTTCTTCCTCATCATCATCGAAGCTGTCATCTTCATCTGAGAAGTTTCCTCCAGCCCCAAAATCATCCTCAAAGCTAAAATCATCCTCCATAAGAGGCATGGCTGATTTCTTTTTAGATCCTCCAGCGTTTCCGCTTTTGCTAGGCGCTTTCAAAGGAACATTTCCAAATCTGAAAACGGTAATAGGATAGGTAACTCCTTTCTTCTCGTCAATGATTTCTACAAGTTCACAATAAAACTCCCAAAGATCAAGAAGTCCATATTGAAACTGTGCTTTGTCTCCTACATTTTCAAAAGCTTCATCAATATATACATCTGACATAATCTCCCCATCACCATCATCACTCATATCTTCGAGTGGGACACTTTTTACGATTGTTCCATCACTCTCTAACAGATTAAAAGCAGAAAGTTCTTCTCCTTGCAGATTGAACGCACTTTTAATTCCTAAATGTAAATTCCATAATGTTTGTTTTCCTTTAACTTCAATATCACGGAAAATATCCTCTTTCGCATCTAATATTACGCGGACTTTGTAAACCATATCAGTTTCTTAAATTACTTTTTTGCCTTTATAATTATGATAAATCTCTGGTGCAAATATATAATAAATGACAGGTGACAAAAAAATATTTCAGGATTTTTTAAAATATTTTTTTTTCTTACATTTTGCCGGAATTATTTACTTTTTTCTAGCATAAAACTGAACTTCGTTCCTTCAAGATAAACACTTTCTACGGTAATGTTTTCGTTATGAGCCTCAAGGATATGCTTTACGATGGCCAGTCCTAATCCGGAACCGCCCTCTCTTCTGCTTCTGCTGGTTTCTACACGATAGAAACGCTCGAAGATTCTTGGAAGAATTTCAGACTTGATTCCCATTCCGTTATCAATAACTTCAATCAGTACTTTATTTCTTAAAATACTTGTTTTTACAATCACTTTTGCTTCCTGTCTGTTGGCATAGTGAATGGCATTTGAAATAAGGTTGATAAAGACCTGTGAAATTTTCTGTTTATCAGCCTCCACCAAGATTTGTGGATGCAAAGTCTGGATCTGTAATGTGGTATTATGTTTTTCAGCTTCAAATTCAAGAAGGTCAAAAATTTCCTTGATCAGAAGATTCACATCAAATTTGGAAACGGTAAGATTAATCTCCCCGGCTTCGAGTCTGTTGATCATATCAAGATCAGTAACAATGGCAATAAGCCTTTCCACAGATTTATCGATTCTTTCAAGATATTTATCACGAATGGTCAGGTTATCCACTCCACCGTCTCTTAGGGTTTCTACGTAGCCCTGGATAGAAAACAAAGGTGTTTTAAGTTCATGGGAAACATTACCGATATATTCTTTACGGTAGCTTTCCATTTCCTTCATCATATCAATTTCAGTAGCTCTCTGCTGATTAAGGTCTGAAAATCGTTCTCCCAATTCTTTAATGGTGATATTCTCATCATTATCATTCACCATTTCCTGCGGAAGTATCCCGGAAAGCCCTTTCACCTGCTTTCTTCCGTAATAATTGAAAAGAAGCTCCAATACGACGCAATTGATAATAAAGATAAGCACAATACAGATTAAAAGACCCGTCTTAAATAAAGGGGTCTCATAATAAATATCTTTAAGTGAGTCGAAAATGACCACTAAGAAAAGCATTACCAATGTCAGCAGACAAGAGGCAACAAGTGTAAGCCTGTAAAATTTCAATTTTACAAAGTTTTAAAGATTGAACGTAAAGGTAAGGTTTTTAAAGGATTAAACAATTAGTTTATATCCAATTCCTTTTAAAGTCTGAATGGTATTAATGCCCAATTTTTCTCTCAATCTTCTGATGTGAACATCAATAGTTCTTTCTCCTACGATCACATCATTACCCCAAACTTTTTCAAGAATTTCTTCTCTTTTGAAAACCTTTTCAGTGTTAGAAGCCAAAAGGTAAAGTAAGTCAAATTCCTTTTTAGGAAGAAGAAACTGCTGTCCGCTTTTGGAAACTCTGAAGTTATCTTTATCAATCACAAGATCACCGATTTCGATCAGCTTGGCATTGTCAGAAACCTGAGAGGTTAGTTTCAATAAAGCGTTTACTTTAGAAATTAAAATTTTCGGTTTGATCAGTTTTACAACATAATCATTAGCTCCTGCCTGGAAGCCTGCTAACTGAGAAAACTCTTCGCTTCTTGCAGAAAGGAAAACAATAAGTGTCTTTTGGAGTTCTTTCACTTTACGAAGTTCCTGACAAGTTTCAATACCATCTTTTTCTGGCATCATTACGTCCAGTAGAATAAGATCAGGAATTATTTCCTTAGCTTTTTCTATTCCCTCATTACCATTGGTAGCAGTATAGATTTCATATCCTTCCTTTTCAAGGTTGTAAGATAGAATCTCTAAAATGTCCAGTTCGTCGTCTATTAAAAGAATTTTTTTGCTCATCTTCTAGTTTAAGAATTCCCACAAAAGTAACTATTTTCATTGATTTCATCTATTCGCCCAATGTTAACTAATTATTAAAAAGCAAATCCTGTCATTTGAATTAAAAAATCAACAATAAAAAGAATAAATAAATACATTAAAATCAAATATACGAAACATTTTTTAAAAAACAAACAAAATAAAACCTTAAAAAAAACAAAGATCAATAAGTTAAAAGAACTATAATTCATTAATACAAACTTCACAATTAATTAAAATTCTCCTAAACTTTTCTTAAAAACTTAGCCCTTATTTTGCCCTTGAAAAAGAAGTAAAAGAAGTAAAATGAAAAAACAACTCCACAAGAGCATTATGCTGCTTGCCTTGTTTTCTGCTGGTTATGCTTTTGCACAAAGCCAAATTCTTGAAGGTAGGGTACTGGATGAGAAAGACAACACTCCTATAGAAGGTGTAAAAGTAAAGGTAAATGACCAAGAAGTAGTTACAGACCTTTCCGGATACTATTCTATCAACTTATCCCCTGGTACGAACTATATAATAACAGTAAGCTCCAACGGGTACAACAAAAAGGAGATCAGTGAAGTTATTGTAAAAAATGACGGCAATACTCATCTTGATATTGTTTTGGAAAAACCAACTGCTAAAGAGAAAGAGATTGAGGGAGTTGTCATTAAATCTAATGCAAGAAAAGAAACCATAGCTTCTACCATCGGATTACAGAAAAATGCGGGTGTAGTTTCTCAGGTTATCGGTATTGAAGCAATTAAAAGAAGTCCGGACAGAAACACTGGTGAAGTTCTGAAAAGAGTTTCCGGGGTGAGTTTATTTGACGGAAAATATATTGTAGTAAGAGGATTATCTGACCGTTATAACCAAGCCATGTTAAATGGTATTCAGTTATCCAGTACGGAGCCGGACAGAAAGACATTCTCTTTTGACCTTTTCCCTGCCAATGTTATCGAAACGCTTGTCATCAACAAAACCTTTATTCCTGAATATACCGGTGAATGGGGAGGTGGTCTGATTCAGGTAAACACTAAAGATATTCCCAATAAAGATTTCTTCAATGTACAAGTGGGTGTAGGAGGTAACAACATTACCATGAACCATGAGTTCTTTATGCAGAAAGGAGGAAAATGGGACTTTCTAGGAATTGATGACGGTTATAGAAAATTACCTACCAATATGCCTGCAAAGAATGCTTTCAGTATTCTGAATGAAGGTCAAAAAACAGATATTGGTAAAGGGTTTACTAAAAATTTAGGATACAATACGGTAGGATATCCTGAAAATGTAAGCTTACAGTTAGACGGAGGTTTCAATACAAAGGTTTTCGGAAAAGATTTGGGGGTTATTGCAGTTTTAAACTACAGTAACAACAAAAGAAGAACCGTAACCAACAACCGTTTCTTTACCATCAACGACGAAATAGCCAATACAAACTTCGATTATTATACTGAAAAATATACCAACGATGTTATTCTTGGCGGGATGTTGAATCTAGCCCTGAAGTTTAACAGCAACAATAAAATCTCCCTAAAGAACATCATCACCAACAATACGGTGAACCACATGTCATTCAGATCAGGAAAGGATTTTGAGTTCGATCCTATCAATGGAACCAATATTGAGGCAAGAGAAATAGGATTTAAAGAAACCATTTTTTATAATTCTACCCTTTCAGGAACTCACAAAATAGATGCTCTTGGCGGATTTACCGTAAACTGGTACGGAAGCTTCGGGATCCTGGATCAGTATATTCCTTTGTTACAGCGTTTGCAGTACAACCAATATACGAATATGCAAGGAAGTCCTTATCTGGCGTTAATCTCGAATGGTCTTTCCCAGAAATCAGGAAGTGTTTTCTATTCTACATTGAGCGATTATCTATACAATGCAGGAGGTGATATTTCTAAATCATTTACTTTATTCGGACAGAAGCAAACCATTAAGGGTGGATATTTATTCCAGGTAAAAGACAGGATATACAACTCAAGACCTTTCTCTGTAAGGCTTGAAAAATATAATCAGGGATTACTTTCCCAACCTTTTGAGACGATTTTTAATCCTGAAAACTTCGGAACTGACGGTAGATTTACATTTGATGAAATTGCCGGAAACCAATACCGATATATTGCCAACACAATCCTTAATGCAGGATATTTACAGTTTGACAACAACTTTACACCATGGTTAAGAGCTATTTGGGGGTTAAGAGTTGAAAACTTTGATCAGTTGGTAGGGAGTACAAAAAGAAGCGATGATCGATTTGTAAATACAAGGGTTACAGACTTCTTACCAGCAGTTAACCTGACTTTCAAAGTAAATCCTAAAATGAATATACGTCTTGCCGGTTCTCAGACTGTGGTAAGACCTGAGTTCCGAGAAGTTTCTCCTTTGGCATATTATGATTTTGATTTGGGAGCTACAGTAATTGGTAGTAAAGATATTGAAAGAACTAAAATCACCAATGCAGACCTTCGTTGGGAATTCTATCCAAGAAACGGTGAGATCCTTTCCGTAGCTGCTTTCTATAAAAATTTCAAAAAACCGATCGAATTGTACTTTAACCAATCGGGGGTAGGAACAAGTAACACGTTCAATTATCTGAATGTAGATAAGGCTGATGCTTATGGAGTTGAATTGGAATTCAGAAAAAAACTGGATTTCGTAAGCACTCTTAAAGACTTCACATTGGGTGGTAATTTCGCTTATATTAAAAATAAAGTAACCGATGAGGCTACCAGAATTGACAGACCCATGCAGGGGCAGTCTCCATACACCATCAACTTAAGTCTTCAGTATGATGCTGAGAAGTCAGGATGGTCTTCTACTGTACTATTCAATATGATTGGAAGAAGAATCCTTTACGTAGGAAATGATCAGGTTCCACCAATCTGGGAAGCTCCAAGACCACTTTTAGATTTCCAGATTGCTAAAAAAATATGGAATAAAAAAGGAGAGATCAAGCTAAACGTTTCTGATATTCTGAACCGTCGTGCAAAATTCTATCACGATCTGAACAATAACAAGAAGTACGATACTACTGATGCTCTTGCCATAGATCGATTAACAGGTACCAACTTCAGTTTAACACTTGGGTACAGTTTTTAATAATTCATTCAAAATAATCTAATAAAAATAATTTAATTCTTACAATATGAAAAAGTTCGTTTTATATTCTTTAATGCTTGGTGCTTTAGTGTCAACTACTGCATGTAGAAATATAGAAGAAGATGGACCGACCATCGTTCAAAATGGAGGTAACGGAAACGGAGGGGATACTGAAAACCTAATTCTTTCAGGAAAAATCACATCTGATCTTACCCTTAAAGCTAATAAAATCTATAAGCTGAGAGGATTAGTATATGTAACTAAAGGAGCAACATTAACTATTGAGCCTGGTACAAAAATCGTAGGTGAAGCTGATAAAAATGGAGCTTTAATCATTACGAGAGGAAGTAAAATCATGGCTAAAGGAACTGCTACCAATCCAATTATCTTTACTTCAGAAAAACCTAGTCCAAAAAGAGGTGACTGGGCAGGTCTTGTTATCTTAGGAAATGCACCTACCAATGCCACTTTTAAAGGACAAAACGGTGTTGGAGAAATGGAAGGAGGTATCAATGACGCTGATGGTCTTGGACTTTATGGAGGAAATAACCCAGCTGATAACAGTGGTGTATTACAATATGTAAGAGTAGAATATGCAGGATATGCTTTCTTACCGGATAAAGAGATCAACGGGATCACATTCGGAGGAGTAGGTAACGGAACTCTTGTAGACTATGTTGAGGTTGCTTACGCTAATGATGACAGCTTCGAGTGGTTCGGAGGAACGGTAAACTGTTCTCACCTTATTGCCTACAAAGGTCTTGATGATGATTTCGATACTGATAATGGTTATTCAGGGAATGTTCAGTTCGGTATTGCTGTAAGAGATTCTCAGGTTGCGGACGTTTCCGGATCTAATGCATTTGAATCTGATAATGATGCTAATGGTTCTGTTACTGCCCCTCAAACCTCAGCTACATTCTCTAACATGACCATTATTGGGCCAATCAACTCTGCTGCCCCTGGTCAAATCAATGCTTTATTCCAAAATGCATTACAGATCAGAAGAAACTCTTCTATCTCTGTATTCAACTCTGTATTCACAGGATATCCTGTAGGTCTGTTTATTGATGCTACTAAAGGAACTGCAACGGATCTTAATATTACAGGAAATAGATTATTCTTTGAAAACAATGTTTTAGCAGGAAATACAACTCCTCTGAAATTCGGACCTTCTACTCCTACAACGTATTCAATAGAACTTCTTACCACTTGGTTTAATAATGGTGGAAACTCAATCTTAGGTTCTACAGCTGATATAAAACTTACTAACGCATGGGCTCCTGGCGGAACTACTCCGAACTTTGCTCCTGCTTCAGGTTCTCCACTATTGACTGGAGCTAAATTCACCAATACTAAAGTAAGTAACTGGTTCCAAAAAGTAGCTTACAAAGGTGCTGTGGCAGACATTAATGATACTTGGTACGCTGGATGGACCAACTACAATTTATAAAATAATATAGTAATTAGATTTTATTCATAAAAAGCCTTCGGAAGTTTTTTCCGAAGGCTTTTTTTAGCATGATTATCCAAAATAACGGATTATAGCAGTTTTCAATATTAAGACATTTTAACATGTAAAGCCTCAACCTTATCTTTTGTAGCCTTAAAAATGATGGTTTGACTAACCTATTAACCTTCTGATTTTAAGTTTTGGCTAAAGCCCAGCCCTTTTTGATATTGATATCAATAAAAACAGCCACCGGAAATCCCGGTGGCTGATTCACAAAAAACAAGTGTATAAAAAATATATATACATTCTATTTAACTTCTCCAGAACAGGTTCCCGTCGTGCATCAGGGCTTCTATTTTAGATATTCTGGAAACAGCTTCAGCAGAACATGAAGCGTCTGCTAAAACAATTGCGGCGGCATCCCCCGCTTTAGGCCACTGCTGATTTCCTTTGTCATCCAAAGGAACAATGCTTTGAGTCGCAAACTGTAATGCTCTTGACAAGGCAAATTCAGTAGCATAACCATAGAGTTCTGCAATCAGATTGGCTTTCTGTAACATACTTCCGGATCCGAAAGTACTCCAGAAATCCTGTACATTATCATTCCCGATCAAAACATTTACACCATATTTTTTCAACGTTGGGATTGGCATGATGGTCTTTTTAAAGGGTACTGATGAAGCGATTCCTACTTTTCCGGCTGCCAGTTTCTCTGAAATTTCCTCTGCCTCTTTTGGAGAAAGATGAGCCAATGCAAATGCATGACTTACAAATGTCTTCCCTTGAAGTGCAGGATTTTCAATCGTTTTATCAATCAGATAGTTGATCGTCTTCATTCCGGACTCTCCTACTTCATGCAGGTGAATATCAATTCCTTTATTATGATCCAGTGCCAGCTGCACTGTAAAATCCATTACTTTTTCAATACTTCCATCAAGGCTAAACGGATCTACACCGCCAATAAAAGCTACACTTTTTAATTTTGCGGCTTCCTTCATTAAAGGAGCTGTTTCTGTATAATACACCCCATGTTGTGGAAACGCAACCAACTCTGCTTTAAAGGAATCTTTTTTATTTTGAAGCGCTTGTTCTAAATGTTCCAATGATTTTAATCCTGAGGTAGGATCAATATTGAAATGGGTTCTTGCAAAATGAGTCCCATAATGCTGTTGCAGACTGATAAGCTGTTCCGCCCTTTCCACTGAAGTTTTTAATAGCTCAGGAATGATCTCCTGTTCATAAGCGATCATATCCTTTACCGTTTTTCTTTTAGAAGAAAGTGCCTGCCAGGGAAGACCATACCACGTTTTATCCAGATGAATGTGCATATCCCTGAAAGCAGGAAGCATCAGATACCCATTGGCATCAATAGCTTTGGAAGCTGGATCATTAGCCTTTACCGATTTAATTTTTCCATTTTCAATTTCGATACTGAAAAGGTCTGTTTTTGTTCCGATAACCTCTTCATTTTCGTATTCAAAACCTGTTTCCAGGCGGACATTTTTAAGGGAATAGTTTCCTTTTGCAGTTAATTGATAGGGAAATTGCATGATTTAATATTTTAACCCTACAAAATTACACCGGCTTCTTATGAAAACCGGTGTATCAATTATGTCTTGTTTTGTATAAATTATTCCTTGAATTGAGATGGCGTCATTCCCGTTTGCATTTTAAAGAATTTCGAAAAACTGGCATGATCGTAAAAACCCAAGTCATACACAATATCTTTTACAGACATTTCCGAAACTTTCAAAAGACGCTTTGCTTCCAGTAAAATACGATCCTGAATAAGAGATGATGCAGAAGCATTGAGATTTTTTTTACAGACGATATTCAGATAATTGGCAGAAATATTCAGTTTATCTGCATAAAAGGAAACAGATCTTTCAGTTCTGAAATGTTCATCAATCAGGTGTAAAAATTTAGAAATAATGGGATTTGAATTGTAAACTTCAAAATCCTTAAAAGCGCCTTCCACAGTTTGGCTCACCAATAAACCAATCAATTCACTTCTCTTTTTGATCAGTTCCCAAAATATGTTTTCACTACTCAATTCTTTTTGAATGGCCTGAAATTCATACAGGAAGGTTTTAAAAACATCTTGGGAAAGATTAATTACAGGATGATTCTGATAATAAGAAGCTGAAAATCTCAGTGATGGCAAAAAACTTTCAAACCAATCCCTGCTAATCATCAATTGATAGCCTACCGTCTCTTTTTCAATCACCCATTGATGTACCTGATCCGGAAAAACAAGATGAATCTGATAATCCTTTACCTGATGTTCCGTAAAATCTATAGTATGGGAACCTACTCCATGTTCAAAAAGATTGATGATAAAAAAATCATGTTTATGGGGATCATCAATGGAACGTGCCCCATAGAGTTCATTAAACAGCAAATGACAGCCACTAAGCTGGTTCTCGCTAAACTCCTGAATTCCTAAAATGGGAAAATAATCTGTATGATAATTCACGCTACCTGAATTTCTTCTAAAATTAATAAAATTTATGTGAGAAAAAATTAAAATAGCCACAAAAGAAGTATAAGTATCCTTTGTGGCTAAAACACCAACTCAATTATATATCTGAATTTTATGATTCTTTACTATTGAAACATCTCTAGATCATTTCCAATAAGACGAAAAATCTTATACTTCCACCATCAATAATTCATTTGTAATTAATCTATATGCCTATATGGTAACAAAAATTATTTCTCAACCAATAGGTACATAGGTGATAATACTTAAAAGCAAATATTGGGAATCGCAACGGCGCTAAGGTTTAGTTCATGATGCTGTATTTAAGGCGCAAAGATTTTATCTCCGATAAAATTTAATACCACTTTTATAATCTGTAAATATTATTTTTTATGATTTCAGGATCATAGCTATTTCTTTAAAGCCTAATGATTCGGCATGTTGTAAAGGTGTTTTTCCTGCATGATCAGGAATCGTAAGATCCGCTCCATGATCTTTCAGGATCTGGACAATTTCCTGGTATTTTTGGGTTCCGTTTCCAAGAATTACCGCTTCCATTAAAGCTGTCCAGCCTAATTTGTTCACATGATTGACCGGAAAACCTTTTGTTTTAACGAGCACCTTCACGGTTTCCACATACCCACGTTCACAGGCAGGAATCAAAGCTGTTCCATTATAACGATTAAACAAATCGAAACGGGCTCCATTTTCAAGATATAGCTTTACCAATTCCGTTTGTCCGCTTGCTCCGGCGTATAAAAATGCACTGTCTAACTGGTTATCCTGAAGATTAACATTTGCTTTATAGGAAACCAACAGCTTTGCCATTTCGGTTTGTTTCTCTACGGTTGCGATCAGCAATAGAGAACGGCCTTTTCCATCTCGTGTGTTCACATCTGTTCCGTTTTCCAAAGCAGATTTAACAGCAGAAATATTATTCTTCTTTACCTGATTGATGATGTCTTTTTCCTGCATGATATTCTCATTTGAAAAATTCCCGGATCTCTCCTGACAGGCACTCAGACTCCCGAATGCTAAAAGAAATACCAATATTTTCTTCATTTTAAATTAAATTTAAAAAACTACATTTCCCTGATATACCAATGATTCAACATTAGAGATTCTTGATACCGCTTCCGCAGAACAACTGGCATTCAGCAAAACAAAATCTGCTTTATCACCTGTTTTAGGCCATTGCTGAGTTCCTTTATCATCCAATGGAAGGATATTTCCGGTTGCCAGTTTTAAACTTCTTGATAATAAAAACTCAGTTGAATATCCGTACAGCTGTGCCATTAAATTGGCTTTCTGAAGTACACTTCCGGTTCCAAAAGTATTCCAATGATCTACAATGCTGTCATTTCCTGTCAGTATCGTTACCTTATGTTTGTATAAAGTAGGAATTGGCATAATCAGTCTTCCGAAAGGAATAGTAGAAACAACTCCAATCTGTGCATTGGCCAGTTTTGCAGCAATATCTTCCTGCTTTGCTTCATCTAATTTCGCCAGTATAAAACAATGGCTCAAGTATGTTTTCCCTTTTAAAGAAGGGTTTTCATTTACTTTTTTTATCAGATATTCTACCGTCTTCAATCCGGAATCTCCCGTTTCATGGAGGTGAATATCTATTCCTTTCTTATGGTCTAAAGCTAGCTGAACTGTAAAATCCATTACTTTTTCAATATTCCCATCGACATTGAAAGGATCTACTCCACCAATAAAATCAATATCCATCTTCGCAGCCTCTGTCAGATACGGTGCCGAATCTGTATAGAATACTCCGTGTTGCGGAAAAGCCACCAGCTCTGCTCCGAAACCTTCCTTTTTATTTTCTAAAGCTTTCTGTAGATTTTTTAAAGACTGAAGCTTTGAAGTAGGTTCAATATTCACATGGCTTCTGGCATAAGATGTTCCTTTTGATTGCAATAATTCAATCATTTTCTCAGCTTTGAATGTTGATTTTTTCAGCATTTCGGGGAGCATTTTCTGCTCCAGCTCAATCATCCCCTTTATTCCACCGGTTCTTTTCCTTACAGCCTGCCATTTATCTCCATAAAATGTTTTATCCAGATGGATATGCATGTCTTTAAAGGCGGGAAGCATTAATAAACCTTTCGCATCTATAGCCTTTGCATTAGGTTGGTTTGCAGTAATTTTAGAGATTCTCCCATTTTCAACTTCTACATAAAACAGATCAGTCTTTGTGGCGGAAACTTCTCCTTCGTCATATTCAAAACCAGTTTCTAAACGAACATTTTTTAGGCTCAATTTTCCTTTTGCTACACTGTTTTTCTCATCCAAAAAAGGGGATGCTGTCATGATATTAGGTATTAAAGTTAATCCTGCCATTGCCAGTGCTGAATTTCTGATAAAATCCTTGCGGGACATATTCTTGTCTGAAGTCTTCATTTCCAATCTATTTATGACAAAATTAAAAAGAAGTGTTCTGAACAAAGTGTATAGTTTATTACAAAATCTGTATAATTTATACTTTTTTATCACTGTAATAAAAATCTCTATAATAATACATTATTAATTATTTTCTCACCAAAATATCTTCTTATATACATATCATTACACTATAAATCAGTCTCTTTAATACATTTCAAGTAATGAAACATGAACTTTATTTTTTTTGTATAATTTATATTTGTAAGAAAAAAAAACATGAAAAAATTGATTAGCTTGATTTTAATAGGTATCACATCTATTGCGTTTGCTCAAGTAGGTATTAATACTGAAAATCCTAAAGCAACCTTGGATGTTACCGCAAAAAAAAACGCTTTAGCAATTGAAGGCTTATTACCTCCAAGATTGACGCGTGCAGAACTTACAGAGAAAGGTAATACTTTATATGGAACAGAACAGGATGGTGCCATAATATATATTACGGAGGCTTCCGGAGGAGATCGACAAAGCCAAAGAGAATATATTGAAGGTAAGGGACTTTATATCTTTGATGCGGAAGCTTCCAACAATGAAGGAAGATGGATGTGCCTATATTGTTACGCTTTTCTTTAATCAAATTAATAAATAAAAAAGAGACTGGATTTTAAATTTACCTTTGAAAAAATATATGAAAAAATTAATTAGCATTATTTCGATATGTGTAACTTCTGTTGTATTTGCCCAAACAGGAATCAATACAGAAACCCCTAAAGCGACCCTTGACGTTACTGCCAAAAAAGATGTCCTAACCATTGATGGATTATTACCTCCCCGATTAACCCGTGCAGAACTTACGGCTAAAGGAAACTCATTATATGGAAAAGAGCAGGATGGTACCCTAATATATATTACGGATGCTTCTGAAGGAGACGCACTTAGCCAAAGAGAACATATACAAAGTAAAGGTCTTTATATTTTCGATGCTGATGAGGCGAATCATGAAGGACGATGGATGTGCTTACTCTGCTATGGTTTGGCTTAATAAATTTAATTCTTGATACAAAACAAGAGACTGCCTTTTAAGACAGTCTCTTGTTATTTATAAATTAGAATATTCAAATTTTCTTACGGCTTCCAGCGTCATATCAATTTCTTTTTCTTTGATCGCATCACTGATAAAGTATGTTTCATAACCACTTGGTGGCAGGTACACTCCATTTTGAAGCATCTGATGGAAGAAATTATTGAACAATGAATGATTTGCTTCCTGTGCCTCATCAAAGTTTGAAACCCTGTTGGTATGGAAGAACACAGACATCATAGATCCTTTTCTGTTGATTTTATGAGCAATTCCTTTTTCATTTAAAATCTTTCCAATTTCAAGATCTAAGGTTTGGGTTGTTTTGCTTAATCTGTTGAAAAATTCAGCATCGTTTTTAATCAATTGAAGCGTTTTTAATCCTGCTCTCATCGCCAACGGATTTCCACTTAATGTTCCAGCCTGATATACACCACCTTTTGGAGCCAGATGATCCATAATTTCGTTTCTTCCGGCAAAAGCTCCCACTGGAAGTCCACCTCCGATTACTTTTCCATACGTTACCAGGTCAGCTTTTACATTGAAAAGCTCCTGTGCTCCACCGAATGCTAATCTGAAACCAGTCATTACCTCATCAAAAATCAATAAAGCTCCGTTTTCATCACAGATCTTTCTTAAGTTTTGTAAGAAATCATTCTCAGGCAATACACATCCCATATTTCCTGCAACCGGCTCTATAATTACAGCAGCAATTTCTCCCGGATTGAGACGGAATAAATCCTGAACCTGTTCAAAATCATTATAACGAGCTAATAAAGTATCTTTTGCGGTACCTTCTGTTACTCCTGGAGAATTTGGATTTCCAAAGGTAGCAGCTCCACTTCCTGCTTTAATTAAGAATGAATCCGAATGTCCGTGATAGCAGCCTTCAAATTTTACGATCTTATCTCTTTTAGTATAGCCTCTTGCCAGTCTTACAGCACTCATACACGCTTCCGTTCCTGAAGAAACCATTCTGATCTGGTCAATATTCGGAACGTTTTCGATGATGAATTTAGCAATTTCAGTTTCCAGTTCTGTAGGGGCACCGAAAGAGAATCCTTTTTCTGCCTGGATTTTCAGTTCTTCCAATACTTCAGGATGCGTGTGACCTAAAATAGCAGGTCCCCATGAATTGATGTAATCGATATACGTATTATCATCAGCATCGGTAAGGTAAGCTCCTTTTGCAGATTTCATGAAAACAGGAACTCCTCCCACTGATTTGAATGCTCTTACCGGAGAATTTACTCCTCCCGGAATGTATTTGTAGGCTTCATCAAATAAAGCCGAACTTCTTTGATACTTCATATATATTTGTCGTTGGTTGACAGTTACGGGTTGGCGGTTAAGTGTCAACAATAAACTCTCAACAAAAAATTTAAATTAGTTTCTTGGTTTTTTATCAATCAGATAAATCAGCTGTCCTGCAGATGGCTGCTGTCCTTCATCCATTCTGTTTTTAGCGTATAATTTATGTAACTTGATTCCGAATTTCTGGGCGATATCATGCATATCCTCTCCAGATACGGCTTTATAAGTGGCTGTATTTCCTGATGAATTTTTAGATTCAAGAAAAACGATATCATTTTTCTTCAATGTTTCATTGTCCAGTTCATTCCATTTCATCAGGCGGCTTTCGCTGACCTTGAATTTATTAGCAATGAATTTAATATCGGTATCTTCAGGAATGATAATATATTTCAGCCCGTCGTTCGGGTGACTTTTGATAAGAATAGAATTCAAAATCTCAGCTTTTGTTTTGATTCTCTCCACTCTTTTCTGTTGCTGTGCGTAAGAAGTCTGCTTATAAGGAACTTCTACGGTCACCGGCTCTTTGGCTTTCTTTGTCGCTTTTGAAGGCTCCAGTTGTGCCATAAAAGTTCTGTCATCTTTCAGATCCGGGTACATTTTAAGAACAGCATACAACACTTCATTAGAACTGGTGTTGTCGTATTCGTATAACTTATACTTTTCAATTTTGGTGATCAGAATGGAAGCATAACGAGGATTGGTTGCATATCCGGCCTTTTTTAAGCCATATGCCCACGCTCTGTAATCCTTCATATCCAGGTTGAAAAGATTAGCGTAATATTTTCTGGTAGATAAAAATATAGAGTGATCTTCGTAAGATTGTCTTGGATCGTCATACACCCGGAAGCACTCGTTAGGAGCATCGTCTGTATGTTTCATTGTTTTACCGGTCCAATCTTCTTTACATTTGATTCCGAAGTGGTTTTTACCTTCCTGTGCCAGCCTGCTTTGCCCGCCTCCTGTTTCAAGAAGTCCTTGCGCAAGAGTAATAGAAGCAGGAATTTTATATTTTTCCATTTCCTCTACTGCATATTTTGCAAATTTTTGGATGTATTGATCTTCGGTTGCCCAACTCTGGGCAGAAAATTTTGATAAAACTAAAAGGCTTATGGATAGAAAAAGTCTTTTCATGTTTTTCAATTTTACTTATATAATTAAATTTCTATTCTGTTTTTCTAAAAGCAGATTAGCTCCCTCAATCCCCTGTAATCCACCAGTATGAAAGCACAAAATCCTGCTATTTTCAGGAAAATAATCTTCTTCAATCAATTCAAAAACCTTCTGCATCATCTTTCCTGTATAAATCGGTTCCAGAGGAATGTTGTATTTCTCTTTGAAATCATTGATAAAACGGATATTCTCATCACTTATTTTACCATAACCTCCAAAACATGAATCTATTAGATTAAAATTCTGTTTCAAAGTTAATTCAAATATTCTATTTTCAAGTGAAGCATCGTTAACGACCTTAAATCCTATAACTTTCTGATTATCTTCACAAAATTTTGAAATTCCGGCAATGGTTCCTCCCGTTCCAACTGCGGTGCAAAGATAGTCAAAATCTTTTGTTTGCTCATTGAGCATCATTTTCACCCCCTCCACGGCCTCTCCATTAGTTCCTCCTTCAGGAACAACCAGAGCATTAGAAAACTCCTGCTGCAGGAATTCTGTCAGCTTTTCTTTATGACGGTATTCTTCACGGGTGACAAATTTCAGGTTCATTCCGTTTCTTTTGGCAAACAGTAAAGTTGGATTATCCCGCCATTTGTCCTGTAATTCTTCTCCTCTGATAATTCCTAATGTTGGAATACCCGCTAGATTACCTACCGCAGAAACAGCAGCAATATGATTGGAAAAAGCTCCTCCAAATGTAATAATATAAGGTTTTTCAGGGTTTCCTTCCAGATAACGATTAACATTATAAAACAACTTCCAATATTTATTTCCAGAAATCTGGGGATGGATAAGATCTTCTCTCTTGATGAAGAGTGTTACATTTTTATGAATCTGGATTTCCTGAATGGGAATAGTTTCTGTTGGGAATTGTAATAGCATTTTAGTTTTTTAGACTGCTCATGGGTTATAGGGTACAAAAATAATAAAAGATTAATTATTAAGTTTCCCACGGATTGCACAGGTTTTCACGGATGATGATGTTGTACTGATGCGTAATATATTTAAATTTTTAGGTTGGGCTAAAGCCCACCCTATTGATGTTTTTTACAAATATTTCCTAAAGTTCCAGAACTTTCTCTTACGCAAATAATTCAGATTGTTTTCATTAGCATAGGCTTCTCTTTCAAATGAGATCCTTCTGTATGCCTGGTAGCCATCTTTTAGTTTGAAAAACCAGTAATAATATTCAATAACATAGAAAATGTAGAAGAATATGATGAGCATTTCCAACTGTTGCCGCAGGTGGATTTTTTCGTGGTTAATAAGTGTATTATTTTCCTTATCTTCGGGTTTCCTAATGAAGATAAAGGGAAAAAGAGCAATGCCGTTAATTTTTAATTTTTTTAATGGCTTTTGGCATACAATTATCATACTAACAAATATAAAAAGTTTTTTGACTTTGCATTTAACTTATGGCCCATTATGACATCAAAGAAGGTGAAGACTTTTATTATAATGAACAGGGATACAAAGTTTTTACAGAAAAATTTCATCTGAAAAGAGGATATTGCTGTAAAAGCGGCTGCAGACACTGTCCTTACGGGTACGATAAAAAGACTGATACATTCATTAAAAATGATAAAAAAAATAAATAAAATGAAAAAATATATTTTTATTTTGTTGGCATCTGCTACATTAGGTTTAACTTCTTGTAGCCCGTTTCAGGTACGTTCAGATTATGCTGAAACCGCCAATTTCAATTCTTACAAAACTTATAAAATAAGAATTGATGATCTAAAATTGAATGATATTGATAAAGACAGAGTTCTGAATGAGCTTTCGAGACAACTTCAAAGCAAAGGACTTCAATCCGGAGAAAATCCTGATCTTATTATCAACGTAAAAGCAAACCATAAAAAAATTACGGATATACAAAGTTCTTCCCCTTACGGAATGTGGGGTTGGGGTGGACCTTTCGGATGGGGTGTTGGAATGAACAGAACATGGACAAGCAATTATAATGAAGGCGCCTTAATCGTTGACCTTATTGATGCAAAATCCAATAAATTGGTTTGGCAAGGTATAGGAAGCGGAATTTCTGTAGATTCTCCAAAATCTAAACAGAGACAGATTCCTGAAATTTTGGCTGAGATTATGAAAAATTATCCGCCACAGAGAAAATAAAAAATTATAGCTATTATTATATAAGCCGGTACTTTTGTGCCGGTTTTTTTATTTTTATGACCGGGATTATTCAAGTATAGGTTTCGAGATTCGAAGGACAAGTTCAGAAATACAGGTTTTAGGTTTATGGATCACAATATTAAATGTCTCCAAGATGAAAGCGATCGAGAAATTTCCTATCATGTATGTTTACTAATTGGAGATCATTTATCATAATCAATCATCATTTATAATTCAATGGTGAAAGCTAAATGCGGTACATTCAAAATTAATAATAATGTAATTTCTTATTCATGAAAATGTAGTAATCTTGTGGGAAATTATATTAATATGAAAAAAATTATCTTATTCTCTGTATTCTCGGGACTTGTCTATGCCCAGGCTCCTACAGGATACTACAACTCGGCCAATGGATTGAGTGGTGCTGCACTTAAAACTGCTTTGAGCAGCATTATTACCAGCGGACACCAGGACAAAGGCTACAATGGATTATGGACTGCCTATAAAACGACCGACATTGATAAAGACTACGAAAATGATGGTTCTATCCTTGATATTTATTCAGAAAAACCTGTAGGTGCTGACCCTTATAAATATACTCCAGGATCAAACCAGTGCGGGACTTATTCTACAGAAGGAAACTGTTATAACAGAGAACATATTATCCCTCAAAGTTTATTTAATCAGGCTTCACCAATGGTGGCTGACATTCATTTTATCAGAGCTACAGATGGCAAAGTAAACGGAATGAGAAGTAATTATCCGTTTGGAAAGGTTGGAAGTGCAACTTTTACCTCTAAGAATGGATCAAAGCTGGGTAATTCTGTTTCTTCAGGATATTCCGGGGTCGTTTTTGAGCCGATTGATGAGTTTAAAGGGGATGTTGCCCGTATGATCTTTTATTTTGTAACGCGTTATCAGAGTAAGCTTTCTTCTTTTTCTTCAGGAAATATGCTGGGAAGTTCTACATTTCCCGGACTTCAGACCTGGGAATTGAATGTTCTTTTAGCATGGCATAATCAAGATCCGGTATCTCAAGCCGAAATTAAAAGGAATAATGCATCATATACTTATCAGGGTAACAGAAATCCTTTCATTGATAACCCAAGCTATGTAAATCTTATCTGGGGATCTCAACAACCAACCAGTGATACTCAAGCTCCTACAACTGCTACAGGTTTAGCCATTTCTTCCAAAAC
Source organism: Chryseobacterium sp. G0162 (assembly GCF_003815715.1). NCBI lineage: Bacteria > Pseudomonadati > Bacteroidota > Flavobacteriia > Flavobacteriales > Weeksellaceae > Chryseobacterium > Chryseobacterium sp. G0162. The sequence goes on along the minus strand of NZ_CP033922.1, from coordinate 3,764,713 downwards.
ATCCAACAGTATTTCTCTTACATGGAATGCTGCTTCGGATAATGTGGGAGTTTCTGCTTACAATGTTTATATGAACGGAAGTCTTCAAACTACAATAAGTTCAACTTCTACAACGATTTCAGGATTAAATCCTTCAACTACTTACAATTTCTATGTTGTCGCCAAAGATGCTGCTGGCAATTCATCGTCAAACAGTTCTACCGTTTCAGGAACAACGAATACAGGAACGTCAACTCCTAATCCATCTACAGACTGTGCCAATGAAAATTTCGAATCCATTCCTGCTGCAAGCTCTACTTATTCCACCAAAACATGGAGCAATGGCGGTATTTCCTGGACTGCTACAGACTCCAGAACAGACCAAACGATCAATAATAAGGCTATTACTGTAAGAAATGGATCATTAACATCCGGAAGTTCGGCAAATGGAATTGGCTCTTTAACAGTAACTACACAGTTGAAATTTTCAGGAAGCAACGGGGTTCTTGATGTAAAAGTAAACGGAACAACAGTGGGTACGGTTCCTTATAGTATGGCTGCTACTACAACAACTATTAATAATATTAATGTTTCCGGGAATGTAACGGTAAGCCTGGTAAATAACTCAGCCAGCAACAGAGTGGCTGTTGATGATCTGAAATGGACATGTTATTCAAACTCTGCTGCCAGGCAAGCTAAAAGTGTTACCCAAGCGACCACGCAAAACTTTAAAATTACTCCTAACCCGATCACCAATCAGGAGATCATTGTAAAAGGTGAAATTAAAGATATTAAAAGAGCTGAAATCTATACGCTTCAGGGGAAAGTTATTCAGACGATTGACAGACCTTTCAGGAATGGAAATGTAATCAGAACCGGAAGTCTTAATCAGGGAGTTTATATTTTGAAACTGGATGGAACTACACTGCAGTTTTTAGTAAAATAATCCAAATATATTTATAATAAAAAGACTGTCTTTGATTAAGACAGTCTTTTATTTTTAAGAGATAAATATTTAGCTGCTTGGCCAAAGTCCTGCATATTCAGAATTACCATAAGTAATGGTTTCAGCGCTTATTACAAAGCTAATCAGCATATTGTTACTGTCTATTGCATCAAAGTCTACTTCATGTTGAATAACATATCCGTTTTCCCATTTCAAGGTAATTAATGTACCTTCTTCGTGAGATTTATTGAAGTTGATTTCTCCTGATGTAGGTTTATATTTGCTATTAAGTAAACTTTCCAGAACATCAGATTTCTCTGTTGCTTCGATGGTTACTTTTATCAGTGCATTTGACGGATCTGATGCTACACGTCCTGAAACGTCAGTAGCTCTTGAAACGCTGTAATTAAGTTTTAATAACTTCTGACCTTCACCTCCATTGAATTTTAAGATTCCTCTTGAATTTCCTGCCATATTCTTAAATTTAAATCATTAATGATAGCCCTGTTTAAAGGATTTTCTATAACAAAGATAGACTTCAAGTTCTAATATCAAAAGTTTTGAGGGAACAGTTTTAAAAATTGTAGTAATTCTACGACTTCATACTTTATAAAATTATAGAATTTTCAAAAAAGAACTTTGATTTACATTTTTCTCTTCCCTATAATAAGAAATGTTTGTAAACATAGGAAACAATCATAATGACAAGATTGATGACAATCAGGATCATAAGAACAGGGGAATATTTTCTATTCTTATCTATAAAACTTAATCCCAAAATGAAAAAAAACAGCAATACCGAGTATACAGCAGGATACATTTTAAATGCCTCTGAAAATTTCCCTTCAAAGACCAAAACAATGGCACGCTGAGCGCCACAACCCAAACATTCTACCCCCAGAAATTTTTTACTTGGGCAGGTCAGCATAAAGTCTTCTATATTCATTTCTTTTCTTTAGGATGATGGTATTCCTATCTTGTTATGATGAGATCTTCGCTCTGGTATATTGATGTGGGAAAAAGCATTCTTCTTTCATTTCAAAGCTTCCCTGAACTGCAATGTAGGGATTTCTTAATATTTCCCTTGCTACAAAGATCAGATCTGCTTCTCCATGCTGAAGAATTGTCTCAGCTTGCTCCAATTCTGTAATTAAGCCTACAGCTCCTGTTTTTACCCCAGCTTCGCTTTTGATCTGGGAAGACAAAGGAACCTGATACCCGTTGAAAACTGAAATTTTTGCTCCGTGGATATTCCCGCCACTTGATACATCCACAAGGTCAACGGAATGCTCTTTTAAGACTTTTGCCAACGCTACGCTATCCTGAATATCCCAGCCATTTTCTGCATATTCTGTTCCGGAGATCCTTACAAAAAGTGCCGTATTTTCATTCAGTTCTTCATTCACTGCATTTACAATTTCCATGAGAAAACGGATTCTGTTCTCAAAGCTTCCGCCGTATTCATCTGTCCGGATATTGGATAACGGTGACAAAAACTGATGGATAAGATAGCCATGCGCTCCATGAATTTCAATAACATCAAAACCTGCTTTTACTGCTCTTCGGGCTGCTTTTTTAAAATTCTGAACCTGTTCTTTTATCTCATCGGTGCTCAACGCATGTGGAATTCTTTCTGAAGGATGATAAGGAATGGAGCTTGGTGCAATGGTTTCCCAACCTTCTTCAATAGGAATCTGCAAATTATTCCATGTGGAACCTTTTCTACCGGCATGGGCCAGTTGAATTCCTATTTTACTGTCTGAATTTTCATGAACAAATTCTACTATTCGCTGTAACTTTTCTGCTTGTTCATCATTCCAAATTCCCATGCAGTGATTGGTAATTCTTCCTCTCGGTTCTACTCCTGTAGCTTCCACTACAAGCAAGCCGGTTCCTCCCTGTGCTCTGCTCCCGTAATGCACCAGATGAAAGTCGTTGGCCATTCCGTTTTCGCATGAATACATACACATGGGAGACATTACCCAGCGGTTTTTCAGTTCTATATTTCTGAATTGTATTGAAGTATATAACATTTTATAGTCTTAAAAAATTGAACTTTTCATTGGAAGAATAAAATATTGCCCACCTCATTAAAAAGAACTAATTTTACCCCCCTTTTTTAGTCTACAATATATGAAAAAAGACATACAGATCAGTTACGAATATTTTAAAAATAGCAGCGAACTGAGCGATATAGAAAAACAATTATTCGAAAGAGCCAAAGAGGCTCGCGCAAACGCTTATGCACCTTATTCTCAGTTTTTTGTAGGATGTGCTGTGCTGTTGGAAAACGGAGAAATATATTCCGGAAACAATCAGGAAAATGCTGCTTTCCCTTCAGGGCTTTGCGCTGAGAGAACTACTCTTTTTTGGGTAGCCGCCAACTTTCCCAATGTGAAGGTAAAAAAGATCTTCGTTGTGGGTGGTCCTAAAGAATTTCACGAAAAAAACCCACCAATTCCACCTTGTGGGGCCTGTCGTCAAAGTTTAATAGAATATGAAACCAAGCAAAACGAAAACATTGACCTTTATTTTTCAAGTATGAATGAAGAGGTTGTGAAAGTTCATGCAGTGAAGGATTTATTGCCTTTCTATTTTGATTCTACCTTTTTATAAGGTGAACCTGTAGATTTGTAATGTATGATTTTAAAGTAAATATTTGGCTTTGCTGTGATATTTAAAATAATACGGACTTACATGTTATGGTGAGTTATATTGAATTTAAAACCAACAGTCGTTCTGTTGGTTTTTATTTTTAATACCTAAAATTTTATCTACATTAAAATTTAATACAACCATGTTTGTACTCCTATAGCCGTGAATGATATGTAGCCTGAAACCTATGTACCTATGTCGTTTAATTTTTTTAACTACATAAGTACATAGATATTATTCCTCAAAATATACGTTTCCTGAAAATCTTTATTTTTTTTGCACCTTAAAAGGAGTACTTTATTGAAACTCTTTGCGCCTTGGCATTTTTCAACAAACAGTATCAAAGAGAAACTTGTGAAATCCCCTTTATCTGCGTAAAAATATTCTCCATATAACTTAAAACTCTCGCTGATTTTGCTGATTGAGCCAATCTTTAAACAATAAAAAAGGTTGTTCTATTTCTAAAACAACCCTATTACTTTTTACATTACCTACTAGTCTTCTGTTTCCTCTTCGTCTTCGTCATCTTCATATTGCTCCAGATAGTAGCTGAAAGTGAAATCCTCAACTTCTTCCTCTGCATCTTCTAATGTTGTCAGCAGGTCTTCAAAAATTTCAAGCTGATCTACCGTCATATTCACGAATTCAATGTGAAGTGGCATTTCAAGGTCTCCGGTAATGGTATCGAAAAGCGCATCAAGGTTATCCCCGAAATGTTCAGGAAGCTGAACTTTTTCTTTTAATTGAGCATAGAAATCCTCATAATCGCCTATTTCTGTAAAATCTATATATACTGTCTTCATATTGAACTAAATTTCCAATTTTTACTGATTAAAAAAGTTTTGCATTTCTTACAAAAATCCGTTTCCTCATTAGTAGGATTTTTACCTTCTGCATCTCTCATAAAGCACATTTTTTCCGGGCAATGTGGTAGCCCCTGAGTATGACCAAGCTCATGAATAGCGATCTTATAAAACTGCTCGTCTGAGTTTTTCTTGTTTAATCTAAAATCTGATGCTATACAAGCTTTTCCCGGTCTATAACCTAAACCCATCACCCCAAAGTCTTTTATTTTACCTTTGGTCACACTAATATCTTTTGAAGTGAGTCCAATGGTAACAAAGCCTTCCCTGGTCTTAGTGTTTAAAAACTTAATCGTTGAATCCGCTCTATAGCGGTTTCTTTCCTTATAATAAGCATTTCCAGGAAAATCTATAGCTTCAAGAACTTTAACATTAGGATATACTTTTTTAATCCCTTCAGCTACTGTTTTCACTTTTTCAGATTGTATACCTCTGAATGGCTGAATGAGTATGGTTATTGCAGGTTTTTGTTTCTGTACTTTACCATTCCTTTGTTTTTCCGAGCATGAAAACATCAGAAATAAAAACAGTAAATAAGCAAAACTATTATTTTTCAAAATTACTACTTATCCTGGTTTAAATACAAATTATCCTTTTTTACTTTAGATCTTGTCATCGCTTCGTTCCTCAAAGTGATAATTACTGTCTTTCAAAACTCTTATAATGGTTTTTGGTAAGGTAAACATCTCCATTTTTGGTATAAATAATCCGGTCTGCATTTCTTCCACCACAATGGTAATTAACATCGGCTTCAAAATATTGATTTCCATCAGGTAATCTCCCTTCCCTGTTCCCAAATTTATCTCCGCCAATAGCTTTTCCTGGAATTGCTTCACAAAGATTTCCTCTTGAAGGATTCCAGCCCTGTTTTCTGGCTTCATTTTTTGTGATGTAGTAATCCGGAAGTCTATGGTTTTGTTTTACATAACTGATCACCGTTTTTTCTTCAGTCAGCTTTTCAATAGAAACCTGTATTGATGAATTCCCGGTATTATACTGATCTTCTGTGGAAGTACTTCCATAGCTTACAGCCTCAGTTTTAGCTGAGGATGAATGATCTTTACTCTTAATAAAATTATTATAGATATACATCACCGACATTCCGAAAAGAAGGCCCAAGCATATAAAAAATACCGCTCTTATTTTACTATTCATAGTAACAATATAATATTAATGTAATAATGTATCAGTCTAGCAATATACCAATGATTGGTACATTGCTAAATAGTACATTTTATTTATGATTCTCTCCAATCTTCAGGAATATCACAAACCGGAATAGGATCCATCTTATGTTTTGCTGCTTTATGCATTCTGTCAAAGATTTGGAATACCTCTTTATCTCTGCCTTCATAATCTTCAGCTGTTTTGCTTCCGTATTCTTTCTGAATTTTTTCCAGTTCCGGATACGTTGCTCCAATTTGCTGCTCATCTGTACGGTCTACATCCCAAAGTCCGTCCGTAGGAATTGCTTCCTGAATGCTTTTAATCAGATTCAACCCTTTTGCTAAAGCATACACTTCTGTTTTATAAAGGTCTCCAATTGGAGAAACGTCTACTCCACCGTCTCCATACTTCGTATAAAATCCAATTCCGAAATCCTCCACTTTATTTCCGGTTCCACACACTAAAAGTCCGTTAATCTGGCCGTAATAATACAGTGTAAGCATCCTTAAACGCGATCTTGTGTTGGCAAATGCCAGTTTCTCATTCGGATACAGATCATCTTTTACGTCAAAAGTCTTATAAAGCTCTTCAAAAGCAGGTGTTAAATCTACAGACATGATTTCCACATTGGGAAATCTGGATTTCAGGTCATTCATGTGATCCTGTGCTCTGTCTACCTGGTCAGCTTTCTGACGGATTGGCATTTCGATCAATAATGTTTTTAGTCCGGTCATTGCGGCCAGGGTAGAAACCACTCCGGAATCTACTCCTCCGGAAACTCCAATTACATATCCATTTACTCTGGCTTTTGTGGCATAATCTTTTAACCAGCCAACAATATGATCTATCACTTTCTGTGTCTGCATCGTTTATATTTTTTTAGTCTATTCCAAATTCTTTGGGATATTTTACCCTCCCTTTTATATTTTTTAATCCATCTTTTACCAATTCAATGGCCATTCCATTTTCTTCCGGAATTTCAAACGGAAATGAGATCCCAAAATTACTTGTTTTTTTGTAACCAAACTTTGGATAATATTCTTCATGTCCAATTAAAATCACCGATTGGTATCCTAGTTTTTGAGCTATAAGATGTCCTTCACGAATTAATTGTCTGCCAATTCCCTGATTTTGAAACCCAGGTTTTACAGAAACAGGGGGCCAAAGCTAATGATTCAAAAATTTCTGAATCATTTTCAATGATAAGCTTTGTAAATAAAATATGCCCGGCAACACGCCCATTCTCATCTTCTGCAACCAAAGACAGTTCAGGAATAAATGCTTCAGACTTTCTCAATTTTTCTACAAGAAAATGTTCCTGATGATCGCTATGTTCCATATCCCTGAAAGCATCTTCTATAAGCTTAAAAACTTCTTCATAATCTTTTACTTCTTCTTGTCTTATTGTTATCATTATCTATTAAAAATATTGTTCACGTTTCAATTCATACCAAAAGCATTTAACTCCTGAGTCTTCAAATTCCTCTGTATTCTTGAAGCCCAGCTTTTTTAAGATATAATTTGAGCCTGTATTTCCAGAATCTGCGTAGGCATAAATAACGTCTGCTTCTAACTCGTTAAAACCATACTCCAGAGATGCTCGTGCAGCTTCTATGGCATAACCTTTGCCCCAGAATTCAGGAATAAAACGATAGCCCAAATCCAATGTATTCACATGTCCGTTGATAGGTTGTTTCAATAATTTCAAGCCGCTCCATCCAATCATCAAACCACTTTCTTTTTCAATTACGGCAAGTCTGCCAACTCCATTTTCTTCATATTGTTTCTGAATCATTTTGATTGCTTCTTTTGATTCATCAACATTTATCACTGGTTTTCCGAGATATTTCATCACCTCAGGATCAGAATCCATAAGGAACATCCGATCAAAGTCAGCCTCTTCAAGTTTTCTTAAAATAAGTCTTTGGGTTTCTATTTTCATAGTATGAATTTTAGTCAGTCGTTCCAAAAATGGTAACCTCTGTTTTTAATCCTTTCTTGATGTCTTCCTCTTTCATTTTATTTCCACCTACGTTTAAAGTCTGCAAAGCAGGATTTCCGGAAATATCAATTTTAGAAATCTTGTTATGTTCCACATTCAGTCTTCTTAAATTTTTAAGCTGGGACAAATCAATTGTTTTTAGCTGATTTAAAGATAATGTTAATTGGTCAATTTTTGGTGTTGCCTTCAGGGAAATAGTTTCCAAAAGGTTATTATCCATATATAAAGACGTAATATTTCCCAGGTTTTCAGCTTTAAATGATTTCACTTTACATCCTGTACATGAAAAAAGATTCAGTTTATCCATATCCTTCAGAACGATCGTAGAAATAGCATTTTCATCCAGCATAATCATTTTTACATTTTTAAAGAAATGCAGATCATCTGTAGAAGTAATCCCTTTTTGGACCAGAAACAGGTTATTAACGGCTTCTGCTTCAAAGTTACTTATCATTCCATCTTTATTCAGATCAAAATTTTCAATGACTGCCTTTTCCAGATTTTTATCTTTAAACTCAAGCTTCTGTCCCTGTAAAAAAGCAAATCCGAAAATACCGATGAATGCTGTAAATATTTTAAATTTCATCATGAAATCTCCATTTAATCCTTATTTTTGTAAACTTAATGTAAAAATAATGAAGATTTTCAGATACATTGCCTTTTCTTCTATTTTAGTTGTGGGATTGAATTCCTGTAAAAAAGAACCTGAAAACCAATGGAAAATAGAGGTAAAAGATACCACCGAAAAAATTGAAATGACGGATATTTCCAAAGTGTTTTATAATCCTAATGTTGCATTAGACCAGTTTAAAGCTCAGTTTCCGTGGTTTCAGGGAACTGTTTCTGATGCTGACTTCTCTAAAAGAAGAGCCGATGCAGAAGAAATTAAGATCTATAAGGAAGCCATTGGAAAAATAGACCAAGCGAAATTACAGAAAGAGCTTCAGGATTTATTTTCACACATCAAACATTATTTCCCAAGGTTTAAAAGTCCAAAAGTATATCTGTTTTCATCGGCCTTACAAATGGTTCAGGATCCTATCTTTTATGATGAAAAAGGAAATCTTCTATTCATAGATATTACTGGTTTTATGGGTGATGGTAATGCTCATTACAAAGGACTGGAGGTTTACTTTCAGAAATCGATGAACCCACAGAATATTGTTCCTAAGGTTTCTCAGCTTTTTGCTGAAAATATTGTAACAGAATCTCCGGATCATCAAAAATTCATAGATCAGGTCATTCTTAATGGAAAAGTGATGATTCTACAGGATGCTTTTCTTCCTGATTTTCCTGATTATCTGAAAATGAATTATACAAAGAAACAATATGAATGGGCTACATACAATGAAGCCAATATCTGGAATTATTTTGTAGAAAGTAACCTGTTATTTGGAGATGATCCAAGGTTGGGAGAGCGCTTTATTGCTCCGGGACCATTCTCAAAGTTCTATACTGAAATAGACAACGAATCCTCCCCACAAATCGGGATTTTTACAGGATGGCAGATCTGTAAAGCTTATCTTAAAGAGAAACCTGAAACAAAACTGACAGACTTCCTGAAAATGGATGCTACACAAATTTTTAACGAATCCGGTTATAAGCCTCGTGTAACAAAGTAACCGTTATTTCATACCTATATAAGACTTTTTGTAACTACAGAAAGTCTTTTTTTTATTTTTCACCTTTCATCAACACAGTATATATGGAAAATTTAATTAGTATTCGAAATCTAAATTATGGATTTACTCCCCATCAGCTGATTCTGAAAAACATTGATCTTTCGGTCCCCAAAGGAAGTATTTTTGGATTCCTGGGAGCCAATGGTGCCGGAAAATCTACAACGATGAAAATGCTGATCGGCAGTATTCCTGACGACAACCATACCATCCGGATTTTTGACAAGGATTTATCTGATCTCTATCCGGAAGGATTCCAAAAAATTGGGAGCCTGATAGATACAGCTGCATTTTATGACCATCTTTCCGGATGGGATAACCTCATTATCATTTCCAGGCTTCGAGACTTACCTGAATCAGAATGTGAAAGGGTTTTGAATCTCGTAGGCCTTTGGGAAAGCAGAAAAATGAAAATGAAAAAGTATTCTCTGGGAATGAAACAAAGACTTTCTATTGCCATGACTTTACTTGGAAAACCGGATTTGCTGATTCTGGATGAACCTGTAAACGGTCTTGATCCGAATGGAATGCTGGAGATACGGGAACTCTTGATGAAACTCAACAAAGAGGAAGGGGTTACTATTTTCATTTCCAGTCATCTGCTTCAGGAAATAGAAAAAATGATTACCCATCTTGCCATTATTTCCCATGGTGAAATACGCTTTACAGGAAGCATACAGGATCTTAATGAACTCTACCGATACAATCATATCAGAATAGGAATCAACAATGCCTCCCAGTTTATCCATGAAATTCCGGAGCAATATTCTCCTAAAATCATCAATGAGAATACTGTAGAAATCACTGCAGAATCTAAAGAACATATTGTTACCCTTATCAAAAAACTGGTTTTGAATCATGCAGAGATCTTTGAGATCAGAAATAATGCAGGTCTTGAAGACTGGTTTATGGAAATAACAAAAAACTAAAACACAAATGAAAAAATTAATGACAGCCATCGGCACAGAATGGCTAAAAACAAAAGGATTAGGACTCACTTATATTGCTCTTATCTTAGGAGCATTGATCCCACTGCTGGGTTTTGTTCCTGAATTTTTCAAAAAGAACATCATAATAGATGAAATGCTGAACTATTCTGTATTTGAAAAAGCCATAGGTGGTGAAGCTATTAAATATTTCACATTTTTCGTATTACTTTTATTTGTGATTATCGCTTCCAACAGGATTGCCCAGACTGATCATAAAAACAATGGGTGGCAACTGATGGAAACGCAGCCTTTAAGCAGGCTTCAGTTGTATTTTTCAAAGTACATTATTCTGATATTCCTTTGTACTCTATGTATTGCTTCTTATTTTGGATTTAATATTATTTTAGCTTTAATAGATTATTATGTACATCCTGATCCAGCGAAACTGCTTACTTTCGATGCAGCCTGGATGATAAAAACCTTTATCAGGATCTGGGTGACTATTTTAGGAATTGCAGCGCTTCAGCTTTGTGTTTCTGTAGCATTTCAAGGCTTTATCTGGTCATTTCTTATCGGTTCATTGGGAGTAGCGTCTAATATTACTTCTCTTGTACAGAAACAGTCTTTTTTCTTCAATCCTTATAGTTCTCTATACACTTTTTGGAATGCTCCGGAAATAAAAGGGCTGAACAGTTTCATTTCCCACTCTGAGTACATGAGTCTTTTCTGGATGATTATTTTTCTTAGTCTGGGCTATTTTTGGTACAGTAAAAAAGGATTTAAAAATGCTTTTCTTAAAAACAGAAAACAGATTTTTATTTCTGCCGTGGCGTTAATCATTGGTTCAGGATTGCTTTACATTTTCCAGAAACCAAAGCCTTATCAGAGTGATGGAACCGGAGTTTCTATTAAAGGAAAACTGGAAACTGATATTAAAATAGACTCTGTGAGAATTTATTCTAAAGATTTTCACAAAAAAATAGGAGCTGCAGCTGTCAAAAACAATATATTCAGTTGGACGGCAGCCCATCCTATTCCATTGGATGAATATATCCTTGAAATCGGGAATAAAAAAATAAACTTCATTATGTCAAGTGGTGATTGGTTTAATTTTGATATCCAGTTAAATAATACAAAACGGATCTCTTTTTTACGGTCTAACAGAAAAGCAGATCAGGTATACAGCAACAATGAAAGTTCTTTTGGATATGAGTTTGAATCTGCATTGGAAAAACAGAATTACATCAATGACCCTGCAAAATTCTATGACTTAGCCGAATCTGACTGGAAAGAAAACAAAAGAATTCTTAATGTATTTGCTGATCCCGAAAACAACGCACTTTCTGAAGACTACAAAAGATACAGAAGAGAACTTATGTCTATTGAATATCTAAACGAGATCAATAATTATAGAAAAATGACTTCATTGACTGATTCAAAATTTGCTCCTCCTGCATCTTTCATTAAGGAGTTAAATGAAAACATTCAAAAACCAAGCCCTCTGTTAAGCAAAAATGATAATTACCTTCAATATAAACTGGATCAGTTATTATCTGATAAAGATCAGATCTCCAACCCTGACAGTATCCTTTTTGTGAAAATCAACCAGATGCCTAAAGGAATTTCAAAAGACCAGCTACTATCCAAACATTTAGCTAAGACTATAGAATTACAAACGGATAGCCTTACAAGAAATAGGGTTTTTGATGCTGAAATCAACAAGGTAAGCAATACAGATTACAAGCAAGAGCTTTATGCAAAACTTGACCGGATCAACAGGTCTCAGAAGGGAGCTGTATTTCCCGACCTTACTCTTCTTACTGATAAAGGTATCACTCAAAAACTTTCTAAATATAAAGGTAAATATGTGGTCATTGATTTCTGGGCAACCTGGTGCGGACCATGTAAACAGATCAAACCTGTGTTTGAAACGAGAAGCCATCAATACAGATATTATGATAATATTCAGTTTATTTCTATCAGCCTCGATGAAAATCAATCGAAATGGACCAATTATTTAAAAACAAAAACATCCAATCTTCCGCAGTTTTGGCTGCTAAATGCAGAGCAATTTATGAATAAATACAAAATACAGTCTATTCCCAGGTTTATTATCATAGATCCGGAAGGTAAAATTTTTAACTTTAATTCTCCATTTCCTGATGAAGATAATTTCGTAGAAATTTTGGATAAGCTTAAGAAGTATTAACTTTGTCAAAAATTTTAGATTGATATGAGAAAAACTCAGATTACGATAGATGTAGAGCTTGATGAAAACCACATCCCTGAAAATATTACATGGAATGCCCAGGACGGAGGTGTTGAAAAGGAGGAAACAAAAGCTACCATGATCTCTGTATGGGACGATAAAGCAATGGAAGCGCTAAGAATTGATCTTTGGACAAAAGAAATGCCTGTAGATCAAATGAAGATGTTTATCCACCAGATTTTAGTTTCTTTAGGAAGTACTTATCAGAGAGCAACTGGTGAAGAGGATGTAGCACAGTGGATGGAAGAAATTGCAGAAGAGTTTGCAGTGAAATCTGCTATAAAGTAAAAACAATTTGGAAATGAAGTTATTTGAGAATTTGAAAATAAAAGGACTGGTATTTGTAACAAGATCAGTTTAATTTTCAAATTACCGCATTTTCAAATTATCAAATTATATAAATATGAATTTTAATACCAAAGTAATTCACGGAGGGCAGCATCATGAGTCTGCAACGGGATCTGTAAACGTTCCTGTATTTTTAACCTCTACGTTTGCACAGAAAAGCCCTGGAGTACATTCAGGATACGAATATTCAAGAGCAGCTAACCCTACAAGACAGGCGTTAGAAGATTCTTTAGCCAGTATTGAAAATGGAGCAAGAGGCTTAGCTTTCGGTTCTGGTCTTGCTGCTATCGACTGCGTTTTGAAGTTATTAAATCCTGGTGATGAGGTAATCGCGGTAGATGATCTTTATGGAGGAACCTACAGAATGTTTACCAGACTTTTTGAAAAATATCAGCTGAAGTTCACGTTTGTGAATTTTGATGATGTTTCTAAAATTGCAGATGTAATTACAGATAAAACCAAACTAATCTGGGTAGAAACTCCAACGAACCCATTGATGAAACTGGTAGATATCAAAGCTGTAGTAGACATTGCTAAAGGAAAAGATATCTTAGTTGCTGTAGACAATACTTTTGCAACGCCTTATATTCAAAGACCAATTGACCTGGGAGCTGATATCGTGATGCACTCTGCTACCAAATATTTAGGGGGACACTCTGACGTAATTGCTGGTGCTCTTATTGCTAAAGATGCGGAATTGGGTGAAAAACTTCACTTTATTCAATTTGCAAGTGGTGGTATTTTAGGTCCTCACGATTCTTACCTTGTTTTAAGAGGAATCAAAACACTAGCATTGAGAATGCAAAGACATTCTGACAATGGTCTTGCAGTAGCAAAATATCTTGAAACTCATCCGGCAGTGGATAAAGTAATTTATCCAGGATTAGAATCTCACCCTCAATATGAGCTGGCAAAATCTCAAATGAAGGAATCTGGAGGAATGGTTTCATTCACTTTCAAATCCGGTAAAAAAGAAGATGCCATCAAGTTTCTTGAAAAAGTAAAAGTATTTACATTAGCTGAATCTTTAGGAGGTGTGGAATCTTTAGCAAACCATCCTGCTTTAATGACTCACGCTTCTATCCCGGCAGAAAAACGTGCAGAATTGGGAATCACTGATGATCTGGTACGTTTAAGCGTTGGTATTGAAGATGCGGATGATCTTATTGCAGATTTGGAAAGAGCATTTTCTTAAGACATTAAAATAAATAAAATGAGAAGGATTTAATATCTTTCTCATTTTTATTACCATCACCCAATACCTATGAAAAATACGAGAAAAGCAGTCATTGCAGATTTACCTCAATTAGCTGAATCGTTCGATCAATACAGAATATTCTATCACAAATCATCCGATATTCCTGCTGCTTCAGATTTTCTTCAGGAAAGAATTGAAAATAAAGACTCTGAAATTTTTGTTGCAGAAGAAAACAAAACTCTTACTGGTTTTGTACAATTATACCCTATATTTTCTTCCACCAGAATGCAGCGTTATTGGCTGCTGAATGATCTATACGTCAATGCTAACCATAGAGGAAAAGGCTACTCTAAAGAGCTTATTGAAAAAGCAAAAGAACTCTGCAAAGCTTCAAACGCCTGTGGAATCTTACTTGAAACAGGAAAAAGTAATGATGTAGGTAATCAATTGTATCCTGCCTGTGGTTTTGAGTTGTATGACTCCGTCAATTTTTACGAGTGGATAAATAAATAATATAACAATGTATCAGTTTAGCAGCTTACCAATGATTGCTACATTGTTAGACTGCTAAATTGTCAAATTCTAAAACTATGACAGATTTTCAAAAATACATTCAAAGATACTTAGACCAGATTCCATCAGAGAATTGGTTGGCTGAATTAAAAATATCAGAAGACAAAACAGTAGGAATTTATTCTAATCTTACTGAAGAGCAATCAAAATTTGCCTACGCTGAAGGTAAATGGACATTGAAAGCATTACTCCTTCACTTATCCGATACTGAAAGAGTTTTTCAATACAGAATACTAGCTTTTGCCAGAGGTGATAAAAACAATCTTCCGGGGTTTGATGAAAATGAATACGCAGATCAGTCTTTCGCCAGTGAAAGATCATTAGAATCTTTAGTGGAAGAGTATAAACTGGTAAGGAAATCTACTCAGATTCTATTGGAGACGATGAATCCAGCAGCTTTACAATATACAGGTATTGCCAATGGTAACGAAATCTCAGTGGAGACCATAGCGAAACTGATTATTGGGCATAATTATCACCACCTGAATATTATTGAGGAGAGATATTTATCTAAATTGGGATGGATGTGATGAAATAGTAAGTTTTGGCTAAAGCCAATTGAATGTATTATTTATTGTTAAACGGGCTAAAGCCCGTTTCTATTGAATCTGATACAATGTCGTAAGATAATTTTGAACGCTATAATCGAGATTTATTTTCATTCCTAGATAATAAATAACATATTTACAATTCTACATACATAAAACATCAATAGGCACGGGCTTTAGCCCGTCTTTTAATTTTATTCCAAATCCATTGGCTTTAGCCAAAACTTAATTTAAAAAACATTATTTTTGATAAAACAACACAAATGCCCTTTATCAAAATTTATGTTCACCTTGTTTTCTCAACAAGAAACAGAACGCCCCATCTCAATACATTCGATCTAAGAATAAAAGTGTGGAAGCACATCAAAGAATATGCAACAGAAAAAGGAATTTTCTTAGATATGATCAATGGATATTCAGATCATTGCCATTGCCTGGTTTCCTTAGGATCCCATCAGAATATAGAAAAAATTGTACAATTATTGAAGGGAGAGTCATCTTATTGGATCAATAAACATCAACTTACCAAAGATAAATTTTCCTGGCAGGATGAATACTTTGCTGTTTCTGTTTCCGAAACTAAATTAGATGTTGTAAGGAATTATATTAAGAATCAGGAAAAGCATCATCAGAAAAAGAGTTTCACAGAGGAATATCGGGAATTTATTGAAAAATATAATTTTAATGTGTAAATTGAATGCTTTATTTATTATTAAACGGGTTAAAGCCCGTTTCTATTGAGTCTGATACAATGTCGTAAGATAATTTTGAACGCTATAATCGAGATTTATTTTCATTCCTAGATAATGAATAACATATTTACAATTCTACATACATAAAACATCAATAGAGACGGGCTTTAGCCCGTCTTTTAATTTTATTCCAAATCCATTGGCTTTAGCCAAAACCTAAAAACATACCAATGCCACCATCCTTTTTATCCTCAATTTTTTGTACAAAATTCATATATTCTCTACCTTTATCCACTGTTTTGAATGTAATAAAAATATGGAACCTATTATTGAAATATTAAAATCCGGCGGAACGATTCTATACCCTACTGATACCATTTGGGGAATTGGTTGTGATGCCACCAATATAGAAGCTGTCAACAAAATTTTTGACATCAAAAAACGTGAAAAAAACAAGTCTATGATTATTCTGGTAGAATCAGAAAAAAGACTTCAGGATTTGGTGGATGTCCCTGAAATGGCTTGGGAAATTATTGACTTAAGCGAAAAACCGGTAACCATCGTTTATGAAAATCCCAGAGGCTTGCCTAAAGAATTGCTTGCGGAAGATGGCAGCATCGGAATCAGATTGGTGAAGAATGATTTTTGTAAAAAACTAATCACCAAGCTGAATAAGCCTTTGGTTTCTACTTCTGCTAATTTCAGTGGTGATAAAAGTCCATTGAAATTCTCTGATATTTCTCCGGAAATCATCAGTCTTGTAGATTATGCTGTAGAAGAAGACAGAGAGAAAGTTTCAAAATACTCAGGATCTTCTGTAATCAAAATATGGAGTGATAACAGGATAAAAGTTCTTAGAGAGTAAAAATTCTGTATTAATCTGTTTATTTTTTAGAGTCTTGCCTGTTCATATCGGCAGGATTTCTTTTTTTTAATTCTATCTTTGCAAAATCCAACTCGTAAAATACATGTTATGCATCATCAAGAATTCGCTCAAATGTGGATAAATGCTTGGAACTCTCACGATTTAGAGAGTATCCTCACCCACTATTCTGATGATATTGAGATTACCACCCCCATGATTGCTATGGCTACCGGAGGAAAAGAAAGTTCTTTAAATGGAAAAGAAGCCGTTCGTGATTACTGGAGAAAGGCGCTGGATAAGTTTCCGGATCTGCATTTTGATCTGATTCATTCCACAGCAGGGGTAAATTCTGTAGCATTATTTTATAGGTCTATCATGGATAAACATGCTGTAGAAGTAATGTTTTTTAATGAAGAAGGAAAAATAAATAAAATGTACGCTCATTATGATTAATGAGCAGCATTGGTAGAAATTGACGCTATTATAAACGATGAAAATTAATCTTACTCAAAATAAGAATTTAAAACTTTTTAAAATAATTTCTGAGGCTGCAGAAAGGAATAACCAGTCTGTATATATTGTTGGTGGATATGTTCGTGATCTTCTGATGAAGAGAAAAGCATCTACTGATATAGACTTTGTGACGGAACAAAGTGGTATAGAACTGGCACAGAATGTCGCTCAGGATATCGATCCTAAATTAAAGGTTTCCGTATTCAAAACCTATGGAACCGCTATGATCAAATATAAAGATCTTGAGCTGGAATTTGTAGGTGCCCGAAAGGAAAGTTATACGGAGAACAGCCGAAAACCGGAAGTAGAAGGTGGAACTTTGGAAGACGATCAGAAAAGAAGAGATTTCACCATCAATGCAATGGCTATTTCTTTGAATAAAGATAATTTCGGGGAACTTATAGATCCGTTCAATGGAATTGAAGATCTGGAAAAAGAGATTTTAAGAACTCCTTTGGAACCCGCTCAAACGTATTCTGATGATCCTTTGAGAATGATGAGAGCAGTTCGTTTTGCTTCAACTTTAGGCTTCACAATTGAAGAAAATTCTTTAGAAGCCATCAAGCAGGAAGCGGAAAGAATTAAGATTGTTTCTATGGAAAGAATCATGGTGGAATTCAATAAAATCATGTTATCTGAAAAACCTTCTGTAGGATTAAAATTAATGGAGCAAACAGGACTTTTAAAGCTTATTATTCCTGAATTAATTGAACTGAAAGGAGTTGAAGAAGTTGAAGGACAGACTCACAAAGATAACTTCTATCACACTCTTGAAGTAGTGGATAATATTTCTGTGAATACTGATAACCTTTGGCTGCGTTGGGCTGCATTACTTCACGATATAGGAAAAGCACCTACGAAAAAATTTGTTGAAGGTACAGGATGGACATTTCACGGGCATGAATTCTTAGGCTCCAAAATGGTAAAAGCTCTTTTCCAAAGATTAAAACTGCCATTAGGAAGCGATATGAAATATGTTCAGAAGATGGTTAAGCTTTCTTCCAGACCTATCGCCTTGATTACGGACGATGCTTCAGATTCTGCATTAAGAAGGCTTTTATTTGATGCCGGAGAAGACCTTGAAGAACTGTTTACTCTTTGTAAAGCAGACATCACGACCAAAAATTCTAAAAAGCAGGAAAAGTTCAAAAAGAACTTTGAATATGTAGCAGTAAAGATCAAAGAAGTAGAGGAAAAAGATCAGGTAAGAAACTTTCAGCCTCCTATTACCGGAGAAGAGATCATGGAAATGTTTAACCTTCAGCCGGGCCGTGAAATCGGTATTTTAAAGGAAAAAGTTAAAGAAGCAATCCTTGAAGGTGAAATTGCTAATGAAAAGGAAGAAGCAACAAAATTTGTGATTGCCGAAGCTGAAAAGCTGGGATTAAAAATGAATTAATTTTTACTCAATAAAAAAAAGCTGGATTTTGATCCAGCTTTTTTTGTGCTTCAATAAGGTATATACCAAAGCCGGGCGGGTTCTAAAGAACCCGCCCGGAAAAAAACACAAATGATGAAAAAATAAAAAATTATATTATATACGCCGAAGCGTAATTTTTAATTTTTATAGAACCCGTTTGTTCCAACACCTGCTGTAAAGTTTTTCAATAGAGTACCACTTAGTGCATCATAAACATTTACTTTACCATCTTCAGTAAAGCTGGCATCTGATGCAAAAATTCTACCGTCAATTACATCAAAACCATATACATTACCGGATGCTTTAACAATAGGAACTTTAGAAACGAAAGAAGACCCAACAGTCATATTATAAATATTGTTAGAACCTGTAATAAAATAAAACATATTATTATCAGCTCTCAGCTTCTGAACATCAGCAATTCCAGCAAGCGTAGTTGTAGTATAGTTTCCAGTGACTGAATTGATTTTATAAATGTAAGAATCTGTTGTATCAGAAACTAGTACGTAAGCAATTCCTTTGTAAGAAATAAGATCTTTGATAATTCCTTTAGTAGGTAATGTAATGACCTTAGGATTAACCATTGTAGAAGGATTTACAACTGTGATAGTATAACCAGTGGCAAATGAGTTATAGGGTGGATTAGTGTCATATCCAATACCATCTGTCTGCACAATAATATTACCCTCTGCCTCAACTACTTTTTCAGCATAACGCGGAAATCCCATACTGCCAAAAAATGAATTATCTGAAATATTATAGGCATTAAGCTTATTTTTACCAGCAAAATTATTATTTGTTACAAAATATTTATTCCCGGAGAATGCAATATATCTTGGATTATCAAGATTTTCTGTTACTGTAACCTGCTTTTTAAATGTATATCGGTTTACAATATCAATTTTACTGGGACTATTGGCTACAAGATAAGCCTTATCTCCACTGAAGCCTATACTCTGAAGTACTTTCCCGAATGCTTCTCCTCCATTATTGTTAGAGTATATGTTAGTATAAACTGTTCCCAGATTACTAGTAATAAAGGTAACATCAGAAGTAGGTTTTGAGAACCCTCCTTCGTTAGAAACAATAATTCCGTTTTCATAAGCACCTGATGAAGGTTTCTGAATAATTTCTATATCATTATCACTGCTACAAGAAGCATTGAAAAGTAGCATAGACGCAAATGCAAGAGGTAAAATTCTTTTGATATTCATATATATTAAATTTTATTTTTAAAAGTTGATATTTAAATTTACACTGTAATTTCTTCCGGGTAACGGATAAGCAAACATAGTATAATAAGTCTGATTGAAAATATTATTAATCTTAAAGCCCAAAGTATAATTCTTTAAAAACGTAGCCCCAACACCAGCATTCATAACAAAATATTCTTTCAGTGCCTCACTTTTCTTCTCATTGGAATCTGTATAGGTAAGTCCGGTA
Organism: Chryseobacterium sp. G0162; assembly: GCF_003815715.1. Lineage (NCBI taxonomy): Bacteria > Pseudomonadati > Bacteroidota > Flavobacteriia > Flavobacteriales > Weeksellaceae > Chryseobacterium > Chryseobacterium sp. G0162. The sequence continues at coordinate 3,744,624 of NZ_CP033922.1, read as the reverse complement.
AACAATCCCTGAGCGTATACTTTTATAAATTCATACTGATAATCAATATTTCCGGTAAACTTATGAAATGGCACATACATCAGCTGTTTCTTCTTTTCAAGATCCTGGGAATTTGTATAGGCATATCCTAAACCTACATTCAGAAAATGTTTTCCAAAGCGTTTAGCAAATTCTGCTTGAGCTTCTACTCCATAAGATCTTACATGCTCAGTATTTACAGGACTATAATATCCAAAGGAAGTAGGAAGCCATCTTATCATATCTCTGATATCCATATAATAAGGAACCAGAGAGAGTTTAAAATCACCAGCTTTAAATTGGTTTCTCAATTCAAACTGATAAGAAGTTTCCGGTTTTAAATTTTCATTTCCACCCGGTCTCCAATACAAATCATTGAAAGAAGGAGCTCTGAAATTCCTTGAAACACTTAATCCCAGATTATACCAATCTAAAGCATTCCATTTTCCTGAAAAAGAAAATAAAAGAGGCGACTTAGTCACTCCAACAAAATCCTGTCTTATTCCTGCTTCAAAACGTAAATCAGTGGTAGGAAAATATCTTATCAATCCAGCAATGGACCCCATATTTCTACTGACATGGTCTATTCCTGAACCATAACCTTCACCTTTATTAAATTGGTATTCTCCAATAATATTGAAGTTCCACTTTGAGGTAAGAAAATAATTGAAATCATTCTTCAGAATATAATTCCTTCCAGTTCCACTACTGAATTTAGGTCTGTCTATATCATTAAAATACTGGAAATTTTCTTCCGTATAAGCTGCTTTAAAAGAGTTATTAAAACGGGTCTTATTCCAATCCCAGGAAATTAGGCTTCTTACATTTTGAGTCTGATATTTTGTTTCCGTTTCTCTGTCAAATAAGATTGGAAAATGCTGTTGACCATTAAACCATTCAGAAATCCATGAAATCTGATGATGTGGAGCGAATTTATAAGCAGCTGAAATATTAAAATTTGTATTGTAATATTCTCCGTTAAGATTTATATAATTCCGGGGTTCTTTATTCACCTCATAAGCATTCTCACTGATAGAATAATTTCCTGAAGCCTTAAAACTGAATTTATCATTGCTGTATGAGCCTTTAACAAAATTATTAAAAGTATTAAAAGATCCTGCTTCAGAAAATAGACTGCCGTGAAAACCTTGATTGAAATTAAGGCTGTTGTCCAGGTGAATACTTCCTCCAATAGCGCCGGAACCATAAGTCACACTTCCTCCCCCTGCTTTTATTCCGATCTGGTCATATCCGAATAGGGAAATATTGTTCACATCTCCTTGCCCTAGAAAATTGGAATTAACATTAATTCCATTCCAAACAAAAGAAGTCTGTTGAGCAGTAGTACCTCTAAATGATGGTGAGGCAGTTCCACCACGTCCGTTTTCTTTAATATAAATGGAAGACTGAAATCTTAATACTTCGGAAAGGTTACTGGAGTTTTTTTCAACATCTTCAGCATGAATTGTTTTCACAGGGTGAAATTGTTTCACCTTGTTCATCTGGCTGTCGAAAATATAAATAGTATCTACAGCTTTCTCCTGTCCGAAAAGAAAACAGCCATAAGATGACAAAAATAGTATTAGAGATCTTTTTATATCCATATCCTTCTACTTTTCCTCCGAAAGCAATATGTTTTTTTGATTAATTTTCTGGCAGGTCTCCTGACTTTCGCTTTCTGTGCCTTCCCGTTTTTATACAGTGGCTATTTACAGAAACTTTTATTGCGATTTACAGTTGCGGGGACAGTTTGGGAGTTTCACCCAATTCCCTTTTCATTCCAATATACTGGAAACCAAAATTTTTGCAAAGATAGCTTTTTAAATGTATTAGGCAAAAAGTGAATTTTATGAAAGAAATACGAAAGCAGAATCGATTGAATCCTGATCTAAAAAAGAATTAATAACCTTCCAGTGTATGTAAAATAAAAAAACATTCCGGAGCGGAATGTTTTTTTTATATGTTATTAAGATTATTGACCTATAACTTCTGTAATTGGATTTCCAACATTTCCACTTGGGAACTGAATTTTCAGTAATGAAGAAACTGTAGGGGCAATATCCGTCATGTGATAAGCCTTATTGCTTTCACCTTGTTTCACTCCCCAACCCATAAAGATTAACGGAATGTGTGAATCATAAGAGTTCCATACACTATGAGTAGTTCCTGTTTTAGAATATGGCGGAAGCATAGAGTCGTGAGAGATCAATTGAATATCCCCACTTCTTTGTCTGTTGATTCCATTGATAATTCTTTGCTTGATGGGCTCAGGAATGCTTGATTCAGACACTCTGTCTACAGAAACTGCATATAAAACAGTAGGATCTTTTTCCAGTTCTTTAATAGCGAAGTTTCTTACATCATCCAATTCAAGTTTGCTGTCTGCCAATACTTTTCTATCGAAATAAATCTGATAATTATCAATAGCGTTGATCAATTTATCAGCTCCGAATTTATCTTTCAGCTTTTGGTTGAGGTTCTTTTCAGCACCTTCTCCAAAGAATCCCGTAGGAATTTTATGTTCTTTTAAAAAACCTACAGAGTGTGCTCCACCATGGTCAGCAGAAAGGAACACCGTGTACTGTCCTTTTCCAACCTTTGAATCCAAATAATTGAAGAATTGTGCTAAATCCTGATCTAATCTGATATAAACATCTTCCACTTCAATTGAGTTTGGCCCAAATTTATGCCCGGCATAGTCCGTAGAAGCCAAATTGATGGCTAAAAAGTCTGTAATATTATCACCTCCCAGTTTTTCTCCCTCTACAGAAGCTTCTGCTAACTTTAATGTCAACGTATTTCCGAAAGGAGTATAACGAATGTTATCTTTTTTGGTTTGATAATCTTTTGCAAGATCATTGTAAGGGAATGTAGGTGTTTTTGCACTACCTAATAATCCTTCCCAAGGAGAATTGTCTGGTGCACTTTCTGTATATTGATTGATCGGGAGCAAAGTATTCCACCCATTAGCTACCAATTTCTCCGGTAAATTCTGAGAATTGAATGATTTTACCCACTGAGGAAGATCATTCATATACCATGTGCTGGTAATAAAGTTTCCTGTACTGTCATCAAACCAGAAAGCTCCGTTTGGTGTATGACCTGCAGGAAGAATAGAAGCTCTGTCTTTTAAAGAAACTCCGACTACTTTCCCTTGGAAATTTGTTGCCAGCCTCAGCTCATCCGTTACTGTAGTTGACCAAAGATTTTTAGGTGAATGGCTTCCTGTTTTGGTATTGGTTGTCCCCACTGGCTGAACGCTGTCATCGGCAGTACAATATACACCTTTACCTGTATCTTTATCTGTCCAGTCATTTCCGGCAATTCCGTGAATCGCAGGTACAGATCCTGTATAAATACAAGTATGTCCTAAAGCAGTAATGGTAGGTACATAAGGAATGTGTACGTTATTTAAAGAATAACCGGTATTCAAAAGTCTTTTGAAACCGTCATTTCCATATTTGTTGTAAAAACGGTATAAATAATCCCAACGCATCTGGTCTACTACAAGACCTACTACTAATTTGGGTCTTTCCAATTGAGAATTTTTGTTCTTCTGTGCATTGATTGTAACTACGGACAAAAAAGTAGCTGCCGCAATTGAAATGTTCCTAAGCATCCAAGTAAAATTTTATTGATCACAAATTTAGGGGTTTTGAATGTTTTAGAACGTGAATTTTTATTTAAATTTGATCTTTATTCAATTATCAACCCGGTTCATCATGATTTTAGGAGTATATTGGTACTTTAAATTCCCTGAAAATTTATATGATTTCAAATTTTTTAAATTTTTCGAGGGATATGGAGGCCATGCAGATAATGCCGCAGAATTGGCTGCAAAAATTCAGGTGGAAAACATCAATGATTTTATCGAAAAACTGGAAAATCTGAGAACCAGGTTTAAAGAAGCATTTTTGTTTCTTAATATCAATGATAATCAGCTTATCATCAGCATTGGAGATCATCAGCTCTTTGATTTTCATTTTCAGTTTGCCCTGGAAGTGGAAGCACTGTTGATTCGTGAAAATGCAGTATTATTAGATGTTAGCATTCCATTTAAAACACAATCTACTAAAGCTTATCATAGTGAAGGAGAAAATTGGGGGCCTAATGAACATCGCTTTCTACAAATTGTAGGTTCAGATTTTAAAAAGAATAATGCGGAAAATCTTTCTATAAGGATTGACTGTAATCTTCCGTTAGCAGATAAAAAATTTTTCATCAATGATCTGGGTTCTATCTGCCGGGAAGAAAATATCAATGTATTTTATTATAAAGATTATGATTTCAGTACTCACTCCAATCTAATGCTCTTCTTTACGAATGGCTGCCAAAGAATAGGTGCTGTTCAATCCATCAATCTTAATTCATTTGGAAATAAAGTAAGACAACTTACTCAAAAATATGCACTTCATTTTGGGCATCTTGAAGGTTTGAAATATTATCCTCAGCATGGTCCTCACATTGAGCTAATCACAGATGAAGAATATATTATAAATAGAAAATAAAACAAAATTGAATTCCAAAACTACACTAAATCTAATAACATGATTAAGTTTAAATATGTCATTTTGTATGTAGAAAATGTAGAATCAGCAATGAATTTCTACCAAAATATTTTCGATGCAAAAATAAAATTCATTACTCCTGAAAAAGATTATGGAGAACTGATTACTGGAGAAACGACTCTTTCTTTTGCTTCTGTTGATTTGGCCAGCTCCAATATTAAAAAGGGATTCCTCCTTTCCAAAACAGAAGTTAAACCTTTTGGGATTGAATTGGGGTTTGTAACTGACGATGTAGAAACCTTAGTGGAAAAAGCTGTAAAAAACGGCGCCATTCTGTATCAAGATATTGCTGTAAAACCTTGGGGACAAAAGACTGCTTACATTAAAGATCCCAACAATTACCTTGTAGAAATCTGTACTGAAATTCAATAAAACATATTCCGTGGAAATTAAAAAACTACAAAAGCTGACTTCCAATCCTGGTTTAGAATGGGGACATAATGGATATTCAACAGATATCATCTACTCTGTTTCTTCAATAGAATTCAGTGGCACCTTTGAATTGACTCTGAGAGAAAAAAAATTATCCTACACTAAAGTATGGGAAACCAATTCTGATGATATCGAAGAACTCAATACGATCATTGAAAAAGATTCATCTTTCGGAGCTTTTGCAGATGGTGAACTTCAGGGCTGGATCATCTGTGAACACAGAACCTGGAACAATAGTTTCTACATCGAGAACATTCTTGTGAATGAAAAATACAGAAGACAGGGATTGGGAATCCTGCTGATTAAAAGCGCAATCAAAGAGGCCAGAAACCTTAACTGCCGGGTTATTGAACTGGAAACACAGAACACAAACTATCCAGCCATACAATTTTATAGAAGAATGGGGTTTAATATCACCGGAGTGAATACAAGATTGTATAATAACTCCGAAGAAATTGCTCTTTTTATGACGTTGGACATAGAATAGCTTGTGAAAATTTTCAGGTTTTGGCTAAAGCCAATACATATTTAAATTTATTTTATTTTCGGCAAAACGATCAAGCTTTCATTTCCGGAAGCGTTTATGGCTTGTATAGCAAAGAAATAATTGTCTTTAGAATAAGGCAACTTGATAACAGTTTCTTTGGTAAATATTTTTTTCTGCCACATAGAAGCATCCGTTTCACGTAACAATACATAATATCCTCCTACCTCTCCTGATTTAGGCTTTTCCCAGGAAAGATCTGTAAAATTGGTAAGTTTACTCACTTCTATTTTTACATTTTCAGGTTTTGAAGGGGATTTTGCAAGATTTGCAAGAACCGCAATATTTACGCTAACATTCTTTTTAAAATACTCAAAATCCATAAATTCCGGTAAATCTCCATACTGCACTCCATTTTCTTTTCTGATATCCTGATGCTGATGGTCGAAATTCTCATTGAATTCCGTAAGCCGTACAGCAGAAAATCCTTTTTCAACAAATGGAGTATGATCTCCACCTCTCAAAAAACGGTCATTCCTGTAAATTAATTTAACCTGAAGATTATCAACATACCGCTCTCCTATTTCTTTAATATATCTTGCCAACTGTCTCGCCTCTCCATCATTTTCCAGTCCGAATTTTCTAATCTCCTGAGCTTTTTTATCCAACTCATATTGAGGCAGACCTTCTGAAAAGACTCTCAGCTGATGGGTATTAATCAAATGAGTATCACTGCTGAGATTATTTGAAATCATGTCATTATTCAACAAACCTTCCAACTGCCAACCTTCATTAGCTGCTTTCTCAGCCAGCATTTTAGAACCCAGCAAGCCTTGTTCTTCTCCAGAAAAAGCGACGAATACAATACTTGCCGGAAATTTAGATTTGCTCAATATTCTGGCACTTTCTATAAGTCCTGCTACTCCACTTCCATCATCATTGGCTCCCGGAGCATTGTCTTTGCTATTCATGACATCACTTACCCTTGAATCCAGATGTCCACTCATCATAAACAATCGTTTATCATTAGGGTTGGTTCCATGAATAATGGCAATAACATTTCCTAAATCAGTAGGACGGTCTATTCTTTTTCCATCTGGTTGGATGGTTTGATTCTGCATAAAGACTTCCATTCTTCCAGCTGCGTTTTTTGCATAGTCATTGAATTTTTTCGACACCCATTTTCTCGCAGCTCCTATTCCTCTTTTGGAATCTGTAGTAGAACTCATGGTATGCCTTGTTCCAAAGTTCACCAAAGAATTGATATGACTTTTCAGAGAATCTGTACTTACCTGTGAAACATAATTGAGGATTTCAGTATCCTGCTGAACCGTTTGTTGAGCGTGAAATACAACAGGAATAAAGAACAAAGTGAATATTATTTTTCTCATAACAGAACAGTCTATTAATCTTTTACAGTTTATTTGTTATTAAATAAAATTACAAAAAAGACAACAAACTTTATTAACAAAATCATTAAATTAAAATTTCAGTATTTTCGCAAAAAGATAACCTTATATCAGATGGATACAAAGAAAAACGTTCTGGAGAAAATGTCTGACCGAGAACTTGAGCAATACATAAAACCTGACAGTAAATTTGTACCTCAAGCGATACAGTACGCTTATGAAATTTTACAATCAAGAGGAAGAACATTTACGAATGAAGAACAGGATCGCATTAACTCTCTTGTTTCTACAGTTGGAAGTAACGAACCCATCATAATACATCCTAATCACACAAAAGCGTCCAATCTTATCTACCTGTCTGGAGCAATAGGAATTGCCGGTTTAATCTGGACATCAGAACAATTAAATTCAGGTTTGGCAATTTTCATTTCTGTCGCGGTAATTGCTTTTGTTTTTGGAACCGGTTATATGATCGGAAAGGGAAACGCAGTAGCAAAATATCTGTTCATCTTTCTTTTTGTGATCGGTATCCTTGGAATACCTGTAATAATAACCCATTTAAGCACCGAGCCTATTCTCGGAATCATCAATATTTTACAACTTATTTTTCAAACATGGGCTGTTGTACTTCTTTTAAAAATTCCTAAAAATAAAAAAGTATAGATATCTCACATGGAAAACCTTCTTACCTATATCCGTTCTCTCACTCCATTTTCAGATGAAAGCTGGACATTACTTCAAGCTGCACTCTCCGAAAAACAATATAAAAAGAATGAACTGATCTTAAAGGAAGGCGAAATATGTCAATCATTATTTTACATTGATAAAGGATATTGTAAGTCTTATTATGAAATCAATGGCGTAACAAAAAACACTGATTTCTTTTTTGAAAATGAAATTGCAACCAATATCAATAGTTTTGGCAGTGGAAAACCTTCTGAATTCAATATGATGGCTTGTGAAGAATTACATGTTGTTATCTTTAATAAAGAAATACTCTTTAAAATTGCAGCACAATACATTGAAATAGAATCTCTGGGGCGTCATTGTATTCGACAAATTGCTTACAAACAGGAAGAGTTCGCCAACCTCTTCAAACTGTATTCAGCGCAGGAAAGACTTGAATATCTTGAAAAAAAACATCCAGAGATATTACAAAGAGTTCCGTTGTCCCAACTGGCTTCATTTCTGGGAGTAGCCAGAGAAACATTAAGCAGGATCAGGAAACGGAGAATTTCTCAATAACCGGAACTCCTGATCAAAAGAATATAAAAAAATTAACACCAATCCAAAATAAAATGAAAACATTGATCTGGCAAGGAATTGCTTTTCAATCCCTGGAATATTTCAGTCTTAAAGAAAATGATAAAGGTTCAATCATAGAATCAAGAATTATTGGTTACTATGAAAGTAAAATGTATACTGTAGATTATCAATTAATCATCGATATTAATTGGAATATCCAGGAATTTATCATCAAATCTGAAGTCAACACGGTTAAAAATGAATTAACCGGTAGAAAATTACAGGACGGATGGGAGATCAACAATGTAATTAATCCCGATTTTAAAGAATTTCCCTTCATTGATATCTCATTAACTCCTTTTACGAATACCTTGCCCATCAACAACCTTACATTGGCTGAAAACGATGCCCGGAAAATCCAGGTCATTTATATTGATGTTCTGAATAACCTGGTAAAACCGGTGACTCAGCAATATACCAGAATTGCTCCCCATACTTATCATTATGACAATCTTCAAAGCGATTTTGAGGCTGACATTTTAGTCGATGATAATGGTTTGGTAGTCAATTATCCTGGATTATTTGAAAAAATTGCTGAATTTTCTTAAACCTCAGCATACCATTACTATGACCATTAATGAAATAAAAGAAGCTGCCATTGCCTGTAAAACATTGAACCAACAGGAACTGAGCGACAAAATAAAAGAATTAAAAGACAATGAAGTTTCATTTCTCGGTTGTTTTGCGTTTACCCAGCATAATCAACAAATTTCCCTTTCAGAATCTATAGAAATGACCTTGAAACTTGATGTATTTACAGAAGAAGAAAAAACTCAAATCAACGGATATCTGAATCTGACTTGGGAAGATTTTAAAGAAGATGAAAACTAATAACTTATAACAAAATGGATAACAGAATTCAGGAAATTAAAGATAAAATAGAAATACCTGCTACAGAATTTTTTACTGGTGGTTTCAGACCTCTTAATGTTTTAGAAGAATCATGGATCGGGCGGGTATTTGCCTATGCTGAAGATGAAGAGATTCCTTTGGATAAAAATGGAGATCCTATGATGCCGCTTATCCAGTTCTATCTTCCCAACCAGCCTTTTGTACCGGAATTGATAAAGGACAAAAAATTAATTACCGTATTTATTTCTCAGGATTTTCCGAGAATGCTTGAAAAAATGGGTGACAATTGGGTAATTCGGGAATATGATGATCTGGAGAATATTGTCATCAAGGATTTGCAAAGTCCGGTTTCTTATTTAAAACCATTTCCACTACGCTCCGAATTATATCCTAAAGATGCCCCTTTATGGGATGGTGGCGGAATTGAAGATATAGATTACAACTTAATCTCTGAAATTGTTAAACTTGAAAGAGAAGGGCATTTCAACAGCTATTTTGACATCATTAAGCACTGTTATAGTACTAAATTGGGTGGTTACCCATCATTCTGTCAGCCCGGCATTGGTTTCAAAGATGGTTTCGGAAAAGGGTTTGAATTTGTTTTTCAGGTGTCTTCAGATAATAAAGCGCATTTGAATGTGATTGACAGTGGAAGCTTTATGTTTGCGAAGAATAAAGAGACTGGGGAGTGGAGCTTGTACTATGATTTTTATTAAAGTATTAAATATAATTTTACACCATTGTCATTCTGACGAAGGAAGAATCTCTTAGCCTATAATTCTTCATTTCAATTCATTACATTCAGAATAACAAAATAAAATGACTTAATTAAATAAAAATAGTTTCGGCGAGGCCTTTGGCCTCGCCGAAACTATTTAAAACATTCATTATGGTTTCCCATAATAAATTTACTAATGAGACTAGTACTTTTGAATTATTAATTTTCAGAGCTATGATTAAGCCAATTCATTTTTTATATTGTTTCATATTAGCAAAAATAATTGGACAAAAACTTTTATTGATCCTTATGTTTATGATAAAAAAGGAAGAGAAAGTTTCTTCAACAAATTCGGTACTAAAAACTGATGAAAATATAAATAAAGATGTATATAAATTTTCAAAACAAAACCCCGCGCCCTTCGGGCGCGGGGTTTTCTATATAAAATTCAGTAGATTAGAATTTAAGATCTCCGTTCACTTCTCTTACTGCATTAGCAGCTTCAGCGAATTTCAATTGCTCTTCAGCAGTCAATGTTACATTTACGATTGATTCTACTCCGTTTGCTCCAATGATTGCCGGAACTCCTAAGCAGATATCGTTTTGACCGTATTCTCCTTCAAGCATTAATGAACAAGGGATCATTTTCTTTTGGTCACATGCAATAGCCTGAACCATTACAGAAACAGCTGCACCTGGTGCATACCAAGCAGAAGTTCCTAATAATTTAGTAAGAGTAGCACCTCCTACTTTCGTTTCTTCGATTACATATTTTTGTTGATCTTCACTTAAGAACTCAGTTACTGGAACTCCATTTCTTGTAGCTTTGCTCAATAATGGTAGCATTCCTGTATCACTGTGAGCAGCGATTACCATACCGTCCACATCAGAAATTGGAGCTTCTAATGCTTCAGCTAATCTGTATTTGAATCTTGCAGAGTCTAATGCACCACCCATTCCGATGATTTTGTGCTTAGGAAGACCTGAAGTTTTGTGTACTAAATAAGCCATAGTATCCATTGGGTTAGAAACCACAATAATGATTACTTCCGGAGAATGTTTTACTAAGTTTTCCGTAACTTCTTTCACGATACCAGCATTGATACCGATCAATTCTTCTCTTGTCATTCCAGGTTTTCTTGGAATCCCTGAAGTGATTACTGCTACATGAGAACCTGCAGTTTTACTGTAATCTCCTGTTGTTCCGGTAATTTTTGTATCGAATCCGTTAAGCGATGCTGTTTGCATCAAATCCATTGCCTTACCTTCAGCAAATCCTTCTTTAATGTCTACCAAAACTACTTCTGAACAGAAGTTCTTCATCGCGATGTATTCCGCACAGCTTGCTCCTACAGCGCCTGCACCTACTACAGTTACTTTCATATTGTTACTTTTTTAATTATTTATTTGTTGAGTTACTATTTAAATTTGAAACTTCCCAAATTTAATAAATCCTGAAAAAATGCGCAATTTTTCAGGAAATTTATTAGAATTAAAAGGAATTAGTTGACGTTCAGTAAAAATGAGTACAGCTTTTTCGCGCCAGATAGCACTTCTCCATACTTTTCCTCTGTCACTTCAGTATCCAAAACCTCCTTAAAGTTCTTCCACATGGGTCCCGTATTTTCCTGATAGCATCCGAAGAAGTTAAAAGTCACCGCATCAAAACCTTCCGTTTTAGAAAGCTGCTTGGCGATTACATTTCCACCCAATGTAGAACCTTCAATCACATACATTGCTCCCAGAGCTTCATGTTCATTCTCAAATTCAAGAGGGTGAGATGCCAACTGATTTTCCAAAGAAAGACTTTCAAGGTCTTTTTCAATAAGAGGAAGCTTTTTTCTATCGGCAAGCTGAAGCTTATCAGCATACTTTTCAGAAAGGCTGTTGAATATTTTATCTTCACTGTGAAGAAGCATCAAGTAATTGGTATGAATGATCTTTTTATAATCTTCTAAAGTAAAGGTTTTATTAAAAATCTTTTCAGAATTAAAAAGTTTTTCGGCTGCGTCGTGATAATCTGCTGTATTTTGTTTAAGATATTCTGATACCATAATTACGTTTTAAAAGTTTCTCAAATGTAAGGCTTTTTAAACGTTAAAATGAATGAAGTTCCTTCTTTATTACTCTCATAATCTATATTTCCACCTATCCTTTTCATAATACGGTGTACAATGGATAACCCTATCCCATTTCCTTTGAATTTCTTGGCATTATCCATTCGATTGAAGATTTTAAACATCTTATGTTTCTCCTCCTCAGGAATACCAATCCCATTGTCTGAAATTCTGTAAACAATAGTTTGTCCGTCTTCCGTTCCTTCAATTTCTACTTTCGGCTGCTCTTTATGAGATGAATATTTGACCGCATTATTGATAATATTCAGAAATACCTGATGAAGTAATGTTTTATCACCCAAAACATCTGGGCACTCTTTAATAATAATTTCACTTCTCGGACTTCCGTAAGTGATCTTGGCATTATCAGAGATCTTTTGAATTGTATTACCGGTTTTCAAGCTTTCCAGTTGTATTTCACTATGCTTGGCCCGGCTGAGTTGCAAGACATCCTGCATCATTTCAGCGATGCTGTCGATCTCGTCAATGATTGTATTAATCTTGGTTTTGCTTTTTTCAGAACCATCGGAAAGATTTCCCAAAAGCATTTGGGCATTCAGTTTCATAACAGTCAAAGGAGTTCCCAAATCGTGAGAAATAGTGTAGGAAAAACTATCGAGTTCTTCATTCACTTTTTTAAGCTCATCATTGAGCCTTTTGATGGCATTATAATTCTTATGAGAAGTTTCTAGAATAAGATCTCTTACAGCCTGTACCGCACTTACATTTCTGGAATTCCATCTTTTGGAATGCCCTTTAATATTTTCAGTAAAAATGCGGAATGAGGTTCTTGGAGAAATCATCTGTCTGTCTTCTCCATTTTGAGAAAACACGCCTATTTTCTTTTCCGGATTTCCTGCCCAGTCAATATGTTCATTAAATTCTTTACGGAACCAGATCAGCATCTCATTTTTATCTCTTTCAATAAAATAAATGATAATTCCGGCTGCATTTTCTGATAATCCCAATTTCTCACCATAGTTTTTAAGAAAGCTGCGGTTAACGTAAATTCTGTCACTCGTATTTTCCAATGCCCAGTGCACAATCCTGCTGATAGAATCCATTGCCGGAATAATCCCTTCAGTGATTATATTTTCATCAGATACAATCGCAAGACCGTCTGCTTCCGGTAGATTCATGATCTCTGCTTTATTCTCCCACAGAGAATCAAATAAATGATTATGTTTTAAAAATTCCGTTTTAAGATCAGAAATTCTTTCATTCAGTTCAAGACGATAATTCAGTTCATTTTTTGATTTAAAAGAAGAATAAGCATTAGATGCCAAGGCCGTAAAAATTCCAGCCTGAACCCGGTCTTCAAGATCAATATGTTTAGGTTTTACATTCTGACAGGTTACCAGCCCCCAAAGGTGATTATCAATAATAATCGATATACTGAAACTGGAAGAAACCCCTGAATTTTTAAGGTATTGCCCATGAATAGGAGACATTGCCCGTGATGCAGAAAAACTAAGATCAATATTTTTATTCGTTGTACTCAAAATCGGGACTGTATCAGCATACACATTACTGAATATTCTTTTTCTCTTTTTAAGATAAAGCTCCCGTGCCTGTTTAGGAATATCTGATTCAGGATAATGAAGTCCGAGAAAACTTTCCATTTCTTCATTTTTCTTCTCTGCAATGACTTTTCCGGAGCCATCCATCATAAACTTATACACCATTGTCCGGTCATAATTCACTACTTTAGAAAGTGTTTCCAAAAGGTGATTCCAAAGTTCCTGTTCATTATCAATAACATAAAAGTTATCATATTTATTGGAAATCCTTTTATCAGGATTAATCAGAACTTCTTCAAATTCCAAGAAGATATGCCCACCACTTCTGAAAACAGAAAAATGGTATTCTTTTTTATCTATAAAGATCTTATCAAAATAGGTTTCATTTTCCCGTCTGGTAAAACGATTCAGTGAAGTGTAAATATCTGACTCTATAATATTCTGAAAACTTTCTGGGAAATCCGTAAGCTTTCTATCAAATAGCTCATTCAAGCTTCCGATTTTAAAAATATCCGATAGATTCTGGCTTAAAAAAGTAATGGAGTGAGATTCTGCATCAATGCCAATCAGATAACCAAAACTTTGTATAGAGCCTGGAATATGGATAGGTTCTTCATGACATTCTATAAAATTCATATCTCTTTTCAGTCTATCTATCAAAGATAGAGCTTTTTTTTAACTGGTTTTGGTGATGTGGTATTTAATTTCCACTTTGATCATGTGGTATCATACAGCAGAAAAACCAGCATTAATCTTCATTAAAAAATTATTGATTTTAACCTGATTTTACTACGATATCTCTAAAATATACGGAAATTTTTCCAATAATAGTGTTTTTAACTATTAAACCATGATTCATAACATGAATTGCTGTTTATCAGCTAAATTAATTATGTTATTTAAACAATTTTAACTAAATTTATATCACCAAATAATGATTACAACCACGAAACAATTGAATTATTCACAATAAATTCAATATAAATTTTAAATTCAAATAATACTATTATGAAAAAGTTCCCATTAATTTTATTTTCTCTTGTCCTTTCAATAGGATTATGGAATCCATCAGAAGCGTGTACCCGCGTGGTGTACAAAGGTCCGGAAAATACAATTCTTACAGCTCGCTCTATGGACTGGCGTGATGAGATTCCCGCTAATCTCTGGGTTTTTCCAAAAGGAATAGACCGCAATGGTCAAACCGGTCCTAAATCTGTAAAATGGACCTCCAAATATGGAAGCATCATTAGTTCTAGTTGGGATATTGCTTCTGCAGACGGAATGAACGAAAAAGGATTGGTAGCCAACATGTTATGGCTAGGGGAATCTCAATATCCAAAATTCGATCCTAAAGGAGGAAAAAAGGGACTTGCCATCTCTTTATGGGCACAATATTATCTTGATAACTTCTCAACGGTAAAAGAAGCCGTAGAGTTTTCAAAAAAAGAACCCTTCGTTGTAGTAAGTGATTATATTCCGGGAACCGAAAGATTTACAACCATTCACCTTTCTATTTCTGATGCTACAGGAGATAACGCCGTATTTGAATATATTAATGGAAAACTGGTTATTCACCATGATCCTTCTTACACGGTAATGACCAACTCTCCTATTTTTGAAGAGCAGCTTGCACTTAACAATTACTGGAAAGGAATTCCGGGAACAGTAATGCTTCCGGGAACCAATCGCGCTGCCGATCGTTTTGTAAGAGCTTCTTATTACATTAACGCAATTCCAAAAACGACTGATCCCCGTACTGCTGTAGCCAGCGTATTCGGTGTCATCAGAAACTGTTCCGTACCGTACGGGATCACTTCACCTACAGAGCCTAATATTTCTTCTACAAGATGGCGTTCTGTTTCGGACCAAAAGAACCTGGTGTATTATTTTGAAACCGTTTTTACCCCCAACACATTCTGGGTAGATCTTAAAGATTTTGACCTAAGCGCAAAAGGAAAAGTGATGAAACTGGACCTGAGCAACTATCAGACCTACAACGGTAAATCAAATACCAATTTCAAAGAAACTCCATCTTTCAAATTCTTAGGCTTAGAATAACAATTCAGGTTTAAAAATAAAGATTTAGTCTTAAGTGTTTCTTTGAGGAGCAGCTTTTTAGAAACACTTAGGATTCTGTAAATTGTGAATGATTACATTCAGGATGAGATATAAAATCATTTCCTTCCTCTGAAGAAGTATACATCGGAGATGTAACGGAAGGAGTTAAGCAACAAAAGTTTTTATCATTTATGCGCACGCTCAGTGCATGACCTCAACTTTTCAAGGATAGAGACAGGAACTTTCATGCTTACATAAAATTTCAAAAAAGCAAAAATTAAACAAATAGATATGGCCTTTTTTTCATTAAAAAAGAGAAGCTTGATCCTGTGCATACTCATGGGCTGGTTTTCAGCAAATGCACAAATACAAGACTCTCTACAGACCACCCCCCAACCACAAGAAGAAGATCATGTAAAATATCCTCAGCTTCAGATCAAAGGACTTTTTCAGGCACGTTATCTGGTAGGAATGAGCAAGGATGTTGACGTCAACGGACTTCATCATTCTGACGGATCAGGAACCAGCAATAATTTCATGCTGAAATACATGAGGATTCAGGTACGGGCACAAATCAGTAAGCGTACTGAAGTTGTTGCATTGGCCAACCTTGCCGACTTTAAAAACGATCCTAAAAGCAGAGTTCTTGAAAATGCTTATCTGAAATATACCTTCAGTCCCAAGTTGGCATTCACTGTGGGCCAGTTCAGACCCTGGTTTGGTATTGAGGAGACTTATCCTATCGATATTATTAAATCCCTGGACTGGTCTAATCAGTATTCCGAATTTGGGAAACTGGGCTGGACGAGTTTCCAGATAGGGCTTTCTGCCACAGGACAAGTACAATTAGGAGAAATTCCACTCCAATATGCTGTGTCTGTAGTGAATGGAAACGGGAAAAACCAAATCAATGATAATGACAATGGGAAACAATATTCTACCCGTTTACTTTTCGGATTATCCAAGAAATACAATTTCAATGTGGGCTTAAATGGAGGAATTGGCGAAGTTTTCAGCAAAAAAGTATATGCTGTAGGCGTCGACCTCAGCTCAATGATTCATTTTGATCCCAAATGGAGTCTTGATATGCAACTGGAAGCTAAACAGGCGACCAACCATGTTCTGTACAATTCTATTGCTCCTGAAGTCAGACCAGATAATCCAGATCAATACCTTGTTCGAGGAGTTTATTTCCTTCCGAATCTGAGATACGAGATTAACCATAAAAACCTGAGCGCTTTTGAATTATCTTGCCGATACGAATACCTGGACACCAATTTCAGAATGGCATCCAACCCCAGACAGACCATTACACCAATGGTAGGACTGGAATTTCTGAAAAACTATGGTGCCAGAATTCAGCTAGGCGTACAGTTCGATCGCTATAAATATCAGGTAGAAAATACCAGCCAATACAACAACAATCTATTCATAGTGCAAGTACAAAGTAGATTTTAACGGATTAAATAGTAAGTATCATGAAAGAAATTAATATTAAAAACGTTGCGATCACATTTGTCGTTGCGTTAATCATCTGGTTTATTCCAGCTCCTGAAGGGGTTGCCCAAAATGCCTGGCACCTGTTTGCCATCTTTGCCGCAACTATTTTAGGAATTATTTTAAAAGCAGCTCCTATGGGAACCATGTGTATGATGGCCATTGGATTTACAGCCCTTACACAAGTAGTAGCTCCCGGAGATGCCGGAAAATCTATTACCAAAGCACTCTCCGGATTTGGAGATAAAGTAATCTGGCTGATCGGGATTTCATTCTTTATTGCCAGAGGATTTATCAAAACAGGACTTGGAAACCGTATTGCCTTTTTATTCATCAGGGTTTTTGGTAAAAGTTCATTAGGACTGGCTTATGGATTAGGACTTGCTGATGTTTGTCTGGCTCCTGCAATTCCTAGTAATACGGCAAGAGGAGGAGGAATTATCTACCCGATCATGAAATCTATGGCCATAAGCTTTGATTCCGTTCCTGAAAAACCGGAAACCCATAGAAAACTGGGTTCATTTTTAACATTAAACAGTTACTATATGAACCTCATCGCTTCTTCTATGTTCTTAACCGGAACTGCAAGTAACCCTATGTGCCAGAAATTTGCCGCCAACCTTGGAATTGATATCACATGGATGTCTTGGGCAGCGGCTGGTTTTCTACCCGGTTTAGTGGCGTTCTTCGTTGTTCCTTTGGTATTGTATAAATTGTATCCGCCTGAATTGAAAAAAACAGGTGATGCCCCGAAAATGGCCGCTCAGAAATTAAAAGAAATGGGACCTATTTCCAGAAATGAATGGTTGATGCTATTGGCTTTTTTTATCCTTTTATTCCTTTGGATCTTTGGTGGTACGCTTTCTATTGATGCAACCACTACTGCCTTTATCGGATTAACTTTATTGCTATTAACCTCAGTATTAACCTGGGAAGATGTAAAAGGTGAAAAAGGAGCATGGGATACCATCGTTTGGTTTGCTGTTTTGGTCATGATGGCAAGTTCTTTGAATGAATTGGGCTTCATTGGCTGGTTCAGTAACCTTATCAAAGTTCAAATCGGAGGTTTAAGCTGGCAGGTAGCCTTCCCGGTTATTATTGTAGTCTATTTCTTCAGTCATTATATTTTCGCAAGTGCTACAGCTCACGTAGCGGCTATGTATGCAGCCCTGCTGGGTGTAGGGGTTTCTTTAGGAATTCCTCCTATGTTGTTGGCAATGATGCTTGGTTTTATGGGTTCAATTTATGGTGTGCTTACCCATTACGGACATGGTCCGGCTCCGGTATTCTTTGGGAGCGGATATGTTGATCTAAAAGCCTGGTGGCTTCGCGGCCTTGAAATAGGAATCGTGCTTTTAATCATCTACATGGTTGTAGGAGGTTTATGGATGAAAGTTTTAGGATATTATTAATTATTAAATCAAATATATGTTATCAACATTGTCAAGAAAAATGCTGATGTGCCTTACAGGACTCTTTTTGGGATTCTTCCTGTTGATTCATTTCCTCGGAAATCTTCAGCTTTTTCTCCCCCAGGAACAAGCACATCTGCAATTCAATGCCTATTCTCATTTTTTATCAGGAAATATCATTATCAAAATAGTTTCTTATGTTTTGTATGCCAGTATTATCCTGCATGCTGTAGATGGGCTGATGATTACTTTAAAAAATAAAAAATCAGGAGGTGGTTACCAGTCTGACAGACGTGGAAGAGCCAGTAAATGGGCTTCCAGAAATATGGGAATCCTGGGAACATTAATCCTGATCTTTCTGGTCATTCATTTCCAAAATTTCTGGTATGTCTATAAATTCGGAAATCCCCCATTGGATGAGAATGGAAATAAGGACTTATATATTTTGGTCGTAACAGTGTTTAAAGAGTGGTGGTACGTGGTGATTTATGTCCTTTCTATGATTGCCTTATGTTATCATCTGATCCACGGATTATACAGCTCCGTAAGAACTCTTGGATTGTACCATCCTAAATTTGTGAAATGGGTTAAAATCATTGGAACAGCCTACTCTGTCATTATAAGTTTAGGTTTTGCCCTTATGCCTGTTTATGTATTCTTTACTTATCATTAAAAAGACCTCATCATGATTTTAGATTCAAAAATACCACAAGGCCCATTGGAACAAAAATGGGCATATTATAAAAAGAAAGCCAAGCTTGTCAATCCGGCCAACCGTAAAAAGCTTGATGTGATTGTTGTAGGAACAGGTCTTGCCGGAAGCTCTATCGCTGCCTCTTTAGGAGAGATGGGCTATAATGTGAAGGCATTCTGTTTTCAGGACAGTCCGAGAAGAGCGCACTCTGTAGCTGCTCAAGGTGGAGTAAATGCTGCTAAAAATTATAAAAATGATGGTGACAGTGTGTACAGAATGTTCGTTGATACTTTGAAAGGTGGAGACTTCAGGGCGCGTGAAGCCAATGTGTACCGAATGGCAGAATGTTCTTTAAACCTCATCGATCAAGCTGTAGCACAAGGAGTTCCTTTTGGACGTGAATATGGTGGTTACCTTAACAACCGTTCTTTTGGAGGAGTTCAGGTAAGCCGTACTTTCTATGCCAGAGGACAGACCGGACAACAATTGCTTCTGGGAGCGTATCAGGCTTTGATGAGACAGGTTGGAAAAGGTTCTGTACAATTGTTTTCAAGACATGAAATGCTTGATTTGGTTACGATTGATGGGAAAGCAAGAGGAATTATCGTAAGAAATTTAGATACCGGAGAAATTGAAAGACATGCAGCCCATGCTGTAATATTAGCAACCGGAGGCTATGGAAAGATTTATTACCTGTCCACATTAGCTATGGGATGTAATGGTTCTGCGATCTGGAGAGCGCATAAAAAAGGAGCTTTAATGGCTTCCCCGAGCTGGATTCAGGTACACCCTACTTCCCTTCCGCAATCCGGAGATTATCAGTCTAAATTAACATTAATGTCTGAATCATTGCGTAATGACGGAAGAATCTGGGTTCCTTTAAAAGAAGATGAAAACAGACTCCCGAATGACATTCCTGAAAATGAAAGAGACTATTATCTGGAAAGAAGATATCCTGCATTTGGAAACCTGGCTCCAAGAGATATTTCGTCCCGTGCTGCCAAAGAAAGAATTGATGCCGGATTCGGAATTGGTCCCTTGAAAAATGCAGTGTACCTGGATTTTTCCAAGGCGATTAAAGAACAAGGAAAAGAGAAAATCAAAGAGAAATACGGAAACCTATTTGACATGTATCTTAAAATTACAGGATATGATGCTTATAAAGAACCGATGATGATCTCTCCTTCTGCCCATTTCTCAATGGGTGGCCTTTGGGTAGATTACGAACTGATGACTACCGTTCCGGGACTCTTTGCCTTAGGTGAAGCTAATTTTGCAGATCATGGAGCCAACAGATTGGGAGCAAACTCTCTCTTACAGGCTTCTGTAGATGGATATTTTATCGCTCCTTATACTATTGCAAATTATTTAGCAGATGAAATTCATACCGGGAAAATTTCACCGGATGCTCCAGAGTTTGAACAGGCTGAAAATGCCGTTAAAAATCAGATTCAGGATTTAATGAATATCAAAGGAACCAAAACTGTTGACTATTTCCATAAAACATTAGGAAAGTTGCTGTACGATTATTGCGGACTGGCAAGAAACGAGGAAGGGCTTAAATATGCTATTCAGGAGATCAGAAAACTAAAACAGAAGTTCTATAAAGACGTAAGGGTTTCCGGACAAGGGGATAAGATGAATGCTGAACTGGAAAAAGCTGGTCGTGTTGCTGATTATTTTGAAATCGGAGAACTGATGTGTTATGATGCTTTAACCCGTAATGAATCTTGTGGCGCTCACTTCCGTGAAGAATACCAAACTCCGGATGGGGAAGCAATGAGAAATGATGCAGAATATCAATTCATCTCAGCATGGGCATGGACAGGTGAAAATGGAGAACCTGAACTGGTTAAAGAACCATTAACCTTCGAAGAAATACAGCCAACGGTAAGAAGTTACAAATAAAAAACAAAAATTATGGATTTACACCTTAAGATATGGAGACAGAAAGACAGAAAAAGTGAGGGAAAACTGGTCAGCTATGACCTTAAAGGATTAAATTCTCACATGTCTTTCCTTGAAATGTTAGATACATTAAACGAAAAACTGATTACCGAAGGAGATGAACCAGTAGAATTTGACCACGACTGTCGTGAAGGAATCTGCGGACAATGTGGAATGATGATTAACGGTATTGCTCATGGCCCTTTAAAAAATACAACGACCTGCCAGCTTCACCTGCGTTCTTTTAAAAATGGGGAAACAATTCTGATAGAACCTTTTCGTGCAGAAGCTTTTCCTGTCAAAAAAGATTTAAAAGTAGACCGTTCTGCTTTTGACAGAATTATTTCTTCCGGTGGTTTCGTATCAGTAAATACCGGCCAGGCTCCGGATGCGACTGCTATTCCGGTAACCCATCAGGTTGCTGAAGAGGCTTTTGATTCTGCTGCCTGCATCGGATGTGGTGCTTGTGTGGCAACCTGTAAAAACGGAAGTGCTGCTTTATTTACTTCTGCAAAAATAGCTCACATGGCATTATTGCCTCAGGGCAAAGAAGAAAGAAGCAAGCGTGTTTTGGATATGGTTTTCCAGATGGATACTGAATTATTTGGGCACTGTTCCAATACGGAAGCTTGTGAAGTAGAATGTCCGCAAGGAATCTCCGTTCTGAATATTGCCAGAATGAATTTTGAATACAACAGAGCCCTATTTTTCAATAAAAAAGGGTAAATAAACGAAGAACGCTAAAAATGATACTATGTGAGAGGGTGAATCTGCAAATGCAGGTTTGCTCTTTCTTTTTTTAAACAAATTTTTATGAATCAGTCTCAAAGCTGGGTGATCGTATTGCTGATATTTATGGAATTTAATTTAACGCAAAGTTTTTAGCACATTATCTCATATTTTCAAGGGAACAAAAGAATGGAATCAATATTTCGGATTTAGCTAGATTGCAAGATGAAAGCCATGAAGGTCATAAAACATAACCATTTATCTTTTTATTTAATGTAGAATTAATTGTCCCCATTGATCAATAATAACAATAATAACTTAAGGTTACTAATATAATTTAACACTACTGTCATTCTGACGAAGGAAGAATCTCAATACCTGTTACAATAAAGAGATTCTTCATTTCACGTTGTTTCATTCAGAATGACAGAGTCATAGTAATAAAATAACAGCACCAGTATAAAATTGTATATAATTACCAAACTGAAAATAACTTCCAGCTTCCTACCTTTTAAAATATCTTCGGAATCATAATCTTCTTTGGATCATTCTCATCATACATAATCTCAATGGTACCTGCTTTGGGTACAGAGGCAAGATTCAAAAGGCTTACAATTTTTTTGTAGACTGCAATATGCTCGTTTCCTCTGAAATCTTTAAAACTCACCTGAAACATAATTTGCGGCTGGTCATTAATACTAACCCCCGTTTCACTGACGCTGAGAATATTCGCTTCCGCATTTCTTCCGGCAAACAGGATTCGTTCTTCTTTATTATTCTGAAAAAACTTCCCTACGATCAGCTGAAAGACCAATACATAAATAAGAGTCATCACTCCACTGAAAATAATCGGATGCATAAAGGTGAGAAATCTCCATCCAAAATCAAAAGATTCCTGCGTATAGAAATAAGAATACAATCCAACCACATAAGCGATTAACAATACTATAAATACGATTCTTAGCACCATTCCTGACGCATTGAAACCGACTTTCTGATCACTTAAAATAAAGTAAGGTTCCTGAGAGACATCAGGATTCAGCAGTACTTTTACATGGTTTCCCACATCGAATCTTTTTTCCTGTGGTTTGGAATCATGAAACATCATCTCATGCTCAATCACCGTATTTCTAAGATTCGGAAACGAAAGCACAATCTGAATGGCATTCATATTGGTTTTTGGAAAGTATTTGATGAGCTGATAACGGATGATTTTTGCCTCTCTTGGGATTCCGCTTCTCAGAATAGAATGAATGGCATTCTTCTGTTTAAAGGTTTTAATGAAAAGATTATTGATAAAGAAGACAAGAATATATCCCCATATCAATAATGAAAAACCGAGATACCCATAGCTCACAGCTAATGAATTTCTCGGTTCTGTTGCGGTCTCTTCACTCATCAAATAAATG
The DNA here is from genome assembly GCF_003815715.1 of Chryseobacterium sp. G0162. Taxonomy (NCBI): domain Bacteria; kingdom Pseudomonadati; phylum Bacteroidota; class Flavobacteriia; order Flavobacteriales; family Weeksellaceae; genus Chryseobacterium; species Chryseobacterium sp. G0162. Next base: position 3,721,455 of record NZ_CP033922.1, on the reverse strand, counting down.
AAAATCGGAAAAGGTACGCAGAAAAAGAAGAGGAAAACTCCCCAGAAAATGAGCATAAATTTCATAACTACTGTTTTGCAATCAGCAATAAAGTTATGATATTATTTAATGCCTTTCTTTATATATATTATACTTCTTTATCAAAATACAATCTGTAATACTTCCCTTTATCATCTTCTCCGGTTTCGATTTTCTGTCGGTCACCGTGAATATATATATGGAAGTTTTTATCAAGTTTAATAATACTTTTAAAGTGCCTTTGGGTTTTCTTAACCGCCGCTTCACTGATCGGGAATTCTTCAGCAATATTCACCTGCATGTCTTGTTCGTAATCAGTTTTAAAGTTAACAAAACTCTCGATCACATGCTCGTCTCCCAATACTTCACTGGCGAATTCATCCAATTTAAACTCTTCTTTTTCTTTAAAGAAGTTGATCGATTTGTTCAGAAAGTCTGCCTGGTCTGCTTTAGAAACCTCAAATTCCTGTGGAAGCTGTTTGGTGATATAATCTTTGTAAACCATCAATGCTTCCTGAGTGTGGAAATACTCATCATCACGCTGCTTTACTTTTAGGAAATCTTCAAACCAGTAATACATATCTCCGTTTTTGTTGTTGTCAACCACGGAAAGTACATATCCTGTATCTTTATCGTTATTGTATATCAGAGCTGCTTTATCAATCTTAGATAACCCAATACCCTGATCTTTTTCAATATCAAATGTTTCTTCGGCAGGATTAATTTTAAGGAAAGATTCTCTCTTCTCGGTTTTAAAAATTCCAATCTTATCGACTCTGTCAGGACGGTCACTTTCATCTTCGAAAAGAACGATAAATAATTCTCCACTCTGAACTCTAGGATTTTCAGCCGCTTCGAAAAGGTGTTTGGCAATATTTTCAGATTCCCAGATAAATTTGGATTTATCCTCAAAAATTTCAGATACCGCACTGTAAACCGGGTTATTCACCAGATACGTATCACTATAAAAATGAAAAGTTTCTTCCGATTTGAATGATCCTAAAAAGTAATCCTCAAGCATCTCTGCCATTCCTTCCTCCAGCTTCAATTCCTCCTGGGAAAGCGTTAGAGAATCTCCATTGATCTTATTTCCGACTCTGTGTACTATTATTTTTGAAAACATCTTCTGAATATTTGGACTGCAAAGATATTCATTCTATTCTTTTCCTGAAACTTAAAAACAGGTTTGATTGTACTGAACTTTTAAACCACAAACGACAGAAAAGTTTTTATTTTTAAACACTTTAGTTCGCTTGAGAAATCTCCTTACGATTAAACTTTAATGATACTTTAATAGGTTAGTACTTGTCATTCTGAATACACACTGAAGGTTTGCAAACGTAGTTCAGAAGTGTAATAAAGAATCTCTTTGCTCTAGTTATTATTGAGATTCTTCCTTCGTCAGAATGACAAGTACAAAAGCTCCAATTTAGTTTACATTGGAAATTTAAAAGATAAATTCAAAAGATGAAAATCGTAGATGTTCAAAACTTATGTGTACTTTTTATACATCAAGCTTGCCATTTAAAAATAACTTAAGTGTTATAATTCTTTTGTGACTTTTGTGGTTGATCTCAAAAACAGTTAATGCTGTTAAAAGATTCCTGTTTCTTTCAATTTGATAAAATCCTTATCATTTTGAAATGCTTTTCTCAATTAAAACCATCAGTATAAAACATACAAGTAGCTAAATATCAATACATTAAACGTAATCCATTTTCAAAGGTATACCATTGGCATCATGATTCTCAAAACATACAAAAATGGACTTGAAAACATTGAACAGAATAGACAAACTAAGAAGATTAAAAAGCAGAGGACCGCAAACGCCTAAATGGCTGAAGCCTTATCATCTTCTGTTTATTGCGTTTTTAATCATTTTCATGTTTGGAGCTTTCATCAAACTATTGGAACAAAACCATATTTAACACTATATACTATGAACTATTTACAAGCTGTACAGGAAATCAATGAACTGTTTCCTGACTTTGAAACTGGATTAAATGAAACCAAAAGTCCCAATTCATACAGTGTGATCCGGACTTTCACGGAACGTATCAAAAATATGATCCGCCAGAATGACAGTAATTTGTTGTTCAAAAGTTTACAAAAGATTGACAAAATGTACATGGATGGAGATATCCTCTTAAAAAATGCCATTGAGAACACTTTTATCTACTCTCTGGACAATTTTACAGCGTTTTGCAGCAAAGAATACAGACAAATGATCTTCAGTCACATTTCTTCGGACCTGAAAAACAGCTATTCAAGACAAATTTACAGTCATGGTATATAAAGCTTTTATTACATTTTTAGACTGTTTCATTACAAAGTGTTTAAATTAAACAAAAATAAAAATAACTCACAATCAATAGATTATGAAAAATAAAATCAGAAGAATTTCCGATTGGAAAACATGGAAAACCACGACTAACAGACACAATTCAGAGATATTACTCACTCACATAGCTGTGATTGTAGGTGTATTTATTTTTGCTGCATGTCTTTAAATTTTGGTATACATTTCGCTGCAATAAAAAGTGTTTGAAAAATTCTTAATTATGATGAAAGTACAAATGCAAACTATTAATCAAAAAATAGCTGTTGAATACTTAAAATTTTTCTATCCGCGACTTCGCAATGAAATCATACAGTTGTCTGTACAGGATAACTTTGCAGGAATTATGCAAATGACGGTCAATTATCTGAAAGGTCTGCTGCAGGAATCAAAGATCAACATTATTGCCCATCACATCAAACTGATGGACGGACTTTACAGAAATGGAAATTCCTATGTAAGAACGATGATTGAAAATATCTTCGTAAGATCTTTTGAAAGCTTTAAAAAACACGCTAAGATTGCCCATTGGAAACTTCTTTATCAGTATATGCCGGTAAGCTTCCAGATTATTTATAATGAGCAGCAGAAGCAGGACCAGATTTATTTTGGAAAATAAAATATAAAGAAGAAATTGGCTTACAATGCAAAGAAAAAGAATAATGATTTTACTTTTAAGATCATTATAAAATAAGTTTTAATAGATAAAAAATCGCCTCAAATAACAGTATTTGAGGCGATTTTTATTTTGATCTGTGAATCAGAAATTTTTACTTCTTGGTAAATACCTTTTCAATGATCGAAATCTCTTCCTTCTTCAGTTTTGAAGCTTTCTCAAGCTTCGCGATAAAAGTGGCCACTTCTTCTGGAGTGGAAGGTGATCCCAAGTTTTCTCCTTTGGCATTAAATGAATCTGCCAGCACTTTTCCTTCCGGATTTAAAATCAGCCAAAACGGAAGTCCTGCATTTTCTCCTTTGTATTTATTCATCAATTCCTGCCCGCCAGGATTTTCAAGAGATTTTTTCTCTCCTCTTTCCTGAACATCTACATAAGCTGTGATAAATCTGCTACCGAAAATAGGTTGCGTTTCTGGAAGATTCATATTTTTTTCCATCATTTTACACCATTTGCACCACGAAGCATGAAATACTAATAAAACATTTTTCTTACCCGCTTTCGCTTCAGTAGATGCTTTCTTTAATACAACATCTGCTTTTTCCTGTGCTGCACCCAGCTGAAACAGCAATAGCGCAACGATGACAATAATCTTTGAATATTTCATTGAATTTTATTTTATGCCATACGAATGTAGGTATTTTTCTTTTGTTGATCTACTGAAATTCATCGCATAAAATCTTTATTTTACAGTGTCATTTTTTGTAATTTCGTTTCAATGAATATAAAAAATGATTGAAATAAAAAAATATTCTCATCAGGCAGGACATCCGGAACCAAGAAGGGTCATCAAATATACTTTGTTCTGGTGCAACAAAGGAACTGCTGAAATTCTGATTGACGAAAATGTTTTTATGCTGAAAAGTGGTCAAACAATTACCATTACTTCCGGACAGTTTCATCAGCTAATTTCTGTGGAAGGTGAAATTACCACTCTTGAGTTTACCCTGGATTTTTTCTGTAAAAGTGACAGTGATATCGAATTGATTTTTCATAACGGATTATTCTGCCATTTTGGAATGAACGAAATGATTACCGTTCAGCACCCAGCATTTTTTACAGACACTCTCAACCTAATTGAAAAGGAAATTCAGGAAAAACCTTATCAGTATCTGATTTCAACACATTCTTTGGTAGAGTTACTTTTAGTAGAGATCAATCGCAGTAAAATTGCCAACGGTGATGAAATATGGAAACCAGATGCTTTGTTTCTAAAGTTTCTAGAGAATGTCCGTAATAATTTTTCAAATAATCATCCTGTCTCTTATCATGCTGAGGCCCTTACAACCACTGAAGCTAAACTGAATGAAGTCTCTAAACTTCACACCAATAAAACGGCTCAAAACGTGATCTATAGTCTTACCATTTCCGAGGCGAAAAGATTATTACTTTATGAAAAACTGAGTGTTAAGGAAATCGCCTATCAGCTTGGCTTCAATGACCCTTTTTACTTTTCTAATTTCTTTAAAAAACATGCTTCTCTTTCTCCCAAAGATTATCAAAAGTCAGTGAAAGATTAGATTTGGAGCCTGTAAAAGCAATTTTATTTTATGAATATAAAGAATTTAATATTCGTACAATTAACTCTGTTGATTCCATCTTTGCCTCCTTAAAATCTAACATAAGTTTCTTAACACTTTCCGTTTTCATTAAAAATCAACCAAATACATACAATATTGTTCTCCCAAATTTCGGAACTGATCCAAATATAATGTATTACTTGAACCCCGAAATTCTCCAAATATTCTATGCTTTTCCCGGAATTGTCTATTCTTTAGACGAAGCCTTTCACTGAACTTTGTACCTGTCATTAAGACCTAAAAATCTTTCCTATGAAAACAAGACAGGACATCGCAGTTTTTTTATTAAGAATGGCATTGGCAGCCGGATTTTTATCTGCTGTTGCTAGCCGGCTGAACTTTTGGGGAGCACAATCTTCGGGTTGGAGAAATTTCGTGAATTATACCGCTGAAGTCAATTCATTTTTCCCTTCGTCATGGTCGCCAACCCTTGCTCTGGTATCTACTGCGACAGAATTAATTATTGGTATTTTAATTCTTACAGGATATCAGATTCGTAAAGCAGCTTTGTCTGCATCTGTATTAACCTTTGTTTTTGCCATAGCAATGAGCATTTCTTTTGGAAGTAAGGAAGCTTTGGATTATTCTGTTTTTGTATTCAGTGCAGGAGCGTTTTTACTGAGCAGTTTTCCCTGTTATCAATGGTCTTTAGATCAGCTTTTACATCAATAATAATTTTAAATATACTATCATGAGTACTAACATCAATGATTACATTGTAAAAACCGAACAAAAAGAATGGCAGCCTTTAATTGAAAAAGGAATTCATTACGAAGGTATTTTTGTAAAATCCTTGAAATTTGATCCTGCACAAAACCGTTCTACCACTATCCTTTTAAAATTTGAACCCGGAGCAAGTTATCCTTATCACAATCATCCAGCCGGTGAAGAACTTTTCATTCTGGAAGGAGATGCTCTTATTGCGGGCGGCAACCTGAAAAAGGGAGATTATTTGTATACTCCACCCAACTTCAAACACGCTGTACAATCAGAAAATGGCTGTATCATTCTGTTTATGGTTCCGGAAGAAGTGGAAATCCTTTAATAAGGTAATCCATTTTAAGATTAAACCTGTGATGAGCTAGTCTCCATCATAGGTTTACTTGTTCCTACTGTTTTCTTCAATCCCTTAAATTAATTACTTTTACAGCCTATTAAATTTATATCTGGAATGAAAAAATTTGGAATATCCGTTCTTATATGTCTGTCTTCATTATTAAGTGCCCAAAACAAACAGCAGATTGATGCCTTCTATGATGCCATCCGTGAGAATAATTTTCCATTGGTAAAAAAAATCATTGACCAGGGATATCCTATTAAAGCCATGCTTCCTGGTGAAACAGCACCAGTATTGGCAGCCATCTGGAAAAAAAACTTTCCAATGGTGGAATATATGGTCAATAAAGGAGCCAACATCACTGCCAACAAGAAATTGGTAGATGGCGCTATTGAATATGGAAGTCCGGAAATTACTTTCTACCTTATCAAAAAAGGAGCCTATGCTAAAAATGCATTGTATACTGCGATATTCTATGAAAATTTTGGAATTGCAAAGGAGCTATACATGAATCACCAGCCACAGATCACCAATAATGAAGATATGGGAAAATTTTTATTGCTGGCCGTAAAAAGCAAGGATCTGGAATTCATCAAGAAACTTCCGTTAAAAGGAAAGAATTTCCTAATGGATTTCTTCAATTATGATGGGTATAACGCTTTATTGCTTGCTGTAGAAAAGAACGACACTGAAATTGCAAAATATCTTTTATCTCAGGGAGCTGATAAAAAATCAAGAATTACTTTTGAGACCGATAATGGTACCGTTTCTGGAAAAACAGCCCTACAGATGGCTAAAGCCAATAAAAATGCAGAACTCATGAAACTTTTGAAATAAAACGCCCATGAACAAGATAAAAAACTAGTGCTCTGGAACTGTAATGACAAAACCCCGAAAACAACTCCAAGTAAGGTGGAACACACTCCCCTTCAGATACTAAAGGTAATATTTTTAATTTTGATCTTGATAAGAATACCATCTGAAATAAAGAACTGGGCATTCAGTGGCGGTAAAATCATTAACACTACTGCAAAAGGTATTTTTTATATGGACACAAACGTAGAAAATTACATGGAATTTTATGTAAAAAATTCACCGATTTCTGGCATAGAATCCATTGATAAGACTCATTTTGTATATGTTACCCCACAAGGAATTGAAGTTTTTGATACAGCTTCCAAAACAGCAAAATTAGTTATTGCTAAGGTATTCAATAAGAATGAATACAATAATTTACAGATTAAATATATTGCAAAATAAATATCTGAGCTGATTTCCATTCGACTTTGATTATCTTATATAAGCTTCTATATAGATACAAATTTTATTTTCGAGATTCTTTATTTTATCGTATTTTGCCTTCCCTCATAAAAGACTAAAAAACCAACACGATGAAATTTAATTTTAAAAAAAAATCTGTTATACTCTGGAGCATTGCTGCCATTGCCATTATTATTTTGCCTGATTCGGAAATGTATTATCAACGGTATAAGCTCAGATCTGAAAAACTTCCGGAACAATATAAATCATATCCTAAACTGGACAGCCTGAAAGATAATGACTATGAAATCATTAAACTGTCCCGTGGGATCCACGAACCTGTCATTCAGGAAAACGACAGTACTATTGTCATCATTACCAAAAGAGATCATAATTCGGAAAAAGAAGGGGCGGATAATACCTATACATGGTATAAAATAAATCTGAAAGGTCAGATAACAGATAGCCTTCAATACAAGTACAATACTGAAAATGGTATCCATAATTATCAAACCTTCAATGATTATATTGTGGATGTAGATCAGAACACCTACAGCAACTGGATGAAAGATGGTGACACTACACATTATCCTTATAAAAATTTAGATGATGCTAAAATATTTTCCGTGGCAGAAACGGAAGATATCATTGCCAACAGAGACTATATGTATGATGACATTATTCATTCCGAATCACCCGGAAATGAATATAAATATAAACTGACTGTATTTAAAGATAATGTCTGGAATTATTTTTACGCTGAAAAAGACTGGCACGGCTATCCGAAGAACACGCCTAATAAAAAATCAATTAACTACGGAAATTCCGGCTATGAGGTAGATAAACCTTCAGGACTTATTAAAAGAGAACATGTTCAAAAAGAAAAATGGAATGCTCATACTTTCTGGAGCTTAAAAAACCTAAGCTGGGGAACCGGAAATAGTTCCGGACGTCAGGGATGGACAGGGACGTCTTACTTTTCCATCAAGATGCCCAAAAAAGTACTGCATTACAAACAGAATGTCATCATAGAACGTCCTGATAATGCTGTAAAAGATCCTTTTTCTTATTTTGTATACCAGCCTAAAAACGGAGACTATATGCTGTTAATTGATGAAGAAAACCAGCTCTACTATCTCATAAGACCTAAAATACATTAATGGGACGAATTAAAGCTAAAATCCAGATCCATTTACTCTTATGAACATCTTCAAACTATTCTAAAAAATGGGTGCAATATAATCCGGAAACAAAATAAAAGCTACTCCCCTGCTTTCACGGTATCATAATTATTAAATCCTTTATAGATTCTGGTTTCTTTAAGCTTTCCTTTTTTATAGATCTCCACTTTTTCTATATCTGAAGATTTCTTATTGAAATATTTTATTTCCGTCAACTGTCCATCATTATTGAAAAACTCGGTTTTAAGATTTCTTCCGTCTTCCTGATAGTGCTTCGTCCGCAGCTTCCCGTTCTTTTTATAAGAATAGCTCTTGAGATTATAAAAATTACCATCGTTGTAAGTGATTCCTTCATACATGTACTGAGCCGTATATTTTCCTTCTTCTATCAGTTGCTGTTTGTCATTATAAATGAAATAATACGCATTATTTTTAGGATTTATCAAATTATAGCGCATTGTTAATTTGGGATAACTGTCAGGATGCTTTATCATTACCTCTTCCTGTCTGAAAACAGTAGAGTCATTCTGTGAAACCCATAGAGTATCTGTATCATTAGAGCCACTTTTGTGATATATTTTTGAAATGATACCATCGTCTTTTTTGGAAGCATCATTTTTTCCTTTGGCACAATTGCAGGCGGTCATGCAATAGACAGCTATCCATAAAAATGATAATATTTTCAACATTTGAATCTGTGGTTCTATGTTACTGTTAAGGTATGGTTTCTACTCCAGAAAGCTTAAAGTTTCCTTTTTCCTCTTTTAGCCAGAAGACAAACTGAGCCCCTTCATGGCCGTCACCAAATTCATTTGGGCGATAAGTGGTGTATAATACTATATAATCTCTGTCTTTAAATCCGGGATCAGCTCCGTCATAGGAAAACTCTGTTTCATTACGATTCAGTCTTTCCAATAATTCTTTGTTGAAAATAGTACTGACATGTTTCTTGTAAAAAAGATCTTTTCCCATAAAATAACTTTTTTCCGGTGCTTCATCAAAGCATAGAGAACAATACACTTTTTTAGTTGTTAATTGATTCAAAGCGGTATAATCCTTCTCAGTAATCAGATGGATTATTTTTTGAGTAAACACTTCAGCCTTTATTTGCAACGGTTGATTTACCTGTTTTTTTTGTCCATAGTACGCCAGATGTAATCCGATCAGAAAGAATAAGGATAAGTATTTTGTCAACTTCATTGTTACTATTTTTAGTGGTTTTATTTTTATTACTTTTTGGCGTTCAACGGTGTCTTATAGCTGGTAATAGCAAAACAATAGATATCATTGTTCGGTTGTAGAAAAAACATTAGACTTCAATTCTTTTTTCTCATGGCAACATAGTTTATCATTACTAAAGTACAAAAAACGGTTTATTAGGCCACTATTACATTTGATATTTGTTCCTTTAATAATTTGAAATGAGGGTAGAAATAGTTTTAGTTTTTATGGTTTATTTTTATTTTGTATTTTTAGTATTAAATTAAAAACCAAACCATTATAACTCATCATTGAATATGTCGAACATTTATCATTCTTTACTGATTGGTGCATCAAGAGAAAAAGTTTATCATGCCATCACCAGTCAATCCGGGTTGTCTGCGTGGTGGACACCCCATACCAAAACCAGTACTGAAGTGGGTAGCATTGCCCGGTTCTCTTTTGGTCCGGATTATTTTAAAGAAATGAAAATTGTAAAGCTTGTTCCTTTTGAAGAAATTCAGTGGCATTGTATTACAGGCGCTCATGAATGGATAGGAACCGATATTTCATTTCATCTTTTATCAGGAGATAAAGAAACATTACGCAAAATGCATCCGGAAATGGCAGGCCAAATTGATCAGTTAGTATATGACAGCGGTACTTTATTAATTTTCTATCACAAAGGATGGGATATGTACTCGCCTATGTTCGCTGAATGTAATTACACCTGGGGACAGTTTTTGAGAAGCTTAAAATTACTTTGCGAAACAGGAAAAGGAAAGCCGTGGCCCCATCAGCATCGTTTATGATTTGTTTTTAAGGTGGGAAGCTGGATGAGGGAAGAAGTTACTTTGAGTTTTAATAACCCACCAAAACCATCTTAAACTGAGCTATCATTGTTCCTTCTATGCTTTTTCTTCTAACAATTCTTTTTTAGGTTTAGATTAAATTATGGAATAATGTCAATTCCGGTTATTTTAAATTTTCCCGCTTTTTTCACCAGAGTAATCATTCCCTGAGTACCCTCCCTAGTTTTTGAAGGCGGAACCAGCGTATATAAAAAAGAAATTCCGTGTATATTCACTTCTTTATTAAAATAAGGATGAAAAAACTGTACATTAAATTTCCGATGTTTTTTAACTTCAGCTTTTAGCTCTTTTTCAAAAAAGATTTTATAATGTTTTTTATGATATAATTCCTTGGTTACCTTCACTGTGACAGGGTTACTGTTTTTATATTCTGTATAATTAAGACAAGGTCTGCAATAGAAAGGAAATTCACAGAGTGTTTTTATTTTTTCCTTATCATTTCTGGTCACAGCATCTGTAAAATCTCTCCAGAATTTTTGTAAAAGGATCTTATCCTGGGCAGAAATTTCATCATCAGACCTATTTTTATGTCCGTAGATCGAGACCGAAAACAGAAGACCAAGTAGTACAATCAGAATGCTTTTCATGGCAGATTATATATTATATTAAAATTTTATATTTGGTAATGAACAGACAAGATACAAAATTTAGATTTTTAGCCTTAAAAATTTAATTCCGGCTTCTGAAATGCAGTTTGAAAACTGAAAGCATATTCCGAAGGACCGTTCTTCTGGAGATATTCTAATCTTTCCAACGCTTCTTCTATACTTGGATATTGATGATCTTTAATCCACCACAGTACATAATACGCTTTCCCATATTTTTGAAACCATTCTTTTCTTCTTCGTAAAAAATCCACATGAAAAGTCTTATAAGTAAAGTATTCTAATGATTCTTTATCTTTCCATACAGAGAGATTGATGATCACCTGCTCATCATTAAACGGATTAAAACCTGTGGCATTATTATCTTCATCCTTTAATCTCCATACAAAACCATTGCTCTCTTCCGCCAGTTGATTCACTGAATCAAAATGCTCTACAAACTCTTTCATTACCGGGTCTTCAATATTCATCCCAATCATTCTGGCTACGTTAATCTGTGCTAATTGATACATTTTATTATTTCCTGTTTTATGTCTATTATTGTGTAAAAATAGATTCCTCAGCCTTAGAATAAAATAACTATCAATTTAGATACTATAAAAAAGATGGAAAAAGAATGTGAGACTTCCTATATCAATGTTGACCAAAAATCTTATCCCTGTGCGGTAAGCTTTGTCATGGACCTTATTGGCGGAAGATGGAAAGGGGTAATTCTTTGTCACTTAAAAAACGGAGACAAGCGGTTTGGGGAACTCAAAAAAGACCTTTCCTTTATCACTGAAACAACGCTAAGTCTTCAGTTGAGGCAGTTGGAAAGAGATGGGTTGATTACCAAAACTGTTTTCGGAATAAAACCTCCTGTAAAAACAGTGTATAGCTTGTCAGAGCTGGGCACTTCATTCATTCCATTGTTGGATAATATCAATGAATGGGGTAAAAATATTTTGGAAAATAGAAAAACCTCTTAAAAACTCGAATATTTCAGATTTTTAAGAGGTTAGCTTCATTTAATATACTTTACTTCCTTTGATGGTTAGGGCATGTTTAGTCCTTATTGAAGGACAGCATCTTCCATCTTCTTCGGTATATTCCAGTTTTTCTACAATAATTTTTCCATTTTTAATGGTATCAAAGGCAAACAGGTAATCCGGTTCATATCCGGCTATCACTTTAACGGAATGTCCATCATTTTTGTATAAGGATAATCCCTGTCCTATCAGTGCATTTCCGCCTTCAGGGGCAATATTCCAGTAAATAGCTACATCTTCTATCCCATCACCGGTAAAATCTCCAACATGAGGATCCTGCAGGTCAATGACTCCATCATCATAAGTTTTAAGAATCTTAGGTAAATAAGCTTCAAATTGTTTTACAGCCAACTTTACAGCTTCTTCTTTGGAAATCCTGTCTTTCGATTCTTTTGGATTTGATTCTTGTTCTTTGGATAAAGACTTCTCTTCTTTTGATTCATCTTTTTGCTGCCCTGTATGCTCAGATTGGTTACAACTTGCCAACACTGCCAGCAGCCCTATGATACAGATGATCTTCTTCATATATTTTGTATTTCCGATGATAAAATTGAAACGATAAAGATACAGCAATATAATAGAATCCATAGGGAACATTATTTTACCCTAAAAATTTTTAAAACCCCTTCATTAATTTCTAAAATATAATTTTGTTGATTATTTAGAGAATCTTTTACTGTAATTTCAGAGGTACTATTTTTCGTTTTAGTTGAATAATTGGTTTTTAATACAATTTTTTCTTCAGTATTCCCTTTTGCAGCACCAAAATTTACCGGAAAATGATCTTTCCAGACAATGTCACCTTTTATATTTTTAACAGAAATAACTCTTCCACTTTTCCCTCTGTTTCCGATGATCAATTTACCACTATTACTTTGAGTTTCCTGCTGGGTATCATAAAAGGTATTTCCCAGATCGAAATAGGGAACATTTACTTCATATACATTGTTAAAATTATATCTTACTCCGTTATTGAACAGATCCTGAGCATGAACTCCCTTATGTTTTTCCATATTATTTTGTGGAAATAAATTTTCCAGTTTCATACGGGATATGGTATAAACCTGAGCAGTATCAACCTGACGGTCATAATCCATTTTCACTCCCCAAAAATCATTGCTAAAACCATCCATCAGCTTTATTTTTTTTACTTCTACATCATCTCCTTTGATTTTTTCTATCTTTAAACCTAAGACGTTGTTATCAGGAGCATAATCCATAGCCTGAACTACATAGAACTGATTGGTATTGATATTCTTTCTGCTGTGATTATACCACTGCTCATCATATCCTTCTTCTTTTTCTGAAAACTGAGCGTATTTATAATCGCTTATTGCTTCTTTAATAAAATAATGATACGTAATGACCGGAACAGCAAAAGCCAGAATCCACAAAAACTGCTTGGGATGTATTCCTTCTCTTTTTTCTTTGATTACATAGGTTTCGGAAAGTGAATCATGCCATCCATTTTTGCTAAAGAAAGAGAGAGAATCAAAAGGAATACTTCTATAAAGACTTCGTATAAAAATAGTCTTAAATCCAGGTTGATTATTATTTTGATCCACCACTCTTGATTCTGTTAAGAATTTCGCTGGCGTTGATCCAAAATAAAATTCAAAGACGGGATAAAAAACCAGCCTGATCAGAACAATGATGACTGCCAAACCCCAATAATTATTAAAGTAGCTTTGGAAAATATCATTGTTCTTTAAAGTGAAAGAAAATCCCAAAACAAAATTTGTAAACACAGCTATCATTACCAAGCTGTCAATCAGCAAATGGAACCCTCTCTGCCATTGAACAGTATATTTAAGGTCCTCAGCAGAAGCTGTCCTTTCTTTTTTATTTTCCAGTTTGATCTTTCTAAGAACCATGAAGCTCAAGATAATATAACCTATCTGAATCAGAAGTTGTATTATTGAAACTATTGCTGTGGATTGCCCTTCCAAAGAAATTCCTGACGGAGGGTTAAAAGAAAAATATAAACCATTAAAAATTCCGAAAAGCGCTAACATGATATTGTTTATCAGTACCACAGAAAAAGCAAACCCGAGTAATTTTTTTTCTTTTCCTTTTGTTTTCAGGTAAAAAATAATCCCAAGAAACAGAATAAAATAAATAATGGTTTCCCACAGATTAAAAGGAGTTTCTAAAGGCGCTTTAAACAGGTATAAAGGCTTAAACAGATAAAAATATGAGATCCAGCCGTTTATTGTTTCACCTTTATAAAAATTATAAAAAATAATACTGGTAAGTATTCCTAATAAAAGGGTCAGTAAAGAAAAATAAGTAATGAGTTTCCCTTTAGTATAATTCATGATATGCAAAATAGTTTTCGCAAATAAACAATAAAAAAAGAAATTATATTACTCTCCTTCTTCAAATCTACATACTCCTTATGAAAAAACCGTCAATTCTAAAGACTCAAAAAGTACAACAGAAGAATAAAAACAGGAATAAAGCTCACGGCTCCTCCAATTAAAAAGATATTTCTATAATAAGATTTACTTTTAGGCAATGTTTTCGGAATCATTATATAGGCAATCAATGCAGTAATACCACCTCCAATGATATAGCTCAATACTCCAAATAAAGCAGCCCCCATTACAATATCTGAAGTTTGTATAAATACCTGTAAGAAGTTCATTTTTTATTACAATATACAGTAAAAATTAAGAATAGCAAAGGATAAAAATAGTCACTGAAATAGAAAATCAGACTCCGAATTGTCTCAAATGATGATCCATGTGCTTGTATGCTGCTATGCCCCATTCGTGGGTTGAAATATTTCCAAAAGCAGGGTGAGAAAGGGTTAAAGAGCGAGTATTGCCAGGGAATTTATTAATTAAATTAACAAACTCATTTCTATACTTTTCAAAATCAAGATCATTTGTTTTGCCTTTGGCATTATGTTCCGGTTCACCTTGGATATTCTTTTTAAAATCGGGAGCGATATAAAGAGCGAGAATTCTCAACAGGTACTGTTTTATTTGAGTCTTTTTATTACCTCTGCTCTCTTCCAAGATTTGCCGGTTGCAGGAATTGCAATGATGAAGCATTTCACTGGCTGTCATGGTCCCCCATTGAGGTTGGTGAATTGCTGATAAATTCTTAACTCTTGCAATAATAAGATCAGCAGCTTCCTTTTTTAAAAGATTTTTTTTCATGGTAATGATGGCTATATACTATTAAAATTGATGTGTATCCATTAAAAAGGAGGGCTTCTTTTTCCACATTCTTTCCTCTTTTAAACAATGTAATATTAATATAAATAATTGCAATTTTATTTTTCTAATATAACACACATACGATAAATCAACAAGTTATATTTTAATAATAAAGATATATTACAAATAACATCAATAACTATATACCTGAAAATATCAATGATAAAAATTACTATATTTCGGACTGCTTTTCTTTTTTCAATTTTTACATCAATATTAATTGCCGGACTTCCTGCACTTATTTTCTCCCAATTGCTGTAAAAAGTTCTTTCAAAAACAGTTCTAAATAATGTTGCACTAAAACCAAAATCACCTGTAAATCCACTCATAACCTGTACGGAAACGTAAAAATCTTCTTTATCAATTCAAATAGAATAATCATTTAAATCAACTCTCCTGGTTGTTTATTTTTAATGTTTTATTTTGAGTTACCAATTAATAGTTTTGAATTGGTTGACTTATTGATGAATATCAAATAATCAAAAGAATTAGCAACATTTGTTTTTTTGAATTCATTTTTATCTGTCCCCGATCCCGTTTTGCGAAATAGAATATCTTTCAATACCCAATGGCCAAGTTTGTTGTCATCCTTTCTAATTGCTTTTAAATCCAAAATAAAAATTGGAATGTCGAGTGAATTAAGCTTATATTCTAATGTTCCCGGTCTTGCTTTTTCTGAGTTATAAGTACCTAGTTTGCCATCAATACTTGCAGAATAAGTACCTTCATAAAAGGCAAATCCAAAATTCACAAAATCTTTATTGTACATTTCATTTATCCAATACCCCATTCTATCTGATTTTAACTTGGCAATATGATAATTATGAGCCGAGACAATTACTTTAGAATTCTGATAGTTTTCTTTCATCCATTTAACATTCTCCGCCATAAATTGGTCCCTCTTAATAAAACTGAGTTCAATATATTGCCTGATAATATCTACATTTTGCAGGAAGCGCGATTTCTCTTCTGGATTTTTTATTGAGATAGATTTTTGTTTTATTAAAAACAGATACTCAGATATAGTGTTTTGACCTTTTTTAGAATAAGTTCTAAAGCCTCTATTGTTTTCTTTTAAAGCTTTTTCAAGGTCATTAATCTCTTGTTCAGACCAGTGATTTTCCTGATATATTTTTCTTATCTGATCTATCGCTCCTTTTGCATACTGCATATCAAAACCATCAAAAAATACTTTTGAATCAAGATTTTCATTATATTTTTTTAACCATTCAACAAAATTTAAAGTTTCTTCGGTTTGCCACAGCCAAAAATACATCCCTTTTAGAATATCTTTTGGATTCCCTTTTCCTTCCTGAATATATTGATTCATTAAAAAGCTTTCAGGCATATTGGCTTCGAGCGAAAAGACATTGAAATTTTTATGAGCTATCAAATATTTGCTTATCCTATATTTCATTTGATACACTTCACTCGAACCGTGAGTAGATTCTCCTAATCCTACTATTGTAGAATTTCCAATTAATTTGTTTAAGATCAGCAAATCATTATTGTCGCTTTCTTCCGGATTAAAAGTGTTTATTGGATATATAAACTTTGAAATATATTCTTTTTCTTCAGAATTTAAATCATTTTTTGATTGTGCTCTGATCGCTATAAAAAATATAATCAAAATAAAAGATAATTTCAATTTCATTTGCAACTATAATTAATATGATTTATTGTTTGGAATACAAATGTATATAACTTTTTGACGATATCAATTTATATACATTCTTAAGTTTACCATTATGCTGATACAAATAACTCATCAAAAACACAAAAAAAATAAAATCAGCAAATATCAAAAAACAAAACCGTCTTAGATAGTTATCTAAGACGGTTTTTCTATATTTTATTAACTGTTATTAATCAGTAATTATTTCACTTCTTCAAAAATAACATATACTGAAAGTCAAATAGTTAGAATTTTATGGTACAAATAAGGTGCTGATAATAGACCATTAACATACTCTTCTGTTCAGTAAAAATTAGTGTTCAGTGACAATGAACGTGTGGATCTATTGAACATCACTCACTTCTGGCAACTATTGATTATTCAATTTCTTCATTATCTCTTTCATTGTTTCAATTAAAATCGCAAAACTTGGACTTTCACCTACAATCATGTTACTTTGCATAATCTTATAATCATTTTCCCAGTCGCCAATAACTTTTTCAGGTGGAATAATATTGACAAATCCTTTTTTGTGATTTTCATAATTAATCCATTTGGAACGATTCATCCTCTCTCTAAAAACAACAATCTTCTCAAAAAGTTCATCATCATCCAAAGCGTTTCTACCATATCCTGTATGATAAAGCTGGTACAAGTCGAACAAATGACGACTCATTCTTCCACTTCTGATTCGGTCTTCAGGTTTTGAAAACTCTTCGTGTAGCAAAAGAATTTTCTCCAAAAAAGTTTTTGTTGGTACTGTAACCAAAACTTCAAATTGTGGCAATGAAAAAGGGGCATCTTTATAATAATTTTCAATAAATGATTGAACTTCTCTTTTTTCAGAAGGCTCTGTCATTGCTCTTGCTCCCATTTCAATTAGTACTTTTTGCTGCACATAACTTTCTTGTGGAATCACACTTTTGTAAACCAGCTCCAAATGATTTGGGTCGCTAAGATCGTCAACAATTTCAGAATATTTGATTTCATATTCATTCTCAGAAATCCCTAATTCTCCCAATTGTTTAACCAATTCGTCTCTAAATTCGGAGATTACAAATTTTCCTGCGGTCTTCCGAAGTTTCTTCATTTGCGTTTTGGTTTCTGGATCTTCTGCAAATCCTAATAAATTTTTATCAATAATTAAATCGACATCCTCCGAAAACCGTTCGATAATTTGATAAGCTTTGCTTAAAGAAGTTCCACCTTTGAAAATAATTTGGTCTTTATATTTTGATTGAAAAACAGCGCGTAATACCACACAAACCCACCAATCTTTCTCTATCGCAAAAGGCGCATAACCTGTTGATAGGGCGAGTTGGTTTAAGGTTTCAATTCTTTGTTCTTTAGTAAGCTGCTGATGCCACATTTTTATGAAAGGTATCTGTTTTTTATTCTTTTTTGAATCCAAACTGGTGCATATTTCAATTGAGACATTAATACTTTTTCGTCTATTTTCTTAATATAGACTGTGAGTTTTTCCTCAAAATCTTCTGAAATATTTTTCTCGCCGGTTATTTTATATGTTTGAATGATGAGCTGAAGCAATTCATCCTTAACCGCTAAATTTCTTGGGGCAGTTTTCTTAAATTTAATGATGCTTTTTCTTATTTTAATTTCTCTTTGCGCACCATCTGTAAGATAAACTGCGTGTAGCGGAATTTGGGTAGAAAGTCCCAACAAATACATTGCCATCGCTCCCGTAGGCGCAATTCTGGCTTTATCTCTTTTCGCAATTTCCTTTGCAATTTCCTCAATGCTTGGATAGACCGTTCCTAAAAGCTCATCTTTCTTAGGCACCAAATAAATTCCGTGAGCCAACCGAACCAAAACTCCCTGCTCTTCCAACCGCCTTAGAACCTGCCGAATATTCTCAGCTGAGCCAAATTTCAAAAAATCTTCTGCGAAAAATATTTTCCCCTTAGATGATTTCTTAATCTTATTTTCTATATGATTATGAGTGGTTTGCACAGTTTTTATGAATTAAAATTGTCACAAATTTAGTAAATATTTGTGACAAAATATGGCTTATAAATCTTTAATCATAATACATTAGCGCAACACCTCGTCTTTTGGCAAATTCCTGCAGTTTGATTATTCAAAACAAACCTTATTTATTCAAATGCTTAGCAATAGCGGTGTTTAGCAAATGTTCTTTTTTCCGAAGCTGTTTAGAAAAAATTTTGCTATCGAAAATTTTTTCACACCTTTTAATATAGCTAAAATAGTTTGATTTATTTTTATTTACAGATGGTTTAACGATCATTGAAAACTCATTTCTTTCATTTTCCACAAGAAATGTTCTATTCCGAAAAGTCTGTTTAATTTCTCCATTTTCCCCATCTAAATCCCGTAGCGGTTTTTTGTATAATTTTTTAATTTGATTTTTAAACACTGCTTTTTGAATATTCGGGTTTTTGTTTCTTTTTGCTCGATTAGATCTTCGTCGAACGATAGAAATTAGTCTTCTATAAAATTTAGCAATATTTGTTGATTTTACACAAGTATTGTATCCTCGGAATTCAAATCCAAGGTATATTAAAGGTGCGTCTTTCCTTTCATTACCTTCAACCTGCTTAAAGGAAGTTAGTCTACTTTTTTGTTCTTGATTGTATATTGATTTTCTAAAAATGAAAGATTCGGTTTTTGAAGAACTAATTTTTAGATTACTTTGTTTAATAAGATTTTCAATATAATTCTTTATTTCTCCTAGATCATCTACATTTGCTACTATAATAATATCATCTGAATATCTTCTATAAAATCCACCCTTATCTTTTACGACAGTATCAATAATATGTTTATCAAAATCCAACAAATATAAATTTGCGAGTACGGCACTTATCGGTAATCCTTGAGGAATACCTGCTTGTATTTTTTCTTCACCAATCTGTCTATAGAAAGAATTTTTATAGATTCTTAACTTACCTTGTTTAATAGTATCTCGAAAATCTGCGTTTGACTCAAAAAAACTTTTAAAACCTTTTTCTCTTCTAATTTTTGCTAATTTCTTTTCATTAAAACCAGATCTTTTACCACTTTTTTGCACCCTAATTCGCAAATCATCTCTTAAAACATAACTGAACTTTGTACATGATTTGAATACATTTTTATGGTCTGGAGGTAATTGTTCCTCATTCAACAGATCACTCCACTTTTTCTCTAATAATTGATGGTCTAAGCTAGAAAAAAAACTTTCTATATCGAAAGTTAGCACGCCAACTTCCTCTTGGTCGCCGCTACGATTTTTAATTTCATCAAAAACGTCTTTAGCAAAATGAATTGTACTCTTCCCCTTTCCTGTATCTTCTAAAATAATTTTCCTGTAAGCATTGACACAACCATCAAGTTCCAGGTCTTTTTTTAATTCCGTTTCATACAATTCATTTAGTATTGAGGCGTAATATCCATAAATTAAAGCGTCAAAATGTGTAGCATAATGAAGAGGTCTTTTTTTTGCTGTTTTTTCAAATTTGAAATCATTGAGTTTGAAATTATGCGTCCTCTCTTTTTCATTTAAATGTTTTTCCGAATTTACTTTTTTATATTTCCTTTCTTTAATGATCGAATGGATTAAAGGATAAAAAGCATATTTCTGTATGAAAGAAGGATCTTGGATTTTCTTTTGATAACTTTTCCAATTTTCATTGATGCGTAAACTCGGGGACAAATGCAAATATCCCTTCGTTTTCATCCAATTTGGTTTGTCTGTATTATTTCTCATAAAAACCCCGTAGAAAGTTCTAGCAATAATGATTATTAAATTTACATACCTCCGAAGAGCAGACTAGTACCCATTGACTGAGTCATTGTAATGTTCGTAAACTAGGCGAAGATTTAACTTCAACTGCAAATTATTATCTAATGAAAACAATTATTACAATCCTATTAGCTATCTTTACAGGTGGATGCTCCTTGGTTGGAGATTACCTGCTTGATAAACTTTAATCCTGCAAAAGCAGTAAGACCGAAGTCCTGTAGTCCTGACTAGATGTAAAAAATCAACTTCCTACGAGTACATCAAATATAGGAAAATAAAAAACTAAATAACTACTATGAGTAACTTTCAAATTGGTGATCTTATTTCTTTAAAAAACCACCCTTATTCTTTAAATCAAAAGACGAAAATTGGAGCAAATGCTTTAATGACCCCACCACTTATGGTAGTTACTGAAATATTAAAGCAAAATAAATTCAATCCAGATTCTGAGAATGAAGAAAAACTTTTAGGACAAGTTTTGGGCACTTTCTATAACTCTAAAAATTGTAATTACGAAAAATTTTGGTTTAATATTGACGAAATAATTCCTATTACTAGTGCAGAAAAAGAGAATATAGAAGAGGACATTGCGGGTAAAAAAACAGTTCCAACCGAATTAACTACTGTAAAAAAAGAATATAAAGGAAAACAAGTGATTTTAAGTACTGCTGATGCAGAATTGGGGAAAAAGAAAATCAGTTGGAGTGAAGAAGGTGATAAAGAAAAATTTCGTACTGAGTCCTATATGGATTTCTTACCGCCAGTAATGACCGTAATTGACGTTGTTGAAAATTCTAAATTTTTAAAAGATAGAAGAGATCCAAAAGATGGTACTTTGAAAAAAGATTCTTGCAAATTCTTATTAAAATGCAAATGGTTTAACCCTTCTAAACAATCATTTTCCGAGGATTTTATCCCTTTTAACATTGTAGAGGAAGTTATCTTTGATCAAGAAAAAATTGATATTATACAATTGGGTATGAGTGGAAGTAAATTATTTAAAATTCCAAAAATCACTCCATTTGAAGGACATCCTAAAAGTCAAATTAATAATACGTTAGTTGAAATCATCAACATAATTCTTTTAAATCATAAAGTACGAATCGTATATTCTGACTATTTTTCAAAAAAAGTGAAATCAGCTTATTTACAAGATTTCGATTTTGAATCCACGAAGTTTCAAATTACAGATTTAGCTAAAAATAAATTTCCAGATTATTCGTCGAGCGTCTTTAATGATATAAAAAAATTATCTTGGGAGCAAGATAAGTTTTATGAAATCAACTATACCGACAGAAAAGGAAGATTTACACAAAGAATAATAACCAATTGCTCTACTAGCACATTTGAAAACGAAGATGAAATTGAAGAAACTTTTATCATTGCAAATTGCTTATTAAGAAAAGGAGACATTCGTCATTTTCGTTTAAAAAACATTATTGAACGATCGACTTTAACTAAAGATTTCGAAAACTTAATAATGTAACTTTAAACTAAAAAGTTTAATTCACAAGTAAATTAATTTCTTGTAAATACATTTTTTTATATGAAGAAGAAACTCTGAATGAACTTTCGAAAAGGGGAATTTCTTCAGTTTCTTCTTTTACTTTGAAATCTTCTTGAGTATGCTGATCTTTTTCTGTGAAATTTAAGTTTCCGGGATAAATGAAATATGCAGAAATCACGTCATCATTCTCGATTCCTAACTCTTTATAAACACTATTTAATCTGGTATAGCCAGCCAATTGTCGTGCATCCTCCATCGTAGGATTTCCGTTTGAATAACGTGGTTTGTACTTCGCATCTACAACAGCTTTTATTCCACATTTTGTATCTAGAATAAAATCTGGTTCTTGTTTATTGAATTTTTTATGATATTGCACTTCTCCATCCAAAGAGTATCTGTCACGAAGTTTTCCAAATACAAACAATTCAAATAACTTACTCATATCTATCCAAAATGGAGGATGCAATGTTTTTGCTTTGCTGGAGTTTTTAGAAATATTGTAGTCATTTAACGCCAAAATTTGATTTCCTAATTGAATTGCACGATTATAGTTTTTATAAAATGGATTACTCTCTTTAAAATCTAGTTTCCTGAAAGTTTTATCGCTTACCTGATGGAAACCACCATTGCAGTATCTTTGAATTTCAACTAAGTTTTTATAAATGTCTGAATTTTTCGAATAATCTTCCAAATGGATTGAAACACGAGATAAAACAAATTTCAAAAATTGGTTTAATTCAATATCAAAGCCAAATTCCTGAAATTTACAAATTGTTTTTGTATAACGATTTTTAAGTATATTTTGTTTGATTTGTTGTCCTACCAATACTTTTCCTTTAACTCTATTGTTTAAATTTTCAACTTTTTCGTAATATGATTTTTTCAAACCCTTCTTTACTAAATCTTTTACAACAGATAAAAATTGGGCAATTAAAAAAGGTGTTAAAAGTGGTTGTAAGTGATTGTCAATTTCAATCCAATCTTCATTAAATTTAGTAGAAATTAATCCATCTAAATGTTCAAAGTTTTCTGGTTCTTTCAATGATTCCAAAAGCATTTGAACATAATTTACTTGTTTTTCTTCATTATTAATTTTTGGTTCGACATAGATGTTTGCACCTAAATTTGGAAATCTATCTAAACCAATATAATATGACGAAGAAATGCTACAGAAGTATTTGTTTTCCTCAGAATTTCTATTTAGTGAAATGGAAACACAGTTTTTTTCTTTATCATTTTCAAAATTGATTTTATCTTCTAAAGTTGATAAAGCAAAATAGTTTTCCCAATTTTCAATTTTTTGAAAAATAGAAATATGATCATTATGATAATATTCAAAATGTTCTGAAATTCTTAACATTCTAATGTATGATTAAAGAGAATTAATTATACTTCTTGCCGATTCTTTCAAAATACCATCTTTTATATATTCTTCTAGGATTGGTTTTATTTCGTATTTAATTCTAAAAATAAAATCAACAGGTTTTTCTTTAATATCTTCACCTTTTTCACTTTTTTCATAGTGTTGAATAAAATAAGAATGTCCCAACCAAACATCTTTAGGATCGAAATCTCCAGTCATATATTCTGACTTTTTCATCACCACATTCTCATCCGAATAATCGATAGATGAATCATAATTTTCAATAAATAATGAAGCAACTTTAGCAAAAACATCATCTTTAAAATCATCTTTTAATTCTGATTTTAAATTTTTTGGTAATATATCTACGAAAGCAAAACGTCTTCTGATAGCGTAGTCAATATGACCGACACTTCTGTCTGCGGTGTTCATCGTTCCGATAATACAGAGATTTGGAGGGAGGATCAATTTGTTTGAATTTCCAACTTTGTACATAGATTCTACGTTTTCGCCACGGTATTCTAAAGCATAAATGAGTTCTCCTAAAACAGATGAAAGATTAGCTCGGTTGATTTCATCGATTATTAGGACGTAGTTTTTCCGAGTTTCTGAATAAGTTTCCCCATTATAAGAATAATTTTCAAAGAATTTTTTCAGTAAAGCATTGTAATAAGTATAACGATAATGTGCGTGAACAGAAAGTTCTTTTGGAATCTTTTGTAATGAAATCACTAATTGATTTTCCAGAACTGCTTTTATTAATATTTTGAAATCCGAAAAATTAATTCTAGAAGGTGAAGCCCAATCTTTACCATATCTAAAATTATCAACCTCTACTTTAAACAAATTAATATTTCCAGATAAGTTAATTTCGCTTTCTTCTACATCTTTTTCTATTTCATTTTTAAAATCTTCAAATTTTTCATCAATCCAAATATCTAAATTATTTACAATGGAGTTTTGAGAGCTGATACGATAATTTTTCAATGCTTCTTCTGCAAATAAGCCTAAAGTTTTATTCACATTTTTATATTCAATTTTATCTCCTTTAGACTCCGCTACAATTCCTCGTACAAAATCTTCATAGGTGTAACTTGGGTGGAATTGAATAAGTTTGAATTGTTCGTTGTCTTGTAATTCATTCACATTATTAAGACCCAACATTCCTAATGCTATGTTTTTTGCTAATCTGGTTTTTCCTGTTCCGGGTGGACCTTGGAGGATGATTTGTTTTTTGTATTGAAGTAAGGTATTTATATTTTCCATTTTCTGTATCTCATTTATTCTGGCATTCGAAATATATTCCTGAATAGGAGTTAAATTATCCTGTGTTGGATAGGAATATGATTTGTAAATTTTAAACTGATTAATTGGAATTGGACCAACTTTATAAAACTTATCAATCAAGAAAGTAATTTTTGCAACTTTATTATCGTCCTGCAGTTGGTCATATTTCGGACAATTTTCCTGATTTGTATAATTTTGCTTCCAATTCGCTTTCTCATACTCTTTTTCATTTTCAACAAAATCAATTACTTCTGCAATATAATTAACATTGTAATACGACGTGTAGAATAGCTTAAAATGTCCATTCTCATCAATGCATTCTCGTAACAACTTCAACGTTTTATTAGTTCCAGATGGTCTTTTTGAATTCCAAAACACATCGTATGAATCTTTCATTTGGTGGTTAGAAAGCCAACCTGTACTATCTGATGCCATAATACCAACTAAACTTTCCTTCCATTCTTTTTCTAAAAAGTATGCAATTCTTGTTATAAGATGTGTCTTATTTTTTAAATTGCTTACATCAATTCTAAATTCGTCAAAATATTCTAAAAAACTGTCTTTAAACGTAGTGTTTTTATAAGCTTTAAAAAAAAGATTCTCCGAAATTTGTTGTCTATGATTCTCACTCAACATTGTGAAATTATCTAGAGGATTCAGCATATAGTTAATCGCATTTTTAACAGATCCATCAGGAATATCTTCTCCAAACTTATAAGAGATTAATTGCTCAACCCAATTATTCATTCTAACAAATGCAAATGCTAAAACTCTATTATCATCATACTGATTCAACTCCTTTTTTCTATGTGCATTTGAATCACAATACGACACAATTGTCAGCAACAGCTTCCCAAACTCTGAGAGTTCTGCTGTATCATCAAAAAGTAATTTAAGTTCAGAATATTTTTTTTTATTTAAACGAAGAAAATTTTCAGTTTCTGCATTTACCTCAAATACCAAAAAATCTTGTAAAGCGTCAGTAGCTTTCTGAAAGTAAAATTCATTTGATCTAATAATATCTTGAGCCCAATTTGAAGTGAGCATTTCTGCAACTTTGCTTCGTAATGAATCCTCCATATTTTTCATAGATTATTAAGTTCCACAAAAATACGTTTTTGAATTTAAAAAAAATACGGGAATCCATAGTGGCTTGATTTTAATCGGATAAATGATAATTTAGAGCAGATGGCAAAAACGCTTTATGATTATTGGTTTGTGCAATTTGATTTTCCAAATGCTAACGGAAAGCCTTATAAATCAAATGGTGGAAAGATGGTTTGGAATGAGGTTGTGAAAAGAGAAATTCCGATTAGCTGGGAAGTACGAAAAATTTCACAGATTGCAAAAACGGGTTCTGGTGGAACACCTAAATCTACAGAAAAAGACTATTATGAAAATGGTGATATTCCATGGGTAAATAGTGGTGAGCTAAATAATTCTTTCATTATTTCTACTAATAATTTTATCACTGAAGTAGGAATGAAAAATTCAAGCGCAAAATTATTTCCAAGAAATACAATTTTAATGGCAATGTATGGAGCAACAGCAGGAAAGACAAGTATAATTTCATTTGAAGCAACAACTAATCAAGCGATTTGTGCCGTAATGCCACTAGAAAAAGAAATGTTTCATTATACAAAATTCGTTTTAGATGATATGTACAGATATCTAATCAATTTAAGTACAGGATCAGCACGAGATAATTTATCGCAAGACAAAATTCGAGAATTAAACATTATAGTTCCTAATAATTTTGTTTTAAATCAGCATTCCAAAATGACAATTAAATATTTTGACAAAATAAGAAACAATCTGCAACAAAACCAACAACTTAGCTCTTTACGTGACTGGCTTTTACCTATGCTGATGAATGGACAGGTAAAAGTGGAATGATTTTGTAAAATAAATTATCATTTAGTTTAGTAAAAGATGAACTTTAGCTATTTTTGTTTTTCATTCCTTTGCGGATTTTTAAATTTTAAATAAAGTATAGCAATGAAGGAATTAGTGAAACTAGAGATTATGAATGCAATGAATGCCACTTTAAACTTTCAACAGATGACGATGTTAGAAAAGGTAATTCACCAGAGTTTTCATAATGTAGAAATAACCAATCAAAACAAAGAAAATCAACACTTTATAGATAACAACGAATCGATTCTCAATCTATTTATTTCTTCCAAAAAAGTAGAAGGATGTTCGGAGAAATCTCTAAAATATTATTTTTCAACAATAGATACGCTTTTCAAAAAATTAAGTAAAAAAGTGACCGAAATTTCCACTAACGATCTACGAATTTACCTTTCTGATTATCAAGAAACGAAGAATTCCAGCAAGGTTACTATCGATAATATTCGGAGGATATTTTCAAGCTTTTTCTCATTTCTTGAAGATGAAGATTATATATTAAAAAGTCCGGTAAGACGAATTCATAAAGTTAAAACAGGAAAGATTATCAAAGAAGTTCTCAGTGATGAAGAAATAGAAGTTTTGAGAGATAATTGCAAGGAAATTAGGGATTTAACCCTTATCGAAATTCTCTGCTCGACAGGAATAAGAGTTGGGGAGCTCGTAAAAATCAACCGAAAAGATATTGATTTCCACGAGCGATCGTGTATTGTAACAGGAAAAGGAAATAAGGAACGTGAAGTTTATTTTGATGCCCGAACCAAAATTCACTTAAAGCACTATCTTGAAACCCGAACCGATGATAACGAGGCTTTATTTGTTTCTTTATCTAAACCGCATCAGCGACTGTCGATTGGTGGCATAGAAAATATTCTGCGTAAACTGGGTCAAAAAACACAAATCAACAAAGTTCATCCGCATAAATTTAGAAGAACATTGGCTACAATGGCTATTGATAAAGGAATGCCGATTGAACAAGTACAAAAATTATTAGGTCACGTAAAAATTGATACGACTTTGCATTATGCAATGGTGAATCAATCGAATGTGAAAATTGCACATCGAAAATTTATAAGTTAATGGTGAAAGAATATTTTCTAAGAGATTTAGTTAAGATAAAAAATGGAAAAGACCATAAAACCGTTTCAAATGGAACGATTCCGATTTATGGAAGTGGTGGAATTATGCGTTATGGTAATCAATTTTTATATGATAAACCAAGTATTTTGCTCCCAAGAAAAGGAACTTTAGATAACATCCAATTTTCGAAAATTCCCTTTTGGACAGTTGACACCATTTATTACACTGAAATAAATGAGGATGTAGCAGAACCGTATCTTCTTTATAACTATCTGAAAATATTAAATTTAGAAAATCTAAATACCGGAACTGGTGTACCGAGTATGACATTTGACAGTTACTATAATTTAAAAATACTGTTGCCAAATCTCAATGTTCAAAAGAAAATTGCCAACATCCTAATGGATATTGACAATAAAATTGAATTAAACAATAAACTAAATGATAATTTAGAGCAGATGGCAAAGACGCTATATGACTATTGGTTTGTACAGTTTGATTTCCCAAATGAAAACGGAAAGCCTTATAAATCAAGCGGTGGCAAGATGGTTTATAATGAACTTTTGAAAAGGGAAATCCCGATTGATTGGGAGGTTAAAAAATTAGGCAAGGTTCTTTTAACTTATTTGGGAGGAACGCCTTCTACAGAAAACAAAGATTACTGGAATGGAGATATTCCGTGGATGAATTCTGGAGAGGTTGCGAATTTTCCATTACTCTCAACAGAGCAAAAAATAACAAAAGAAGCTATCACAAATTCATCAACTAGATTTTTACCTAAAGGAAGTGTTATATTATCAATAACTAGACATTTACGTGTGAACATTTTATGTATTGATGCTTGTATTAATCAGTCTATTGCAGGAATTAAGGAAAATGAGAAATTCAAAAATTCTTATATTTATTTTTCTATATTAAATGACATAGAAAGATTAATGACTTTGAGAACCGGTGCACAGCAACCTCACATTAACAAACAAATTGTAGATAATTCCAATTTTGTTTTACCCGTAAATCAAGTTTTAAGTAGATATTATACAGTTGCCAAACCTATTATTGAAAAAATAATCAATAATAGCATTCAAAACCAGGAACTTAGTAATTTACGCGATTGGCTTTTGCCAATGCTGATGAACGGGCAAGTAAAAGTGGAGTGATTTTGTAAAATAAATTATCATTTAGCTTATTATTTAGCTCAATTTTTTCATCTAAGATAGAAAGTACTTTTGCTATTTCTTGTTGCACATTCAAGCTTTCTGGTAAATGAATATCTAAATTGTTTAAATCTGATATAAAGAAGCATTTTTGTACAGCTCCTTTTGATAAATCGTTGATTCTTTTACGTACAAATTTTGTGTTTAAATAGTAATACAGATATTCATTATTTAAAAGTTTTAGGTTAGGCTTTATAATCCCTACACTTCTTTGAAAATCATAATTCACAAAATCTTTAATAATTGCAGATTTTCCCAGTATTCCGACTGTTGAAATAACGATATCTCCTTTTGACAACTTTGTTCGTTTATTAATTTTTTCGAAAGATTCTTTTGATATTATCCTATCTTTATTATCTATTTTAATATTTCCGCTTACAATATTTTTGTTACTTAACAAATAATATTCTCCATTAGGATCATCAATAACAGATCCGTGTTCACCGTCCGTAATATGAAGTGATAAATTTTTCAATTTAAAACTTTCCATACCTCAACTTTTTCAAATTTTCCTGTATCTTCTTCTCCAGCTCTGCACTTTCTGCAAACATTGCTGTCAAATTGTTTTCAAAAGCAGTCATCTTATTTTGAAATTCTTCTGCAGTGATTTCCACATACTCAATTTTTACTTCAAAATATTGTCCTGCACTAAAACTGTAATTCTTTTCTTTAATTTGTTCTGCGGAGATAACCACCGAGAAATCTTCTTCCTGCAGCTTTTGATTCATTGCGTTGATGATTCGCTCCTCCTCTTCTCTTGTTAAAACTGTTCTTTGGTTTTTTCCTTCTTTTATCGTTTTTCCCAATTTAGAAGAATCTACCAAAACTATATGTTCATTGTCGGCTTCTTTGTCAATGAAAATTACAGACACGTTGGTTCCGGTACTTGCAAAAATATTACTTGGCATACTTACCACACCTCGCAACCAACCTCGATTGATTAACGCTTCCCGTATACTCTTTTCGATTCCGCTTTGCGCCGTAATAAATCCGGTAGGAACAACAATCGCGGCTTTCCCAGTCGCACTTAAGCTGTGCATAATATGCTGAATGAAAAGCAAATAAATCGACATCGAATCTTTTTTTGCTTTCGGAACATTGGGAATTCCTGCAAAAAATCTTTCCTTGAAACTATCCTTATCCAAATCGTTTCTAAAATCTGAAAAATCTAATTTGAAAGGCGGATTGGAAACAATGTAATCAAACTTTTCTTTTAAATAGGAAGGTTCAGAAATCGTATTTCCTTTAATAATATTTGGGATAGAATGCGAAAGATTGTTAAGAATCAAATTCAACCTCAACATATTACTCGACTTTTGAGAAATATCTTCGGAATAAATCGAACAGTTTTTTTCTCCAATTGCGTGAGCAATATTCATCAAAAGTGTTCCAGAACCCGCACTCGGGTCATACACTTTCACATTTGTTACAGCATCTTTTACCAAAATAGCTGCCATAATTCTGGCAACTGCGTGAGGTGTATAATATTCGGCATATTTTCCGCCACTGTCGCTGTTGTAATCTTTGATCAAATATTCGAAAATGGTCGCAAAGAAATCATATTTTTCTTGGAACATTTTCTCAAAACTGAAATTCACTAATTTATTAACCAACGCTCTTGCAAAAGCATCTCTTTGGGAAGAATCTGTAATGAATTGGCTGAGATCATCAAACATCTTATCTTTTACACCACTTGCGGTTTTAATCGAATATAGATTGGAATTATCAAGACTGATATTCCGCAATGTTCCATCAAAATAAGTTTCTGCAAAGTTAGCTTTGGTAGAGTTGTTGAAAAGATAAGAAATCAAATGTTCAGGTTGAAGCTTAGGAGCTTTGTTCCCGATTCGCGCGATTAAAAATTTTCTTTCCTCGTCTGACAGTGTTTCGTATGCTTTCTGAAAATCTTTGGCTTCAGCTAGGGATTCATTAATTTTCTTTGCTTCATAACTGAACTTATCGTTCATATATTTATAAAGGAATGTTTGTGAAATAATTTTAAATTCGTTTCCGTCGTTTCCTAAACCATAATTGGCACAAACACTTTTAAGGTCATCAATAAGTTTTTTTGTGTTCGATATAAATTCTAAATCTGTCATTAGTTGATATAAGATTGTTGTCTGTATTCGTTTACAACCAACTGGTTAATATTTTGGGTCGTTTCGAAGTCAAGTTTCATTTTTTTGTTGTCTATAAATTTTTGTATAATGATGCTCAATACTTCATCACTAAAATAATCATTCCCATCTTTCAGGATATTGGTATTGCTTAGAACGAGAAGATCAACCATTATTTTGGTATCCATCAATGCTTCGTGGATTTGGGTTTCCTGAGCAGAAATACTTCCTTTTTCCATTATTCTTTTGTGGATTCTGGTAAATTTGTCGTCGTTGTTATATTTTGAATTGATATTGGAGTTTTTATTATTAAGCTCATTTACTCGAGCATAAACAGATTTTAGCAACGTAATATTGCTTCTCATATCTTCTTGTGAAACTTCGTCTAGGTTTTTATTTTTAAAAATCCTTTCTAGTTCTTCTCTTAATGTTATAAATTCAGGATCTTTCTGGTCAATGTTTCTTTGTAATTCCTCTCTGGTCTTGCGAAGGTCATTTCTAAGTTGATCTGCGATAATCATTTCTTCTTCAGAAACTTTTACGAATTGAAAATAGATGTCTTCCAGAGCTACATTCAGCAGATTATTGTTCTCGTCTTCATTGTCAAGGTTTTCTACAAAATTAATACTTGCCAACCTGTCTTGTACAACTTTCAGAAGTTGATTTAATTTAAAGAAATCTATTCCGTTTAATAAATCATCATCACCTTGTAACCGAATGATGTTTCTTAATTCTTTTGCAGAACTGAGAATATTAATAATATCCTGTAATCTTTTTTTATCTGAAATCTGAATGATTTGGTCAGAAAAATTCTCAGCATTCCTGGTATCGTATTGAAAAAGAAATTCTTTTATTCTTGATTTGTCTTCTTGTATTTCTTCCCGTGTTTTAAAGAGATTGCTGTAATTCTGCATTTCATCTCCCAACTCACTTTGTAATTCCTGAAAATAATTATCGTTGGTAATTTTGAATTCTTTAGAAATATCCGCAAAATCGACTACATATCCGAATTTATAGTTTTTATAAGGTCGATTGACACGAGTCAGAGTTTGCAGTAAATTTTGATGCTTGACCACTCTCGCCAAATATAATTTCTTTAATCTTTTCGCATCAAAACCAGTTAACAGCATATTGTAAACAAAAAGAATATCAATATCTCCTGCCTTAAAAGACTTTACATCTTTTTTCCTATACTCTTTATCATTGATGTCGTGCAGAATCAACGAGGCTTTCAAAGAATCATTGTTGCCATATTTCGCTTTTTCTTCTGCTACACTCAGATAATCTTGAGTTTGTGTTCCGTATATTTTTTCAAATTCTGCAAAGAGTGCTTTTGCCTGATCAGAACTATCGCAAACCACCATTGCTCCTAGCGAATCATCTTGGTGGGTTTTTCTGAATGCTTTTAAATCTGTCAGAATATATTCTAACATTGGTTCTGCAAATTTTGGATGTGCAAAAATATCACTTTTGCTAATCGTTCCTTTTTTCAAAATCTCATCCATAATATCCTGCATCTGTAACTTATACTGCGTATTGATACCTTCTCGTATCAATCGCAAAGTATAACCATCTGCAATAGATTTGTTGTAATAATATTTATGAATGTAATCGCCGAAAATTGCTTTAGAATCGTAATCTTTGGCAACCTCTTTCAAAAGCGGAGTTCCTGTTAAAGCAATTTTTATAGCATTTTCATCTGATTTTAAAAGATTTATAAGGTAATTTCCTTTCGGATTATAACTTCGGTGTGCTTCATCAATAAAATAGATTCGTTGGATATTAAGGTCGTAATCCAACACTTTTTCAACCGTACTTTCTTCCGTGAATTTCTGGATATTAATTACAGAAATCTCTGGTTCGCCTGTGCTATTTTGTAATGCACTTATGGTTTTTATATCTTTTAAAAATTCAATTCTGGAGTTTACTCTTTTTACAATTAATCCTCTCATTCCAAATTCAGATGCTGCCTGATTGGCTAAATCTAATCGGTCGACCACAAAATAAAACTTAGGAATAATATTTTTCTTCTGATAATAATCAGTCAGAAATTTCACATTGTAGTATGCTAAAGCCGTTTTACCACTTCCTTGCGTATGCCAAATAATTCCTTTTTTAATAGATTTATCTAAACTTGCTTTAATTGCCTTAGTCGCAAATATCTGGGGATAACGCATAATGTGTTTCTGAATCACATTCACACCATCAATTTCTTCTTCTACATAAGCCAAACCAAATTGTAAAATAAAAGCCAATCTATCTTTAGAAAGAAGTGAGGTTAAAATTCTATTGGTCGGTTTGTTGTAATCTTTATTCGTCAGAAACTCATCTGTATTTTTAATTGCAACAATATTATTATCTTTTAAGATTGAGTTTTCCAAATCCTCATTCTCAGGTTTTAATAAATGGGTAAGATTAAGATTTTCTTCTTCTCTAAAATAATTAAAATGTAAATTTCCATTAGCAGAAGTAGCATAAAAAGCGCCATAAACAGGGTCAATAACGCCATCTTCATATTCCATATTATTGGAAAAAATCATTAATTGCGTAATGTTCGTAAATGTTTTAAAAGCTGCATTGGTAAAGCGTCTGTTGATACGATTTCTTTCATCAATTACGCCTTGTTTATTATTAGGTTTTTTAACTTCAATAAAAACCAACGGCATTCCATTAATTAAAACAGTAATATCCGGACGAAATTCTTCTTCTCCATTTTTATAAGTCAATTCTGTAGTAATATGAAAAGAATTATTCTCGAAATCATCAAAATCAATAAGTTTTATTCCTGAAGTATTAGTCAATTGCTTAAAAAAGTCTCTGCCTAAATCGTCATTTTTTAATTTAAAACTGACATCTTCTAAAAGTTTAGTTACCTCTCCCGAAGAAAGTTCCGGATTTATATTTGAAATGCTTTCTTTAAAAATATCAGAAAATATATTGTTTTCTTCCAACCGAAATTGCTTTGACCTTGAGATATAAGTATAGCCTAGTCTTGCCAAATGCAATAAAGCTGGTATTTTAACTCGTGAGTCTTCGTTGAATTTCATAGTAAATCTTAGGTTTCTGTAAATATAACAAAATCAAATAAAGGAAACTAAAGGAAAACCGTAAAAGAACTAAAATCGAAAAGCTCCTACCATCAATTCCTGCTCTCCTCTCGAAATCCCGATTTCAGTTGCAATATCTTTCCAGTTACTGACTGCATCTTGAATTTTGACAATGATAGCATCCATTTCAGAATCATTTAATCGGAAATAAATACCTACACTTTTGGCTAATTTGAGATCCAAAGAATTATCGTCCATATCAATATTTAAAGACAATCCATCTTTCTCAACAGAAGGATTTAAATCATAAGCCGGAGATAAAATCCAGCCGTTTTCGGTTAAAATAAAACCGTGATTCCGAAGATGGTCGTCAGTATTGGAAATACAAATGTTGAAAACAATTCTTCGCCATAGTTGATGAAGATTTTCGTTGACATTTGCGCCATTATTCATTACAAATTCGGCTATATCGAGATAACTTGCAGTGTGAAATCTCAAATTTTCTTCACTATTTCCCGTCATCGTCATTGCTGAAGCAAAGTGAATCCTACTCTCGCCTTCTCTATCGAATCTTTTCGTGAAAAAAGTATGGTATTTTCCTGTGATTTTTTCAATTTTACATTCAGTCATTTCTATACCACTTTTCAACGCTAATTGGTACGCTAAAAATTCCCAAGCTCCTTTGTCGATGGTATCATTTTTAGAAGGAAATTTTGCAATCCACAAATCTCCGTTTTCATCTACAATATTGGCTTTTGGTCTTGCTCCACCCAACGAAGAACCTGGAGCCATAAGAATCGCCAACCATTTTTTGACATCGACATTCTCATCATCTTCCAAATTTTTCGCAGCGGCTTGAAGCTCTCGAATAGACGACCAAGGCGGTGTAGAATGTTCGTGATCATCATCAAGAAACTCGCCATCAAAAGAAGTTTTGAACCTCAAAGCGCCCATTCTGGTTTTGTCGTAAACGCCCAAAAGATAATTAATATCATAAAGTGTTTGCTGCTTTTCAGCGTTTTCTCTGGCTTGTTGTGCGGCTTTTCTTTTCATTAAAGTTCGTCCCCAAGTATCGGGCATACTGTCTAAAAAAACGCCAAAATTTTCTTTATTATTAGGAAATTGCGCACCCGAAAAAAACTGAATATCTGGATCAATTAATCTTTGTGATTCCGTTTTAATCCAATTTTTATCGTATTCAAAACCAAACGCTTTTTTTCCTTTTCCGTAATGTGCGGAAAGAATTCCCATCATTTTTGGTTCTAGCATTCCTTTCCAATGTGCAAAAACGTAGATGTCAAATTTTCCTTGTTTCATAATATTAGCCGTTTATTTCAGCAATTCCAAATCCTGTAATTTTCTACCGAACTCGTCATCTGCAGCTAATTTCAGGAAATCATTTTGCAATCCTAAAACTCTTAAGACATTAAAATATGCACCCATCGAAACACTAGAATCGCCTTT
This sequence comes from Chryseobacterium sp. G0162, assembly GCF_003815715.1. Lineage (NCBI taxonomy): Bacteria > Pseudomonadati > Bacteroidota > Flavobacteriia > Flavobacteriales > Weeksellaceae > Chryseobacterium > Chryseobacterium sp. G0162. The sequence goes on along the minus strand of NZ_CP033922.1, from coordinate 3,685,988 downwards.
TTCAATCAAATATAATGTTGAACGAGCAATTCCAGCTCTTTCCGCAACTTGTACTGCAGTGAGTTTTCTTCGCTTCCTCGCGAGTTTTATGTTTTCTCCCATTTGTTCTAATAATTGATTGAATTTGGGAAGGATTATTTGTTGTTTCATTCTATTAATGATTGTTATTTCATACAAATATAATTATTTTGAATGAAATAACGAACATTTAAAAAATAAAGAATGATTATTTTGATTTCAAACTCGCTTCAAACCCATCCTTAAATCTCAAAAAATCTTCCCCTTTTTTAGGATTATTCTTAATCCAAAGCTGCATAATTTCAGTATTTTCACTCAATATTTTTATCTCCTTTTCATCATAGATTTTTTTTCCTTCACCAGCAATTTCATTTAGAATATCTTGGCGCAGTTCGCTTTTTGCTTTGATGCTTTCTTTGTACCATTTGGTTGCGAAATTGATGGAAATTATCAGCAATAAAACCGAAAAAACAGTAACTCCAATTCCACTCCAGATAAATTTTTCTAGTCTTTTAACTTTGTTTTCAAAATTATCATAAAAATCAATGGTTTCTTGCGAAAGAACTGTTTCTATTTTGGTGGGAATATTGGCAAGAAATTCAGTTCTTTTCACTTGCTCCAATTCATACAATTTCTCGACATCATCATACTTTGCACTTACATCACGCAAACCAGTCTGGATATGTTTTGACGAATTGATAAAGTCTTCCACAACAAATTCAACTTTTACAAATTGTTCGATATTTGCTTCGTTTGAAGCAATATTTTTCTCGTTAGATTTTATCACGTTTTCCAGCAATTCCATTCCGTTGCTTTTCGTTCCGTCGTTTTGTTTTTGATTTTCCATTTTTTTTGATTTATTTTTTTAATTATTATCTCGATTTCCACTTCTTTTTCTTTAACAATTCATCATCCGAATTGGAGGTGTACGTTGGTTTTAAAAACTGCTCAATTGCTTTTCCAACTTCGCTGATTACGGAGTTGTTTTTTTGTATATTTCCATTGTTTTCTTGGTTTGAATTTTCAGAAAAAACAGTTTCATCATCCAATTTTCTCTCTTTATTTTCATTGAGAATTACTTTGATTTCTGCAATTTTTAACTTGTTGGTAATTTCAGAAAGTTTGTAGCCTGCTTTATAAATTCTGTCTGTATTGGGGTTTTTATCTTTCTCCATCACGATTCGCATTCCCGAAACGCCGTCTTTCACATTCTTGGATAATTGAATTTCAAAACCTCTTTCTTTCATTTTAAAAATAAGTTCATCAAAATTTTTCGCTGTTTTTAGGCTTTCTTTTAAATTTTTCAGCATTTCTGCTTTTTTCTGAATTCCAATTTCCACATCGGTCAACAACCCTTTTTCTTTACAAACTTCCCGAACTGCTTCTCCAAATCTTCTTCCTACATCGTGTGATTTTACCGTACATTTTCCCGAAATATCAATCCTATTGACGATAAAATGAATGTGTTTTTGTTTCGTACTGTTATGAATATCCAATCGAAATTGATTCTTATCGCTCACTCCAATTTTTTCTAAAGCTTTGGTAGCGATTTCTGTAAATTCTTCATCCGTCAACTTTCTTCCGATTTCGTCGGGTTGAGAAATATAGCCTGTCAAAGCCCATTTTTTCACATTCGTGTTTCGGTCTGCAACGGTTTTCATTTCCAGAAACTGACCTTCAGAAGTTGAACTCAAAAGACAATTTGAAGCCACCATTTCTGCAGTTCCTTTGTCGTTTCCATTGTATTCTAAAGCAATTTTGGTGATGGTTCTTGTGGTTGCAGAATTATTCATTTTTCTGAGTTTTTGAATATAAATATTGATGAATCAAATCAACCGTCATTTCAATTTTTGCTAAAATTTCTTTCTTATTTTCAAAAACAGTCCATTCTCGATTTCGCAAAAGATTGGTTATTTTTTTGAAATGAGTTCCAAATTGAAGCAAGGTTTCATCAGTTTTAAATTCATTGATTTTTAATTCTTTTTCGAACAAAACATTTCGGATATAGGTCGATAATTTGAGCGGATATTTTTCTTGTTTTTGAATCAATAATTCATATTCAGCATTGGTCATTCTTATCGAAATCACTTTATCCAGTTTTTTGTTTTCTTTAGTTTTTAAACCACCTTTTCTGCCTAATTCTTGAAAATGTTTTTTCCTTTTTTCCTGAGCAATTTTGGCTTCATTTTCTCTGGTGGCTTGGTTTATAAATTCTTGTAAAAAGTCGTTTTCCATTTCATTAAATTTTGTGTATTTAAAAACATTTCTGACGATAGGAAGAAATCAAAAATCCCAATTTTACGATCAGCGACCACGCTTATTGTAAACTTTGGGTACTTTTTGCACTAGCATCCCATCATATTTACCTGTGTTTATTTCACTCACCTTCTCCTTTGCTGCACTTGTCTTTCATTTGATGGATTTTTGTGAATTAACCAATCATTTAAGTCTTTAAAACCTGAATACAAAATCCGACAATCTTCTACATTTTTGTTTTCACTTTTCAGTATTTCAACTGCCCTATTTCCGGCTTCATCATTATCTAAATAAAGCTCAATATTTTCATAATTCCCGAGTGAATTTTTAATATTATGAATCATCGAAACGGAATTCAAAATGATATAATCAGAAGGTTCTTTTTCTAAAAAATTTTCTACATTTTTAAAGGAAAGAAAATCAAAAAAACCTTCGAAAATCCTAACTGAATTTGAACTGTTTTTAATTGTAGAAACATCTTTTTTACCCAAACAAATTTTGGAGTATTTATTGCGAATTTCGTAACCGCCAGAATCATTTTTAAAACCAATTCCGAAGTAATTTTTATCATTCATTCGATAATGAATTTCTTGTAAAAATTGAGTTTGATTTCCAACATTTCTTTCCTTTAAATATTCTAAAAGTGCAGGATGCTGAACATTTTTAATTTCAATGATTTCATAGTTTTTAGAAAGATTTTCCAATTTACCATTGGAAGTTTCTTGCTGTTGAAAAGAAGAAAAACTCTGATTTTCTGCCCATTCTAAAACTTCTTTTACAGAAGCATTTAGATATTTCTTCATAAAATCGATATTGTTTCCGCCAATTCCTTCTGAAAAGAGATACCAAATATTTTGATTTTTATTAATTTTAAAAGAGGCGTGGTTTTCTTTGGCAAATGGATTGAGAAACCACGCTTCTTTTTCCGTTTGTTTTGTCGGAAGGTGTCCGAGAATTTGGAGGACTTCTTCCAACTTTATGCTGTTAAATTGTTTGCAATTCATCTTGTAGATTTTTCGGGTATTAATTATTGTTATTTGTTGTGTAATTGTTGAGAAAATGTATTAAATAATTGATTTTTAAACAGTTAATTACTCAACAAAAGCTCAACAATTCAACAAACTTGATTTTATTTGCTCAACAAACATTCAACAAAAAAGTGGGTTTAAAAGTTTGTTGAGGATTTTGTAGAGAACTAATTGATTGATTTTCTTTTCATTATCAATTAATTCAACGTTTCAACATATTTTTGAAGAATGAAATCTTTTTTAACGGTGAAAAATCGCCCAACGGAATTGTTTTGATAGAATGTTCCTGCAAAATCAATGTCGTATCTAATGTAGGTTAAGCCGTTATTTTGGGGATTTAGTTTCCACATTTCCTTTAAAATATTTCGAATATCGTTTCTCGTCCAATAAGTTGGTCGAAACATCCTGTTCATCATATTGAGAATATCTTGCGGGACGACATTGATTTCTTCATCGTTGTTACTTTCAAAAAACTCGTACAGCAACTCAATCATTTTAGATTCTAGCTTATTGTTATTCTTGAAAACCAGTTTTTGGAGTGCTTTTGTCCTGATTTCATCGGCAGAAAACCACATTCTTGTTTTCTTTTCTGTTGAAAAAGGTCTCTCGATTAAAAACCGAAGAAAATGAGGGATTTCTGAAATGAGATTGTCGAGAAACTCTGTATTTTCAACTTTTATCGGATTTATTTTTAGAATCCAAAACCGAATTTCGTTTTCATCAATTTGAATAAAATTTTCTTCGTTATTGGAACACAAAATAAACTTGGCGAAAAAATCAATTTCTTCTCGGTCTTTTCCTTTGGCTTCCAACTTGTCTTTGTTGGTGGTCGATAGATATTTTAATCTTTCTGTAATCTCTTTTTTATCAAAAAACACTTCATCAATCGCCACAACCAACATTGCTGCCCAATCAGAATTAAATTGACTTCCGAATGAATCTCCTTTAATGTAAGTCATATTTAACCCGAAAATTTCTTTCAACCATTTGATGAACGTTGATTTTCCCGTTGCTCTTTCTTTGCTTACCAAACAAAGAATCGGTAAAATTTGGGTGGGATACTGCAATAGAATTTTCAAATAATCTAAACCCAATTCGAACTGTTCGCCGAAAATATGCTTCACAAAATTCAGAGAAAAAGGAACTTCATTTTTGAAATTTTCGTTTTCAGATGAAGGCGAAAATGGGATTTCATTGTAAATATTATAGAAACCTCTAACGATTTGTTGATAATCTAAATGTTCCGGAATACAACAAAAACCATCATATTTTGGAATCGAGGAAAGAAAAGCTTTGCCGTGGTCACTAATGATTGTTTCGCGATTCCAACGAACCAAAACTGTGGTTGTGTCGCCAGAGATTAATGGTTTTTCTATTATTTTGTAATAGGTTGTGCCGACTCGGATGTAGGGGATTTTTTGGCTCATCGTTGTGAATTTTGATTAAACTCACCATTCGATTTCCTGAAATTTTTCTTGAAATTGGCGTCGGCTTCAGATTGAATTTCTTGTAAGGTTTTCTTTTTTCCTTGGGAAATCCACTCTAATAATTCATCTTCAAAAAAATAGAGTTTTTTACCATTTTTGTAACACGGAATTTTTCGAGTTCTTACTAAAGTGTAAACCGTTGGTTTGGCTTTTCCAATTAATTCGCACGCAGCTTCAATGTCGATTGGAATTCTTTTTGGAGGAATTGTAGTTGTTTCTTTTCTTTCCACAAGAAATTTAATTTCGGCTATTTCGTTAGCCAAATGTGCCACTGCTCTCGGCAGGTTTTCGAATGAAATTTCATTGCTGTCCATAAGTATCGTTTTTGATTGTTATGGTGCAAAGAAAAAAAGTGATTTCTCTGTGACGCCTATAAACACGCAATCACAGAGAAATCACTTAACTTACACTTCGTTTTGTAATTTTTTATGTCTTTTGTTAGTCTGCCAAGTTTTCTTGAATTGTGATAATACCTTTTTTAGGTTCATCTTTCAAATGTGATTTGATACTATCTAAATCAATATCATCAAGCGAAACAAAAACAGTTTTTAATAATTTTGAAATTTCTTCCTGTTTTATTGGTCTAAAATGATTCCAAATATTCCATCCGAAATGATAGAGGTCTAGATTAGAAAGTCCAGCTGTTTCTATCAATTTTGAATTTGAAATTTCTTCCTTCTTCGAGTAAGAAATAACAGTATTGCAAAGCAAACCCAAATCTTCATCCGAAACGTACAAGGCAAAATGATTTCTTGTGTAGTGAAGGGCGATTTGTAATTTTTCGTTTTCTTGTTGAACTTTTTTCTGATGTTGAAATGTACGGATTGCATTTGTATCGATATTATTTTCAACCAAAATCTCTACATTTTCAGCTGAGTTAATCTTCGCCGTATTGTCTATCTGAACAACTTTTTCATTAGCCTCAGTATAATTATTAAGTTTTTTTGAATTTTTCTTATTTCTTAATTGCTTGTATAATTCAAATAATGAAACACCTAATAAAACTAAACTTGTGTAAAACACCAATCCTATAAGTATGACAATCCAAAATATACTATTTGCAGTAAATTGATCTGCGCCTTTTTCAAGCATCACAAATCTTATTACTAAACCTGTAATTGCGCTCCCAATGACAACAGAAACATTCTGAATAATTATATCTTGGTAATTATGTTTCATTTTTTAATCTTTGAGAGTGTATTTAACTGAATGGCTTCTGCCGCAACATTTTTCTTTTCATCAACCACTTTTGCGTAAACTTGTGTAGTTTTTACGTTCGTATGACCGAGCATTTTACTTACTGTATAAATATCAGTTCCGCTGGAAAGTTGCAGCGTTGCAAAAGTATGTCTGAAATTGTGAAAAGTTATTTTTTTGGTAATTCCTGCACTTTCAATCCATTTTTTAAGTGGTCGAGAAATCCAAGCTGGGTTCGTTAAATCTTTAAAAACCAAATCAGTTGGAAGACCTGCTTCACCACAAAGTTGTAATGCTTGTTTAGAAATCGGCATATATTCTACGCCTTTTGTCTTTTTTTGAGTAAAATTTATTCTGGCTTGATCGTTTTCAATATTGATTTCATTCCACGTCAATTTTTGAATATCGGAATGTCGCAAACCTGTCAATGCCGAAAATAGTGCTGCTCGTTTTAAAACATCAAGTTCGCAAGGTGTTTCAACCAAAGTATTGAGTTCCTCTAGCGTCAAATATTCTCTTCTCGATTCTTCGTGTGGAATTGATTTTATTTTAGCCGAAATATCAGTTGTAAAATATCCATCAATAAAAGCTTGTTTTAATGCAGCTTTGAAAACAGAAAAATAAGTTGAAGCTGTATTTTGAGAAATAATCTCTTGCTTATTGCTACCACTTTTTGCCGTCAACAAATACGATTTGAAATTTTCACAGAATTTTGTGTTGATCTGCGAAAACATAATTTTTTCGCCTCCAAAATCTTTTAGAAATTCTATCGAACGATACCAATTTATTTGAATAGATTCGGAATTGTTTTTATGTCTTTTATTAACCAACAAATCAAAATATCTCACAAAATTTTCCTGCGATTTTTCTTTTTGTTCTACTTGAATTTTGTCGAGTTCGCTGTAAAGTTCAATATTGTCATATTCTCTCTGACGTAATTTACGCATAGAATCTGCATATAACATTGTTTCCCGATCATTTTCGCTTTTGCAAACGATGATACCATTGTCATCTCTTTTAGGTTTAAATGAAACAGATTCTTGGGTTGTTCTTGCAGGTCTTTTCTTATCAAAATCTACAGTTGTGATACTTCGGTTTAAATATTCCCGGATTCTTTGAACTTTATCTTTACCAGGAATCATCACAGGATAACTTTCCAAATAAATAAACCATTCTTTTCGGAATTCGGCTTTTCGTAATCGTACGGTAACTTTGGTTTTTAGTAACTCTTTCATTTTCCTGCAAAAATTTTATCAATTAAATTTTTAGGTACATAAACGAAACTTCCAACTTTTTTTGTCGGAATTTTGTTTCTTTTAATTAGGTTTGTTACAGTTCCTGGATCAGCGTGGAATTTTGAACTAATTTCGGAAATTGTATAACAATTACCAACTTCAAAATTGGGTTTCTCAGGTTTTTCTTTAGATTTATCTGGTATTTCAACTATTGTAAACATTTTTTCTATATCTACTTTGCTTACACGAGTAAGTCGCTCTCCTAAATTGATTGAAGGTATTTTTTTATTTTTAATTAATCTATGAATCGTATTTTTTGAAATTCCAAAAAGCATTTCAGCTTCGCTCACAGATATATAAGGTCGTGTTTGCAATTCAGCAATTTTAGAAACTGAGTTTTCTAACAGTGTTTTTTTTGCCTCGATTTCTTTTGCCAATTGTTTTTGCCTTTTCCCCAATTTTTCCGAGCAATACTTACTGCAAAATCTGGTGGCAACTGTTTTTGCTTCAAATGGTTTCTCACAAAATTCACAAAGTTTCGGGATTTTAAGATTACTGAAGCCCATAATTCAACTATTTTTAAATTTAAAAATACTCATTAGCACATTTAAGATACAATAAGAGCCACATTGTCCGTCATTAAGATGCGGTACAAATAAGATACAAAAATACAACAAAAATCCATTAAAATCAACTATTGTTTAAAAATGTAAAAACAAAAAAATCGCTGTAAACATAATGTTTACAGCGATTTACTAATTTATTTCAATCGATGTTAATCGATGATAATTGCTACTTACTTCACTTCTTCGAAGTCTGCATCCTGTACATCTTCACCTCCAGCATTATTTCCACCAGGGTTTTGAGCACCTGCATCAGCACCTGGCTGTTGACCAGCTGCATATAATTCTTCAGAAGCTGCCATCCATGCTGCATCTAACGCTTCAGTTTTAGCTTTCACGTCATCAGAATTTTTAGCTTCGAAAGCCGTTTTTAATTCTCCGTGAGCTGCTTCAATTGCTGCTTTTTTATCAGCAGAAAGTTTTTCACCGAATTCTTTTAATTGCTTTTCAGTTTGGAAAATCAATCCATCAGCTTTGTTGAAGATTTCAACTTCTTCTTTTCTCTTAGCATCTGCTGCAGAGTTTTCCTGAGCTTCTTTCTTCATTCTTTCGATTTCTTCGTCAGAAAGACCTGAAGAAGCCTGAATTTTAATAGACTGCTCTTTACCAGTTCCTTTATCTTTAGCAGATACACTTAGGATACCATTCGCATCAATATCGAAAGTTACTTCAATTTGAGGAACTCCTCTTGGTGATGGTGGAATATCTGTAAGGTCGAATCTACCGATTTCTTTGTTATCGTTGAACATAGATCTCTCCCCTTGTCCTACTCTGATGCTTACTGCTGGCTGGTTATCAGAAGCTGTAGAGAATACTTCAGATTTTTTAGTTGGGATGGTAGTGTTCGCTTCAATTAATTTAGTGAATACAGAACCCATCGTTTCAATACCTAAAGAAAGTGGAGTAACGTCAAGAAGTAATACGTCTTTTACATCTCCTGTTAATACACCTCCCTGGATCGCTGCACCAATTGCTACAACCTCATCCGGGTTTACTCCTTTAGATGGTTTTTTACCGAAGAATTTTTCTACTTCTTCCTGGATAATTGGGATTCTTGTAGAACCTCCTACCAAGATTACCTCATCGATATCAGAAGTTGATAAACCTGCATCTTTTAATGCTTTAGCAACCGGCTCCATAGATCTTCTTACAAGATCAGCAGATAATTGCTCGAATTTAGCTTTAGTTAAAGTCTTCACTAAGTGTTTAGGACCTGTAGCTGTAGCTGTGATATAAGGTAAGTTGATTTCAGTCTGTGCAGAAGAAGATAATTCGATTTTTGCTTTTTCAGCTGCTTCTTTTAATCTTTGAAGAGCAATAGCATCTGATTTCAAATCTACCCCTTCTTCAGCTTTGAACTCGTCAGCCATCCAGTTGATGATCACATCATCGAAGTCATCACCTCCCAGGTGAGTATCACCGTTTGTAGCCAATACTTCAAATACACCATCTCCTAAATCAAGGATAGAGATATCGAAAGTACCTCCTCCAAGGTCATATACTGCGATTTTCTGATCTTTATGGCTTTTATCAAGACCGTAAGCTAATGCTGCCGCTGTAGGTTCGTTGATAATTCTTTCTACTTTAAGACCTGCAATTTCACCAGCTTCTTTAGTCGCTTGTCTTTGGGCATCGTTGAAGTATGCAGGAACAGTAATTACCGCTCTTGTTACTTCCTGACCAAGGTAATCTTCAGCTGTTTTCTTCATTTTCTGAAGTGTCATTGCAGAAATTTCCTGTGGTGTATATTCTCTGTCGTCGATTTTTACTTTTACGGTATCGTTTGGTCCAGCAACAACCTTATAAGGTACTCTTGAGATTTCGGCAGCATCTTCTTTGAAGTGTGTACCAATAAATCTTTTGATAGAGTAAACGGTCTTTGTTGGATTCGTTACAGCCTGTCTTTTTGCAGGATCACCCACTTTTCTTTCTCCATCTTCTGTAAATGCTACAATAGAAGGAGTCGTTCTTTTACCTTCTGCGTTAGGAATAACAACAGGGTCTTTACCCTCCATTACAGCAACACAAGAGTTGGTTGTTCCTAAGTCAATTCCAATTATTTTACTCATAATATTTTATTTTTTTCTAATTTTTATATTTAATTTACACTCACTATTTCACAACATTTGTACCATATCCCTTTTTGTGACAAAATGACACAATCAAGACAAAAACCCTGAAATAATCAAGGTTTCATTTTATTTAATGTGGAAATTTTTTCTCTTATGTTCCGAAAAAGGTTTAAAAAGGGAGTGTTCTGACAGATGCTTTAAAAGAAAAACTGATCGAAAGACTTACCTATAACTTTCCTTATAATCCCCTGACCATTGGTAAATACGAATACTGTCTGTTGCCAAAGGCTTACCATTGAGTAAAATTTCTATAGAATCATTATCCGGAGCAATTTTCACCTGCATATCGATCTTATTTCCTGCTTGTTTGAAGGCTTCATTGGTCTTTTCCCAGTTGAAAAAAGCACGTGCGTTTCGCTGTTCCTGCTTTTCTTTTCCGGTCTCCCATGTAAATACCATTTCTTGTGGAATAGCCCTTTCTTTGTAAGGTATATTTAAAACCCAGGGTCTCAATGCCCCTTCTTTCTCTCCATTATAAGTATAATTGAGTACTTCAAACAACCTGAATTTAGGATTTGTAGAAGTTACCACCGGACGCCAATGATAACGCTGTCTGTAATCATCCCATTCTTTAGGACTGGCATCAGGAATAGATAATTCATTCTTGGCTTCTTCGTAACGTTCCGGACTTATGCGATACATTGCCATGTATTTTTCTTTTGCTTTGGCAATTTCTGCTGAATCTGTAACAGGCTGTGCCTGGTAACGCCCCAGTTCAATACGGGTATTTCCAAAATTAAGCCATACAACGACCATCCCTTTAGGAGCAAAACCAAAAACCAATGTAGAAAAGCTATCATAAGCCTTTCCTCCTCCAGATTCAAAGCCTCTTCCCAGTCTTTTATACTCCTGAGTTTCTCCTTCTTTATCTTCTACTCTGGAATAAGCCCGCTCCATATAATCCTTTATAGTATCCATCGGAAAGTCTACATCCAAATGATAATAGAGATTTTCATATCTGGAATAGTAAGTAATATCTGCTCCAATAGGAGTTCCATATTGTTCTGTCCAAGTTGAGCCTGAATCACCCCATCTTCCCGATGAGCTCCCATAAGGCAAGCCTGCACGATTTCCTTCCAATGTTTTTATTTTATCAAATACAGGGGTAACTTCATATTTATTATCAGGCTGCGATATTTCCACATGGAAAGCCATTTTTTTATCATTCATCTTTTGACAGTGTGTTAAATTGAAGCATAATACAGTATATAATATGCTTTGTATGAGGTATTGTATTTTACGATTTATCTTATCCATCTTGTATATTTCTTGTACGCTCTTTAGCATTAGTTATTTTTCCTACTCTTGGCCCATATCCCATTTTAGTAGCACTGGCAGACCAGTGAAGGTATTTATTTCTCAATATTTTAAGCTGATCTAAATCTACAAAATCTTCATAATGTATAGCTTTTAATTTCTCAAGATAATCTCCTGATGAGTGACTTTTATTGAATTCTTCTACATAAGTATTTCGTAATGTACTACAAGCATTTATATAATTTCTTAACTGATTATGTATTTCAATTAGGAAAGGATCTGCTATTTGATTATCATTTATTCCATTTGTCTTATACTTCACCCCAAATTGCTCTTGTCTTGAGTAAAAAAACATTGTATTAAGAGAGACTTTATCATAGGTATTAAAAGGTCTTCTCGTTCCTACCAATATATATTTGGTATTAACTCCATATTTATAAGCCGAGATAATTTTTTTCACTATAATTTCTTCCGGAGTATACCAGCCTTCTTCTATCAGTATTTTTCTAAATTGTTCACATCTTCTGCCTTCATTTTCTCTTTCTTCATACAATTCTACTTTTTCTTCAGCCTGATTCACATAGCATCCTCCGATATCAGAATGTACACCGGGGAGTGTAAATTGTAATCCCGCGGCTTCTGCACTGTCAATGTTCGTTAAATCGAAATTATCACGATATTCGTTATCAGCAGCAATCTGCAAAGTGAAATAGGATTTTTTCACAGCCTTCAGCCCAAGTTGTTCAGTATCTCCAGGAATTATAGTAATATCTCCTATGTTCTTTGGACGGTGATCCAGCCCATAGGACGCTACCGTATCATATAGCCCGGCAAAATTGAATGATATTTTTTTAGGCGCAACATTCCAATATCTTAAACAGGCTCCAAAATACCCATGATTCAGGATAAGCGGATCATCCTGACTGACTTCTATTAACCCTCCTTCAGCCGGATGTGGGGGAACAGCCATTCCTTTATTCCTTGATCCTTTTAGAACGGTAGCCGGATTAGTTGCAATATGCAGAAAATGCCTTGCTGCGGTCGCCCCACGGCTAAAACCAAACACGTTTACTTTCAGATGAATGTCTTTCTGGGTATATTTTGCCAGTTTCTTTCCTGCTTCTACACATCCTTTGGTTACTTTTGCCTTTACCCCACGTCCGTTAGTCCCAAATAAAATTCCTCTATTTGGAACGTTCCCCCATAAATGCATTTCACTTTCCCCGTCTTTCGTTCCAATTCCTTCTATATAAATCCTGTATTGATGTTCAGCGTTGGGATCTATAGCATCAAAGCCCCTGGCTACATTAGAATAATCATTGGTATAGCTGTCATCATCGTGATTAGATTTCTCATAATCCTTTCCAAGATCGGTATTGGTTTTATTGTTCTGGGTGCCATCAAAAAAAAGATTGAGACTCACTTCCAGCAAATTAACGGGCTTATCATTAGGATGTAGTGTTTTGGCTTTATTATAGCTAACTCCGGATTCTTTCCCGGATTGTTCCAGAGAGTTTTCGCTATTGTGGGTGATATTTTCCTTAGAAAATACCAGATAATCTCCTTTTACCTGAGTTTTTATCTTCCCTTCTACTATATATTCTATACTCATGATAGCGGTATTAAAAATTCTTCCTTACTAAATTGATTAGTGGTTTTTAGACTGCTCATTGCTATTGTTGTTGATTTCCTTTTCAGCATGATGCTCTATTTTGTTTCCACTGCTTACTTCCATCCCTTTTAAGGAAATGGTTTTATGTCCTTTTTCACCATAGGTTTCCATATCTCCTTTTACGTAATGCGTAAGTTTTCCAATGACATTGGTGACAAAATCTTTTCCTACAGTAAGCATATTCATCATTCCTACACTGGAAGATTTATTAATTCCTATAGATTCATTTGAGCTCATTTGAACTGTAGTATTCATATTCTGTCCAACATTCATTGATAAATTTCCACCTGCATTGAAGGTAATATCATTAGGTGCTGTAATAATAATATTTCCCTGTCCGTCCATCAGGTAATTATTTCCGCTAGGATCTATAATATTCACGCTCTTTTCATCATCATTCATCAGAATTTTTATTCCGGATTTGGTCTGTATGGATCTCATGTGATTATTAGCACCGCCTCCAAGACCTGTTCCGCCATGAAACATTCCTCCCATCACAAAAGGTCTGTCAGGATGTCCATGTTGGAAGTTAACCATTACCTGATCTCCTACTTCAGGGATCGCTACATATCCTCGATTTTGTGTAATCTGGTCTGTTCCTCCTGCATCAGGGCTCATCATCCTGATAAAATCAGTGGTTTCATTAAGCTGCCAGTCAAATCTTACGCTGATTCTCCCTTGTCCTGAAGGATCAGTATTGGAAACTACCGTTGCAATCTGTGGCTCTGGTCTTGGAATATAAAATTCCGGTTTTGGCATATAGCCTGTTCCTTCAGATATAGCTTCGAAGCTTCCGGTATAATATCCTCGGGCATTTACCTCATGAACCGTTTCGGTAATCATAAGGGTCGTAAGGTGGTTCGTTTTGTTGGAATCCTGCTCTCGTATTTTTATATCTGCCACACATCCCGGATGAAGGAAAGGAATGGAAGTTGAGCCTGAAACATTCATGACCTCTACGGCTTTACTTCCAGAAGCACTTTTTTGGGAATATTCTACATCAAGATGCGTAACGGCCCTTATGGGAGCTACTCTTAAAGAAGGAGTCTTATAAATTCTTTTATTATTTTTATAAGCTGTCTGGGCTAAATCTCCCAAATGTTTTACAGATATTTCTCCTGAAGTCAGCTTTTCATTTTCACTACTGTTATAACCATAAAATTGTGGTTTGATAGGAACTGCCCTGAGTTCTATCCTTACATCATTCACATTGCTACCTTCAATTAACTGGATGTGTTGATTACCGGATTTTAGAAGCTTTCCAAAATGCAGAACATACCCATCATAAAAGAACTGTTCTCCATACGCTTCAGCCATTCTTGCCAGATAATTATAGTGTGTTTCATCATACTGACTGCTATAAAGAATCTGAGAGGTATCATTGGTATCAATATTAAAATCAAAATCAGAGCTATCAAGTCCCTGTTTAAGGATTTCATTAGCAATAATTCCCATATTTACGGGTTGGTTTCCGCCAAAGCTTTGGGTATGGGAAGCTCCATCCAGCAAAATCGTTGGGCTTTGCCCTTTAAGGACAATATCTCCAAGACTGGTCTTTTCCCGGCTGAACCCAACCCGAGTAATTACTCCTACAAATGACATGTTGGGTGTATCTTCTACATCTTTGTAAGAGAAAGTAGCGGTTAATCTTTTCCCCAATAGCTTATGGGCATCTTCCAGGTTTTGAGTCTGTTTGTTTTCCAGACTGTCATGGGCAAGGATAATTTCAAATTCATGATGCCTTACGGCACTTTGTATTAGTTTGAAGTGTTTGAAATGCGTGACAGGTTTGCCATTCGCATAAACTTCAAGTTTTACCACTCGATTAATTCCTGCTATCTGATTTTCCGAAATAGCTTTAGCATTGCTCACGTGGGTAAAGGCTCTTTTTCTTAATTTTGAATACTCCTCATTCGAGGGAACTTCATTGGTGTTGTTTTTCATTTGTGTGTTTTTTAAATAGTGAACCAATCTCCCAAAAGGAAACTTTTATTCTTAATATTCGTTAAATATTTGATGGGCAATTGTCCTTCTCAAAGAATTAGGGACGATCTCATGTAGATGAGATTAGGGAGTATATCATTTGTGTTGTTTTTAGTGTTTATATTCAAATATAATAAAATCCCCAAATAAATCACACATCATAGAAAACATATAGACAAATAATACTATTCAGTAAATAATATCATTAAGATACGATCATAAAAAGTTGACAGTGCCTCTCTATTTTTCATCTATTAAAATTAATCAAAGTTTAACCTAAAAAATAGAGCCAGAAACTGGACGAATTATTATTTTTGATAAAATATACACATTTAGAATGTCATTACACTTTAATCCACGAGATATTACATGGTTAGCCTTTAATGAAAGGGTTTTACAGGAAGCCATGGATGAAAAAGTTCCTTTACATTTAAGAATACGTTTTCTTGGAATCTTTTCTAACAATCTGGATGAGTTCTTCCGGGTACGTGTTGCCGGATTAAAGCGTGCCATGGACTTTAAGGAAAAGGTAATTGCCGAGTCCTTTTATCAGCCTCCCTCTAAAATTCTTCAGCGAATCAATGAAATTGTGATGAAGCAACAGCTGAATTTCGATAAAACCTGGAAAACTATCCAGACTGAAATGGCAGATCATAAAGTCTTTATCAAAAATTCTAAAAACCTGACAGCATTGCAAAAAGATTTTGTCAGAAACTACTTTGACGAAGTGGTGGAATCTAATGTAATCCCTATTCTTCTTCATGAAAATACCCCAATGCCTTACCTCAGAGATAAAAGTCTCTATCTTGGAGTGGCCATGAGGAAAAAAGACTGGCAATATTCCAGCAACTACGCCATTATTGAAATTCCTTCCCGATTTGTAGGAAGATTTGTATTGCTTCCAACTGAAAATCCTGAAGAAAAAAATGTAATGCTTCTGGAAGATGTAATTACCTTCAACTTGCCCCACATTTTCTCTTATTTCGGATATGATGAATTTGCAGCTAATGCTTTTAAAGTAACCAAAGATGCTGAACTGGATCTGGATAATGACATCCGTACCAATTTCGCAGAAAAAATAGAAAAGGGACTTAAAAACCGTAGAAAAGGAAAACCTACCCGTTTCGTTTTTGATAAAGATATGGATAAGGCACTGCTGGAACTTTTGATCAGAAAACTAAACCTGACCAAAAAAGACAGCATTATTCCCGGAGGAAAAATCCATAATTTCAAACACTTTATGGACTTTCCTGATGTTTTTGAAACCTATACAAGACCTATTGAAAGAACTTCTTTCACCCATCAGGCCTTTGAACATGGCGAAAGAGTGACAGACGTCATCATGAAGGAAGATGTACTGCTTACTTTCCCCTATCATAAATACAATCCGGTGATTGATCTTCTGCGTGAAGCAGCCATGGATCCGGATGTAAAATCCATACAGATCACCGCGTACAGGCTGGCCAGTAATTCAAAAATAAGCAATGCATTAATCTATGCAGCCAGAAATGGTAAAGAAGTAACAGTAATGCTTGAGTTGCAGGCAAGATTTGATGAAGAATCCAATCTGGAGTGGAAAGAGATGCTGGAACCGGAAGGAATTACCGTTCTGATAGGGCTTCCAAACAAAAAGGTTCATGCAAAACTTTGTGTTATCAAAAAGAGAGCCCACAACAAAACCATCCAATATGGATTTGTAAGTACCGGAAACTTCAACGAGAAGACAGCAAGGATCTATGGAGACCATTTGCTTCTGACTTCTGATCGTGGGATAATGGCAGACATCAACAAAGTATTCAATGTACTGAAAAAGCCAAAAGATGATTATCTTCCGATTTTGAAAACCTGTAAAAATTTATTGGTTTGCCCTCAATTTATGCGTGAAAAGATTGTTCAACATATTGATAGGGAAATTGAGGAAGCTAAAGCAGGAAAAAAAGCTGAAATCATCGTTAAGGCCAATTCTTTAAGTGACCGATTATTAATTGAAAAATTATATGATGCAGCCACGGTAGGTGTAACCATAAGACTGATTGTAAGAGGAATTTATTGTGCCGTGAATCAAAGGGAATTTAAAGAAAAAATTAAGGCCATCAGTATTGTAGACGAATATCTGGAACATGCCAGAGTTATGTATTTCTACAATAAAGGAGCTGAAGATATGTATATTTCTTCTGCCGACTGGATGACCAGAAACCTTGATTACAGAATTGAAGCTGCAGCCAAAATAACCGATAAAAACCTTAAAAAAGAATTAAAAGACATTCTGGATATTCAGCTTAGAGATAATGTAAAAGCAAGGATCTTAGATAAAAAGCTGAGCAATGAATACATAAGGAATGATAAAAAGGAATGTAGATCACAAATAGAAACCTATAACTATCTAAAGGCTAAAACGAATAAAAAATGACAAATTTTTAAATGATAAAACTTCTTTTTTTCTGATGCCTGTTGTTTTCGCCAGTGCTCAACAAAAGGCAATTTATCCTTTTTCTATTGAGGGCTATAAAGAATGAAGAATAAGCATAGGTTATACATTTGTAAATAAAGAGAGGAAACCTCTTTATAACTATGAAGAAGACCCCACAACAGCAGAATTTTCAGAAGGAAAAATTATTTTTATTATATGATACGATCAGTACCAGAAATAATGCTACTGATTTCTATTTTTTTGATAATTTTGGAAACTTTTTAGGTAAAGATTTACCTTTATATAAACAACCTCTAAAAGAGTATTAAAAATATGAAGATAGCAGCGATAGACATAGGGAGTAATGCAGCCCGCCTTCTCATCAATGAAGTAAAGATAAATAATAAAAAGCCGGAATTCATTAAACTCAATCTTCTTAGAATCCCTCTGAGATTGGGTATGGACGTATTTACTATAGGAAAAATAGGTCCTGAAAGAGAAAAAATGGTTGTTGATTCTATGAAGATTTTCAGCGACCTGATGAAGATCTACAAAGTAGACCATTACAGAGCCTGTGCCACCAGTGCCATGCGTGATGCTGCCAATGGTGATGAAATTATCAGGCAAGTGCAGGAAGCTTCCGGTATCAATATTGAAATTATTTCCGGAGATGAAGAAGCTACCTTGATTTATGAAAACCATGTGGCAGAAGGTCTTGACAAAGAGTTTGCTTATTTATATATTGACGTAGGAGGAGGTTCCACAGAGCTTACCTTCTATGAAAACGGTAAAATGGTCTATGAAAGATCTTTCAATATTGGAACAATCCGCCTTCTTAACAATCTTGTTACCATGGATAACTGGAGAGAGATGAAGGAAGAAATTAAAAAGAATATTGTCAGCAAAAAACCAATTGTAGCCATCGGATCAGGAGGAAACATCAATAAGGTATTCTCCATGAGCAAAACTAAAGACGGTAAACCAATGTCTTTAGCCCATCTGAAAAAGGTTTACAAAGAGTTCAATGAGCTTTCTGTAGAAGAAAGAATGACAAAACATAGCCTTAGGGAAGACAGAGCCGATGTATTGGTTCATGCTTTAAGTATTTTCAACAACGTAATGGCCTGGTCGGATATCAACAAAATTTTTGTTCCGAAAATTTCCGTAGCAGATGGATTAATCCAGAATATTTTCAGCCAGTTACAACACAAGAAATAGTTTTTAAAACATACTTTCATCAAAACCGGACAATTGTTGTTCGGTTTTTTTAGGAGCTATTCCTGCTTTCCACTATATCTTTTTCGCCCTCACCTTTCAAAGCCAGACAGAAAAAGGATGCCGTTTCAATCAGGGCTAAAATATTATCGTTCATTACCTACTTCTGCCGTTCATTACTAATGTAGCGAAGCAATCTCAACATCATCACAAACAGAAAATTACATCCAAAATCATCACGTTATTTAGGTTTTGGCTAAAGCCTATGGATTTTTTTATTTTTTTAGATGGGCTAAAGCCCATCCCTCTTGATATTGATTTCCGTATGGAGAATAGATATTTAATGGTATTACTTTTTACTTTTTACTTTTTACTTTTTACTTTATCTAAAAAAAATAAAGTAATTCCTTACCCTTATTCGTCATACAACTATCAATAGCAAAACTATGAACTCAATCAAAATAATTCTTACAGGAGCTACCGGAATGGTAGGCGAAGGCGTTTTAATGGAATGCCTTGAAAATCCCAATGTGTCTGAGATCCTGAGTGTCAGTCGAAAACCATCAGGAAAAAAGCACCCTAAACTGAAAGAATATCTCGTTCCGGACTTTTTATCCATCAAGAGTAATGATGAAAACCTAAAAGGTTATGATGCCTGTTTCTTTTGTGCAGGAATCAGCAGTGTGGGGATGAATGAAGAAGATTACACCAGAATTACTTATGATACTACGATACATTTTGCAGAAACTGTTTTACATCAAAATCCCGAAATAGTATTCAATTATGTATCCGGAGCTAGTACCGACAGCACTGAAAGCGGAAAATTGATGTGGGCACGAGTGAAGGGCAGAACAGAAAATACTTTAAAAAGAATGAATTTTAAAGGAGCTTACAATTTCAGACCTGGATTTATGAAACCTGTTGAAGGCCAAATTAATGTGAAATGGTTTTTCAAACCTTTTATTTGGTTTTTTCCTATTTTTTTACCGTCAAAATCATTAACTTTACATGAAGTTGGAAAAGCAATGATCAATACTGTAAAAAAAGGCTATCCTTCTTCAACTTTAGAAATTCGAGATATTAAAAATTTAGCGATATGAGAGACATGTTAAAAAGAATTGTTCTGGTTATTTTTGTACTCTTGCTTTTGACTGCAGTTTCAGGGTTTTTGTATATGCAGAAACATCCTCTGGAAGGAGCAAAGTCAGGGACCATGTTAAATTTTTCCGGAAAGCCTGCAAAATAGCGAACCCAACACCTAAATTCCATTTTTTATCAGAAAAAGACCTATTTTTTAAACATTTCTTAAAATTCTATTAAAATAGTTATCAAACATAAAGTTCATTTTTGTAAAAATCTAATTGAAGTCAAAAATGATCAACAACTACCTATTAAAAGGGTCTGTTGTAGCCGCATTCTTTTTTCAGAGCGGACTATTCGGACAGACGCTTATCCATTACTGGAATTTTAACAATAATTCATCTGAAGCTGCCATCACTGCACCTTCATCTACATTGGCCAACGGCTCCCTTATCTCTATAGCAGGCGGTACAAGTGTAATAGATTTTGCAGGTGGTACCGGACAAAATTTTAATATTGATAATCTCAATGCCAGAAACGGAGATCTATCCGGAACCCATTTAAGATTCAACAATCCTATTGGGGGTGCCTTACAGTTTAATCTGCCAACAACAGGTTACAATAATGTCATCGTAAAGTTTACGACCAGAAGATCAGGACAGGGAGCCGGAACGCAGACATGGTCTTATACAACGGATGGAACTACTTTTGTACCCTATCAGGTCATAGCCCCTCAGGATGCCAATCCACAATTGATTAGTTTTGATTTTTCTTCAGTGGCAGGTGTTTCAAATAATCCCAACTTTAAATTAAAGGTTGAATTCTCTGCAACGGGAGGCGGAACAGGTGGTAACAACCGTTTTGACAACTTTACAGTAGATGCAAGTCCGGCCGGAGGTGGTGATACAACTCCACCAACCACCGCGTATCTTCCAACTAACAATACCAATAACGCTTCAAGTACTATTAATCCTACAATTTCCTTTAATGAAAATGTAAGATTGACCGATAATTCTGCGATCACCGATTCTAATGCACAAAATCTTGTAGATTTCCGTCTAGGAAACGCTACAGGTACCCAAGTTCCCTTCACAACAATTTTTAGCAACAACACCATCACGATCATTCCAACTTCCGGCTTAGTGCCGGGCCAAACGTATTATCTGGCGCTTAAGCCTAATACGGTTGAAGATTTCAGTGACAATGCAGTAACAGCCATAACATCCTCTACATTTACCACTGCCGGGACCTCTATTTCTCTTGAGAAAAACTTCATCAAAGTGGAAGAAAATGCAGGGACATTGGCTTTCAAAATTAACGTAGCAAATCCTTCTACAGCAACAGTGAATCTTGTTGTAAAACCTGCTCCTTTCAGTACAGCAGACAGCAATGATTTCACACTAGCAAACCAAACCATCAATATCAATCCTTCCACCACGAGCTATACAGTTAATATTCCTATTATTGATGATACACTGGAAGAACAAAAAGCAGAATATTTTGTAGTAAGTCTTGAAAACCCAACAGGCGCAACCATTTCAGGAGATAGTTCTGCAACCATTTATATTGTAGATAATGATAAGCCAGCACCTGTTCCTTCTCATGAGATTAAACTGAATTATATTGGAAGCTTTGATCCTTCCGGAAACAATAACAGTTCTACAGAAATTGTTGTCCATGATCCGGCAACTCAAAGGCTTTTCACCATCAGCTCTCTTACAGATGTCTTTGATATTATTGATTTCAGTAGTCCTACTACTCCATCGGTAATTAAGACCGTCAATATGGCTTCCTACGGCGGTATCACCAGTATTGCTGTAAAAAATGGAATTATTGCAGCAGCCTCTCCAAATACCAACCCACAACAAAATGGCTCTGTCGTTTTCTTTGATATTAACGGAAATTTCCTGAAACAAGTAACCGTAGGAGCTCTACCGGATATGGTAACCTTTACTCCAGATGGAACAAAAGTGATTACAGCTAATGAAGGAGAGCCTAATGATGCTTATACGGTAGATCCTGAAGGAACCATCAGTATTATTGATATTTCAGGAGGTATTGCTAACCTTACCCAAAGTAACGTCACTACTCTGAACTTTAATAATTTTGATTCTCAGGTAGCTGCTTTAACCGCTACAGGTTTAAGAAAAGTAAGAACCAACAATACGCTTTCACAAGATCTGGAACCTGAATATGTTACAGTAAGTACTGACAGCCAAAAAGCCTGGGTAACGCTTCAGGAAAATAACGCCATTGCTGAAGTAGATCTTACCACTAAAAATATTACGGGAATCTGGGGCCTAGGTAAAAAGGATATGAGTCTTCCGGGGAATGGTTTTGATGCATCAGATAATAATGGAGAGATTCTTATTGCCAACTGGCCTGTAAAAGCGTACTACCTTCCTGATGCTGTACAAAATTATAAGGTAGGAAATACCAACTATATTGTAACCGCCAATGAAGGAGATGAAAAAGATCTTCCCGGATACAGCGAAAGAACAACTGTGGGAGCCAACAATTATACTTTAGATCCTGCAATTTTCCCTAATGCTGATATATTAAAGGCTTCTTACAACCTGGGAAGGTTCAGAGTTTCGTCGGCTACCGGAAATACTGATGGTGATGCCGATTTTGAAGAAATTGCAGCATTGGGAGCCCGTTCGTTCTCTATTTTTAATGCGGATACGAAACAACAGGTGTATGACAGCGGAGATCAGTTTGAAAGATATATTGCTGCTAATCATCCATTAATTTTCAATGCAGATAATGAGTCTAATACCATTAAAAGCAGAAGCCGGGCAAAAGGTCCTGAGCCGGAAGGAGTTGCTCTTGGAAAAATTAACGGGCAGACCTATGCTTTCATTACCCTGGAAAGAACAGGCGGCGTAATGGTTTACAATATCACCAATCCAAACAATCCTACTTTTACAGATTATAAACACTCCCGTTCTACCTCAGCGTACGGTGGAGATAACGGTCCTGAAGGAATCATTTATATTGCTCCGGAAAATACCACGACTCAGAAAGGGTATGTTATTATTGCCAATGAGATCAGTGGAACTTTATCTATGTATGAAGTGGCCCAGTCACCTACTTTAGCAACCGGCGAAGTAAAATCTGAAAAAGAGACCTTCAATCTATTCCCAAATCCGGTGAATAAAGGAAATACTTTATATTTCAACAGAAAACAGGACTATGAACTCTATGATATGTCCGGAAAGCTGAT
Organism: Chryseobacterium sp. G0162; assembly: GCF_003815715.1. Taxonomy (NCBI): domain Bacteria; kingdom Pseudomonadati; phylum Bacteroidota; class Flavobacteriia; order Flavobacteriales; family Weeksellaceae; genus Chryseobacterium; species Chryseobacterium sp. G0162. The sequence continues at coordinate 3,663,169 of NZ_CP033922.1, read as the reverse complement.
TGGAAAGGAAAAAAATGCTTTGCTAATAAATACCTCAACCCTTTCTACAGGAGTTTACCTTGTAAAAACCTCAGAAGGACACCTTAAAAGAGTTATTGTTAAATAATCTACATTTTACGATTTGATTAAAGCCTCTATTTTAGAGGCTTTTTTTATGATGATGCCAACTCGAAGTTAGAAATGGCTAATATCCTTGTTAAGGTTTTAAACCTTGACAAGGATGATTCCGGAAAGCTTTCTCTTTACCATAAAAAGTTCACTGAGTAAATCGTTGGATTTAAATTAAGAGTACAAATAGTGTTCTATCTACACTTTTGAAATAGCTTAGTTTCTTCCTCAAAAAAAGCAATCATTTAACTTTTGATTAACTATGAGAAAATTATTTTGTACTTATATTTACCCACAACAAAAACCAAATTCAATATGAAAAGTATTAAAACAGCAGGTATTCTAGCGATTCTGTTACTCGGAACAGGCACTGCATTTTCTCAATCCAGAAAAACGGAATCTACAAAAGGTGTAGAACAGTCTAATGGTAAAATAATACAGGTAGACGGTGTAGGTCATACTCTTAATTATACCCTAAACGGGGGAAATGTTGAGGTTTCAGGAGGCGATAATACGGTAACCGTTAAAGGAAGTGCAAGAAAAGTTTCGGTCTCAGGAACCGGTAACAAAATATACATTGATAAAGTGGATAACGTTACTATAGAAGGTGGTAATAATACAGTTTACTATAGAAGTTCAGGAACAAAATCAGGAAAACCTAATACTTCTCTTACAGGAGTAGAAAATAAGGTGGTAAAACAATAAAACGTTCGGTATAAATTATATGTTTGGATTTGAATTAGATCAGGGTGAACATTCTAAAATCATTAGCTTTATAGATGATGTAAAAAATATTGAAGGAACTCATATCATTGCTTATAAAAAGGTAAAACTTATCAATGTTAATGATGTGGCTGGCTTTAAATCTGCTATAGAAAGTTCTTCAAAAACTTATGGCAACCATGGTTATATATCTGTATTGGATGAACAAAAAAATATTGTAGCACGTACTTTCATAAGTAATATCAAGATCATCAAATCCAAACATAATAATATCACTTTTGTGGGTCATGTATGGCAGCATCCTAAAGGCTTTCAAAGAGCTTTAGATAAGAAAATCAATAAAGAAATCACTGAAAAAAATATTTGGAAGACTTTCAAAAAAGATGAACTACAAGGATGGCTTGTATGTGCTTTAAACTCCAACAATATTGATAAGCCAAAGACAAATATTACCATTCAGATTGATGGAAATGAATTTCATAATCTGGATGGTTTCCTCTGTACTTTGGGAGAGGAAATTCATAGGTCTGGAGGATATTTCGGTCGTAATTTAGCTGCATTATATGACTGTCTTGGTGGTAATTTTGGTGTAGAATCCGTTTCAGAATTAATTTGGATAAATCATCAAAAAAGTAAAAAACTATTCAAATCTAAATTCAAAGAAATTCTTGAAATTTTTGAAGATTATAATGTAAAGATTTCACTAAATTAATTTTATACAAAATAAATAAAACCTTTAAAATATAAACTTCTTCCATAATTCTATAACACGATGGCTCGGATTCATTTTAATTTTATCCCACGAAATGAAAAGAGTCTTTCACATACTGTTTATCCTCCTATACATTGTAGTTTCTTCAGGGTTTACTACCAGTAAGCATGTATGTAAAGGGAATGCAAGTGAGGTACATGTAGGCTTGAAAAAGCTCTCAGATTTAGACTGTCCGAAATGCAGTACCAATAAAGAAAAAAATCATAGTAAATGTTGTAAACTGGAAGTAAAAAAGATCTGCAAAGAAGATAATCTTCCTCATTCTTACAAAAACTCGCCGGTTAAGTTTTTATCAGCATCTATTCCCTATTATAATCTGGGAGCTGTATTTGATCTTTCATTAGCTATTGATCCGGAAAACCATACTTTTTATTTTGATCCTTCACAATACCATCTTAACTACCCTTCCCTTTTCATTCTTCACTGTGTTTATAGAATTTAGAATAGATTGAATCATATCATGATCCCGATCGGGACAATTATTTTTCAATTTTAATTCTAAAAATATTCTATGAATTTATCATTCAGAGCACTCATCTTATGGCTGAGCTGCCCTGCACTGTCCTTTGCTCAGTTGACGAGTCTGAAGGACGTACTTCTCAGGGCCGAAAAAAATTACCAGTCTATTCAAAAGAAAGAGATCAGCATACAGGCTTCAAACGAAAGGCTTAAGCTTCAAAAAACATACTACCTTCCAGAGATAACCTTAATGGCTCAGCAGAGTTTTGGGACTATTAATGCTCAAAATGGACCTATGTACAATATGGGTGGATCCGGTTTTGCTTCCACTTCTATGCCCTTGGCAGAGCAAAACTGGAACTCAGGTTTCGGAAGCTTATATTTAACCAATATCAATTGGAATGTTTACACATTTGGAAAGCTTAAAACCAAAGAAAATGTAGAAACCGCTGATACTGAAATTCAAAAAGCTGATCTGAAACAGGAAATTTTTCAGCATCAGATAAAAGCAGCTGCCGCTTACTTCAATCTCCTGGTCAGCCAGCGGCTTGAGAGTGTACAACTTGAAAACCATAAGCGTTCAGAAGTTATTTATTCTATTGCCCAGGCAAGAGCTAACAGTGGCTTGATCCCTGAAGTAGATGCATCCTTAGCAAAAGCAGAAATGTCAAATGCCCAGACTGCTATCATCAATGCTAACGATCATGTCCTGGAATACAATAAAAAATTATCGGACCTGTTGGCAGAAAATTTCACTGATTATCAACTGGATCATTATTTCAGCAAAAATACGCCATCTTTAATTCAGGAAACCTCATCTATTGACAGTCATCCAACCACTCTTTTTATTGTTCAGAAAATTAATAAAAGTAAACAGCAGGAAGCCTATTTACACACTTCCGGACTGCCTTCTCTTTCGTTTTTCGGGGCCTTTCAGGGACGAGGATCAGGCTTTGGTTGGAATTACGTTCAGGACAATTCCGCCTATTCTCAATCGTATCTAAAAGGAGTTGGAATAGACCGAATGAATTATATTGTCGGGCTGAACCTCAGCTGGAATCTTACGGATTTTTACAGAAACAGTTCCAGAGTTAATGAACAGAAATTAATCACCAAAACGCTGGATCTTGATTACCAGCAATTGCAGCAGGAACTTTATAATCAGCAAAACCTTTCGGAACTGAAATATAAAAATGCTTTGTCAAAAATAACCGAGTCCAAAATACAATTACAGGCTGCCACAGATGCTTTCAATCAACAAAAAGCTTTGTATGAAAATGGGTTAACCACGATTGTTGACTTCACTCAAGCATTATACCTGCTGAACCGTGCTGAAATCAATTATGAAATTGCTCAGAACAATTCCTGGCAGGCTGTTGTATTAATCGCTGCTTCTACGGGAGATATATCAATGATTACAAAAGCAATTACCCATTAACTTAAAAATTTAAACATGAATCTTATAAAGTTTGCATTACGCAGACCAATATCTGTAATGGTATTGGTATTGGGGCTGTTGTTTTTCGGAATCAAAGCTGCCAAAGAAGTAAAAGTAGATATTCTCCCTGAAATGAATCTTCCTGTAGTGTATGTTGCCCATTCCTTTAATGGGTATACTCCACAGCAGATGGAAGGATATTTTACCAAAATGTATGTCAATATGCTTTTATTTACCAATGGTATTAAAAGTATTGAATCTAAAAATACCCAGGGACTCACCCTCATGAAAGTTAATTTCTATGAAGGCACCAATATGGGGGAAGCTATAGCACAGATCAATGCGCTTTCTACCCGTTCACAGGTATTTTTGCCACCCGGTGCTCCACCACCTTTTATTATCCGTTTTGATTCTTCATCACAACCGGTAGGACAACTTGTGTTCAGGAGTAATACAAAAAACAATAATGAACTACAAGATATTGCCAATTTTAATGCCCGTCCTTTTCTTATTGCCATTCCCGGGCTTACCACTGCTCCGCCGTTTGGAGGAAGTCCGCGTACGATTGAGGTAAATGTAGATCCCATCAAACTGCGCGCACATCAATTATCTCCGGAGCAGATAGTAGAAGCCATCAGCAGAAATAATATTACTTCACCATCAGGGAATGTTTATATCGGCGAAACCAATTATCTGACGCCTACCAACAATACCGTAAAAAAAGTTGAAGAACTTGGAGATATTCCTCTGTTCAAAGGCACGGCAGACAATGTTTACGTCAAAGATGTGGCTACTGTTAAAGATGGAGCAGATATTGCCACCGGATATGCTTTGATCGACGGAAAACGTTCCGTATACATCAATATTGCGAAAGCCAGCAATGCATCTACATTGGAGGTTGTAAATAAACTGAAAGAATCCCTACCTAAAATCCAGCGGAATATGCCGGATGATGTAGAAATTTCCTATGAATTCGATCAGTCTGTATATATTTCAAATGCCTTGAAAAGTTTAGCGGTTGAAGGGATTTTAGGAGCTTTGCTTACCGGATTGATGGTAATGCTTTTCCTTAATGACCGCAGAGCGGCATTGATCGTTATTATGACCATTCCCATTTCGATTATTTCCGGAGTACTATTCCTGAAATTATTCGGACAATCCATTAATATTATGTCTTTATCCGGGCTCGCTCTCGCGATAGGAATATTAGTGGATGAAAGTACCGTCACTATCGAAAATATCCACCAGCATTTTGCTATGGGAAAAACCCGCGCACATGCTATTTGGGATGCCTGTAAAGAAATTGCATTTCCAAAATTGCTCATCATGCTTTGTATTCTTGCCGTGTTTGCTCCGGCGTTTATGATGAGTGGCATCCCAGGATCTTTATTTATGCCTTTAGCTATGGCAATAGGATTTTCAATGATTGTATCTTTTATCTTATCACAAACCTTTGTCCCGGTGATGGCCAATTGGATGATGAAGCATGATCCTAAGACGTGTGAACATCATAAATCTGATTGGTTTACCCGCTTCCGTGATCGTTTCACTGTATTTTTATCCTCTCTGATGAAACGCAGAAAGATCATTGTAAGTGTAAGTCTTGTCGCTGTTTTAGGAATAGGTATCGGCCTTTACCAGATAACAGGAAAAGACGTTCTACCTTCTGTTAATTCCAGACAGTTTCAGGTTCGTATAAAAGCAGCAGAAGGAACCAGAATAGAAGTTACTGAAATTAAGGTTAAAAAGTTTTTGGAACATCTTAAACATAAAGTAGGGAAAGACAATATTGCCATTTCTTCCGTATTTATCGGACAGCATCCTTCTACTTTTGCGGTAAGCCCGATATATCTTTATAATGCGGGTCCACATGAAGCTTTAATGCAGGTTGCCTTGAAAGAATTTAAAGGAAACTCTGATGAACTCAAAGATGAATTACGAAAGTATTACAAAGAAAAAATGCCTGATATTCAAATTTCCTTTGAACCTATTGAGCTTACTGAAAAAATTCTAAGTCAGGGAACGAATAATCCTGTAGAAATAAGAATCTCAGGAATGATGAAAAAGATGAACCGGATGTATGCAGAAAAACTTTTAACCAAAATAAAAGAAATTGAATATATGCGGGATCAGCAAATCCCACAATCTATGAACTATCCTGCTTTACAGATCAATATCGACAGGGTAAAAGCGGCTCAGTTAGGATTGGATGCACAGGATATTGCCAAATCACTGGTAACCGCAACAGCATCTACTCGCTATACCAACAAAAATTTCTGGGTAGGAGGAATGATGGGAATTGCGTATGATGTACAGGTGCAGACTCCTCAGAATATTCTTAACAGCAAAGAGGAACTTGCCAATATTCCATTGTCCAAAAACTCTGACAGACCAGTTTTAGGGGATGTGGCTTCCATAACTTCAACAAAAGAATTGGGAGAAAGCTACAACTTGGGGACTATGGGGTATACCACTGTTACGGCCAATATCCACAAAAAAGATCTTGAACAGGCTTCCCAAGATGTACAGAAAGCCATCGAATCTCTTGGTGAGCTTCCAAAGGGAATTAATATTGAAGTTTCCGGAATGGCTCCTGTGTTGAATGAAACTATGAACAGTCTTTCTTCCGGACTTCTTATTGCTGCTGCAGTCATTTTTCTGATGCTTGCGGCTACTTTTCAGTCGTTCCGTGTTTCGTTAGTTATTTTAACAACGGTTCCTTTTGTCATTGTAGGATCACTGACATTACTGAAAATTACAGGCTCTACGCTAAATCTTCAGTCTTATATGGGATTAATTATGTCTGTCGGAGTCTCTATTGCTAATGCTGTGCTATTGATAAGCAATGCTGAAACCATCCGAAAATCGACAGGAAATGCATTGGATGCCGGCATTGAAGCTGCAAAACTTCGTATCCGTCCCATTATTATGACAACTCTGGCTATGGCCGCGGGAATGCTTCCTATGGCAATCGGTTTTGGAGAAGGCGGTGATCAGGTATCTCCGCTAGGTCGTGCCGTGATCGGAGGACTTATTTTTTCAACCTTCTCTGTTTTGATTATTCTTCCTCTTGTTTTTGGATGGATTCAAAAAAATGCCAGCATTATTTCTCCTTCCTTAGATCCTGAGGATGAAGAAAGTATTCATTATTATAATTCCAACCCTTAATTTTTATCCTCAATGAAAAATATATTATATACCGCTGCCCTCTTAAGTCTTATGATTATTCCGGCTTCCTGCAGCAAAGAAAAAGCAGTACCTCAACAAGAAGCTAAGCCCATAATGATGGCTAGCATGGAAACAGTAGCTATTAAAAAAAGTAATCCCAAAGTAGATCTTAAACTGCCCGGAGAACTCATTCCGGATCAGGAAACGGCATTATTTGCCAAAGTACAGAGCTATGTCAAAAAGATCAATGTTGATATTGGCTCTTATGTAAGTGCAGGACAGGTTCTCATGGTTTTGGAAGCTCCGGAAATACAATCCCAGGCGGCTAATGCAAAAGCAAAATGGCAGTCACAGGAAGCCATCTATGCTTCCACAAAATCGAGCTATGACAGAATGTATAAAGCCAATGAAACCAAAGGAGCTATTGCAAGAGATGCTCTGGATCAGATCACTGCCCGTAAACTTTCAGATCAGGCACAGGTAAATGCGGCAAGGTCAGCGTATCGTGAACTTCAGGATATTAATCAATACCTGGTGATCCGTGCTCCTTTTAGTGGGATCATTACGGAAAGAAATGTAGACTTGGGAGCTTATGTAGGACCTATGGGAGGAACTCCACTCATGGTTATTCAGAATACTTCAAAGCTTCGCCTTAGCTTATCGGTCTCTGAAGCCAATGTTCCTTATCTCAATGTGGGTGATACCATCTCATTCCGTGTCAATGCTATTCCTGAGAAAAATTTTAAGGCTATCATATCCAGGAAATCAGGATCATTAGATCTTAAGCTTCGTTCGGAGAAGATAGAAGCCGATTTTATCAATCATTCCAGAATGCTTACACCTTTCATGATTGCAGAGTCTATGATTCCTTTACAGAATAAAGAAGCTACATTTTTTATTCCAAGATCTGCAGTAGTAGAAAGTAATATGGGAATTTATATCATCAAAAAAGACCATGGAAAAGCCAAATTCATTCCGGTAAAAAAAGGAAGAGTCCTGAATGATACTATAGAAGTTTTTGGAGATCTATCAGAAGGAGATCAAATCATTAAAAAAGCAAACGAAGAAATTACAGAAGGAAGTTTAATTAAATAATATTATCATGAAATTAATAGTTAGAAACACATTTTTAATTCTTTTCAGTGCTATAGCTTTATATGCCTGTAATAAAGAGAAAACAAAAAGTCCGGAAACTACAACGGTACAGCAACAACAACCTCAGCCTGCATCTTCCGGAAAATATGTAAAAGGCAGTCATGTTCCCAGTGAAACCGTCTGCATGGTCAATAATGCCTATATGGGCAAAAAACAGATTGAAGTTCCCCACAACGGAAAAATGTACTATGGATGTTGTGAAATGTGTGTAAAACGTATTCCATCTGATAAAACAGCCAGAGAAGCTATTGATCCATACACTGGAAAAACAGTGGATAAAGCTGATGCTTATATTGTCATGATCAGTGATGAAGGTGAAGTAGCTTATTTTGAAAATGAGGAGAATTATAAGAAATTTCTCACTCAGAATTCATAATGATATTTGGTAATTATATACAATTTTACACTCATCGTGATATCTTAGTTATTATGAGTCTGTCATTCTGAATACAACGAAGTAAAATGAAGAATCTAAGCCATATATGAGATTCTTCCTTCGTCAGAAATCGAAGATTCGACGTAGTCAATGACAGCAGAGTAAAATTGTATAGAGTCACCTTATATTTTTAGATTATTTGTTTAAGGCTTGATAACCATTCTTTATCAAGCCTTTTTGAAACAGAAAACAAAAAAGACAGGCCTTATACAAAAGCCTGTCTTTTTAATATCTCAGATAGAGTTTTATTCTACGTTTACTACTTTTTCAATTTCCGGAGCATGTTGTTTGATTGTATTTTCCACCCCTAATTTTAAGGTTGAAAAATTCAACGAGCATCCGGAACAGTTACCCAGAAGTTTTACAAAAACCTGATTATCCTTCACGTCAATAAGCTCAATATCACCTCCGTCTTTATTCAAAAACGGTCTGATGCTTTCCAGAGCTTCCATTACTCTTGTTACTGTATCTTCGTGCGTTATGTTTGTTTCCATATTTTTTCAGTTCAATTCGGTTTTTTCAATTTGATTGAAAGTTATTATTATTTTGCTTTTGGAGAGCAACCTGCCATTGTGGAAATCTTCACAGCCTCCGTTGGAGGAAGGTTTTTATTTCTCTCTACAAGGCTTTCTACCATTTTTCTTGCCGTTTCAGTGTAGATGTCTGCAATTTTAGACCCTTCCTGAAGGGCTGCCGGTCTTCCCACATCTCCCGCTTCTCTGATACTTTGAATCAATGGAATTTCTCCTAATACCGGAATTCCAAGATCTTCAGCCAAATATTGTGCTCCCTGGTTTCCAAAGATATAATATTTATTGTCAGGAAGTTCTTCCGGTGTAAAGTACGCCATATTTTCGATTAATCCAAGAACCGGAATATTGATGCTTTCCATTTGGAACATCGCAATCCCTTTTCTTACGTCTGCCAAAGCAACGTGCTGAGGTGTACTTACAATCACTGCTCCTGTTACAGGAACTTCCTGGATGATAGATAAGTGAATGTCACCTGTTCCCGGAGGAAGGTCAATCAATAAGAAATCCAATTCTCCCCATGCAGCATCTCTGATCATCTGGTTTAATGCCTTTGAAGCCATAGGACCTCTCCATACTACTGCCTGGTTTGCCCCTGAGAAATATCCTATGGAAAGCATTTTTACCCCATAATTTTCAACAGGTTTCATCAGGTTTTTTCCATTCACTTCCACAGAAATTGGTTTTTCTCCTTCTGTATCAAACATGGTAGGAACTGATGGTCCGTAGATATCAGCATCCAATAAACCTACTTTAAAGCCCATTTTAGCTAAAGTAACTGCCATATTTGCAGAAACAGTAGACTTCCCTACTCCTCCTTTTCCGGAAGCAATAGCGATAATATTTTGAATTCCTGGAATTTGTTTTCCTTTGATCTGACTTTGCTGAATTTCACTAGGTTCCGGAGAAACGATTTTAAGTTTTAAATGAACCTCTTCTCCAAACTCACTCGCAAAAGCCTGCTTCATGGCAGCTTCCAGCTTTTTCTTTTCATGCATTGCAGGTGAATGAGCCGTCATGTCAATATAAACATCATTACCCATAATCTGAAGATTATTCACCAAGTCTTCTACTTCTATTTCTTTAAGGAATTCCTGAACCTTTTCTTTCGTCAACATATAAATATAAATTGTTTACAAATTTACGTTTTTTTTCGGTAATTTAGAATCAATAAAATCTATAATATCAGGTGATAAATCAGATCGTTAAAAATTTTGTTTATCTTCTTTTTTCATCATGAAGGATCACCCGACACCAAAACAAAATCTATGGAAACTATTGCTTATCCATCTAAATATGCATTACCGAAGGAAATCTTCAGGATAGGAAAAACAAGATTTAAATGGTATGATTTAGCCAATAATCCCTCAGAAATTTCTTCAGATGATATTCAAAATGCAAAAATATGCATTGAAAATGCCAATGAGAACTTTCAAAATATCGAAGATCTTGGATTTGTGATTATGCATCGATGTGGCGAAAATTACCTTCTTTTGGTATGTACATGGCGAAGTGAAAATGAATTATGGGAAAGCGTCTACTATGACGGAAGTGGAAAATTTGAAATATGGGACAGAAATAAAACCCACCTCCCGACTTACTGTGTCTGGGAAATGGGCATTGTTTACCATGAGTCCCAGGCATGGAAAAAATACCTGGGAACTACAAGGTATGAAAGTCATAAGTTGGAATATCTTAATAACTTGTTTGAAGGCGAGGTGTAAAAGGAAGGAAGCTGGGAGAGGGAGGCTGGAAGTTATAGTAGTGTATTAACCACTGAAATTTTATTTAACTGAAATATAAACCTTTACATAAAAGGTCAATTAATTGTTGTAAAATGAAAAGTACCTCCAACATCCCTCTTCCAGCTTCCAGCCTATTTCTTTTCCAAAATCTGTCAATAAATTGCAATCAAAAAACTACAATTTATCAATAGCCTGATAGTACATCCTTCTTCCAGCTTCCAGCCTTAATTCGCTCTATCTTTCTCGTCAAAATTCACATTACGGCGTACTCCTTTTACCTTTTTATTTCCGAAAGTATAGGTTACTGATACAGTGAGCCTTCTGGCATCATAGTAATTATTAAAATAATGTGTTCCAGTTGTAAAATAGATTTCTCCTCTACTTCTTGCCTGCTTGAAAATATCGGAAACAATGACACTCATCTGCAGATTTTTATCCATAAGGTTCATCTTGAATCCTGCTACAAAATTTCCTACAAAAGCAGAATATTTATTTCCAAAATTGGAAGGAAGACGGAGCCAATAGTTGGCAATAAGCTGAATATTTTTTTTCTTATCCAGTGATATATTATTCTGAAAATCGAACACATAGCTATATCCTTTCTTTGTTAAGGCATCTGTAGCAAACACCTCCATACTGCTGTAAGCAATATCTGCAGAATAATTGGTTTCCCAACGTTTAAAGAATGTATTGGAATAATTTATTGTAGCACCTATACTGTTTTGGTTATAGTAATTGAAAAAAGTACTCGTTCTGCTTTCCCCGGACAGGCTGGCCAGCTGTCCAAATCCATCCAATGTTCTCTGAAAATAAAGTGTGGTGGATAATTTCCCTTTGTAGACATGGGAAAATTCAAAATTATGATTGATAGACGGCTGTAAGAAAGGATTCCCGGTAAAATAAGAATTTATATTGGTGTACCAGCGATACGGATTGATGGCACGAAACCCAGGTCTATCAATCCTTTTGGAATAATTAAGACTGAATGTATTATTCTCATCACTCTTATAACTCACATAAGCGGTAGGGAAAAAATTCCCATAGGAACTTTCCGATTGTTGTCCGGAAGTGAGAGAATTTCCGTTCACTACAGAATATTCATAACGAAGCCCTGCTTTTACAGACCATTTCTCATTGAAGGATTTTTCAAGACTGAAGTAAGCAGCATAATTTTTCTCATTGTACTTAAATTCATTACTCTTCGAAACATCCGTTACATAGCTTCCATTCTCAAGGTTTTGGTAAAAGATACTTGAATTATTATCGAAATTGGTGAACTTTATCCCAGCTTCTGTTTTAGCAAATTCATAAGGTAAAGTAAGATCCGTTTGTCCAGAATAGATTTTATAATCTACCACTGATGGTGACTTTACAATAAACTGATCTCCGGAATTTTCTGTTGTAGTAAAATCAATAGTAGTCTTGGGTAGATTAGAAAAATAATTTCCCGTAATACTTAGTTTATTGTCCCGTTTTCCAAATTTGACATCATAATAGGCACTTATTGTCTGCTGTGTGGATTTTCCTCTATGTTCTGCATAAGTAGACAATGTATTGGTATAATTGTCGTTCTGAAAATAATCTGAAGTATTCTGAATGTCCATATTAGAATGCCCAACTCCATAATCATAGATAAACCCGATATTTGATTTCTTTCCCAGCTGATAATCAACACTTAGATTAGCGCCTAATCCATCCCCAAAGTCTATTCTGTCATCATGACTTTTAAGCCCCTCTGCACCTGTTATCCTATAATTTTCAAAAGAATGTTTTTGATATTTGCTTTGTCTTAATTTCAAAGAGGAACGTAATTTTTCATTCTGATAATTGATCGTTGTGCTGTTTGAAAAGCCTGAATAAGTCTGTTGTTGAAAACCTGTAGTAAAACTTCCGTTCCATCCCAGATTCTGATTCTTCTTCAGAACGATATTAATAAGCCCACTATTTCCCTGAGCTTCATATTTAGCAGGAGGAGCAGTAATCACTTCAATTTTTTCTATATTTTCTGATCTCAGGCTTTTAAGATACGTCACAAGTTCCGCTGAAGACAAGTTCAGAATTCGTTCATTAATCATAATAGCAACACCACTTTTCCCGGCAATAGAAACTCCGGCATTCTCATCAACTTTCACTAATGGCGTTGTAGCTAACGCATCTGCTCCATCCATTCCCTGAGAGGCAACAGAATTGGCAACATTGAAAACCAATCGGTCAGCTTTTCTTTCAATCAGTTTTTTTCTGGCTGTAAGAGTAACTCCTTCAATTTGCTTTTCTTTTTTTTCTTCAATGAAAAAGTCCTGTTTTACGTCTCCATTCACAGCAATATCTGTGTTGGAAACTTCCATTCCATCCTGAATCAGTTTTATAGTATAATTCCCATTTTCAGAAAGATGTAGCGAGTAATTTCCTTTTTCATCAGAAATGGCAGTCTGCTTTTTCTGATCTTTTACAGCAATCACTTCTACATAGGAAATGGCTTTTCCGGTTTGTGTAATTTTCCCTGTAATAGTTTGAGAAAAAAGAGCTGCTGGTAACAAAATAATAGCTGAAAGTAATATCTTCTTCATGTAATTTGATAATCATAGTTTTATATAGGACAACTTAAAATTGGGTTTTATTACATTTGAAGAAAAGAAGCAAGGAAGAGGGAGTTTATTGAAATCTGCTTACAAATGGTATTTCTTTAATAAAATTTTCAAAACTTATCAATTAATTATAATCAACAGACCGCAAGTTATCTATACCTTACAGTACCTTCGGCTTCCCTCTCCCAACTTGAAGCCCATTCTATCTCAATTTTTTCATCCTTCTCCTCATATTTGGTACTGTACTTGATTTATTCACCCATTATAATATCAAAACATGAAAAAAGGACTGCTTGTATTGTCTTTATTGATGACCCAGATTATTGATGCACAAAATCATTCTCAACCTAAAGATCATACTACTACTCTTCAGGAGGTCATTGCTTCTCCTCACATTAAAGCAGACAGAATCTTTGATTTTTCTACAAAAGTTGAGATCATTCCACAAAGTCCGGGTGATAAAATTTATTATATGGTGATGGATGCTAATGATGTCAATAAAAAAAAGAAATTCATAGTTTACAAAAAGCCATTCACTATCAGCAGGACCACACGGATTCAAGCCTATACAGAAAGAAAAAGGGAAAAAAGCTCAATTGCAACTGCAAATTTCAACAGAAGACCTAATTACTGGGAAGTAACCACTCTTTCAAAAGTTGATCCTCAATATGAAGCCACCGGAAAATTAGCATTAATCGATGGGATCAGAGGGGATATAGACTGGAAAAAAGGAGACTGGCAGGGATATCTGGGACACAATTTTGAAGCGGTAATCGATTTTCAGTCCCCTTTGCAAATCACCCAGATTTCCTCTACTTATCTTCAGGACAATAAAGCACGTATTCTAATGCCTAAAAAAGTAGAATACTATGCCTCCATGAACGCTAAAGATTTTATTTTACTCAATACTATAGACAATGATATTGATCCCAAAGATGAAAAAATTCAGACCAAAGATTTTACCACAGAAATTCTTCCTACCGAAGCAAGATACCTTAAAGTAAAAGCTTATTATTTTGGAAAACTTCCCGGATGGCATCAAAAAACCGGTGGTGAAACGTATATCTTCGTTGATGAAATTACTGTACAATAGTAAAAATGATGAAAAATGAAGGTTCATCTAAAATAATTGACTTCAGCTTTTCAACCCAAAGATAAAGCCCTTCGAAAAGTTCGAAAGGCTTTACCTTTTATTAATTCATCCTTTCTGCCCATTGCAACACTTCCGGAAGCTCCATATCAGAAAATTCAATGTGAATGACTCTTCTTTTTTTACCATTGGTTGTTCGGTTTGAGCCATGCAGCGTAAGAGGTTTCATAAGCATCACACCACCTCTCTCAACCTTACAAATCTCTTCAGTTTCTACATTCCAGTCTATTGTTTCCGGTCTGTAAATTCCTTTTGCATGAGAGTGAGGAACTACTTTTAAAGCTCCGTTATGTTCATCCGTATCATCCAGATGAATTCTGATCGTATAGATGTTTTCTAAAATATTCAATGGCGGTTGTACAGCGAACTGATTTTGTTTTGTAGTCCAGGGGCCAAAATTAGGTAGCTCCAGTTTTTTATCAACTGAAATGGTCAGATCCTGATGATAAGCCACATACCAATTGGAAGTTTCCGGTTTATCAAAATAGATACTTTTTACCACAAAATATCGATCACCAAATATCTCCTTGATGAGGTTTTTAATATTGTCATTAAAGATGAGGTTTTTAATTTCCGGAACTTCTTTTAAAAACTGTCTGATAGCAAACAGGTCTTCGGATTTCCTAAAGTTCTCTTTTGAAGTGTCTATATTATCGAGAATGTTAATGATTTGAGCAACTTCTGCCTCTGCAAATACTTCATTAATAACTGAAAAGCCATATTTTTCAATATGGCTTTTAGAATGTGATAAGTTTGTTAAACTCATTATTTAAATTTTGTCTAAAGGTTCGGTTAATTGTCCTTCCCACTTCGATACTGCTGATGTAGCCAGCGTATTTCCTAATACGTTAGTCATACTTCTTCCCATATCACAGAAGTGGTCAATCGGTAAGATTAAAGCAATTCCTTCTGGTGGAATTCCAAACATTGAACAGGTTGCTACGATAATTACCAAAGAAGCTCTCGGAACTCCGGCAATTCCTTTTGAAGTTAGCATCAATACTAAAAGCATGGTGATCTGTTGTCCGATTGTCATTTCAATTCCATAGATCTGAGCAATAAAAATAGAAGCAAATGTCATATACATCATACTTCCATCCAGGTTAAAAGAATATCCTAAAGGTAAAATAAAAGATACGACTCTACTGTTACAACCGAATTTTTCAAGCTCTTCTACCAATTTTGGAAATACCGCTTCTGAACTGGTTGTAGAGAAAGCAATCAACAAGGGTTCTTTAATTCTTTTTAATAGATCAAATAGTCTGTTTCCTAAGATAAAATATCCTACCAATAAAAGAACCAGCCAAAGTACTCCCAATGCGAAGAAGAAATCTCTCAGATAGATGGCGTACACTTTAAAGATTTCAAAACCGTTGGTAGCCACCACAGCTGCAATTGCTCCCAATACTCCTAAAGGGGCAAACCACATGATATATCCTACCATTTTAAGAATACCATGAGCAATGATATCAAAAAGCTTCACCACTGGTTTAGAGTATTCTTCTCCTAAATTAGCTAAAGCAACTCCGAACATAATCGCAAACACTACAATCTGCAATACTTCATTGGTTGCAAAGGCTTCAAATAAACTTTTAGGAATCATATGCTTTACAAAGTCTTCTAATGAAAAACTTTTACTGCTTTTCAAAAGATCTTCTGCTGAGGCAACGTCCTGAACCGGTAATTTAGTTACATGTCCTGGCTCCAGCCAGTTTACAAGTATCAATCCGATAAAAAGAGAAATCAAAGAAGCGGAAATAAACCAAAGCATTGCTTTTGTTCCTACTCTTCCGATCATTTTGATGTCACTCATTTTAGCAATTCCTACCACAAGTGTAGTAAATACTAAAGGTGCAATAATCATCTGTACCAACCTGATGAAAACCGTTCCCAACAGTTTTATGTTCTTAGAAAAAGGTACTGCACTTTCCGGATACTGCACGTGTACAATTCCTCCAATTCCTACTCCCAGGATAAGCGCGATGATAATTGCTATAAAAAGTTTATTCTGTCCTTTCATATATATAGTTCAATTTGCGCAAATATAATGGTTTTTGAATTGACAGAATATTTTATTCTCATCATGTGAAAGCCGTATTAAGTTTTTGAAACATAAAAATTAAATCGCTGGTTCAGAAAATATTGTAAAAAATTTAAGAAAGATTTATTGAATTTTTATTCTTTTGGTACAAATTTTATTATTACATTTGATTGTATAACAACATTAATAAATATACAATATGAAAAAAACTATCGCAATGGCTGCATTAGCTGTAGCTGTATCTTTCGGGGCAGTTTCTTGTAAGAAAAAAGTTTCTGATGCCGAACTTCAGACTCAGGCTACCACTGTAGTAACTTCTAATCCCAATGCTTCTGTTGAAGTAAAAGAAGGTGTGGCTCACTTAAGCGGAACTTTCGCGGATCAACAATCTAAAGATGCAATGATTGCACAATTAAAAGCAATTAAGGGAGTAAAAGAGGTAATGGATATGTCTAAAGTTGAAGTAGCTCCAGCACCTGTTGAAACTAAATCTGCTGTAGATCCAGCTGTTCAGAAAAAAGTTCAGGATGCAGTAAAAGATTTCCCTACAGTAAAAGTAGAAGTTATCAATGACGAGCTTACTCTTACAGGAAATGTTTCTAAAGAACAGGCTAAGAAAATTAAGCAGTCTGTAGATGCGTTAAAAGTTGGTAAAGTAAAATTTAACTACACAGTAAAATAATTAATTTAAAATGAGCACATTACAAGATAAATATTCAGGCGTAGTTTCAGCGGCTCAGTCTGCTGGAATTTCAAATTTACAGGTTCAGGAACAAGACGGAATTTTATATGTTTCCGGAGATGCTTCCAATACAGCAGCGAAAGATGCTGTTTGGAATGCTTTAGGAGCTATTGATTCTACCTATTCTGCTTCAGATATCAATATTGATGTACAGGTTGCAGGTCTTGCTTCAGGAGCTTCTCTTACGGTAGCTACAGATGAATCTAATCTGAACATCAGACAAGAGCCTTCTACTGAAGCTGCTGTAGTAGGAAAAGCTGCAAAAGGTTCTGCTGTAACGCTAATTGAACAGACTTCTGATGACTGGTGGAAAGTAAAAACTGCTGACGGTCAGGAAGGATATGCTTACTCTAGATATTTAAGAGCATAAAAAATATTTTTTGAAATATTCTTAAGAGACATCCCTATATTGGGATGTTTTTTTATTTTTACGTTTTGGAAAGCTCAATGAAGAAAATCTTATTATTCGTGTTTTTGGTATGCAATTTCCTGATTGCCCATGCCCAAAGACTCCATATTGATGGAAAAATATTTGATCCGGAAAAAAAAACGGTAGAAAATGCCACCATATATCTGCTAAAGGCTAAAGATTCCTCCATCATCAACTATACAGCAACCAATAAAGAAGGTAAATTCTCATTACAAACTGATGAGATAAGAGAACCTTCCTTTTTAAAAATTGATACCGAAAAATTATCTTATTCAAAGGCTCTCGAAAAAATTGAGCAGTCATTATCCCTGGGCGACATAGAACTTGAAAAAAAGAAAGTGATTAATATCGATGAGGTAAAAATCACTGTATCTCCTGTGAAAATTAAAAATGACACCATAGAATTTAATGCTTCTGCCCTTAAAGTACGACCGGACAGTCAAATAGATGAACTTTTGAAACAGATTCCGGGAGTAGAGATAGGCAATGATGGAAAAATTACAGTTAATGGAAAAGCCGTAGACCAGATTATGGTCAATGGAAAACCATTTTTTGATAAAGACGGAAAGACAGCATTACAAAATCTTCCCGCAGATATCATTAAAAACATCCAATTTACCACCACTAAAACTAAAGAAGAGGAACTGACCAAAAGAGCTCCGAAATCTCAAAACACCACCATTAATTTTAATATTGATGAGAAAAAGAACAAGGGCCTTATGTCAAAAATATTGGCGGGATATGGTTCTGATAAGCGGTATGAAGGAAATGTATTCTTAAATTATTTTAAAGGAGATACCAAAATCAGTGCTTTAGCATCCGCTAATAACATTAATTCAAAGAGCAGCTCGGGAGATCAGATCTTTGACACAATGGGACGTGGCAGCGGTCAGCAGGGAGGTGGAATTCAAAAATTCAGCAGCTTTGGACTGAATTATAATGACAAGCTTGGAAAAGATGCTAATCTTGACAACCTCAGCTTACAATATACAGATTCTGAAACAGAAACCCGTTCCAAAGCTTCAAAAACGACCCTTCTTCCCGACTCTACTCTTAAAACGGATTCTGAGAGCAGTAATGAAAATGAATCAAGGCAATATAATTTCAACAGTTCAGTAGGAATAAAACTGGATTCACTGACCAACGTTTATATAGCTCCTTCCTTTTCAAAATCAGAAACATTCAGCACAGGACGATCCATATCTTCAACTTTAAAAGATAATCAACTTTTGAATGAAAGTAAAAACATCACTCAAACTAAAGGAGAAACCAATACTTTCAGCCCCAATATTAATTTTTTCAGAAACTTCCGAAAAAAGAACAGATCACTGATGGCCATGATCAATACTTCTATTACGGAGTCTAACAATAATAACATCAATCAGTCACTGAATACTTTTTATAAAGATTCCGGGATGACTACCGACAACCGCGATCAGTTGCAGAAAACCCGTTCCCAGGATAATAATTATAGTTTTATGGCTAAGTATACGGAACCTGTCTCAGATTCTGCAACAATAGGTTTTAGTTTACAATACAACTCAAAATTAACCAGAGATCTAAAGGATTTCAATGATTTTGATCCTGCCACAGGACAGTATTCTCAATACAATACTCGTCTTTCCAACAGTATGGATCAAAGAATCAATCAATTTACCCCTGAGTTATCTTATTATCTTTATAAAAAGAAATTCGGCTTATGGGCTATGGTAAATGCTGATATCTCAGATATGAATGTAAATTCAGTTTTTAATGGGCAATTATACAACCTTCAGAAAAACTTTGTCCTTCCCAGGTATTCAACCAATATCCGATATTCTTTTAAGGATCGCCAGTCATTGATTTTATCCAACTCTTCCAGTTTCACGATTCCTGATCCCGGAAAAATGATTCCTTTTAAGGATGAATCTAATCCTTTAATTACAAATACTGGAAATCCCGATCTTAAAAATACCTGGAGCAACGAAACAAACCTATCTTTCAACAGTTATAACATCATCAAGAATCTAAACTATTATATCATGGCTGGATTCACCTATAGAAATAATGATGTTATCAATTATTCCAAATATGATAATTCAGGAAGACAGATTATTACCTACAGCAATATCAGCGGAAATAAAAGCTTTAGCTTCAGCACGGGCTTAACCAAAACGTTTAAATGGAATGACCATAAGCTAAGAATAGCTCCAAGATTCAGTATGAATTACAATTACAATAATGGATTCATCAATGGTGAAGCATATAAAAGCAGGGCCTATAGCTTCAACCCTGGGCTTAATCTGAATTATGAAATCAAAGATATTTTTACCATAAAACCCTCCTATAGTCTTGGATATAGCTTTTCAAACTATACAAACTATAATGTGAACACAGTGAACACAACCAACCAGTCTTTAAAGGTTGAAGTCACCAATTATTTGTTTCAAAAAGCTTTTTTCATCGGGAATGATTTTTCTTATAATACCAATTCAAATATTGCTCCGGGATTTAAAAAAGATTTCTACTTCTGGAATGCCAGTGTAGGATATTCATTCTACAATAAACAGCTGACTGCAAAAATAAAAGTGTATGATATACTGAATCAAAATCAAAGTGTAAAAAGAACGATTACGGATTCTTATTTTGAAGACCGTGAAGATCTGATCCTGAAACGATACATCATGTTTTCCCTTAGTATGAAACTCAATAAGTTTGCCGGTAAAAAACCTAAAAAGAACTAAACACCATACTTTTATATATTTTTATAAATTGCCGGAAATTTTCCGGCTTTTTTAGTTTTAACCGAAAAAGTCACAAAAGTTCTAAACACTTAAGTTATTTTTAATTGGCTACTAACTGTTTGAGAAGTATATTTAAGCTTCCGAAAACCTAAGATTTCATTAATATCTCAGTTGAAGACGTAAGTATTCGCCTCTATTGGAGAAGTGACAAAATCTACGATTTTGACAGGGTAATTCTATCCGCCCACGACCATCCTTCTACCCCAAAATTCTATTACAAATTCCACAATCAACAGTAAAAAATCAAAACAAATCCACTTTTAAAGGAAGATTCATCTGAGAAAATGCTGGGAAAGTATTTTTATTTCTAAATTAGCCACAAATTTTACTTATGAAGACCCATATTTCAGTTGTATTCATTCTTCTTTTCATTCTTGGAAAGGCTCAGAATACGGAACAAAAAGACAATTTCGTTAAGGATAACTTTACCAAGAAGGAATTTTATATCCCCATGCGTGATGGCGTGAAACTTTTCACTGCTGTTTATATTCCTAAAGATATTTCAACCAAGAACAAATATCCGTTTCTAATGCAGAGAACGTGCTATAGCATTGCTCCTTATGATGAAAATGAATACAAAACCAAAGTGGGCCCTAACACCTATCTGATGAAAGACAAATACATTTTTGTGTATCAGGATGTACGTGGAAGATATATGAGCGAAGGAACTTTCACCAATATGACTCCACAGGTAGAACGTAAAACTAAAAAAGATGTTGACGAAAGTACAGATACCTATGATACTATAGACTGGCTTTTAAAAAACGTTAAAGATAACAATGGTAAGGTAGGACAATTCGGAACTTCTTATCCCGGGTTCTATACAGCTGTAGGAACATTAGCACAGCACCCGGCCTTGGTTGCTTCTTCACCGCAAGCTCCTATTTCTGATTTCTGGAATGATGATTTTCTTCACAACGGAAGATTTATGCTGGGATATTTCAGAACATTCCCTGTTTTTGGAGTTCAGAAAACAAAACCAGAGCAAAAGGCTTGGTATATGGATTCCTTCATTAAACAAACTTCTGAAGATGGTCTAAAATTCTACAGAGACATGGGAACCCTGAAAGATGGCTATGAAAAGTACTATAAAAATAATTTCTTCATGACGGAAATTATGAATCATACCAATTATGATGAATTCTGGCAAAAAAGAGGACTGCTTCCACATCTTAAGAATATCAACCACGCAGTAATGACTGTTGGAGGCTGGTTTGATGCGGAAGATCTTTCCGGACCTTTAAATATCTACAAAACGATTGAGAAAACAAGTCCAAAGGCTAAAAATACGATTGTAATGGGCCCGTTCTCTCATGGTGGATGGTCTCAGGAACAAGGTAAGCATTTTCACAGTGAGACTTATTTTGGAGACAGTATTGCAACGTATTACCAGAAAAATGTAGAAACAAAATTCTTCAATCATTATCTGAAAGGAAATACTAAAGAAGATGCCGGGCTTCCTGAAGCTTTGATGTATGATACCGGAGCAAAACAATGGAAAGAGTTTACCTCTTATCCTCCTAAAAATGCTCAGAAAGTAAATTTCTATCTTTCTGATAAAACATTAAAAAATACTTCAGGACAAGGATATTCAGAATATTATAGTGATCCTAATAATCCGGTTTTAAGTTCTGACCATTTAAAGGATTTCAATGGTTTTACTCCTAAAAATTATATGTCGGAAGATCAGAGATTTGCTGTAGGAAGGCCTGATGTATTAACGTTTACAACCGATGTATTGACAGAAGATATGACTTTTGCAGGAGAAATTATGGCAAAATTGAATATTTCGTCATCTTCTACAGATGCAGACTTTGCGGTAAAACTAATTGATGTTTATCCCGAAGATTTCAAACCGGCTGAAAAAAAAGACGGTGTGATTTATGGAAACTATCATCAAATGGTAAGAAGTGAGATTATGCCTGCAAGATTCAGAAATACCAAAGAGAAAGGAGAAGCATTAGTTCCTGATCAGAAAACAGCGGTAAACTTCAGGCTTCAGGATGTGGTTCATACCTTCAAAAAAGGACATAAAATCCAGATTCAGATCAGCAGTACTTGGTTTCCATTATTTGCTTTAAATCCTCAGAAATTCATGGATAATCCAAATTTTGCTTCTAAGGAAGATTATACCAAAGCATTTATTAAAATATACGGTGACAGTTCTATTGAGGCTGAAATCTTAAAATAAATTGAAAAAGCTGTTCGGATGAACAGCTTTTTTATTTTTGGGTTCCCACAGATCTCACAGGTTTACACAGATGATGACGTTATAAATTTGCATGATTTGCTTAATCCGCGAGAGCTTTTTATTCTTCAATAAAGATGATTATTTCCCACTGATTACACAGATTTTCACAGATGATTGCGTTATCAATCTGCGAGAGCTTTTTATTCTTCAATCGTTCTGAAAGTAAGGTTTACTCTTGGGGTTTTCACTTTTGTTGTAGGTGGAAGTCTGTGAAGCCAATTGTCCTGAGTGGTTCCTTTCATAATAAGCAGACTTCCGTTTTCAAGAAATATTTCTACCTTTTCTTTAGTTGTTTTATGCTTAAATAAAAACTTTCTTTCAGCTCCGAAAGTCAGGGAAGCGATGGCTCCATGTTTTTTCAAATCGGTTTCTCCGTCACTGTGATAAGCCATTCCTTCACTGCCGTCATGGTATAAATTAAGTAAACAGGAATTGTAAGTTTCACCTGAAACTTCCTCACATTTCTGTTTTAGTTTCAACAGCTCTGGCGTCCAGGGTTTTGCATATTTTGTTCTATTGGAATAGGTATATTCAAATGCTTTTTCTCCGAACCAAGCTACTTTCCGTTTAGTAAGAATTAATTTTCCGAAAACTACAGCCTCATCATTTTGCCATGGGATCTGATTAAATAAATAATCATAATACACATCAGATTCATCTTTTGAAAACACTTTTCCATAGTACAGAACGGTGCCATCATAAGATAAGAGGCTTAGAGGATAATCCGGTGTTTCGTCGAATAGGCTGAGCATTATTTTTTGTTTTTAAGAATACAAATTACGTAATGTTTTGGAAATAATTAAGGTAGTGAACCATCCCGTCAAAAATTCAAAGAATTTGTGACACCCTCCGCAGGAAGAGAATATTTTTCTCTTTAACTGAGATATTGATAAAATCAGAGATTTTTTAAGAACCTAAGTGGACTTCTCAAGCAGTTAATTGTCACTTAAAAAACTTTTGTGACTTTGTGGTTAAAAATATCTTAGGAGTAAAGTTGTGAACTCTCCCACTCCACAATCATCTGCTTTCTATCACTTCCCCATCGGTAACCGCCGAGATGTCCCGTAGACTGAATGACACGGTGACAAGGGATGAGAAATGCCACAGGATTACTGCCTATCGCCGTCCCCACTGCTCTTGAAGCTTTAGGATTCCCTATTTTTTCTGCTAAACTGCCATAAGTAGATAGTTTTCCCATAGGAATGGTTAATAAACTTTCCCAAACCTTTAACTGAAAATCGGTACCTTTTAAATGAAGTTTGATCGTATTGAGTTTCGTCCAGTCTTTATTGAATATAGACAAGGCGTTTTTCTGAAGGGTATCTTGCTTTTCAAAAAAAGAAGCATTAGGAAATTTATGCTGTAAATTCCCTAATGCTGTTTCTTTATCGTTTTCAAAAGCCATATAGCAGATTCCTTTTTCTGTAGAAGCTACCAGGATATTCCCAAACGGACTTTCTGAAAAACTATAATTGATAACAAGGCTTTTTCCACCATTTTTATATTCTGCCGGAGACATTCCTTCTATTTTCACAAACAGATCATGCAATCTGCTTGTACTGGAAAGTCCCGTTTCATAAGCGGTATCAAAAATACTTGCCTTTTCTTCCTTCAGTAAATTTTTAGCATGTTCAAGACTAATGAACTGTAAAAATTTTTTCGGACTTGTTCCTGCCCAATCTGTGAAAATCTTCTGAAAATGGGCCGGACTCAAGTGAATATTCTCTGCCACTTCCTCCAAACTTGGCTGAAGCCTGAAATTGCTCTGGATATACTCTATCGCTTTAGCAATTCTGTTGTAATCTATTTGACTTTGTGTGGACATTTTGTATTGTTTTTACCTCACAAATTTCCAAAGAATATACGGCAGAAAAAATCCGATTCTTGCGGAATATTAGTTATCGTTGTTATAAATATCGTTATAAGCAAGCATTTTATAGTATAACTTAGCCGCAAGGAAAGCTGTTGGCTTAGCCATTGGAGAATCCATTAATTCTACAATATCAAATGCCACTACGTTACATTTTTCAAATACTTTTCTTAATAATTCCAATGTTGGATACCATTGTAATCCACCCGGTTCAGGAGTTCCTGTAGATGGAGCAATAGAAGGATCGAAAGCATCAAGGTCAATTGTGATATATACGTTTCCTGAAACTTTTTCCAATACATCATTCACCCAGTTCTCGTTGTGAGCAATCTCATGAGCAAAGAATACTCTACCTTCTGGTAAATACTGAGCTTCTTCAGCATCCATAGAACGGATTCCCACCTGAACTAAGTTATGCTTCTGGTTTGCTTCAAACACAGCACAAGCGTGATTAGAAGTAGAACCATGGAACTCAGGACGTAAATCTGTGTGAGCATCTAACTGAAGAACTGTAAGGTTTTCAAATTTCTCACCTACTGCACGAATAGAACCAATAGAAACAGAGTGCTCACCACCAAATAAAGTGAATACTTTTCCTTCATTGTTCAATAGCTCTTTTGTTTTTTGATAAACAGCTTCTGTCATTGCTTCAGGACTAGAATTTTCTGAAACTTCTCCAGCCAGATATACTCCCTGAAGGTAAGGCTCAGTTTGTGTTTCAATGTCATAAAGCTCCATATTTTCAGAAGCGTCTAGGAATAATTCCGGACCTTTATCAGCTCCTTTTCCCCATGTTGAAGTTCCATCATAAGGAACAGTTACCAACATTACTTTCGAATTCTCTAACGTTGCGTTTTCCTCGGGAATTCCTGCGTATGTTTTCATGCTTTATTTTAAAATTTTAATGTTGTAATTAATGACAAAGATACGAAGAGTTTGTGAGTTGGAGAGTAAGAGTTGAGAGAGTTTGTGAATGAAGGTTTCTGAGTAAATATGAACTTTCCCTATAATAACTTCCAGCCTCCAGCTTCTGGTCTTACTCTACTCCTTATCTCAAAACCAGTCAGTTAAGAAATGATATTTCCCTAATTCTGCATTAACTTTCACCTTTCAGCTCAATTTCCTACTTTTGTGAAAAACTTAGAATATGTCTTTAAAAGCTGTTCTTTTCGATATGGATGGGGTAATTGTAGATACAGAACCATTGCATAGAAAAGCCTATTTCAAAACGTTTGATGAATTGGAAATTGCAGTTTCCGAAGATTTATACACTTCTTTTACCGGTGCTTCAACAAAAAGGGTTTGTGAAACATTAATCAGTCAATTTGACTTGAGTCATACACACGAAGCGATTGCAGGGATCAAAAGATCACATTTTAAAGATTATTTTTATAATGATGATGAGTTTGACCTGATTCCAGGAGTAAAAAACCTGATTCAGCATTATCACGAAAATGATATCAAGCTTATTTTAGCTTCTTCTGCAACGATGATAACCATTAATATGGTGTTTGAGAAATTCGGACTGGAAAAATATTTCAGTGGAAAGATCAGCGGTGCGGATTTAAAGGAATCCAAACCTCATCCGGAAGTTTTTCTATTGGCAGCTGAAATGGCAGCTGAATCTGTTGAAAACTGTATGGTGATTGAAGATTCTACGAATGGCATTCTGGCAGCCCACAGAGCTAAAATATTCTGTGCTGCTTATAGAAGTCCACATTCAAAAAATCAGGATTACACATTAGCTGACACTGTGGTTTCTGATTATGAAGACCTTGAACTGGATAAAATTTCAAAATATTTTTAAATAAAAAAGCTCTCAGATATCCTGAGAGCTTTTGTTATGTATAAGTTGTGGCTAAAGCCAATCGACTTATTATTTTTTGTAAACAGGGTTTAGCCCGTTTCTATTGATTACAAAATTATTTATAACCTAAAAGTCTCAATATATCTTCCGGTTCCTGTTTTTCACGGAAAATTTCATACTGTAATTCACCGTTTTCATCTTTCTGAATAAGGACGTGTCTTGGCTGAGGCATCAGACAGTGGTGTACTCCACCATATCCTCCGATGGTTTCCTGATAAGCTCCTGTATGGAAGAATCCGATATACAACGGCTTCGTATCACTGAAAACAGGCAGATAAATGGCATTCGTATGTTGTTCAGAGTTATAATAATCATCTGAATCACACGTCAATCCCCCTAAAAATACTCTTTCATAGCTATCCTCCCAACGGTTTAACGGAAGCATAATAAAGTGTCTTGAAATGGCCCATGTATCAGGAAGTGTCGTCATGAAAGAAGAATCAATCATGTTCCACTTTTCTCTGTCATTCTGACGTTTCTGAGAAATGATCTTATAAAGGTTTGCCCCACTTTCTCCAACGGTAAAGCTTCCAAATTCAGTATAGATGTTTGGTTCTTCTACTCCTTCTTCTTCACAGAATTTTTTGATCTGAGAAACAATTTCCTCTACCATATATTGGTAATCGTAATCAAAATTCAGAGAGGTTTTGATAGGAAAACCTCCACCAATATTCAATGAATCCACTTCAGGAGCGATTTTCTTCAAACGTGCATATACACGAAGACATTTGTACAATTCGTTCCAGTAGTAAGAAGTATCTTTGATTCCCGTATTAATGAAAAAGTGAAGCATTTTCAATCTTGCATTCGGGTGTTCAGCGATCTTCTGGCTGTAATAAGGAATGATATCTTTATATCCGATTCCTAATCTTGAGGTATAAAATTCGAACTTAGGTTCTTCTTCTGAAGCGATTCTGATCCCGATATTGAACGTAGAATCTATACTTTCTGTAAGCTTATCCAGTTCACGGTAATTATCCAAAATCGGAGTAATGTTTCCAAAACCACTATTGATCATATCTGAAATATTGGTCAGATAGTCATCAGTCTTGAATCCATTACAGATTACCTCAATGTTTTTATCTACTTTCCCTTTCTCATAAAGAGATTTTACAATATCCATATCATAGGCAGAAGACGTTTCTATCGAAATATCGTTCTTCAGTGCCTCTTCCAATACGAAATTGAAATGACTGGATTTTGTACAGTAACAGTAGGTATAATTCTTTTTATATTCAATTTTTTCAAAAGCTTCTTTAAACCAGCTTTTGGCTTTTTGAATATTTTGAGAAATTCTCGGCAGATAGCTAATCTTTAGCGGAGTGCCAAATTGTTCAACTACGTCCATCAATGGAACGTCGTGAAACAACAAATTGTTCTCAGAAACATTAAATTCCTCCGTAGGAAAATATAATGTCTGATCAATAAGTTCCGAGTACTTTATTTTCATTTCTAAACAAGTGAATTAAGAAATGCAAAATTGCTAAAAAAGTTTGATTTTTAGGTGTTAAAATTATTATAATTTTAAATAAAACAACAATATTGTTGTTTAGAGAAATTTACCCCTGATAATCA
Source organism: Chryseobacterium sp. G0162 (assembly GCF_003815715.1). NCBI lineage: Bacteria > Pseudomonadati > Bacteroidota > Flavobacteriia > Flavobacteriales > Weeksellaceae > Chryseobacterium > Chryseobacterium sp. G0162. Next base: position 3,635,341 of record NZ_CP033922.1, on the reverse strand, counting down.
GAGGGTAAACTTTTGAATATATCCCTCTCTTTTGACTTCAGAAATACCTAATACCTGTTGAATATAAGCATCAATAGAACCATATTTTTTATCAATCGCTCCAAAAGCTGCATCAAGGTATCTTTTTTCTACCCAACTTAACTTCTCCAAAACCTGTAAATCCATCTTCGGATACAGGAAATGAAGGTTATTTGCTAATCGAAGTCTTTTCTCTATCAAAGGCTTTCGAAAATTGTTGGACAAAAGATATTCATTATAGATGGTTTCTTTATCAAATTTCAATATTGTAAGGAGTAAAGCGGTTACAATCCCGGTTCTATCCTTACCTGCTGTACAATGATAAAGAACAGGTTTCTCAGATTCCAGGATCTCTGTAATGATGGTTTTTATGATTTCCGGATTTTCGGTAACATATTCACGATAAAAATCAATCATTCTTTTGTCTGCATCAGAAGCATTTACCTTTCCTTTCAGCACAAGTTTTCTTGCCTGTGACAACTGATCTCCTTCATCTTCAAATGCTGAATATTTTTTATACGTAATTCCATTCGGCAAATGATCAGGGCTCTCAAAAATCTCTTTTGAATTCCTTAAATCTATAATTTCTGTAATGCCTAATTTTTCAAACTCATCAAAAGATTTCTCTTTAAGTTTATGAAGATGAGCACTTCTGTAGAACATTCCTTCTTTTAAAGATCGTCCTTCGGTATTTTTAATATTGCCAACTGCCCGGAAGTTATGAACCTTTTTAATCTTAATCACCTTTTCCGTTTGGTTTTTACCATATTCAGGGCGCTCAAAATGCTGTGTTTTGCATGAGAAAATACAGAATAATGAAATAGTGACAACCGATATTTTGATGAATGTATTCAATATTTTTTTTGTTTAACCACAAAAGGCTCAAAAAAAGCTTCTCAGAACATATTTTGAGACTTCTGTGGTTTAAAATTTTACTTTATTATTAGGTTTTGGCTAAAGCCAATAGACTTTATTTTATACTAAAACCCATTTCTATTGATGTAATATCAGATTAATTTTATTATCTGAAAAAATGGATTAACACCATTTTTGTGATTCATGCTTTTTTAAATTACAAATAATTTTTGCCAATAAAAATCAACAGATCTCCTTTTTCATAGGTAATGGAAACCTCATCTTCCACTGCAAAATTCCGGGTTCCGATTCTTGAGGTAATGTTTAAACTTCCATTATCCAAGGGCCAGTTCAATCCTTTTGTTGTAATTTTTTCAGCTGCAGGAAATGGATATAGGGAAACCATTTTATCTTTTATTCCTTTTATTATAAAATTTTTAGGAATGAAGTAATATTCTGAAAATTCATCATAAAACTTCACTTCCAATTTATCTTTAAATGCATAAGCAACCGTCAGATTTCCTAAAAAGTGATCCTGCTCACCCCCACTTCCGCCATAAACATCTACATTCTTCCCTCCTTTTTCAATGATAATATCCAGTGCTTTATAAAAATCGGTGTGATTCTGATCCGGCGTATGGATAAACTTTTCCTGGTAAATATTTTCATCAGATCCGGAATGGGAATCAAAATCACCGGAAATAAAATCCAGTTTATCTAAAGGAAATCCAATCCTTTTAAGATAATGAAAAGCACCATCTGTACAGGCAATCAAATCATAATGATCCGGATTTGGAAAAGTTTTGGGAGCTTCCCCGTTGATGAAAAGTAATACTTTATCTCTCATTCGGGTTCCAATATTCTTCCGGTTCGTTGTTTAGTTTTGATATATACCTTGCCAATACGAAAAGATAATCTGATAATCTGTTTAAATATTTTATTAATTCAGGACGTACCTCTTCAGCCTCATTTAAGAACACCAATGAACGTTCTGCTCTTCTACAGATGGTTCTTGCCGCATGTAAAAAGGTTGCAGGTTTTCCACCTCCGGGAAGAATAAAATATTGAAGAGGTTCCAGTTTTTCGTCAAAAATATCCATCCACTGCTCCAATTCCTCGATTTCTGTTTCTGAAATAATGATGGGAAGACGCGATTTTCCGTTTGCCAACATCAGTTTATCTACAGGTGTTGCCGCTTCTGAACCTACCGTGAATAAATCAAACTGGATTTTTTTCAATTGTCTCAAAACTTCTTCATCCTCAATATGACTTTTTGCAATTCCGATGAATGAATTGAGCTCATCTATATTTCCATAACTGTCAACTCTTGCACTGGCTTTAGAAACTCTTGTTCCGCCATAAAGTGCCGTCTGACCTTTATCTCCTGTTTTTGTATAAATTTTCATAGTACTAAAATACCTTTTTTTGGACAATGTAAAAAGTAAAATGTATTCATGATAGGTATGTAACACTATTATTAGAATATATTTAACCACAAAAGGCGCAAAAGTTTTTAAACACTTAAGTTATTTTGGTTGACCACTAACTGCTTGAGAAGTGCACTAAAGTTTTCTGAAAATCTCCGATTTCCAACCATATTTCAATTGAAAGACTGTACACATTCCCTCTTCATCAGAGAAATGGCAAAAATTCAAAGATTTTTTGTCGGAGTCGTCTTCACTCGCAATGACTCTCATAAAAAACGGCCGGCAAAAGCCGGCCAATCCAAATTATTTATTTACCTCTACGTATTGTATGATGGTCTGGTTTTTAGGGTTGTAGATAAGCGTACTACTGTTAGGGAATCTTTTCAGCTTATAATACTGAATACTTTTATCCGTTTTAATATCTTCTAAAAAGCTTGTATCAAAAGTATTATCCGGAAGAAATTTTGAAAGAAGACTTATTTTACTGACGATGCTTTGTCCATCAATTTTTCTTGCTGTTTTATCTGATTTTCCTTCATCAGAAGTCGCCTGCTTTTCTAAAAAAGGAAGCACTACAGCAATATCTGCTTTGTATTTAAAGATATACCCTTCGGTTCCTGTAGGAAGTTTTATTTTTTTTCCTTTTTCTTCTGAAATCATATCAGATCCGGCATTAGAAAAAACAGTATTGAACTTTACATCCTCAGAATTTGTTAGTGAATTAATAGATTCATTCACTGTTTTTTTAACAGTCTCTTCTACTGCTTCCTGAGCTTTCTGCTGTACCTTTTCTGTGGTTTCCTGAACCGTTTGATCTATCTTTTCTTCAATTTTATTACATGATACTAATAAAAAAGTGGCCATAACAGGCAAAATATACTTCTTCATAATTCTAAATAATCATTTTCTTTTTATTAATATACTTCTCTTAAACGGAAAAGTAGTCTTTAATATTTTAGCAAAGAAATAAAATATTTTTTCAGCATCAAAAATCCTACTGACAAACTGTTGTCATCACCCGCTCATACCTTTGTATCAACAATAACAAACAAAAACGATACATTATGACAACTACAGCAACAGCAACCCAGCAATTCATGACTACTGAGCAATTATTAAAGGATTGGCAAGGGCACAGAAACCTGACAAGAAGAGTAATTGAAGCTTTTCCAGAAAAAGAATTATTTGAATTTTCAATTGGTGGAATGAGACCATTCGCTAAAATGGCAACAGAACTACTCAATATTGGAGGAGTTGCTTTAAAAGGAATCATTGAAAATAATATGGAAGCTTACAACGAAGAAGGTTTTACTCCAAAAACCAAAGAAGAACTCCTTAAAAAATGGGATGAAGAAACTGAAGTTATCAATCATTACTTCAGACAAATCACTGAGGCGCGCTTCCAGGAAACGTTTAATTTATTCGGACAATATGAGTTCCCGGTATATGAGAACATTCTTTATTTTGTAGATAACGAAATTCACCACCGTGCACAGGGATATGTTTATCTGAGAGCTTTAGGAATTGAACCGCCTTTCTTCTGGGAAAGATTCTAATAAAAGTATCCTTAATAAACCATTTCATCTATTTGCCAATAAAAGTCAATCTCCCTCAGCAGTTTTCTGCTGAGGTTTTTATTGATGTCTTTCCATCATTTTGACAAGCAATTCGCCCATTCTAACCCGAAGACTTTCCGGCTCAAGGATGGTGGCATAGTCTGCAAAAGTAATAACCCAGCGGGGAAATCCATCGTTGATCCATTCTGTTTCAAAAGTAAGTTCCATTCCCAGGTCGGTTTCTACTTCTTCAATCAGACCATAATATTTTTTAGAATTGACAAGGTGAGCCATTATCTTTTTATCTACCAGGAGTTTTGCCTTCACTTTATTCCCATGTGATTTTCTGTAATCATTAATCTGGCCATATTCTTGCAAAAAGGGAGTCTGTGTTTTGAAAATCTGCAAAATACGATCTACCCTGAATTGTCTGAAATCTTTCCTCAACGTACAGTATGCCATGATATACCAAAAATTAAATTCAAAGAAAATCCCAACAGCTTCAATCGTTCTGTTAGTTACTCTTGAATCCACCGTCTGGTATTCAATATTCAACTGTGTTTTCTCGGCAATACTTTCCAGAATAATGGGAATAACATTCTTCAGAGAATCTTCCTCCTTCTGTTGGGCATGAAAATTAAAAACATCAATCTGTTTTTCAATATTCTGAATCAAATTTTTATCTGAATACCTCAACACCGAACGTACCTTTTCCATAGCAGTCTGATAATGATTCCCCAAACTCTGGTGGGAGAACTTCTGCATAAGCTTTTCAGCAGTAATAAAACTCAAAACCTCTTCCTTGGTAAACATCACCGGTGGAAGTTTATAGCCTTCCATCAGAGAGTATCCGTTTCCTGCTTCTCCAATGATTGGTATTCCTGCATTCTCCAAAGTTTTTACGTCCCGGTAAATGGTTCTTACACTGACATCAAATTTTTCAGCCAGATCCTGTGCCCTTACTACAGGTTTAGACTGCAGCTGGGTAAGAATGGCTGTGACGCGGTCTAGTTTTTTTAGATAGTGATCGTTCATGTTCTGACACTTGTTGGCTGAAGATAAGCCAACAAAATTATTAATTTTCTTTAAGAGTATTCACCAATTTATCGAGATTTAAACTTCTTGCTGAGGCATCAAAGATTTCACGATAGGTTCCTTCTTTATTGTACAGTTCATCATGAGTTCCATTCTCCACCACTCTTCCTTTTTTCATAACATAGATCATATCTGAATCCAGAATCTGAGATAATGAATGGGAAATTATGATTACAGTTCTTCCCTCTTTAATAGCATCTAAAGAATTTTTAATCTGTTCGGTAGCAATGGCATCCAGACTTGCTGTAGGTTCATCCAGAAATATAATCGGAGGATTTTTCAGAAACAGTCTTGCGATGGCAATTCTTTGTTGTTGTCCTCCGGAAAGTTGGGTAGCATCATGTTGATAACCGGTAGGAAGATCCATAATCTGATCATGAAGGTATGCTTTTTTAGCTGCGGCCTGAATTTCTTCAAAGCTGGCATTCATATCTCCGTAGCGGATATTGTCTTCAATACTTCCCTGAAAAATGTGATTCTTCTGAAGAACGAGTCCCAAATCACTTCTCAGAAATGTATTATCAAATTCATTTAAGTTCACATCATCCAGTAGAATTTCTCCTGAATCTGGCAGATAAAATTTACATAAAAGATTAATTACCGTTGATTTTCCAGCTCCGCTTAATCCCACCAATGCGGTTGTCTTGCCATTTTCAATTTTCATGGAAACATCGTGTAAGGCTTGTGTTCCGTTAGGATAAGTAAAGTTTACATTTTTCAGTTCAAAAGTTCCTTTAATTTTCTTTTCTACAAAACTTCCATTCGGTTCGGCTTCATTATCAGCATTAAGAATATCAAAATATCCTTCTGCATAGATCATTGCATCATTCATATCATCGTATATCCTATGTAGTTGACGAATTGGTGCTGATACATTGTTGAAAAGCATAATATGAAGCATAATGGCTCCGATAGTCATCTGTTGATCGAGTACCAGATAAACTGTTAGAAGGATAATTAAAACCACTCCAAACTGTTCTATGAAAGTTTTTAATCCATCATAAATAAAGTTGGTTCTTCTGGTGAACATCTGGCTTTCCATCAGCTGCATCTGCAGATCATATTGTTTTTTACCTTCAAATTTTTCACGAACAAAACTTTTAATGACCATAATAGAATTAACCAGATTCAATAGACCGGAGGTTTTCTTTTCCCTCTGATTTCTAAGTTGCCGACGTACTCCACTTAGTTTTTTAGCTTGTAATGAACTGATGTAAAAATAGATTGGAACAATGATCGTAGAAACTGCTCCCACATATACATTCTGCATATACATAATGATAAGCGCAATAATCGCATTGGAAAAAAGCGGAAGAATATCAATGAAAAAATTCTGTACTAGTTTTGTTAAACTTTCAATACCGCGGTCAATTCTGATTTGTAACTTTCCAGATTCGTGGTTTTCATCATTAAAATAAGCCACACGATAGCCCAAAATTTTATCAATGGCAGATTGTGCCAGCACAGAACTGACATTAATTCTAATCTTTTCCCCATAAAACTTCTGCCCGAAGTTGATAAAAATATTCAATAGCTCCTTTCCCAGTAAAATAATAGAAATAATGATCAGGATATGAATTCCTTCTGTCATCGGATGAGGAAGATGAGTAAGCTTGGTTACCTCATCTACTGTATACTTCAATACAATTGGGTTTACTTGTGCGGCTAAAGCACCAAGAAATGTAAGAAACAAAGTTCCGTAAATCATCGGCCGATAAGGTCTGATGAATGGAACAAGTTGTTTATAAATCCCAAATAAAGTAACTGTTCTGTTGAATGGTTTTGCCATAGGAATTATTTAAACTGAAAAACGTACCGTTTCGAAAAGAAAAGGTACGTTTTATTATAATTTTTAGCAAGTATTTCTTGCTTATTCTAAGATTTATCAAATATTAAGATATATATGATCCGGGACTATTTTTATCCCTCATACATATATGTCGTCAGATAATGAAGCTCTGGTCTGCTTACCTCTTTAGATTCAGCTTCTGCCTGCTCCAGAGAATATTGTGAATTGATTTCTTTTTTCTGGAAAACAAATGAGTTGTTTGCATTTTTATCCACTACGTCATTAAAGATATGTTCGATCTCAGAATTAGCCAGTGAAGCAAAGCTGATATCCTCAAAACCATACATGAGTCTCAAGTCATCAAATTGCTTAAAGTTTTCATCTACAAATCCTTGTAGTTGAGTTTTTGAGTCAAAATTACCTGCCCAGATATTGTAGGCATATTTTTTCTTTTTCGGTTTGTCTAAAATGCTTTGGTATACAAAGTTTTCTCCAAGATAAGCTTCTCTTACCTGTGGATCATTAGCCAAATCTTCCGGAAGTCCTTCTTTAAGAATCTTCCCTTCAAACATAATATACGTTTTGTTGGTAATAGCAAGCGTCTGCTGTACATTGTGGTCAGTGATTAGAATTCCGATATTTTTATCTACAAGACTTCTTACAATCTTTTGGATATCTTCCACTGCAATTGGGTCTACCCCAGCGAAAGGTTCATCCAGAAGAATAAAATTCGGGCTTGTAGCTAAACAACGGGCAATCTCCGTTCTACGTCTTTCTCCTCCGGAAAGAAGATCTCCTCTGTTTTTACGAACGTGCTGTAAAGAAAATTCCTCGATCAGTTCATCACATTTGATTTGCTGTTCGCGTTTTGAAAGTTTTGTCAACTGCAATACTCCCATAATATTTTCCTCTACAGACAATTTTCTGAAAACGGAAGCTTCCTGTGCCAGATATCCGATTCCCTTTTGGGCTCTTCGGTACATCGCATCTGTAGTAATCTCCTGTTTATCCAGAAAAATTTTTCCTGAAGTAGGCTTAACCAACCCTACGATCATATAAAACGATGTAGTTTTTCCTGCCCCGTTCGGACCAAGCAAACCAACAATTTCTCCCTGCTGAACCTGTACAGAAACGCCTTTTACAACTTTTTTAGGACCGTATTCTTTGATTAAGTTTTCTCCGCGTAAAATCATAGGGCAAATATATCAAAAATATAAACTTCACTTATAGGTTAATGTAAACTTGTTGATCTTAAATGTAAACTTACTCACTTCCAAATCATTGTAACTTTTCATTATTTTAAACTACTTATTGTAAAAAATCAATTACAAACATTAAGAAATGGAAAATTACGGTTACACCAAAACAGAAAATACAGGAAATCAGCAACAGACTAATATGCCTTACCGTTCAGAGAAAAAACTTCCTGCTGCTCTATTGGGTATTCTTGTAGGTTGGCTAGGCCTAAATAAATTTTATCTTGGATATACCAAAGAAGGCATTATTCAGTTAGTTCTGAACATTGTTACCTGCGGGATTGCCTCTATTATTCCTTTTATTGAAGGCATCATCTATCTTTGTATGGATGACAGACAGTTTGATGAGACCTATGTCTATGGAAGAAAACCATGGTTATAATTAAATATCAAAAACAATATGATATATTTTCATTATTTTAGAATAACTAATTAATAAAAATATTCACCATGAAAAAATTAACAAAAAAAGATTTGAAAATAATCAACGGCGGATACATTGGATACCCAGATGACTATGGCAATTGTCTTCCAGGGTGGTATCTTTGCCCTACCAATGTCTGTATTTTTGATGACGGCGGGAACAAACCTATAGATCCAAAAGATTCGTTTTGCTTTGGGTAAAAAAATGGCTGTTCAAATCTGAACAGCCTATTTTATATATTATTTCTATGATCATTATTCCCCTTGAATAATAAAATGGTTTGCTTTTTTGATCATCTTTTCTGTTTTATCACTTCAGCAGTAAAAGACTCTTATAATACCCATCTTTAAGAAGGATAAATTAATACCAATATATTGAGCATTCATTTTTTCGCAAAAGAAAAATATCTCAAAACAGTGTGATATTTTTTATTATCTTAGGCTCACAAACCAATAAAAATAATTATTATGAAAAAATTAAGTAAAAAAGATTTGAAAACAATCAATGGCGGAAGTATTCGTTTTCCTGATTCACAAGGCAGATGTCCTGCTGGTTGGTACCTATGCCCTACCAATGTTTGTGTGGATGATAAAGGCGGAGAAAGTCCTATTCGTGAAGGACATCGTGATTATAAAGCATGTTTTGGATAAAAAGCTACATTATACAAAAAAGAGATTGCTGATGAAGCAATCTCTTTTTTGTATGTATGTCAATTAATCAGGACAAGCTACATGATTGATTGTGCATGGGTGCCAAATACCTTTACATAATGTCCCGCAATTTGGGTCATCAATGATTACTTCTCCTCCTTTAATTCCTTTCAATTGGTTTCTTTCGATCTTCTTTAAATTTTTCATAATTAACTATTTTAATTTTTAGAATTCTAATATAAGAATATTCTCTATATAAAGAATTATTTCGAAAATATTTTTTGAAAGCTCACAAAAAAAATAGACTGCCTTACTGACAGTCTATTTTAAAAGATATTTGAATTTCTTTTATTTGTTTAAAATCATCGCTGCTTCCTTAGCAAAATAAGTAAAGATTATATCTGCACCTGCTCTTTTGAAACAAGTAAGACTTTCAATGATCGTTTTGTCGTTATCCAGCCAACCGTTCTGAACCGCTGCTTTCACCATCGCATATTCACCGCTTACGTTATAAACAGCAATTGGAAGATCAATGGCTTCACGTACTTTAGAAACGATATCCAAATAAGGAAGACCTGGTTTAATCATGATAACATCTGCTCCTTCATCAATATCTTTAAATACTTCGTTCAAAGCTTCACGAGTATTGTGGAAATCCATCTGATAAGTCTTTTTATCTTTCGGAATTTCAACATTTTCTTTAGGAGCACTGTCTAAAGCGCTTCTGAAAGGTCCATAGAAAGAACTTGCATATTTTGCAGCGTAACTTACGATACCAACATCTGTGAATCCACTTTCTTCCAATGCTTCACGAATTACCTGAACTCTGCCATCCATCATATCACTTGGCGCCACAAGGTCTGCTCCTGCTTCTGCATGAGATACTGACATTCTTGCTAATGCCTCGTTGGTAGCATCATTTAAGATTTTTCCGTTTTCAATAATTCCGTCGTGTCCGTAGATTGAATAAGGATCTAAAGCAACATCAGGCATTACCACCATCCCTGGAACAGCATCCTTGATCGCTTTGATTGTATTCTGCATCAATCCGTTTTTGTTCCATGCTTCTTTTCCTGTATTATCTTTTAGATTTTCGGACACCTTCATGTACAAATTGACAGCTTTTACGCCCAAAGAAAATAATTCCTTACATTCTTTTACTGTTAAATCTATGCTTCGCCTGAAAATTCCCGGCATCGACGGGATCGGTTCCTGCATGTTTTCGCCCTCCATTACGAAGATCGGCATTACAAAATCATCAGTTGTAAGCACATTTTCTCTTACCAAACTTCTGATAGATTCATTAACTCTAAGTCTTCTATTTCTTGAATGTATCATTTTGGAATACTTTTTGAATAAGTTTCTACAAATTTACTATAAGTTATACAAAAAACTATTGTATGAAATTATAGAATTTGTTATATTTGTTATATATATTCGAGAAATTATAAATTTGATGAAAAAATTTTTACTTTTATTTTTATTTGTAGGCGCTTTTGTTGGATTTTCCAACAATTTACAAGCTCAGCTTAGAGAGCCGGGTTCCATCACTCAGAAGGCAGATGATGGTGTTTTGCTTGCCTATCCAAATCCTGCAAAGGATTTCCTTATCATTAAGGCAAAAGATTCTTCTTTGAGAATCAAAAGTGTGACTTTTTATTCTATTTTGGGTATGCAAGTTGCCAATTATACAGTCAATATGAACTCCGGAGAGATTAATATTGAAAAATTAAAACCCGGAAAATATCTGATTCGTTATATTTTGAGCGACAACACGCAGAAAGTTACTCAAATCGTGAAACAATAAATTAAGATCCTGATAATCATCAGGATTTTTTCTTTTATAGCAATCTCTTTTAATATTTACGTAACTTTAAGGACTTTTTTCTACTAATTGTAAAAAAACAACTTAATGCTAAGAGCTGAACATATTAAAAAGACCTATAATACCGGAAAAAAGGTCGCATTGGATGATTTCAGCATCCATGTTCCTAAAGGAAGTATTTACGGGCTTTTAGGACCCAACGGAGCCGGAAAAACTTCATTCATTCGTATCATTAACCAGATTACCCAGGCAGACTCCGGAGAGATCTTAATCAATGGAGAAAAACTGAATCCAAACCACATTAAAGATATCGGTTATATGCCTGAAGAAAGAGGTCTATACAAAAATATGAGTGTAGGTGATCAAATCCTGTACTTTGGAGAACTAAAGGGAATGAGCAAGAATGATGCTCTGAATGAAGCGAAAAAATGGTTTGAAAAACTGAACATCGACCAATGGTGGAAGAAAAAACTTTCCGAACTGTCTAAAGGAATGGCACAAAAGATTCAATTTGTGGTAACCGTACTTCACCGGCCTCATCTTTTAATCCTTGATGAACCTTTCTCAGGTTTCGATCCTGTAAATGCCAATCTCATCAAAGATCAGATCATTGATTTGAAAAATAACGGAACGACCATCATTCTTTCTACCCACAGAATGGAAAGTGTGGAGGAAATGTGTGATTATGTGGCACTGATTAACAACTCCAAGAAAATCATTGATGGAAGGGTTTTTGACGTTAGAGAGAAATTCAAGAAAAATATTTTTGGAATTACCCTTTCTGAAGTGAATAGTGAACAATTAGAGACCTTCAGGAACAAATATGAACTTTTCAACTTTTCCAATGAAAACAGTCTCGTTTCTTTTGATCTGAAAAATGAATCGGATCAAAATAATATCCTTCTTGACCTTGTGCAGGTAGGAAAAGTAAGATCATTTGACGAAAGAATTCCTAGTATGAATGAAGTGTTTATTAACGCTGTAAGTAACCATTCTTAATTTTATGAAAAATATTTTTTTAATTACAAAGAGGGAGTTTCTTACGCAGGTTAAGAAAAAATCCTTTATCATATTGACTTTATTGGCACCTGTTATGATTATTGCCTTTGGTGCAGTAATCGGATTAATGTTTAAGGCCAATGAATCGCACAGTATTATTGAGGTTGTTGACAAAAGTGGTTTATTCACGAATCAGTTGAAATCTAACGATAAACTGAACTATGTATTTGTTTCTGCAGCAGATGAAAAATCCAAGATCAATAATTTAAAAGGAAATGAATCTCTAGACGGGATCTTAATTTTACCTGAATTAAAAGGGCAAAATTATGAAGAGCTTGAATCAGGAGCAAGATTGGTTATCAACAGTAAAATGGGCTTTGACACCAAACAGAAAATTGTTTCTGATATAAGTAATGTTGTTAAAAAAGAAAAAATCAAGCAATTAGGAATCCAGGAAACTCAGCTGAATGATCTTGATAAGAGTTTTAGCCTGAAAACGATTAATGTTGCAGATAACAACAAGGAAGATTCTGACCTTACTTTTGGTGTTAAATCCGGACTTAGTATGGTTCTGATGTATGTTACCTTTATGTTCATTATTATCTACGGAGTAAGAGTAATGCGAAGTGTACTGGAAGAAAAGAACAACCGTGTTGTAGAGATCATTATTTCTTCTGTAAAACCTTTTGAACTAATGATGGGTAAAATCCTTGGAGTAACATTGGTTGCTCTTACCCAGTTTTTGATCTGGATTACCATGTCTGTGATCGGAGCTTTGGTTTTAAATACGGGATTCTCTCCACTTCAACAAAACGTTCCCGGTGCCAATGAACAAATGGCAAGTAAACTGGATATGACACAGCTTGCTACCCAAATTTCCCACAGCTTACTGGAGCTTAACTTCCCATTGATTATTTTTGTATTTATTGTTTTCTTCCTTTTAGGATATATATTTTACAGTTCCATTTATGCAGCCATTGGTTCTGCGGTAGATAATGAAACAGAAACACAACAATTCACTTTATTTGCAATTTTACCGTTAACTCTGGGAATGTATGGAAGTTTTTCATTAATGAACAATCCTGACGGTCCAATGGGCTTCTGGTTATCTATTATTCCATTTACTTCACCGGTGGCGATGATTGCCAGAATACCGTTCGGAGTTCCGGCATGGCAAATTGCCTTATCTATTGTGCTATTATTGGCTACCACCGTCTTTATGATATTCCTTGCTGGAAAAATCTATCGTGTAGGAATTCTGATGTATGGAAATAAGGCTACTTTAAAAGAGCTTTGGAAATGGATTAAAGGTTAATTCCCAGGATAAAAACTTTGAAAATTTAAAGGGCCAATTTGTAACAAGCGAATTTGCTCTTTTTTATTTCTAAAATAAATAATCCTGGTTTTAGCTAAAACTTTCACATCATAGAATACAATGGTTTCATCTACTATCTGACTGGTCAGTTTACTAGTATATGGCATAAAAAATCCCGGAAAGTTATTTCCGGGATTTTTATATATTCTGAATAAATAGTTTATTTGAATATGTAGTTTAAGGTAAGAGCGATCACCTGTTCAGATTTTTTCTTGTCAGAACCACCTTTTTCTTTTCCAAGATTCGGGTAAGTATCTGAAAGGCCTAAGTCATATTTTACAGCTACTTCAAGTTGTCTCTTATAGCTATATCCTACACCGAATCCTATCCCCCAGTTAAAGCTATTTGCTTTTCCATTTACACCAGGAGGTTGTGAAGGATCACTTCCATCCGGATAATAATAAGGTCTGGTTGCAGGAGCATCTTTAACATTTTGATTGAGCAAAAAGTTAAATCTAGGTCCTAATAATCCAAAGAACTCAGATTCTGATTCTGAAAAGTACCCTTTGAAATAAAGAGGTACACTCAAATAGTTATTAGCATATACTGCGTTATAACCACTCGCATTCTTAGCGTCACTATCTTTCCCAGTTTCTCCTGCCCCGTAGTATAGAACTTCAGGTTGGATATAAAACTGGTTTGTTTTTCCTACGGGAATTAAAGCCAAAGCTCCACCTTGAAAGGCGTATCTTGGGCCTGAAGGATTATGGGCATTTGAAACTCTTGAATAGTTTAATCCCGCTGTAACCCCGAATCTTGTATTTTTCCATTGCACTTGTGCAAAGGATAAAGTGGAAAGGGTTAAAGCTGAGGCTAATAAAAGTTTTTTCATATTGTTTGGTTTTTATATTATCCTAGAATTTTCGCTACAGTAGCACCGATATCTGCAGGAGAATCAACAACGTTGATACCATTCTCTCTCATGATTTCCATCTTTGCCTGAGCTGTATCTTCTGCACCTCCTACGATAGCACCAGCGTGTCCCATTGTTCTTCCTTTTGGAGCTGTTTGTCCAGCGATAAATCCTACAACTGGCTTAGTAGATCCACTAGCTTTATACCATCTAGCAGCTTCTGCTTCAAGTCCTCCACCGATTTCACCAATCATTACAACAGCTTCAGTTTCAGGGTCGTTGATGAATAATTCAAGAGCTTCTTTTGTAGTTGTTCCGATAATTGGGTCACCACCAATACCGATTGCTGTAGAAATACCGTAACCTGCTCTTACTACCTGATCAGCAGCTTCGTAAGTAAGGGTTCCTGATTTTGAAACGATACCTACTTTCCCTTTTTTGAAAACGAAACCTGGCATAATACCAATTTTAGCTTCTTCAGAAGTAATGATTCCAGGGCAGTTTGGTCCGATTAATCTGCAGTCTCTGTCAGCGATGTAAGATTTTACTTTTACCATATCAGCTACAGGAATACCTTCAGTAATACATACAATTACTTTGATCCCTGCTTCAGCAGCTTCCATGATAGCGTCTGCTGCGAATGCCGGTGGTACGAAAATAATACTTACGTTTGCTCCTGCTTTTTCAACAGCGTCAGCTACTGTGTTGAATACCGGTTTTCCTAAGTGCTCGCTTCCTCCTTTTCCTGGAGTAACACCACCTACTACATTTGTTCCGTATTCAATCATCTGACCAGCGTGGAAAGTTCCTTCGTTCCCTGTAAATCCTTGTACAATTACTTTAGAATCTTTGTTTACTAAAATTGACATTTTATTGTTGTTTTAATTTATTTATTATTTTATTAATGCTCACAAATTTACTCAAATTTCTTTGATTTTGGACAAAACCTTTGGAATTGTTTATTTGAGATTTCTCAGCTTTACTTCTTTTTTCAGATAAGTTTTGAAATCTTCTGCAAACATGCCGATATAGGTTCCTTTTTCAAGGTCTCTGTTCACTCCGGTTTTCCCTAAAAGCACAGATCCGCTCTCGATTTTATTCCCGGAAGCAATTCCCACTTGTCCCCATAAAGTTACTTCATCTCCAATGATACAACAGCCGGCAATTCCAACCTGAGAGGCTATCAGACATTTTTTCCCGATTACAGTATCATGTCCTATCTGAATCTGATTATCCAACACTGAACCTTCACCAATGATAGTAGAATCTGTAACCCCTCTATCAATGGTACATCCATTACCTATTTCCACATTATTTTCAATCACTACATTTCCTACAGAAATTAAGCGGTCAAAATTCCCATTTAATTTTCTGTAATAGAAGGCATCACCTCCTAATACTGTATTAGACTGAATGATTACATTATCTCCGATAACAGTTCTGTCACCGATCACAACATTTGGGAAAATTAAGGTATTTTTTCCAATCTTCACATTGTTTCCAATGACTGCAGAGGAGTGAATTTTTGTCCCTTCCCCAATTTCCACATCATGAAGTTGTTCTGTAAAGTTGTAAATTCTTGTAAAGTGGGTATTGATCTTATTAAAGTCTCTGAAAGGATCCTCAGAAACAAGAAGCGCTTTACCTTCGGGACAATCTACTTCTTTATCAATTAAAATGATAGTTGCTGCAGAATTTAGTGCCTTGTCGTAATATTTAGGATGATTCACAAAAACGATATCACCAGGTTTTACCATGTGAATTTCATTGGTTCCCAATACTTCAAAGTCTTCAGGGCCAATAAATTTTGAACCTATTAAATCTGCAATCGTTTTAAGCTTTTGTGGAGAATGGAATCTCATAACAATAGATTTTCTTATAAAACAAAATTCGGAGTGCTAATGCAAACCGAATTTATGTAAATTTTATTTATTCTTTTACTCTTTCTAAGTAGCTGCCGTCTTCAGTGCTCACTTTAATTTTGTCTCCCGGTTCAATGAACAACGGCACCATTACTCTTGCCCCTGTTTCAACGATTGCGTTTTTAAGAGCATTGGTTGCAGTGTTTCCTTTTACACCCGGATCAGCTTCAATGACATCCAGATATACTGATTGTGGAAGTTCAGCAGAAAGTGGAGTTTCATCAGCTTCTTTCAAAATGATTGTTACTTCTTCACCTGCTTTCATCAAGTTTGAGTTTTCAATCATATCTTTATTTAAATATAACTGAGAAAAATCATCGTTATTCATGAAGTGGAATCCGTTCTCATCATCATAAAGATACTGGAACTTTCTTGTGATTACTTTTACTTCTTCAATTTTGTGACCTGCAGAGAATGTATTATCTAATACTTTTCCATTTGTCACAGATTTTAATTTTGTTCTTACAAATGCAGGACCTTTTCCTGGTTTTACGTGAAGGAACTCAATTACTTTAAAAATATCATTGCTGAATTCGATGCAAAGACCTTTTCTGATATCGTTACTTGTTGCCATTAATATATATTATCTTTTTTTACTTAATTTTTAGCACTTTTAGTTGCTGTCTTTTCCTGTACCGTATCCTTTCACAATACCTCTTGGTGAGTTCTGGATAAATTGAAGAATCTCATCTCTTTCTGCCGTTGGAAGCATTTCTTTTTCAATATAAGCTAATGCTTGGGAAACGTTCATCTTCATTTGGAAAATAGCTCTGTAAATCTTTTGAATTTCAAAAATCTTCTCATTGGAAAAACCTCTTCTTCTAAGCCCTACCGAGTTAATACCAGCATATGAAATAGGATCTCTTGCTACTTTTACATAAGGTGGAACGTCTTTTCTGATCAAAGACCCTCCGGAAATCATCGTATGTTTTCCGATCTTACCAAACTGCTGAACAGCAGATAATCCTCCCATTACAGTAAAGTCTCCGATCTCAACATGTCCTGCAATACCGCAACCATTGGCAATAATTACATTATCTCCTATGATACAGTCATGCGCAACGTGGGAAGTAGCCATAATAAGGCAGTTGCTTCCTACTTTGGTGTACCCTAAAGCTTTTGTTCCTCTATTTATTGTTACACATTCCCTTAAAGTAGTATTATCTCCAATAATGGTTCGTGTATCTTCACCATCGAACTTTAAGTCCTGAGGAATAGCAGAAATTACAGTCCCGGGAAAAATTTTACAATCCTTCCCTATTCTTGCTCCATCCATGATGGTAACATTTGGACCAATCCATGTTCCTTCTCCAATTTCTACGTCCCCTGCAATTGTAGTAAATGGTTCTACAATTACATTTTTGCTGATTTTCGCACGTTTATCTACGGCTGCTAAC
Organism: Chryseobacterium sp. G0162; assembly: GCF_003815715.1. Taxonomy (NCBI): domain Bacteria; kingdom Pseudomonadati; phylum Bacteroidota; class Flavobacteriia; order Flavobacteriales; family Weeksellaceae; genus Chryseobacterium; species Chryseobacterium sp. G0162. Next base: position 3,617,900 of record NZ_CP033922.1, on the reverse strand, counting down.
TGATGAATCATTTAATCAACTTTATTTTTTGCAACTTGAGCCATAAGCTCTGCTTCTACTGCCACTGTATCTCCTACATATCCGTACCCCTGCATGTGCACAATACCTCTTCTGATAGGTTCTATTAATTCAATTTTAAATATAAGTGTATCTCCCGGAATTACTTTTCTCTTGAATTTCACTTTATCAATCTTGATAAAATAGGTAGAATAGTTTTCTGGATCAGGAACACTTGCTAAAACTAGAATACCACCTGTCTGAGCTAAAGCTTCAACCTGAAGAACTCCAGGCATTACTGGCTCTTTAGGGAAATGACCAACGAAGAAAGGTTCATTCATTGTTACATTTTTCAATCCTACTACATGAGAGTCTGAAAGTTCTAGAACTTTATCAATTAATAAGAACGGAGGTCTGTGAGGCATTAGCTTCATGATTCCGTTGATATCGAATACCGGTTCTTTTGTTAAGTCAAAATCCGGAACGTTTTTCTTTTTCTGCAATTTCCACTGACGGTTTAATTTTTTTGCAAATTGAGTATTTACAAAATGTCCAGGTTTGTTAGCAATAACCTTCCCTTTAATTTTTACCCCTGCCAAAGCTAAATCACCAATTACATCCAGTAATTTGTGTCTTGCCGCTTCGTTAGGATAGTTTAGGTTAAGATTATCAAGAATACCGTTGGGTCTGATGGATACATTATCTTTACCAAAGGCTTTTTTCAATTTTTCTGTAGTTTCCGGAGTTAAATCCTTATCTACATAAACGATCGCATTGGAGATATCTCCTCCTTTGATCAATCCGTGGTCTAAAAGCATTTCCAATTCATGTAAGAAACTGAATGTTCTTGCAGAAGAGATTTCGTCTTTAAACTCGGAAATATTTTTAAGGGTAGCATTTTGAGTTCCTAACACTTTAGTCCCAAAATCTACCATGGTAGTTACTTCGTAAGTATCTGAAGGAATAATTGTGATTTCCGAACCTGTAGCCGGATCACTGTAAGTAAGCACTTCTTTTACAACCAAATATTCTCTGGCCACATTCTGATCTACAACTCCTACACTTTCGATAGCTTCTACAAAATACTTTGATGATCCATCTAAAATAGGAGGCTCAGATGCGTCCATTTCCAACACTGCATTGTCTATATCACAACCTACTAAAGCTGCCAAAAGGTGCTCACAGGTAGTAATTTTTACGCCAAGCTTTTCTAATGTTGTACCTCTTTCTGTTGCTACTACATAATTAACATCAGCTTCAACCTGAGGGTGTCCCTCTAAATCGGTTCTTACAAATACAAATCCCGTGTTTTCTTTTGCGGGTTTGATGGTAAGTTTTACTTCTTTACCAGTATGAAGGCCTATTCCAGAAAGGGTTACTTCTTCCTGAAGCGTTTTTTGCATATCACTCATTAGTATTATCTTTTGAGTTATTCTCAAGATTATTTATTCTGTTAACTATTTCAGGGAAATTTCTGAAATGAACATAGCTTCTTAAATAGTCATTATAGCTGATTGCCGGTGAACCATATAAAGTTTCTCTATCGTTAACACTTGAATTCACACCACTTTGGGCCTGAATTTTCACTTGGTTTCCGATTTTGATATGTCCGACAACTCCTACCTGACCTCCAATTTGATTCCAGTCTCCGATGGTAGTAGAACCTGCAATTCCAGCTTGTGCTGCAATGACATTATTCTGTCCTATTTTCACATTATGGGCAATCTGGATCAGATTATCAATTTTTGTCCCTTTTCCAATGATGGTAGAACCTATTGTTGCTCTGTCAATACTACAGTTTGAACCAATTTCTACATCATCTTCTATGATTACGTTTCCTAGCTGTGGAATTTTTTTGAAGCCTTCAGCAGTGGGCTGAAACCCAAAACCATCTCCTCCTACTACTGTATTGGAATGAATAACACAATTGTCCCCAATAATACAGTAATCGTAAATTCTGGCACCACTGTCTATTTTACAGTTTTTACCAATTTTTACTCCTTTACCAATATATACATGTGGATAAATTTGTGATCTATCCCCGATCTTAGCTTTCTCAGAAACATATGTAAACGCTCCTATATACACTTGATCACCTATCACAGCTGAATCATGGATGGATGAACCATCTTCAATACCTTCTTTTCTTCCTCTCATCTCCTGATATAAATTCATCAGAATCTGAAAAGATAGATAGGCATCTTTTACTACAATTAAGGTTGGGTTATAACTATTTTCGTTCAGAAGTTTTTCCGAAACGATGATTACGGAGCATTTTGAGGTATCTAAAAAATGAGAAAATCGATCTTGTGCTATAAAAGAAAGATGTCCTGATTCTCCATTTTCAATTGGAGAAACCCCTGTAATAAGTGCGTTCTCATCACCTATTATTTTTCCGTCAATAAAACTTGCAATTTGCGAAGCTGTGAATTCCATATTCTGCAAAGATAAGAAATTCTATAATTTGCAAACATTTTTTGATTTCAGATATTCAATTTTAATATTATTTAAGAATCCAAGCGAGAGATATCTCTTGGAAACATAAGGATATAGCGTGTTGTTTTATTTACCATCAACCCTGATAAAAGCTGATCTTCTGATTCGTGTAGTTTCATTCTTTTACCATTTTTCTGCAATAAATAAATCGGCTGCTTTTCAGTATCGTAAGGTAAAAGTTTCCTTTTGATCTCATAAACCAATTCTTTCCCGTTATCAATTCCAAAAAAATCATTGGTGATTTTTGTTTTTTCTTCAATAATCTTCTCATTAAAAGGGTGTGATGAAATAATAGTCTTCGGAAGGTTTCTCTGAATAACACTTTTACACCAATAGGATAAAACAAAATCATCAGAATTCTGCCATTCTTTCATAGCCTGAATCACATCATTATCATCTAATCTTGTAAATCTTTCTATATCTTCATCTGTTGCTGCACTCTTTCCACGGTATAAAAAATATTTCAGATTTTCTGTTGCTGGAAGTTCAATCCCCTGAGAAATCAGATATTTTGCTCTTTCAAGAATCTTTACCAACAGGAATTCAGCTAAGGCTGAGGTTTTATGATAATATACCTGCCAGTACATAAACATTCTGGCCGTTAAAAAGTTTTCTATAGAATAAATTCCTTTTGCATCAATAACCAGTTCTCCTTCTTCACACACATTCATCATGGAAATAATTCTCTGGGTATTAATATTCCCTTCAGATACGCCTGTAAAAAAGCTATCTCTTTTCAGATAATCTAATCTGTCCACGTCCAATTGAGATGAAATCAGCTGGTTAAAAAACTTTCTATGATATTGTCCCTGAAACATTTCAATAGCCATGGATAGCTGACCATTAAATTCTTCGTTCAGTTTATTCATTAGCAATAAAGAAAGTTTTTCATGATGCCAGTCATCCATCAGCATACTCTCCAAAGCATGGGAAAACGGTCCGTGTCCGATATCATGCATTAAAATAGCCAACATCGCTCCTTTTTCCTCTTCTTCAGAAATCTTAACCCCTTTCTGCTTTAAGGTTTCCAAAGCAGTAAACATCAAATGCATCGCACCCAATGCATGATGAAACCTTGTATGTGTAGCACCTGGAAAAATCAGATTTAAAAGACCGGTTTGCCCAATCCTTCTCAATCTTTGAAAATAGGGATGTTCAATAATATCAAATAAAATTTCGTGAGGAATCTTGATAAATCCATGAACAGGATCGTTGATAATTTTTAGCTTATTCTGCATTGGAACGTCTGTATGAATAAACAAAGTTAGGGATTTTTAATTTGAAGGATGATTAAATTAGTATTAAAAGGCTGGAAACAGGAAGAGGGAAGTTATTGTTCACAACAAGCAGTGAATGCCAATTCATTTTGAGAATAAATGATAGGTACAGACTTGTTATCATAACGAACCTCTATTAACTTCCCTCTTCCGGTTCACGGCTTGCTTACCTTTTCCCATATTCATCAAAAAACCTTTGCGGTTCTTGCCTTAATCACTTATCTTTGAGAAAACTCAATTCTTTTGATGAGAAAACGTTTTCTTTTCATTTTTTTATTTTTAAGTCTTCATTTTTCCGCACAGGTTTTATCTGAAAATCAAAAACTGGAATCCCTTTGCAGAGTTTGGGGATTTCTAAAATATTATCACCCTCAAGTAGCAAAAGGAAATCTGAATTGGGATCTGCAACTTTTCAAAAAAATTAATGAACTTGAAAGAATCAATGACAAAGCAGCGTTGAACGATTTATATTCCCGTTGGATTGAAAGTCTTGGAAAGATCAATGAGTGTACAGAATGTCTACAAGAAACTGATAAAACATATTTCCTGAAAAACTTTGATCTGAGCTGGATCAAGAATTCAGATATATTCACTCAAGCCACGTCTCAGAAACTTCATTATATTGAAAACAACCGTAACATCGGTAACAATCATTATATAGGAAAAGGAGGGAGAAAAATATTTTTCAGAAATGAAAATTCTTATGGATCAAAATTCACTTCCAAACAGATCAGTTTATTAGAGCTGTTCAGATATTGGAATTACGTGGAGTATTTTTTTCCTTATAAATATGAAACGGATCAAAACTGGAATGATGTTCTTACCGAAATGATTCCAAAATTTCTTACGATTAATAATGACCAGGATTATCAATTGACTTTGGCTGAACTGGTGACAAAGACTGATGACTCCCATGCCTTTCTTTTTTCACCATTAATTAGTCTTCATCAATATGGAAACAGAAAACTTCCGGTAGAATATTCCTATGCAGAAGGAAAATTAGTTATTACAAAGATTAACGACAATCGATTTCATGAAAAAACGCCATTCAATATTGGTGATGTTATTTATGATGTAAATGGAAAAACAATTCCTCAAATGGTCAACAGCCTCGGAAAATACATTCCTGCCTCCAACTCCTGGGGAAAAGTAAATAAGGTAAAAAGTAAACTTCTTTTCAGTAGTAGCGATTCGCTTTCCGTTAAACTAGAAAGAAACGGACAGAATATGGAGGTAATTGCTAAAACTTATTTTATTAAAGATATTATTATCAAGAAAGTTCCGGCTCCTCAAAAATGGGAGTTCCTGGATGAGGAAAAAAAAACAGGCTACGTCCATATGGGAATCCTTGCTAAAGATGATGTGAGTGAAATGTACAGAAACCTAAAATCTGCGGAATCAATCATTTTTGATCTTAGAAATTATCCCAAGCTTACCATCATCCCTCTAAGTGAACTGCTACTCCCCCAATCCACCACTTATTATCAGTTCAACTTCCCGGAAACAAATTATCCTGGTAAATTTTATAGCAGAAAGAACAATATTGGCCGCAAGAATCCCGATTATTATAAAGGAAATGTAATCGTTTTGGTAGACGAAAATACCCAAAGTCAGGCGGAGACTACCACAATGATGTTCAAGCAGCATCCAAAGTCTAAAGTGATCGGCAGCAATACTTCCGGTGCTAATGGAGATATTATCAAGTTTAAAATTGCAGACCTGGATACTTGCTTTACCGGCCTTGGAGCCTACTATCCGGATGGCAGAGAAACCCAAAGGATTGGAATTATTCCGGATATCCTGGTAAAACCAACTGCAGAAGGGCTCAAAAACGGCAAAGATGAAGTTTTGGAAAGAGCTTTGCTATATATAAAAAATAAGAATTAACTCATACAGAAACAGGAAGTGTGATAGGCCATTTCCATTTAACTAATATTTAACTTTTAAACTTCCTATTTTGTGAGATTTTAAAAGGATTTGGTCAACATTTTGATACAATAACCATGTAAAAAATAAATTATGTCAGAAAAGATATTATGGATCGATGATGAAATAGATTTACTTAAACCTCATATCGTATTTTTAGAAAAGAAAGGTTATCAGGTAACCCCTGTTAACAATGTAAATGAGGCTTTGGAACTTATGGATTCAGAGAAATTTGCCCTAACGCTTATTGATGAAAATATGCCTGGTATTTCCGGGCTGGAAGCAATTCCTATGATTAAGGAAAAAGACAACTCCTTAAAAATAGTAATGGTAACCAAAAGTGAAGAGGAACACATCATGGAAGAGGCTATCGGTTCCCAAATTGCAGATTACATCCTAAAACCAGTCAATCCTAACCAGATCTTACTTTCGTTAAAAAAGAACCTTCAGCAGGAAAATCTTGTAGAACAAAAAACTATTTTACAATACCAACAAGAATTCAGAAACCTTTCTATGGAACTTTCTTATTTAAGAACCTACCAGGACTGGGCTGAATATTATAAAAAGATACTAAGCTGGGAAATCAAGTTCGATAAAGTGGCAGATAATGAATTTGCGGATCTTCTACAGTCTCAAAAGGAGGAAGCTAATATTCAGTTTGCCAAGTTTATTGAAAAAAATTATGCAGACTGGCTTACTGATTCTGATAAACCTCTGATGAGCCATACCCTTTTTAAGGAAAAAGTAAAGCCTGAGGTTGAAAAAGAAAAAGTTCTTTTATTAATGGTTGATAACCTTCGTTACGATCAATGGAAAGTGGTTGAGCCATTATTTACAAAATATTACAATAAAATTTCGGAGGATTATTATTACAGTATCCTTCCAACTGCTACACAGTATGCAAGAAACTCCTTCTTTGCAGGTCTGATGCCATCGGAAATTGAAAAACGTTTCCCTGATAAATGGTTTAATGACAATGAAGAAGGAAACAAAAATGAGTTTGAACGTGACTTCCTGGAAGATCAGATGAAGAGAATTGGTCTTGGTTCGAAATCTATGAAGTACCTGAAAGTATTGAACGCTGATTTTGAAAGAAAGATCTATGATGATTTCAATCAGCATAAGAACAATGATCTTTTGGTGATTGTTTACAACTTTATTGATATTCTTTCTCACGCTAAGACCGATAATCATATTGTAGACCAGCTTATCCGTGATGATAAGACTTTCCGTTCTCTAACGCTTAATTGGTTTGAAAATTCTTCTTTATTGAAGATTATTAAAACAGCAGCTGAAAACGGTTATAAATTAGTGATTACCACTGACCACGGAACGGTTTATGTTAAAAAGCCAAGCAAAGTAGTGGGCGACAGAGAAACCTCTACTAATATCCGATATAAAACAGGTAAAAGCTTAACGTATGATGATAGTGATGTTTGGGCGATTACCAATCCGGAAAAACTTTTCCTTCCCAAAGGAAACCTGAGCTCGAAGTATATTTTTGCTAAAAACAATATATTCCTTGCTTATCCTAAGAACTACAATCATTTTGTAAATTACTATAAAGAAACCTACCAACATGGTGGAATCTCATTGGAAGAATGTATCATTCCTATCAGCATTTTAGAACCCAAGTAGTTTTTTTCATAGTTTATTTAATTTTGGGTTTAAAGCGGGAAAAATCAATTGATTTTTCCCGCTTCTTTTTTTATAGTCTGTAAGAGTTCCTATCTTCGTAAAAAAATAAAAAATGTTCATTATTTCACTTACGTATAAAGTACCTATTGAAAATGTGGAGCGCTATATTCCGGAACATAATTCCTTTCTTCAAAAACATTATGACTTAGGGTTTTTTATTGCTTCGGGAAGAAAAGAGCCAAGAACCGGGGGAATTATTATATGCAGAGCTGCTTCTAAAAATGAGGTTGAGCAGATCATCAAAGATGATCCTTTCAATATCCATCAAATAGCGGATTATGACATTACCGAATTTATTCCCTCGAAATACAACGAAAATTTTAAAATATTTATAGAAAACTAATGAAATTAATTACATACAATGTCAATGGAATCAGAGCCGCGTTTACCAAAGATTTCTTGGGTTGGCTTACAGCTGCAGATCCGGATATAATCTGTATTCAGGAAAGCAAAGCCGGAAACGACCAGATAGACATCGAAAGTCTTGAGAAATTAGGATACCACAGCTATTGGCATTCAGCAGTAAGAAAAGGCTACAGTGGTGTAGGAATTGCCTCCAAAGTAAAACCTAATCATGTGGAATATGGTTGCGGTATTGAAAGTTACGATAATGAAGGAAGAGTCATCCGTGCTGATTTTGATGGATTCTCTGCCATTTCAGTATACGTACCTTCTGCATCGAATATTGAAAGACTTGATTTCAAGATGCAGTTCTGCCATGATTTTCTCACTTATATCAAAAACCTAAAAAAGGAGATTCCCAATCTTATTATATCAGGGGATTTTAATATCTGTCACGAGGCGATTGACATTCACAATCCTGTTGGCTTAAAAAACGTTTCTGGATTTCTTCCTATGGAAAGAGAATGGATGACCGATTTCATCAATGAATGTGAATTGATTGACAGTTTCAGGTTTTTCAACAATGAGCCTGATAATTATACATGGTGGAGCTACAGACAAAATTCAAGGGAAAGAAATAAAGGCTGGAGACTGGATTATAATTTCACGTCTTACAGTTTAAAAGATAAACTTACCCGGGCTGCTATTCTAAAAGAGGCAGTACATTCAGATCATTGTCCCGCCTTATTGGAACTGGATGTATAATATACCTCCATATCCATATCTATCAACACAAAAGCCAGCTGAAATCAGCTGGCTTTTTTTAATTTAAATCATAAAATTAATCGACAATTTCATATTCGACCGGAATGGTACCATGATTGATATCTCCGATCTCATCGAACGCAGCTTTAGACATGTCTAAAGATCTTGATGAATGGAAAGGTCCTCTATCATTAATCCTTACTATTACCTCTTTCCCATTTTTAAGGTTTGTTACCTTAACATTTGTTCCAAATGGAAGCGTTCTGTTTGCTGCAGTAAACTTTGAGTTATCAAAGATTTCTCCGCTAGCAGTTTTTCTACCGTTAAATTTATCGTGGTAGTACGATGCATAACTTGTTTTTTTCGCATCTAAGGCATTACTTGTAAATGAGTAAACACCTAAGGTTGAAATCATCATTATGATTACGAGAATGAATCTTTTCATCATTTTGAACTTTTATTGGTTTTGACAGGGCAAAAGTATCAGGAATCTCATTAACTCCCTATTTCAATTGTTAAAAACTGTTAACAAAATCTAAATTAAATGTTAACCAACCCTGCAAGCTCCTATGAATAGGGATTTTAAAGACCAGTGTTAAAAAGTGTTAAAAAAATGAGCGAAATGTTAATTTAATTAACTAATTTATGCATAATTCAAATAAAACCAAAACACAAATAATTAATAACCAATAACTTACAAAAAAGTAAAATATAAATTAAATGTATAAAACTAATTTTTGAAAGACTAAAAATGTTAAGAGTCTCTACAGCATAAAATAGCTGATAGAATAGCTCTAACGTGACAAATTTTAATTCTAAGGAATTATTTTAACAGCAATATTAGGTTCAAAATTTAAGGTTAATTAATTGTTACCTCAAATCATATCCTATTTTTATTCATTATTTATTTAAAAGATCAACTTCTCTTGGTAATTCTCTTTCAAAAATAAGGGTTAAGAATCAGATGAAAAAATTTTTTATAAGAAAAGTAAACGAGTCTCTTATATGTATATACATATGCTTCATCTATTTCATATGAAAATCTTATCCCTAAAAAGCAACAAATTATATTTAATACAGTACTTCTTTCCAATTTATTTTTAATTGGTTTTAAAAGGCCATTATCAAATCTTCTCCATTACGAAACTTATCTCTTGAAACGTAAACGATCTAAGTATCCTATATATCAGTAATTAATTCATAACATACTTAAATACCAAAAAATCAAATTAGATTCAATTTTTCTTGTTCTTTTAATTTTAACCAGGATTTATTTTAAATGATATCTTGTTCTGATTCTTATCTAATTAACATGAGAGGTATTCTAAATAAAACATTATTACAGGATAAAAACCAACGAACTAGCTGCTGGTTTTAATTTGCAATAAAATACTTTTATGCTCTTTCAATTCAACACGGTCATAAAATATTCTGATAACATTTGGGCGGATTAAATAAAAAAGCCGATGAAAATTAAATCATCGGCTTCTATAAGTTATAATTAATCAAAAATTAATTGTTTGTTTTTGTATACTCTACAGTATAGTTATATGTTCCTGCAGGATAAACTACAGACATACTTGGTGACCCTGTTACAAAAGAACCATCAGCGGCATATGAATATACACTGTTTGAGTATACATTATTTGTTCCTGACTGATAAATTGTTATTCTATAAAGGCTTCCTGGGCTTGCAATTGCAGCCTGGTTTGAATAGGCTGTAGGAGCTGTAGAAGTTCCACTCGTGGTGAAGGTTCCTCTCTTAGCATATATCTGATTTCCGTTGATTGCTGTATTTGTAGTTGTTTCAGCAGTAGCGATATTCACTCTTGGGCTTGATCCTATTGGCAACCATCTTCCTGTTGAAACAGCAGCACTCCCTGTAGCAGTACCTGCTACTATTGGGTTAGAGAAATAATAAAAACCTGGAGTTACAGCAGAAGCAACAGTTGGATTATTAGTCCCTGTTAACGTGTTCCCTGTTCCTGTATTGTAAACAATCATTCCATCAAAACCTGTAGGAAAATTGATTCCATCCACATTGTCTGTTTTAAATACCCATGTAGTAAGATTAGTTCTTGGATATACTAACCCTTTACCATTTGTATTAGATGAATTGGCACTTGGATCGAAATTTGAACTTGCGTCCAAGAATACATTCTCATCTGTAACTGTAGAAACAGGTTGCTGGTTAGTTGCAATCTGAGCATGGGATAAATTAGATGAAAGGAAACAAAATATGCTAAATAATACTATTTTTTTCATTATATTGGATTTTTAAATATTAGTTATACGATATTGAAACCCATTTTGTACCATCAGACACAAATTGTTTTCCTCTAAATTGTAGAACAGTAGCAGTACCTGCAAGTGCAACACCATTTGCAGATATTACAGTAACCGTAGTTGCTGATGTATTCTGATTCGAGATTACCACTACTCTACCTGCATTTGTAGCATCAGCAGCAGGTAATGTTATTGTAACTCCTGCAGCAGCAGCTGTTACAATAAGGAAGTCACTATTAGCAACTGTATAAGCAGCACCGGTAACAGATGCAGTAGTCCCTACAATACCTTCGTATCTTTGAGTTCCACCACCACCTACAGGTTTCCAAACGTTATTCCCGTTTGTACCATCATAATAATAAAATCCATTAGCTGTAACATTAACTGTTTTACCAGTTCCTGTACCTCCTAGTGCGTTAATAAATACAAGCGCTCCATTTTGAGCACTCGCCGCAGTAGCATTACCATTAGCATAAGCTGCAGTTTTGGCTTCAAGATCAGCTCTTGATAGACGAGGGACTAATAAGGCATCAGGTCTAGTAGCATCGGTACTAGCTACTACATCTAAAGTCGCGGCAGGTGTGGTTGTGTTAATCCCCACTCGCCCCTGCTGAGCCTTTGAAAGAGCCGTAAAGGCAACGAGCATCGTCGCTGTTAATAAAAATTTTTTCATAAGTTTTTAAAGATTTTAATTACATTATTTTTCATCAATATTTCCAAAAGGAAAATGAATACCAACTTGCGATTATTATATTATACTAATACAATTTACAAAAACATTTTTTTGTAAATTTTAGCCAATTTTAACAAATAACTTATTGATAGCACATGATTTAAAAACATTGCTTATGGCGCAAATTTAAGACATAATTTTCTAATTTTCATACTTTATAAAAGAAAATTAAAAATTCTTAACACACAAATCAACAAAATATTGAAAATCAACTATATAAAAACATTAATACGAATTATTTTTTGTTAAATTTAATTAATATTTCATATTTTATTCTTCAAAATACAAAACTTTTCGTTCTGATTAATAATGGTTTATATTTTTATATTAATTCACCATATAGGTCAAATTCTTCAGCCGAAGTAATCTTCACATCTGCGAATTCTCCAATGGAAATATACGTATCCTCAGCTGACACCAAAACGGTATTATCTACATCCGGAGAATCATATTCTGTTCTTCCAATAAAGTAGTTTCCTTCCTTACGATCAAACATACATCTGAACACTTTCCCCACTTTTTCCTGGTTCTTTTCCCATGAAATCTGAGATTGCAGTTCCATGATCTCTTCTACCCTTGATTCTTTTACTTCCTGTGGAATATCATCTTCCAATACATAAGCACCAGTATTTTCTTCATGAGAATAAGTGAAGCATCCCAATCTGTCAAATTTCTGTTCTCTTACCCAATCTTTAAGTTCCTGGAATCTTTCTTCAGTTTCTCCCGGATATCCTACAATCAGGGTTGTTCTGATTGCCATATCAGGAACTTTCTCTCTGAATTTTCCTAAAAGAGCATCAGTCTTTTCATGGGTAGTTCCTCTTTTCATAGATTTCAACAAATCAGAATTGATATGCTGAAGAGGAATATCTATATAATTACAAACTTTAGGTTCTTCACGGATGATATCCAAAACATCTTCAGGAAAACCGCTTGGGAAAGCATAATGAAGACGAATCCATTCTACTCCTTCTACTTTTACCAATTCTTTCAGTAAGTCTCCCAATGCTCTTTTTTTGTAAATATCCAACCCATAATAAGTAAGATCCTGAGCAATAAGAATTAATTCTTTCGTTCCTTTTTTTGCAAGTTTTTGAGCTTCAGAAACTAACTTTTCAATTGGAGTGGAAACGTGCCCGCCTCTCATCAAAGGAATTGCACAGAAAGAACATGGTCTGTCACATCCTTCTGAAATTTTTAGGTATGCATAGTGTTTTGGTGTAGTCGTTAATCGCTCTCCTACCAATTCATGCTTATAGTCTGCTCCAAGATGCTTTAATAATAAAGGAAGATCTCTTGTACCAAAATACTGATCTACATCAGGAATTTCTTTTACCAAGTCTGGTTTGTATCTTTCGGAAAGACATCCTGTAACGAATACTTTTTCTACTTCACCTCTGTTTTTAGCCTCTACATAATCTAGAATGGTATTGATTGATTCTTCTTTAGCATTATCAATAAATCCGCAGGTATTAATAACCACAATATCTCCGCGATCTTCATGAACCACTTCCTTCCCATTGGCTTTCAACTGGCTCATTAATACTTCAGAGTCATATACATTTTTGGAACATCCAAGTGTAACTACATTGATTTTTTTCTTCCCTACAGATTTTGTACGCATCTTTTTGATTTTGAGTCTGCAAAGATACAAAATATTAAAGAGTTAGGCTTACAAAAATAAAAACCACTTTAAAAAAGTGGTTCTCAGTATTATACTTTAAAAGTTTTTTTCTTTAAAGCCAGGGGCATTCTGGTCCTTATCTGAAAGCAAAGCATCTTTTTCATCAATTTTCCAATCTATATCAAGATCAGCATCGTTATATTTCACACTTCCTTCAGACTCTTTATTATAAAAGTTATCACATTTATAAGAGAATACTGCATGGGTACTCAATACGGAAAAACCATGCCCAAAACCTCTTGGTACATAAAGCTGTAATTTGTTTTCCGCAGAAAGTTCAATTCCAAACCATTGGCCAAAAGTTGGAGAATCTTCTCTAAGATCAACTGCTACATCCCATACACTTCCTTCAAGGCATGATACTAATTTGGCCTGGGCATGTTCGCCTTTTTGAAGATGAAGCCCTCTTAGAACGCCATAAGAAGACTTGGAAACATTGTCCTGAACAAAATGTCCTTTCATTCCTGTAAGTTCTTCAAACTTTTTCTCGTTGAACTTTTCAAAAAAATACCCTCTATCGTCTTCGAAAATAGTAGGTTCTATAATGTAACAATCTTTAAGTGGGGTTTCTTTAATTTTCATAATAGTCAGAAAATTTTATTTTAAAATAGTTATTAGGGTTCTCAATAGGATTTTGATATCATTGCTGAAAGATATATTTTCCAGATAATCCAGATTCATTCTTACTTTATGTGGAAATAATACTTCATCATTATATTGCAACGGATCTTTCTGCATCTTAAGAATATTTTCTTCATCCCTGTATACAATACTGGCTTCACATGTCAACCCGGGTTTTAATTCCAGTACCTTTCTATCTACACCTTTAAGTTTATCATAATATCCTTCAATATCTGGTCTCGGTCCCACAAAACTCATATCTCCTTTTAAAATATTGAACAATTGGGGAAGCTCATCCAGTTTTAATTTTCTGAGAATTTGCCCTGTTTTTGAACAGGTTCTTTTTTTCCCATGAATGGTTTTAAACTTAAAAATCGTAAAAGTTTTTCCATACTGACCAACTCGTTTTTGAAAAAAAACACCATTGGAAGATGTATCTAAACTAGCAATAATGAATAAAATAATCAGCAGTGGTATCAGAAAAACAGTCAACATTATCGCAAGGATAAAATCAAAAACAGTTTTCCAATATGTATACTGATTCATTTATTTCTAAAAATTAAGATCCGAAGAATGCTTTTATGACATTTGATATTCTTACTCTATCTTCATCAGATAAATTAGAACCTGAAGGTAAACATAATCCGTTATCAAATAATTCTTCTGCTACTTTTCCCCCATAATAAGGTGCATTGGCAAAAACCGGCTGAAGGTGCATTGGCTTCCACAAAGGTCTGGATTCAATATTATCTTCAAGGAAAGCTAAACGAAGCTCTTCACGGGTTTTTCCTGTAACTTCAGGATCTACGACGATGGCGGAAAGCCAATGGTTAGAGTAATAATCAGCATCTGGTTCAGAAAAAACAGTTACTCCATCAATGGTAGCGAATAAATCTTTGTAAAATTCATGCATTGCTCTACGTGCATCAACACGACTTGACAAAACTTCCATTTGCCCTCTCCCAATACCTGCCGTTATATTCGACATTCTGTAATTGTAACCGATATGTGAATGCTGATAATGAGGTGCATTATCTCGTGCCTGAGTTGATAAAAAAACCGCTTTATCTTTATCTTCCTGAGAACGGCAAACTAATGCTCCACCTCCGGAAGTGGTAATAATTTTATTTCCATTAAAGGATAATACTCCAAAACGTCCGAAAGTTCCGGCTGCTTTTTCTTTGTAAGTTGAACCTAATGCTTCAGCAGCATCTTCAATGACAGGAATATTATATTTTTCGGCAATAGCAGAAACTTCATCCACTTTATAAGGCATTCCATATAAATGAACCGCTAAAATAGCTTTAGGAGTTTTCCCTTTTGCAATTCTGTCTTGTATGGCTTCTTCCAATGCTTTTGGACAAAGGTTCCAGGTTTCAGTTTCTGAATCTACAAAAATGGGAGTTGCCCCTTGATATGCAATAGGATTTGCTGTTGCAGAAAAGGTCATGGATTGACAAATAACTTCGTCTCCATACCCAACACCCAATTCAATTAAAGCCAAATGAATTGCAGCAGTTCCCGCAGATAATGCCGCTACTTTTACCTCTGCATTTAAAAAATTCTCTAAATCTTCTTCAAATCCATTAACATTAGGTCCAAGTGGAGCCACCCAGTTTGCATCAAATGCTTCGTGAATATATTTTAATTCTGTTCCTCCCATATGGGGTGAGGATAACCATATTTTTTCTGACATTATTTTGTTTTTACTAGTGCAAAATTACTTATTCAACTTTATAAAAGTTTACTTATTTCGTTTAAATTTTTAATTCTATACTGTGGTAAATATTCACTTTCCAGTTCAAAATTCTGTTGATGAATATTTTGACCATTATCTAATAAGCAAATGCTTATCCACCCCAATTTATTGGGTGTTATAAAATCTTTCTTTGGATTATCCGCAATATAATAATAGTCTTCTATTCCTTCTTCTATAAAGATAAGATAATTCTTTTGGTCTGGTTTAGTAGATCCAAATTCTTCTGAGACGATCACTTTATCAAATATTGCTTCAACCCCCAATGCCTTCAGTTTATTTCGTTGAGTTACAGATCTGCCATCAGTTATAAGCCCAATTTTATATCCCTGATTTTTTAAATTCAAAAGCAATTCTTGAGTATCCTTATTTAAATGAATTTTTGGAAAATGATTTCTGTAAATTTCTAATAGATCTTTTACCTCAAATTTTGAATATTGAATATTTAAAAATTCAAAAGCATTTTCCCCTCTTTGATATTTAGAAAACATTTCTTCGTAGAGCTTTTCCTGAATTTCAGGATCTACAATTGATGCAATTTCTCTATAAGCGGATTTGAGGTAATCAACCTCATACATCAATGTATCATCCAAGTCAAAAATAATGTACTTAGCCTTCATAGTTGCGAACTAAAACTTCGTCATCATATCGAAGCATTAACAAATTATTTTCCCAGCTATCAAAATATTCAATAGAATGATTTAAAATATATTCATCAATTAAGTATTTAGGATAATTGGCTCCTGCTAAATAACTCAATGGGTAACCTCCTCCAAATCTTGGATTAATTTCAATTCCTATTATTCGCTTTGATTCCTGATTAAAGAAAAACTGCATAGTCAAACAACCAACTGCTCCTTCAATGTGAGACAACCGTTGCTTTACATACTCTACGATTTCGTTTTTATTTGTAACCCCTTTATTGACTTCTCCGGCACGAACAAAAATTCGTTTCCTGGGAACAATACATTTTAGGTCTCCATTTTTATCAAAATAAGTATCTACCGTATATTCATCATGTTTTGCATGATCAATATACTCCATAAACATCAATTTGGGATTTTGAAAATGATAATCAGTAAGATCTGATTCATTTTCAATAAGAAAGGTATCTTTGCTTAAAGAACCATCGTATGGCTTTATAAATAAAGGAAATGAAAGATTATTTTTGTCTAAATCTTGGGGAATATCAATATTATTTTCAACAAAAAATTGATTGATGATTCTTTTATCCCGACATGCTTTTACAAACCCAAGTCCTGAAACAATCGGAATAATTCCTTCTTTTAAAAACAATTCTTTATGCTCTGCTAATACTAATAATTCAGTATCAATTGTGGGTATAATTAATTTTATACTTAGCTCTTTACAGATCTGAATAAGCTCTGAAATATAATTAGAATCTGTTACTCGTTTTACTGTTCGGTATCCATCAGAAACATGACAAGCTGGTGCCAGTATAGGGTTTAAGTCAACCGTATAAACTTTATTATTTTCGTTAAGTTTTTTTATTTCTTTTTGAAATGCTTTCACTAAAGAAACCCGTTGTCCTGCTGAAGTGATTAATATGTTTTGATTCATCTTAATTATTTCCGTTAAATACTTCCATTGTTGCCTGCCCTTCTTGTGAAATTCCTTCTCGTACAAATACTTTTTTTAAAGTAAGAAAAAATATTTTAATATCTAATACAAAGGAAACATGTTCTACATACCATACATCTAGTTCAAATTTCTTTTTCCATGAGATTGCATTTCGACCATTCACTTGAGCCCAACCTGTAATTCCAGGTCTAACGTTATGTCTTCTTTTTTGCTCTATATTATACAAAGGAAGATATTGAGGTAATAAAGGCCTTGGTCCTATTAATGCCATATCCCCTTTTAAAACATTTATTAATTGTGGAATTTCATCCAACGAAGTTTTTCGTACAAAAGAGCCAATTCCCGTCAGTCGTTCAGCATCTGATAAAAGATTACCATTGGCATCTTTTTTATCATTCATCGTTTTGAATTTTATGATCTTAAAGATACGCTCATTCATTCCTGGGCGAAGTTGAAAAAAGAAAGGCTTACCGTCATTAGCAAAATACAACCCAATAGTAACGATTATAAAAATTGGAGAAAGCAGTATTAGTCCAATTAACGCAGCAAAAAAATCAATAAAACGTTTGAAAAAATTTTTATACATTATTTTAATTTGCTAGATATCAAAAAATAAGATTTATCAACAGTATATTTATTAAGAAGCAGTTTTTCAGCATTGTTTCCTAAAACAGATAAATCTTCATTTAACAGTTTGTTTAAACAATTTTGCATAGATTCCTGATCTCCCGATAATACTTTATATCCGCATCCATTCTCTTCTACAATATCCCCAATGTCTGTATTCGGATCAGTTGCGACCAGTACAGGCATCTTCATTTCTAAATAAGATAATAAGCGTGAAGGAAAATTAGGAATTAAAAATCTTTTATCCAAGAATATCAATCCAATATCACATGCTGCTAACATTCTATCATAATCTTCTTTAGGAAGGCTCTGTAAAAGTTTAGCATTTTTAGGTTGTTTTGCATCAAACCATTCTTTCATTCTTGCAAATTCTGTCCCACCACCAACAATCAGAAAAAAAGCTTCTTCATTTGTTGTTACTTCAATTGTTTCTAACAGAAAATCCAAGCCTTGAGGTTTGCCCAAGTTACCACCGTAAACAAATACTTTCCTGTCTGCAGGAATATTGTATTTTTCACGAATTGCTTTTTTCTCTTCATCGGAATAACTGAACTTTATAGGCTCAATGGTATTCGGATTAACCTCTACTTTTTTCGGGTTTACTTCCGGATTATGTGTTAATACAAAACTGACATTTGCAGGGGACATACATCCTATGGTATCAGAAATCTGGTAAAGTTTTTTTTCTTTTTTTAAAAATTGTTTATGAATAAAACCACCTTCTTTCAACATCGCCATATCTACTGCGTTTTGAGGAAAAATATCCTTTAATAACAGATAGCTATAAGCATGATCCCGTTTTTTTATAAATTCAATTACTTTTGCGAACGTAATAGGAGGTGTTGAATACAACACCAAGTCAAATTTTTTATGAGCCAGATACTTTTTTATGGCTGACAAAAACTGAAATTCAATTGCCAAAGTACCAATACCTTTTTCAACAATATTCGTTTTTTGGATATTGAATGTTTTAACCTGAAGTATTGAAACTCCTTCTTTCTGTTTAAAATTCGTAGAAATTTTCTGACGTCTTTCTACAGGAGTAACAATGGTAACGTCATGACCTTCATCTCTAAACTTCCGCAACAGATCCTGATAGATACCCCGCTGTTCAACCGAATCTATACTGGCTAACGTGAGAAAAACAACATTCATATTATCTTAAATTTCTTCGGACCAAACCGTTCTTTTGATATAATCTGTGTAAGAAATAATAATTCTTACTACTTTTTCTGAAACATTTGGCATCGAGTAATCTGCTACGGGTCTGAAGTTTCTTTCTTCATCTACTTTTTGCTGTAATACCTGAACTAATCCCTGCATAATTCTTTCTGGAGACAAACCAACCATCATTACAGATGCTTCTTCCATCGCTTCCGGACGCTCATGTGCCTGGCGAATATTTAAAGCTCTGAAATTTAAGATTGATGACTCTTCAGAAATGGTTCCTGAGTCTGACAGACATGCATAAGCATTCATTTGCAATGCATTATAATCGTGGAAACCTAGAGGTTTTAAAAACTGAATTTCAGGACGCATTTCAATTTGCATCTTATTAATCATATTTTGTGTTCTAGGGTGTGTAGAAACAATAATCGGGTATTGATATTTTTCTGCAATAGCGTTAAGAGATGTCATTAATCCACGGAAATTCTTTTCAGAATTGATATTCTCTTCACGATGGGATGATACTACAAAGAATTTACCTTTTTCAAGGTTTAATTTTTCTAAAACATTAGAAGCTTTAATTTCAGGTAAATAATGATTTAAAACTTCAAACATCGGCGAACCGGTTTTGATAATTCTATCTGCCGGAAGCCCCTCTCTTAACAGATATTCACGGGCAATATCAGAGTAAGTAAGATTGATGTCTGCAGTATGATCTACAATTTTACGATTGGTTTCTTCAGGAACTCTTTGGTCAAAACATCTATTTCCGGCTTCCATGTGGAAAATTGGAATATGCCTTTTTTTAGCAGGAATTGCACAAAGACAGGAGTTAGTATCCCCTAAAACTAAGAAAGCATCGGGTTTCAACTCTTCCAAAAGCGGATCAATTTTAATTAAAATATTTCCTACCGTTTCAGTTGCGGTCTTACCAGCTGCTTCTAAAAAGAAATCAGGTTTACGAAGACCTAAATCTTCAAAGAAAATTTGGTTAAGTTCGTAATCATAGTTTTGTCCTGTATGGACGATAATATGTTCAACAGCTTCGGATGCATCCAAAGCTGATAATACTCTTGATAATCTAATAATTTCTGGACGTGTCCCAACGACCGTCATTACTTTTAATTTTTTCATTTTTATGTTTAGCTATTAAACAGTTTCAAAATAGGTATCTGCATCTTCCGGGTTGAAAGGCTCATCAATCCAGAAAATTGTATACAAATCTTCGTTTCCGATGTTTTTGATATTATGGGTATACCAAATCGGCATATCTACATAAGCAGGCTCTGTTCCATCTAAATAAAAGTCTAAGACTTCATTCGTATCAATTTTTCTTAATTGAATTAAAGCTTTACCCTTAATTACGGCAAATCTTTCAATTTTACGAGTGTGGTAATGATTTCCTCTGGTAATATCCGGAACTGTAGTTGAGAAAGAACATTGGCCACCAATTCCTAAACGAATTACTTCTACAAATGCACCTCTCGGATCTGTATGTTGTGTGAATTTAACTGGAAAATGAGTTTTATAATCCATATAAGAACGATAAGTGTTGAACAAATTATGTTCGAATTTATCTTTCAGGACCGGGATCTCTCCACCATCAAAATATTTTACTTTATAGTCATTCAATAAAGCTAATACTTCTGAAACTTTTTTAGTTGAAGTTGGCTCTATAAATAATTCCGGTTCACTTTTTTCTGATCGAATTTCGTTAATAATATTCATGACCAATTCCTGAACATAAATCAATTTAACTTCACCGTCATTTACTATTGTTGGCATTTCGCCATGTGTCAATTGATAACAAAAAGTAGCAACAAATGAATTATAAAAAGGTTTTCCAAAGGCTCCAAAAACATTTGGAATAATCAAACCGGTTACTTTCCCTCCATTTTCATTGGCCCAGTTTACAATGGCTTCGCGGCCCTCACGTTTTGATCTTCCATACAGATTATCTCGTTCTTCCTGTGTAGAAGACGAAATCAAAACATGAGCTTTAGAATGGGTTCTTTTTAACGATGCAACCAGCTTATTTGACAATGCAACATTTGTCTCATAAATCACTTGCTCAGAATCATGACGATTCATGGCTGCTAAATGTACAATTACATCACATTTTTTAGTGAATTCATCTAATTTATCGTCGTCTTCAAAGAATTCTTTTTGAAAATCAACAGTTTCAAATTCTTCTGGAAATAATCCCAAAGTATTGTATAGATGGCTTCCAACGAAACCTTTTTGTCCAGTAATTCCTACTTTTTTCATAGTTAATTTTTAAAGTAATCTAATGAGAATCGGTATTCGTCTTGGATTTCGCCCAAGGCATAATCTGCTAAAACCAGTAATTTACTTCCTTCTTTTTTTGCTTGAATTGCAGTTATATACCCTGCTGGAATATGCAGATAAGTTAAGGATTCGCAATCTAACTGATATTTCGTAATCATTAAATCTTTTGAAGGTTGAGTAAAGTCATCAATTTGGATCACTGACACTTCAAACTCCCCTTTCATACAAGCAAACCAACGTTGCTCTATTTTATGGCCTTGCCAGCCTCTTATAAACTCTGTAGAATGATTCTCTATGGTATAAATACGTTTAACTTCTGAAGCATCAAATTCATTATTGAAAGTGATAATTCCTCTCTCATCTTCATGTTTTTTACCAGCCAGAATCATAATTTCCCGAATTTTAAATCTAATTAATATGGATATTGCATAACGTCTTCTCCAAAAATTTCTTTTCGAATAAGCGGTAGTTTAGAAATTAATTTTTTAAGCCCTTCAACTCCTTGCTGTTCTGTGTTATGAGAATGGTAATCTTCTATTTTGGAAACATCTTCTTCACCTTCCGAAAAATACTTAGCATAATTTAGGTCTCGATTATCAGCTGGAATACGATAAAAGTCTCCCATATCTTCTGCTTTAGTCATTTCTTCACGGGTACAAAGCGTTTCATATAATTTTTCTCCGTGACGTGTTCCAATAATTTTAACAGGAACTTCTTTTCCTGTCATTTCGATTAATGCCTGAGCCAAATCTCCAATACTTCCTGCTGGTGCTTTGTTTACAAATAAATCTCCCGGATTTCCATTTTCAAAAGCAAATAAAACCAAATCAACGGCATCTTCCAATGACATGAAAAATCTTGACATATTAGGATCTGTTATCGTAATAGGCTGCCCTTTTTGAATTTGATTTAAAAACAAAGGAATAACTGACCCCCGGGATGCCATCACATTGCCATAACGTGTTAAGCAAACTACAGTATCGGTAAGGTTTCTGGCCTCAGCAACTGCAACTTTTTCCATCATTGCTTTAGAAATACCCATGGCATTAATTGGATAAGCCGCTTTGTCTGTAGAAAGACATATCACTTTCTGAACCTTGTTGGCCGCAGCTGCCCGAATTACATTTTGGGTACCTTCCACATTGGTTTTTACCGCTTGCATCGGAAAAAATTCACATGAAGGAACTTGCTTTAAAGCAGCAGCATGAAAAATATAGTCTACACCTCGTGTCGCTGGTTCTACCGAACTATAATCGCGTACGTCACCGATATAGTATTTAATTTTATCATCCTTATAAAGATTTCGCATATCATCTTGTTTCTTCTCATCACGAGAAAAAATACGAATTTCTTTAAAGTGGTCTGTTTGTAAAAAACGATTCAAAACAGCTGTTCCAAAAGAACCTGTTCCACCTGTGATTAATAGTATTTTATCTTTTATTTGCATGTCTTAATTTAATAATTTAATCAATTGATTTATTTCATTTTTAATGATTTGCTGTGTTGAATGTACGTTATTTTTTATACTTTCTACCAATGCGAGATAAATACTTTTTTCTTCAAAAGGATCAAAAGTAACACTTGGTTCGCATACCTGAAACATATAAGGTAAATTAGCCCCAATCACTTTACAGCCACACTCTATAGCTTCTACAATACCTAGCCCAAAGCTTTCTTCCAAAGATGGAAAAACTAAATATTCGGTTTTATTATATCGTTCTATTAACTGTTCTCTTTTAACAAATCCTAAATTAACGATAGGATATCCTTGGTTTATTTTCTCTTGAATGAATTCTCCCAGAGAAATAAATGTGCCAAGATCCACTGTTATATATAATTTCCCTCTTTTTGTTTCATCATAAAATTTGCAAAATGCATTTAATAACCGAATATGATTTTTATGCGGGGTACCTGCACTTACATAAATATATGAATCAGCTTCCCTCTGATTTTCTTTATTTATTAAATCCTCGTTTGGATAAAATGGCAGTGTTACTACATTATCAGCGTTAAATGTATATTTTTTCAAAAAGCTTTCTTTCATCAAATTGCTTTGCACTAAAAGAAAATTTGTATTCTTCAAAAATTTAGAAAAAATAAAGGATTTTACTCTAAACAATAATCTTTGGGAAATATTAAATTCTTTCGGAATAGTAAGAAATAGTCTTTGTTGAAGATAGGTATAGACCGGTATATTTAGCTGGAGCGTTGGAGGTAAATTTCCAAAACAGAATACTTTAGTAAACTTTTGAGAATTATTCTTATAAAACCTATGTCTGTTAGATAAGGATGCTTTTAAATACTGCTTTCGATCAGATGGAATGTAGCCAAAATCATTTGAACATCTTTCATCAAAGAGATAAAAAACTTCCAATTTATGATCCACTAACTTCTGAACTAAATAATCAAGAAGAACTTTCCCCCCACCATTGTTAATATACAAAGCATCAATTAATAACATTATTATTCAAAATTGTGTTTACATTCGACTCTATTTCATAGTTCCTATTCGTATTGTATTTTAGTTTTCTTAAAATACCAAATTCCTTAGCAGCAATTATTTTAAGGTTTTTCGCACCGCCCTGACTTGTAAATGCTAAACATCCTTCGGAAATATTATAAATGGAAACCTTCGGAATATAAAAATCAGTTTCAAAATTAACAAATCGCATATTATTAAAAAAATAATTTCCATTAATTACATCATTGTTAATTTGTTTTACTCCATACTTTCCTGAGCCAAGATAACAATTATCTATGATTACATTGCCTGGGCCAGTTAAACCAAATCCTATCTCGGTAGTTTCAATATGACAATCCCGTACTTCTGTTGATGCACCACACATAATGGCGATTCCACCTTCTGCATATCCTTTATTTCTAAGAGTACCAATCTGCTCAATATCTACTCTCTGTATCATTAATCTTGAACCTTTTTCTTCTATTCCTATTTCCGAACAACCTGTAATTATTCCATCAGTAATTGATGTAAAATAACTTCCATTTTCAAAAACTATTCCTTTTCTACATGCACCAACAAAAAAGTCACGTATTTTATTATTGACAGCTGTATTTCCTTTAATTCCAATATCAAAATTTGAAATTCTTAGTTTTTCAAGAAAATAAAAATTTGAATTATTAAGGATTAAACCGGTTGTAGAAGGTTTATTAGATCCACGAATACTTAATTCACTTACTTTAGCACTTGAAACATCTTTATAAGGTGAAAGTCTGATACCATCCGCTAAACAGTTGATAACCGTTGCATTAATTCCTTCTCCAGTAATGCTGATAAAGGGATCTCTCACTTCAATCACTTTACTTGTCTTATAGATTCCTTTTGGAATAAATAGGGTTCCACCATCAAAAGCCGCAAGATAGTCTATTGCCTTCTGAATACCTGCAACATCATCATTTTTACCATCTCCTTTACTGCCAAACCACTTTGCGTTAACATTTCCAGAAAAGTTTCTTTTATACAATTGTCCTTTTATATTAATAAAAATAACCTGGTCTGCTTTATAGTTTTTAGGAAGTGAATTTTCATATTTTTCAAAAGTAAACACTTCATTTACATTTTGATCAAGAAGAAAAACTTTATCTGTTACATTAATATTCTTACTATTTTGTACAGCATCGTTAATTGACATATACTTAACATCTTGAGAAAAACAAAATGTGATATTAAAAAACAAAATGATTAAACAAATATTTTTCATACATTAAATAATTATGAGTTCAACTTATATTATCCGACTTTGACAGGAAACTCTTTATTAAAAATTGACTTATAAGGAATATATAGATCTTCATAAGCACTAATCACTCCACTAAATTTAAAGCCTAAGTAAATAATCATCAATAGCATCAACATATTCTTATAAATTTTATTTTTTGTCAAAGAAACGAGTACTGGAAATAAAAATATTTGGAAAATTTCGTAGTATCCAGAAAAACGAATCAATGCAACTGAAATAGGAACAAACAAGATAAATAGTACAACACTTATTAAATAAAGATTGAAAATACCTCTAAATTTTTCTTCTTTTTCATATTTATCAAAAAAATACACAATAAAAATGGCCAATAGTCCTAATCTATAAATAACTCCCCTTATCATTGTCTCCATGGGCGAATAAGCAGAACCAAATGCCTCATCAGAGCCTGATTCCAGGTATAAAGTACCTCTTTCAGAAACAGATCCCAAACCACTACTCGCTACTATTGCTAAAAGTGAACTTGCAACAAGGGTTAAAGCAAAACTGGAAGCAACAATTATAATTACTTGCTTTCTGGATAATTTTAAAGTATATATCCAGTATGCAGGTAGAAAAATGAAGGCCGATTTATGAAAAAGCATTGCAATGAAAACTACTAGTAAGTACAGTAATAGTTTCCGTTGAAAAATATAATGAAAAGAAAACACACACACAGCAATTGCTATGGCTTGTCTTGTAAAGAAAATACTCGCAATGGAAAGGCTCAACCAAACCAACAAAGATATGAGTAAGCCATCTGAATATTTCTTAAGTATATAGTAGAAACAAAAAAATATAATAGCGCCTTCACAAAATAACAGCACTGAAAGATTTCCTGTTAGATCATAAACAATTACATTAAGTTTACTAAAAAGGAATTCGTAGCTATTCTTTAAATATTCATTAGATCCAATATTTTCAAATATGAATTTGTAGGCTTCCCAATCTGAGCCTCTTTCCCATCGGAGAAAAGACAAGCAAAAAAATAAGAGTATAAAAAATAACATCACAGGTTTGCCAAAACGCTTACCTATATTGAGTTCAATAAAGCTTAGAAATGCTATTATATAGAAAATAAGATATAAATACATTCTAGTTATTTTTTATAATTAAGGGTAAAACAATATGCTTCCAATCAAAAATATTTTTAATTTTCTCAAATTCAATTCGTAAATCAAAATTTACATTTTTTTTATCCACAACATCTTTTATAATATCTTTCATTTCTTCTATGTTTTCACAAAGATACCCTACTTTTCCGTACGAAAATACATGATTAAAATAGCTGTTTTTTAAGGCAATTATTGGTTTATTATGATTAATTGCATCAAAAATGGCACCGCTTGCTGTTAAGCGATATTGATTTTCATTATAAAAAAACAAAATGAAATCTAATTTTTGAATGGCATCATTATATTCTTTGGTAGGTATCGAAGTGTTAGGCTTTGCTAAAAAACGTAACAACGGATAGTTTTCAATATTATAATTATGTTTTCCGATAACATGAAATTCAATTACGCCTTGATGAATGGAACTTTCTAAATGTTGTGACAATTTAATAAAGTCACTCATTCCTTTGTTTTCACCCACAGTACCTACTATTCCCATTCTAATTATATTAGAATCCGAACTTTCAGACACGGCATTGCTATCAAAGAAATAAGGATGCTCAATGCTCTTAATAATTTTGGAATTAACGGGAAATATTTGTTTAAGGTTATCTTCTATAGATTTCCCCAATGTTAATATTTGTATGTTTTCCGATATTTTATTTTTAAAAAAATGTTTCAATAAGCTTTTATAAAGAAATATCGGTTTATTTTTGGGTACGTCTTGGATCATATACTCCAATTCCCCATGGGTTATTATCCCTAATTTTATATCAAAAATATTGACTAATGAATTCAGATACAAAGTGCTAAATTCATTCAAATTAGCCAAAATTATTTTTTCTTTTCTATTTTTAATAAGTAAAAAAAACAATAAAAAACTTGCTAATAGTTTTCTTAAAAAAATATGATAAGACTGGCTTCCCTTTAAAACTTTAATTTTTTTAAAATGAATCTTAGACTGATCATATGACAATGCTTTGTCATTTAAAATTTTCGTAATTGCCTCAATACAAGAATCTGATGATATATAGGTTATTGAATCATAATTTTTTTCTAAAATTTTAAAAAAAGCTGTATTAAAAATCTCATGAAAATTCCCTATTGAATTTGTATCGATAAAAACAATATCATTTTTCATATTTAATAAGATTTAAAATTTGCCTTTAGAAAATCAACCTTTTCTTTGATTGTATACTTCTTACTCCCCAACCTTCCCAACGTTGCAAAAAAATCTAAGAAGACATACTTATAATAATCTTTGCTATCATGTTTTTTTAAGTAACGATTTCTACTTTGGTGTATTACAGTTCTTTTGAAATTGGAAACAGTAGCTCCCAGATCACTTCCACCCTCTAAATGTATAATTTTTGTCGTTGTTAGAATATAATTCTTATATCCAAGATTTGCTAATCTTTTTTGTAAATCTGTTTCTTCATAATATAGGAAGAAATTTTCATCAAAGCCTCCAATTTCTTCGTAAATATCCTTTGAAATCATCAAATCTGCCCCTGTGACAAAATCAATTTCTTGTGATTCTTTTTTTGTTGAAATTTCAAGTTCTTTGATCGTTTTTCCCAAATAACTGTTGATATAATTCTTAGCTTTCGGAAAAAAACCACCACTATTTATAAAATTATTTCCTTCATCAATTAAGATACAGCCCAAAGCTCCAATATTCAATTCTTTTTGATTTGCAATATAGAAATCCAACATTTTTTTTATAGAGTTTTCTAACAAGATCGTATCAGAGTTTAGTAAAAAAAGATATTGACCTTTTGCTGATTTTGCTCCCATATTATTGGCAGATCCAAAACCCAAATTACGATCAGATTGAATATATCTAATATTTTCAGTTTTTGAAAGAATTTTTGAGGATTCATCACTAGAAGCGTTATCTACTACTATGATCTCATAAGTGAAATCACTTGAAAATTTGCGAATACTTTCTACACATTCCAATGTTAGTTTACAAGTATTATAATTTACAATAATAATAGAACATTCTAAATTTTGCATTTTTTTTAAACTTATTTTGATTCTAGTAATTCATATAATCTTTTTACCAAAACACGCCAATCGTAGTTTTGTTCTGCATACTCCATAATGCTTTCTGCAGAAGGTAAATGCATTTTTTCATCTATAATATCTTGAAGAATTGAAGATAATTTTTGAGAATCACCTATAGGAAATAATTCCCCAAATTTACCAAAACTAGAAATTTCTTGTGCTGGTAATAAATCGCTGGATACTAAAAAATTCCCATGTGCGAGAGCTTCTACCAATACTAAGCCAAAGCTTTCATATTTTGAAGTTAAAACAAAAATCTTTGATTTAGCATAATACTCATCTAAAAGCTCTCGACTAGAAATATTGCCAGTAAATTCTATTTTTCCCTTTAACCCCGGAGCATTTAAAAAAAAATTATCAATCGTCTCTGAGAAACTACTATCATAGGGTCCTACAATATCAACTTTCCAGTTTTTTAAATCTATGTTTGATAAAGCAGATAAAAAATACTTAATACCTTTTTCTTCTCCACTCACTCTTCCAACCCATAGAAGCCTATTCTCTTTTGGGGTGTTATTTTTTGAACTTTTGATAAATCCATTTGGAAGGAAACTTACGTTAATATATGAAAACTCATTTATAAAGTTGGCAACTTTATTAGTCTCAACCGTAAATTTTCCAGTTTTATTATATAAGAAATTTCTAATTTTATAGTTAATAGACTTAGGATAAAATTTCTCATTTAAAAAGGCATCATTTGCATCCATTTTAAAGTAAAATTTAAGCCTATTAAAAGATAGTATTTTAAATAGGAAACTAATGAGAATTTTTTTGAAGGAAGGATGAAACATCATTATATAATTCATGCTCCAAAAATGACAAAGCAAAAAAAGAAAAATATTTAGATCTTCATTCTTAAAAACTTTTTTTATCGGCTTATAATGTAACCCTTTAACTTCATTTTTTAAATAAGGCAAGTTTTCAGGCTTTTCATAGAATGAGATGTAAGACTCATAGTACCCCTCCTTTTGCAACATGTAAGGAATCATCCCAACATCTTTTACCAGGTGTACATTTTGTCCGATAGGAAATATACAATGAAACTTCTTTTTCCCCATACTATTTTTTTTGAATTAATGAAGTGATTTTTCCTGTTTTCTTCATTATTGGTTCTTCTATTTTTTTAAAGGTCAAATAACAAATTGAAATTAATATCGGTGTTAGGACTGCAATTATTAGCCAATATTCAAGTGGTGACAGATTTTTTGCAAATTCATATGGAATGATAAATTTAAAAGTAGTAAATAATAATATCGGATGTAATAAGTAAATACTATAGGATATTTGTCCCAAAAATCTTGAAAACTTTGTGGTTAATAAACCAAATAATGTGTTTCCAATTGCAATAAGTAAAAAAATAGCAAATAATAAGATAGCCACCCAATACTGGTGTTCATTAACTTTCATAAATAAAAAATAAAAGAAAATTAATATCAATAATATACTATTCCAAAAAGGAGTGTTGGGATTTTTAATATTTACTTTTCGAACGGCATAGGCTGCAATAACGCCTCCGGTGAAAATGTAAAAATAATAGACATCCGGTTTTAAAAGAACTGTAAATACACTGAATAGAATCGTTGAAATAATGAATATTAAAGTATTGCTCTTTGATCTAAAAAAGATCAAATTCAATAGGGGTAATGAAAAATAAAATAACCATTCATACTGTAAACTCCAAACAACCTGTGCAATGATTATAGTTGTTTCTTTACAAGCGTTAATATCAGTAATTCCTAATAAATTAAAACTCAACCATTGCAAAATTTGTCTTATTAAAAGCAACGGTGGTACATTTAATTTAAAATTTGATAGAACAAATACAAAAAAAAGAATAAAAAAGAATGCAAAATAATACAGAGGCATTAACCTTGTACATCTCGATATGTAAAGCCTTACCCAATCTATTGGCTTCGTTTTATTATCATATAATTTCAAAAAGAAAAGAAATGATGTGATCATGAAAAAAAACAAAACACTGATAGATGCGCTTGCATAAAATAGTTTTGAATTAACAAATGTCCAAATTCCATTTTTGAGATAAAAATACCAGATTGCAGAATGCCCTATAAAAACAAAAAAAGCTAGATATCCTCTCAATCCATCAATGCTAAGATATTTTACATGTTCAAGCTTTTCATTAGATAATTTTTGCAATACAAAACTACTCAAAATACCTACAACAAGTATTAATACAAAAAAGATTGGATTTAAAGCATCTACGCTCATTCTTAATAATTTAATATTTATTTTTTTATTTTATTCTTGATTGCCTTGAAAACTACTTCACGTTCCTCAATTTTTAAAACTACACTTAGTCCCAATGTAAAAACACAAAGCAAGAATCCCATACAAGCCATTTTTAGAATTGAATTACCAATACCAATGTATTTCCCGGCACAAAACATAAGTAAGCATAATAATAATATGAACAAAATATATTTAAACAATTCTAGCCTCAATTCTTTTTTAAATGGATACTCTCTACTCATCAGGAAAGCAAAAACCCCATGAGCAATAGCTATTGATATTGGAAAAGTGTAAATTCCTAAGATTGGCCTGCAAAAAAGATTAAGTAGCACAACAAGAACTTGTGTGAGCATCCCCATTAATGCATAAAACTTTTGTTTTTCAGATGCCAACAAACTCATTCCAAACAAGATATAAGAGAACAAACCAATTAATGCAACAGCATACAAAACAGTCATTTCTGAAATAGCAGAAAGCTGTTCATGAGAAATACTTCCTTTATCATAAAGAAAATCTACGACAGCAGGTGCTGCCCCTACCAGAAAACCAATAATTAGCCCTATTAATAAAATACCTAACTGAAATACCTTTCTAAATTCGCTATTGAAATTTTCTCTTTCAGATCTTATGTAATATTTAGATAATGTTGGTACCACAACTGTTGTTACAACACTTAGAACTATACTATATAATAGCATAGGTACACGGTTAGAAAAATCTAAGATAGAAACTGAACCTGTTCCTAATTCTGCTGCAAATATTTTTTCTAATAATGTATTTATTTGTCCAAAAAAATAAGGTAAAAAAAATGGAATAGCAAAGAGGAAAAACATCTTAAATCCATCAAACTTAAAATTCCAGCGATAGTTAAAAAGCGGAATTTTTTTCCTGTAAAAATAAAATAGAATAAAAAATATCAGTAATAATGTTGAAATATAATAAGATATTGCTAAAGCGTAAATTCCGAACTGATTTACAAACAATAACAGTAAAATGATATTTAATATATTTGAAAAAAAGCTTGATATTTCTGCAACAAAAAAAATTTCATAAGCATTTAAAATACTTATACCAATTTGCATTAATTGATTGAATAATAATGCTGGAGCTACATAAATGAGCATCTTTTGGAGAATTTCCAATTGAGCTTCATTGTAATCAGGAGCAATGATATGAGCAAAAAATGTATTAAATAATACAATTAATACAATTCCTAAAATTGAAAAACAAATAAAATAAAATAAAAGAGACTGTGTTTTATTGATAGCATACTCTGCATTTTCTTTTTCTTTAAGAAAAACAAATTTTGTACGAAATGTTTCATTGATCGGTCCCCAAATAGCAAGATCCAAAGTGGTAATGGTTGCAAAAGCAAGTAACCAAATGTCTTTTTCTATGCTGACTCCAAAGTAGCGTGCCGTAAGAGACAACAACAATAAATTAACAGGTATCTTGAGTAATTTCAAAAAAAACAAGATACTAATTTGCTTTCTCATTCTATATATGCATTAATGAAACAGCAAAACTATTGCAGATTGGCGGGAACATTCTCACAAATCTTCTTCACATCTTGGGACTTCTCTCTTTTCAAAACTAAGATAGCATCTTCAGTAACCACCAAAATACTTTTTTTAATTCCTAAAAACTCTGTATGTATATTGCTTCCAATAACCATATTTCCATTTTCATCCGTCGGATGTCCATTGTTCTTTAAATAATTATACAGAGACTCAAAGGATCCCATATCAGACCATTTAAAATTTGATTTTACGACTTTAAGCCGGTCAGTCTTTTCCATTACTGCATAATCTACAGATATAGATGGAATATCCATGCTTTCTCTAAGAGGCAGTTTATCCCCTATTCTTGCATTAAAAGCAATTTCGGACTTTGTATACACTTCAGGTTGATATTTTTTAAGCTCTTCTAAAAAAATGCCAGCCTTAAAACAAAACATCCCTGAATTCCATAAAAAATTACCCTTTACTATAAATTCCTGGGCAGTTTCCAGATTAGGTTTTTCTCGAAATCCTAATACATTATTACCGTGCACCTGAATATAGCCAAAACCTGTTTCCGGTTTAGTAGGAACTAATCCAAATGTAACAATTGAGTCCTGTTTCGCCAGCTGAATTGCTTCATTAACAGATCTTGCATATTCTTCCTCATCTTCTATTAAATGATCAGAGGGTGTAATGAGTAAAATATCATCTTTATCTGCTGAAAATGCAGCAAAAGCTATGGCTGCCGCAGTGTTTCTGGGTGAAGCTTCTACTATTTGCTGATATTCTTGTATATTAATCTCTTGTAAAGCTTCCGAAGACAATTCAAAATTATCTGTATTCCCTATCACAGTCAAACGGTCACATAGACTTATATTTCTAGTTGCTGTCAATTGAAAAAGAGATTTTTTTCCAAAAATATTCAGATATTGCTTGGGCCTGTGTTTTCTGGATAAGGGCCAAAGCCTGCTCCCCACTCCCCCAGAAAGTATAATATTAATAATTTTAGTCATTATAGTCTCTCTTTAATCTTTTCCAACCAGGTTTTTTCCTTCGCTGAATAACCATAGCCATATTTATTACCATAACCATAATGGTTTTTATCCACATCATTAAGCACAAAACCTACATTCTTAATTTTATGGTTATCAATATTACTATTAGCAAACTCAATAAGAGATTTTTCGGTATATCTCGATCTTGTAACGTATAATGTGGCATCAGCTAAGTCTGCAAATAAGAACGTATCCGTTACTAATAATAGAGGTGCAGTATCTATAATGATATAATCATACTTAGTTCTCAAATGATTTAACAACAACTCATATCTTCCATTACTTAGTAATTCTGTTGGGTTTGGTGGAATCATTCCTGAATAAATTACATCGCAATGTGGATTAAATGAAGTGACATGTATTATATCTTCTACTTTGGTTTGATCTGAATACAGAAACTCTGTCAAACCAGTTAAGCCCCTTCTCGATGTATTGTAACGTTGAAGCTGAGGGTTTCTTATATCTGAACCTATAATAATCACTTTCTTATTAGGCGTTGCTAAAGTCAGAGCTAAATTAACAGAAACAAAAGTCTTTCCTTCTCCTTTAACCGAAGAAGTAACAAAAACAATTTTTCCATGATCCTTTTTAGGTAGTAAAAAGTTCATATTAGTAATTAAAATACGGAAGGCTTCTGCCATCGGTGAAAGGTCATTAACCTGTACAATATCCGGATCTCCCTTTAAAACGCTTGGTAATTCTCCTAATACAGAAGCATGAGAAAGTTTCTCTAAATCATGCTTACTTTTAACTTTATTATTAAGCAATTCTTTAATGTAAATAAAAATGACAGGTAGAAAAAGTCCCAATAATAGTGAACCTCCAAGGAAAAGCATTTTTTTAGGAGCTACAGGACCAGGTGATGCATAAGCATAGTCTATAATTCTGGCTTTATTTGCTGTAACGGCCAATGAAATTGCCGTTTCTTCTCTTTTCTGTAATAGAAGCAGGTATAAGCTCTCTTTTATCTGTTGCTGTCTCTCAATACTTCTAAACATTTTTTCCTGTGCAGGAATTTTGGTGATTTTTGAGCTTATTATATTTTGTTCGCCCTGATATTGATTTTTAGCTAATTGTAATCCTGTTCTATTCTTCAATAGACTTTCCATAACAGAGCTTCTTAGAGAAGATATTTGCTTATTAAGATCTATGACTACAGGGTTCTGAGGAGTTGCATTTTCAAGTAACCTGTTTCGCTCTAAAACAAGCTGATTGTATGCTGTTATACTAGCAGCAGCGGCGGTATTATTTAATCCGACATTGGAAGGTAATATATGAGTATTATTTTGCCTTCCCATAAAATCGATTAAAGCATTGGTAAGCTCAAGTTGAGATTCTAAATCAATTTGTTTTGATCTAGCTTCAGCTGATGTTTCAAGACTTATTTTAGCTTCTGTTGATAAATCAGTAATTTGGTTGCTCGATTTGAAACGTTCTTTTTCATTTTCAACCTGTCCTAATTCTTTTGATATAAGATTTATTCTATCGTCAATAAAATCTTTAGTCTTTTTTGATTCTGAATTCTTATCACTAATAGCATCATTATTATATGCTTTTACTAAAGTATTTACAATATCCTTAGCTTTATTTACATTCGCATAATTCAATGATAAATTAATAACTGTTGATTCTTTATTAATTAAGCTTACATTTAATATTTTCTGTAAATAATTCACAGTACCTTCTATAGTAGAATAGATAAAATGTATATTACTCAGATCTTCAGCCTTAGACTTATTATACATCGGGTTTTTAATGATCAATAAATTAGCATAAGGTAAGCTGACTGTTTTATTGAACTGTGTTTTAATTTCCGGAAAGCTATCACTTGTTAAAACAATATTTTGACCAGAAATTTTAATGTTTACCGGTGTTATTCTTTGGGTATACTCCTTTTCGTTAATAACTTGAATGGTTATAGGAGATGTCTCTTTGTAGAGTTCCTCATCATTTAATTTGGATTTTGTATATATTGAAGTCTGCAGATTATTCTGCTTTACCACTTCATACATAAGTTTTTTAGACTTGAAAATTTCTATTTCATTCTCAATACTATTCGTTCCCATTCCTCCAAAACCAGATAAGTCTTGTAAAACACCAAACTCACCTCCTCCCACAGTAGGACTTTTTTTAGCGTCTTTAATAAGAACGGATGACTGAATATTATATATAGGTGTAACAAACTTTAAGTAAAAGTACGTTGCAACTAAACATATAATAGGAACAATAATAAACCACACCCAGTTTCTCAAATAGGGTTTAATTATCTCCTGAATATTAATTTCTTTTTCTGATCCTTCAATAACTGGATTATCCATTATTTAGTTTTAAATTTTACAATTTGCTATGTTGTCTTATTTTAACAACACATATTAATTAGTTTTTTAATAATTAGAGCCTTGCATCTACTAAACTTCGATCAATACAAGCTTTAGTATCAAAAATAATACTATCCTCTTTTTTTATTTTTTCAAAATCTAATGTGAGAAATTCTTTGTGAGATACAGCAATGATAATTGAATCATATTTTTTATTTTCCTTAAACTGATCTAGAATAGTTACCCCATATTCATGTTTTACTTCTTCTTTATCTGCCCACGGATCAAAAATATCTACCTCTACCCCATAATCTTTTAATTCATTATAAATGTCAATCACTTTTGTATTTCTTACATCAGGACAATTTTCTTTAAAAGTTACTCCTAAAATTAAAGCTTGAGAATTTTTGATAACATTTCCTTTAGCTATAAGCAATTTTACCACTTTTGATGCTATAAATTTTGCAATTGAATCATTTACCCTACGCCCTGATAATATAACGTCCGGATGATAGCCCAATTGCTCAGCTTTATGTGCCAGATAATATGGATCTACAGAAATACAGTGTCCTCCAACAAGGCCAGGTTTATATTTCAGAAAATTATATTTTGTTCCAGCTGCTTCAAGAACGTCATTGGTATCAATCCCCATTCTATCAAAGATAAGGGCCAACTCATTAACAAAAGAAATGTTTACATCTCGTTGAGCATTTTCAATCGCTTTTGAAGCTTCTGCTACTCTAATACTAGGCGCTTTGTGAGTACCTGCTGTAATTATTTTTTTATATAAATCGTCAACTTCCTGTGCTATTTCAGCTGTAGATCCGGAAGTGACTTTCATTACATTGGTTAAGGTATTTATTTTATCTCCCGGATTGATTCTTTCAGGGGAATATCCTACAAAGAAGTCTTCATTAAATTTTAATTCTGAATATTTTTCCAGAATTGGAACACATTCTTCTTCAGTACAGCCAGGGAAAACAGTAGATTCATATATGACAATATCTCCTTTCTTGATAATTTCTCCCAGCATCTTTGAAGCTGTAAGCAATGGGTTCAGGTCCGGAGCATTATATTTATCAATAGGTGTAGGTACCGTTACAACAAAAACATTACAGTCGGCAATTTCCCGAATATTACTTGTTCCTCTATAACCAATAGTTCCTTTTGACTCATTATAACGGTTTAAACAATCTTTAAGTTTATCAATATCTGCTTCTAATGTCGTATCATGACCATTATTAAGCTCATTAATTCTTTCTGTATTAATATCAAAACCCAAAACCGGATAATGATGAGCAAATTCCAAAGACAAAGGTAATCCTACATACCCTTGTCCTATAATGGCTATATTATATGATTTCATTTTTTGTGATTCTTTCAAATAATTAAATTAACAATATTATTTTTGATAGTTTAATTACGTAACTTTTATTTTTTAAACAAACCAATAACAACAGCAAGAGCTGTCACACCAATAGAAATAGCAGTAAGGTAAAGTCCTGTATTAGGATTCTGTCTTGATACTATTTCTTTTGCTTTAGTTGACTGAACAATAATGGCGTCACCTTGTTTTAAATTAAAAAACGGAGAATTAATCAAGTTAGCGTCCTGTAGATTAATTCTACCATGAGTAACTTTTCCATCTTCAGTTCTTACCACCAATACGTCTGTTCTTTTTCCATATCCGGTTAAATCACCAGCAAGTCCTAAAGCATTCCAAATAGTTGCCTGTCCGTTAGTAATGGTATAATCTCCTTGCCTGTTAACCTCCCCAAGTACTGTAATTTTAAAGTTAGTAAGTCTTACACTTACAGTTGGGTTAATAACATATTGGCTTACTTTTTCTTTTAATTCATTTTTAACATCAATCAGTGTCTTACCTGTTGTATTAATTGTACCAATAACCGGAAAATCGATATTACCATTATTATCTACAATATAAGTAGGTCCTGTTATTGTTGTTGTTCCCTGGCTAGGCATATTGCCTCCTGCATTGGTATTACTAGGCTGAACCATTTCAGAAGAAGAATAGCTCTGATTAAATGGCTTTACTACATCCATATCTTTAGCGGTAATCAGGATAACCAGCTGATCTCCTGTCTGTATTGTATTACCAGAATTTTTTGCAGATGATTCAATAGCCACTTGTTCTATATTCTGCATATAGTTTAAATCATTCTGAGCATTATCTTTAACCTTACATGATACTAATAAGAGTATAGAAAACAGTCCTAATATTTTACTTTTCATATTTTAAAATTGTACAAATATACATTTATATTTTTTCCTATTTATCCAAAACCTCGTAGATAGAATTATTACTTATAAATTCTGGTACGATAAGCTTAAGAATCTTAACAACTTCTACTTTTTCCTGCATTACAGAGGCTTCCGTTATCTGATTTACCAAACGTTCTATTTCCGAAAACGACATGGTAGGATCTTTAGAAACCATAATTTTTTCATTATGTGTAGGAAGCGTTTTTGCATTATCACTTAGGAGTTCTTCGTATAGTTTTTCCCCTGGTCTTAATCCCGTATAAATAATTTTGATATCAATATTAGGCTCAAAACCTGATAGTTTTATCATTCTTCTTGCTAAATCAAGAATCTTCACAGGTTCACCCATATCAAAAACAAAGATTTCTCCTCCCTGTCCCATAGTTCCAGCCTGAAGAACAAGTTCACATGCTTCAGGAATGGTCATAAAGTATCTTACAATATCAGGGTGGGTGATGGTAACAGGCCCACCTGCCTCAATCTGTTTTTTGAAATGAGGAATAACAGATCCATTTGACCCCAAAACATTTCCGAATCTTGTGGTAATAAATTTTGTTGTATTACCTTCAGCGTGTTGTAAAGACTGAACAAATAATTCGGCTGCCCTTTTCGAGGCTCCCATTACATTGGTAGGATTTACCGCCTTATCTGTTGAAATCATTACAAATCTGTTGACCTTGTAACGACTGGATAAAACAGCTATATTTTTTGATCCTAAAACATTTACACGGATTGCCTCGTTTGGATTATCTTCTACAAGAGGAACATGCTTATAAGCTGCAGCATGGTATACCATTGAAAAGTTATACGTCTGGAATAACGGCTCAATTCTGTGAATATTGGAAACATCAGCTAATACAAATTTAAATCTGATATGAGGAAATTTCTCCTTCATTTCAAGTTCAATATCATATAATGGGGTTTCAGCCTGATCAAGTACAACAATCAAAGAAGGGGTAAACTGAGCTACCTGTCGGATAATTTCGCTCCCTATTGAACCAGCTCCCCCGGTAACTAATACATTTTTACCGTAATGTCTGCTTTTAACTTCCTCGTTCTCAATCTTGATAGGTTTTCTATTAAGAAGGTCCTCAATTTGAAGATTTCTTATTGATCCGCCTAAATCACTATCTCTCAATTTTTGAACAGAAGGAGCTTTAAATACATTCAGATCTTTCTCTAAAAATAAATTGACCCAGGAATTCATTTCATCCTTTGCCATCATTTCTTTTACAATAATAACCCCGTCAATAACAAGATCATCTTTTGTACTAGTCTCAATCTTTTCTTTTGCATAGATTGGCTTTCCAAGCAATGATGCTCTTTTTGAATCGGTTCTCTGTGTTAAAAAACCAACTACCTGATAAGGAAGATTGGGGTTATCTAAAATGGCTCTTGCAATAGCAATAGATTGTTCATCAATTCCCAGTACTAAAATCCGTTTTTTCAATGCACTTCTTCTGTATTCTCTTACAATGTGAAAAAATTCTTTAACATAAAGTCTAAAGAGAAATAATCCCATAAAAGAGATCACAAAATACAGTACCAGATAAGGAGTTAAAATAAACTTTCCACCTGTAGTCCAAAAGTATACTACATTAATTGTAGCAACAACAAACATCGTACTGAAACACGATACAAGTAATTTGAACAGATCTATAAAAGTTGAATGCCTGATGATCCCGGCATACGTTTTAAAAATATACATAAAGAAAGTGTTCACCAAGATTATAAAAGCAAAAACAATACTTTTATCCTGATGGTAAATAAATTCTTTTTGTGTAATTTTTTCTATAATATAAGTAGAAAGAAATAGGGATATAACCAGGATAATAATATCTATTACCAATATTATCCATCTAGGAAGATATCTTACGTCTGAGAGATTGACAACATTATCTCCTCCAAATATTTTTTTTCTAAGAGAATTGTACATTGTCTATATTTGTGTCCATATTTTTAATTAGTGTAAGATCCAATTATCCACCAATGATAATTTCGATACAATCATGCAAAAATAAAATAAAATTCTATTTAGATACTGAAATCAAAAATAAATTTGATGTTTAACTATTTTATGAAACCTTTAGGAGTCAATCAATAGAGCAAATGGTTGACAAAAATCATACCATAAAAATTCAGCTAAGGGTGATATTTACCCATAATACTCTTTCTTATTTTTTTTAAGCTCAAAAAAGATAACTTTAAATTTTATTCAATATTTAGTCAAAAATATCATTTATTTTCTCATATTCAAAGCCTCTGCTCATTAAATATTTTATAGTCTTCACTTTTTTCTGATATTCCTGCAATCCTTTCTGTTTTGAAGAATAGTCTTCATAGATTCTTGTGATCGTTTTGATGTAATCATCTTCATATATTTCATCAAAACACATACTGATCAGTTTTTCAGAGATTTGCTTCTGCTTAAGGTTCATTCTGATCTTATTCCTTCCCCAATGTTTAATGTAAAATTTCCCTCTGATATAGCTTCTGGTAAACCTTTCTTCATTGAGGTAATTTTCTTTCATCAGATAGAGAATAATTTCTTCTTTTGCCTCTTCAATCAGGAGAAATTCTCTCATTTTCTGCTCCACCTCCGCATGACAGCGATCCTGATACACACAATAACTGACCAGTTTCTGCTTGATTTCATCAAAAGTAAAAGATTTCTTTTCCATGTGAATAAAAAAAGAATGAGCTTTCTGCCCATTCTTTATAGTATATTATATTTTATATTAGTAGTTGAATAATGCTTTACCTTCCATTAATTCATTTACTTTCTTTCTTACAGATGCAAGAACTTCTTCATTTTTGATGTTGTCCACTACTTCAGAGATTAATCCTGCAATAGTTTCCATATCATTTTCTTTAAGTCCTCTTGTTGTAATAGCAGCTGTACCTAATCTGATACCAGATGTTGTAAATGGAGACTTGTCATCGAAAGGAACCATATTTTTATTACATGTAATATCAGCAAGTACTAATGCTTTTTCTGTTTCTTTACCGTTTACTCCTTTATTTCTAAGGTCTACCAACATTAAGTGGTTATCTGTACCTCCACTCACGATATCAAAGCCTTTATCGATCATTGCTTTTGATAACGCCTGAGCATTCGCCTTCACCTGTTTTGCATAAGTTTCGAACTGACCATCCAAAGCTTCCCCGAAAGCCACTGCTTTACCAGCAATTACATGCTCTAACGGACCTCCCTGAATTCCTGGGAATACAGCTCCATCTAATACCTGGCTCATCATTTTTGTTTCTCCTTTTGGAGTTTTGTGGCCATAGGTATTTTCAAAATCTTTCCCCATCATAATCATTCCTCCTCTTGGACCTCTTAGGGTCTTATGAGTAGTAGTGGTCACTACGTGGCAGTGTTCAAATGGAGAGTTTAATAATCCCTTAGCTACTAAACCTGCAGGATGAGCAATATCTGCCCAAAGTGTTGCTCCGATTTCGTCAGCAATTTCTCTAAATTTAGCATAGTCCAGATCTCTTGAATAAGCAGAGAATCCGGCGATAAGCATTTTTGGTCTTTCTCTTAAAGCAACTTCTCTCATTTGGTTATAGTCGATAAGACCAGTCTCTCTTTCTACTCCATAAGAAACTACTTGATATTGAATTCCTGAGAAGTTAACTGCAGAACCATGAGTAAGGTGTCCTCCCATAGAAAGATCCATTCCCATGATCTTATCTCCCGCTTTCAAAACAGCAAGATAAATGGCTGCATTCGCCTGAGATCCGGAATGTGGCTGCACGTTTACATAGTCTACTCCGAAAAGCTCCTTTGCTCTGTTGATCGCTAATGTTTCAACCTCATCTACTACTTCACATCCTCCGTAATATCTTTTTCCGGGATACCCTTCAGCATATTTATTTGTCAGTACACTTCCCATTGCTTTCATCACGTTTTCAGAAACAAAGTTTTCTGATGCGATAAGCTCTAATCCATGGGCCTGTCTTTGTCTTTCCTTTTCAATCAGGTCGAAAATAATATCCATTTTACTTTTAGTTTTTGAAATTTTTCACCCCAAATGTACGGAATTTTCGTTGAGATTTTGGCATCAAAAAATATGATTTTAGACCTGATTTTTTATAAAAGCTTCAAAATATTGCCTATTTATAAATTTTCTTCAATCAACGGTCTTCTGTAGTTTTCCATATTACATTTCATACAGATCAGTATATTATTTGTATCCAAATTCTTCTTCTGAGAGCTCTTTATTGACCATTGCTCCAGCAAAATTACCCTGAGCCACAGCATTCGCTACAGATCTCATCATGGTTACATTATCACCACAGGCAAAAACTCCGGGAACTGATGTCTTCTGCATAAAATCTACTTTAATAAAGCCTTGTTCCGTCAGTTCACAACTTAAAGTTTCTGACACATCAATATTCTGTTCAAAAGGAATTTTCGCATACAAAGCTTTTAAAGAAACTGTTTTTCCGTTGGTAAAGATGAGTTTTTGAATATATCCGTTTTCATGTTCAATACTTTTAATTTCATCTTCGTTAAGCTTGATTTTATTCTGCTTCAATTTCCCAATCTGCTCACTGGTAAGTTTAGTTTTTCCGTTCGTAAATAAGGTTAACTCTTTTGTTAAATTAAAGACCAATTTAGAAAACTCGTACGCCATATCTCCGTCAGAGAGAATTCCCGTTACTTCATTCTTGACTTCATAACCGTGACAATAGGGACAGTGTATGACAGAAATTCCCCAACATTCAGTGAACCCCGGAATATCAGGCATCATGTCCTTAATTCCCGAAGCTAAAATGATCCTTCTCGCATAAAATCGATCACCAGAAGATAGCTCTACATAAAAATCATCAGTATTCTTCCCTACTCTCATTACTTTACCATCATAAAACTGAATTGTTTTATATTTTTCCACATCCTTTTTAGCGAGCTCTCTGATTTCTTTTGGCGTTTTTCCGTCGTGGGTAATAAAATTATGCGAATGAGGAGTCTGCCTGTTACATGGTTTCCCATGATCTATAATCAATACATTCCTTAAAGATCTTCCTAAAGCCATCCCTGCTGATAAACCGGCATAACTTCCTCCTATGATAATAACATCAAAATTTTTGCTTTGCATATTTTCTGTTGAGATATAATTTATTGCAAATACAAAACTACAACAAAAGCTCATTAATGCAACTTGATTGCGTTATTTTTTTTATATTATCTTACTTTACATCAAAGTTTATTTTTTCCATCGATCTTTTATTTCAATTATTTCATCTTTAAGTCTCTTTCGTATATCAATTTTCGCGTCTTCAAAACTAAAAATCACAGTTCCTTTTTCTCTTGCATATGGATTGGTAACAGAATCCGCCATTACAGAATGATTAAAGAAAGCACCTGTCTTTTCTAGTTCATCTTCTGCACTATCTTTGATCCTAATTAGATTTTTATACTTTTTACTTAAATCAAACCAATTGACATAATCTGCATTGAACGACACTGCCTTTATTCCCTGCTTAGAATAGAAATTAATTGCTCCCGCCTGCCCATAATTATCACAAAGTACTAAGGTGTTTCCTGATTTTGACAAACGCGCATATTGTTGATCTACTTTCTGAGCCAGTTCTTTCCATCCCAACATATCTGCAAAATCCTGAGGTAAGGAATGGTCTTTACCATCTTCCCAGCGCAAAAGTCCATACTTTTTATAAGCTTCGGGATTCTCCGCTATAGATTCTGGAGTTTTATTAGGAAATGCTAAATTATATATAGGTACAAACAGAAGAATAGGGTGTAAAATACAAACAGGTTTGAGAAATCTCTTCCATCCACTATTCAAAATACTCTCAAGATAAACCGCTCCAAACCCTATATAAATTGGATAAATACCTATTGCATAGTAATCTTTTGCTCTAAAAAACATAAATACTGATAGGGTGATAATATACCCCCAGAAGAAGAACCTGATTTTCTCAAAAGACTTAAAAAACAACAAAGCATAAAAACCAAACAGGATAACAAAAGTTACTCCAATAAAGAATAAAAGCTGTGATTTCAAAAAGTCGAACCGGTTGACATTCACTAACTGGATTTCGGATAATTCTTTCATATGATGAATTACCGGAAAGCCGTTATGATACTGCCAAATAAGGTTGGGGAAAATAATCACCAAAGCTAGAAGGGCAGCTCCATAAGTATGAGGATTTGCAAAAATTCTTCTTTGTTTGGTTAGTAAAAGAGCAGGTAAAAATCCTAATGCGAGAAAAACGATATTGTATTTATTCAAGATTCCTATCCCAAAAATGACTCCGCCCCAATATAGCCAACTTACTTTTTCAGTATTGATATATTTTATCAGTATATAAAAAAAGGAAGTCCATAACAAAACATCCAGTGAATTGGGCTGATACAGCATATTCAAGCGAAGTAATGAGGAAAACAATAGCCCTAAAGCAGCAAGAATACAAGCAAAAAGCCCTCCTTTTAATTCTTCGACAGCTTTCCAGACAACCACTATCGTCAACGCTCCGAATAAAGCCGGAAAAAACCTGATCCAAAATACAGAATCACCCAATACTTTTATCAGCCATGATATCCACGAGCTCACAGGAGGAA
Source organism: Chryseobacterium sp. G0162 (assembly GCF_003815715.1). Classification (NCBI taxonomy): domain Bacteria; kingdom Pseudomonadati; phylum Bacteroidota; class Flavobacteriia; order Flavobacteriales; family Weeksellaceae; genus Chryseobacterium; species Chryseobacterium sp. G0162. The sequence goes on along the minus strand of NZ_CP033922.1, from coordinate 3,573,700 downwards.
CAGAAATATACCCCCAGGCAATATGATTTCCCTGGTCCAGGTGCAAGTACTCATCTCGCTGCAAATCGTATTCGGGACTTACCAATGTATATTGAAGAATAAACTTTACAATGATAAAAAGAATAAGAATCAGACTGCTTTTCTTCATGATTATAATTTAAAAACTAAAAATAAGACATTTTAAACTTCATATTTATTACATATTGCAATACTTTATCATAAAAAAGCAGAACATTTTAAACTGATTTAATTTTTTGATGAATCATTTCAACCTGTACCTTAAGGTTTTTCATTCAAAAAAAATCCCGAAGTATATACTCCGGGATCTTACAGTTTAAAATGTATAGTGTAGTTTATTATTTTGCTTTCGCTTTTTCTTTCAACTCTTCTTTGTCTTTATCGGATGGGTTCCAAACTTTTACTTCTGAATCTTTTGTAATATTTGATCCCGGAAGAATCTGAACATTAATTCCATCACTAGCTCCAAGTTTCAGGTATACCTTCTTAAATTTCCCGTCTTGCTGCTTTACTTCTACAAAAGGTACATCTTTCCCTTGCTTCTTTTCATACTGAACAAGAGATTCATCAAGCAGTAAAGCATTTTTCTGAGAACTTAACACGATTTCTCCGTTAGCAGAGAATCCAGCTCTGATATATTCATTATTAGGATTATCTACGTTTCCTTCTACCGGAAACTTAATGGTCCCAGCATTATCTTTTCCTTTGGGAGCAATCATTGTCAGTTTTCCAGGGAAAGTTTTATTCTGTAAGGCACCGATAACAATATTCATATCCATACCTTGCTTCAGTTTTCCTGCCTGAGCTTCATCAATTTCTCCTTTAAAGATCAGAGAGTTCAAATCTGCTACTGAACAAATTGTAGTTCCTGCATTAAAGTTGTTCGCTTCAATTACCTGACTTCCCAGTTTTACAGGAACTTCAAGAACTGTTCCTGAAGCTTTGGAACGAATTTGTGTGGTTGCCAAACCTTGCCCCTGAAGTTCAGGAGTAGCTCCGGTTTTAGCAATCTGCAATCTTTTCTGTGCGGTATTCAACTGCTGCTGGGAATTCTTAAGAGTTTGTTGCTGAGAGAATAATTGTTGCTGAGCATTAAGGAACTCCTGTCTTGAAGCTACTCCTTGCTTATACAGTTTATCTTGCATCTCAAATTGCTTCTGCATATTCCCAACATTCATCTGCGCATTGCTGATCTGAATCTGTGCATTCTGAACTTCCTGCTGAGCAGCATTCACTTCAGAAATACTAGGTACAATTTTCACGGTAGCAATTAGCTGACCTACTTCTACTCTGTCTCCTTCTTTTACTAAAATTTTATCGATAATCCCTGTAATATTGGGCTTAATTTCAATTTCTTCCTTTGGAACAATTTTTCCGGTGGCCATTACCTTATCATCCATATTCTGAATGCTCGGTTTGCGGGTAAGGAAAGCCTCGCTTTCTTTGGAGTTCGATTTCACAAGATAACCAATCCCTGAGAACAATGCCACTGCAAATAAAAGCCCCAAGACTATATAAATGGCTTTTTTCCAGGTGAATTTCTTTTTCATATGTATAGTTTATTTTTTAATTAAAGGATTGAAAGATTTAAAAATTAAAAGATTAATACCCTATGGTTCTGATCATTTTCAAATTTTCAAATTATTTCATTTCAAATTATTATTCTGTTCTTAATGCTTCAATCGGCCTGATCTTTACTGCTCTCTGTGCAGGGATCATCCCGATAATTAATCCCAATATGACCATTACTGCCATGGCAGCAAATACATTCCCATAGTTTACCGTTGGGTTATAAAAAGGAAATGAGTCCTGTCCCTGAGTAGCTATATTTAAAATCATCAGCACAAAGATTCCAAACATAAATCCTAACAATCCGGAAGAGAGCGTAATGACAACACTTTCAAGCAAGATCTGGTTTCTTACCTCAGCTGGCTTTGCTCCTAATGCCCGTCTGATACCTATTTCCTTTGTTCTTTCTTTTACGGTAATCAAAAGAATGTTTGAAATGGCAATAACCCCTGCCAGGATCGTTAATGTTCCTACAATAATGGTCAAAAGCTGCATCCCAGTAAGAAAACCGGTCAGTTTTTTAAACTCTTTGGCTACGTTTGCACTTCCGAAAGCATTGGTATCTTCAGGCGAAACTTTATTCTTTGATTTTAATATTTGTTTTATCTGATCCTCCAGGGTATTAAGGTTAGCATTAGGTTTCCCTACAATAGCAAACAGATCAATCTGATCTCCTGCATTATACATTTTAGTATAAGTAGATAATGGGATAAAAGCACTCTGGTCACTTTCAAAACCACCTCCTTTTTTCACTCTGAAAACTCCGATTACATTAAAAAACAACCCTTTGATGTTAATCGACTTTCCGATTGGATTCTCTTGTTTCTTGGAATCAAAAAGATTCTTATAAATTTCTTCACCAATAACCACTACATTTTTATTTCCAGAAACGTCTGCATCATTGATGTAGCGTCCGTAAATAAGTTTCTTTTCTGAAATTTTATTTCCTACAGAATAATCTCCTGTAAGAGAATAGGTAGCACTTTTTCCGTTTCTTGACATGGATTCACCTGGGGTTCCTGTGAAGCTTCCTCTTGCGTTTTGTGGTGATATGTAATCAATATCGGTCAATTTCTTTTTCAGCATTTCCATATCGGATAAGTTCAAATGAACATCTCTTCCCTTTGGAAATCCTTCATACGGAATAGATGTTTTCTGTGCCCACAGGAAAATGGAATTGGTAGCAAACCCGGAAAACAATTTATCGAAACCATTCTCCATGCCTTTTGCTGCCCCAAGAAGGCTTACATACAAAAACATGCCCCATCCTACTCCAATCATGGTAAGAAATGTACGGAGTTTATTATTCCTCAATGAATAATAGATCTCCTGCCAAGTATCTTTTTTAAATATGATATTCACCTTTCTGAATTATAAATTATTAATAGTTGTAAAAGAGTAAATCAACAGACTGTCATCATTACTGCATTTCCAAATTATTTCATTTTCAAATTACTATTCTGTTCTTAATGCTTCAATCGGTTTAATTCTTGAGGCTCTGTATGCCGGAACAAATCCTGCAATCAATCCGGAGAACACTAATGCAACAAATGCCATAACGATGGATCCCCAGCCTACACTTGGACTTTTAATAAAAAACTCTTCCAGGCTATCACCAATCAGGTTTAATGTTAAGACACCTATTCCTATTCCTACAAATCCAGAGACTACTGTAATCACAACACTTTCCTGAACAATCAGGGCAACAATTCCTGCCGGTTTGGCACCTATGGCTTTTCGTACTCCAATTTCTTTGGTTCTTTCTTTTACGATGTACACCATGATATTACTGATCCCGATAATACCTGCCAATAAAGTTCCCAAGCCAATAAACCCTACGATTGCGGTTAGTACTGCCATAAAAGTGAAGGTATCATTCATATTTTTGGCATTATTCCAGACACGGACTCCATTTTCATCATCAGGAGAAACATTTTTTCTCGCTTTCAGCTTATCTCTCAGTTCATCTCCATATTTAATAGCTTCCTGAGGGTTCAGCAGTTTATCATTATAGGCAATATAAACCGTATTCACAGTGTCAGAACCTTTTTTCATCTGCTGTAAAGTAGTAATGGGTACCGTAATATGTCTTTCATCTCTATCTCCACCATCATCTGAAAATACCCCTACAACTTTAAACATTGTCCCGTTAATATCTAACTCCTTCCCGATGGAACCTCCATTTTTAATAAGGTCTCTCTGAACCATTCTTCCGATAACGGCTACATTCTGTTTTCTTGCTAAGTCGAAGGAGTTAATATACCTTCCATCAACAAGCTTTCTGTTTTCAATAACCTGCTCTCCCGGTTCTGCACCATGCACCTGATAAAGACCACTCTCCTTACCATATTTTACCATTAAATTGGTAGCATACCTTGGGCTGGCTGCATCTACTTTCTCTTTATCTGTATTGACAAGAAAATTGTAGTCATCATTATTCATATTTACCGTCCTGTCGGATTGTAATCCTTTATAGGCTAAAGTTGTTTTTCCTGTATAAATGGTAATCAGGTTTTTGGCATCTCCTGCAAACCCTTCTGAGAAAGCATTCTGAAGCCCTTTTCCTATTCCAAAAAGTACAATAAAAATAAACAGCCCCAAAGCTACCGTAAATCCCGAAAGTACCGTCCGAAGTACATTACTACGGATAGAACTGAATATTTCCTGCCAACGATCTAGGTCAAACATTTTTATTACTATTAAAAGACTGAAAAATCAAAAGATAAAATCATTCAATTTTCAAATTATCTCATTTTCAAATTATCAAATTGTCTAAAGCACAATCTGCTTAATAAACTCATCGCTTTCAATGACACCATCCTTCAGAATTACATTCCTTTTCGTCTGTGCTGCTACATCCGGTTCGTGAGTTACCACAATGATGGTTTTTCCTTCATTATTAATATCCTGAAGAAGTTTCATAATATCATGCGTGGTCTTTGAATCCAATGCTCCGGTAGGCTCATCGGCCAATACTACTTTTGGGTCCGTGATAAGTGCTCTCGCAATTGCCACTCTCTGCTTCTGTCCTCCTGAAAGTTCATTGGGAAGGTGGTTTGCCCACTGAGTAAGACCTACTTTCTCCAGATATTCCAGAGCTTTCTGGTTACGTTCTTTTCTTGGCACATTCTGGTAATATAATGGAAGTGCTACATTTTCAAGCGCTGTTTTATAACTGATAAGATTAAAAGACTGGAAAATAAATCCTAAAAATTTACTTCTGTACTCTGCTGCTTTTACTTCTGATAAATGCTCAATAGGAACGCCATCCAATTCGTAGGTTCCCGAGTCTTTTTCATCCAGAATACCAATAATATTAAGAAGTGTAGATTTTCCGGAACCGGAACTCCCCATGATGGAAACAAACTCTCCTTCTAAAATATCCAGATTAATACCCTTCAAAACATGAAGTTTACTTTTTCCCGTATCGTATGATTTGTGTAAATCCTGAATTACTAGCATTAAGTGATGTATGTTTTATACCCAATAAGTAGATGATATTTTCAAATTGTTACAAGAATGAAAATTTATTCAAATATTTTTTTGTTTAACACCTTAAGCCTTTATTTAAAATAGTTTATCAAATTTTGTTTAACTGTAACTTAAGTTTTCCATGTATTTATCCCCTATATACCCTTCTAGCCTATTATTCGAGCCTGTTTCATGTAAATGTGGAAAACTTTTACAGCTAAAAGTCAGTCTATTAGTATTTACCTCTTTCAAAATCAGTTCTTTTTTTCGAACTTTGTCATTAGATTTTGCTCAGAAACGAAAACTTGCAGTGTGAATAACTTAAATTCACAACCACCACAAAAACAAAAAGTTACACACCTTCTGAACATTATCCACAGAGATCTGAATTATTTAATTATAAAGATATTTAATATGGGAATTTTTGATAAGAGAGTAAGCTATAAGCCATTTGAATACCCGGAGGTTCTTCAATTTGTAGAAGCCATCAACAAATCGTTTTGGGTACATTCGGAAGTGGACTTTACTGCAGATGTACAAGATTTTCATTCGCAGTTGGAACCACATGAAAAGAATGCTGTGAAAAATGCGCTTTTAGCCATTGCACAGATTGAGGTGTCTGTAAAGACATTCTGGGGGAATTTATACAACCACCTTCCGAAACCGGAATTCAATGGATTAGGATCTACTTTTGCAGAATGCGAATTCCGTCATTCTGAAGCATATTCCCGTTTACTGGAGGTATTAGGATATAATGACGAATTCCTTAATGTCATTGAAATTCCAGCGGTAAAAGGTAGAATTGAGTTCCTTGGAAATGCCTTAAAACATGCTAACTCTGCTACTCCAAAAGAATATGTTTCTGCATTATTGTTATTCAGTATCTTGGTAGAAAACGTTTCTCTTTTCTCTCAGTTTGCCATCATCCTTTCTTTTACAAGATTCAAAGGATTCATGAAAAATGTTTCCAATATTATCGCATGGACTTCTGTAGATGAGCAAATTCACGCTAACGCAGGAATCTATCTGATCAACAAGATCCGTGAAGAACAGCCTGACCTTTTAACAGAAAGCGATATTGAAGATATCTACACCCTTGTAGACGAATCGATCGAAAAAGAAGGAGATATCCTTAGCTGGATCTTCGAATTAGGAGAAATCGACAACGTATCCAAAGAAGATCTATTAAACTTCATGAAGTACCGTGTGGATGACAGCTTGAAGAAAATCAACATGAAAACAAGATACAACATCACTCCGGAACAATACAGACCAATGGTATGGTTCGAAGAGGAAGTTTTCGCTAATTCACTAGATGATTTCTTTGCAAAAAGACCTGTAGACTATACAAAACACGATAAGAGTATTACAGCAAACGACTTGTTCTAACGTAAAGGCGCGAGCGAAGCGAGCGTCAAAGCTGATAGTATTAGGAACAAAAAATTTCTTATATTTCAAAAAACAGAACAATCGTTGACTTAATAAACACAAATAGATATGATTAATGTAATGGTAAGCTATACCGTAAAACCTGAATTTGTTTCTTCAAATAAAGCCAATATTCAAAAGTTTTTAGAGGATTTTAAAAACCTGGATCAGTCAGCATTTGAATATAAGGTTTTCGTAAAGGAGGATGGCGTTACATTTCTACATTATTCAAACTACATCAATGAAGAAGTTCAGCATGAAGTTTTGAATATTCCGTCTTTTAAGGAATTTCAAAGAGTAAGAGATGAAAGTGGGTTGAACGACTCTCATAAAGTAGAATTTTTACAATCAATAATATAAAAAAAACAAAATTCCGGAGTGGTAATCTCATTCCGGAATTCGAAAATATAACATCTATGGAAGAGCAAAATTCAAATATATGGTGGCTCAATGAAGAGTCTGAGCAAATGCTGAACAGAGGATATCTGTTGAAAGGTGAAACGGTAGACGGAGCTATCGACAGAATTACCACTGCTGCTGCAAAAAGATTATATAAGCCGGAACTTCAGCCCGCTTTCAAAGAAATGATTACAAAAGGATGGATCAGTTTCTCTTCTCCTGTATGGGCTAATATGGGAACAGAGAGAGGTCTTCCCATCTCTTGTTTCAACGCTCACATTCCGGACAGCATTGAAGGAATTACTCATAAAATGGGTGAGGTTATCATGCAGACAAAAATCGGAGGAGGAACTTCAGGGTATTTTGGAGAACTTAGAAACAGAGGAACAGCTGTAACAGATAACGGAAAATCTTCCGGAGCGGTTTCATTCATGAAGCTTTTTGATACAGCAATGGATGTTGTTTCTCAAGGAGGTGTAAGAAGAGGAGCATTTGCAGCTTATCTGGATATTGACCACGGAGATATTGAAGAATTTTTATCCATTAAAGATATCGGTAGTCCTATTCAAAACCTGTTCACCGGAGTATGTGTTCCGGATTACTGGATGCAGGATATGATTGATGGGGATATGGACAAACGTAAAATCTGGGCAAGAGTATTGGAAAGCCGCCAGCAAAAAGGCCTTCCTTATATTTTCTTCACCGATAACGTCAACAGAAACAAACCACAGGTGTATAAAGACCTTGGAATGACGGTAAACGCAAGTAACCTTTGTTCTGAAATCATGCTTCCTTCCACCATGGAAGAATCATTCATCTGCTGTCTGTCTTCCATGAACCTTGAATTGTATGATGAGTGGAAAGATACCGATGCTGTTAAATTAGCGGTATACTTCCTGGATGCTGTATTATCTGAGTTCATTGATAAAACTGAAGGAAACTACTACTTACAAGGAGCAAGAAACTTCGCCATGCGTCACAGAGCTCTTGGATTAGGAGTTTTAGGATACCATTCTTACCTACAGAAAAACATGATTCCTTTTGAAAGTTTTGAAGCAACTCAGTTCAATGCAAGAGCATTCAGACACATCAAAGAACAGGCTGAGCAGGCTTCAAGAGAGTTAGCCAACATCTACGGAGAGCCGGACGTACTGAAAGGATACGGATTAAGAAATACTACTACAATGGCTATTGCTCCTACCACTTCAAGTTCTGCCATCTTAGGACAGACTTCTCCTGGAATTGAACCTTTCTCTTCTAACTATTATAAAGCAGGTCTTGCTAAAGGAAACTTTATGCGTAAGAACAAATACCTGGCAAAATTATTAAAAGAAAAAGGCTTAGATAACGAAGAAACATGGAGAACAATCATGTTGAACCACGGTTCTGTACAGCACCTGAATGAGCTTACTCCTGAAGAGAAGGCAGTATTCAAAACATTTAAGGAAATCTCTCCGATGGAGGTTATTTCTCAGGCTGCACAAAGACAACAGTACATTGACCAGGCACAATCATTGAATCTTCAGATTCCTTCTACAATGCCTGTAAAAGATGTAAACTATCTCTATATTGAGGCTTGGAAAAAAGGAGTAAAAACACTTTACTACCAAAGAAGTTCTTCTGTTTCAAAAGAAATGATGGTGAACTTTGTATCTTGTTCAAGCTGCGAGGCATAGAGGAACAAATAATAAACATCTATATAGTAAGACACGCTTTTTAGCGTGTCTTTTTATTATAATTAAAATTTAACAAAAATTTAACATTTAGGTTTAAAAAACTTATTTTTATTTAATCATCTATTAATACTGAAAATATCAGACCTTCGCTCCCCAAACAGTGAATCAAGTCCTTATATCATTGACTTTCCATTATTAATATGAAGTAATTTTATTTACATTTGTTGAAGATAAACCAAATAAATCAGTTTTTAACAAATAAAATACTAACAATCAAGCTTATTATTAAACATAAATTTAATACAAAATAAAGATTGTATTCTATTTAAATTAATAAACCTCTTTGGTGATTGGGAAAAATTATTACAACTGATTATTTTTTTAAAACACAACATAAAGAGAAAAAAATACACCATCAATACAACACAATATAGAGTGTTCTAATTCTTCCTTTAATTTAAAAACACAAAAAATAAAATTCAGATAACGAATTACTCTTAGCAAAAATTGCTACAATATAAACACAAAAAATTATTTCGAAAATGAACAAAGTTATTACCCTAATGATGGCTATGGCCAGTATTACTTTCTACGCACAGGTAGGAATCAATACTACTACTCCTGATCAAAGCGCAGCTTTAGATGTTACAAGTACTTCCAGAGGCGTACTTCTACCAAGAATCAGCAATCTATCTGCTATTACCAATCCAGCTACGGGACTTATTATTTTTGATGCCAACAAAAAATGCATCAGCCAAAATGTAGGAACTCCTGCAACCCCGGATTGGACCTGTCTTTCTCCGTATGTATCCAAATTTTTCTACATGCCGAGTGTTGTTTTTGACACCACAACAACTTCAACAGGCCAAACGAAAGATCTGTACACATTGTATAAAAATCAGTTTTCTAATGTCCCAACAAATGCAAGAAGTGCATCTGCTCCGGCTTCAATCCCTTTTTTCCCCAATGCAACAGATTTATATTATTACGTGACGGGTTATGACCCATCTGTTTTTAAAATAAACAGCGTCAGCAGCACAGGTGTATTGAATTATGATGTTTTATCAAATGCAACTTCAGCATCTTTTATCAACATCGTATTCGTTGTAAAATAAGCAGCCATGAAAAAGAATTTTAAAAGGCTGTCTTTGATGAGCCTGGTTTTTGGATTGCTTACAAACTTTATGTATGCACAGACAGACAGTACTGAAGTCGCAAGTATTTATGGATTTTATTCCTATTCTAATTCGCTTATGAATGCAGCTTCAGCTTCTGAACTTACGATACAGGGAAATGCCTCCCATACTTCTACAGGAGTGCAGCTTACTCCTGCAAGCTCTGGGCAATTTGGAGGATTATTTATCAATGGAAGGACGTTTACTTCGGTAAACGGACTTCATGTTGAGTTTGAATATGATATGAAAAACGGGACTCCTTTAAGTGGTACTTATGGAGACGGTTTATCATTTTTCTTATATGACGGAGCCGTGACAAGCCCTACAATTGGTGCTCCGGGAGCAGGCCTTGGCTATTCATATAACAGAGCGCAGAATACCTACGCAAGTCAGAGAAAGGCAGGTTTATCATCCGCCTATCTCGGGATTGCACTGGATGAGTTTGGGAATTTTAAATCCAAGCGTTTTCAGGGTGAATCAAGGGTAAATGGAATTGCAGGGGTAACCTGGTCTCAACCCACAAGTCATGTCACCTTAAGGGGTGCAAAAGGCGCTGCGATCAATACAACAGGGTTAGGAGATGGTTTTACAGGATATCCTGTTCTGATTACACGATCTACTTTAAGCAATTCGGGAACTGTGGGCAGGGTATTACAAACTGACAGAAGCTACCTGACTACTTCCAACACCCTTTCGTCAGTGTTTGATCTTAGAAACAATGCTGGAGAATTCAGAAAAGTGTACCTTGACCTGATTCCCCATTTTATAAGCAGTACCACCACAGACGGATTTGATATAAAAGTTGATATCCAGACAACACAAAACGGAACACCTATTAATGTCATCAATTATTATCATTATAAAACCTCTGTACCTTATACAGAAAATGCCAATCCTCAAACTACTGACTTTAATAGTTCGGATACAGAAGGCGCTGCAACTTCCCAAACGCTTAATGCAGCAACTCCAGCCTTTCTAAAGCTAGGTTTTGCAGCTTCTACGGGTGCCGCATTCCAGCAACATATTATCCGAAATGTAAAATTAACACTACCTTATTCAGCAGTGACAAATGATGATGCAGCTTCTACGTGTAAGTTTCAATCAGTTAACATCCCGGTTTTCAATAATGATATAGCCTACAAAGGTCCTATCAGCATTACGACTCCCCCCACTGGAAGCAATACCAATATTGATTATTCAACCTTCAGTTTTGCAAAGACCAGCGATACAGATCTTACGTTGTACCGTAAAAAAATAACTACTGAAGGGACATGGACCTACAACAAGTCAACAGGTATTGTCACATTCAGTCCTTCAAGTGGATTTACCGGAACAGCAACTATGACTTATACAGTAAAAGGAAGAACAGTGAAAGATTCCAATGGTAAAATTGTTGAACCTTATGGTGACACTGCTTATCGATCTGTTCCGGCTACAATTACTGTCAGTTTAAAAACTACCGGCTGTATTTACTCTGCCATTTCAAACAGAATGGTAACACAAACGATAAAATAAATAAATAAATAAATAATCAAAAAAAGATCTTTTTTTGATGGAATAGAAGAGATAATATTGCTCAATTAGTATTAAGTAATATTATTTCTTCTTTTATTGTACACAGCAAAAAAAGGCCCGGAAAGAAAATCCGAACCTTTGAAAAAGAAGTATATTGAGTAATATAAAAAAGTAGTAATTAGAAGTTATACCTTACTCCTATCTGAGCCTGGAATCTTGATGCAAACTGATCTATTGTATAAGCAGATCCCGGTGTTTTGAAGGTATAAGTAGGATCTCCGGCTGAAGGTTGTCCCGGTGCCACATTTCCAACTTTTGTAAGCCCTACGCTGGCGGTAGAGTTGAAAGTATTAGGAACAAAGTACACTTTACCCCAATCTTTATTCAATAAATTAGTGAAATTAATGATACTTAAAGAGATCTGGATATTGTTCTTAGATTTTTCACTCAATCTGATCTCATCCATAATTCTGATATCTGCCTGAATATTCCAAGGGGTGGTATCTCCATTTCTTTCGGTAAACTTTCCTCTTCTTGATTTCAAGTAATCATTGTTATTAACGAAGTTCTCGTAATCTGCAACCTGTTGCTGAGCAGTTACCAGTACATTTCCTGATCCATCTTTTATAGGAACAATATATTTAGCCGCTTCAGCAGCATCTTTAAAGATATAAGCAAGGCCTGCCGCTTGCCCCGTATTGGCAATTGTACTGTTTATAAATCCCCATGAGAAAGGGTTTCCTGATTGAGCATTAAAATATACATTGGTAGATAACCTGTTAGATTTGGAAATATTAAACGCATATCCAAGGTTAGCTACGATCCTATTCTTGATCGCAAAATTGGAAGTTGTCAACTTAGGATCATTTGGAGTCAGAGACTGATTCATCTGCCAGTTACTTTCCATCGAGTTTCTGATACCATTCGTTATATCTTTCGCATCACCATACGTATAGGCTGCAAAGAAATTAAATCCGAAATTGTATGATTTTGAAATCTGAGCCGTCAGGTTGTAACGGTACCCATCTTTTGTATTGGATAATAGATATGCATTAGAAAAATTACTATTGATATTCGTTGTATAAATCGGCATTTCGTGATTAACATCATAACTGTAGTAGGTCACATTATCCGTTTTATTTACCTGTTGGAATTTAAGGTCATACAATACTTTGGTGTAAATCCCTTCTAATGTCAGTTTATATCCGGAAAGGGTATAATCGAATGCAAGGGAGCTTCTCCATACTCTTGGCATCTTAAAGTTATTATCAATAAGGTCAACCTGTACTTTTGAAGAATTTTGCCACTTCGGGAAATTAGCTCCCACCAACGGATCTCCGTTAGCAGCAATCTGTGCAGTAGTAGGAGCATTATAATCATAGCTTCCGAAACCTACTCCATCATTATAATAAGCATATCCTAACCATGCAAATGGGATTCTTCCTACAAAAATACCCGAACCTCCTCTTAATACCATAGACCGGTCTTCCGTAACATCGATGGTAAACCCAAGTCTTGGAGATAAGGTAGGCTTGTTAAGATAACTATTGGTTAGCTGGCTTAACGGAGTATAACTATAAGTATTTCCGAAATAAGGGTCTTGAGGAGAGTTATTAACAGCCTGACTTAATTGGGGTTTATTAGGTAAATCTGTATAATCAACCCTTACTCCCGGTGAAAGTCTCACTCTTCCCAAATTGATCTCATCCTGCAGATATAATGAAAGAAGGTTAACTTTATATTGCGCATAAGGATTGTCGAAAAGCTCTTGTCTGCTGTTTCCGTTAAAAGGATAGGTTCCTCTTATCCTTGCAGGCGTACCATTATAAAAATCATTTAGTGACTTATAAGATATTCTTCCATTCAAGGCGTTTACAAATCCATAATTGATATTATATAACTCATTGTGAGTTCCTAATAAGAAAGTATGATTTCCGGTTTTATAGGTAAGATTATCCGTAATTTCAAAAGTTTTCTGTTTCATATTGAAAACAGTAGCTTCTCTGTCATTTCCTAACAAAATAGTTCCACCGTTATGGGTAATTTCAACCTGCGGGAACATCGAATTCGCAGAAGTAGGATCTCTATAATCGTGAATAGAAGAATAACCAACCACTAAATTGTTATTCCATCTATCATTAAAACGGCTTTTCAATTCAAGGGTAGTTGTAGAAGCCGTATTTTTTTGAACAAAATCCATACTTGAAAATCTGAAATTGGCACCATCTCTTTCAAGGTTGGATGCCTGGGAAAATACCGTATTATTTTTGATGGATAAAGTATGCTTATCATTGATCTTCCAGTCTAGCTTATTAAAAAGCTTAGCACTTTCAGAAAAGTTATTGTAACCGTTAAAGCTTCCTACATTGAATCCGTACTTCTTTTGCACGAAATCTGAAATGTTCTGAGCCACAGACTCGTTTATCAATCCATTGGGATCATTGGCGTTATAAAATATCGGATCTACCCTTTTGGTATATTCCAGATTTGTGAATAAAAACACTTTATCTCTCACTACTGGCAGCCCTACTCTTCCTCCATAAATAAAATCAGAGAAATCACTTGGCATTTTCGAATTATCACCTACTCTGTTTCTTCCTGTGATTGCTGCATTTCTACCATACACATACATAGAACCCGTAACGTCATTGCTTCCGCTTCTGGTTACCGCATTGATACTTCCCCCAAGGAAATTTCCAAGCTTCACATCATAAGGAGCAATATACACCTGTACATCCTGAATGGCATCCAAACTAATTGAATTGGAACGCGTGCTGCTTCCAGGCATCCCTGAAGTACCGGTCTGGCCTCCTAATGAAGGACTGAAACCAATTGCATCGTTGTTGATCGAACCATCAATCGTAACGTTATTATAACGGAAATTGGTTCCATTGAAAGAGTTGTTGGCACTCTGAGGAACTAATTTGGTAACATCCTGGATCCCCCGGTTAATATTGGGAAGCCCTGAAATCTGCGCCTGGCTAATCCCAACTCCATATTTTACATTAGTCTTTTTCGAGGTAATCTTCACCTCATCAATGGTCTTTTCCTTGTTTCCAACTTCTACCACCGGAAGATCGTTGTTTCCTAATGAAAGTTGTAAATTAGGATTTTCATAAATAACCTGTGACCCGTCAGATATCTCCAATTTATAAGGACCTCCCGGTTGAAGATTATCTAAACTAAACTGTCCTTTACTATTACTTTTGGTTTCAAAGGTACTATTGGTAGGAATATGTACTACCCTTACTGTAACTTCAGAAGAAACACCTTTTAATCTTCCAAAAATTTTAGAGCTGGTTTCCTGTGAGAATGCAAATCCAAAAGATAATAAAGCAAAAGCACAGATCAATTTTTTCTTCATATTTTTATTGCTACAAAACTTGTTGCAAAATTAGATTGAGGAAAGATGAAGTATGGTAACATAGAATTAACATTGCGTAACATAAAGTTTAACATTTCCTTAAAAAAAGCTTAATGTTCATGTAATTTTCTTCTTCATTTTATACCCTTTCTATGAAAATACAGTGAAAAAATGATTAATTTTAAACATTAAAACCGCTTAATATGAAATTCGGACAAGTAGAAGACCCATCAAAAATAGATTTCACCCTTCCTAAAGATCACTCCAGAACTAAAGAAATTTTAAGTCTTAATAAAAAAGGACTGGAAAATATTTCAATCGGATGTGCCAAATGGAACAAAACGGACCTTAAAGGATTCTATCCCAAAGGAACCAAAGATGAGTTAACATATTATGCCACTCAATTTAATTCCATTGAATTAAACGCTACCTTTTATGGAATGCCCACTCCGGATCAGGTAAAAACTTGGAAAGAAAAAACTCCGGAAAATTTTAAATTTTTTCCTAAGATTACCAACACTGTTTCTCACTTCAGAAGACTGATTGACGTTACAGATCCCGTTACCCATTTTGCATCAGCCGTGATGAATTTTGATGAAAAACTTGGAATGGCTTTCCTTCAGCTTCATGATAACTTTAAACCAAAAGATTATGACAGGCTGGAAAAATTTGTAAAAGAATGGCCTAAAGAAGTTCCTCTTGCTATAGAACTCAGAAATACGGAATGGTTTACTGATGAAGAAATTCTAAACACTACCTGTGAGCTTTTTGAAACTTATAATATCACTAATATTATTGTAGATACCGCCGGAAGAAGAGATATGCTTCACATGCGTCTTACCACCCCCAATGCGTTTATCCGATATGTAGGTGCCAATGCAGAAAGTGATTATGAAAGACTGGATGATTGGTTAAAACACCTTACTCAATGGAAAAAAGACGGGCTTCAGAATCTCTATTTCTTTGTCCATCAGAATATTGAAAAAGCCTCTCCACTTCTTTCCGCTTATTTCATCAAAAAAATGAATGAAGAATGGAAAACAGAAATCCATATTCCTCAAATGGCCACTGAAAATATGGGAAGCCTATTTTAGTTAAAATTTTAAATAGACTAATTTTAATTTACAGTTCAAATTACAACAAAAGCTTTTTCATAACGGAAAATTTTATAAATTAGAGTAATACCCATTCATAGTGAATAATGGTATACTTAAAAAAATCAATGTCATGAAAAAGGAAATTTGTACAATCAGCGTCTCCAGCAACTGGCTTGGCGACGAATATACCTTCTATGAAGACCATACTATAAAAAGGGTATATGATAGCCATAGCCTGAACTCCAATAAAATTGAATGGCTGGAACCTCATCAGATCAGTAAACAGAACAAAGATAAATTAGTAAAAGAATGTCCTGAGGAATTTAAAGAACAGATTATGCACCTTCTGGATTATCCTTAATAATAAAACTCTCGCAGATTTTGTGAAATCTGCGAGAGAATATATAACTTATTTATTTTTCTTCAGAAGCAATACCAGATTGAGAAATAAAAGCAGAAAGTCCAATGTAATCCAGATTCCCAGCTTTGTATTTTCATAATTGTAAGCATCCACCTGTTTTTTAGCAGCTTCAGACAGCTTCATGCTTTGGTTGATATAATTCTGTACTTCCACAATCTGATCCATATTCTTATTAGGAACAGAATGCTGTGAAAAATACACCAGATTTTTCTTTCCAAGATAACCTACAATCCAATACTCATCAGACTTGTCCATTTTCAGATATTCTATCCTGTAATATTCCGGACGTATTTTCCCAATATGCTTAGGTTCAAGGCTAGTGGTATTATCAATTTTATTGACATTAATAAGATAAAAATCCAATGCTTGAGGAAGTTTATTAACAACTTGTAGTCCTACAGAGTTATCCACAAATGCCACAGCACTTTTCTTTATAAACCAATACGTAAAAATTGAGATAGAAGAAACTACTGTTACAATACGGAACAGTCTTGCCCATTTTGCCATTCCTCCTGATTTTACTTTATATAAAATCAAGGAAAATATACACGCCCAAAAGATAACAAGAATGAAAAATACCATACTGCAAAGATACTGATTTCAGATTTTTTAAGAGAATGTCTAATCTACATTCCACTCTTTATAGAATTGGTCAAGGAAATTCAGCATATAATCATGTCTTTCCTGTGCCATTTTTTTCCCATGTTCGGTATTCATCAGATCCTTCAGCAACAATAATTTTTCATAAAAATGATTGATGGTTGTACCATTAGACTTTTTATATTGCTCTTTTGACATATGGAGATCAGGCTGGACGTTGGGATCATACATCGGATTATTTTTAAACCCTCCAAAATTGAATGTTCTGGCAATTCCTATGGCTCCAATAGCATCAATACGATCAGCATCCTGCACAATTTGTAGTTCAATAGATGGATCGGCAGGTGCCTGACTTCTGTTTTTAAATGAAATATTTTCGATCACAAATAAAACCTTTTCAATGGTTTCATTGGGGACATTTTGCTTTGCTAAAAATTCTCTGGATATTTTCGGAGCTATGGTTTCATCTCCGTTATGAAATTTAGGATCTGCGATATCGTGTAATAATGCAGACAATTCTACTACATTGGGATCACAATTCTCTTCTGTTTCAGCTATTTTCTTAGCAAGTTTCCATACTCTTTCAATATGGAACCAGTCGTGTCCTGCCTCTGCACCCTCTAGTTTTTCCTTTACAAATTCTACGGTGTTGTTAATTGTACTTTTCATTAATCTATCAGTTCATTTAAAATAATATTCCAGAGCTTGTGATTATAGCTTCTAAAAAAATTAACATGACCTATTTCTTTTTTCTCAGATTCTGCAGTTTTCACCAGTCTATACGTAGGTTTAAGATTAGGATAAGTATTATTTAAAAGGCTCAGAACTCCTTTTTCTGTTAACCATACATCATCCTCTGCACGAACTACAAATACTTTCTGTGTCAAATTTTTAGAATAATCATCAATTTTCTCCAACAGTCTGTTGGTTGATTTTTTGTTTAAAATTAAGGTTCTCCAGTCATATGCACAATTTTTTGGAAGACTTTCTCCCAGCCCGAACCAATTGGCAGGAAAGTATCCTAGCAATGAGGTGGTTAATGGCTGTACAATTCCGAACCCGAGGTATGCTTCAATTTTTGTCTTTAGCCTGAGGTTTCCTACAAAGGCATTCTGGGTTCCTACAAATATCAATTCTTCAAACATTTCAGAATCTTTATTCATTCCCAAAATCAAAGCTCCTACAGAATGTCCCAGACAGAATTTTCTATACTCAGAAAACCTATTTTTAATGTATGTGGTTACTATTTTATAATCCTTTGAACCCCAAATTCTCATAGATCCCTGGAAACCTTTCATATGGTCCGGTTTAGACAATCCTATTCCTCTATAATCATAAGTCATTACAGTAAATCCCTGCTCCGAAAAGTATTTTGCAAAAGAAAAATATACCTGTTGCTTAACTCCCGTTGCAGAGTTAATGAGCAATAATTTTCCATTATTTTTTTCAGGATGAAAAAGATGGACAGCCAGGGAGGCATGATCTTCTGTGGTAAGTATTAGTTTTTCCATAGGATAAAAAGAAAAAATCCACTATAAAAGTGGACATTTTCAGTATATTATTATGTTTAGTTTTGAACTTTCGATATGCCGTAAATAGCTTTAAGAAAAGAAATCTGACATTCTTGGTAAGCCAGTTTGTGATCCTTTACTTCCGGAAACCCGGGATGAAACATCATTTCCAAATTTCACACAGTCTTCAACAGAGTTCCCATGGCAAAGTGCAATTGCAAATCCTGAAGTAAATGCATCACCCATTCCCATTTTATAAACAGTTTTATCTTTATTCTTCCTGTAATACTTCATTTCTGTACCGTCAAAATAAATGGTAGAATTGGTATCATCTCTTACAAATACTTTATTAAAATATTTTTTAAGAACTTCTTCTCTTTTTTCTTCACCAAAAATAATAAACAGTTCATTACTTTTGGCTACAATAAAATCTACCGCTTCCAAAATTTCATCACTCACCCTCATAGCAGGAGAAGCATACAGTCCTACTTTTTTACCATATTTTTTAGCCTTTTTCACTGTATATTCCACAACATCCATCGAAACCTCAAGCTGTATAAGGACAAGGTCAGAAGTATGGAAATAACGGTCAGCCTCATCAATATGAGATTTATTAAGGTATTTATTGGCAGCAGGGACCACTACAATAGCGGCATTTCCCTCAGAAGTGGTTACATAAGCTGTTCCTGTTGACTCTTTATCTGTTTCATGTACAAAGCCTACATTCACATTTTCCCCCACCAGATTTCTCATGATCTGCTGTCCCAAAGGGTCCATTCCAACACAACCTATAAAATAAACACTGGCTCCCAATCTTGCAGTTCCTACTGCCTGGTTGGCTCCTTTTCCACCAAAATAGCTTTCTGAGTTAACAGCTAGAACCGTTTCGTTAGGTAAGGGAAGTTTATCGGTTTCCAAAACAAGATCTATTGAGGAGCTGCCTACAACGATAATTTTTGGTTGTTCTGATGAGAAATTCATTGTGTTTTGATATTAGTTTAAAAATTATAACAGACTAAATTCCATGCCAAAAATAACTAATTTTACCTAACTTATTTCAATAAATTCTGTAATAATCTTCACTGGTGATTGATTTTTATCAAAAGCAATGTAGCTGGCATAAAAACCTTCCCCATATCCGGTCTCAAAAGCAAATATTGTCCCAGGATGAGTTTCTGAAGGCTTTAGAAATGCATATTGATCTATTGCACCATTTTCATCAAAGAAATGTCCATGGAAAAACTCTTCATAAATTCCCATAAAGTCTCCACCTTTATTCTGATAAAGTTTCTGTTCCAATTCATTCAGACTGTTTTGAGTATCCACATCCATAAAACAGCCCATACCGCTTTCTACCGGATATCCAAAAACCTCTCCTTCTGCCAGTTCTTTAATATTCTGTCCCGCAGTAGTTGCGAGCTTCCAGTCTTTAATTTCTTTAGTATTGAAAATAATTTCCGCATAGGCTACGCAATTGCTTTCTCTTTCCTTATGTAGCATCACAGAAAATTCTCCTTTTGGAAATTCTGTAGAAAATGGAAGCATATCATTAGTGATTAAAGGATCACAAGCGACCAGCTTTCCACTGGAAAGATAAATTTTCCCTACTTCAAAGCTTTCTAATAACGGATTTTCTACAAAGTCCTTCGAAAATAGCTTTTTTATGTTTTCTATATGTGTCATTTTATTTATTCTTTAAACCATCAGGCTGGATACAAGTTTTCATCTGTACCCAGCCTGATATTAAGACAACGCATTGTCTTTATTGTAAATTTATAAACTTTTCAGCTTCTCTTCCAAGATCGCAATCTTGTCAAGAGCATCTTTTTGTTTCTTACGCTCTACCTCTACAATTTCAGGTTTAGCATTAGCCACAAACTTTTCGTTGGAAAGCTTTTTATCTACTGAAATTAAGAATCCTTTCAGATACTTTAATTCTTCTTCAGTTTTAGCTTTTTCTTCTCCTAAATCTAAGTTTTCACTTAAAGGAATAGAAACCTCAGTTGCGCCAACAAGGAATGTAAAACTTGGCTTATCTGTTTTCGTTCCGAAATGAATTTCAGATACATTTGCCAACTTTCTTACTACCGCTTCATTTGCAAATTCAGTAGCATTCGTATATATCTCGGCAGCTTCTCTTGGTGAAATTCCTTTTGTCTGACGGTAATTTCTAACTCCAGAGATCAATTCTGCCGCAGTCTCAAAATTTTTAATGATAGCTTCATCAAATGCACCTGCTTCTTTCTGCTGAGCAATCACTAAAGCTTCTTCAATATTTCTTTCTGAAATCGTCTGCCATAATTCTTCAGTTAAGAAAGGCATGAACGGGTGAAGTAACTTCATAAGTTCTTCAAAGAAATATATTGTTTTTTGATAAACTTCTTTAGAAATACCTTCTCCGTAGTTTGGTTTAATTGCCTCAAGGTACCAACCACAAAAATCGTCCCAAATTAATTTATAGATCAAGTGAAGGGCATCAGAAATTCTGAATTTCTCAAACTGATCGTTGATCTCAACAATCGTTTTATTTAATTTATTTTCGAACCATTCGATTGCCTGGTGATCTGTAGCGATTGCAGGTTTGTCTTCATGATTCCACATGTTGATCAAACGGAAAGCATTCCAGATCTTTGTCATGAAGTTTCTTCCCTGAAGCATTAAATCTTCATCAAAAAGAAGGTCATTTCCTGCTGCAGAACTCAGTAGAATCCCTACACGAACTCCATCAGCTCCATATTTATCCATTAGCTCAAGCGGATCCGGAGAATTTCCTAAAGATTTTGACATCTTTCTTCTCTGCTTGTCTCTTACGATTCCTGTAAAATAAACATTCTTAAATGGAACTTCTTTTCTATATTCCAATCCGGCCATAATCATTCTCGCTACCCAGAAGAAAATAATATCCGGTCCTGTAACCAGGTCAGAAGTTGGATAGTAATAATTGATATCTTTATTTTCAGGATCAAGTAATCCATCAAATACAGACATTGGCCACAACCATGAAGAGAACCAGGTATCTAATGCATCATCATCCTGTCTAAGGCCTTCTATAGTCAGGTCCTGATTTCCTGTCTTTTGTTTTGCTAATTCTAAAGCTTCTTCTTTGGTTTCAGCAACTACAAAATCATGTTCTCCGTCTCCATAATAAAATGCAGGAATCTGTTGTCCCCACCACAGCTGACGGGAGATATTCCAGTCACGGATGTTCTCCATCCAGTACTTGTAAGTATTTTTAAACTTATCCGGATAGAATTTTACTTCATCATCCATTACTACATCCAATGCCGGTTTAGCAATTTCAGACATTTTAAGGAACCATTGTACTGAAACTTTAGGTTCAATAACTGCTCCAGTTCTTTCAGATGTTCCTACTTTATTTACATAATCTTCTGCTTTTAGTAAAAGATCTTTTTCTTCTAATTCTTTCGCGATCTGCTTTCTTACATCAAATCTGTTTTGTCCTGCATAATGAAGACCGTGTTCGTTAAGATTTCCGTCATCATCTAATGCATCAATCATTTTCAGCTGATGTTTCTGCCCGATCTCATAGTCATTGGTATCGTGTGCAGGAGTAATCTTTAAAGCTCCTGTTCCAAATTCAATATCAACATATTCGTCTTCGATAATAGGAATTACTCTGTTAACGATCGGTACAATTACATGCTTACCTTTTAAATGAGCATATCTCTCATCATTAGGATTAATACATACCGCAGTATCCCCAAAAATAGTTTCAGGACGTGTAGTGGCTACCGAAAGGAACTCTTCTGAACCTTCAATCTTATATTTAAGGAAATATAATTTTCCGTTCTGTTCTTTAAAAATTACCTCTTCATCTGAAATGTTTGTTTTTGCTTCAGGATCCCAGTTTACCATTCTGTATCCTCTGTAGATTAATCCTTTATTATAAAGATCTACAAAGCTTTTGATAACCTGTTGCGAAAGCTTATCCTCTAAGGTAAAACGGGTTCTGTCCCAGTCACATGAGCATCCTAATTTTTTAAGCTGCTCAAGGATTGTTCCTCCATATTTATTAGTCCATTCCCAAGCGTGCTCAAGGAATTGTTCACGGGTAATATCTGACTTATTGATTCCTTCAGACTTCAGTTTAGCAACAACTTTAGCTTCGGTAGCAATGGAAGCATGATCTGTTCCCGGAATCCAACAAGCATTAAATCCGCGCATTCTTGCACGACGGACCAGAACATCCTGAATGGTATTGTTCAACATATGTCCCATGTGTAATATCCCCGTCACGTTTGGCGGTGGAATGACCACGGTATATGGTGGTTTTTCATTAGGCTCTGAATGGAAATACTTATTTTCCAACCAGTAATTGTACCATTTCTGTTCTGTTTCCTGTGGATTGTACTTTTCTGAAATCTGCATAAATTCTATTTCTTTGGCTTGCAATTTGCAAAAATAGTCTAAAGAAAAAAATTTTTAAGCATGAATTAAAATAATTTTTAACTTTGTTTCACAAAATTTATCTAACAAACATATTAACATTCAAGAATATGAAGAAATTAATCGCAGGAATTGCATTATTCGGAACATTTGCTCTTGCATCTGCACAAACTATTACGTTTGATAAAACTACTTTCGACTATGGTAACATTAAGCCTAGTTCTGATGGTACAAGATTCTTTACTGTAACAAACACTGGTGATAAGCCTTTGATCATTTCAAACGTAAAACCATCTTGTGGATGTACAACTCCTGAATTTAGCCAGGATCCGATTATGCCAGGAAAATCTGCTAAGATCAAAGTTGGATACAACACAGCTCTTACAGGAGGATTCAACAAAATGATCGAGGTTTTCTCTAACGACCCTGCCAACAGCAGAAGTGTAATCTACATCAAAGGAAACGTAGATGCTAACGCTCCTGAACCAAAAGTATTAACTCCTGCTGAGCAGAAAGAAGCGGCTAAAGCTGAGAAAAAAGCGGCTAAAGTTGCTAAAAAAGCAGCTGCGAAGTAATCTCTACTCAAAAAATAATGAAACCGTCTCTATTGAGGCGGTTTTTTATTATATTTATATTGAATATGAAAGATTAATATTTAAGTTTGGACTAAAACCAAATGGATGATATATTAGCTAAAGCTCACCTCTATTCATATTAACATTCTAGTATATTGCTGTTTAGCAATAAGATCTCGTATCTTGTATCTTCAAATAAAAAAAATATATGGACACCAATTTCTCAGATGACTTTAAGGTAAATGGAAAATTTTCAATAAAAAAAGCTTCTACCTCTTACAAAGGGAAACTTACAAAAGAAGAAGGAACACAATTATTAATCCAGGAAAAAGAAAAACTTCGTGAACTGCAGGAAAGACTTTATGCTGATGGAAGTCAATCTCTTTTGGTTGTACTTCAGGCTATGGATGCTGCCGGGAAAGACAGCATGATAGAACATGTTTTTGGAGGAGTAAATCCTCAAGGCTGTAATGTAACCAGTTTTAAAACTCCAAGTTCAAAGGAATATTCTCACGATTTTCTGTGGAGGCATTATCTGGCATTGCCTCAGAAAGGAATGATAGGAATCTTCAACCGTTCTCATTATGAAAGTGTTTTAGTATGTAAAGTTCATCCTGAATATAATTTAAGTGAAAAAACATGGTCTTCTGTAAAAGATTTTGACAATAAATTCTGGGAAAACCGCTATGAAAGCATCCGAAATTTCGAAAAACATCTTGCTCAAAACGGAACCACCATCATCAAAATATTCCTGAATGTTTCGAAGGATGAACAAAAGAAAAGACTACTGGACAGAATCAATGAGCAGGAAAAAAACTGGAAATTTTCGGCAGGAGATCTTCCTGAAAGGGCACTATTTGACCAATACATGGAGGTTTATGAAACAGCAATCAACGAAACGGCAAAGGATCATGCCCCATGGTATGTACTTCCTGCGGATAATAAATGGTTTGCAAGAACGGCAGCTATTCAGATTATTATAGACACACTGGAAAAAATGAATCTTAAATATCCCCAGCTTTCGGAAAAAGACAGATTGGGCTTACAGGAAGCAAAAAAACAATTGGAAAGTGAATAGAAAAATCCTCAGATGAATACATCTGAGGATTTTTTATGCTGATAAACTATAGCTTATAATCATCAAAAAATCACGAGAAAATCTATAAGCCGGATTTTGTACTTCCGAAGAAGCGCCTGTTATTTATCTACGTGGTACATTGCTGCAACACTTGAGCTGATTACCCCTCGGTTTTCAGGACGAGCCGCCCCTATTTCCATTGCTGAAAAGAACCGATATACTTACCATTGCACCGCAAAGAGTTTACCTGGTTTCACTACAGCCGAACTGTACTTGCTTTCTGTTGCACTTGTCCTACCCTCACGGGTGACGGATGTTATCCGCTTTGCTGCTCTATGGTGTCCGGACTTTCCTACCTCCCGTAAACGGGAAATCAACAAGCCGATTTTCTCGTAGGTACAAAGATACATAAATTTCACGGGAAAAAATATAAGAGTGCTGGAAGCTTCAGGCTTCATGGTATGATGAGAATTATCTTTGATAATTTCACTATAATTATTCTTCCCCAATTACCACATTATTATTATCTTCGTGCCATTATACATCTATGGATTCCAGAGAGAAAGAATTTGCGCAGCTCATCAAAGATAATCAGGGCCTGATTATTAAGGTATCGCGCTTATATACCAATTCGCTGGAAGATGAAGAGGATCTTTTCCAGGAAATTGTCTTACAACTCTGGAGAAGTTATGACTCTTTCAAAGGAAATTCCAAGATTTCAACATGGATGTACCGTGTAGCGCTTAATACAGCCATTACCCTCTTTAGAAAAAAAAGCAAAAGCCTTCCTACAAATGAGCTGGACATCAACCACAAGGACTTTGTGGAAGATGATGATGAAAAACAGCAACAGATTTCGCTTTTGTATACTGTAATCAAGACTCTTCCTAATATAGAAAGAGCCATTGTCATGATGTATCTTGACGATCTGCCTTACAAGGACATTGCAGAAAACCTCGGAATTACTGAAGTTAATGCACGTGTGAAAATGAACAGATTAAAGAAAACCCTTAAAGAACAGATGGAAAAATATGCCTGAATTTGATTTAGATAACTTTAAAAAGACCTGGCAGGAACAACCTGTACAGCCAAAATATGATAACAGCGAGATTCGTCAAATGCTGAATAGAAAATCACGTAATTATGTAAAGTATATTTTCTGGATCAGCGTATTTGAGTTTTTGTTCTTTTCCGTTTTGGGCCTATTCTACTTCTTTCAGGATGATGAATCTGACGGATTCCGTAAAATATTGGAGAAACTGGGCACTCACGAAGCTCCCGAAGTGGAAAACAATTTCAGTCACTTTTATTTGGCCATTAAAATTCTGAGCGTATTAATTACAGCCTATTTTGTACTGAAATTCTACCAGAATTACCGTAAAATAAAGATCGAAGAGAACCTCAAAGGTCTTATTACCAGAATTATTGGTTTCAAAAAAACCGTCAATGCTTTCATTCTGATTAGTATCGTATTGCTACTTGCCTTTACTTTTGTATTGGTAGCTTTTATCTTTTACACTTTAAATTCCCAAAATATACAGCCTTCCGGTTCTGACCTTACTGTCATTATTGTTGCCATTACCATCAGTACCTTATTAGCCATATCTATGATCTGGGTCTATTACAGATTGGTGTATGGAAGTATCATCAAAAAACTTGATAAAAACCTGGAGCAGCTTAAAGAAATAGATTCTCAGGAAAATTAGCATTCATAGGCTATAGTTCAAGATATTATTGTTAATTTTATTTCACCAAATCTTTTTACTATGCCTTTATCATACGTTTATGGAGCATCTGACGTTCCATTATTAGGACAGACCATTGGAGGAAATCTTAAAAGTACTGTCGAAAAATTTCCTAACCAAGAAGCTCTTGTCTGTGTTCATCAGGGTTACAGAGCTACTTACCAGGAATTTTACAACCAAACAACCGCTATTGCAAAAGCACTGATATTTTTAGGAGCAAAAATCGGTGACAGAATAGGAATATGGGCTTCTAACCGCTATGAATGGGTACTTTTGCAATATGCCACTGCCAGAATCGGAACCATTTTAGTCAATATTAATCCTGCTTACAGAACCCATGAACTTACGTATGTGCTCAATCAGTCCGAAGTTCGTTTTATTTTTTCTTCCTTAAGCTTTAAAAGCAGCAACTACAAAGAAATGGTTGAATATGCCAAGGAAGTATGCCCCACTTTAGAACATGAAATTTTCTTTGATGATAACTGGGAAGCCTTCGTAAACAATGGACAAGAAGTTTCTGATGAAGTTCTCCATAGTTTTGAAGAACATGTACAGTTTGATGACCCCGTCAACATTCAATATACTTCAGGAACTACCGGGTTTCCAAAAGGAGTTACTCTTTCGCATCACAACATTTTAAATAACGGATACTTTATCGGTATCCGGTTAAAGTACACAGAAAAAGATCGTGTATGTATCCCTGTTCCCTTCTATCATTGCTTTGGCATGGTGATCGGAAATATATGCTGTACAGCTCATGGTGCCTGCATGGTGATTCCTAATGATAGTTTTGACCCTGATATTACATTAAAGGTTGTTTCAGATGAAAAATGCACCTCTCTATATGGTGTTCCTACTATGTTTATTGCTGAACTTGCCGTAAAAGATTTCGATACTTATGATTTTTCAAGTTTAAGAACCGGTGTAATGGCCGGTTCTGTATGTCCACCGGAAATTATGAAGAAAGTGGAAAATCTTATGAATATTAAAGAAATGAGCATCTGCTATGGAATGACAGAAACTTCTCCCGTATCTACACAAACCTTAATTGGGACTCCATTGGAAAAACAGGTCAGTACAGTAGGAACCGTTCAGGATCATCTTGAAATAAAAATCATTGATGAAAGTGGAAAAATTCTGAAACGCGGTGAACATGGCGAGCTTTGTACAAGAGGCTACTCTGTTATGCTGAAATACTGGAATGATCCTGAAAATACAAAAAAGGTATTAGATGATGCCCGATGGATGCATACCGGTGACATGGCTGTTATGGATAAAGATGGCTATATTACCATTTCCGGAAGAATCAAAGATCTGATTATTCGGGGTGGAGAAAATATTTCTCCTAAAGAAATTGAAGACTTTTTATACACTTACACCAACATTCTGGATGTTCAGATCATTGGAGTACCCAGTGAAAAATTCGGAGAAGAAGTGATGGCTTGGGTAAAAGTAAGAAAAGGCTTTACGATTACAGAACAAGAGCTATTAGAATATTGTAAAGGAAAAATTGCCCATTATAAAGTTCCGAAATACTGGAAATTTGTAGATGAATTCCCAATGACTATTTCCGGAAAGATAAGAAAAGTGGAAATGAGAGAGGTTTCCATGAAAGAATTAGGATTGGGCAGTCTAAAAGAAATTTAATTCCCATTAACTTGTTAAGTTACAACATAATTACAAAAATAATTGTATATTAAAGCTAATACAATCTAATCAATAACACCCAATCTAAAACAACTATGAAAAACCTAAAAAAATTACAAAGAAATGAGTTGAAAAGTGTAACAGGAGGAGAAATTTGCTTCTGTCTGGTTAGTCCGGATGCCTGCTTTGAATTAAATATTAATAATGAAGGAAAACATTATTCTTTTGACTGTTGCACAATGACATGTAAACAGGATTAAAATCAATAAAAAAAGCATTTCAAATTTGAAATGCTTTTTTTATATTTTAAAGTTCTTTTCTTAATCTGGCAACAGGAATATTGAGCTGTTCACGATATTTTGCAATCGTTCTTCTGGCAATATTATAGCCCTGTTCTTTTAAGATCACTACCAAAGCATCATCTGTTAATGGTTTTCTCTTATTTTCTTTACTGATAACCTCCTGAAGGTGGGTTTTGATCTCCTTAGTAGAAACCTCTTCTCCGTCATCATTGGTTAAGCTATCTGAAAACAGATCCTTAAGGTAAACAATACCATTTGGGGTATCTGCATATTTACTTTTTACCACTCTGGAAATGGTAGAAATATCAAATCCGGTAATATCTGCCACATCTTTTAAGATCATTGGCTTCAGAGATTTCTCATCACCCGTAATAAAATAATCTTTCTGAAACTTAACAATAGCAGTAATGGTCTGTAATAAAGTATTCTGACGCTGATTAATTGCATCAATATACCATTTGGCAGCATCCAGCTTTTGTTTGATAAACAAAGCCGCCTGTTTATGCTCAGAAGAGTTCTTATCATGTGAATAGGTGGTAAGAATATCTTTATATTCTTCAGATACTCTTAATGTAGGCGCATTTTTACTGTTAAGCATAGGAATAACCAGCCCATCTTTCACCTGAATTACAAAATCCGGGATAATTTCCTGGTTGATGGTAATGGTTTGGGTATCAAAGTTTCCTCCAACTTTTGGGGACAGTTTTGAAATTTCCTCTAATGCATCTTTCAGATCTTCTTCCTCAATATCATACTTCTGGATAATCTTATTATAATGCTTATTCGTTAAAGCATCAAACTGATATCTCAGGATATTGGCAGCTAAAGAAACAGCTTTATCAGAGCTTACTTTCTTTTCGATCTGTAGTAATAAACATTCCTGAAGGCCTCTTGCTCCTACTCCAGGCGGATCCAGCTTCTGAACGTAATTTTCAAGGATATCATCTACTTTTTCCTTAGTAGTATAAATTCCTTGTGAGAAAGCAAGATCATCTACGATAGATTTAATCTCTCTTCTCAAATATCCGTCCGTATCAAGGTTACCGATCAGGTATTCTGCAATCTTCAGATCTTCTTCACTGATATTAACCAGATGAATCTGTTCTCTCAGATAATCATATAATGACTGGCCTTCCGTTAAAAGACTTTCATTGTCAAACTCTTCATCATCCGGAGAGTAGTTGCTGGAAGCGGTTTTATAGCTTGGTTCGTCGTCATAAAGATATTCATTAACGTCGAAATCTGTTTCAATACTTTCTGTACCCTCATCCTGATACGCATCTTCCAGGGAAGAATAATCATCTTCCTTAGAATCCTCCTTTACAATTTCCAAAGCAGGGTTTTCTTCTAACTCTCTCTCCAACTCCTCTTCAAATTCAAGAGTATGAAGCTGAATAAGCTTCATCAACTGGATCTGCTGAGGAGCCAGCTTCTGTCCTAATTTGAGTTGTAAGTGTTGTTTAAGCATATTAATATTGGCGTTTTAACATAACATATTCTACGAATTTAATAAATTTATTTGATAAAAAATACATTTAGCATGATTTTTGCTTTATACTTTTTACTTAATAAACTATTGAAAAATAAAAAAAGCCTTATCTTGATGATTAAGGCTTTTTTTATAACTCTAGAATTCAGCGCTTTTCGGTGTCCTTGGGAAAGGAATTACGTCTCTGATATTCGTCATTCCTGTTACAAAAAGAACTAGTCTTTCTAATCCTAAACCGAAACCTGCATGCGGTACAGAACCGAATTTTCTGGTATCTAAGTACCACCAAAGTTCATGTTCATCTACATGCATATCTGCCATTTTCTGTTTTAAAACGTCTAATCTTGCTTCTCTTTCAGAGCCACCGATGATTTCACCAATACCTGGGAAAAGAACATCCATTGCAGCTACTGTTTTGTTGTCTTCGTTCAGCTTCATGTAAAAAGCTTTGATTTCTTTCGGATAATCGAACAATACAACCGGGCATTCAAAATGTTTTTCAACCAAAAATCTTTCATGCTCAGACTGAAGATCTGTTCCCCAACTTTCAACAGGGTAAGCAAATTTTCCTTTTTTGTTCTCTTTTGAGTTCATTAAAATTTCGATAGCCTCTGTATAGCTCACACGCTTAAAACGTTTAGCAATTACATTTTCAAGTTTCTCAATAAGACCTTCTTTTGCTCTTTCTTTTTCTGGTTTTGTCTTTTGTTCTTCAGCAAAACGGTTGTCTAAGAACGCAAGATCATCTTTACAGTGATCCAATACATACTGGATTACATATTTTAAGAAATCTTCTGCAAGATCAATGTTATCTTCAAGGTTGTTGAAAGCAACTTCCGGCTCTATCATCCAGAATTCAGCAAGGTGTCTTGTTGTGTTTGAATTTTCTGCACGGAAAGTAGGTCCGAATGTATAAATTCTTCCCAATCCCATGGCTGCAGTCTCTCCTTCAAGTTGTCCCGAAACCGTAAGGTTGGTTTTTTTACCGAAGAAATCCTGTGCGAAATCAATTTCGCCCTCTTCAGTTTTTGGCATATTGTTCAGATCGAAGTTGGTTACTCCGAACATTTCTCCTGCTCCTTCAGCATCGGCTCCTGTAATTACCGGAGTATTGATATAGAAGAACTGGTTTTGGTTGAAGAATGAGTGAACGGCAAAGCTTACTGCGTGACGTACTCTGAAAACAGCTCCAAATAAGTTGGTTCTGAATCTTAAGTGTGCCTGCTCACGAAGTTTTTCCAAGCTGTGTTTTTTAGGCTGAAGAATGGTGCTTTGAAGCTCTTCTGTAAAGTTATCTCCTAAAATAATAATCTTTTTAGCAACAATTTCTACAGATTGTCCTGCTCCCTGGCTTTCCACTACTTCACCTACAACTTTAAGAGAAGAAGCTGTGCTAATATTCTTGATAAGTTCTTCATCAAAATTTTCGAAATCAACAACTATCTGCAAATTATTAATCGTAGAACCATCATTAAGTGCAATAAAGCGATTAGCACGGAATGATCTTACCCATCCGTAAACTGTAATGTCATGATGTAATACTTTCTTGTAATCCTTTAGGATTTCTTTGATCGTTTGCTTTTTCATTTGTTGATAATAAATTTTTGTATAAAAATTAATGGTCGCAAAGTTACAAAAAAACGGCGCAACTTGATGATTGCACCGTCTTTAAAAATCATTTATCAATTATTTAATACTTTAATTAAAGAAAATGGTCTTTTTTCTTTGCTTTCCATTTCTGATTTTCAGCGCATGATACCAACTGGGAACATCATATTGCCACTGGGGAAGGAACATAATAATCAGAATAACATCAATATGAGAAATCAATCCTAAGATTACTGCCAGATCAAAGGTCCAGCCTGCTTTCTGAAAGGCTATCAAATAGGTAAAGGCCAACAAAAGGCTTAATCCCCACATTTTTGACAAAAAGGCATGCGTACAGATTTCTTTTCCAAATTTCCAGATGCTTATGATATAACATAAAGCTTCCATGATGAAGATCAGCAGTATACTTTTCCATTCATTAATAATCAGATCCGGGTTTAGGAAATAAGAAGCAAATCCCAATGAAAGCCAGAAAACAAGATCGGTCTGACTATCCATTCGTCTTAATTTTTCCGAAGAAATACCGGTTTTACGGGCAATAATTCCATCAAAAATATCAGTAAACAATCCAAAATACATTAGAATCAGAATAAGTTGACGAGCTGATTCTCCTACATAATATCCCAGATACAGAATAACAAAGGCTGTAATAAAACGCGATAAGATCAATAAATAAGGAATATTTTTCATGACTATTATTTTTAATTAATTCTTTTATATTTTTCTGCATAATTGATGGTGTATCCTGACCAGAAAAAGAGTAAAAAAGCTCCGCTGTTATCATAATAATCCTGAATCAGAAGGTTATAATCTTGGGTTAAACCTATTCTTGACCGGAAATTACGGCAGCCTCCAAACAAATAAGGAATTTCATCACAATCAGAAGTGAAGTTATCCAGTAAAAACAAACCATTCTTCAACCTGGCTTTATATTTAAAGGTATATCCAATAGTATTGTCTTTCAAAAATAGGAGCTGTACTTCATACGTTTTATTTTTTGCTAACGGTACGGATTTTATAATGAGCTTATTAAAATCCATCACTTCTCCATTTTTCATAGCCAACATTTCTCCAACACTCTCTGTTTTATCAGATTTTGTATTGTTATTCCCAATATGTTCATAGCCTTTATATTCATATTGCCCATCAATCATCTGAACATTTTCTTTATTCAGCTCCAAAAGATCATCCTGAATCATTTTTCTGCTGAAACTTACACACGAATTCAGGCTCAGTGCTACGACTGTAAAAGCAGTTATTAAAGCAAGATTTTTCATGGCTGTTCATTGTTTTTTTGTTTCTTAAAATTCCAGTTGATGAAAGGCAGTTTCCGCTTTCCATTTTCATTCCACGCCCCAATCTGGAGCCCACGGAAATCTTTGCAGCTGTTATAAAGACCGATCTGAAGACCGAGGCATTTCTGTCCCACATTAGCCAATGGTGCCACAGAAACTCCTTTTATTTCATGATGAAAATTAAGAATGGGAGAAACAGCTATTCCATTTGTTACTGCATAAGTATTGATATTACTTGAAATATTAATCTCCAAACCATTGGTTACTGTAGGTTCCATATTGATCAATGACAACTGAACTCCATTAATTTTATTCATTTTATTTTCTGGAATAACACCATAATTATTGTTCAGACTCCATCGGTCTGCACCGGGTAAATACACAATGAGTAATGCAGGAAAAAATAACCCTAATGGATTAAAACCCATTCCCAATCCATTTACTTTTTTAGGAGTAAATCCATCTTCCTGATCAAAGTATTTAAGCAAAACTCCATTGATATTTCTGGTATTTTTCGAAGGTGAAAATCCAATAACTTTATGTTTTAAAGAATCTACTCTTATTGTGTCTGAAGCATAGCACAGACTGTTGAATAAAAGCATTGTTATTAAAAAAAATTGTGCTTTCATAGCTTATGATTTTAAAATTATATTTCAAAATTATCAGCCGAAAGCCCAGGAATGAATGTGAAAAAAAATTAAAAAATTCATCCTATTTGTGAAAATCGCAAAACATATGGATAAGATATTATCAAAAAAGGCTTTTTACTCTCAAAAAATATTACATTTGTGAAAATCACAAGCCATGCATCAGGAAGCTTTATTAAAGGAAATCCGAAGAAAGATAGGTGACAGATCGTTGAATGATGAGATTGCTAATATTCTTAATATCAGCTATGATGCTGCCCATCGGCGGACTTCACTGAAGGCCAAATTCAGTTTTGAGGAAGCCCTTGAACTCGCCAGGTATTACCAGATATCACTAGATCAGTTTCTGGGAACAGAAAATCAATTGGTTGTTCAAAGAACACAGCCTGTAAAAACAACTGATGATCTTTTACATTACTTTGAAAATTCTCTTAAAATACTCAATGTTTTCCAGGATATTACAAACTCTAAAGTTTATTATTCAGCCAAGGATATTCCGTTCTTCTATACAATTTCAGACTCTATTTTATCCCGTTTTAAGTTTTATGTATGGATGAATTTATTGAATCAGGATAAGTTTTTAAGTCCTTTTCAGGATTTTAATATGCAATATCATTCAGTAAAAAATGAAATGCTCAGAGATTTATATAATAAACAGAATGTTACGGAGATCTGGAATGACACTACAATAATGAGTGCATTAAGGCAAATCAAATTTTATTCTGAAATGAGGTTACTGAATAACAATGATATTGAATTGATTCTTGAAGATCTTAAAAACCTGTTGATGGAACTGGAAAATAAAACGCTGGAAAAATCTAATTTTCAGATTTACATCAATGATCTGGTGATTCTCAACAACAGCATTTTATTTAAAAATGAACAGCAATGTTCCTTTTTTATTCCGTTCAGTATGTTCGGATATATGATGACGAATGATAAAATAACCTGTGAAGATTCATTGAGTTATTTCGAACATCAGATCAAGAATTCAAGATCACTGAATGAATCCGGAAACCGGGAAAGAAAAATGTTCTTCAATACAATGTATGAACAGATTGACCAACTAAAACAAAACCTATCATGAACACTCTTCGTAACGGCGAATATTTCGGAGAAACCAATCAAATAATCAATCTAGAAGGATTGACCATCACCGATACGGAATATACCCATTCTTATGTAGACTGGCATTATCACGAAAATGCTTACTTTACTTTTCTCTTGCAGGGCAATATGACGGAAGGCAACAAAAAAGAAACATACGGATGCTCAGCAGGAACATTGTTGTATCATCATTGGGAAGATCCACACTATAATATTAAACCGGATGTTTTTACCAGAGGTTTCCACATAGAAATCACTCAAAATTGGTTTGAAAAGTTTAATATTCAGAAAAACAAAGTTGAAGGCAGTTTCAATATTAAAGATCCAGCCTTCAAATTATTGGCACATCAGATTTTTAAAGAAACAAAAACCAATGATATATCTCTCGAAATGGCAGTTAATCAAGTGTT
Organism: Chryseobacterium sp. G0162; assembly: GCF_003815715.1. Lineage (NCBI taxonomy): Bacteria > Pseudomonadati > Bacteroidota > Flavobacteriia > Flavobacteriales > Weeksellaceae > Chryseobacterium > Chryseobacterium sp. G0162. The sequence continues at coordinate 3,539,146 of NZ_CP033922.1, read as the reverse complement.
ATTACATCTTTTGAGTAGATTAACCCATGAGAAGGAAATCAAAGAAACAAAACCGTTGTGGGTAGGCCAGATTAATGAAATCTTACATGAAAATGTTGCTGAAGCCCTAAATCTCACCGAACTTTCTAAAATGTTGAATATCCACCCTACTCATTTAAGCAGAGATTTTCATAAATATTTCCATTGCAATCTGGGAGAATACCTCCGAAAATTAAAGATTAATAAATCTATGGAACTTCTCAATTCGCCTTCTTCATTAACGGATATTGCCCTGGAGTGCGGTTTTGCAGATCAAAGTCATTTCATCCGGTGCTTCAAAGAAAATATAGGAATTACTCCCTTGAAATACCGAAATCTATTGAAAGTTCATTGAAATCTTTTCGAATACAATCACCATTCACGATTTGGATACATCATTCCCCGATTTGGCTACATTTTACCTCCTGTAAGTTTTCATCTTTGTACCATCATTTAAACAAAAAAATATTTAAAAATGGAAACAAAAAAAGTATGGTTCGTGACAGGAGCTTCAAAAGGCTTAGGATTCGAGCTGGTAAAAAAATTATTATCCGAAGGATTTCAGGTTGCTGCTACCAGCCGTACCGTTGAATCCCTTATTTCTACCATTGGAGAAACTTCAGAAAATTTCCTTCCACTCAGCGTCAACATCACAGATAACGATGATATAAAATCCGCCATTGTTAAAACGGTGGAACATTTCGGCCGAATTGATGTAGTTGTCAACAATGCCGGCTACGGACAAATCGGGACGCTGGAGGAACTTACTGATGAAGAAGCAAGAAAAAATTATGCTGTGAATGTTTTCGGAACCTTAAATGTAATCAGAAATGCCATGCCTTATCTTCGTGAGCAAAGATCAGGAAACATCTTCAATATCTCTTCTGTCGGTGGATATTCTGCTAATTTTCCGGGTTGGGGAATTTACTGCTCAACAAAATTTGCTGTTGCCGGATTTACAGAAGCATTAGCTGAAGAGGTAAAAGATTTTGGGATTCATGCTACCGTTGTATATCCGGGATATTTCCGTACGGATTTCTTAAATAAAGATTCTGTGAGAACTCCATCAAATCCTATTCAGGCCTATGAAGCCGCAAGGAATTCTGAACAGGCTCACCTTAATGAAATCAATGGTAATCAGCCTAATGATCCAGTGAAAGCAGCTGATGTTCTGATCCAGATCAGCAAAGAGAAAAATCCTCCTGTTCATTTATTATTAGGAGTAGGAACAATGGAATTTCTAAATAATAAAATTGATATTTTAAAGAAAGATGCTGAAAAATGGGAAAATCTGACTGTTTCAACAGCAATTTAATATCATCATGATACCCTTCAGCTCCGTTCATTCTGAATGGAGCTGAAGGCTTTGTAAAACAATGTATTGTACTTTTTATAAAAACAATTACCTTAGCCTTTATGAAACAGCCTGTTCGTTTTAATACTATTGCAGATTTTCATGCTTTCTGCAGTCTTCCAAACCCTGAGCATCCCCTGATCAGCCTGATAGATTATAGTAAAGTACATTATATGGTGGAGGATGAAGAATTAAAATGGATACAGAATTTTTATTCCATCGGATTGAAGAAAAATGTCAATCCAAAATTCAATTATGGGCAGCAGCAATATGATTTCGATTCGGGAGTGTTGTGTTTTGTTTCACCACAGCAGTTTTTAAGTCTGGAAATAAGACAGGATATTCAGGTAGAACCTACTGGATTCTTATTGCTGATTCACCCTGATTTTCTTTGGAATACGTCATTAACAAAAAAAATAAAATCTTACGATTTCTTTAGCTACCAGGTGAAAGAAGCCCTTTTTCTTTCAGATAAAGAAGAAAAGATCATTCTTGAAATTCTTAAAAATATTGAACGTGAATATCAGTCAAATATTGATAAGTTCACCCAGGAACTGATTATTGCACAGATTGAATTGTTATTGATTTATTCTGACCGTTTTTATGAACGTCAGTTTTTTACCAGAAAAAAATCAAGTCATGAATTGCTGCATAAATTTGAAGAGCTACTCTCCGGATATTTTGAAAGCGGAAGTCTCGTAGAAAATGGAATTCCCTCTGTGAAATGTATAGCTGAACAGATGAATATTTCACCCAATTACCTTGGTACCCTACTTCGTCTTCATACCCAGCAAAATACACAGCAGCATATTCAGAATAAATTAATTGATTCAGCGAAAGAACGGTTAAGCACGACAAGTTTATCCGTGAGTGAAATTGCTTATGAACTTGGTTTTGAACATCCACAGTCTTTCAGTAAGCTGTTTAAACAAAAAACGAATCAGTCACCAGGAGAATTTAGAAAGCGGTTCAATTAGAATACATGATTATAAAATAGCATGTTAATTTCATTCTATTTTACTGTAAAGAAGTTTATTATTTTTGTTTAAATACTTCTTGCCATGAGAACAGCTCTATTATTGATTTTTATTTTCACCTTCTATCTTTACCAGGGACAAAGCAAAAATATTATCAATCCAGAAAAAATTGAAAATCCCATTCAACAAAAATATTCCGGGAAAATTGTATTCCTGAACAAAGCTGTTTCACTTGAAAACCTCAAAGATTTAGATATTATTACTTCTTCAGTATTTCAGGAAAACGGAGATCTTGGTATTTATGTTTTTTTTGACAATTCTCTGATCAACTACCTTCATAAGCTTGAACCTAATTGGACTGCGGATGAACTCCTTAAAAAAGGAAACTTTCAATTCTCATTTTATGTTGACGAAAAACTGATTTATAAAGAAAATCTCAATACAGGTGCCGAAACTTCAGAAAATAAAAAAATGAAGACCACATTAAGAATTCCTCTTCTCAGCAGTAAGAATGAAGATTCATGGGGAAGGTACTTATGGATGCGTTTTTATAGGGGTCATGACGGAATTGATGCCCTGGCTGAGGGAGACCACGTTTTAAAAATTGAAATCCGTCCCTATCTGAATACAGGATCTATTATTACAGGAAACATTATTGCAGAAGGGCAAATCCGTCTTAATGTTCCTAAACAGAATATTCCTGAACATCAAATCGCAATTCAGCCTGTCATGCCTGACATCGGATGGAAGGTTTCTGAAGAAAAACTGAATATTGCAACGATCAGAAATCTAAACAAAAAAATTGCGGAAGAAAGGTTCAAAAATATTACCAGCATTGTTGTTATTAAAAATGAAAAGCTTCTTCTTGAAGAATATTTTAACGGATCAGGAAGAGACTCTTTACAGGATACACGTTCGGTTGGAAAAACATTTGCTTCCGCATTGATGGGAATCGCTATTCAAGAGGGTTTTATTAAAAACGAATATCAAAATCTAAAGGATTTTTATGATTTAAAATCTTTTGAAAATTACTCACCCCGAAAAGATAGTGTTACTATAAAAAGCTTATTAACAATGAGCTCGGGTTTTGATGGTAATGACCAGGACTCTGAATCTCCAGGGAATGAAGAAAATATGTATCCTACCGATCATTGGGTAAAATTCACATTGAATTTGCCTATGACTGAAAATAAAATCGGTAAAAACTGGAATTATTTTACAGCTGGAGTTGTAGTAACAGGTGATATTTTAGATAAATCTCTTCCCAAAGGATTGAAAGACTATGCTGATAAAAAATTATTTCGGCCTCTTGGAATTAAGAGCTATAAATGGCAGTTTACTCCTCAACAAAAGCCTTCTTTAGCAGGCGGCTTACGGATGAGAGCCTTAGATTTTGCAAAGTTCGGACAATTATATAAAAATAAAGGGAGCTGGAATGAAAAAATGATATTAAATACGAATTGGATAAAGAAATCTTTCACTAACTATTTCTCAGATAATAAAGATTTTGAAGGCTATGGATATTTGTTCTGGAGGAAAATTTATAAAGTGGGAAACAAAAATCTGGAAGCTTATCAATGTAGTGGGAATGGAGGAAACAAGATTATTGTATTTGTAGATGTACCAATTGTAATGGTTATTACAGCTACAGCATATAATAAACCCTATGCACATTCACAGGTTGATAAAATTATACAGGAATATTTATTACCAGCTATTTATGAGTAATAAAATGGGTAATGAGTAATAAAAAATGGTGAATAAAGTGAATAATCAATAGTGAATTGATTATCAAAAAAGAAAATTTATTCGTCTTTCTTAGATGGAACTAGAAATACATCAATAAGACCTTCAGGAAGTTTCATTTTGATTGTTCTTTGTTCCCTGTCAACTTCAAGAATCCAGTCTTTAATCATAGGAATAACCACTTCTTTTCCATCCAGATTGGTGATGAAATACACCTGTGCTGTCTGATCGTTTACAGATCTGATAACCCCACAGTTGTTATCATGTTCATCAAGAATTTCAAATCCGATGATTTCGTGGTAATAGAATTGTTTTCCTGAAAGTTTAGGCAATGTAGTCAACGGCAGGTAAACACTTTTACCTAAAACCTGATCTACTATTGCTTCAGAAGAGTTTTTGAATGCAAGATTCAGAGCATCTAATTTGCTCCATGATGATTTTTCAATAAAAAATGGAACCAATAATCCGTTGATTTCAACGAATATTGATTCCAATTTATTGTAAAGCTCGGGCTGGTCGGTATCCAATTTAAGGATAACGTTGCCCGCAAGTCCGTGTCTGCGTGTTATTTTCCCCAACAAATAGCAATCTTCTTTACGCATAACCGGAAATGTTCTTAAGCTTCAGTGTTTTCTTCAGTTTCAGCAGCAGCTTCTCCTTCTGTAGCTACTTCTTCAGCAGGTGCGTTTGCAGCCTCTTCAGCAGCTTTAGCATCAGCTTCAGCTTGTGCAGCAGCAGCAATTCTAGCTTCGTTTACTTTTGCTTCAGCTTCTAAAGCAGCTTTTTTAGCATCAGATTTAGCAGTTGCTAAACCTTCAACTTTACCTTGTACTTTAGATTCTTTAGTATCTAACCAAGCGTTAAATCTTTTTTCAGCTTCAGCTTGATCAAAAGCTCCTTTAGCAACACCACCTTGTAAGTGTTTTTTGTAAAGAGCACCTTTGTAAGATAAAATAGCTCTAGCAGTATCAGTAGGCTGAGCACCGTTGTTTAACCACTGTACAGCAGAATCAACGTTCAACTCGATAGTTGCTGGGTTAGTAATTGGGTTGTAAGTTCCTAGTTTTTCGATGAATCTACCATCTCTTCTAGCTCTAGAATCTGCAACCACGATGTGGAAGAAAGGTTTTCCTTTTTTACCGTGTCTTTGTAATCTGATTTTTACTGACATAATGTTTGAATTTTACGGGAACTCGTCCCAGTTAAATATTTAAGAGTGCAAAGATAGACAAAAATTCTGATTGAACAATGGTTTAATGTAACAATTTATCAATCTAGCAATGTAACCATATTTTGCCCCTCTTTTGTAAGAATTTAACTGGTGCATTGGTAAACTGTTATATTGTTATATTTTTCCCATATAGAAAAGCCCCAGACACTTCTGGTTTTCTTCTATCGTCAAAGATACTTTCAAATGGTCAACAATTGTAGGAGAACTCCAGTAACAGCCAATATTATTAGCTGTACAGCTCAAATACATATTTTGTACAGCCATTGAAGTAGCCGCAATTTCTTCCCACTCAGGAACCATTCCGCTGAAATTAACGACAATAGAAACAACTACATTAGCTTTATTGATTTTAAAACCAATATCATTATATTTTTTCTCTAAGAATAATTGTTCAGGCTGAGTGGCTTTATAGATCGCCTGCATTTCTGAAGCCAGTTTTGCCTTTTCCTCTCCTTTGAATATTTTGAAACGCCAAGGCTTAGTACGCTTATGATTGGGAGCTAAAGTGGCTGAATGTAAAATTTCATCAATAACTTCCTGAGAAATTTCTGCCTCCGTATAATCTTTCGGGAAAATACTTCTTCTTTGCTCTATGATTTCTTTTAAAACTTCTGCTTTATTCATAGAGACAAAAATACAACATGTAAGTTAATTTACAGGAGAATAGATAAAGATTTTGATTTGGGATACGAGGTTTTGAGTGGTAAGAGTGGTATTGGTTGAAGAAATAATATCACAACACTTCTATGATTTTCTGATGAATTTTATTCAATGTAAACTCATCTCCTGCTTTCATTCCCATCATTTTTTTGGCCATAGGACTTTCAGAAGAAATGGCGTAGAATCGGTCTCCTTCAAAGAAAAATTCGCCTAATGACACAGAAATATAAAAACGGGCTTTATTAGTAATCACTAAGGAGCCCAGCTGAACTCGGTCTGTAGAGGTATTCAAAACTTTTCCCATATTTCGTTTGAGATCATTTAAAGCACCAAGCTGTCGCTGCATCTGATAGATTTCCTCCTGCATTTCTTCCCGCATGCTATCATACTTTGGTGTTTTTTTGATATCACGACTGGCCTCCAGAGTAAATTCAATGAAGTTTTTAAGCTTTTCAATTTTTTCTGCAATGGTGTTTTTTACAAAGTCTCTGATATCTCTTTTTTCAAATACGGTCTTCTCCATACAATCGTTTCTTTATATAAAGATAATATTTTTCTAATAATATTGTTTGACTTAGTCTACAATTACTCTTTTCAAAATATTTCTTTTTTGAGAATTATGTTTAGATTTGCCTTTTTTAAAACTAAAAATCATGTTTAAATCACCATTTTCATTTGATGGGAGAATCAGAAGAACAGAATATGGATTATCATATCTTATATACCTGGTATTTTATGTTCCTTTCAATATTTATTTTCAGCTTAACCAGGAACCTTCAGGAATGGTTATGATACTTTTCTTTATCCTTCTTATTCCGTCTCTTTGGTTTCTTCTTGCACAGGGTGCAAAAAGATGTCATGACAGAGGAAACTCCGGATGGTTTCAGCTAATTCCTTTTTATAGTTTATGGATGCTATTTGCAGAGAGCGACCACGGGCCTAATGAATACGGACCTAATCCTAAAGGAGAAGGAAATTATAACGCGATTAACGAGATCGGTAGAAAAGAAATTTAATCAATAAGCCTTGCACAATGTACAAGGCTTCTATTTTTATTTTTCTGATAATTTCTTCAGGTCATTCAGTCCCTGCCCAAACATTTTATCCATATTGCTTTCCATCATAGGTTTCATAATCTTCATCATGGCATTCAGTTCATTATCAATCATCCAGGTTACTTTTGTTCCATTACCTTCAGGAGTCAGTATCATGTTACTTTTAGCATTTCCTTCAAAGGGTTTTATGAAATGAAGCTGCGTAGCCAATTTTTCATTGGGGCTAATGGCTGTGATGGATTGTTCTCCTTCACTGTCATCTCCTTTCCAGTGATAAGAATCTCCTATTTTATCTCCTTCACCGGAATAAGTAATTTTAATATTTTTTATTTCTTTAGAAAAAGGATCCCACATATTATATCCTTTTAAAGAACCTGTATATTGCCAAACTTTTTCTTTGGGAGCATTAATGACAATAGATTTTTCATAATGATAATCTTTACTGAAAGCCAGCATAGCAATAACAGCATATACAATAACCAGCAAAAGGATAATGCCGATAAATTTTAAGAGTGTTTTCATAGTCTATATAATATTTAAGGTTATTTATTTCAAAATGAAGATCTCATCTGCTTTCAAAATTAAATATTCTGACATCATCCCCTCTTTGCATAGGACAAGATTATTTAAAGATAAGGCATTTTTGTCATAACTTGGCTTTAAGGCATTATTTTTGAGACTTTCAGCTTGGATTCTCCGATGAATCCTTACATTTACGTTTAACTAAAAATCGAAAAATGAATATTTTAATAGAAAAATTCAACACACCATATCACTCAGCACCTTTCGGTGACATTAAAAATGAAGATTACCTTCCTGCTTTCAAGGAATTAATTCAAAAATCTGAAGAAGAAATCAATGCTATCGTTGACAACCCTGAAGCACCCACTTTTGAAAATGTTATTGAGGCATTAGCTTATTCCGGTGAGCAACTGGATGTGGTATCGAATATCTTTTTCAATTTAAATTCTGCTGAAACCAGTGACGAAATCCAACAGATTGCCCAGGAAGTTTCCCCGATTTTAACGGAATACTCTTCCAAAATCTCTCAAAATGAAGCCCTTTTCAATAAAATCAAAAAGGTATATGATGAAAAGGAACAATATAACCTTAATGAGGAACAGGAAATGCTTTTGAATGAAACCTATAAAGGTTTTGTAAGAAGTGGTGCCCTACTGAATGAAGAAGACAAAGAAAAATTAAAGAAGATCAGCATGGATCTTTCTATAAAATCCCTACAATTCGGACAAAATGTACTGGCTTCTACCAATGCTTATTTCAAACATATTACAGATAAAGAACAATTAGCCGGAATTCCGGAAGCGATTGTTGAACAATTTGCTGAGGAAGCTAAAGAAAGAAATCTTGAAGGCTGGGTGGTTACGTTACAATATCCAAGCTATATCCCATTCATGACGTATGCTGAAAACCGTGAACTGAGAAAGGAACTGGCATTGGCGAATGGTAAAAAGTCTTTTGATGGTGGAGAATATGACAATCAAAACCTCATCAAAGAACTTCTCCAGTTAAAACAACAGAAAGCTGAACTTTTAGGCTATAAAAATTATGCAGATTTTGTTCTGGAAGAAAGAATGGCAAAATCTCCGGCAAAGGTTATTGACTTTCTCAATGAGCTTTTAACGAAGGCTACTCCTTACGCTGCCAAAGAAATTGACGAATTAAAATCTCTGGCAAAAGCCAATGGAGTTGAAGAAATGCAAAATTATGATCACGCTTTTTATGCTGAAAAATTGCGTAAAGAAAAATATGATCTTAATGATGAAGAACTGAAGCCTTATTTCCCGTTAAATCAAGTTCAGGATGCTGTTTTTGGATTGGCAGGTAAACTATTCGGATTAACTTTTGAAGAAAGAAATGACATTCCGAAATACCATGAAGATGTAAAAGTTTATGAAGTAAAAGAAAACGGGAATTATAAATCTCTCCTTTATGTAGATTATTTCCCAAGAAAAGGGAAAAGAGCCGGCGCATGGATGACCAGCTATAAAAATCAATATAAGCAGAATGGAGAAAACTCCCGTCCGCATATTTCTATTGTTTGTAACTTCAGTAAACCTACAAAAGATACCCCTAGCTTGCTGACCTTCCAGGAAGTAACGACTTTATTCCACGAATTCGGACATGCTCTCCACGGAATGATGGCTGACACTCAATATCCTACTCTATCAGGAACTTCTGTAAAATGGGATTTTGTGGAACTTCCCTCTCAATTTTTAGAAAACTTCTGTTATGAACCTGAGTTCCTGAAAACATTTGCCAAACATTATAAAACCGGAGAAGTTCTTCCTGACGAAAAAATTGAAAAGATTGAGCAGTCTAAAAACTTCATGGAAGGATACCAGACTTTAAGACAACTAGGTTTCGGATTACTGGATATGAACTATCATACAAAAGTTGCAGAGCTGGAGAATGAAACTGTAAAAGAGTTTGAAGATCAATACACCAAAGCGACAGCACTTTATCCAACCAATCCTGAAACCGCGATGAGTCCAAGTTTCTCTCATATTTTCCAGGGTGGATATTCTGCAGGATATTATTCTTACAAATGGGCAGAAGTATTGGATGCTGATGCATTCCAGTATTTTAAGGAAAATGGAATCTTCAACCCTGAAATTGCATCCAAATACAAAGTACTTCTTTCTTCAGGTGGAACAAAAGATCCTATGGAACTATATAAGGCGTTCAGAGGAAGTGAGCCCAAGGTAGAAAGTTTATTAAAAAGGGCTTTTGGATAGTAAAAAATTTAATACGAAGGAAAAACCTTCAAAAACAAATGAATAACATATCACAAAGACTTGAAAATGTAAAAAAACTCCAGGCGAAAAGGTGGGAGAATGAAGATCATTGGGATGAACTAAACGATCTTTTAGTGAAAGAATTAGATGAAATTCTGCTTATTGAACCTGAGAATACTTCTGCACTCATCAACATGGGTGCAATCTATTCCGATATGGGAGAAAATGAGAAAGCTTTGGATTATTTAAAAATGGCTTTAAATCTGGGCTCGGTAGATAAAAACCTTTTCGTAAATCTGGCCATCGTTATGATTTATATGGAAAAGCATCAGGCTGAATATTTAGAATATCTGGAGGACGCTGAGGGAAAAATTGAGAATCCGCTTACTTTTAAAGCTTATTTTGACCCTCAATCTCATTAAAATTATGATAGAGAAATTAAAAAAATTAGAAGCAGCTTTTAATGAGTCATTAAAGGCTGCTCTTGTCAATATTACCCCTGAAAAGATTGATGAAATCCTCAACAACAGAGATTCTTCAGAATTTTCTGATGCATGGATGAAAGCATACCAGGCAGTTGATGGAAAAGAAATAGACGAAGAAACCGAAGATGCTGTTACGCATATCCGTAAAGATATTTTTATCTCTATGTTCAAAGCTACCAGTTCTTCTGAGCTGCCAGCGTATATTTCTGATGACTTTGGATTAATTTCGTCTTACTATATTCACGATATTGAAAACAGTTGGGTAACCAATTTACTGTTTACTTATCTTAAGCATCAGATTCCTCAGGGAGACTTGATGGATACAGAGAAAACGATAAATGAATTGATTCAATAAATCAGAAAAGAAAAATAATCTATGAAAAAAACGCACCTACTCTATTGCCTTCCGTTTCTATTCTTTTTACACTGTAAAGAAGAAAAGAAAAATTCAATTTCAGAAACTCAATCACCGGAAGTTAATCAGGTAGAAAAAACAGATTCTTTGGTTACTACAAGAATTGATTCTTCCCAAGTTCCAAAAGCATTAAAATATAAAGGAAATTTCAAAGAAGGATTCCAATGGAAAGATAAAACAGGAGAATATATAGTTGTTACATCTGAAACCGGAAAGTACAGAAATGAAAATTTTCCTCATGAAAATGATGATAGTGCAGATGCTGAAGTTTTTGGGCAATCTTACTCTTTAGAAAATAATCAGCTGGTATGGAAAGTCAATGATTTTGTCAAAGACTGTATGGTAGATATAGATGCTGAGTTTAAGAAAAATACTTTAAGCGTAACAGATCTTGATAAAAACGGTATTGCTGAAGTCTGGATCATGTATAAAATTGCCTGCAAAGGTGATGTAAGTCCTTCAGATTTAAAGATTATCATGTATGAAGGAAAGCAAAAGTTTGCCATGCGTGGACAAACAAAAATCCGAACAGGAATGGAAAATCATGGTAAACCTGTATTTGAAGGAGGATCTTATACCTTTGATAAGGCTTTTCAACAAGGCCCAAAAACTTTCAGGGATTATGCTGAAGAATTATGGAATAAGAATAGGGAAGATTAATTGTCTGTGATTTTCTACTTTGTCCTAAAAATCAATACATTTGACAAATAAAAACGATATCATAACCTTAAAAATTTAAATCATGTTTTTAGCAATTGTACTTCCTTTTCTATCTTTTATTGTTAGGGGAAAAGTTCTCACCGGAATCATTTGTTTTTTCTTACAGATTACCTTAATTGGCTGGCTTCCTGCTGCCATCTGGGCAGTGATGTCTTTAAATAATGAAAGAGCCAATGAGCGGAACGAAAAATTAATCCGTGCTGTACGTGAAAGTCAAAAATAAATCATTTGCAATTTATACTCAATCCTTTATTTACATAAAGGATTTTTTTTTGAAAAATTTTGAATCAGCGTTTTAAAACTTTTTCAGCTAATAATCGTAAATTTATAGTTCATTAATTCCGTTTAAAAGCTGTAAATTTTTCCCGCCATGAAAGAAAATAAATACGATAACCCGTCTTTTTTTGACCAGTATGAGAAGATGCTCCGTTCCCAGTTGGGATTAGAGGGAGCCGGAGAATGGCATGCCCTGAAAAATATGTTACCGGATTTTAAAGATAAAAATGTGCTTGATCTTGGCTGCGGATTCGGGTGGCATTGTCGGTATGCTATGGAAAATGGAGCAAAATCTGTTATTGGTATTGATCTTTCAGAAAAAATGCTGACCAGAGCACAAGAAATTAACAATCTCGAAGGAATTCTCTATGAAAGAAAAGCATTAGAAGATGTTGATTATCCCGCAGAACAATTTGATGTTATCTTAAGTTCATTAACACTGCATTATGTGGAATCATTCGATAGAATTTCTCAAAATATCTATCGATGGCTTACTTCAGGCGGCCATTTTGTATTCTCTGTGGAACACCCTGTTTTTACTGCTGAAGGAGGTCAGGATTGGATGTACAATAAAGATGGAGAGAAAATAGCCTGGCTAGTTGACCGGTATTTTATGGAAGGAAAAAGAAATACTACATTCTTAGGGGAAAATGTCATCAAGTATCACAGAACTGTTACCTCCTATCTGAATGTCTTATTAAAACATGGCTTTAAGATCAAAGAAATCATTGAACCTGAACCTAATCATGAAATGCTGAAAGAGATCCCAGAAATGAAAGATGAACTCCGAAGACCCATGATGTTACTAATTTCAGTAGAAAAATAGAAACTTATTTACCCGGTATACAACAAAAATAATTTTTAATGTCACTTAGTATATTGTATAACATAGTAATTAAAATAATACATATCTTTGTATAACAAATTACATGATATGATTACCAAAAAATTAATAACCTTCCTAATAGCTCTGCTGATTTGCAGTACTGTGGATGCACAATTACTCACCCAAAAAAACGAAAAGAAAATAGACAGCCTCATACTTACCGGATTTGGAAACCAAGATGAGCCGGGAGGTGTTTTTATGGTCGTTCAAAAGGGTAAAAGCCTTTATAAAAAAGCTTTCGGAAAAGCTAATCTGGAACTTGGTGTTACAATGACGCCTGAACATGTTTTCCAAATCGGTTCTATGACCAAGCAATTTACTGCTGTAGCTATTCTAATGTTGGAACAACAAGGAAAACTTAAGGTAAATGATCCCATCTCAAAATATATCACAGATTATCCTAATGGTGATAAAATCACGATTCATCATCTTCTTACCCACACTTCAGGAATTAAGGATTTTACAAAGATGAAAACTTTGTCTTCCATTGCTCAAAAAGAAATGGAACCCAAAGCTATGGTTGATTTTTTCAAAAATGAACCTGTTGATTTTGCACCAGGTGAAAAGTTCGATTATAATAATTCAGGATATGTTGTTCTTGGTTATATTATAGAGCTTACTTCAGGAGATACCTACGAAAATTTTATCAAAAAAAATATTTTTGATAAAATTGGGATGACCTATTCTTATTATGCTTCAGACCGAAAAGTAATTCCTCAAAGAGCTTACGGATATCATAAAAAAGAACATGGATACGTGAATAAGACTATTATTAGCTTCAGTGTTCCTTTTTCTTCAGGCTCACTGATGTCTACCGTTGATGATTTATGGAAATGGCAACAAGCTTTGAATCAAAATATACTATTAAATCCTCAACAAATTCAAAAAGCCTTTCAAAAATATAAACTTAACGATGGGGAAGAATTTACGTATGGCTATGGATGGCATTTGAAAGAAATCAACGGAACTCCGGATCGCGAGCATGGCGGAAGTGTATTTGGTTTCAAAAGTATGGGCGTTTATATTCCTGATGCAGATATTTATGTAGTAGGGCTAAGTAATTGTGATTGTCATTCTCCAACCGATATTACCCGGGATATTGCTAAAATAAAATTAAGTGAAATAAAAGCACCCTTAAAAAAGCCTTAAAACAAAACTCCAACGACGATGAATGTCATTGGAAAAATTAGCACCTGGATGATTCGGTGGATTTATCTTCGTCTTTCGGGAAGAACAGACTGAGGAACTTTAAAAATACACACAAGTACAATCGCCAAACATAGAATATTAATCAGTATTGCTATGGTAAAGGCATTATGATAATGCTGTATTAAAGGTTTTTCTCCCAATAAATAATAAAATACACTTCCAACAACAACAATTCCCATAATTGCAGCAATCTGCTGAAAGGTATTGTAAACACCGGAAGCATTTCCTATTAGTTTTTCAGGCATTCCGGAAAGCGCAATATTGGCCAGTGACGGAATTACAGAACCTACTCCTAGCCCATGTAAAAATAATAACAGATATAACTGGTAAAATTCAATGGATCCATTGAAGAAAATAATCTGAAGAACCAAAATCAGTATAATAAAACCAAGTCCTGCCACCAGGGCTTTTTTTCCATACCTCAGGATCAGTTTCACTGAAAAAGCTGAAGCCAGGATAAAACCTAATCCCTGAAAAACAATTACTTCTCCAGCCCTCAACGGATTAATCATTAATCCATCCTGAAAAAATAAAGAGAGAATATAGAAATAAGAATCCAGCATAATAAAGAAGAAAGAAACAGCTACAATACCCAAATTGAAATTTTTAAAGTGTAACAACTCAAAGTCAATCAGATAAGGCTTATTATTTTTCAGTTTATCTTTCTGATTTTTTATAAAGAAGATTAAAATCCCCATAGAAACAGCCATGAGCAATATATTCAGAACAGAAAAAATTTTCTTTTCAGAAACGGTAAGTGTATAAGTCATGCTGAAAAGCCCTGCAGACAACAGCAAAACACCCCAGTTATCAAAGGATTGTTTTGTAGTGACTCTGGATTCTTCTAAGTTTCTTACACTGAAAAATAAAGCTACCAGACAAATAGGAATATTGATCAGAAAAATAAGTCGCCAAGGCTCTTCTAAAGTGGTTAGAGATGAAAAATATCCTCCCAGAAACTGTCCCAGGATTGTCCCGATCCCAATGGTAATTCCATACCAGCCCATGGCTTTAGTACGTTGTTCATGATCCGGAAATAAGATCTGGATCATAGAAAGAACCTGTGGGGCCATTAATGCAGCGCTTATCCCTTGGGCTAATCTTGAGATCATCAGCTGAAGAGCGCCTTGTGAAATGCCACAGGTAATGGAACTTATCATAAAAAAGACCAAGCCGATAATGAAAACCTTCTTTCTTCCATATACATCACCCAAGCGTCCACCAGTAATAAGAAAAGAGGCAAACCCGATGAGGTAAGCAGCAATCATCAATTGCATTTCTCCGTTAGATGCCTGAATATCATGT
The DNA here is from genome assembly GCF_003815715.1 of Chryseobacterium sp. G0162. Lineage (NCBI taxonomy): Bacteria > Pseudomonadati > Bacteroidota > Flavobacteriia > Flavobacteriales > Weeksellaceae > Chryseobacterium > Chryseobacterium sp. G0162. The sequence goes on along the minus strand of NZ_CP033922.1, from coordinate 3,524,053 downwards.
TGTATGGAAGGTATGGATACATTGATGATAAAAATATCCATGATTGTAAGCAACTGACCAAACAGTATAACAAATAATTTCAAATAGTTACGTTTCATTTTTATATAGATATATCTATTTTTTAATTTATAAAAAAATTAAGGTAATAAACCCTGAATCATTTTTTTCACCATATCAAAAGAGTCATTTTTCTTAGTAATGGTGGAAGTTACTACCGCTCCTTCTATCAATAAAAATATATTTTCGATGATTAAATCAGGATCTGAGCATTGCTTTCCTTCACAATATTCATGCACAATCTCACGGATAATTTCTTTCTGTTTTTCTTTATGATTTTTTGCAAAACCGGATACTGCCGCATTCCCCTCTCCTATTTCAGAGACAATTTTAATGAAATGACATCCTGCGAACTTTGATGATTGCTGTAGTTTTTTACGATAATCAATGATTGCTGATATCTTTTCTTTAGAATCAGAAAGATAAGCAATACTTTTCTCAAGACCTTCAAACCAATCCTGCTCTTCTTTGATTAAATAAGCCTGAAGAAGATCATTTTTGGATGCAAAATGATTATACAGCGAACCAATAGCGATATCAGCTTCAGCAATAATCTGATTGATTCCCGTAGAATTATAACCTTGCTTATAAAATAATTCTGAAGCTACTCTGATGATCCTGTCTCGCACTTTTTCTTTTTTCATCCTGAAAATTTTAGCAAAGCTAAGTAAAAAATAGAGAAGTCTATCTATTTTTATAATAAAGAATTTCTCTCTGTTCATTAAAATTCTTCTTCATGAATCATTATTATTGATAAAATAGCCCGATATTTAAGCTATAAAAGACAAGCCATGTTCAACATTTTCAAGAAGAAGAAAAAAATTAAAGCTAACCTTCATTCTGTAACCATTCCCGATCAGGCATGGACAAAAGTTTCGGAAGATAATGAAGCTATAAGATGGGTAAATCCACAACAATCTGCCTTAATTGTCCTTCATTTTTTTGATAAAGAACCTGATCTTCCTACGGCAAAAGATCTTGATTACCTACAAAAGTTTTATCGAAATATTGCAGCAGCATCTAATGGTGGTATTATTGAAACGGATATTATTCATATCCATAACATCCCTTGTGTAAAAACCATTATTAAATATCCCCAACAGGAAACAGGGATGATTTATATTGCTTCCATCACTATTCCTTTTGAAAATTGCAGTTATGTAATAAAAATTCAGGCTGATGAAATAGGAATTACAGGGATGAGAGATGCGCTTATTCTTGACAGATTACACAAAGCCGGAGAAGTCGAAATTGATGAAGAAAATATGAAAAACTGGTTCGGAGATCCTTATGATCCGGAATTTAAGCAGGGAACTTTAATGAATCAGTCTGAATTGGAAAAATACGATCACGAATTCCCTGAGCATCCACTTTCCATCACCAGATCTCTTCTTAGATCCATTGCTACAACAATGATTTTCAAATCAGAAATAAAAGCGCTTCCTTCATTTAAAAAATAAATAACATCTCAATGAATTCATCCAATCCTGTAGTTTATTTTGAAATTCCTGTACATGATCTTGAACGTGCAGAAAACTTCTATTCTGCTGTTTTCAATTTCAGTTTCGAGAAAGACATCATCGATCATTATGAGATGGCCCTCTTCCCTTTTGAAGAAAAGAACAGTGGCATTACCGGTGCACTGGCTAAAGGCGATGTTTACAAACCTACCAAAGATGGGGTTATTATTTATTTTAAAACCGAAAGTATTGATGCTACCCTTGAGAAAGTTCTTCAACATGCAGGAACAATTCTTTATCCCAAAAGAACAGATGAGAAATATGGTTTTGCAGTGGCAGAATTCGAAGACTCAGAGGGAAACAGGATTGCTTTGCATGAAACAATGAGTAAGGAAGATGGAGACTGAGAGATGGAAGTTATTAAGTACATAAAAGAAAAAACTCCACTATTGAAACATTGAGCTATAGAAGTATTTTATAAAATAATTTATTACTTCTGTGTTAAATGTGAACCCCATAAGCACATAGGATTATTATCAATGACTGTTTTCGGTCTAAAATAACTTTTGAAACGCTTTTGGCATCAAAAAGATCTATGTTTCTATGTGGTTTACAACTTCCTGCCTCGATCTTTCAGCTTACATCCCCAAATGCATTCCATTCATCGCATAACATTTTTCAATCTATGTTTCAGCATATTTTGTATCTTTAATTACCATTTCAATAAAAATATTTGGTAATTCGTTATGACAGAAGAACTTTATTTCATCAAAACCAATCCAAATATTGCCAAAATCAATTTGTACAATAAGCTTTGTCGTGAAGAGGAAAATTTTCTGAGCTTTCTCCAGCCTGATGGAAGAGCAAGTCTTGAAATCATCAAGGATAAAGTAAAAGATTCTGTGGAAGAACTTAACAGACAAGAACTTTTAAATATATTTTTATGGTTTAGCAAAGCTTACCCTTCTGATCATGAAGAAATAAAAACTCAGCTGTTTATCAATGGAATTGATCTTTTTTATGAAATTCAATCCCCATTACACACTGCAAATTTCCTACAGGTTCTTTCTGATTATGAAAAACTTTCTCAGGAAAATATGAATTATATTGTCAATGCTCAGAATTTTAATCAATTCCTGATCTACGGAATATTCCTTACAGAAATAATCAACAGGGAACAAGGTAAAGAAAACATTCTTTCTGATTATCTGAAACCTGATTACCCAACTTTATATACATTGGCAGAAAGTCATTCGGCATTAAAAAATATTGATGAAAAAAGCAATACAGATCTCCAAAAATACTTCAATGACCTGTATGACCTGACTAAATTTTATAAAGGTTCTATTATTCAGCTATAATTCTAAACTTCCTTTAAAAGTTCTGGATTCTTTAGTAAATAATCAAAGGCTTCCTTTACAGCCTGTTCAGGACTTTTTGGATTAAAACCCAATTCATTTCTGGCTTTGGAAATATCAAAATCCTGTTGCAATCCGGAAAACATTGAAATATCTTTCCTCGTCAATACCGGAGCTTTACCACTCAACTTTGCCGTGAATTCCATCAAAGCAGCAATCGTATAAAGAATTCCTTTGGGAACAGAATTGGGAACTTTTAATTTTAGATCCGGATATAGTCTATTGGCCAAAATCGTTGTATCGGTAATGGTCATGCATTTTTCATTGGCCAGAATATACCGTTCTCCAGAGCGTCCTTTTTGGGCTGCCAGATAACATCCTTCCGCAACATCTTTCACATCTACCCAATTCAGGGTAATCTTTGTATCTACGGGAATCTGTTTATTCAGAATAAGCTTTAGTACTCCATAAGATACATTTAAAGGCAGAAATGATTCACTTCCAATCATCGCAGATGGCATAACGGAAACAAGTTCTACCCCAAGCTTTGCTGCCAGTTCAAAAGCTAATTTTTCACCATCATTTTTAGAATTATAGTACATATCCCTACGATCCGGATTATACCCATTGCTTTCCTTTATGGGTAATTGAGTATAATCAAGTGCTGCAATAGAACTTACATAGACTATTTTCTTTACTCCAGCTTCGGCTGCCGCTTCAATAGTATTTCGGGTTCCTTTGATATTGACATCATAAATTTCTTTCTTAGGATCTTTAGCCCATAATTTAAAGGAAGCTCCTACTGCATAAAAGGTTTCTACTCCCTGAAGAGCTTTTACAAAAGAGGCTTTATCTGTAATATCAGCCTGCATCAGCTCGCAGTTCAGTCCTTCAAAAGGTTTTGTATTTTGGATATTGCGTACTGTTGCCCTTACCTGAACGCTTTGTTTCAATAAAAACCTGACTAAATTATTTCCTAAATGTCCATTAGCTCCTGAAACGAGGCTTAGATTATTCTTTGTCATTGCATTGATTTTAATGCAGCAAAGTTCATGCTCCTGCTTACGAAACCACTTGACTTTTGTTAGTTAATTATTTTTCTTCTGATTCTGCTCAGACTTTCCGGTTTCATCCCCAAAAATGAAGCAATATATTGAATAGGAACATGCTGAATAATTTCCGGATAATCCTTTAATAGTTTAACATAGCGTTCTTCGGCGTTCAACGTTGACAATTCTCTGGAACGGTTTTCATTATAGGCAATAGAATGCTGAAATACTGAAATACTAAAATCTTTCATTACCTGACTTTCAGCGACAAGATGATCGAGATCTTCTTTGCTAATTCTCAAAAGTTCACAGGCCGTAATGCACTCCACGCTATGATCAGAAACGGTTCTGTTGATAAAATGAGAATAAGAGGTGAAAAATCCGGGTGGACAATTGATATGTGTTGTTACTTCATTTCCGTTCTGATCCAGATAAAAAAGTCTGAGATACCCCGAAACAATATAATAAAGATAATTAGGAACCTTACCAGGCTCTTCTATCACAGTATTTTTTAAAAAAGATACAGGCTCGAAATACTGTTGAACCATTTCAATTTCTTTTGGAGAAAAATCATGGCTGGAACACATGTATTGTAGAAGCTTATCGTGCATTGAAGTTGAGTTTATATCTATTACAAAAATAATCAAAAGAATACTCAAATATTTTTGCAAAGAAAAAGATTTTTCACAGCCCCATGTAATATTCTCTGCAAAATAATTGTCTTGTATAAAAAGCTAAATATGAACCGGAAAATTATTCTTCTTTTAAGTCTTGTTTCATCTTCATTCGCATTGGCACAAAGTGTAGAAGGGACTGTTACAGACAAAGAAAATAAACCGATAGCGGAAACTGAAGTACTCATCACAAAAAATGATATTAAATTTTCTGCAATCACAGATGAAAAAGGTTTATTCAAAATTCCTTTGAAGGAGGATGGGAATTATCTACTTGAGATTATAAAAGACGGGGTAAAAACCAACAGTGAGAAAATTACAGTAAAAGGAAATGCAAGAAAGGACATTCAGATCAAGGATGAACCTGTGGTACAGAAAGTAGAAGGAGTAACCGTTACTGCAATGAAAAAATTATTCGAGAGAAAAGTAGACCGTTTGGTCTTCAATGTTGAGAATTCTGTAGCATCTCAGGGAATTGATGCTATAGAAGCTCTCGCTAAAACACCTATGGTAAAAACCAGTGACGAAGCGATAAGTATTGCCGGGAAAAGTAATGTCGCTGTAATGATTAATGACAGACTCCTGAACCTGAATGGACAGGAACTTATCAATTATCTGAAGACAATCCGTTCTGATGATATTCTTAAAATTGAAGTTATTACCACACCTCCTGCAAAATATGATGCAGAAGGAAAAAGCGGACTCATTAATATTATTCTTAAGAAAAATGCCAATCTGGGCTGGAATGGTTCCATTCAGACCTCAGGAAATTATTTTTGGGGAAAACCTACCGTTTCTTCCAGAGGAGGTGCTACCTTTAATTATCAGGGAGAAAAGCTCTCATTAAGTACCAATCTATCAGCCGGAGATAACTATTGGCAGTATAATATTTACAATAATATGTCCGGTATCACCAATAACAATTACTGGAACAAAGATGGTGACAATCTTAATAATTACAAATACAAAAGCGGAAATATAAAGGCTGAATATAAGATCAATGATAAACATCTTTTCGGAATCAACTATAACTACTCCCATAGTAATCCTAAAGAAATAGGCGTAAGTGAATCGACCCGTTTCAATGGAAAAGAAATCATTACTATTTCTTCTGATTTCAACAACAGAAACAGCAGAGATGTTCATAATGCCACTGCATTTTATGAAGCTAAAATAGACAGTACAGGAGGAAAGCTGAATGTAACAGCTAATTTGATGCTGAATAATTCCAACGCGAGAAACTTCTCCAATACCTATACTCCGCAAGAAGTTTATACCATGGCTAATCCTATCAGTAAATACAGAATTTATTCAGGACAGGCTGATCTGGAAAAAACATTTGGTAAAATAAAAACAGAATCCGGGCTAAAGTATACAAAGATCAAAAATGATTCGGAGTTTAATTTCTTCGACATTATCAACGGACAAAATCAGCTTAATGCCGGTAAAACCAATACATTCCTTTATAACGAAGAAAACTATGCTGCTTATTTTTCAACCAACTTTAAGATCAATGATAAATGGGATGCAAAGGCGGGACTACGTTACGAATACACAACACTGGAGGGTATTTCTATGAATGATAATATTTCCACAACGATCAAATATGGTAAATTCTTCCCCACGGCTTATTTAAGTTATAAGCCTAATGAAAACAATTCTTTTTCACTAAGCTATTCCCGCAGAATTTCACGTCCTTATTTTGGAAATCTGAATCCATTTAAGTATTTCACCTCCAACTTTGAGTATACTACCGGAAACCCGTATCTGCTCCCTTCATTTTCGGATAATTTTGAATTCGGATATGTTTTGAATAACAAATTCAACATTACGCTGTATCACAGTTACAATAAAGACAGCTGGGACAGAATTCAGATGATAGATGAGAATTATAGATACACCATTGCTAAGAATTTCTATAATGAAAATCAAACCGGAATCAATATCAGTTACAACTACAACAAATTGAAGTGGATGGAATCTAATATTTTTGTTAATGGCTATTATACCAAAGCAAAATCTTATGACCCATCTATTCTGCCTGTTCCTCCAGGATATAGTGCCAATATCAACATAGACAATAGTTTCTTCCTCAATAAAGATAAAACAGTGACTTTCTTACTGGGATTTTGGGGAAGCCTTCCTAATAGAGATGGAAATACCTATTACTACACCAATTCTTCATTGTATACAGGGCTAAAGTTGAGTTTTATGGATAAAAAACTTCTTGTCAACCTTTATTTGAATGATGTACTGAATACCAACCGTGAAAAAGGAATCGAGTATTATCCGGATTACAATATTGATTACCAATACAAAGGAATAACCAGAAACGTTCATCTTTCCCTTACTTATAAATTCGGAAATAACAATGTAAAAGGAGCTACAAAACAGGTGAAATTTGAAGACTCCAACAGAGCAAATGGTGGTAATAATTAAGACCCCATTCTCTTTAGCATAAAAAACAAAAAACAGGATAAAAACAATAACCCGCGACCGGCAGTTCCTTTTCAATAAGGTTCTGCCGGTCTTTTAAAATAATCTGCATTTTAAATAAAACTTTGTGTCAAATTCAAAAAAGCTTCAAATCTTTAATATTGATCCAATGTACTCCACCCCTTTTTTTAAAACAGAAAATGATCTGATCTTAAAAAAGTAATACAACATTCCTCCAAGAAAATAGGATAATACATCAAAAATATCCCCTGTGAATAAAGGTGAAAGTTTCGGGCAAAGGATTTCAAACAAAAAAGATAGATATAAAATGGATGTGAGGACAAATTTAAAATCCGGTTTCCAGTGAAATCCCAACAATGAATTCATGATATATTCTATCAGATAACAGTACATCGGAATGGTAATAAAATCAGTAAAATGATTATTGATAACAGGAATAAAAATACCATTCTTTCTCAGCAGGATCATCACTGCCCAGACAGCCAATCCCAACAAAAACCAATATGAAATCTGCTTTTTCATCACATGTGCAGTACGGCCATGATAAATCCGATGATAACCTGAAGTACTTTGGCCATGATATCCTGAATATCGGTTTCATTGTTCTTTTCACTCTTTCCAGCAGCCTCGTAATCAAACTTTTGTTTTCCTTCCATTGTAATAAGATTTGATATAACAAATATACCTAAATTAGAACAATTGTTCTAATTTTTAAAATATGATTTATTACCAGCCTTTATTATTCTTATCTTTGAAAGATGAGCACAAAAGAAAAAATTTTGTTCAAGGCACTGGAACTCTTTAATGAAAAGGGATACAACAATATTACAACAAGGCATATTGCAGCTGAACTTTCCATCAGCCCGGGAAATCTTCATTACCATTTCAGGCATTCTGAAGACATCATCAAAATCCTATTTGCTGAGCTTACCCTTAAAATGGATGAACTACTGAACAAAATGAAGGCAAAAGAAAACAAAACATTGGAAGATCTTTACATTTTAACCTCTTCTACTTGTGAAATTTTCTATCATTATCGGTTCATTTTTGTCAATCTTGTTGATGTATTAAAAAAAATCCCGGAGGTTGAGGCAAAGTATGAAGGAATTAATTTTAGCAGAAGAGAGGAGTTTCAATTGATCTTCACCGATCTTCAAAAAAACAATATTTTAAAAAAGGATATTCCTGATTTTATCATCAATAGTCTTACCGAACAGATTTTTATTCTAGCAGACAACTGGCTTACTCACAACAGACTGATCTCAAAACTGAATAAAAAAGCCGCTATTGAGTCTTACACCCTTTTACTGATGAATCTCTTCTATCCTTTACTCAATAAAGAACAGCAAAAAATTTATGAAAAACAGTACATCCAATAATCCAATCACCATCAGAAAATCAAACCAGGAAGATCTTTCTGAGATGCTGCTGCTTTTTAAGGATACTATTACAGCTGTTTGCAAAGAAGATTACAATACAGATCAGCTGGAAGCCTGGAAATCCGGATCAGAGAATACAAAAAGATGGCTGAACGTCATGGAAGAACAATATATTCTAATTGCTGAGTCCGAAAATAAAATAGTTGGTTTTTGTACCCTTGACCAGGGAAATTATATCGATTTGTTATTTGTTCATAAAGATTATCAGCATCAGGGAATTGCTTCCCAGCTCTACCACCTCATCGAGGAAAAGGCTTTAGAGCAGGATCAAAAATTACTGACTGCTGAAGTCAGCAAAACGGCAAAACCTTTTTTTGAAAGGATGAATTTTAAGGTCATTCTGGAACAAACAGTGCATGTAAAAGGGATTGATATCATCAATTATAAAATGGAAAAATACTTATAACATGATAAAAAACATATAAGCGTATTTTTAAGAATTTGTGGCACAAAATTAGCTTCAGAAATGGCAAGTAAAATTGTTTTGAACCATTATTTTAGACCATTAAGATACGTAAATGGTTAAGTTTTTTCTTTAAAAAACAAATCTTGTTATAACCACTACACTACATCTTAATGGTTTAAATATTGGAACTTCAGGAGAAATCCTATATATTTACAATATTAATGAAACACTTAAACAGCATATTGCGTCTTCCATTCTTCAGTGAATATTACACTCCGGGCTATCGTTCGGGAAGACTTTCTATATCTGTATTCTAAATTAAATAATCTAATTAACATATAGAGCCCGGACAGTATTGTCCGGGCTTTTTTCATTTAAAACTATTCAACATGATTAATACATTACAAGAAAATGTCTCTATTATTCTGCCTGAAAACGGATTGGAAGAGAAATTAAAACAAGCTAAAGAAGAAAATCGAACACTTTCTATCAAATTAGGGTTTGATCCTACTGCTCCTGATTTACATCTGGGACACGCCGTTGTTCTTAAAAAACTGAAGCAGTTTCAGGACCTGGGCCACCAAGTTATTATTGTAGTGGGAAGTTTTACCGCAAGAATTGGTGATCCTACCGGAAAGAACAAAGCAAGAAAACCATTAAGTACTGAGGATGTTCAGCATAATGCACAGACTTATATCAATCAGCTCTCGAAGATTATTGATGTTGAAAGAACAAAGATTGTCTTCAATTCTGACTGGCTTGACGCATTGAATTTTTCTGAGGTGATTCAACTGCTATCAAAAGTTACGGTTGCACAGCTGATGCACAGAAATGATTTTAATAAAAGATTTACAGAAAATACCCCTATTGCCATGCATGAATTGGTATACCCTATTCTTCAGGGCTTTGATTCTGTAAAAATTGAGTGTGATATCGAAATGGGAGGCACCGATCAGCTTTTCAACTGTACGATGGGAAGACAACTACAGGAGGTTCATCAGATGCCGGCGCAGATTGTAATGTGTATGCCGCTATTGAAAGGATTGGACGGAAAGGAAAAAATGAGCAAGTCTTTGAACAATATTATCGGGTTAACTGATGAACCGAATGAAATGTTTGGAAAAACCATGTCTATTCCTGATGCATTAATTGATGAATTCATCGACCTTACCACTGATTTTTCAATGGAAGAGAAAGAGAGCTTAAAATCAAAAATAGAAAACGGTGAAAACCCGATGAATATAAAAAAACTCGTGGCTAAAAATATTATCCGTCAATACCATAATGAGGAAGCCGCTGAAAATGCAGAACTGTTCTTCAATAACCAATTTCAGAATAAGAATTTTGAAGAAAAAAACTTTGATCCTGTTTCTATCAGCGTACTGAATCATGTTCAGCATAAAACAACTATTCTTGAACTTTGTCATCAGTTAAAAAAAGACCTCAGCAAATCTGCAGTTCGAAGACTTATCGAAAGTGGCGGTGTGCAGATAAATTCTGTTAAAACCATAAATCCGGATGAGGAAATAGTGTTGACAAAAGAGGTCAAAATAAAGATCGGTAGAAGAAGCTTTTTTGAATTGGTCTAAAATAAGAGATTGAATGCCGGAAGTATAAAGAATTCTAAATTCAACAACTATTTCCGGTATTCCTCACCTCTCTAAGGTGATCTTTTTATTTCCAAGTCTAATTAAATCAATATCTTCGCCTTCAGAAATAAAAAAGTAATGACGCAGGCTGAAATCCTTACCCTGATTGATGAAGAATTATCCACAGATCATATAAAAACTGAACTTAGTCAACAAAAGATTGTCTGGATAGATCATTTGGGTACTGAAAATTCAGTGTCACCCCACCAAACAGCGATCAATAAAGATGGGATTATTGCCTGGTGGCAATGTAATGAAGCGGGAAAAGAAAAGGTTCATATCAGACTGAAAAAAAAGAAACTGCTTACATGGAAACCACCTATTAATACCTTGGGACAAGCAATTTTCCGGGATGGTCTTTTGTATTTTCATGAAAATTATCTTATCATTAAGTATAAAGATACTTATTATCAGAGATTGTTTATTTTTAATATCGAAACTTTAAAGGATGAAGAAATCCTTATCAATGCACTTACCATCCAGGTCAAAATAATAGAAAATGAGTTGTTTTTAGGAGGTCTTTACCCGGATGAAGAGTTTATAAAAATAACAATGTATCCGGATCGCATTGAAAAAGAAAATATTAATGAAGCATATCTTCAACAAAGAAATATTACATTTGATTAAACTTTAAATCAAGTTCAGGAAATATTGTTAAAGATAGGTACTTATTAATTTTTCCGGTCAGGGAAAGTATGGCCTGAAATTCGAATTAAAAAAACTATGAAAACTCCACTTACTTATCAAAAAGCTACAGAAAAAGATATTGATTATCTCCTTGATCTGAGAACAAAGACCATGGTTCCGCACTATGCAGAATCTAACCTTCCTACAGACCAGGAAACGACACTTCAACGGATCCTCTATCAGTTTGACAAGGCCTCTATTATTTTTCTGGACCATAATCCTATTGGGCTTCTGAAAATAGATCGAGCAGATACCAATATCGATATATTACAGCTTCAGATTGATCCCAGCCAACAAGGCAAAGGATTAGGAAGAATGATCCTGGCTGATATTTTAGAAGAAGCTTCTGCAACAGGAAAAACGGCTTCTTTAAGTGTTTTAAAAACCAATAAGGCTCAGCATCTATATTCGAGTTTAGGGTTCAAAATCGTAAACGAAGATGAGCATTCTTACTTCATGAAGTTCTCTCCTTTTTAGCACAAATACTTTACACTAATAATCTTATGCAGAAAGCTTTTAACTTAAAGTTTTTTAAGTGTGAAAAGAGCTTTTGTGATTTTTATGGTTGATTTTATTTTCCCACAGATACGGATTTTCACAGATAATTGTACAAAAAATCTGTAGAAATATTTTACTCTCGTTGATTGAGCAGATGATTGTGTAAAAATCTGTAAGAGTATAAAAAAATAGAGGTTTGGTCTAAAGCCATTGGAGTTGGGTAAAATATAAAAAAGCGGGCTAAAACCCACTTCTATTGAATTTAAATACTTTTATTTTATTGTTGAGATTATATTTACGGCTTCATTCTCCTCGCTTTCTGCCTAATTGAACTACTGATTTGCCATTGTTACATAGATTAATCTTCCTCCATCTTCTGCAGACAACAATATTTTCTTTCCATCAGTCAGTTCAACCATAGATCCCGGCGGAATTTCTTTCTGTTCTGTAATATCTTTCATACCTGATAAACTTTGATTGACCAATACCCACTTTCCCTGATGAAATGTAAAATATCCTACAGGTATTTTATCCTGCATAGCCAGGTTTTCATTTCTAATCACCTTCCTTGAAACATGCCATTTGAACAAATATTGATTATGGTACACCATCAATCGGTGGTTTTCCGGTTTCCAGACCTCATCATCAAATCTAAAGTATAAATCAAGAACCGGAAGTGTTCCCTGATGTGGAGTTCCGCAGAAAGGACATTTCGGATTGCTGGTATTGTCAAAGACGTACCATTTTTCAGTACATTCCGGATTCTTACAAGGCTGTATCAGATCTACTGTTTTCAGCAAAGCTGTTTCCCATTCGTTGGCAGTGGGGCGCCTGATCGGGTCGTGTAATCCCTCTATAAATGTTTTTCTGAACAAATCTGTAATATACGGACCTGTTACGGTATAAGGGTTCTTTTGCGGATCGCCCCAGAAAACATCCCATTTCCTAAGATGATCGGCTCTTACATTATTGGAAGGATCATTAGGATGTTCTACAAACAGTGCTTTTTCACCCATAGATATGAGTTCATCCTTTTCAGAATCCAGATCCCAGATCTTTCCACCTCGAAGAGGGTGTCTTCTTAACAGATACATGTAAATCAAAACTGCAAGAGCATGCAGATCGGTTTTTTGATTAGGCAGATGTCTTCCCGGATCCTGAAGTCCCAAATGTTGGGTCTTTAAAACTTCAGGAGCTATAAAATCTGCCGTCCCTATGACTTCCGGTGGAAATAATTTGGGGACAACAAGACCATCAATATCAATAATACAGGCTGATTTGGTTACAGGATCTACTAAAATATTGTTATAAGACAAATCTGAATGAGCTAATCCCATCTGATGAAGCTTCTTTACTCCTCGGCTGATATTAATGGCAATCTGAAAATAGCTTAACCAGTCCCCAAGTTCAGACTGATCCAGCCTCAGTGGATACTGCGGATTTCTAAACATCGGAGCTGTAAACCATTTTCCTACTTTATCTTCACCCTGAATATTATCAGAACCTACATATCCTTTAGCAAAGAAAAATTTTTGATTGTAAATAGGAACAATAATTCCAGTCAGCCTATCTTTTTCAACAATATCATAAGGCCATCTGAATATTTCATTCAGAAAATATTCTGCAGCATTTCCATTTTGTATACTTTGAAGATAAATAGAAACAATTCTCATAATTCTTTCCTTCTGCCCCTCATCCAATGGATTTCTATAAAAAGCAACTACATACTTCCTATCCGGCGAGAAATAAACATCTTTTACTCCACCCTGAATGGGCTTTTCATCTACATACTCATAGGACTTGGCTGCATCCAGAACAGAAACAACCTTAATGGTATTTTTCATATTGAATTAATAAATTATGGCTAGTGTACGGTCGTCATGATTACCTTTGCTCCAGAAATCAGTCCAATGCAGAAGCTGTTGAGCAATCTTGGCATCATTGATAAAGTCTATCTTAGCAAGATCATCGTTATCTCCGTTAAGATCATTAAAAAACATTTTCCAGCTTTCTGTATCTTCCAGTTTGTTCTCTGTAAGGAATTTCGGATCATAAATACCGTCTGTCATGAGCACCAGATATGAAAAATCTTCAACACAAGTTATCCTGAAACGGGAAGCAATATGATTACTGAAAATTTCCTTCATCGTCATAAAACGGGTACCACCACTGAATTCTCCCACATCCATAGTATTCAGAAGTTCTACCGCGGAAAAATCTGTATTGATGAGGTTAATTGGGCAGTCTCCTACTCCGAAACTCAGGATAACATATCCAAAACTGAACTTTTTAACCAAAGCAAAAATAAGAGTAGCATGAAGATCATTAATGGAGAGTTTATTTTCTGCAGCGGTTTTTTCCAATGTGTTATGAACGTATAAAACCCCTTTATACAGAACTCTTATTACATTTTCTTTCGCTTCATCCAGTTCTTTTTGCAAATTTCCTGGGGTATAAATGATAGTGATATTATTTTCAATTTCATTTAAAACATCCGGATCACTTAAAAACTGATTGATAGAAACTGTTGCCAGCCTTGAACCTTCCCGTGCCATTACAGCAGAACCGGCACCATCAGAAACGGAAATAACATTCCATTCTGCAAAAAGTTTATTCACAGCAAAATCATCTTCTCTGAATTTTCCTTCATGAGCATGAGAACGGCCCCTTTTAGAAGCTACAACAATTTTTTTATCAGAGAATGTTCCCTGAAATGAAACCTCATCTTCTTTATAAAAATCGGCATTTCTATCACTTGGAATACTCTTCCATAAATCTTTGGGATCAACATTAACCAATAGCTGAACTCTCTTAATCTCAATATTCTCTCTATCCTCGGTGTGGAAAAATTCAATATCCAGATGATAAAGATTATGGGCCACCGGAATTCCGGAAATGCTGTTATTTTCAAACACAAGACCGGTTTCTTCTAAGTTGTTGACAGTTTTAATCCTGATATTTGGAAAATCAGACATTCCAAAGCTGCATTCATAGAACTTCCCTGAATGGGCATGTTGCAATACCCAGTGAGCTTCTTTAAATTCTTCTTTCTCTTTATAAATTGCCCCTTTTCCCATAGGCTCTTTCCCGGTTCCAAAATAAAATGAAGGTATTTTCATGGCTCATATGATTTAACCTAACGTTCTATTGATATCAAATCCTCCCCCGGAATATCCGTAATAATCTGAAGTTCCACACCAAGGGCATTTATTATATCCTTCTCCTTGAAGGCAATGAATTCCACCGCAAGAGCAGGTGGCAAGAGCAATAGGATTGGCACATTGCGGACATGAAGTTCCGCCCTGAAGTTCTTCTATTGAAATTTTCAGATGACTCCTTTGTGCAGAAGACAGTCTGTAATAGGATTTTTCATCAATTTTATAAGCTCCTTCCAATTTATAATATCTGGTAGACATCCCCGGAATACTTGATTCCCCGAACGTTTTTTTTAATTTCATCAGATAGAGCTTGTCCGTCTCTGAGCATTTACCATTCAAAACCACAAAATTATTATCTGGAAAACGCTGCTCCATCTGTGGATCTACCTTTTCAAGAATAACAGAATCAATTTTGGAAAGATTGATTCCTTCTTTTTTTGCTTCAGTAACACTTTGGCTGGTTGTTTTAATAGAATCTGTTACCCATTTGAAGAATTCTTTATATGAATTTTCATCTGTATTATTGAAGAGTAAAACGTTATCCGCCAATGAGCCTAAAAGCCTATAATTTGTATTTTCCCCTATAGAAACGGCAATGGTATTAGCCTTTCCATTATACTTGGTATTCCATCTTTCGATCGCTTTAGTCGCATCATCCGTTGGAACACCGTCTGTAAACAGAAAAACAATAGGTTTCCAGTCACCTTTACGGTCATAAGTTGTCTTTACTACATCCTTATCAATACAATCCATAATTTTAATCAACCCCTGAGACAACGAGGTTCCGCTTCCAATCGGAATTTTAGGCGGATAAAAACTGATAATATCCTGCAATGGCGTAATCACTTCAGCCTCTCCGGCAAAACCTACCACGGAAATATAAACTGTTTCCAGTGAATACGGATCTTTTTTCAGCTCTCTGACGATATTGGAAATTCCTTCCTGTACCTGCTCAATTGGATCTCCTACCATAGATTCGGAGACATCGATCAAAAAATAAATGGGTAGCCTTCTCATATCTGTAAAGACATTTTTTTAAATAATAATAGTAAGCTCCGACGGTGGCGGAGGCAATGTTACATGATCTGCTGTATTTTGTGAATGCCCACCTTGTGTAATAGAAGAACTCACCCATTTGAAAAAGGAAGAAAGGGTAATAGCATCTGTAGTATCAAGCTTTACGACATGATCTGTAAGTTCCTTAAGAAACTGCTCATCAGCTTTGGGACCTGCTGCACAACCTACAATACCGCCAAACTCAAGACCTCTAAGTACAGGAATCATTTGTCTGTATTTCTGAATATCAGAAGGTTTTCCGTCTGTAAATATAAAAAGTAACGGCTGCCAGTCCCCTTTTTCATCAGCAGATCCTTTTACAACATCTTTCTGAACAAGTTCAGCTACCATTTCTAGCGCTGCTCCCGTATGGGTGGGGCCACTATCCGGACAGGTAATCTCCATGGGATAAAAATTGGCAAGAGCAGTTAACGGAATAATATTCTTAACCTCTCTATCAAAGGTTATGACACTTAAATGAAGGCTTTCCATCGCTTGCGGATCTGTACGAAGCATGCTGATGAGTCCATTGAAGCCGTTGTTCAGCGCCTGGATGGGTTCCCCATTCATGGAACCGGAAGTATCCAGTAAAAAATAAGCTAATAATCTTCTGGTCATAAGGCGGTTATTAATTCTGAAGCCGGCGGAGGAAGTCGAAGACTTCCCAGCCGGCTTATATGTTGAATAGAAATTTACAATCTAGTTTGAATATGAGTACTGCTGTCTCAGAATATCAATAAAGTTATCCGTATTGTGAGGTTCTCCTACTGCACGGAACTTCCAATCTCCATTATGACGATAGGCCTCTGCAAAAACCATTGCACACATTCCGTTCATACTTGAATCTCCGGAAAGGCTGTATTTTGTAATTTCTTTACCTGTAGCATCCACGGCACGGATAAATGCATTTTCAATCATTCCAAAGTGTTGGTTATTGGTTCTTCCCTGGTAAATGGTAACCAAAAACACAATTTTCTGATAGCTTTGATCCAGCTGATCCAATTTTACAATGATCTGCTCATCATCCCCATCTCCGGCACCGGTTCTATTATCTCCCGTAAGCCATACATTTCCACTCGGATGCTGCATAGAATTGAAGAAAACCACATCTCCCTGATACAATCCCATCTGTCTTCCGTCATTGGTCTGAACCGTTCTTCCCAAATTGGCAACCTTTCCGCTACCATCCAGAAGAAATGCTACTGCATCAAGATCATATTCAGCTTCCTTATTAAAAAGTTTCCCAAAGAAACCTCCTTGTTTTCTTACATCCCATCCTAAACCGATCGTTACTTTCGAAAGGTCATAAACACTTTCTCCACGGTCATTTTTTCTTAAATCAATCGTTTGACCTTTCTGTAAATTAATTGCCATAGCTATTGTTTTGTGTATTTAATGTTTATTTGATGATTTGTCCTTTATAATATTTTTCAAGGAAGAAGCCAAGATCTGCTCTGTATCCGATTCCTGAAGCTTCAAACTTCCAGCTTCCGTTTCTTTTATACAGTCTTCCGAATTCTACTCCTGTTTCAATGGAAAAGTCTTCATCCAGTTCATATTTTGCAATCTCCTGGTGAGTACTGTTATCTACCACTCTGATATAAGAATTTCTTACCTGTCCGAAGTTCTGTTTTCTTCTTTCAAAGTCTTCAATAGTTACCACAAAAAGAATTTCCTCAACTCTTGAATCTACTTTATCAAGATCAATAATGATTGCCTCATCATCATCCCCGTCACTGTTCTTTCCACTTGGATCATCTCCGGTATGGGTAAGAGCTCCATCCGGTGAATTTAAATTATTATAAAAAACAAAATATTCCTCGCTTACTAATTTTCTGTCAGAATCGATCATAATTGCTGAAGCATCAAGATCGAAGTCGTAGCCTGTCCCTTCATTAGGATCCCAACCAAGTCCTATCGTCATTTTAGTCAGTCCGATCTCGATCTTTTGTCCTTTCTGTAGATTAATTGCCATAGTATTTTATGTTATGAATTATTTTTTCCATTAAGATAGATTTGATTTACGAACTGACCAAATTTATTTGCTAAAAATAATGGATATAAGACAAGTAAATCTAATTTCCTCCTTGAAATAAAAGACAATAAAAAAGGTCCAATTAAAAAACTGGACCTTTATATCATATAATTGTTGAATTAATTATTTAAAAACCTTTTCTGAAGCGGCTTCATTTCTTGCTTTGGCTAACATAGGAATAGAAATAAGTCCCATTACCAACATAATCACTATCTGAAGCGGTAAAGAAATAAAAGAATAGGTCAGCCCCATTTCACCACCAAGGTCAGCACTTTTTCCTACTGAGATAAAAAGAGCCATGAAACCATACTTCATCGCCAGATTATAAGCACCTATCCCACCACTCGCCGGAATAATCATTCCTAATGTTCCTACGACAATAATGAAGAAACCATCTGCAAAGGTAAATGCAGAAGTTTCAGGAAGTGCAAAACATACCAGATAAGCTGCAAAATAATAGGAAATCCAGATTCCCAGTGTATATAATATAAATTTCCCTTTTTGTTTTAATTTGAAAATAGTAGTCAATCCCTGAAAAATTCCATCTATAAAATTGACAATCTTACCTAGAAATGGAATATTTGCCAATCTCTTTTTAAAAGCAAAAAACAAAACCGTACCTCCAATTAATACAGAAAGAACAAGTAAAATTTTGTTAGGATTAATAGTAACTCCTGAATTTTCATAGAATGACAAAATAGCTTCATATTTAAACAATAATGTCAGCCCGAGAAAACCAAGCATACAGATTAAATCTACCACTCTTTCCAGAATAATTGTTCCAAAAGATTGGTCTACAGGTACTTTTTCTACACCATATAAAGCGGTAGCTCTTGCCAGCTCTCCACTCCTTGGAATTGTCAGGTTCATTAGATATCCAAATGAAATAGACCAAAGTGAGTTTGAATTGGAAATACTATGTCCCATCGGTTCCAGCATCAGGTTCCATCGAATCGCTCTGAACCAATAAGCAAGAAGGCCAAAAACAGAGGCAAATAATACCCAAAGATAATTAGCTTTAGCCAATGACTGTTGAATCACTTTAAAATCAAGTCCCCGTAAGGCAAGCCATAAAAAAAAGCCTGCAAAAGCAAGCGATATTACTATTGTAAGTATTGATTTTAAAGGATTTTTTGATGTTTTCTCCATGAATTACGTAAGAAGGTTTGTTTTTTCATCCGGGAAAACGATCTTCGGCTGGAAGTCTTTAGCTTCTTCAGGAGTCATCTGCGCATAAGCAATAATGATGATAATGTCATCCTTCTGTACTTTTCTTGCAGCAGGCCCGTTAAGACATACTTCTCCGGATTTTCTTTTCCCTTTGATAACATATGTATCAAAACGTTCTCCGTTGTTCACATTGACGATATAGACCCTTTCTCCCACTACCAAACCGGCAGCTTCTATAAGATCTTCATCTATCGTTATACTTCCTATATAATTAAGGTCTGAGGCTGTCACTCGTACCCTATGGATCTTGGACTTAAAAACTTCTATTAACATGCTGCAAATTTATTAATAAAAATTAATAAAACAGACCTTCACTACCATTAAAAAACTCCCATAAACAACGGGGTTTAATTTTATAAAACACAAAAAAAGAGATCATTAGTTATATTATTAACAATTATATTCTTAAAAACATCAATACTTTACACACAATTTAGGATTTAATAAATACAGGAAATAATATTAACTTTTTGCTAAAGTCAATAAACATAAGCATTTGGCATGATTTTAGTAACCCGTAACGTAGATTTTTCGTTGAAATACGAATTATCATATTTTAACTGTTTTCACTGAAAAGTAAAAAATTTGCATAAGTTTTTATAAAAAAATTGCACAATTAGAAAATAGTATTATATTTGCTATAATTACGAACTAACTTTAATATTAAAAATTATGAACAAGTCTGAATTAATCGACGCAATCGCAAAAGATGCAGGTATCACTAAAGTTGCAGCAAAAGCTGCTTTAGAATCTTTCATTGGTAACGTAACTTCTACTTTAAAGAAAAAAGACGGAAAAGTTTCTTTAGTAGGTTTCGGTACTTTCTCAGTAGCTGAGAGAGCGGCTAGACAAGGGATCAACCCTGCAACTAAAAAACCAATCAAAATTGCTGCTAAAAAAGTTGCTAAATTCAAGGCTGGAGCTGATTTATCAAACGCAGTTTCTGGTGCTAAGAAAAAATAATCATTCAGATTACAAAAATTCAAGACCGTTTCCTGGAAACGGTCTTTTTTTTGTCTTATAATTACAGATATTAGATTATGAATTCCTATATGTAAATATAAGTCAATAGAGTAACAGAGGAATATTCACATATTAGGAAAACCTTTTATAACAGCACTCTGCTTATTAAAATATTATGATTTAACATGAACCGGGTCTTATTCTAAACACTCTACAAGCCTTCTAATTTCTTTTATCAATATCTCTACGGTTTAGATCCAAATTAAGTGATTAGAATGGAGGAAGGTTGTAAAGAGAATGAAAACATTAATATTAGTAAGTTTTGGCTAAGCCTTTAGGTTAGGTATAATAAATAAGCGGGCTAAAGCCCGCTTCTGTCGATGTATACAACTTTATGTGATACTTTCCTTCTTGTCTTTGACAATGAATAGATTTTAGGTAAACTCTGGACATCCTATCCCTATACCTACAACCTATTCCTTATGGAGCCAGTCGGGAAATCTTCCAGTCCAGACCATCCAACGTATAAACAATTCTGTCGTGAAGACGGTTAGGTCTTCCCTGCCAGAATTCAATTTCATAAGGTTTTGCAAGGTATCCTCCCCAATGATCTGGCCTTGGAACTTCTGCGTTTTCGTATTCTTTTTCAAGGTCTTTTAATTTTTCTTC
This sequence comes from Chryseobacterium sp. G0162, assembly GCF_003815715.1. Lineage (NCBI taxonomy): Bacteria > Pseudomonadati > Bacteroidota > Flavobacteriia > Flavobacteriales > Weeksellaceae > Chryseobacterium > Chryseobacterium sp. G0162. Next base: position 3,503,208 of record NZ_CP033922.1, on the reverse strand, counting down.
CAGAAATTCACGGTTAGGAATTTCCTGACTTTGTGGAGAAACTACAGCACCTAACTGGCTTCCTTTCGGTCTTGAATGAAAATAACCATCACTCAAGTTCTCTGCTACTTTTTCAAGATCAGCTTTAATGATAATCTGCCTCTCCAGGTTAGGCCAGAAAAAATGCAGGCAAGCTTTATGATTATTTTCTATTGCTTTTCCTTTTCTACTGTTGTAATTGGTATAAAAAATAAACCCTTCATGAGTGTATGCCTTCAACAATACCATTCTTGTTCTCGGACAACCATCTTCCTCTACCGTAGATACTGCCATGGCATTAGCTTCTGAGACCTCAGGGCTCTCGCTCGCATCCAAAAACCAGTCTCTAAACTGCTCAATTGGATTTTGTTTTATCTCACTTTCAATAAGTTGGGATTTATCATACACTTTTCTTTTGTCGTGCAGGTTTTCCATAAATATTTTTTATTAAATTTGAGTATGAATCACTCATACAAAGGTAAAATATTAATCTCGACACCTGACATTTCCGGCGATATTTTTTCCAGATCGGTAGTATTGGTTATTGAACATAACGAAAGTGGAGCTTTTGGTTTGATCCTGAATAAAAAAAACAGCCAGATGAGTAGCAAATTCAAAGATTTCTTCGATTTTAAGATCGAGGTCTATGATGGTGGTCCTGTAGAAAATGACAAGGTATTTTTCATTGTAAAAGGAGATGAAAAAGTGACTGAAATTTATACTGATATCACTGATGAATTTTATCTTACTGAAGATATTGAACGGATCATCAATGCTGTTTTGGCCAATGAACTGGATATTCACAATATCAAAATCTTTTCCGGATATTCTGGATGGGCTCCTAATCAACTGGATAGTGAGGTTCAGAGAAAGATGTGGACCGTAGTAGATGTTTATAATCTGGATTACACTCTTCCGAATGATCAGACTTTATGGAAATCTATCATGCAGAATCTTGGCGGAGAATTCTTACTTTGGGCTAATTCTCCTGAGGATATTTCATTAAATTAGCAATATCTCTTTCAGATCAATAAAATAATTAACAAATTTTAATATTTCGTTAACCAATTTTAAAGAAACTTTTCCCGTTCTTTGGAAAACCAAAAATCACTGAAATGAAAGGTATTACATTACTTGCTTTATCAATCTTTTCGACTGCTTTTTTATCATTCACTCCTCTTAACAAGAAATATATTGTCATCGATGCCGGCCATGGCGGAAATGATAATGGTGCCGTCTATGGGCGCTTTAGTGAAAAAGATATCACATTAAAAATCGCGAAAGAAATTCAAAAGCTTAATGAAAAGCAGGAGCAATACGAAGTGATTTTAATAAGAAATGAAGATACTTACCCAAGTCTTTCTGAAAGAACGAATCAAATCAACAAACTGAATCCGGAAATGGTCATTTCACTCCATGTTAATACTTCTCCTCAGGCAGAAACACCTAAACATGGAACTGAAATATATGTTCAAAATGCTGAAGACTCTAAGAAACTGGCGGGAAAAATCTATAAAAAATTTAATGTCCGTAAAATTGAAGAACGTAATAATCTTCATATTTTAAGAGAAACCAAAGCACCTGCTGTATTGGTTGAGCTTGGATTTATTAATAATTCTGCAGACAGAACTTATATTACCAGTGAAAGCGGACAAAAAGAAATCGCAAGAAAATTCGTTGACATTATCAACGGAAATTAAATATAGAAACAATTTCTGATTTACTCAGAATAAAACCCGGTAAAGGACTTTGTAACTTTGTTGTTTACCGGGTTTGTCAATTTTATGAGTTAAAACTCTTTTTCCAACTTTCTACCAATTCTGTAAATCGGGAAGTTTCAAAGGTTTTATTTCTTATTTTACCTACAGAAAATATGCCTTTCTCATCAGAAATCATTAAAATTTCTTCTGCTTTCTGAGATTCAAATGCAATAATTTCATGCTCCTGGATATCAGCCAGTTTATTTTTATGTAAGAAAGTAACAAAATTTTCCATTAAAGGCGAGATGTAAGCCCCTTCCGTCTGTTTTGGAACTTTAATAATATCACCTTCCATCAATAAAAGGTTACCGGAAGTAGTACGGGCAATTCTTTTATTAGGGTTTAAAAGAATAACATCATCAAGATCATTTTCCTGAGCATAAATTCCTCCATAGATATTTTCCGGACTGTGTACTCTGATATTGCTTAACAGATTATTATTTACATTAATTTCCTTAATCATATCCAGCTCCAAAGGTCTCTGATGAACCGCAAGTATATCGTCCATCTCTTCAACTTCATAAAAATAAGAAATTGAAGATTTCGCCAATGTCACAGCATCCTGATTTCTAAATACCTGGAAATTAATAATTCCATTTTTTATTCCTTTGCCGTCTATAATATCCTTTTGGAATAAAGACTGAAAAAACTCCAGGGTATAAGTTAAAGGAATATTCATTCTCATCTTTCTCATGGAAGCCATCAGGAAGAAATAACATTCTTCATCCATGATCAATTTACCGTCTCTTACAAAGAAAGAAACCTTCACTGCATCGCCCCAAAGAAAGGCTCTGTTCTTTACATTCAATGCGTCCGATGTAAAATATTGATTTTCCAATTTTTGATGTGATTTATTTACAAAAAAATAATGAACGATAAATCGTTCATCAGTTTTATCATTTGATACAGCCCTGCATTATGCAGCACCTAATTTTATTCTGAGATTCTCAATAAGATTTTCCCAATACATTGCGTTTTCTTCTTCGTCACCTTCTTCACAGAAATCTGTAATATTCAGTGCCAAATCTTCTGTAATATCATCTATAGTGATAGTCATTTCAAAGAAGTTTTTCGTTCCTTCATCTTCTTCCCATCTGAAACGCACGAAACCTTCAGGCTTATATCTGATCAAAGTGGCCTTTTCAGCAGGTCCTCCACCCCAGCTAAAAAAGAAATCATCGCCTTTCTCTGTAACCTCATCCGCAAACCATTCAGACAACCCCTCCGCTGTAGCCAGATATTCGTATAAAATCTCTGATAAACAATGCATTGGGAATTCGTAATGGACTTTATGTTTCGCCATATAATCTTTGTTTTTATCGTCCCGCAATATATAAATTAATTTTTTTATTACACAAAATTGCAGTTACTTTTTTAAAGAATATGCATGATATTTATCAGAGATTATAAATATGTATTATGTTAAGTATTAGCCTTTAAAATTACCATGTAAAGCATAAAAAAAATCTCCCCGTTTGGAGAGACTTTATCTTTAATCTTCATTCAGAATATCAAGTATAATCTGACAACCTTCTCGAATTTCATCAAGAGATAATGTAAGGGGTGGAGAGATTCTCAAATATTCATTTCTGTACAACTGCCAGAATACAATAAGTCCTTTTTCCATACATTTTTTAGCAACATGTAAAGTATACTCAGGTTCTCCAAGATTTACTGCCAGCATCAGACCTTTACCATTAATATTTTTAATCTTCGGATGTACCAAAAGTTCTCTGAACAGCTTCTCCTTCTCTTCGATCTCTTCCATTAGACCGCTTTCCAGCACTTCTTTCAAAGTAGCATAGCTGGCTGCAGCAATCAGTGGATTTCCTCCAAAAGTAGTAACGTGTCCTAACTTCGGAGAATGAGATAACGTTTCCATAATTTTTCTGGAACTCATGAAGGCTCCTACCGGAACACCGCCTCCCATTCCTTTTCCCATCACAAGAATGTCCGGAACAATTCCGAAATGTTCAAATGAAAACAGTTTTCCTGTTCTTCCAAACCCAGGCTGAATTTCATCCAGAATTAAAAGTGCTCCTACTTCTTCACATCTTCTTTTCAGTTTAATCAAATAATCGGTATTCGGTACCAGAAACCCCGCAGCCCCTTGAATGGTTTCCAGAATTACACAGGCTGTTTTTTCTGTAATCTTATCAAACTCATTTTCATTATTGAATTCAATAAAAGTAATCATAGGCAACAATGGGCGGAATTCTCTTTTATGATTTTCATTTCCTGAAACACTTAATGCTCCATGGGTGTTTCCATGATAAGAGTTTTTAAAAGAAATAATCTCCTCTCTTCCTGTATATCTTTTAGCCAGCTTCAAACTTCCATCAATAGCTTCTGCACCGCTATTCACCAGATACGTTACCTCCAGAGGTTCCGGAGTAGCTTCTGCAAGTAATTTACATAATGCAATTGGTTTTTCCTGAGCATACTCTCCGTATACCATTACATGAAGATATTTATCAGCCTGTTCCTTGATCGCGTTGACTATTTTGGGATGGGAGTGTCCCAATGTATTGGCAGAAACTCCCGCTACAAAATCAAGGTATTTTCTCCCGTCTGTCCCATAGATATAATTTCCTTCCGCTTTTTCAACTTCAAAACCTGCAGCAAATTTTGTGGTTTGTGCCTGATATATAAAAAAATCTTTGTGCATTTCCATTGTCTCAAAAAATTTCAGCAAAGCTATAAAAGATTCGTCAAACGCCGAAATTATTGATCGGGAATAAAAATTACTCTTAAGTTATTAAGAGTAATTTTATCAGTCTAAGCATAAAAAAACAAAAAACCGCTTTAAAATAAAGCGGTTTATATTGTAATTATTTTCTTACTCTTTTTGGCTTCTTAGCCTCTTCTTTGGCCCGTTGTTTTTCTATAACTTCCTGGGCCTGGTCATACAGCTCGTTATCAGAAGAATATTTGGTTTCTTCATAATTTGGAGTATCTACCAGTATATCCTGCCATTTCCTGATCCGGTCTTTAGTATTCCAGTTAAAATCAGGAAACTTTCTTCTTGAAGGTTCTATTTTACTCATCGGATAGGTATCTGCGGTAGCCCCAATACTGCAAGAAATAATCTGCAAGGCTCTTTCCTCAAACAAGGCACCAATAATACCGCAAGCTGAAAGTGTGATTCCAATTCTTTCCGGCTTTTGGGTTTCTTTGTTTACATCATCTACATAGGCAATAGACTGTGCATTTCCAACCACTCTGGCCTCTTTAATATCATTACCCTGATAGTAAACGGTCATATATTTCCCTTTCACCTGATTGAATTCATCTTTCAGGGTTAAAGAATCTACTTTACTAATAGCAAAGGCATTTCCGATTACTTTTAAGGAGTCTATATTTTCATTCTTAGTATTAAAATAGGCTTCCACTTTATCTCCTGTCACTTGCTTTTCACCACTCCATAAAATAGGTTTTGTATACATATGCATAACACCATCCGTCTCATTAAAAGCAATAGAGTCTGCTCTTCCTTGTGCATTGGATTTATACATTCTTGCTTTTTTATAGGCTCTTAAAAAGCTTTTCTTTATACTGATATCTAAAGAATCCGGTTTTTGATAAGAGATAATCTTTTCTGCTGCAAAATACGCGGTATCTTTTTCCATAATTTTTACAGCATAGGGATTTTTAGTCATCATTGAAGAATCTTTTTTCTCAAAGATTTCACCATATCCCCCTTTCATGTATCTTCTTTCTTTCGGATCATCCAGTTTTACATTACCTGTAGCTTTTCCAAAACCTGTGATCTGATTAAAATACATATCATCACCGGTAAGGATTTTATCATTATAAAAGATCTTGGAATTTTTATTCAGGAAAGCTTCTTTGGTTTCCATTCTATAGGTTCCTCTTTCTGTGTAAACCCTGTTTTTAGGATTAGCTCTATTGGTAATGGTAGTCGGTCCAAAAAATTCGGCTACTTTGGTATTTTGATTCTGCTTGATATTAACTCCTTCAATGATGTATTGAGCATTGTCTATTTTCACATTTCCTACAAAATCAATCATTTTGGTATCGAGAAAATAGGTTGCGGATTTGGTATACATCACATTCCCTTGGTTGTCAGAAATGGTACCTCCTGTATTAAAATAAGCCTGGCTCGACAGTTTATCATAATACAAAATATCAGTTTTAATGGTCTGCTTAGGATCTGTTAAAACAACATTTTTTCTGGCAACACCTTTTTGGGTATTCCCATCATATTCCATTTCTCCTGCGGTAATCACAGAACCATCGGCATTTTGAAGTTTTGCGTTTCCAATTGCTTTAGCAAAGTTTTCTTCACTATACAAAACAACTTCATCTGCGGTAAGTATAGATCCCTTTTGTTCTATCTGAACATTTCCTACGAAATACTGATTACCATCATACTTTGTGGGATCTTTAATAATTTTATCTGCGTTGATAAGTTTTATTTTATCTTCAGGTTTCAACGGCTGTGGTTTTGCAGGTGAAGGAGTCTGTAAATAGGGATCTCTCTTCACAGGAGTTTTATCCTGCGCAAAACTAAGCGTAGAAATAAAGATAAACAGAAAAAGGATTTTTCTCATTAATTAGTCATTCTTAGTGCCATAGAAATATAGCGAATGAGAATCAATTTTTACGCCAAATGCTTCTTCAATGGCTTCTTTGATTCCTTGAATTCTTGGGTCACAGAATTCAATAATTTCTTCAATTTCTTTATCAGAGTCTTTTTTGTAGATCACCAGGTGATCATGCTGTTTGTCAAAATAAGACTTCTCATAAGATGAAGAGGTAAGGGTCTTTTCTCCGAATTGATGCTTACGGATTAAACCGGCATCAAGGAAAATTTCAATAGTATTATAAATAGTTGCCTTAGAAACATGGTATTTCTTCTGCATCATCAGAAGATACAGATCATCAACATTGAAGTGATGATCCATATTATAAATTTCTTCTAATATCGTATATCTTTCAGGAGTGTTTCTGAACCCTTTTTCTAATAAGTAGTTTCTTAAAACATCCTTGATCAAAGCTATATTTTTTTCTTTTTGTATTGTATCCATTAAAAAAATTATCTACAAATTTATTGAATTTTATTTAAATAGATAGTATGGTTTAAATACTCCAGAATTATGAGTTGTGACGGAAGTACCCGGACTGTTCAATTTTATTGTCATAAACTGTAAGTTCCGTAATAGGGGCAGATTCTACTTCTACGTTGTGCGAAGACACTCCCCATGCTTTAAAGTCATCACTTCCGATATACTTCACAAAGTTGTAAATATTAAGCGTAATCTTCTGTTTAACAGTTAAAAGTATATCGTTGATATAGGTGTTATCTATGATCACATATTTCAAATCTGGCGGTATATCATGCGCTCTTAGAGACGGATGACTGCTTCTTGAAGGAATGGTTCCATCTGCCATAAGATCTCTCAATACCATATTGAAATAGTCATTGATTCTTCGGTCTACCTTAAATCCTAAAAGGAAATTAATCTTATACACGGTTCCAGGAAGAATTTCATCTACCGTATACTTGAATGTATATGGATCCTCCTGATTCACAATACTCAGGATAAAGTAATGATCTGCTCTTTTTGGCTGTTTTTTGATGATGGAATAAATAATTTTGGATTCTACTTCATCATTTCTTTTAGCCCTGCTCAGATAAGCAAGGTTTGTTGCATATTTTGGAATGGTTTCATCCAGCTTCATATCCTTAAGGATGGAAATGTATTTATCAATTTTTACATATTGGATGAAATTTGCTTTAATTAATCTTCCGTTGTACCATGCGTACATACATACAGCGATAAATCCACCTAACACCATTGTTAACCAACCTCCATCTACAAATTTAATGACGTTGGCATAGAAGAATCCTGATTCCAGGAACAGATATACAACAGCAAAACCTGCAATAAAAATCTTACTCACTCTTGTACGGCTCAGCCAGAATAAGAGAAGAATTGTAGTCATCAACATGGTAATGGTAATGGTAAGTCCATAGGCAGCTTCCATACGTTCTGATTTCTGGAAGAATATTACTACTACAAAACAGAAAGCCATCAACCCCCAATTAATTCTAGGAATATACATCTGTCCTTTAATCCCTGAAGGATATTCAATATGCTGATTGGGCCAGAAAGAAATAGACATAGCTTCTGAGAACATGGTAAATGATCCTGTAATAACCGCCTGACTGGCAATAATTGCTGCCGCAGTAGCCAGGATTACACTTGGTAGAACAGCCCATTCCGGCATAATTCCAAAGAATGGATTCACTCCGTTATGTACCTGATGGTAGTTATCCAATAGCCAAGATCCCTGCCCTAAATAGTTCAGGATAAGCATAAGCTTAACAAAAATCCAGCTGATTCTGATATTCTTTGCTCCACAGTGTCCCAAATCCGAGTATAAAGCTTCGGCTCCGGTAGTACACAGGAATACGGCCCCCATAATTACAATGGCACTTGATGAATGCGTAATCAGATTATACGCATACATTGGATTGAAAGCCCTGATGATCTCAATATGGTCAAAAATATGCATTGATCCGGAAATTCCTAAAACAAGGAACCAGGTCACCATCACAGGTCCAAAGAACTTTCCAATAGAAGCTGTTCCGAACTGTTGTACGACAAAAACAATGAATAGAATGATTAAGGTAATGAGAACTACCGGAGTTTCGGGGTTATAGATTTTTAACCCTTCAATTGCAGACATCACCGTTAAGGAAGGGGTGATTACACTATCTGCTACGAGCGTGGAGGCTCCAATAATGGCGACTACATACAGCCATTTTTTCTTGAGTTTTTTTACCAGTGAATACAACGCAAGAATTCCACCTTCCCCTTTGTTATCTGCTCTTAAAGCAATAATCACGTATTTCAGGGTAGTCTGAAGCGTCAATGTCCAGATGATACAGGATAATGCTCCTTCAATGTATTCATCAAATGGCATCGTAGCGCCTTCTTTTCTTGCATTCACAATCGCCTTCATTACATAGAGTGGTGAGGTACCAATATCTCCGAAAACGATTCCAAGCGAAACTATAACGCCTACAAATGAAAGCTTCTTTAGGTCAAAGTGATGACCGCCTTCTGTAACTTCTGCCATATCAGCCAATTTATTTTTTTAAAAGCGCAAATTTATATCAATTTTATGACCCTAAGAATTTTTCTTCATGAATATAATAAATGAAAAAACTTCCTTTCGGAAGTTTTTCTCTATAATCTATATCATTATTTAACGTACATCGCTTTTTTGATTTCCTCTTTTACTTTTTCAAGCTTAGGGAACCATTCTGCAAATAATGCAGCAGAGTAAGGTGCAGGTGCATCAGGAGTAGTAATTCTCTTGATTGGAGCATCTAAATAATCGAATGCTTTTTGCTGTACCATATAAGTAATTTCAGAAGATATTGATCCAAATGGCCAAGCTTCTTCTAAGATCACTAATCTATTTGTTTTCTTTACGGATGCTAAAATAGTATCAAAATCTAAAGGACGAACTGTTCTAAGGTCAATAACTTCAACAGAGATTCCTTCTTTCTCCATATCTTCAGCTGCCTGCATTGCCAACTTCATGATCTTACCAAAAGAAACTAAAGTAACATCTTTACCTTCTCTCTTGATATCTGCTTTTCCGATAGGTAAGTAGTACTCTTCTTCAGGAATTTCCATTTTATCACCATACATTTGTTCAGATTCCATGAAGATCACCGGGTCATTATCCTGAATAGCTGTTTTCAACAATCCTTTTGCATCATAAGGGTTTGAAGGTACTACCACCTTAAGTCCAGGACAGTTGGCAAACCAACCTTCAAAAGCCTGAGAGTGAGTAGCTCCTAATTGTCCTGCAGAAGCAGTAGGTCCACGGAAAACGATTGGGCAGTTCCACTGTCCACCACTCATCTGACGGATTTTCGCCGCATTATTAATAATCTGATCAATTCCTACTAAGGAGAAATTGAATGTCATAAATTCTACGATAGGTCTGTTCCCATTCATTGCAGCTCCTACAGAGATCCCTGTAAATCCAAGTTCTGCAATCGGTGTATCGATTACTCTTTTTGGACCAAATTCATCCAGCATTCCTTTTGAAGCTTTATATGCACCATTATATTCTGCAACTTCCTCCCCCATCAGGTAAATGGATTCGTCTTTACGCATTTCCTCGCTCATTGCCTGCGCAATTACCTCACGAAAAGTATATTCTGCCATATTTTCTTGAAAAATTTAGACTACAAAAATAGTGTTTTTTTATTATACACATAATAAAAAGGTGCCTCATTTGAATGAGAAGTCTCAATATTAATAATAAGCTAAGAACGAATATTTTGTGATGGAGGGAAGCTGGAGGCTGGAAAAGAGAGGTTATGTAGGCTTAAAAGAATAACCAAATATCTTTTTATTGCCTTTTTTCACTGACGGAATTATCATAAAACCAACAATAGTTTCCAGCTTCTTCTATCCTTTGCTCCTATCCTTATAAGTGGGGCGATTTTATTTTCGTTACCTATTTTTCAAAAAAATGACATTTCATTTCTGAAATGTCATCTTAAAATTCTATTTAAACTTATATTAATTAGCTTTCTCCCAAACCTGGGTTCTTCCTAATAATGATAATCCCAAATACCCTCTTACATTAAGCTTATCACCGCTTTTTGTAATGGTACATTTGTAAGTTTTTCCTGTTTTAGGATCTGTGATACTACCTCCGGTAAACTCATCCCCTTCTTTTTTCAATCCTCTGATGATTTCCAATCCTAAAATTGGTTTACCTTTTCTGTCATCTTTACAAACTGTGCAATTAGGATCAGCAGGTTTTATTAATAATTGAGAAACCTTCCCATAATACTTACCATCAGATTTTTTGAATATCTCTACAATAGATTTAGCTTGTTTTGTTTCATCATCTATTGTCTTCCACTTTCCTTCTATCTGCGCAAATGTCATCACACCAAATAAAGAAAGCGCGAATGTTAACATTATTTTTTTCATATTTCTATAGTTTTAATTTTAATACAATATACTTTTCTATGTATTGATAAAAATATAAATTAATTCTTAACGAACAAAAACTTTTATTATACAAAGCATAAAAGAGCAAATAATTAGATTTATTAATTCAGCTTTCTATTAATCACTCTATCCATATAATCCTGATACCATGCTTTTGCAGTCTGTTTTCCCTGTTCTACTTCAGGTGTTTTTAACTGGTTAATCAGGTTCTTCTCAAGAGCAAGATCAGATTTATTATATACTCCGACAATTTCCTTGCCATCAAAACGATAGATATAATTTCCAATCATAAACTGTTCATTATTTCCATCCGAATTGACCATAATACTTGGGTATTTCTTATCACTTACCAAACTTCTCCCCCAGCTTCTGATAGGTTTATTATACCCAATCAGGTCTGCAAGTGTAGGATAAATATCTATTTGCTGAGCTATTTCAGGGTTTTCTCCTTTAAGCTGATATGCTGGATTGGGGGAATATAATACCAATGGAACGGCAAAACGGTTCATCGCTTTTTCATATTCCGGATAGTAAATCTGATTGGTATGATCTCCTGTGAAAACAAAAATCGTATTATGAAACCAAGGTTGCTTTTTAGCCGTTTCAAAATATTTTTTTATTGCATAATCCGTATACTGTATCGGCTCGTGCATTTCTATTTTTCCTTTTTTAAATTTCCCTTGATACTTCTCAGGAATTTTGAATGGATGGTGAGAAGACGCCGTAAAAACGGTAGTCATAAAAGGTTGTTTTTTTCCTACATTCTTAGCAAAATACTGAAGGAAGGGTTCATCCCAGATGGCCCACATTCCATCAAAATCCTCATCATGATTGTATTCTGTTTTCCCAAAATAATGTTTAAACCCTAAGATATTACCAAATCCAAGGAATCCCATAGAGCCATTTGGAGCTCCGTGGTAGAAAGAGGTATCATAGCCCAGATCATTACAGACAGAAACAATAGACTGAATTTTCTGATTGGAGTATGGAGAACCTGTAAAAGCGTCAGTAAGACTCGGAATTCCTGCCAATACACTGCTCATTCCATGAATAGACTGCCTTCCGTTAGCAAAAGTATTTGGAAAAATAAGACTCTGAGTCGCCAGACTATCCATAAAAGGAGTGTACGAAACGTAATCTTTAATATTTTTATCTTTATTAAATGCTCCTGAATACTCTCTCCCAAAAGATTCTACTATAAAAATTACAATATTGGGACGGTTTTCTACCTTTCTATCATATATTTTAAGAGGCTGTACATTCTCTTCAATATACTTTTGATCTACAAAATGAACTTCCTTAAAATTATTGGTATTTAAAGTTCTGAAGAATGAGAATGTACTATTGAGAACCAAATTACCCTGTAATGGATTGGCTACAAAACGAGTGGCATCCACCATATTGATCGGCCTCGTACTGTGTTTGAAATCTCCTCTGATCCCTCCTACTACCAAGACTGCTGTAATACACAAAGTAACGATGGAAGATAAAAAATAAGGGAGTAATTGAGCCGGTTTTGCTTCATCAACTTTTACTTTTTTATACAGGAAAACCCATAATCCCATTAAAACAATAAACCAAATCAGCACAAAAGGATGCTGACCAACAGAAATCATGAGCGTCTGGGAAACATTGGATTCATGCTCTGCTACCTGAAATACTGCTGAAGTAAGCCTTGATTGGGAGAACTTATAATAAATAAAATCTCCGAAATTCATACTATACGCCAATCCGTTCGTCAGAAAATAAATCCAGAAAAGGACTTTCTGAAACCCTTTTTTGGTATTAATGACCAATGGAAGAAGACTTAATAATATAAATAGCGCATTGACGTACAATATAGCAGTGGTATCGAAAGCAGCACCATGATAAGCCAGTTTAAGATACTCTGAAACAGAGTCTACTTTAATCAGATCTTTATTAAAATACCAGAATAAAAGTCTTGCAATCTGATAAAAAGCATAGGCTAAAAAAATCCTGTAAAGCAATGCCAGAACTTCCTGTTTTCTAAATCCTTTTAAAAATTTCATGTGGCAAATTTACATCAAAATCACTTTATTGCGTTTTTTAGTACATATTATTTTGAGTTAGAATTTTTAAAAACTGTAATTTTGTACTTATGAGTTTTATAAAGAATAATCTGGCTAATGCCTTAACCCTGGCTAATCTATTTGCTGGATGCGTGGGTGTAATACATCTTATTTTGGGAGACTATCAAACAACGGCAATATGCCTTGTCCTCTCCTCTATTTTCGATTTTTTTGACGGTTTTGTAGCCAGAGCCTTAAAATCAAACTCTAATCTGGGGCTTCAGCTCGATTCTCTTGCAGATATGGTGAGTTTTGGAGTTATCCCCGGGGTTACTTTGTATAAAGCCCTTGAGCCATTCGGAACTGAGCTTCTTGGACTTCATTTCCCTTTTGAAATTAAGTATATTGGTTTGGTAGTAACTGTTTTCTCCTGCTTAAGACTTGCAATCTTCAATCTTGATGAGGAACAGAGATATTATTTTAAAGGATTAAATACGCCAACCAATACCGTTCTTTTATTTGGTTTGTACTATGCTTTTAAGGAAACCGGAAATTTTAGCTTCCTTTTTGAAAATGCATTACTGCTTATCATCCTTGTATTCCTTACGTCATGGCTTCTTATCAGCCCGATCAAAATGATGGCAATGAAATTTAAATCCAAGGCGTTAAAAGATAACTATCCAAAAGTAGTATTATTGATTGGCGGGATTGCTATTCTTTCCATCTTCAAGATTGTGGGAATTCCGATGCTGGTCATCTATTATATATTGGTATCACTTATTTTTCAAAGACAATTAAAATAGAAATCAGAAAGGACTCTGATTTTTAACATTAACACATTTTCAAATTATTAATTATAGACATGAACTTAAAACTCCATAAACCCCTTTGCATTTTTGACCTGGAAACGACAGGAACCAACATCGGAAAAGATAAAATTGTTGAAATTTGTATCTTAAAAGTAAATCCGGATGCCTCCAGAGAAAGCAAAACATGGCGTGTGAATCCGGAAATGCCAATTCCTAAAGAAAGCAGTGAAATTCACGGAATTTATGATGAGGATGTGAAAGATTCACCTACCTTCAGGGAAATCGCTTCTAAAGTAATGGAGATGATTGCCGGCACTGATCTGGGAGGTTTTAATTCTAACAGATTTGACGTCCCTCTTCTAGCTGAAGAGCTGCTAAGAGTGGGTATGGATTTTGACCTTAGCAAATTCAGATTGGTAGATGCACAGACTATTTTCCATAAAAAAGAACCTAGAAATTTAGGCGCTGCGTATCAGTTTTACTGTGGAAAAACACTGGAAAATGCACACTCAGCAGAAGCGGATGTAATGGCTACTTTTGAAGTTCTGGATGCTCAGGTAGGAAAATATGATGACATTCCGAATGAAATTGCTCCATTAAGCGAGTTTACTTTCCATAATAAAAATGCAGACCTTGCCGGATTTATCGGATATAATGATAAGCAGGAAGAGGTGTTCAACTTTGGAAAATATAAAGGACAGGGAGTAAAAGCTGTGTTCCAGAAAGATCTTGGATACTTTGCATGGCTTCAGAACGCAGATTTCCCACTGTATACCAAAAAAGTATTCACCAAAATTCAACTATCAAGTAGATTTTAAATAAATATGTCTGGTCTGGTTCGTTTTAAATTTTATGAAACTGCCCTTGAAGCAAATAGGGACAAACAGATTCTGGCTGAAAACGGAATTAATAGTTTCATTGCCAATGAACAGCTTATTCAATCGGATTGGCTGCTGTCTCAGGCTGTAGGTGGCATTCAGCTTCAGGTTTTTGAAGAAGATCTGGAAAAAGCAGGTCAGATTCTACAGGATTATAAAGACAATGAACAATACTCATTGGAAGTAGAACATACTATTGAAAACCCGGAGTTTGATTTTGTTTGTCCTAAATGTGGTTCTAATCATATTTACAGGGATGACAGGGCTACCAGTTTCTTTGGAATTTCATTTCTGACAAGCCATAAATTTGTATGTTACTATTGTGGGAATGAATTTACCCATGAATAAATACTCCAATAAAATATTTACATTAATCAGAAGATTGCCTCGTTCCTCATAACCATGCAGTCCAAAATAAATAAAGAATTATGAAGATCATTTGTATAGGAAGAAACTACAGCGAGCACGCTAAAGAATTAGGAAATGAAGTTCCTGAGAACCCTGTTATTTTCATGAAGCCGGATACAGCGGTTTTAAAAGGAAATGATTTTTATATTCCGGAATTCTCCAATGATATCCATTATGAACTTGAAGTAGTGGTAAAGGTATCAAAAGGTGGAAAATACATTCAGAAGGAAACCGCCCACAAGCATTACGAAGAGCTTAGCTTAGGAATTGATTTTACAGCCAGAGATCTTCAGAGTGAATTGAAATCAAAAGGATTACCATGGGAGCTTGCTAAAGGTTTTGATGGTTCTGCTGTGGTAGGAAGCTTCTTTAAAAAGGAGAATTTTAACCTTAATAACCTTTCTTTTTCGTTATTAAAAAATAAAGATAAGGTTCAGGATGGTAATACAAAAGATATGTTATTCAATATTGATGATATCATTTCTTTTGCCTCTCAGTATTTCACTCTAAGAGTGGGAGATCTTATTTTTACCGGTACCCCAAAAGGAGTTGGAAAAGTAGATGAAAATGATATTCTGGAAGCTTATCTGCAAGATGAAAAAATCCTTGATATCCGAATATTATAAGTATTTAATATAAAAGTCTGATAAATTTTTCATATCTTTAGGTAACAAAATGAAAGGTTATGATAAATATTGTATTACCCGTAGATTTTGGGGACAAAACAGACCAACTGGTGGAAGGTGCCATAAAATTTGCAAAACAACTTAATGGTAGAATTTACCTGATCCATGTTGCACCATCAGATATCGGCTTTGCCATTGGTGATATGGGATTTCAATATTTTCCGGAAGTGGAAGCGAATGAAATCAGGGAAGAATTGGTTCAGCTTAATAAAATTGAGCAAAGAATCATCGCCCATGATATCGATTGTGAACATCTTTTAAAACAAGGATTGGCAAAAGATATCATCCTGGAACACGCCAAAGCAAAAAATGCAGATTATATTGTGATGGGATCACATGGGAGAAGCGGAATTTATGATGTCTTTGTAGGAAGTCTTACCAAAGGACTGACAAAAAGCTCAACTGTTCCTGTTTTAGTACTTCCTATCCACGACACGACTAAGTAAGAAAAAATTTTAATCGTTAGTAATAAAAAAACCGATCAAATAAATTATTTGATCGGTTTTTTACTATATAACCAATTAATTAACCTTCTTTTTTATAGATATTCGGATCGTAGTAAGGGTGCTTACCCTCTGTTGGAGAATAATAATCTTTATCTTTATCACCACCTAATGTTACTACCAGCACGTAGCACCAGTAAGTAAATAATACACAGCAAACTATAAATAGAATCCAGTTTAAAACATTTCCAAAAGCATCAAAGAACCCGAAACTCGATTTGAAAACTTTGCTTAAGAATAGAAAGAAAGACGTCATTATTTTCCTTTTTTAAATTAACTTTGTACAAATTTATAAAAAATGTTTAAATTACTTTCAAAAGAAAGCAATATTTTTTCAATTCCTGTTTATATTGGTTGTCTTCTTTTAGTAGTCGTAATATTTAACATACTGAATTTCAATACTTACGAAGCAATTATTGCCGGAATTACTTTTCTGGGAATTGCTTTGGGATATTTTTGTTTTCACAGCATTGCTCTTAATTATCAGACGCATCTTCCATTATTCTTATATACGTTTTTTATTTTTGGGCTGTATCCGGGTAATCTAGACATAGGAATTGCGGTTTCATTATTAACCAATTCCTTTCTGATCTTACTTTTAACCAGCGCAGATGAAGATATAAGGAAGAAGTCATATGTATTGGTAGGTGCCATCGTAGCATTAAACTTTATTTTCCTTCCAACCACCTGGCCGATGGCTGTTTTTGTAATTATTCATGTGGTGGCTACCTCTGCCAAAGTAGGGCTAAACCTGTTCAGATTCCTTTTAGGGGTTATTCTGATTACATTCAGTTATTTTTCTGTCATGTATTTCGTTCAGTTCACTACATGGAATATTGATTATTTTCCGTTTGGAAAGATGAAACCGGTGACAGATTATACAGAATTACTCCCTTTAATTCCTGTGGCATTGATGCTTATTTATGCCGTATATGACCATTTTCAAAATTATAATAAGAAAAGCCCGATAAGCAGATACAAATATACTTTTCTGCTGGTCTTTTCATTAGCTCAGCTTGTTACCATCATTTTATATATGAATAAAAGCTACGAATATTTGCTGCTTCTGGCATTTCCGTCAAGTATTATTCTAAGCAGAATGATGAGATTCTTACCCAAATATTGGATGCAGGAGGCCAGCTTATGGCTTATTATTTTGAGTTTACTTACCTTTAAAGCAGGTACGTATTTTGATTTATTTTAAAAAATTATGATTCAGATAGACGATAAATTGATTTCTGAGGAAATCTTTTCCGAAGAATTTGTGTGCAACCTTACCAAATGTAAGGGAGCATGTTGTGTAGAAGGTGATGTTGGAGCTCCACTGGACAAAAATGAGCTTGAAATACTGGACGGTATTTTTGACAAAATCAAACCTTATCTTACTCAGGAGGGCATTAAAGCTCTTGAGGAGCAAGGTACGTGGACTACTGATCCACACGACGGAATGTATGTTACTCCCATGGTAGAAAACCGTGAATGTGCTTATGTAACTTTTGATGATAAAGGAATTACAAAATGTGGTATTGAAAAAGCATATGAAGACGGTGCTGTAGACTGGCAAAAACCTATTTCATGTCATCTATACCCTATCCGTATTACAGAATATTCTGCATTTACGGCTTTAAATTATCATGAATGGAATGTATGCAGCGATGCCTGTACGCTTGGAAAAGAGCTTCAGGTTCCTGTTTATAAATTCCTGAAAACCCCATTGATCAGAAAGTACGGTGAAGAATTTTACTCCGTTCTGAGCGGAGCTGCTGATGAATGGAAGAAAGAATATGGTTCATAGATAATCTTCTTTACATAAAAAAGCCGGAATTATTAATTTCCGGCTTTTTTATATGTAAAGAATGAAAACTGCGTGACGGATAATGGAGATTATTAACACTAAAATTAATAATTGCTCTCAATAACTTCCGGCTTCCAGCCTCTGGCTTCTTACTTTTACCTATTTAAAATCAGCATCCGTTACTCCGGAATTAACTGTAATCTTAGTGGTTTTAATATTCACTTTCTGACCTGCCCCTTCTGCTTCTACATCTGCAGGAAATTGTAGCCCGTCTACAGCCATATAACTTTTTATCGTTACATTTCCTTCTCCGGCAATTGTCTTATATAAAAGTCCTGTAGCAGCATCAAAATAAAATTTTCCTTTATCTGAAGATAACACATTGTAGTCTTTACCATCTAGTTTTTCTACAGCAACATTTTGAAAAGCAGCTCCGTCAAAAGCTAGAGCATCCACCGGTTTTGCTTTTTTCAGTTCAGCAACTTTGTCTGCAGGGATTGCGGTTTTGTTTCCCATCTGATCAAAATATCCTTTTTCACCATCGAAAAACTGAACCATCTGCTGCCCCATAAGCGACTGTACAGACTTGAATTTGTTACCCATTTTTTTGGTAGTCATGTTAATTTCCATTCCTTGAGCAGACATGGTATTTTCCATATAAAGCGTTTTTACGCCTTCTAATTTTTCTTTTCCTCCCAATGCCTTAAAGTAATTATCTAATACTTCTTTAGCTGTTAAGGTTGATTTGGCAGCCTCCGTTTTTACAGAAGCGGCATCTTTCTTCTGAGCTGTTGCCGGAACGGAGAAAAGTACGGCACAGAAAAATGGAATGATGATCTTTTTCATATATATAATAAGTTTAAAGGGTAAATATATGAATATTGGCGGACATGGCTAAATATGAGTAATGAGTAATAAACAATAGGTAGTAAGTGATGATGAATAAATGATACTGAGAAGATTCAGAGAAAATTCAGAAAGGAATAGAAGTAAAAAAACCGCCAAAAATTGGCGGTTTTGAAATATTTATATCTGAGTATAATTATTTTTTAAGCTCTTCTAAAAATTCGTCGTGAGAAATTTTAGTTTCTTTTTTGCTCGCTTTTTCAAGAATTACATCTTTTAATTTAGCCATAGCTACTTCAGAAGAGATTTGTCTTACTTGCTCCTGATCTTTCAACATTTCAACAGCATATTTTTGGATCTCCTCATCACCTAAGTGGTGGATTCCGTAGATAGCCAATTGGTTTTTCACTAATTGCTCAGCTTGTGCCAATACATCAGCATAGTCAAGGTTGATTTCGTTATCAGTCATCAATTTACCTTCGATGATCTGGTATCTCAATTGGTTTTTCTCAGCTTCAAGGATTTCTTTAGCCTGATCTTCAGACTGGATGTTCTGGTTAGAGAACATTAACCATTTTACTAAGAAAGTTTCAGGAAGAGATACTTCTTCTTTTTCAGTAACTTGCTCTAATACTTTATTCACAAAGTGAACATCAGCATTTTGTTGGAAATACTCATCTAATTCAGTCTTAACTTTATCTTTAAGCTCGTCTTCAGATGTAATGTTTCCTTCTCCGTATACTTTGTCGAATAACTCCTGATTAAGTTCAGCTAAGTTTAATGAATAGAAGTCTTTTACTTTCACTTCAATTTCATTGTGGTGTAAGTGTTCTACTTCTTCTTTTCCGAATCCTAATTCTTTAGCTAATTCTTCATCACCTGCAAGAGTTTCTTTAGTTACTTTTACAGATCCATCCATTTTCAAAGCTTTTACTAATTTGAAAGCTTCTTTGTTTTCACCTGTAATGGTAACGTTCTTTGGGTGGTGGTGGTGCTCTCCTTCAGCATCTTCTTCCACAACTTGAGAAACTTCTAAAGCGATGTAAGAATCTTTAGTGATTTTATCTTGAGGAACCTGCTCAGCGAAACGCTTCTGCATATTTTCAATACTCTTGCTGATTTCTTTTTCAGAAGCTTCTACTTTGTAGTGAGGTGCTTCATATTTAGCTAAATCTATAGTGAATGCAGGCTCATATCCTACTTCGAAAGCAACTGTTACCTGATCAGCGTTGTAATCTAATTCGTTTACTGGCTGAGGAATAGGCTGACCAACTAATCTTAACTTGTTTTCGTTAACATAGCTGTTCAAAGCATCAGAAACCTGTCTGTTGATTTCTTCAAATGCAATTCCTGCTTCATATTGTTTTTTAACCATACTCAAAGGCACTTTCCCTTTTCTGAATCCAGGAACTTGCGCATTTTTAGCATAATTAATCAATTGCTTTTCTACTTTTTCTTTGTAGTCAGATTTCTCCAATGTTACAGTAAGTAATGCACTTACATCATCATGGTTTTGTGCGGTAACCTTCATTATTGATTAAAATTTTAGGTTGCAAAAATATGAATTTTTTATTAGAATCACTCATTTAAAATCAACTAATACAGCCAAATATTGTTAAATAAAAAACCGCCGAGATTTTCGGCGGTATAAACAAGATTAATTATCCTTAATTGCTTAAGTTATATTTAGCTTCGGCATCAGTTTCCCCTCCTGTTACGCTTCCCCAGGCAGTTCCTGATTTAGCGTCATTTACACTTTGTGGAGAGTGAATAAGTGTTAATTTTAGGAATGGTGCATCCCCATTCACTGCTTTTGTAACAGTCCATTTTGTTCTTAGTCCTACTCTTTTTCCATCATTTCTTAAATCACTTCCATCCAATCTTTCTACTGTAATATCAGACTTTGGAAAATCAAAAATAAGAAAGTGCTCATTTTTAGCATCAATAATTTCCTTCGTAGCATCTTCACTTCCATTTCTGAATTTTGCTTCAACAGTATAGCTCTTTCCATCTTTAAGAGGTATAGTAGGTATTCCTCCGGCTCCGATACTGTAGTCATATGGAATTGTATTTGTAGTTCCATCTTCAGTCACCAACAGTACGATGTTTGTAAGCTCTTCCTGAGGAAGGTCATCTTCTTCCGCAGAACCATTTCTCTGGCAAGAAATAACCGTAGTAACAGTAATAAATAAGACAGCTAATAATTTGATTATATTTTTAGTATTGAATTGTTTGTTCATTGTTAATAAATTTAAAATTTGTAAAATTTTGATTGAATAGTTTTAAAAAAAATCTTTAGAATTTGTACCTAAAGTTTAAAATAAAGTTTCTTCCCGGTTCATCTGCAAAGAATCTCAAACGATTCAGGTACTCCCTGTAAGAAGTATTGAAAAGATTGTTTACAATAAGTCCTGCCGAAAAGTTTTTGCTGATATTGATTCCTGTTTGAATATTCCATAGTGAATATCCACTTGGCGGTGTACTGATATCAAGCATTTTATCCACCAGTTCTCCATTTACATAAAGTTCCAACGGCACATTTCGAATCGGGAATCTGGTTTGTTTTAGGAATGTTTGATTTTCAACGGTGAAATAAAAATTATTCCATTCTTGTTTTTTAAACTGCAATGCATTGGAAAAGTTTGGTGGCATCATTAGAATCAACGGTTCGTTGTTCGTATCATCCTGTCCATAGACATAGCTTCCTCTCCCTACATAAGTCAAATCATCTGTCAGTTTCCAGTTAACATCCAAATCCACCCCATACATTTTCGCATCAATCTGCTGGTATACCCATTCTGGGAACACTCCTCTGATTGTCCCTTTTATACCTACCGGAACTTCATTAATGAAATTTTTTGTGATGAAGAAATAAGGATTTACAGAAACATTCAAGCCTTTCAGAATATTAAACTTTGAGTCTATATTCAAGTTAAACTGATGTCCCTGCTCATTTTTTAGCCCCATATCTCCAGTTTCGATCACTCCAGCTGAGTGATGCAGACCATCTGAAAATAATTCCGCTACATTTGGAGCCCGCCCTACTTTTGCATAATTAAATTTCACATCAAAATTTGCATTAGGACGATATTCCAACCCTGCATTGAAGGAAACATTATTATAATTAAGTTGAGGACGTGTCAAAACTCTGTTTTGATCTGTTTTTACATAAAATTGGGGATAAGTATCTGCATAGGATTTCTCCCAGTCACTTTTATCGTACCATTTGGTCACATCATAACGGGTGAAGTCATATCTTGCTCCTGCCTCAAAATTAAATTCAGAAGAAATTTTGTATTTGAAAACAGAATAAGCTCCTGCAGAATATTTATCATAATTCGGGATCAGACGTCTTGCCTTTGTCGCCGGGTCTGAATAATTATTCTGAAAACCGGCATCAATCCCTGTTTCTAATGACCATTTTCCTCTTTCTATCAGATCATTGATATTAAACTGGTGGGTCATCAGTTCCAAATCAAGAGCCGGTGTATCTTTCAATTCACCTCTTCTGATATCATATTCCTGTCTGTGATTATACTGATAACTGTATGTAGCCGACAGTTTTCCGATATTTTCAAATCTTTTGAAAGCCGAAACTTTGGCAATATGATGTTCAACGACCTGTCTTGGATTATCAATATCATAACTGAACTTACCAGAATACACTGGAGGGTTTGCATTCATTGCTCTATCATAATCCCCGGTTGTAGAGACATGTGAATCTCTTAAAATCCCAATATTTTGATTGGTCAAATAATAGTCGAAAGAAATTCCCCTTTCAAAAGTATTATTCTGAACGGTAAAATTAAATGATGAAAAATCCATTCCTGTATTTTTCAAATTATAATCCGGAGCGCTCTGATCTCCTAATTTTTTGATGCTTCCCCCGGATTTTATGGCCCAACCATTCTTCCATATTCTGGCAACATCTACATCAAGTCCCAGCCCTCTTCCGTTGGAAATTCCCGTAAGTCCTATTGAACCTTTAAGAGTATCTTTTTTAGGAAAAACTTCTGGTTCCAGTACTACTACTCCCCCTATGGCATCACTACCATACTTCAGGGCAGAGGCTCCTTTGATCACATCAATATGCTGAAAATTATTAATATCAACATTGGGAGCATGTTCTACTCCCCATTCCTGCTCTGCCAATCGTACTCCATTATTTAAAATGCTGATACGACTTCCATAAAGACCATGAATAACCGGCTTTGAAATATTATTTCCAGTTTTCAGAGCAGTTACCCCTGAGATTTTAGATAACAAGTTTCCAAGATTATCTGTAGAGTTTTTCTCTATATCCGATTTACTAAGTGTCTTGATTACCAATGAACCATTATTTTTATGATTTCCATGTATGGTAATGGTTTCAATATCATTACTGTGATGCTCCAGTGTAATGACCAGATGTACATCCTGATCAACTCCTATATTTTCAGTATAATCATTGCAATCAGGATGTTTTGCAATGAGTGTATACTTCCCTGCAGGGACTTTATCAAAGGAGAACACTCCTTTTTTATTTGTTTTGGCTGTAAGATTCCCAATTTTCACCACTGCATTTTCCAACATGGTTTTATCATGAAAATCCTGAACCGTTCCTTGTACAGTATACGTTTTCTGTGCACTCGTAAATGCTGATCCACAAAAGATCAACAACAGGCAATATATCAATTTCATTGTAAAATAGATTGATTGCGTACCCTTTTAATAATAGGTACATTTTTCGTTAAAATTTATTGAATGGGCTTGGATTCATAATACAATGCGTGATATGCATGTAAAATGTATTATTAATAATGACAATCGTGAAGTTAAATATAGTAAAAGTAAGTAACTGAGTAATTTTAATTAGTATTACTACTTACGCAAAACCAGCAGTTGCTTTTTCAACTACTTTAGACATTAAACTTCAAATCTTGAACATAAAACTCTAGAAAACAGAGCTATAAACCCAATAAGAATGTATTGTTTAGGAAATTGTGGGCGGTCCCCGAAGTTGAAAGGTAAATTTGGTCTGAGACCAGATTTTTTCCTGAATAGCAATAATTTGCTTTACTTCGTGCGTATAATGCTCAAAGCTAAAGCTAAATTCTTCAGGAGCTAATGTGTGTCCGGTCACCAAAAAGTGGCAGGCCAGACAGTCACCCGCTTTCTCTTTAGTAACGGCTTTCGTCACAGAATTTTCGACTTTTTTAAAGTTAAATGCCTTAAAATAATCTACCGATTCGTGGTGGTGAAAGCTCTGAGAAAGCAGCGCGATGAAGTACACCCCAAACAATAGCCTGGAGATAAATACTTTTAAGTTTCTGCTTTCTTTAATCATGGTTCAAAATTATGAAAATAATTTAATTTTCAGCTACAACTTCTATTAAATTACTTTTACAGTTCACTATTGATAAGTAGAAAACTATATTTTGTTACAAAAAAAAGCTTCATAAAGTAAATTATGAAGCTTTTATATGATTAATTAATCAAGTTGGGTTCCTAAGTATTCCCATTCCTGTAGAGCATTATCCAGCTCTTCTTTAGCTTTATTGTAGTTTTCTAAAGTTTCATCGGAAGGATTTTCTTTAGCGAAAGAAGCTTCCATTTCTTCTACTTTAGCTTCAAGTTCGGAAATTTTCTCTTCTACTTTCTTAATTTTATTCTGAATATTTTTTTGTTCCTTACTGACAATATTAGATCCCTGACTATTGCTAACAACAGGTTTTTCTTCTACTTTCTTAGGTTCTTCCTTCACATCACTATGAAGTTTCGCCTTTTCTGCGGAAATCTCTCTGATGGTTTCTTTTTGTCTGTACTCAAGATATTCATTGATGTCTCCAAGGAATTCTTTCATCTTCCCGTCACGGAATTCATAAATTTTATCACAAAGTCCCTGCAGGAATTCTCTGTCGTGAGAGATTACGATCAATGTCCCTTCAAAATTCTGTAATGCCAACTTAATGATCTCCTTAGACTGAATATCCAAATGGTTGGTAGGTTCATCCATAATCAATGTATTGAAAGGACGAAGTAACAGTTTACAAAGTGCCAGACGGTTTCTCTCCCCTCCGGAAAGTACTTTCGTTTTCTTGCTAACAGCATCTCCCTGGAACAGGAAAGATCCTAATAGGTCTCTTACTCTTGGTCTGGTTTCTTCTGTAGCAGCATCTTCCGCTTCTTCAAGAACCGTTTTATTAGGTGTTAAAACCTCTTCCTGATTTTGGGCAAAATACCCGATATTTACATTATGTCCAAGATTCCAGGCACCTGAATAATCTTTGATGTCTCCAGCTAAGATTTTAGCCAGGGTTGTTTTTCCCTGTCCATTCTGTCCTAGAAGTGCAATTCTGTCTCCTCTTTGAACAATAAAATCTACGTCGTCAAAAATCTGTTTCTGACCATAAGCTTTCCCAAGATTTTCTGCTTCAAAGATCACTTTCCCTGGAACCATAGACTGTACGAAACGGATATTGAATTTTGAAACGTCTTCATTATCCACTTCAATACGCTCAATTTTGTCTAATTTCTTAATAAGGGATTGTGCAAAAGAAGCTTTGGTAGCACTTGCACGGAACTTATTAATGTTATCTTCCATCTGCTTGATTTCCGCATCCTGATTCTTTTTAGCCTGAATCAGTTTTTCACGGCGGTCTTCGCGCATAACAAGATATTTGGTATAATTGGCTTTATAGTCATCAACCTTCTTATTATTGATATCAAAAGTACGGTTACAAACAGCAGTCATGAACTGTTTATCGTGACTTACAAGAACAATGGCTCCAGGATAATCTTTTAAGAAGTTTTCCAGCCAGATAATAGATTCCATATCCAGGTGGTTGGTAGGCTCATCGAGAAGCATAATGTCATTCTTTTGAAGAAGCAGTTTTGCCAATTCGATTCTCATTCTCCACCCTCCTGAAAATTCATCAGTAATTTTTTGAAAATCATCAGCTTTAAATCCTAAACCAAACAATACTTTTTCCATATCGCCTTCCAGATTGTAGGCATCATGGTTCATTAAAAGGTCATTCAGTTCGGTCATTTTATTAATCAAATCCGCATAGGAATCACTTTCGTAATCGGTTCTGATTGTCATTTGGTGATTAACCTCTTCGAGCTCATTTTTCCATGCATTAATTTGCTCAAAAGCCTGCATCGTTTCAGCCCAAACGGTTCTTCCTTTCACGAAATCAAGATCCTGCTTCAGGAAACCAATGGTAATGCTTCCTTCTTTAACCACTTCTCCTTCGTAGAAGTTAATTTCTCCGGACAGCATTTTCAATAAAGTAGATTTTCCTGCCCCATTTTTTCCTACGAGCCCTACTTTATCATCCTTTTTAATGGTGAAATTTACGTTTTGAAATAAATAATTTCCTGAATGATGTAATCCTAAACTTTGAACCGAAAGCATTTTAATTGATAATTAGTAATGAATAATGAATTTTCGGGTGCAAAAATACGGAAAAAGAAATGAATAGCCCAGAAATAAAAAAACTGACCATTTTGGCTGGTTTTTTATCCGTCAATTTTCCAGTAAGGTTTATTAAAAAACATTCAGAAGCTATGCTATTATGTACGAAATTTAAAATTCAGTAATTCTAAAAAGAGGTATTATCGATAAAGGGAACATCTAAAACGATGCTCCCTAACCTAAATTTAAAACTAAAAAGAAGTGAGATTAATTATTGATTTCATCCAGTTTTGTTGTTTTAGTCTTGATAACTGAACGAGTCCAGATATCATTATTGGGAACACTTGTTCCGTAAAGAAAGTCAGCTACAAAACTGTCTTCAGGAAGATGAAGTTCGGCAGAAAGTCTTGCATGACTGTTTTGGTCTACAATAGTACTGCTTGAAACATTCAGTCCGTTGTTGAGAAGTTCAACATTCATTTCATATTCGGATCGTTTTGATAAACCATCGTGATAAAGCCCGAAATTTGCAGCAATATGGATATAATCGGCCAGTTTACTGTAATTGTATTTTGGTCTTTTATCTAGGGAAAGGTCTTTTATATACATCGTCATTTCTTCATATAAACTTTCTAACAAAGGATGTCTGCTATAATCTGTCTCCAAATCTTTTCCTGACGTAAAAACGGGTGAAATTTCATTGGTTTCTTTCAGCATCAGTTTCCCATATAGTTTTGAGAGTTCATTGTAAACTTTATCTCTGCAGACATAAGCTTTAGAAAAAGCATCTTTTCTTTCCACTCCGAATCCGGAAAGTAAGGCATTCCATATTTTATTTCCTTCAGTATTCGCTTTTCTGCTTCTTATATTTTGAACATAATTCTTCAGATCCTCTGTATTGGCAAAATCTGTAGATATATATACAGATTGTGGTCCTTCCAGATACCCACCTCCAATATCTGCATGGGCTCCCGGAACAAAAATTTCTTTCCAAACGGCAGTCGTATTCCTGAACTGATAATCCTGCATCATTTTTGAATTTTCAAAAAATCCCGTCAGTGGAAAAAAGAATCGGCATTCATTGATTGCACAGATATGCAATACATTTTCCACATGATAAGCCCCACTAAGATCATATGTATTAAATGGTTTGGACTCTACCGTATCAAAAGCTCCCAAAAACTTCACTTTAATCTTAGCTAAAGAATAGTTGGAGAAAAGCCAATGACTAAAAGTTCTGGCCAGCATTCCTCCTCTTCCGAAACCATATAAATAAAAATGATATTCACAGTCTACATCATGAATAATCTTCTGTACAAAGTTTTCTGCTTTCTGAAGTTTATCATCTGAAGAATATCCTTTTCCATAAGGTGGATTGGCACATGTTGTGATGGCAAAATTGCTATCCTCCCCGCCTGAAACGGTTCCTATTCCCTCAATATATATTTTTTCGTTACCGATAAATAACTTGTATAATTTATAGATATTGGTAAATGCCCCATGATAGCTTTCATTATTATTCAGTGGTTTATCTGCTGAAAGTGCATTTACTCCATTATTTCCTGTGCCGTCAAAGAAAATTCCGACGGAAATCACTCTACTGTCATTCATTCTGTTGTTAATTTTTTATGACAGATCTTCTCTGTACATTTATGTTTTTATTTAAAATCCCTCAAAGAGACATTCCAAAATAACGGAAGAAAGAGCAGTTTGACTAGAGTGAAAAGTACCAAATAAAAAATTCCGTATTTCTACGGAATCCAATCAAATTTTTTCGAGTGAGTAAATATTGTTTACAATAGCATAAATGACTATTCCCACAGTATTTTTGGCACCTATTTTTTCAAGAATACGTTGTCTGTGACTTTCAACGGTCCTGGGGCTGATAAAAAGTTTCTCACCAATTTCATTGTTTGTAAATTCCTGGCAGATCAATTTTACAACATCTTTTTCTCTTTCAGACAACTCATCTTCAGTTTCAAAGAGTGAATTTTTCTTGGCTGAACTGTTCATATAGGTAAACAACATCTGATGATCTTCAGCCGTAAAGTAAACTCCATTTTTATCAACCATCGTAATGGCATCAATAAAGGTTTTCTTATCTGAGTTTTTAGGAAGGAAAGCTGAGACGCCCAACTTAACCATATATCCTAAAACGGATGTTTTGTAGTGGGAAGAAAGAATAATGATTTTAAGATCCGGATATTTTTCTTTGAGAATTTCTACCAGCTCAAAACCATTCATCGGCTTCATCTGAATATCTACCAATGCTATATCTGGAAATTCTTTTTCTGAAAGTTTTTCCAGATATTCTATAAAATCAGGTCCGTTATCTGCAGTGAGACATACAGATATATTTTTTTCATTGGACAGCAGCATTTTTACCCCTTCAAGGATTAGCTGTTCATCATCAATCAGTGCTATTTTGATTTGGGAACTCATGATGTTTCGGAATTTTAATGATTAAACGACTTCCTTTATTTAAAAAAGATTTTTTCCATTTATGAAGGGCATTCATCGATTTGATCCTGGATTCGATGTTCTTAATTCCCATCCCTTTTTTCACTTCTTCATATTCGAATCCTTGTCCATTGTCTGAAATAACGACCGCCATATTTTGTGGATAATCTTTAATGTAAATCCAAAGATCCGTCGCTGTTGAGTGCTTAATGACATTGGTAGTAAACTCCTGAATGATCCGGTACAGCTGTACTTCTACAAAGAGATCCTTCTTTTCATATCCGGGCATTACCTGCATGGATATATTAATTTTGTGAGAAAGGTTGGCGATGAGTTCTTCTACATATAAAACCAATCCCACCGATTCAAGATTAACAGGATATAATGAATGGGAAATACTTCTGGCAGCATCAATCAGTGAAGACATCTGGCTGTAAATATTTTTTTTAATCAAATCATCTCCCCTGGTATCCAGATTATTAAGCCATAAGGAAAGGATATTGAGTCTGTTTCCTATATCATCGTGAATCATCACGGCTATTCTTTTACGTTCTTCTTCCTGGGCCTTGATGTTTTCCAATGCCAGCTTTTTCTGATGAAGAACTTCTGCTTCATGCTGTACATTTTTTTCCTTGATAATCCTGCTTATAAAAGTTCTGTAGGCAAGCAGAATAAAAGATACTATAATTGCTATGGTAACAATTATAAGAATCAAAAGGTTGATATTTAAGGTTACTTCTTTAATCGGATGAAGGTGTATATAAGTGAACAGTATAAAATACTTGAAAACACGTTATTGGCACTGAAAAGAATATAATAATTATTTTCTGAAAGATTGGCGATCTGATGCTGAATGATAAAAATAAATACTGAAACGGAATAATAGAAAAAAATACTGGCATCTACCCATAGAAAACGATTCTGGTCTGATGTCTTTTTAATTTCATTAATCAGAGCAACTCCTGAAAGGCAGATGATAATGATATTGGAAACCACCTTTGCAATATCGGCATTGACAGGATAGTCAAAACTATATTTTGAGATCATAAAACTCACTGCAATTACAGCTCCCAATCCTAAAAGATATTTAGGCCAATTCAGCTTTCTGACAAACAGGCCTGTCAATAAAAAAAACTCTCCGGCAATGTAGAACGGATAAAGAAATGAGGTATCATTAAGCCTGAATACGTAAGGCAGAGCAAGATTCAGTAATTCAATAAAAAACAGAAAAGCAATACAATAAAAATATTGCTTTTCCTTAAGATTTAATATGCGGTATTTAATAGCTCCCAACACTATAACAGCCAGAAGCAATCCGTAGTTTAGGAATAAAATCGTCTTATAAAGATCTGCCATTCCTTTTATTTATTATTTTAAAATTCACCTTCCATTCCTGGTATACGGCAGATAGGTGGACATGGTTTTGCCCAGTCATACATATTGGAAATTGTCTCTGCACGTTGTGAGTTTTGAAGATCTTCGCGGAAAGAAATGAAAATAAGAGTTACCAACATTTTTCCATATACTTTATTGTACTTAAGCCCGAAAGAACACTTAATTTCTCTCAGCCCAGGATCTGAAAGACATAGATCTGCAGTAGGTACATAAAATCTTTTAAAGATGCCCAATCCTTTAGATTCCTCATGCTCTTTATAAAACCAATCCATTCCTGATTCTCTCCAGGTTTCAATAGCTTCTATAGCAATATCCTGATCTAAAATAGGTTTATTGGATATAGGGAAAGCCATATCTGAATTTTGCTCTACTTTTTCAAGTCCTTTCGAAAGAATGGCATTTTTAACAATAGTATATTCCTGAACTTCCTGGAGTTTTACATCTTCATTAAGCTCAGTAAGAACACTGAAAGGATATTCTTTTTGATCTATTCTGTCTCCCTTCTCATTCATAGGGTAAAAAATCAAGATTACCTGATCTTTCCAAATTCCCATTGCTGCACAGAACTCAGGATAGTCTTTATAACTTTTCATCCAATTGAGTGGGCCATCTGCAATATTAAAGACATAATTAGTAGGAAGTAAATCTTTTATTTTGAAAAAATTGCAACGGCAAAGTTCCCATTCGTCTGCAGCAGCTTTACAATCTCCTACAGGAAGCAAATAATCTACGATGTTTAATGTTGTCATAAGCATGGTTTTTTAGTTGTATAAAATTATATAAACTAAACATGCTGTGCAAGTAGCAATTTAATTAATAATTACGCACTGTAATATGATAGCAACTTTGTTGTTTTTCTTTGATGTAATAAATTCTACCAGCATCCGCGTAGTGCTTTAAAACTTTCTCCAAAGCTACCTCCATCTTGGGATTGTATTTTAGAACATTATTAAATCGTATATAAGAAATATCAAAGGAATTCCCATAGTTGTGGGAGCTGATTCCTAATGAAGCATTAGAATTGACTCTTCTCAATCTGCATTGATCTTCCAGAGTCCGGGTAATGGATGAAACAGTGAATGTGCCTCCTTTTGTTGCCTTACTGAATTTGGAACCTATATTTTCCAGCGTAGTCTTTCCTTTAGAAACCATATAAGCTTTACTGTAATCAAGTTTTTGTACCTGATATCCTTTTCCGGACTTCTTAATTTTATGAAATTTTCCGTTGCTGATATATTTCTGTACAGTCTTGGAGTCCTTCAGTAAGTGTACTCCAAAACTTTTGGAGGCATCCAGATGGGGTTTGTAAAGTGCAGTAGGTTCAACCTTCAAAACAGTTGTAAGATCATAGCAGGGAAGCATTTTTTTGGCCGCCTGCGAATAATGTAAACTATACATAAAAGGTACAAAAACCACGCAAAGAAACTTTCTCATTAACCACCACTTTAAATTACTAACGAAGGATAAAACAATTATGTCAGCTCATTTAGCAACAACGATAATCGTATCCCGACAAATCCCAAACAAACATCAAACCAATTTGTTGAATTTACAATTTTTGTTCCTCTAATTTTGAAATATTTTTTCAGTTTTAACTTTTTACTTTAAGATATAAATTCTACATTTGAGTTACATTTTTAAAATAAACAACATGATAAAAAAACTTTTCGCTGAATTTTTCGGCACATTTTGGCTTGTTTTCGGAGGTTGCGGGAGCGCTGTTTTTGCAGCCGGTGTTCCTGATATTGGCATCGGACTTTTAGGGGTTGCTCTTGCCTTCGGTCTTACTGTTCTTACCATGGCATATGCTGTAGGACATATTTCAGGCGGTCACTTCAACCCGGCAGTTTCTTTCGGACTTTTAGCGGGGGGAAGATTTTCTGCAAAAGACCTTATCCCTTATATCGTAGCGCAATGTCTTGGTGCTATTGTTGCTGCAGGATGTCTATACACAATCCTTAACGGAGCCGGAGTTGTAGATTTCTCAAAACCGGGAGCATTTGCTACCAATTTCTATGGAGAAGCGGTCTACAACGGAAAAGCATTCAGCATGGGTGCAGCATTCCTTGCGGAATTTTTACTAACAGCTTTCTTCCTTATTGTTATTATGGGTGCAACGGATAAATGGGCTAATGGTAAATTTGCTGGTATCGCCATTGGTCTTGCTCTTACTTTGATTCACCTGATCTCTATTCCCATTACGAATACTTCTGTAAACCCGGCCAGATCTCTTTCACAAGCAGTTTTCACAGGCGGATTGGCTATGTCACAACTTTGGCTGTTCTGGGTAGCTCCAATTCTTGGTGGAATTGTAGGTGGATTAATCTACAAATTCTTACTTCAGAGAGATACTGAAGAAGTAACCGACTAATAAATTTTAGAATTATAAATATCTATAAAATCCTGTCTGATGACGGGATTTTTTTTACGCTATGTAAGAGCTTGATTTTATTTTATGGAGGTAAAAAAACGACTTCATTATTAATAAAGGACTTTAGCTATGCCCCTATGTGGTAAAAAATAATACATATTTTCTTTCAACTGATGAAAATATTACAAAACCTGTTAGGTTTATATTCAGCTCCTAATCAATTCCTTTCGATCTTGGAATAAAATATTTTCTTACTTCTTATTTTTAAGATCAAAAGGATTTTTGAAAATGAGTTCTTCATGCTTTCCTTTGATTTCCATTTTACGTTGAAGTAAGTTCAATGCCATTTTTCTGATAAAAAGATCTTTATCATTCAACTTCCAGTAAGAATCTTCGTGGAGCCTTTTGGGTGGACGGATGAGATAAAACTCCGTATCCCAGGTATCTGCATTATGATAAAACTCAATAATACCGCAATGCTTCGGAATAGTATCAGAATCTACCATTCCCATGGGTAATAAAAAACTGAAAGCATTGCAGACATAATCTCCACAGGAAACTTTATCGTGTTTCAGAAATTTTTCTCCTGAATCTTTATTAATATATGATTTTTTGAAGTCATTTTTAAAATCACTTTTTGAAAGCTTGATTTCAATTTCATGGCTCATTCCTTCAGCATCTATGATGAGAATATCCGCCTCCCAATCAGCCTGGAAATAGTTGGTGAGTACGAGTTCTTTTTCAAAATCGCAGTGGGTATGAATATAGGCGTGAACAAGCTCTTCTATTTTTAGCATACTATAATATTTAGATCGGAGATATTAAGACATGAGATATGAAACTCTATCCAAAACCCTGCATGATGAATTCCGAAATTGGCTTTATTTAGCTCACTAATAAGCTGCAGCCTCTGATATCAGAGTGATCTATTCTTCCCAGCACCTGAAATTTGTCGCCTATTATTTTTCCCAAATCCTGGGTAGCAATAAAGGAGCAAGAATGCGTATTGGCCAAATCGATGATATTAATTGCACCTGTTCTTCCTTCTTTTTCATAGGACAAAGGGTCTTCTACATTTCTGATCTTAATCCGCATCCAACTAGGGCACTGGTATTCGTTATTTCCAAGAGAATAAGCCTGAGACAACAACTCTGTCATTGAATACTCTGAGTAGATTTTATCTGTTTTGAATCCTTCCTGTAAAGTTTTCAAAAGTTCGTCTTTTGTCATTTCTTCTTTTCGTCCTTTCATCCCACCGGTTTCTATAACGATTAGGTTTTCAAGAACCTTTAGAGATTCTTCACTTCGCTCAGAATGACAGTAGTCTAAGAAGTCTAACAACGCAAAGGAAACTCCGAAAAGAATTACTTTTTTATCCTGTAATTGGTTTAAAAGATTGAAAAGATCGGAATGATTGTAAAGGAAGTACCCGTTTTCAGGCTTTTCAGATTTTTTCATCAGATAATCCACCATATAAATCAGTGATGAATTCTGTCTTTCCAGATAACTTGGAAGTAGTCCAAGGAAAATAAAATCTTCTGGTTTACCAATGAATTGTTCGAAGCTTTTGTAAATACTTTCTTCATACAAATTCGTATTGGCTATGAAATGCTTTGAAAGATTCATCTGTGTGGTCCCTGAACTCTGAAAAAATAAATCTGTAGTCACATTTCTATCCAGAATCTGATGGTTTTTAAACATTTCAATCGGAAGAAAGGGAATTTTCGACAGATCATCAACCTCATCCGGACTGATGTTTAAAAAATCTACAAACTTCCTATATATCTCAACATTTTCATACTGATAACGAAATGTTTTCAATGATGCATTCAGGAAATCCTGTTCAGTCTGTATGTTGAATATATTTTTCGTCTCCATAATTTTTTCAATCGTCTTATTACTTCAGTGTAAAGCAATTATTGGAATAAAATATTTTTATTTAATGTTTTTTTAATATGAGAACCTGACTTTGGTAAACTTCTTGCAAGTACTTCATTGGAATATGGATTAAAAACAGAATGAGTCCCCCACTCATTCTCAAATTACCTCTTTTTAGGGGTAATTTTTTTGTTTTATTTCTCGAAAGTATTCAGTTCAAAGTCTTTTTCAAAAACGCCATAGGTAAAATAGGAAATCCAGTCTCCCAAATTGATGTATTTTGAATTTTGTTCTAAATCTAATACCATAGGAAGGTGACGGTGCCCATATACGAAATAATCAATCTTTTGGGTCCTCAGCTTCTCCTTCGAATAAATGATAAGGAATTCCTTATCTTCTCCTAAGAATGCTTTGTCTTCTTCTCCTGAGATCATTTTATTTTTTTGAGAAAGATACAAGGCCACTTTCATAGCGATATCAGGGTGAAGCCATTTGAAAAACCATTTTGCCACCGGATTGGTAAAAACTTTTTTCATTCTCTTATATCCTTTGTCACCAGGTCCGAGACCATCTCCATGAGCCAGCAAAAACTGTTTCCCACCCATTTCAAAATATTGCTTCTGGTAAAAAACCGTGCATCCAATTTCCTCTTCGAGATAATCTTTCATCCAAAGATCATGATTTCCCACAAAAAAATAAATATGGATTCCTCTGTCTTTCAGCTCTGCAATTTTCCCTAGAACACGGATATATCCTTTAGGTACCACATGTTTCCACTCATGCCAGAAGTCAAAAAGATCACCCATTAAAAATAAAACCTGAGCATCTTCTTTGATCTGATCCATCCATCGTATAAATTTTTCTTCACGTACCTTACTTTCTTTAGGAGTAGGTGCACCGAAATGCTGATCTGAAGCAAAATATACTTTTTTTCCAGGTTCTAAATTAATTGTTGTTTTTAACACCTTCTGAGCTTTATGAGATAATAATTATTGATTGTCTTCTGCAAACCATTCTCCATAAGAGTTTTCTGTCTCGTGAAGTTTAAGATAAGCCAAAGAAATTCCTTCCGGAAGTCTTGATTTTATTTTGGCTGCAATGGCATACAGCATATTTTCACAGGTGGGCTGAAAGCTGCAATAGATTACCTTATGCCCTTTCTGTTCAAGATCCTCACCCAATTCTTTATGAGGAGACAGGGCATTTAAAAGCACTGCATGATCCCAAACGTCTACGATCTCAGATTTTACGATACTTTTGATATCTCCGAAATCAACTACCATCCCGTTTTTAGGGTTATCAATATCATTAATCGGCTTTCCTTTCACTGTTACAAACAGCTTATAGGAATGTCCATGCATATTTTTACATTTCCCATCATAGTTGTACAGTACGTGAGCTGTTTCGAATGTAAAAATTTTTGTAATACGTATCATAGTGCAAAGATAAGGAATTTGAGATGAGTGTAAAATGATGTTCGGAAAAGAAAAATCCTTATATTTTACCTGACCATACTCATAATTCGGAGCCTTTTTTACAATATATATCCCGTAGTAATACCAAAGAAGGGATTGATTATTATTTTTTAAATAATTAACTTTGAAGTATGTAATAATCTTGATCAGAATTGATTTCTTAAAAGTATTTTAATTACAGTTCCCGAAAGACTATTGGTTTATTTATTGAAATTTAAATTCTTAATACAATGAAAAACCAGGCGTATAAAATAATATTCGTTTTTTTTCTTTTTTTCCTGTGCGTTGTAAAAGCATATCAGTCTGAAAATACAATACCTGATAAACAAGAGCAGTATAAAAAAGAACTGATGCAGTATGCCAAAGATTTTGGTGATGCTCCCAAGAAATATATTGATAAGTTTGAAACATTACGCAAAAAAGCGATACAAGAAAACATCAGAGATGTTGCTACCGAATGTCTGTATTATCAAGCTTATTGCTTTTATTTTACCAATAAAAATGACAGTTCCAGTATTTATTCTCAAAGAGCGATTGAAGAAGCCGAGAAATATAATAATAAAACGATCAAAGCAAAAGCTATGGGACTGCTTGCTATGGTATATTCCAGACGTGGATTTACAAATCGAGCATTCAGCTTATTGGATGAGGCAGTAAAAGAACTGGCCCCGGACGACCACAAAACCAAAGCCCAGCTCTATGCACAGGGACTACAGATTTCAATGTATGCCAATAACCAGGATAAAGAAGACCGCTATTCTATGCAATCTCTTAAAGAAGCAGAACTTTCCGGGGACAAAAGAACACTTCGTATGGCATACATAGGCCGGAGCCGCATCGAAAACTATAAGGGAAATGGTGAGCAGGCAAAAAAACTACTGAGAAAAGCAATAACAACACTCAATGGTGCCGAAGATAATTATATCAGCGCTCATATCAATATGGGATTTGGAGAAATTTATCACAATCAAAATAAGCAGGATAGTGCAATAATCTATCAACTGAAAGCTTTAAAGTCTGCTATGGCGATAGGCGATAAAAAATTTTTAGCAGATATTTATAATGCCCTGAAAGCATCTTATAAAGCAAAAAATGACTTTGAGAATTATAAGATTGCTGATGAAAATGCCGAAAAATTAAACGATAGCCTAAGAGTAATAAATATTTCAGAACAGGAAACAGTATTAAATTCCCTTGAAAAAGATGCGAAGGATAAGCAGCTCAGAGAAAAAAGAAAGTATCTTATTGTTACCGGTGTCTCCATTCTTTTATTATTGATATTCCTCTTTATACTGATAAGATATTACAGACGTCTATATAAGCTGAAGCTTACTACCAGGGAAAAAGAAGAAATAATCCAAGAAAAACAAAACAAGATCAATACATTGGAGGATGAGATCCAAAAGGATTCTATAGATGACATTTTGCGCTATGCCAGAGAGGATCAGCCCGTTTTCTTAAAAAAATACAAGGAACTTTATCCTGATCTTTTCAAAAAACTGGAAACAATTGCCCCGGAACTGACTTCCGATGATCTTAAATGCTGCGCTATGATGCATCTGAACTTTACCGCAAAAGAAATAGCTTACTACACCCATGCATCCATCCGTACAGTGGAAAACAGAAAATACCGTATCCGTAAAAAACTAAATGTGAAATCTTCTGTGGACCTAAACGAATTTTTAATGAACTTATAGAAAGAACTTATACTTGCCTGAATATCCATAATTGATAATAATATTTTCATATTTAATTATTAATCAATAATTTACAATAGACACATTTAGTTTTACGGCGTATTTTAGAAGCGAAGAAGATTGTAGCAATCACTTCCATAAACCTAGAGATACGAGCCTGTTTGTCCAATGGTTAATAGACTACGGGGTTCGATGAGATAAAGAGATTTACTGTATACTCTGCAAGATATTATAGAATTTGACAGGACTTATTTCAATATGGTTATTAATTAAATCGATATTTTTGAAAGTCAATTAAAACTTAATTAATTCACTAAATGTTCTGAGGCATTGGTTTGTTTTATGAAAACAATTCCATCAAAACACTCATTAAGCTTTAGAGGCTCTGTGATTGTAAATTTCTCTGTTGCAGGAGTGATAGGACCATACCCTACAAATCTCATTTTAAAAGCTTGTCCGTATATTTTTTCTGAGCTTTCATTAAAATTCACAAAATAATTTTCATAATGATGATTCCCCAGCTTCACCTCCCAACTGTTTTCCAATGGATTTGGGAGTTGATATGATGTATATTTATTACTTTTCACTGCACGTGGATCAGTGGTAGCACTGTAGTTTCCAAAAGAGGTAGAAGTTGCTAATGCATAATACTTTTTTCCATATTTTTCTTTAATGTATCCCCCCATTCCATCTACCAGAACCGGTTTGAGAGCAATATGACCGTTATGGGCAAAAAGAATCATTTTTTTATTATAGGTAGTTTGAATCTTCCCGATCATTTCAGCCATAATAAGGTCTCTGGAAACATCATAATTTTTTTTACTTGCTTCATAAGGAATTTTAAACCCTTGTTCAAGGTTGTATAAAGCCAGTTTTGAGCTCTGATCCATTTTTTTTCCATACAAACTGTCTACTTTTTTAACTAATAAAAATCCTTCTGTTCCATTTTTTATGACTGCTTTCATGTCTAATTTAAAAGAAGGGTCATTCTGTTTTTCCCACATTTCATCCTGTGACCCGGCTTTTAGTTTAATCTCATTTGCTATCGCGGTGTATTCTTCTCCTAAACCAACAGATTTCTTCAAAATTTCCGCACTATTTGTCAGAACATCTGTATCGAACCCGGAAATAATTACTTTGTCTTTATGATTTTTATTATAATCTCTGATCCAAGTCAACAGATTGTAGATTTCTTTTGTCTGCCAGATGGAAGTTATATATTTTTTTAAGGCCATATTTAAATCAACTTCCGAGTTAACAGCTTCATTCAGAAAAGAAGCATCCCCATAGGCACTTTCAAATGCTATAATTTTAAAATCATTTTTACCAATTAACTGTTTTGATATCTCACTTCTAATTTCATTAAACTCTTTGGTTCCGTGTGTTCCTTCTCCCAGTCCGACTATGGTATGATCCTTCAGTTGTTCACCGATATTTTTTATAGCTTTAGCCATATTTTTATGATCTGTAAACTGTTTGGGAACTTGAATTTCGTTTTTAGTATTTTGTGAAAAAACCATTAAGGAAGATGATAGAAAGACTATCATTAAGTATCTATTTAACATATAATATATTTTAAAATTTTTAAACCCTTTTTAATCAATTGTTAGGACTAAATTATTATCCTGAGTTCCGTCGGTATTGGCTGCATTGTAAGGAATAGTAAGCCACCCATTTTTGTTCATCACAAACTTAAAACCATAAGTTTTTCCTTTTTCAAACTGGGATTTTGGCAATGCAACCTCGAAGACATTATCCTTTTTTGGAGTCATCTGATAAGAAGGATCATTCATATTCCAATTGTTAAATGCACCTGCTACAGAAATATTTTTAATGAATTCCGTACTAGAATTTTCAGGATATTGATAGGAAAAAATCAGTTGGTCATTTTCTATTCTGTATCCATATATTTCCTTCTTCAGATTGGGATGAACAAAAGGCTCTGCAATCGTGATTTCTTCAGCCAGCATATAAGGATTCATCAGGTTTTTATCTATAATTCCTGCAATATGATTCACCATTTGATACATCACAGGAAATCCCTTATTTGCATTATACATGACAACAATTGCCAAATTTCTATCCGGAAAAATACTGTAGGCACTTACATTTCCTCCAGAAAAACCATATGACTTTGTATTATTGTTATCTGTAATTTCCCAACCATGCCCGAATTCCCAGTCATTATTTTTATAATGGAATGGTTTCCACATCATCTTTTTTGTTTCCGGTTTCACAAAATCATTTTTACTGAAATGGATGCTCCACTGTAAAAAAGCGGGAAGTGTAACCGCCAAACCATTCGCTGAATGAGATCTCACTCCATCGATAGAGGTTAATTTCTCATACTGCTTCTTCTCCGGATTATAATTGTATTTCCCTACTCTATTAGGGATTTTCTCAATAGAATTGGATGAAAAAACCACCTGATTATGAGAGTCCGGGAATTGGTTTTCCAAAATATACTCTTCAAAAGTCTTTCCTGTTATTTTTTCAATAATCATGGTAATCAACAGATAATTCGTCTGATTGTACCGATAATGGTCCCCAGCTTCAAATTCATTTTTTTCCTTAGACAAACGGCTAATGACTTCACTATGGGTTGCTTTTTCTGAGAAATCTTTAACATCAGCCATATCCGGAAGTCCCGAAGAATGGGAAAGAAGATTCTTAACCTGGATATTTTGCCAGTCTTTTGGCAGATTGCCTATAAATTTTGAAATCTTATCATCTACTGACAATTTTCCTTCCTCAATAAGTTTAAAAAGGCCAATATTAGCAACCAGCTTTGTATTGGAGTATATCCTGAACATGGACTTGGAATCCACTTTTTTATCACTTTCCAGGTTTTCACGCCCGTAGTATTGCTGGAATGTTACCTTATCATTTTTTACAATTCCTACGGCCATTCCGGGAATTTCATTGATTTTGATAACATCTTTTATATAGCTGTCAATTGCTTTTGACTGTTCTGCTGTCTGGCTGAATCCTAAAATGGATACATTAAAAAATATAGCTGTTAAAATGGATTGTTTCATTCTTTGTTCATCTATTATTCATAAGACAACAAAAAACTTTATTATGTTACAATCTTTTTTTATTTTTTTGATAAATGATTCGGTAAATTTCAATTAGGCTGTAATGGTTCAATTTTGTACCCTAACTCAGCTAAATAATTCAATCCATTTTGTTTCTCTATCTTATTCTTTCCGGTCCAACCCTTTTCTATTCCCTGTAAAATAAATTGATGTATATATTGGGGTTCATTGATATTGACCACTTCTATGGAATTTGTTTTGGTATTCATCAAACTGATTCCCGATTTCAGAGGCTGCCCCATAATATAATCATCAAAGGTTAGAAAATCAATGATTAAGGGAGCCTGTTTTTCACCATTTAAAAATATCTTTACAGTAAGCGTATTGGTTTCCGTTTCGGCATGAAATTGATCGGTAACAGAATATAAATACGCTCTCTGATTTATAATTATTTTTCTTAATTTATTCTTCACTCTGCTTTTTTAATTTTTCCAGCCAATTGTTTTCCAGCCTCTTAATCTTCTTTGCATTTGTATCAAATAGCACCCAAAGTGTACTTGAATCCACTACCAGTTCGTCATTACAATAGAATTCTACTTTCCTTGGCTGCTTAGCTCCTTCCGGGTTTTGCGGATAAGTTTTTACTGTAATTATATCATTGAGATATACTTGTTTTTTGTAACGAATATGATGATCCAGAAGCATCCAGGCATCATTCTCATATTCAGTTTTCTGTTTTAAAAGATTCCAGTGTTCTGCTGCTACTTCTTCTACCCAATGTACATATTGCACGTTATTGACGTGGTTATTCTGATCGATATGTTGTTCTGTCACTTTAATCTGTTTTTCATACACTAAATCCATCTTGTTGAAATATTTACCCAAATTTATGATTTAAAATAAAAGATTTCCAATGCTTTCCGTGCAAAAAAAACTATTTATGGTAAAGAAAAACGGAACCAGATAAATCTGATTCCGTTTTATAGTATTCAATACATTGAAATTATTTTTTAGCTTTTCCTGCTGCAGGTTTAGAAGTTGTTGCTGTAGCTCCTAATTTTGCTTTTACTTGTGCAGTAATATCTTCACTTTCATCTGTGTAAACAAGGTTACTTCCCTGCGTGGCAATATCAAATACAAAGCTTAAGTTTCTTTCTTTCGACACTGTAAAAATAGCTGTTTTTATTTTTTGTTGTATTGGAGTAAACAGTTCGCCCTGCTTAGCAGAAATTTCTTTAGCTGCCTGTGCTCTTGCCTCTTCAATTTTTTTACCCAAATTGTCTAATTCCGTCTGTGCTGCAATCAGTTCTTTAGTTAAAGCTTCTTTATTAGTATCGTTGAATGTTTTTTCTTTATCCTGTGCTACTTTCAGCTTTGTCTGATATTCATTAATCAGTTTGTCAATTTCAGACTGTTTTGTTTTAGTCAGATTATCAATAGATTCGCCAGCTGTTTTTACTTCAGCCATATTGTCAAAAATATCTGCAGTATTTACACTTCCGATCTTCTGTTGAGCATTTACAGTATTAGCCGTTAAAGTTAATCCTGCTGCAATAAAAAATAATTTAATTAGTTTCATTATAATATATACTTTTTCGAAAATTCTTTTTTTCCGTGTCCAAATATAGTATAATTTTTCATTTAAGGTCATCCTCATTTTTTAGCCTTACTTAAAGTATAAAAACTATTCAAAAACAGTGTAAAAATCATACAAAAACATTCA
Source organism: Chryseobacterium sp. G0162 (assembly GCF_003815715.1). Lineage (NCBI taxonomy): Bacteria > Pseudomonadati > Bacteroidota > Flavobacteriia > Flavobacteriales > Weeksellaceae > Chryseobacterium > Chryseobacterium sp. G0162. The sequence continues at coordinate 3,461,022 of NZ_CP033922.1, read as the reverse complement.
TCACCAAAAGTTCCTTCAACATAAAGCCCTCCCCAAAAATTGAGAAGAGCTTCGATAATATGTATAATGCAAAAAACTGAGCTTTAGTGAAACTGAGCCGTCTCTGTAGAATCTTTCATCGCTACGGTAGCTGAAGATCCGTTGGTAACAATATTCTGAACCTCATCAAAATATCCTGTTCCTACAAAGGACTGATGTTTTACAGCCCTGAATCCTTTCTGCTGTAAAGCAAATTCACGCTCTTGAAGTTCTGAATACCCGGCCATTCCTTTCTCTTTATAGGCTAAAGCCAATTCAAACATCGCCGTATTCAAAGCATGGAATCCTGCCAATGTAATAAACTGGAATTTATATCCCATTTTAGCTAACTCTTCACGGAAAGTAGACATTTCTTCAACACTTAGTTTAGCCGCCCAGTTGAATGAAGGCGAGCAGTTATATGCAAGCATTTTTCCGGGAAACTTTGCATGAATTCCATCGGCAAATCTTTTAGCCTGCTCTAAATCCGGATTTGAAGTTTCCATCCAGATCAGGTCAGCGTAAGGTGCATAAGACAATCCTCGGTCTATCCCCTGTTCTACTCCATTTCTTACTACATAAAATCCTTCGGAAGTTCTTTCTCCTGTTACAAATTTTTTATCTCTGTCATCAATATCTGAAGTGAGTAGGTCTGCAGCATCTGCATCTGTTCTCGCAATAATAAGACTTGGAACTCCCAATACATCAGCGGCCAAGCGTGCTGCAATCAATTTATTAATGGCTTCCTGAGTAGGCACCAGTACTTTTCCACCTAAATGTCCACATTTCTTTGCAGAGGAAAGCTGATCTTCAAAGTGTACACCGGCAGCTCCTGCTTCAATCATTTGCTTCATCAGTTCAAATGCATTCAGGTTTCCTCCAAAACCGGCTTCAGCATCTGCGATAATGGGAACTAGATATTCTTTATCTCCGGCTCCACTTACTGACTGAACCTGATCTGCTCTTAATAAAGCATTATTGATTTTTTTCACTACAGATGGTACTGAATTCGCTGGATACAAAGACTGATCGGGATACATTTCCCCAGAGAGATTTGCATCTGCTGCTACCTGCCATCCTGAAAGATAAATTGCTTCTAAACCGGCATCCACTTCCTGCACAGCCTGATTACCTGTTAATGCTCCCAATCCTGCCACATAATCCTGAGTATTTAATTTCTCCCAGAATTTCTTAGACATTTCTGTTGCAATCGTATAATCAATAGTATAAGAGCCACGAAGTTTTAAAACTTCTTCTGCGGTATAAGGTCTTTTTACACCATTCCAGCGTGGGTTTGTCAGCCAATCTTGCTCTAGAGCCTGGATTTGTTCTTGTCTTGTTTTCATAATATTTGGATTTTGTTTGTTGAGTTATAGGGTTCGAGATTCGGGATACGAGGTTTAGAGTGATTATCAACAGATGTAAGATTAAAACTCTTAAACACTCAAGTCTTCTACTCTCAAACTAAATAAAAGGATATGCTTTCAGGGTTAAAAATTCTTCAAAATTTTCTGAGAAGATCAATTCATTAAATAATTCTTTGGCAAGGTTGAATTTTCCGTTTTTAAAACGGGCTTCTCCCACATATTTTTCAATATTGTCCATTTCTTCGGATTCCCATTGAAGAACCATATTTCTGGTTAATGTTCTGTCGTCGCTTAATACCGCTTCATTTTTCAGCCATTGCCAGATTTGTGTTCTTGAAATTTCAGCAGTAGCGGCATCTTCCATCAGGTTATAAATTGCTGCTGCTCCTGTTCCCATCAACCAGCTTTCGAGATAGAGGATTCCTACATTGATATTCTTTCTTACTCCTTTCTCTGTAATTTCACCTTTCGGGATTTCCAGCAGATTACTTTCCTGTATGTTGTATTCAAATTTTTTATCGATCTGATTTTTGGAAGGCATATATTCATCAAAAATATCTTTAGCTACTGAAACTAATGCAGGATGTGCTACCCAGGTTCCATCATGGCCATTCTTTACTTCCCTTTCTTTATCGCTTCTTACTTTTTCGAACGCAATATTATTGGCTTCATCATCATTTTTTACAGGAATTTGCGCTGCCATCCCACCCATCGCATGAACATTTCTTTTGTGGCAGCCTTCAATCACTCTTTTTGAATACGCACTCATAAAAGGCGAGGTCATTGTTACCTGATCTCTGTCCGGAACAATAAATTCCGGAAGGTTTCTAAACTTTTTGATATATGAGAAAATGTAGTCCCATCTTCCGCAGTTCAAACCGGAACTGTGTTCTTTTAATTCATATAAAATTTCATCAATCTGAAATGAGGCTGTAATGGTTTCAATTAAAACCGTTGCTTTGATAGTTCCTTGTGGAATTCCCAAATATTCCTGAGCAAAGACAAATACTTCATTCCACCACCTTGCTTCTTTATAATGTTCCAATTTCGGAAGATAAAAGTATGGACCACTTCCCTTTTCCAGAAGCTTTTTTGCATTTTTGAAGAAGTAAATTCCAAAATCTATCAGGGATCCTGATGTTTCTTCATCATTAATCTTAATATGTTTTTCAGGAAGATGTAATCCTCTCGGACGGACTAACAAAACGGCTGTCTTTTCATTCAGCTGATAAGCTTTTCCTGCTTCGTTGGTAAAATCAATGGTTCTATTAATAGCATCGGAAAGATTAATTTGTCCCTCCATACCATTTTCCCAAGTCGGCGAGCTACTATCTTCAAAATCTGCCATGAAGGTAAAGGCTCCGGAATTCAGCGCATTAATAATCATTTTACGGTCAACCGGACCTGTAATTTCTACTCTTCGGTCTAATAAATCTTCCGGCAATGGTGCGCAAACCCAATTTCCATTTCTGATCTCTTCTGTTTCCTTCAAAAATTTCGGAAGAATTCCCTGATCGAATTCTTTCTGCGTTTTTTTTCGTTCTTCCAGAAGTGCTATTCTTGTATGATTGAAATTCTGGTGTAATGCGATTAAGAAATCTATCAAATCGGGAGTGAAAATTTCTTCAAACTGCTCTTGAGCCGTAATTTTTAATTGAGTCTTAGTTTCCATAACATGTTGATTTTGTGATTTGATATTACAAACATAAACAAAAACTTTTATAAAACAGCGAACGTTCGCTAAATTTATTTAAAAATTATTATGCGAATAATCGCATCTAATTATTTATATTTGAGTAATGAATTCAGAAAGCGACTTTATCAAAACAGTCTTCGGACTAAAACTGAAACAACAGAGACAAAAGAAAAACTGGTCTCTACAGGATCTTGCAGTAAAGACGGGATTATCAAAATCTTACCTTAATGAGATTGAAAACGGGAAGAAATACCCAAAACATGATAAGATCATCCAGCTTTCTGATGCACTGAACTGTACTTTTGATGATTTAGTTTCTACAAAACTGGATAAAAGCCTTGCTCCTTTTAATGAAATTCTACAATCTGATTTCTTCAAGGAAGTTCCTTTGGAATTATTTGGGATCAACAAAAATAATCTCATCAGTATCATTAGTGATGCCCCTAAAAAAGTCACCGCTTTTATCAATGCTCTGATAGAAATTTCCCAAAATTACAATCTTGGAAAGGAAAGGTTTTATTTTGCTGTTTTGAGATCTTTTCAGGAATTGTATGATAATTATTTTCCGGAAATTGAAGATAAAGTAAGTTTATTCACGGAAGAAAATCATCTTCAAATTGATAAAGATTTAAAGTCTGATATTCTGGAAACCATTCTTACTGAAAAATTTAGTTATACAATTCAATGGGAAGATTTTGAAAAATATGGAACACTGGATAATTTACGATCCTTATTTTTTCCGGAAAAAAAATTATTACTTCTGAATAAAAAGCTTGAAAAGGATCAGAAAACATTTATCCTGGCAAAGGAAATAGGGTTTAATGTTTTGGAATTGAAAGTTCGTCCTACCACTTATTCATGGCTTGATTTTGGGAGTTTTGAAGAAATCCTTAATAATTTTTATGCTTCTTACTTTGCAGGCGCCTTATTAATTTCTAAAGAACCAGCCATTGAAAAAGCCTCTGAATTTTTCCAGCAAAATACCTGGGAACCGGAGAACTTTGCCAATCTCATTAACAGTTTTACCCATTCACCTGAAACTTTTTATTACCGACTCACCAATATTCTTTCTGCGGAAATGGGAATTAAGGATCTGTTTTATTTATGTCTGGTTAAAAAGAAAGGCTCTGAAAAGATTCAAATTCTTAAAGAACTTCATCTAAATCATCAACAGGCTCCTCATGCCAATGCAATGAATGAACATTATTGCAGAAGATGGATTGCTGTAAAAAACCTACATCATTTAAAGGAAAATGAAACTCTTACGGATGCTCAGATTTCTCATTATAAAGATCAGGGAATAAGCTATCTGGTTATTTCTACCTCTCAGAAAAATCCTTTTTCTGATGGAAGCAACAGAAGTTATTGCCTTGGGATTTTACTAAACTCACAAACGATCAAAAAAATCAGCTTCATAAAATCTCCATCATTAAAGACCATTAATGTAGGAGTTACCTGTGAAGCCTGCAGTATCCCAGACTGTGAAGTAAGACAAGCGCCACCGGTTAGATTAGAAAAAGAACATTTTAACCTTAGCATGAAGAATGCCATTGAGAAGATAAAGAAGGATTTTTAAGTTGAAGGTTTGGGTATAAAGACTCAAAACTATTTTATATCTTAGTAAAAACACACTTATGATATTAGATCTGCTCTTTCCCAACCGGTGCCTTCATTGTAATAGAATTATTGAGAGTGATCTCTTAATATGTGATCTATGTTTTGGTCAAGTTCATTTTACACACTACAATTATTTCGAAAATAATCCAGTAAAGGAAAAATGCAAACTTCTTTTTCCTGTTGAAAACACTTATGCCCTTATTCAGTTTGAGGAAGATAGCTTAAGCCGAAAAATTATTCATGAATTAAAATACAGAAACAGAGAAATTACAGGAAAAATTATTGCAGAATGGACTACCGAGCGATTGGATTTTAAAGATCAAAAACCGGATCTTCTGGTCAGCGTTCCTCTTCACCCTAAAAAACAGAGAGAAAGAGGTTATAATCAGCTTCATTTGTATACAGAAACCCTTTCAAAATATTATGAAATCCCGTTTAATCATCAAATCATCAAGAGAAACTACTATTCCAAAGCCCAAGCGCTAAAGAATAAGAAGCTTAGATTGGAAACGATCAATACCTTTTCGATTACCCAATCTATAACGGGAAAGCATATTCTGCTCATTGATGATGTTTTTACAACAGGAACTACGATTTCCTCTATTGCCTGGGAGATTTTAAATGCCGGAGATAATACGGTGAGTGTCCTGGTGATAGCAATGGATGTATAGAAAAGTGAAGAATCAAAGTTTAAAGCTTATAGGTTTCTATTGTACATCTACCAACCCTTTAAGGCTAAATTCTGGTATGATTCCTTCGTTTTCGTGTTCCGAATCTTTTGCTTAATTTTCCGGAAAACAAATAATCATGCCGAATTTGGTTTTATTGCATGGAGCTTTAGGTCACTCCGAAATATTCAACCCTTATCTGGATGACCTTTCATCCTATTTTACGATTCATACCCCTTTATTTTCAGGACATGGAAATAGTGAACTTCCTTCAGATGGAATTAATATAGAGAAATATACCCAGGAGTTAGCAGAATATTGTACAGAAAACAATCTAACGGATGTGCATATCCTGGGACACAGCATGGGTGGTTATACTGCTCTTTGCTACGCCATGAAACATCCTGAAAATGTACATTCGATTATGACTTTGGGGACAAAATTCGATTGGACTGAGGAGCAAGCTTTAAAAGAAAGTAAAATGCTTAATCCGGATGCTATTCTTGAAAAAATCCCTCACTATGCTCAGACTTTAGAGAAGCAACATGGTTCAAAATGGAAACACTTACTTCCTGCTATTGCTGATTTAATGATTGATCTGGGTAAAAATCCACCATTGAAAAATAATCTTTCTGCCATTAATATTCCGGTTCAGATTATGGTAGGAGATAAAGACAATATGGTCACTATTGACGAAAGTACAACCGTTTACAGAGAACTTCCCAATGCAAAATTGGCCGTACTTCCTGAGACAAAGCATCCCATGGATAAAGTACGACCCAATTTATTGTTGAATTTAATAAAAGATTTCTGGAATCTTTCCTAACATTACCTTTGAAGTTTTTCTCCGTAGCTTAAATCTCCGGCATCGCCCAATCCTGGTGTAATATAGCCTTTGGATGTCAATTCTTCATCAATAGCTCCTACCCAAATATGAGCTTCAGGATAAGCATTTTGGACCGTTTCAACACCTTGCCTTGAAGCAATAGCTGCTACGATATGAAGTTGAGTTGGACTTCCGTTAGTCAATAGATCTTTGATGGCTTCAATCAGAGAAGCTCCAGTTGCCAACATAGGGTCTGCTACGATTAAAGGTCTGCCCTCAATACTTGGACAAGTCAGATAATCCTGCTTGATAGAGAAATAATCATTGGCATCGTGCTTTCTATAAGCTGCTACGAAACCACAATCTGCTCTGTCAAGATAGTTAAGAATCCCTTCGAATAATGGAACACCCGCTCTTAAAATGGTTGTAATCACTGGTTGTACTGCAATTTCCCTAGTTTTAATGGTATCTAAAGGAGTTTGGATTTCAACATCTCTTACTTCTAATCCTTTACTGATTTCAAATGCCGCAATTTCTCCGATTCTTTCCATATTTCTTCGGAATCTCATTCGGTCATGCTGAACTTGAACGTTTCGAAGTTCATTAATCCATTCATTAACAAGGGAAAAATTTTGCGATAAAATAGTAAGCATGAAGATTTTAGGTTTTAATTACAGTTAGTAAAACATTAATTGCTGCAAAATTACAACTAAAAAACGAATTTGCAGATTGGATATGAGTAGAAATAAACTACATTTATGTAATTTTCCCAACACATATATATTATATTTTTAATGATGAAAAGTCTGATTTTAGGAAAAATCAGTCCAGAGTTTATAAAAGACGAAACTCTGCCTGAATTACTGGTTCCCACTTTTGAAAAATATGAAGGAAAAACGGCCTTTATATTTAAAGATAAAAAAATATCTTATGCCGAACTGGATAGTTGGAGTAATGCTATTGCTCTACAATTGCAAAGCCAGGGTGTACAACCCGGTGACTGTGTAGGGGTCTGGTATCCAAGAAGCCTAGAACTTCCAGTAGCGATACTTGGAATTTTAAAAGCAGGTGCTTCTTACATTCCTCTAGACCGGGAAATGCCTGAAGACAGAATCAAGAAAGTTTTTACTGATATTCATGTTAAAACTTATTTTTCAGATACGGATGCACACATCCACTGTCGGCCATTGTCAATTGCTTCTCAACCGCAAGAGATCGTTCCACCTCCTGCAATCCGTTCTAATCCGGATAGCTGGGCGTATGTATTATTTACTTCCGGAAGTACTGGAAACCCTAAAGGAATTCCCATTTCCCACCGAAACATATGCCACCTGGTACGTTCCGAGCAGGATTTTATAGAGATAAGAGATACGGACATTGTTTATCAGGGGTTTTCCGTTTCTTTTGACATGTGGTGTGAAGAGGTATGGATCAGCCTTTTTGCCGGAGCCACCATTTGGATTGCCGATGCTACAACGGTAAAAGCGATCGATGAACTCAGCCACGTTTTAACAGAAAACAATATCACGGTACTTCATGCGGTGCCAAGTATTCTGGCCATTATAGATGAGGTCCCTGCCATCAGGTTTATTAATACCGGTGGTGAGGCCTGCACTAAGCAGGTTCAGGAGAAGTGGGCCAAACCCTACAGAGTATTTATTAACAGCTACGGCCCAACAGAAACCACTGTTTCATCTAATATGGTAAGGCTGAACAGTCAGGAAGATCTTACAATTGGCCCTCCGCTTCCCAATTATCACATTGCTATTATTGATGAAAATATGAATATTCTTCCAAGAGGAGAACGTGGTGAAATGATTATTTCAGGACCAGGAGTAAGCAATGGTTATTTTAATCTTCCGGAACTCACTGAACAAAAATTCCTGCCCAATCCTTTTCCGGAGCTTCCCGGAGACAAGATCTATAAAACGGGAGATGCTGTTATCATAAGGGAAGATGGATTTATTGATTTCCAGGGAAGAATAGATGACCAAATTAAACTCCGAGGGTACAGAATTGAACTTGGCGAGATAGAAACCCATCTGAACCAACTTAAGGATGTTTCCTCCGCTGCCGTAGCAGTAAAAGAAGATTCTAATGGACAAGGTCAACTTGTTGGATATGCTGTTATGGGTAATGAAGCTTCATTTGATGAGAATGAAATGAGAAAGGAACTGGCTAAATTTTTAGCTCCCTACATGGTTCCTATTTCCATTGTTCAGATGAAGGAAATGCCAAGGATGCCGAGTGGTAAAATTGACAGAAAACGTCTTCCTCTTCCGGAAAGCTTTACCGTTCATCAAAAAAATGATGATATTAACATTGATATTGAAGCATCTGTAGAGGAAAGACTATTGCAAACCCTAAAATGGGTATTTCCGGGAAAGGATATTAATCTGAATCAGGATTTTTTCACCGATTTGGGAGGGCATTCTCTGCTTGCGGCTACTTTAGTATCACATTTACGTCAGAAAGCAGGAATTCCGACTGCCTCATTAAAGGAAATCTATGAAAACCGTCCACTATCGGCCTATTCGGAATGCCTTAAAAATAAACAAACACAAAAAGCATCCCATCAGGAACCTTTTCACAGGGTTTCAACTTTGCAGTATATCGCCTGTAATATTGCCCAGACTATAAGTCTTCTGGTTGTATTTGCCCTGTTGAGTATCCAGATATTTTTTCCTTATTTAAGCTATTATTATTTTCAGCTTAACGGATATGGATTGCACTATGCATTATTAAGTGCATTTTTGCTGTACACTTTAATTCCACCAGTATATTCCCTCATTATTGTCTTAACCAAATGGCTGGTGATCGGAAAAATTAAGGAAGGAGATTATCCGCTTTGGGGTTGGTATTATTTCAGGTGGTGGTTATGGAAAACCATCAAAAGATTAATGCCTTCTGAATTTATCGTAGAAACACCATTATATCCAAAATATTTAAGATTACTGGGAGTAAAAGTGCATCCAAGCGCCCAGCTAAGCTTATTACCTATTGCTGCTGAAGACCTTGTTACCATTGATGAAAATGTAAATACAAGTTCAGGTTGCAGTATCGATAACGCTTCTGTTGAAAATGGTATTTTAAGAATAAGAAAAGTACATATTAAGGCTCATTCTTATCTTGGATCTTCTGTCATTGTATGTGGAGATACAGTGATTGAAGAATTTGGAGAACTTCAGGACTTGAGCTGTCTGAATGAAGGAGGAAAAATCGGATTTGGTGAAGTATGGAATGGGAGTCCTGCTGAAAAAGTAAGGGTAAAAACAGGAGAAGAAGTTGAAGTCCCTAAGCTTTCTTCGGCGGCTAAAAGAAACCGGTATGCTTTGTTATATTCATGTTCTTTATTTTTCTTTCCGCTTCTGATTGTTTTACCATTGGCTCCTACACTTTACACCTTGTATTATCTGGATGACCGTTCTTCTGACTATAGTTTTTATTATCTATGGCAGGCTCCGATACTTTCCACTGTATATATTTTACTGTTTATCGCTGTTGTAAGTATTCTTACAAGGATTTTACAATACAAAATGAAACCGGGAATCTATCCTGTATACAGTTTTACCTATTACAGAAAATGGATCAAGGATCAGATCTTTAATCTGTCGCTTATTATTGTTCACCCGCTTTTTGCTTCAATCTATATCAGTAAATTTTATAGAATGATGGGTGCAAAAGTGGGGAAAAATGCCGAAATATCAACAGCCAGCGATGTTTCACACCATCTTCTGGAGATTGGTGAAGGCTCCTTTATTGCAGATGCAGTTATTTTGGGAGAACATGATGTAAGAAATGAAAAATTAATTTTATCTAAAACAACTATCGGAAGTAACAGCTTTGTAGGAAACAGCGGACTTATCCCGCAAGGATATGAATTAGGAGACAACATGCTGATTGGTGTATTGAGTAAAGCTCCTTCTGAAGAACAGCTTCAAAACTCATCTGAAAGAGACTGGTTCGGATCTCCACCAATAGGACTTCCTTCGAGACAGAAATCTGACGGGTTCCAGGATAACCTCACCTACAACCCTTCTTTCGGTCTTAAACTGGCCAGAGCTATTGTAGAGGGAATCAGAATTATTCTTCCACAAACGGTAGTTATTATATGCAGTGTATTATTTATTGCCTATACCAGTACTTATTTAGAAGGGAAAATCTTTTATCTGTTGTTATTTGCTCCTTTTTATTATTTGGGAATCGTTGCCTTACCTTCTTTTTTCTTTACAGTATTACTGAAATGGATATTCGTAGGAAAGTACAAGAAAACCGAAATGCCGATGTACAGTCTGAAAGTATGGCTGAGTGAAGGAATTACGACCATCTATGAAGCACTTCCTGTACAGTTTTTCCTTGACTTTCTTCGTGGTACATGGTGGCTCCCTTTCTTCATGCGTTTTCTGGGAGTTAAAATAGGTAAAAGAGTATGGCTAAACACCACTGATATTACAGAGTTTGATATGGTATCCATTGGTGACGAATCTATGCTGAATGAAGACTGCGGACCTCAAACCCATCTTTTTGAAGACAGAATTATGAAAGTGGGCGGGGTAAAAATCGGAAGTCAGACAACCATCAACTCCAGAACAATTATTCTATATGATACTGAAATTGGAAATAATGTAAACATCGATGCTCTTTCATTAGTCATGAAAGGAGAAGTTCTTTCAGATAATACTTCGTGGTATGGAAGCCCATTGAGAGGGAAATAATTAAGCCGGAATTTGGTAAAAAAATATCATTATGAACTATTCCATCAAAAAAATTAAAATCACTGAAAATTTGCCTATCGTAGATGAACTGGTAGGAGAACTTCACATTTCTGAAAAAGAGATGAATAATAACACTGCCGACTGGAGTCAGATCCGGGACAATTATCTCCGGTTTATGGCAGAATGTGAGGAAGAAAATAAGGGTACTTTTCTCATTGCAGAAACTGATGGAAAGGCCATAGGTTTCCTGTTTGGATATGTTGATGAAAAAGATGACAGTAATTTTGAACTGGGAGAAGGCGATGATCTCTATGTTTCTGAAGGATATGTAAAAAAGGAATACAGAAAGCAAGGTATTTATTCAGCTCTTAATAAAGCATTTGAAGAGATATATTCTGATCATACCATCCGAAAAATATATCGCTTTACACTTTGTAATAATGATACGATGCAGCGTTGGCTGGCTTCGCAGGGTTATCGTCCGGTAAGAATCGTTTATGAAAAATGGCTATAATGAAAGGCAGAAAGTTCTGTTTTGTGGAAAGTATTGTAAACAATCATATTAAAGTATCATTTAAAATAAAAATCTAGTAGGAAAACCTACCAGATTTTTTTATGATAAACACTGTTCTTTTATTTTTGTCTGAAATATACTTCAATCGGAACTCCGGTAAACCCGAATTCTTTTCTCAACTGGTTTTCAGTAAATCTCTTGTATGGTTCCTTCACATACTGTGGCAGGTTACAGAAGAATACAAACTGTGGTGATGGTGTAGGAAGCTGAACGCAATATTTAATTTTAATATATTTTCCTTTCAATGCAGGTGGTGGTGTATTTTCGAAAATAGGAAGCATCACTTCATTCAATTTTGAAGTTTTAATCTTCTTCTTACGGTCTTCATAAACCTCCATTGCTAATTCTACAGCTTTTAAGATTCTTTGCTTCGTTAAAGCTGATACGAATAGAATTGGAATATCCTGGAACTGACCAATTTTATCTTTGATTGATTTTTCGAAATCACGCATTGTATTGGTTTGCTTGTCTTCGATCAAATCCCACTTGTTCACAAGAATAACAATTCCTTTTCTGTTTTTCTGTGCTAATCCGAAGATATTCATATCCTGAGATTCCCATCCCTGAGTAGCATCTACCATGATGATAACAACATCAGAATATTCAATAGAACGGATTGATCTCATTACGGAATAGAATTCCAAGTCTTCATTTACTTTAGACTTCCTTCTCATTCCGGCTGTATCTACCAATACAAACTCGTGACCGAATTTATTATATAAAGTTTGAATACTGTCTCTTGTAGTTCCTGCAATATCGGTTACAATATTTCTTTCAACATCCAATAAAGCATTGGTCATTGTAGACTTTCCTACATTTGGACGACCTGCGATCGTGATTTTAGGTAATCCTTCAAAAGGATCTTTATATTCTGTAGTTGGGAAATCCTTTACAATATCATCCAATAGATCTCCTGTTCCTGAACCTGTAGCAGAAGAAAGCGTATAGTATTTATCAATTCCTAATTGGTAGAATTCTGTTGCAGGAAGTTCTTCTTTCGATGAATCTACTTTATTGATAACGATATAAATTGGCTTGTTGGATCTTCTAAGTAGTCTGTAAATTTCGTGATCAGTATCTGTAAGCCCTTCTTCCACATTCATCATAAAGATAATAGAAGTAGCTTCATCTACTGCTAATTGTACCTGTTTACGGATCTCTTCTTCGAAGATATCATCGGTGCCTACATCATATCCTCCGGTATCAATTACCGTAAAGTCTACTCCATTCCAGTCAGATTTTCCGTAGTGACGGTCTCTGGTTACACCGGCTGTAGAATCTACAATAGCCTCTCTTCTCTCTAATAAACGGTTAAAAAGCGTGGATTTCCCTACATTGGGACGTCCAACGATTGCGACAATATTTGACATAAAAAATGTTTAATAATCCTTTTGCTGTGCTAAGGATAAGTTATTAATGGGTTACTCCAACTTTTGGAGCCCAATTTTTTGCAAAGATAAGATTTTATTATTTAGTATTAGAAACCTTCCTGATTCTGGAAAATTTCCACAAAAAATAATTCTTTGGCTATCAACGAATAAGCCTGCTACTCCCCTATTATGTTCATAATTTTTTAATTTTGATTTTCGTATTTAAAATAAATTCTATAATTTCGCACCATCGAAACAGACCTATAGTGTAACGGTAGCACTCCGGTTTTTGGTACCGTCAGTCGGGGTTCGAATCCCTGTGGGTCTACAAACCATCCTTTTTTAAGGATGGTTTTTGTTTTTTATAGATTTAAAAAAATTACAAAGCCCAATCTGGTTATATTAATTTTTATATTAGTGTTGTTTCTAAATTGAAAAATGAATAAAAAAGCACCTACATTTCTGTAAGTGCTTCGTTACTATTATTTTACTAAAATATTAAATGCTAATTTCCATCATAGGTTATTACCCAATTCATATTTTTCAAATCCTGTAATGTAAGATCGTATCGTTTCAAAACGAGATTATTTGCTTTAACATAATCCCATCCCTTCGTCTCTAAAATAGATCCATCAAAAACGTAGACCATCATAACACCGGATGGTATTAAAGAATGATACAGATTTTCATACGATGTTTTAGATGATAATACATTTTGGGTGGCCTGATCTGCTTCAACCTTATTATATCCTCCCAGTTTAGGATCGGGACTTTGCTTATAAACGCCTGTATCAGGATATTCATAGGAACTTAACACATACAAAGTTTTATGAGTTTTGTTTACAAACGTTATTACCTGGTGGCTATTTTCAGTGTTGCTGTATGCACAAGAAACAAGCATCATCATTGTACTTAGCAGAAGAATAACATTTTTCATAAAGTTTATTATTTATTAATAAAATAATTAGAAATTCCTGAAATCGCATACCCTGAAGTTGCAAATAATACAGCATCATACCACTTCAGATGAGTAAGATTATTGGACAGGGCCATTTGATTTGCAATATCGTTATACGATTTAGACCAATCATATCCTACGATTACATTTCTTCTATCCCAGCCGTTATAATTCTCAACATGCTTATTAAAATAGGTAAAAGCCCTTGAATTCGCATCCTGTTCTGCAAAGTGTAAAGTATGATTATTTTTGCTTAATGTATCAAAGAAACTTGGTATCGCAAACTTTTGCATATAGAACAGACCAAATTTCTGGCTTTGTAAATAATGACCATACTCATGCTGGAATAAACTATTGTTGGGATCTGCCTGTAAACCTCTATCACCAATTATAAAGTTTCCAAGTGTAAACCCACCCCAATTTGGTTTATAAGATTCTACTGCTGTTGCACCATCATAGTAAGTAACACTTTTTACTCCTCCGAAGAGATTATAGAATCCTGAGGAAAGGTATCCCAACATTGACTGATCAGACTCCCATGTAAATCTGCTCAGGATCTGTCCGAAATTACCTTTAAATAGGCCCATATCAATTTTCCAGGCTTTTGAAGTTCTACTATAGTCATAATCACTAAAATTGACACCATGAGTGAAAATATTTTTAAATGTATCAAAAATAGCAGTAATAAATGAAAACAGTTCTCCACTTGGATCTGTATATGCTAACGGATTATTCAGTACATATCCATATCGATTATAATTCTGGGTATTAAAAGGATCCTGAATATAGTTATCTACAGAAAGGAAAGTGTGCAGTCTAGGATCGTACATTCTTCCATTCATATGTATCAACCCAACCTGAAAGAAATGCTCATGTCCTGTATAACCACGCTCAATCATTAAATCAGGAGCTACTTTGTTTAAATTAATTATCTTTCCGTTCTTTTCTAAATACACAAGATTTCCCCATGGATCAAAATGTCTTCGTTCTTCAACATTACCCTTTTGATCTGAAATTGCTAAAATGGTCGACTGGTAATCTCTATGAAGATAATGTATTCCTTCACTCAATACATCCATATTAACATTAAAATCTTTGATATAAACAGCTGGAGCAGTGTAAGGATCATAAGCTATATAAGTGATAATCCGGGTCCCCAATGCATTAACATTTGGCTTTCCTAAATAATTATAATTAATGATCTCAACAGAGCTATCATCAGAATAGATTTTTCCTTTTCCATATACAGAAAAATCAGTATAAAAATCTTGATCTGCAGCCGATCTCTTTTGATGAATATTATAATTAAAGTGAGCCATTTCGTATCCTTCCTGTTTTATTACAGTCGGCATTCTGTACGAATTATATTCGACCTCCTGCAGAGTGTTTACACTGTAATATGAATCACCAACAGGATTCAGATTAATGGTTTCTTTTTTATATCTGTTAACGCCATCGTATTTGTAGTCGCCCACATTGCTATTGTTGTCTATTCTTCCGTAGGCATCATAGGTCTGTGATTGCGATCCGTTGGGATTAGTCCAAGCTACAAGTCTTTGTTGATTATCATATTCGAAATTTTCTAACCATCCTCCCTGAATCACTGTACTGTTTCTGTTTTGCAAAGTACCGGTCATAGCAGAAAAATTATAAATATTCTCAATAATATTTGCACTGGTGCTATTATAGTGTTTTATAGAATGAAGATAAAAATTACCATCATATTCATTATTTATTTCTGTTCCATTACCCAACTGAGCATTTAAAGCGTCTTCTTTTTCATTTGTTTTGTTAAGCTGCCATATTAATTTATCTCCATCATCTGTAATTCTATATAAAACTCCACAAGATGCATAAAAATTCTTATGCTTAAATTCGCTGGATACAGAATTAACCAGGGTCTGAGTAAATTCTTCGCTTATTCTTCCAAAATTATCATATGAATAATTTTTCTTAAATGTCGCAAAACCGTTGTCTTCTTCTTTTTCTGCAAACCTATAGTAATTATCATATTGGTAATTGAATGTGTTTGGAATACCATTTGAAGTTCCCAGCTCGGACTCTAAAAGCCCTAGCGAATTGTAATTATAATCTGTTTCTATATCTGTAGCATCCCCTTCAATTTTCTTATGAACAAGCCTTCCAAACTGATCATAAGTGAAAAATGTTTTTCCTTTAGGATTTTCTTCTTTTAAAAGTTGTCCTAAAATATCATATTCATAAGTATAATATCCCCCTACAGCCGGATCATACATTTTTGTTTTTCTTCCCCATCCATCCTGTTCAAATTTTATGACATATCCGCCATAATCTGAATTTTTTAATGCTCCATTGGCAAAATATGAATAATTAACCGTTCCGCCATTATCACTGGATTTGATCTTATTTCCCCAGGCGTCACTTGTTGTGGTCTGTGTTTTTGTTCCTTCAACTACTGTAACATTTAAGCCATTATAGCTAGTGGTTATTATCTTCCCTGTTGGGAAAATCATTTTTTTGATTCTATTATATTCATCAAATTCACTCACCATCCATTGAGATGGTGTTACGGTAGAAAAATATGGATTACTAACTCTATATGGTTTATCAAAAATGTTATAGTCTGTCCGTATGTCAATCCACTTATTATTTAAACTCAACTTTCTTTCCACTCGTTTTCTTCCCCATACATCATTATAGGTTTCACTAGTTGCACCAGTAGGTTCAGTAACTTTAATTTTTATTCCATTAGTAAAATCCCCGGATGTGATCCAGTCATAAGTAAAGTTGGTTTCGTTATTATAAATATCTCTTTCTTTTATTTTCTTTTGCCAACCATCATGCTCATAAGATACTGTCTGATTAAGATGATTGGTTTTCGATAGTAAAAATCCGAAAGCAGAATTATAGTTGAATTTATCTTCAAAACCTAAAATATTGGTAGACTTTACGATGAATCGTCCAGAGGCATCATACTGCATTTTTTCAACTCTCGCAGTCATATTAGGTGCAGACATTGTTTTCTGAATTAAATTTCCATAATTATCATATTGATAATCTTCTGTTATAAAATCTGTAGCATTTCCTTTTTTCTTGAATTGAGAAACCAGATTATTAGCATAAGAAAGCAATTGTTCGGTTGAAAATGTTTCGGAACCTAACGTTTGAGTTTCTGTCTTTTTAGTTTGTCTTCCAATAAAATACTGGTTTGAGATTCCTGAAGGGTTGTTATCAAATTCAAGAAGGGTTGTTTTTTCGCCACCTGCAGCGACATCTCTGGTCTTTGTGGCGTTATTATAAACATCATAGACATCAAAATATGTATATTTTGTAACTCCTGTCAGATTGTCAATCTGCTGTATCTCTGTTGGTAAATTGACAAATACTTTGTTAGATAGCAATGTTGAAGAAAATGTCTTCCGTGTTTTTGTTACAAAACTTGCTGGAGAATCAAAATTAGGACTTCCATTAATAAGATAAGATTCAATATTAGCTCCACGTTTTTGAGGGCTTTGTTTTGACACGGTCCACAATTTCTGAGTTACCGTTCCTCCATACACAGATGAAGTAGCAACTCCTTTAAATCCTAAAAAGCCAATTCCTTCAAAATTTACAACCGCTCCTTTGTACTTATAATCCTGAATTTTGCTTTCCCCATTGAAACTTTTCGTAACCTGTGCTACCAATTGGGTAGAAAGGGAGTTATTGATGTTGGCATAAGGATAAAGTTCTTCCTGATCTTCTGCATATACTCCGTTTCCATTATCCAGAAGGGGACTGTAGTTTATTGTCGTTAGGATATCATTTTCTTTTATCCTCTTTAAAGCAACATCTACCCTGTTATCTTTTTTGAAAGACACATATTTAATTTTATCTCCTCCAAAGAAAGCATAATCTAAGTTCTGATTGGTAGCAGTCGGATTATTTAAAAAGATCGGAGTTCCTTTATTGGTAGCTCCTCCATTTGTAAAGTTATTTTGCCAGTTATCAATATAAGCGGAGAATGCAGGAAACCCGTTTGCATCATTACCCATATTATATCTGATACTTCCTTTATCTCTCACGGTAAAATTATCTCCATACTGATTGTAAGGATAATTCCATTGTCCTCCCTGTGGATAATTATAAGGAGTAAGCACATCATGTACAATAGCATCTGCTTTACCATCGCCATTAATATCTGAAAATATATAATAAAATGCCTGCTGCATATAACCACATAACTGACCTCCGGATCCATTTGGATAACATGTATTGATAACCTGAGGAGCATAGTAGGTAATTCCTGTATTAATATATCCAGGCTGGAAAGTTTTTCCGTTGGAAACCAAAATGATCCAATTTGAGCTTCCGTTAGCATCAGGAGTAATTAAGTCCGTTTTACCATCACCATTAAAATCAGTTAAGTAAATAGGCTTACTTAGTGTATAGAAAGAATTACTGGTTTCATGCAGCAAAGTAAAACTATTGTTTTCAAAACTGAAAACAGAAATTTTCAAATTGTTCACTACATAAAGATCAGATTTCCCATCCCCATTAAAATCAGCAACATACAACCTAGATGAAGAAGTAATTATATTATTTGATCCGATAAATAATGGATCTTGAGTGCCTGTATTATTAGCATCAGATTTAAGGAAATAAAAATTAGAAATATTATTATAATTATTCTGTGTACAACACGGATTGCTTCCATCTCCGGGATCAATAACCGGTCCGTTGCCACAGTTACTCGTTGTATAAGAAGTATAATAAGGAAAAGATATCGCTAAGATATCAGATACCCCATCGCCATCAAAATCTCCTGAAATATATTTTTTCGGAATTCGCGAATAGGTAGGATTATCCATGAAGCATCCATAATTTTCCGCAGTCGGAAAAGTATAAGAATTTGAGAATGTTAAATCTAAAGAATTATATGTTGTATTAGAAATATAGTTATTAACCTTAACAATCTCATCAGGTAACATCATAGATCCATTGCTGCTAACAGTTGACAATGCATCAAGACCGTAGAATTTATTATTAGCCAAAACAAGTTTTGTTGAGAAAATATCAGTGAATTTTTCAACATTTATTAAACTACCCGAAATGTTTGACGAAGAATTTAATAAAGTACTCGAATTAAATCGATACAATTTATCTTTAGAACCCGGATAGGTCATAAAATCAAGGGCACCATCTTTATCAAAATAGCCAGAAACATAGTTCCAGCTTGAATTGTCAAAAGCAGGAGATACATTTGTCACTGTTCTGGAATTATTAGTAAGCCCATTAACTGTTGTATCATATTCAAAAATAATAGGAACAACAGATTCCCCTGCTGAATTAAATTCTTTAATCTGTGTTAGCCTTTCGTAATTTAGAGAGGTTACATCATAAGTCAATCCATATTTTCTGTATAATTGACCGTTACCCTTAACCTCAATTCTTTCCAATTTTTTGGTTAAGTAGACAAATTTCGAATCATATACATAATTCTGCTCATTGCGGGAACTATTCTGATAATAAAAATTGATCTCGTTAACCGGAGTATATTGTCCTACAGACGGATTCCCTCCATATTTAACAGTTGATAAATAAATGGTATTTGCTCCTTCCTTGCTATAACCATATTCAATTCTGTTATATTTAACATCATCAATCTGGCTGATCTTCCATTCGAATGAATTTTTGGAATTCGCATCATTTCCATAAATAGCAACATTTCCGTTTGGATAATAAACAATAAAATAGGAAGGTCCATCAGGAGTAGTGCCTTTGGAAACAATTTTCAAATTTGAATAATTTTCTGTTTGATATTCAGCATTATCTCCTCCATAAGTTCCAGTCTTCAAAATAAGTCTTTGACCATCCAAAGCAAATCTATCACTGCTATCATAGTCAATAGGATCAATAACTCCGTCATGAAATTTTGTTGAGGATACTCTTGTAATAGAAGATATACCTTGAATATTCCAGCCCCAGCCTGCAACCCCGTTGCCCGACTGATTTGAATAATCCAATGAGATGCTTGGCACCATGTCCTTTATGCCCGGTAAATTTTTAATAGGGACAGAATAGCTTGCCCCACCGGCCAACGAAACTGAAAAGTTGCCATCTGTTTTTCCAACGCTTTGTGATCTCAGAAGCGAAGTAAGAAATAAAAATATTAAGAAAACAAATCTTTTTTTCATATTGTATTAGTTTTTTAATATTTTATAAGTTAACTTTTCTCCGTTCGTCAGATGAAATACGACAACATACATTCCTATAGGCTCTTTTGACAAATCAATCATAGCCTTCATCTCACCCCTTTTAAATTCTAAAGGTCTGATTTGTGTAAAATTATACGCAACATATTCTATCTTTTGAATTAACAGATCTGTCTCTTCAGACCAAATAAGCGTTACTTTATCCCTCGTAGGATTGGGATATATTTTAATTTCTGATGGCTTTTTAGGAACTTCTGCAATAGAACTGTTTTTAATTGCCGAGGACTTTGCTACGTGAGTACATCCATCACAGTATTTTCTGACGACCTGATTCCCTCCTGAATCATATTTGAATGTTAAAGTTTGAGAATGGGAAAACTGAAATGCCAGAAAAGTAAAACTGATCAAAAATTTAGTTTTTTTCATGATTATTAGTATTATGGTTAATCCCAAAATTAACAAATATTATGAATCAAACAATATTTTATTAATATTCTTTAACATTAACCTGCGTTTTCATAATGATTCCTCACTTTAATAATGAAATGAAACAGAATATGTAAAAATATATAAAAGGCTTCAACACTAAGAAAGCAACGACTCAGCTTGCTGGAAGAAACTGGATTTCATGATTGATTCGTAAATAAATTGAAACGGTTCCGCCTGGTTGGATGTATTCTTTTTTATAAAAAATAACAGATTGAATGTCTTGTTCATTGTATAGTAACTTTAATTGTTTAATAATTCAGTTTTGTTACCACTTTTTGCAAGATGTTTATTTTTTAAACTAGCTGTTGGTTAGGTTTTGCTTAGTTTTTAGTGATGTATTTTTTTAGTTTTTTGATACTATTATAAAAAATAAAAACCGCTGTAAACATTGATATTTACAGGGGTTTAATTTATTTTGGCGTTGCTTTTTTGTTTTACCTACTATCTTAAAAATCACCTCGTTATACTCTTAAACCATCAATCCCTTTTTATTCTAAAATAATTCAATATTATACCTCTGTATCATTTTCATTTCTAATAGGTAATTTCTACTTCAATCAATTCAATAATTTTAGAAATTTTCTTAGTAATCAAAACTAAATTTTATCACGATATAATTTGGTGTTCTATAAAAATACTTTTGTACCAAAGAGAAGTAATAAAATTTAATTCTACTCAATAGTGATAAAAATCACATTAAATCCCTTTATAATGAAACAATAAACATGTTAAAAAGTGTTAAGTTTGTAAAAATTAAAACTAATACTAACTCAAAAACAACAGAGAATGAGAAAACTCTATCTCAGTGCATTTACTTTATGCATTGCAGGAGGCATATCTGCCCAGGAAGTATTATGGCAAAAAGATATAAAATCCTCTACACAGGATTTCCTGAGCCAGATCACAACCACCATCGATCAGCAATACCTTATCACCGGAAGCAGTATTCAAACTAAGGATCAAAGACTGAACAACGGTTACGATTTCCATGTGATAAAACTAAACCAACAAGGAGAAGAGTCTTGGGAAAAATACTTTTCAGGAACGGGCCATGATTATTTATCTGCTACAGTAACCACACAGGATGGTGGATTTCTGTTGGCCGGAACTTCCTGGTCAGGAAAAGGATTAGATAAAAAAGAAGAATCCAAAGGAGGTTCAGACATTTGGCTCATCAGAATTAATGAATTCGGAGATGAGCTTTGGCAGAAAACCTTGGGGATGTCATCCAATGAAGAAGCAGGAGCTGTCATTCAAACTAATGACCAAGGCTTTTTTGTGGCTGGTAATATTCGAAATGCTTTTGATAGCTATGGTTCAAAAGATGTTTGGGTAATTCGTCTGGACAAGGAGGGTAACGAGCTATCTCAGCTTATTCTAGGCGGAAGAGGACTTGATGAAATTGAAAAAATGATTCCTACGAAAGATGGAGGAGCATTGCTAGGAATTTATTCAAGGAGTTCCGAGATTCGAATTCCGGGTTCCGGGGACTCCCCAAAAAGCCAAAATCCAGAACCTCGTACCACAAATCCCGCATCCCGAACCGCAAAAGCCAGCAGTAATTTTGGCGAGGGAGACTATTGGATCGTTAAGTTAGACAAAACCGGAAAAGTAGAATGGGAAAAAAACTTTGGAGGTAAAGGAGATGATCATATCAGAACCTTGGCCTTAACATCAAATGGATATATTATTGGTGGTGAATCGAGATCAGAAAGATCAGGAAACAAGACTGTAGGTATTGAGGAAGGAACTGACCTTTGGCTGATTGCTCTTAATGAGAGCGGTGATGAACAATGGCAAAAGTCTTATAATTTCAAGAACCGAGATATTCTTAAAGGAATGAGTGTCGTTCATTCAGCGGATGATAAATCTTCAAAAGGTATTCTGCTTGGAGGTTATACTCAGACTGAAGGGAAAAGGGAAAAAGAAGATGAAACATTTTGGATACTTTACCTTGATCACAACGGTGATGAGCAATGGAGAAAACATGTAGTAGCAGGTAATAAACAAAAAGAAGAAAGACTGTCGGATGTGAAACTGAACAAGGATGGTTCTATTATCATAGCAGGAACTACTGCTGAGGAACTGGGCAGAGAAAACTGGAAAATTGTAAAACTCGGTGACAAGCAAATCAATCAATTAATTCCTAAATATGATATTAAGATTTATCCGAATCCTGTATCAGAGTACGCCTATGTAGAGATTGGATTTGATTTTAAAGAAGCTGATATCATACTCTACGATATGAGCGGAAGACAGCTTCAGAATTTAAAGACAAAAAATAAAGTGACTAAGATTGATACTCAGAATCTGGTCCAGGGAGCTTATTTAATCACTATAAAAACGGATAATAATAAAACCGCCAACGCAAAATTAATCAAGAAATAAATTATGAAATATAAAGTTTTAATACTATTGCTCCTTTTAAAGACAATACTCATTGAAGCCCAATTTGGTCCGTTTTCAGAAGGGCAAAGATATCATGCTCCAGATTTATTTAAAAAACCTGATATTGCTTCTTTAGGAGTATATGGTGATACTGACGTTAATATATCTGAAGGGAAACCTAACATCAATATTAATCTATATACCATTCATGTTGATTCTCAAAATTCATTTGATATAGGGCTATATTATGATACAGCAGGCAATAAACCTGATAATTTACCCTCATGGACAGGCTTAGGATGGAATCTTACAAGTGCAGGTTCTGTCACAAGAAGCTTAAGAGGTGAAGTGGATGAGGTAGATGGAAATGCCTATTACTTTAATCCGGGAAACTTTTTGGGGGCCGATGATTGGGATTCTTATGGTAAAATGCAAACCTATGTAGCCAATAGCAAGAATATAGAAAAAGCAGCATCACCTGATATATTTTATTTTTCTGCTGGCAATCTTCATGGAAGCTTTTTTAAAAACCATCAGGGTAAATGGATTGTTAACTGTAATGAACAAGACGTTATTGTTACTGATGTTTTAAGAAATAATGACTTAGGTATGCCAAGCTTCATTTATTCATTTACCATTACAGACAGTAAAGGAAATATTTACACTTTTGGAGGTAGCCCTGAGTCTATTGAAAGATATAAATTAAGAAAAAAATATATTATAGATGTTGAGTTCTACAATTATGTTAAAAACTGGCATTTAACAAGTATAAAATACAACACCAATAAAAAAATTGATTTCAGTTATAGTCAGGTAGGTAGAGTTTATAACAAACAAATGTTTGCCAACTACAAGCTGCATTCCTTTAAAAACTGGACTGGCTCTATTGGTTGTTCCTTCAATATCAACAAAGCTGATTGTTTCAGACTTGCCACTTTTGAAGAAGGAGATCTTTCTTATCTCAATAAAATTACGTTTGATGCTGGTGAACTTATATTTAACAGATCAATTGCCAATAGTCTGGAGTTTAAAATGAGTGGAGCAACCATTGACAGAAATGATATTAGACCGGACAATAACTATTATAATTATAAACATAGATACAAACTTGAAAGCATTGTCATCAACCACAAGAACACTATGGTGGATAAGATTTCATTTGGATACGACGAAAATCCATCCAGACGTTTGAAACTTCAAGCTGTTATAATAGGAAAAGATGCTCCAACAGCTAAAAAATATGGATTTGAATACAACCCTAATCTATTTCCTGATTTCCACAGTACCAATACAGACCACTGGGGATATTTTAATAATAGATACTTTAATCCCTATTCTGTAAATCTGGATAACTTTGCCCAGGTAAGTGATAACTATTATCAATCTCGCGAACCTAATTTCCAGCTTAATGAGATTTTAGAAAAGATTACCTATCCTACAAGCGGTTACTCTAAATTCATTTATGAGCCTCATACCTATTCCGGAACTCTTGCTTATAATAATGGTTTTTATCCAAGTTATGGTCCTGATAAGACAACAGGTGGGTTTAGAATTAAAGAAATTATCGATTTCGATGGAAGTCTGGAAAAGAAGAAGCAATACTTTTATGTTAATGATTATTATGGGAATAATCCATTATCTACCGGGGTAACATCAAAGATACAAAGCTATGCTTCAGGAAATGTTATCATGCAGGAAATGTCATCCTCCAATATATTTAATGCTACCAATAATTCTCATATTGTGTATACTAAAGTATATGAAAAGCTTTCTAATGGAGGGGTTACAGAGTATATTTTTTCCAATCAGGATAATGGATATATGGATCTTAAAGCAAGTAATTTTTTAACAGGATGCAGGTTTATGTTAGGATTTGCGGGTCCTCCGCCATCAAGCTCTATCAGCTGGGGAGGCAGCCAGACAGAATATTACAATCCAGCTTCAACATTCTATAAGGAATACAATTCTCTAGAAAATGAAAGAGCCAAAATATTATCGAAAACAGAATATGATCATTTAGGTAAAAAGCTTACAAAACATACTTATGAGTATTCCAATGACCCTCAAAGGTTTGAAAAATATGGTAGATTTTTAAGTCTTGAAATCGGAGATTATGGGATATTTAGTTCACTTGCTCCGGCTGGCACACCTCAGGCAACTGAAAGATACATGACCTCTTTAGCAGAAGTATCAGCCTACAGAGTATATTTTTACAATCATTATTTAAAATCCGAGACCACTACAACATACAGTGGAAATAAAGAGTCTTCTACTACAAGAAAATATTTTTATACAGGAGCCTATCATAATCAACTAACTAGTGAAGAAGCAGTTCTACCAGATAATTCAACAATAAAGACAACCTATAAATATGCTATGGATTTAAGGCAGGGAAATCAGCCAGGACAACACCTTCCCCCTTATCGTGCAATTCCTTACATGGTTGCCTATAATATGATAGGAATTCCCATGATTACTGCCAGTTATAAGAATAATATCTTCCAGAAAAAAGATCAAACCTTCTTTGAGGTCAGCCCTGATACTAGTCTTTTAGTATTACCTAAAAATATTTCGTCTTATACGGAAGATGGAACAATAGCGGCTCACCCTACTCTAGGACTACCTTCTCCTGAGTTTGCCAATTCAGAAATTACATACGATAAATATGATGATAAGGGGAATCTTTTGCAATACACCCTAAAAGATAATATTCCAGTAACGATAATCTGGGGCTATGGACAAACACAGCCTATTGCCAAAATTGAAGGGATTACCTATGCTGAACTTGCAACAAAATTAGGCTTTCAAAATACCAATTCAGGTTACACTACCTTACCTATTGTGAGCAGTTCAGATTCTGATACCAGCGCGAATTATGAAAAACAAACTTTCATTCCGGAACTGGATAACTTCAGAAAAAATCCTGCTTTAAAAGACTATCAGATTTCAACGTATTCTTATGATCCATTAGTAGGAATTACAAGTATAACCCCTCCTTCAGGAGTAAGGGAGTATTATATTTACGATACAGCCAATAGACTGGAACGAATTGTTGATATCAACAATAAAATTATTAAGGAATATTCTTATAATTATAGCAACAAGGTTACTGCTCACAAAAGCGCTGCAGCGAGTAAGACTTTTACCAGAAATAATTGTGCCTATATAGAAAACCCAGGAAATTATACCTATAGCCTGCCCCAAGGAGCCTTTGTATCCTTCTTCAATCAAGGTGATGCTGATCAAATGGCACAGAATGAATTAAACCTTAATGGTCAAAATCTCGCTAATGCAAATGCTACATGTGAACCCAAGCCATTCGATTGCACTGTAACTACAGACTTTAATGTATGGAACAATTCATCAACCTTTTTCAATCGTGTAGCCAATAATAATTATTATGGAAACTATCTTGTTACTATAGCTTTTAACACCAAAAACTATAATTGGGGAAATGCAGGAACAAGAGTTAAAATCGGAAAGATCAATGGAATGTGTCGCCCACAATTTTCCAAACATATATTTGCTCATCCATGGAGTATTGATGTAAATAGTAATGGAGACGTATATGCCAGTCTTTTTTCAGCTACTACTTCTTATAACCCCAATTCAGATATTATTCTAAGTTTTGCTCTTCCTATTAACTAATAATCATGAAAAAAAACAATACAATATTTATATTTCCTTTGTTTTTAGCGAATGCAATTTCCGCTCAAACCAATACGGAAAATTATATACAAACAAGAGTCTATCGGGATTCCATAGCGACTTCGAGCCCAAATGCCAGTAAAATTGAAACCGTACAATATTATAACGGGCTGGGTAAAGAGAAACAGAAAATTAATGTAAAGGCCTCTCCATTGGGGAATGACCTTGTCATCCCTACCATATACGACTCAGCAGGTAGACAAAGTAGAGAATATTTACCGATTCCACAATCATCAACCAGTAATGGTGAAATTTATCAGCAAGCAGCGGGAAGCATCCCCTTCCCTGTACCGGATGCTACCAACTTTTACAATGGTGAGAAAATATTCACAGAAAAAACTTTTGAGAATTCTCCTATTGACAGAGTTTTGCAGCAAAAAACAGCGGGTGCACAATGGGATACTCATCCTTTACAGTTTAATTATGACTTTAATAATGGGGATGAAGTAAAAAAGTACGTTGCCACTTTTGACTATACCACAAACAAAGCCAAAATTATACAATCGAACAACCATACTGCTAATACACTAATTAAAAAAATAACAACAGATGAAGATGGCAACCAAACGATTGAATATAAAAACTCAGAAGATCAGGTGCTTCTTCTCAGAAAAGTAATTAGTGCTACGGAAAATGCCGATACCTATTATGTGTATAATGAATACAGTCAACTTGCTTATATCATTCCTCCTCTGGCTTCAGCAGGAACTTTAGATGATAACATTGTCAACCTTCTTTGTTATCAGCTTATATATGACAGAAAAAACAGAGTTATAGAAAAGAAGCTCCCTGGAAAAGGATGGGATTTTATAGTATATGACAAGAGTGATCGTGTCATCATGACCCAGGACGCTAATCTGCGCAAATCAGGAAAATGGTTTATTAATAAATATGATAAAATAGGAAGAGTAGTCTATACGGGAATTATTCCCGGAGGCAGCAGATCTGAGATGCAAAATCAAGCAGGAGACAAATATATTGTTGAAACCCGTGATTCAAATGGATTCACCCGTAATGGAATGCAAATATTTTATAGTAATAATATGTTTGTAGATATCGAAACGGTATTGACTATAAATTATTATGATACTTATCCTTCTTTACCACCCGAAATAACAATTCCTGCTTCCATTATGAATCAATCGGTAATCACTGATAACTCTGCTGCTTCTATAAGCACAAGAGGGCTCCAGCTAGCATCTTATACAAAAAATGTAGAAGATGATAATTGGACCAAAGGGTTTACATTCTACGATAGAAGAGCAAGAAATATAAGCACTTACACTCTTAATCATTTAGGTGGGTACACAAAGATTGAAAAAGAATTAAGTTTCACTGGATTGGAAAAAAAGAAAGTTACTCTTCATAAGAGAGTCTCTACTGATATTGAAAGAGTGATTACTGAAAATTTCGATTATGATCATCAGGACAGACTGGTTGTACATACCCACCAGGTAGATAATAATCCTATAGAAATCCTGGCTCAAAATAAATACAATGAAATTTCTCAACTGGAAAGCAAGAAGGTTGGAGGAACGGATCCTTCCCAGCCTCTTCAAACTATGGATTACCGTTACAATATCAGAGGCTGGATGACCTATATCAACAATCCCAATAGTTTAGGAAATGATTTATTTGGATATAAAATTAACTATAATCAGGTAGATGGACTTGAAGTTCCTAATCAGGATTTTACAGATTTAAAGGTAAAACCCAGATTCAACGGAAATATTGCTGAAGTATCCTGGAAAACTCTTGCTGAAGATAATGAACCTCTAAAAACATATGGATATGTCTATGATCCCCTCAATAGACTTTCAGCAGGATTTTATCAAAAAGCAGGAAATGAAAGTGCCAAAGAATTCTACGAAAAAATTGATTATGATTTCAATGGAAATATTTCAAGACTGAGACGATCAGGTGAAATGACTATAGGAAATACTACTGCATTTGCCATTGATAACTTGAAATATGATTATATAGGTAATAAGTTAACAAAAATTACGGATCAGCAGCAAAACCCTACCGGTTATCCCTATATTCCTACTCCGGCAACCATTACTTATGATAATGATAATAGTGAAGGGAATGGAAATATGACCAGTCATCCAGATAAAGGGATTTATCAAATAACATATAATTACCTCAACTTACCCAATTACTATGGAATTACTCAAAGTGATCCTTTTTTCGGAGCCAAAAACTACAATTTATTTTACTTCTATAGAGCCGATGGAACGAAAATAAGTAAGACGTATTCTTCGGGAGGAGGAAAAGGACAGGACTCAACCACTCAAATCACTGATTATCTGGATGGGTTTCAATACACCTATTATGAAAATTCAGGACCGTGTCCATGGTGCAAAACCAGTATCACTTTTGATCAAGAAAATTTAAAAGGAGGTATTATTGGTCCTATCAAACCAATTAAACCAAAATGGATTCTTGATTTTGTTCCAATTTCTGGAGGTTTTTACAGTTTTACAGAAAACCGCTATATTTACCAATATGTAGATCATTTAGGAAATGCTAGAGTAAATTATGCTAAAAACAGCAGTGGAATCCTTGAAATAGTTGACACCAATAATTATTATCCTTTTGGGCTTAATCATATAGGAGGAGGAAGTAAAGGCCTTTTAGGTGGCTATTCGAATTACAAATACAACGGTAAGGAACTTCAGGAGAGTGGTATGTATGACTATGGAGCTAGAATGTATATGCCAGACATCGGGCGTTGGGGTGTCTTGGATCCACAGGCAGAAAAGTCACGTAGATTTTCACCTTATTCATATGCTCTAAACAATCCTATCCGCTTTACAGATCCAGATGGCAGAAGTGAACTAGACTGGATCAGAAAAGATGGAGTTTGGCAGTATAATGAAAATATTACAACAGCACAACAAGCACAAAAATTACCCGGTGTAGATGGTTTTGCTGAAAATGGTACAGTTCTAGCCAATGCAAGTATTGATGGAGGTAAAAGAGGTTTCGTACAGTTGAACAAAGGAGGTACAGCAGATTGGCTTGACACAGACGAACTAGGGTCTATGAAAGCAATCTTTCATGCTTTACCAATGTCTTTAGGTGGAAAATGGACAACATGGACACATGAAGATTTCCCTCAAATCACCAATACAGGAGGTCTTGCAAGAACAGATTTTGATGCAAGTACTTGGGATAAATTCAGACCTGGGGACAAAGTCACTAACTTAGATTGGGGAAGTTTTGTTGCTCCTAGTACTTTCCCTGCAGATGGTTCTAAAAAAATGGCAACATGGGCAGGTAGAATCTATGCAGCAGTATGGGGTGGAGACAGAATGAGAGAATTCTCTGATCTTTTTCGCAGTCAAAAGGGAAGTGATACAGTTTACTCTTCATACCCAACCTGGACAATTGATCAAAAAGGTAGCTTTAAAGATACGATTCCTGGAATTTGGCACAGAAGAGATGATACATTAGCCTATCCGCGTTTAATAGATAGAACTGATTCATCGAGACATATAAAAATTAAAAACTTTAAATAAATGAGAGGTATTTTTTTCATTTTTATAATTATTTTTTCATTGGTTTCCTGTGAGAAATCAGTCAACAAGGTTGCAACAAATAAAGACATAATCACAACTGATTATTTTTCAACTGCAACTAATTTGAATACTTTAAAAAATGTCAACAGAATCAAAATCAACGATTCTCTAACAAAAGTTAGTGGTGTTTTTAATCAGTATCGGGTTGATGGGTATATCAATAATACAGGGCAAAAAATAAATTGGTGGAAAATCATAAATACTAGAGACAATAATGAATACAATGCTAAAGTAGAATATCGGATTATTGATAATAAAGAAAAGGTAAATCAATTTATTCTTTTTAATAATCAAGGAAACTATAATAAAAACAGTAAGTTTTTTAGCAAAGAAAAATTAAGCAAAGGAGAAAATACTTTTAAGTATAGCTTTTACACGCCTAGTGAATACCCCAAAAAAAACTTATTAAAAAAGTTTGAATATTTTCTTTATATTGACAATAAGGAAGTGAAACACTCAGATTTGGATTGCATACAGGAAGATTCTCATTTCTTTGTGAATGTCGAGGCCCCAAAATCAAATCAGAAGATTATTATAAAAGGATTATTTACTGAATTATTTGAAGATAATAATAAGAATCCCGGTCAGAATGAAATTTATGTTCTGGATACATTAAAATAATAACAAAAGCAACAGGCTGCCTTTCCAAGGCAGCCTGTTTATTATTAATATTAAAAAAATTAAGCTAAGTCAAATCTATCCAGATTCATCACCTTCGTCCAGGCAGATACAAAATCATTGATAAATTTACCTTGTGCATCAGCACTTCCATATACTTCTGAAATTGCTCTTAGCTCAGAGTTCGATCCGAAAACAAGATCTGCACGGGTAGCTGTCCATTTTGGCTGACCTGTTTTTCGGTCTGTTCCCATGTATATTTCTTTATCTTCTGACATGGCCTTCCATTGGGTTCCCATATCCAAAAGGTTAACAAAGAAATCATTAGTAAGAACCCCTGGACGGCTGGTGAATACCCCATTTTTTGAACCATCAAAATTAGTATCCAAAGCACGCATTCCTCCTACCAAAACAGTTAATTCCGGAGCAGTAAGAGTTAATAACTGTGCTTTATCAATTAATAAGGATTCTGTAGAAACAGTGAATTTCGTTTTCAGATAATTACGGAATCCATCAGCGGCAGGTTCCAGATATCCCATAGATTCTATATCAGTTTGTGCTTGAGAAGCATCCATTCTTCCTGGTGCAAAAGGGACTTTCACCTCATGACCAGCATTTTTTGCAGCAGCTTCTACAGCTGCACTTCCTGCTAAAACAATTAAATCTGCTAAAGATATTTTCTTACCTCCATTTTGAGCATTAAATTCATTTTGAATCCCTTCCAATACTCCTAAAACTTTCTGTAATTGAGCTGGATTATTGACTGCCCAGTTTCTTTGAGGCTCTAATCTTACTCTTGAACCATTAGCTCCTCCTCTCTTATCACTTCCTCTGAAAGTGGAAGCAGAAGCCCAAGCTGTTGAAACCAGTTCAGAAATAGTCAATCCAGAGCTCAAAATTTTCGCTTTAAGTGCTTCAACATCGGCATCATTAACCAATTCATGATCTACTTCCGGAATAGGATCCTGCCAGATTAGTTCTTCCTGAGGAACATCCGGTCCCAGATAACGGGCACGAGGTCCCATATCTCTGTGGGTTAATTTAAACCAAGCTCTTGCAAAAGCATCTGCAAACGCATCTGGATTTTCATAAAAATGTCTTGAAATTTTTTCGTACACCGGATCTAATCTTAATGAAAGATCGGTTGTCAACATAGTGGGTCTATGCTTTTTATTAGAATCAAATGCGTCAGGAATGATTTCCGCACCGTCTTTTGCTACCCATTGGTGAGCTCCGGCAGGACTTTTCGTCAGTTCCCATTCATTTTCAAATAAATTTTTAAAGAAATAATTGCTCCATTGAGTCGGAGTTTCTGTCCATGTTACTTCTAAACCACTGGAAATAGCATCTCTTCCACTTCCGGACTTATAGCTACTTGACCATCCTAATCCCTGCTGTTCAATTCCGGCGGCTTCCGGTTCTTTGCCAACATGATCTGCCGGACCAGCACCGTGGGTTTTCCCAAAAGTATGTCCACCTGCAATTAAAGCTACAGTCTCCTCATCATCCATCGCCATACGTCCGAAAGTATCTCTGATGTCTTTAGCTGCTGCAATCGGATCAGGGTTTCCATCCGGTCCTTCAGGATTTACATAAATTAGTCCCATCTGCACCGCTGCCAACGGATTTTCAAGGTTTCTTGAGTGAATGTCTCCATCTGCTTTATCATCGGTAGGAAGAACCGCAGAATGTCCTTCAACGACCCCTTCAGAACCGTGAGCATATCGTAAATCTCCACCTAACCATGTTTTCTCAGATCCCCAATATACATCTGCATCCGGTTCCCATACATCTGGACGTCCTCCTGCAAATCCAAAAGTTTTGAATCCCATAGATTCAAGGGCTATATTTCCTGTAAGAATTAAAAGGTCTGCCCATGATATATTTCTTCCGTATTTCTGTTTAATAGGCCATAATAATCTTCTTGCCTTATCAAGGCTTACGTTATCCGGCCAGCTGTTCAATGGGGCAAAACGCTGTTGTCCTGCTCCTGCTCCACCTCTACCATCGCCCACACGATAGGTTCCGGCACTGTGCCAGGCCATACGGATAAATAATGGTCCGTAATGACCAAAATCTGCCGGCCACCAATCTTGTGAATCCGTCATTAACGCGTGAAGATCTCTTTTCACTGCTTCAAGGTCAAGGCTTTTAAATGCTTCTGCATAATCAAAGTCCTGATCCATAGGATTAGACAGTGATGAATGCTGGCGCAAAAGATCTACTCTTAACTGATCCGGCCACCAATCTTTGTTTTGGGTACCTTCACCTGCTACATTCTTCTTCATTGTTCCGTTGTGAAACGGGCATTTACTGATGTCATTCAAATCTTTTTCCATTGTCGTTTATTTATTTTTTATATTGATTAATACAGCTTAAGTAACTTCTTTATTGTAAGGACATGACAAACTTACAACGTTCATTCAATAAATACAATCTATTAATAATTATTTCAATGATAGTTAAAAACTATAACAAAACAGCTCCGACAGCATCTGAACTATAGACACAATTGTGGTATTAAGTTAGTCATTTTTTAAATCCATTGGGTTACCTCTGCTCTATTTAGAATAACTCAACGTAAGAGAAAAAAGCAGGAAGGGGGAGGCTGAAAAATTGAAAGTTTCTTGTAGTAAGAAAACAACTTTACAAATTCATTTTGTTGATTCGCTTTTTTTCCAGTAACAAAAACTTCACTTGTTCAGCTCTGGCATCAACCTAAAACCTTTTCATAAAAGAACATCTAAACTTAGTCTTCAAGTACCTCCCGATCCCATCTTCCAACTTTCAGTCTCACCATTAAAAAATTAACTATCTTTATAATCCACAAACATAAATTTCTATGAAAAAAGTACTCATTATTCTCCTTGTAGCCTTTATTATCATTCAGTTTTTTCCTATCGATAAAACCAATCCACGCCCTACACCCGGCATGGACTTTTTGAAAATAAAAAATACTCCTGAAAAAGTAGCCAAGATCATCAGGACATCCTGCTATGACTGTCATTCCAATGAAACTAAATATCCGTGGTATGCTGATATTTCACCCGTCTCATGGTATGTAAAAAATCATATTAATGAAGGCAGAAAGCATCTTAATTTTTCTACCTTTGCAGTATATGAACCTCAAAGACAGCTTCGTAAGCTTGAAGAGTGTATGGAAATGGTGGAGAAAAAAGAAATGCCGCTTGAATCCTATTATATCGGACATCAGGATGCCAAGCTAACCGATGAACAGCGTGCAGATCTTGTGAAGTATTTCAAACAAGCCAAAGAAGACACAGAAAGAAGGATCATGTTTAATAAATAAAAGTTGTGGAAAACTGGGAAAACAAACATATTGTATTTTTTGACGGAGATTGTGGCGTCTGCAATTTCTGGGTGCAATGGATTCTGGAAAGAGATACCAAAGACCAATTTATGTTTGCTTCACTTCAATCCGAATTCGGACAGCAGTTCTTATCAGAAAGAGGTTTAGAATCAAAAGTTTTCAACACTTTATACCTTTGGAAGCCCAAACAGTATTATTTCATAAAATCCAGAGCGGTCCTCCAAATTGCCAATATCTTAGGCGGAATTTATAAACTTTCAGCTATTGGTAAAATAATGCCAGCCTTTCTGAGTGACAAGGCTTATGATGTTATTTCTAGAAACAGAATGAAACTGGCTAATCAGAAATGTTTTCTTCCGGATCAGCATCAGAAGAAAAAGTTTATTCAGGTATAATTTCCCACAGATTTCACATCTACACAGATATTTATATTATTCATAAAGAATCTGTTTAATCAGCAAAATCTGCGAGAGATTATATTATTTTGAGTTCAGAATCCGACACTCATTACTCATTACTCATTACTCATTACTCATTACTTATAAATTAAGCGACCACACAGAATAGCTATTCGGAGGGCACTGAATTTTCACCCGTTTATCTCCTTGTGTTGTAGGATACCAGCTTGAATTTCCGGTAAAATCCTTAATCTGCTGATTACTCCAATTCGTATCGATCCATCTTTCCTGCCAGCTTGATGAGGTGTTAATATAAACCACAAGTCCCGGATTCCCATTGTAACCGTTACGTCTTGCGATATATTCATCATTATCTGTATATAAAATAGAAGTGGTTCCTGTAGCTTTATTGTTGTGAATCCAGATCAGGTTGTTCAGCCTTTCTTTATTCAGCCATTCTTCATAGTCTCTGTAAAAAATAGTAGGATATCCTTCATGGGTTAGAATGTAAGCATAAGCAGGCATTTTATTATAAATGATATCCGTATCATGATTGGCAACGAAGGTCACCGCTTTGTACGGGTTTCTTTTCCACATCATATCATCATTAAGTACATTCAGATTTCCGTTATCGAAAGCTTCATCCATTTTATAATAAGCAGCGAAATCAAATACGGAACTGTTGGCATTATTAGCCCACCATTCTAAGGTATTCACATTAGAGTCCCATAATTCACCAACAGAGAAGCCTCCCACTTTAGAGTTCCAGGTATTCACAACCCAAGGTCCGAATCCTTTCACATAATCGAATCTCCAGCCATCAAACTTCATTACATTTTTATAATATTTTGCGACAGAATCATCTCTTCCCCATAACCAATCCTGTACATGTGGATTGGCATGGCACAAATCCGGGAATCCACCAAAGGAACCTTCATCATTATTTCCATAAGCATTTTTATAAAAGTCATTGTAGTTTCTTTGAAATTTTCCGGAAGCAACTCCTGAGAAATTAGTCCAGGTATTAGTTCCGGTAAATGGATTAGCTTCAGACTGACCGCCACTGTTGTGATTGATAACAATATCAGCATAGACCTGCATATTTTCTGCATGGGCCTTTGTAATCAATGCTTCCAGTTCGGTTCTTGATCCAAACCGGGTTTCTGTACTTCCGTTCTGATTAAAGTTTCCGAAATCATAATAATCTGTAGGGTCATATCCCATGGAATAGGCTCCGTTTTGGGCTTTTGAAGCCGGAGGAAGCCACACAGCGCCAACTCCGGCATTGGACCATGCCGTTAATTTATCTTTAACAGTATTCCACCAATTTCCTCCATCGGGAACATCCCAATAGAATCCCTGCATGAGAACGCTGCCACCAGGACCTGCCACAAACTTTGCCTGCGCTGATCCAGATCCAGTTCCCGTACTGAATGGTCTTCCGTCATGATGGGTTACATTTACTATTTTATCATGTACCTCTTCCTTCTTCACGGATTTTGTACTTAATTCATCGTTATTCTGGCAGGAGCCAACAAGCGCTAAAGCCAGTAGGGAAAGAATAAAATGTGTTTTTTTCATTGGAATATTTAATTATCAATATGACAGCCAATTTACAGTTTTATTAAAAACAAATTCAAAATAAGGAGAAATATTTTTGTTTTAAATAATAATTCAAAGAGAATTGGATCTGAAATTTTCATTAAAAAATCATAAATTTTTAAGATTCTCGAAACAATTTTTCTTTTAATCCATATATTTGCATACTATGGAATACAATACCCAAAA
Source organism: Chryseobacterium sp. G0162 (assembly GCF_003815715.1). NCBI lineage: Bacteria > Pseudomonadati > Bacteroidota > Flavobacteriia > Flavobacteriales > Weeksellaceae > Chryseobacterium > Chryseobacterium sp. G0162. The sequence continues at coordinate 3,424,736 of NZ_CP033922.1, read as the reverse complement.
AACTCAGCTTCATATGCCGGAATACGGCAGAATTATACAACAGTTGGTTGAGCGCTGCAAAGAACTTCCTACCAAAGAGGAAAGGAACGAAATGGCTATGGCAATCATCGATTTTATGGGTCAGAGAAACCCACAACTTCGCGACGAGGAAAATTATAAACATAAACTTTGGGACCATCTTTTTATTCTTGCTAATCATGATCTGGACGTAGAATCTCCTTATCCGTTCCCTACCCCGGAACAATTGGCAGAAAAACCTAAAAGAATGGAATATCCAAAACTTCAAGGTGACTTTAAGTTTTATGGAAAAAGTATTCTTCAATTGATAGAAAAAGCAATAGAACTGGAAACAGGTGATGAAAAAGAAGCCCTTATCGAGGTTATTGCCAACAATATGAAGAAATCCTATAATGTTTACAATAAAGAACACGTAACGGATGATGTTATCTTCAGACACCTGAAAGAATTGTCTGAAAACAGGTTGGATCTTACAGGAATTGACTCTCTTGAAAAAAGTAAGATTTACTACACCAGCAATAACAACAACCGAAATAATAACAATAACAACAATAGGAACAGTAACAATAAGAATAATAACAACCAACCTAATAAAAGAAGGCATAATAACAATCATAAAAACAGAAAATAATGAGTGGAACATTTCAAATAAGAGGAGGGAAAAGACTGCAGGGTGAAATAACTCCACAAGGAGCCAAAAATGAGGCTCTACAAATTTTATGTGCAGTGCTGTTGACTGATGAGGAAGTAAGGATTAAAAATATTCCGGATATCCACGATGTAAACAGATTGATTGAAATTCTTGGAGACTTCGGTGTAAAGGTTACTAAAAATGGTCATGGAGACTACACTTTCCAGGCTGATAAGGTAAACTTCGACTATATAAAATCCAATGAATTTAAAAAAGACGGAGCCAAACTTCGTGGATCAATTATGTTGATGGGTCCTATGTTGGCACGTTATGGAGAAGCTTATATGCCAACTCCCGGAGGTGACAAAATCGGAAGAAGAAGACTGGATACCCATTTCCAGGGATTGGTTGAACTTGGTGCTGAATTCCATTACGACGAAGAAGAATATTTCTATTCTTTAAAAGCGAAAGAACTTACAGGAAAATTCATCTTATTAGAAGAAGCTTCTGTGACCGGAACAGCTAATATTGTAATGGCTGCCGCTTTAGCAAAAGGCAAAACAAGAATTTATAACGCTGCCTGCGAACCTTATCTTCAGCAATTATGTAAAATGCTGAACAGAATGGGAGCTAATATTTCAGGAATCGGATCTAACCTTCTTACCATTGAAGGAGTAGATTATTTAAGAGGTACGGAACATACCATGCTTCCTGATATGGTGGAAATCGGATCATGGATTGGTCTTGCTGCCATGACGAAATCTGAAATCACCATCAAAAATGTAAACTGGAACCAATTAGGAGTTATTCCTAACACCTTCAGAAAACTGGGAATTGAGCTTGAGCAAAGTGGTGATGATATTTATATTCCTGCTCAGGAACATTATAAAATTCAGAAATTTATTGACGGATCTATTCTTACCATTTCTGATGCTCCATGGCCTGGATTCACCCCGGATTTATTATCCATCATCTTAGTTGTAGCTACACAGGCAAAAGGAAGTATCCTGGTTCACCAGAAAATGTTTGAATCCAGATTATTCTTCGTAGATAAATTAATTGATATGGGAGCTCAGATCATATTATGTGATCCACACAGAGCGACCGTAATCGGATTAAACCAGGAAGCTCCGTTAAGAGGAACAACAATGGTTTCCCCGGATATCAGAGCCGGAAATGCCCTTCTTATCGCTGCTCTTTCTGCAGAAGGAAAATCTATTATCCACAACATCGAGCAAATCGACAGAGGATATGAAAACATCGATGGAAGACTAAAAGCACTTGGTGCCGATATCGAAAGAATCTAAACTTATTTTTATTACATAGAGCGTTCAGAAAAGTCTGAGCGCTTTTTTATGACTATATCTCACCATTCTAACATAAGCTTCGTTAAATCAATTTTAATTGATTATTACTTTGCTTCCTTAGAATATAAGGTTTGGAAATAAAAATTTGCGTTTACAAAATAATACAAGTTCTTTTTAGAACCACCCCGTCAAAAATTCTTTGAATTTTTGACACCCCTCCTTCGGAGGGGAATTTTCGCTCCTTCAATTGTAATCTTTGACAACATTGAAAATTTACCCTGGAAAATTTATTCTTTATTTCATCTTTTTTCATATTAAAATATCTGTGTAATCTGTTTGATCTGCGAGATAATAAAAAATTATTCAGAATAAAATAAAAAGTGCCCGGTAAAAGAACCAGACACTTTGAGTAATTAAAACTATATGAATCTCCCTTAAAAATACTTTCGGCAGAGATATTCTACCGTTGTATTCAAAAGTTTATTTTTATTCAGATAGACTTCCAGTTTTTGATAGTCTTCTGAATTGACATTAATATACAACTGTACCGAACCAAAACTATATCCGTTCACATACTCCACATTCGCTGATAACACTCTATGACATATCCCCATTTGATTATAGATGGTATTCATTAAATGCTCAAATTTCATTTTGCCATTCAATTCTATTTCCAATAATAATTCTTTTTTAGGCAGGTTCAGTTTATTTTGAAAAACCTGCAGGCTTGGGTTAGGTGTAATCATTGCTAAACATTTTGGGTTAGTACTCAGATCATATTGCGCTCTGCATTTAAATCTGTCACAAAAATATAAAAAAATATTAGTCCACCAAATTAGTAGACTAATGTTTTTTAAAAATTAACATAAAAAAAAGAAGCTATTAAGCTTCTCTATATTTTAGTCAGATTCGGTATGCAAGGAATTCGGAGACTGGAAGTCATGAAATGACAAACATCAATAACACTCTTTTCTATCATTCCTAACACGACCTAATTCCGGCCTTCATAAGTAATATCAACAATAATAGCTTCCGGCATCTCTCCTCCAGCATCCAGCCTTAAAGGTCTCCTACTCTTTCTATTTTTTCAGATCCGGCCAATCCGTTCGGATTACAACCAGGCTCTCCTTCAGGAACTTTAAGGTTCTTCTTAGTATAGAATCCTTCCCAGAATGCATTTGTTTTTCCTGTCTTAGGATCAATAAATGTCATAGGTTCTAATTTAAAAATGTGATCATTCCGAAAAGCTCTTTCTACAAAATCTGAACAGTAATAAGAATCTTCATCCAAAATATAGTTGAAATTATAAGGCTTTCCCAACATAGAATGAGCCTTTTCAATAGCAACAGGAATTGATTTCTGATATTCGGGTTTCAGACGATAGACTACAACATTCTGCTGATCCCTTTTTTGATCTTTAACAAAATCCTTGAGAGTTTGCTTTTGGGACCCCCCTTTTGGAGCAGCATGCAAAACAAATAACTTCTTTCCTTCTTTTTCAAGAATACCGATGTGATCGAAAGAAGCTATTTTCTGCTTTTGGGTAACATTATTAATGGCTCCGGAAAGTCCTGTTTCTTTAGCTGTAACAAAAAGTAAATCTCCGTTTTGAAGCTGGATAGTATTTTGCTGGGTAGTACATTGAGTCAAAAACAACACTAATAAACATAAAATGCCCGCAATTCTACTCATTCTTTTCTTAAATTCTAACATTCAATTATATCTCTATTCCGCCAAAATTACAAAATAGAATTCATTACATTTGTGAAGAATATCACTTCACCTTTTCACTCACAAACACTTCACCTATTCTTATGCCTCATATTTTATTAGTAGAAGACGATGACAGACTTTCCAAGCTTATCACAAAAGGACTTCAGGAAGCTGAATTTGAAGTAAGTACAGCATATGATGGATCAACAGGACTAAAACTGGCATTGCAGAAAAATTATGACCTTGTAGTCACTGATATTGTTTTGCCTAAAAAAAGTGGTCTGGAGTTTTGTAATGAAATAAAAGCTCTGAAACCTAATCTTCCGGTCATAATGCTTACAGCTTTGGGCACTACGGACGACAAATTGGAAGGATTTGATGCCGGTGCCGACGATTATATGACCAAACCTTTTGAAATGCGTGAGTTGGTGGCGAGAATTAATGTCCTTCTAAAGCGTTTTTCACAACAGAGACAGCAAAAAGTTTTTGTCCTTAAATATGAAGGGATTGAAATGAATCTGGAACAGAAAACGGTAAGCAGAGATCATGTTCCTATCAAACTGACCCCTAAAGAATTCAACCTTCTCAAATTTATGATGGAAAACTCAGAGAAAGTACTTTCCAGAAGTGAAATTGCAGAAAAAGTATGGGAAACCCATTTTGATACCGGCACTAATTTTATTGATGTGTACATCAACTATATCCGTAAAAAAATTGATAAAGATTTTGAGAATAAGCTGATCCATACCAAAGCAGGAATGGGTTTTATTCTTAAAAAAGGGTATGAAGAACATCAACAATAACTTATACTTATAAGGCATGAAAATAAGAACCCGGCTTACCCTACTTTTTACCTTTGTCACGGCTATGTTGATGATATTTTACGGTATTGCAGTATACTATTCTTCGAGTGAAGCCAGGGAAGTTTCATTTTATGCCCAACTCAGAAACGAAGCGGTAGCAAAAGCCAATCTTTTTTTTCAAAGTACATTAAGTGAAAAGGAAATGCACCGTGTTTACAAGAATAACACAAAAACAATTAATGAAGTTCAGGTAGCCATCTATGATCCTGAGTTCAATCTGGTCTATCATGATGATTCAAAGGTAGATTTTGTTAAGGAAGATCCGAAAATGCTTTCCAGTATTCTAAAAAAGAAAGACATCAGTTTTTTCATTGATGATCTGCAGGCTATAGGAACCATCTATTCTCACAATGGAAAGGAATATTTGGTAACCGCTGCGGGGTACGATCAATATGGTTATAAATCAATCAATCATCTTCTAACCATCAGTATTATTGCCTTCATTAGTATCTTAATATTAATTTATTTAGCCGGAATATTTCTTTCAAAAAAAGCATTGAACCCGCTAAGTGAAATGGTTCATCAAATAAAGAATATCACTGCCGGGAAATTACAACTGCGCTTAAAAGCCACGGGTGAGAAAGATGAGCTTAATGAACTGGCTGAAAATTTCAACGGAATGCTTGAGCGCCTGGAAAATTCGTTTGATGCTCAAAAACATTTTGTATCCAATATTTCACACGAACTGCGTACCCCACTATCTGCTATTATTACAGAACTGGAATTCTCTTCTGAAAAGGAACAGACCCAGGAAGAATATCAACAGACTATTCAATACGCTTTGGATGACGCCCGTAATATGGTAAAGTTATCCAATAGCCTGATGGATCTTGCCAAAGCCAGCTATGATCCTAATGAAATCAGTTTTTCAGAAGTACGATTGGATGAAATTTTATTAGAATCTTATTCGAAAATAATAAAGGAAAATACAGAATATAAAGTTTCATTGAATATTGATAACGCTATAGAAGAACATCAGCTTGTTGTGCAGGGAAATGAATATTTGTTACAGGTTGCTTTTAATAACCTCATCGATAATGCCTGCAAATATTCGCCGTTCCATACCTGTCTGATTGATGTAAAAGTAAATACCGAAAACCTTCTGATCCGCTTTATCAATACAGGAATTACCATTTCACAGGAAGACTTACTCCATATTTTTGAACCTTTTTACAGAAGTGAAGCCTCCAAGCAGGAAAAGGGACATGGAATTGGGCTTTTTCTGACTGAGAAAATTATTCATCTTCATCACGCAACCCTCAAAGTAACATCTGAGAATAATGAGACTGTTTTCACAGTGATATTTGATATTGAAACAGCTTAATTTTTTTTATCTGACAATATTTTGAACCGCAAAAGACACAGAAGTTTAGAAATTATTGATTTTCTTGTGTTCGCAAATATCTGTGTACAATAATCAAGAAATCTGTGTAATCCGTTCAATCTGCGAGACTAAAATATTTTTACCAGATTTTATGCAATCATCTGTGAAAATCCGTGTAATCTGTGGGAAATAAAATTAATCTTCTTAGAAATTAATTATGAGAGGTCGCCGTTTTATTGAACATTGTAGTTCCTATACTGGCAGCAATTACACAGCTAATAGAAATCCACTGTAAAAAAGATAACTCTTCAGCAAGGAAAACTAATCCTGAAAGGGCTGCAAATGCAGGCTCCAGGCTCATCAGGATACTGAATGTCTTTGCAGGAAGCTTTTTTAAAGCCATCATTTCTAAAGAAAACGGTAAAGCACTTGATAAAATAGCGACTCCCAATCCTTTGACAAAAATAGTTGGTGTAATATTAAAGACCGCTCCATCCCATATTGTGAAAGGTATAATTACCAGACTGGCAAATAACATTCCTGTGGTTACGGCATCTTTTCCATCCATTATTTTAGAAACTTTCCCGCCCATTACAATATAAAGAGCCCAGAATATTCCAGCGAGAAAAGCTAATCCCAGCCCTAACAAATCTATATGATCGCTCTTCCAGGGAACAATAAGCAATATTCCTACACAGGCTAATAATGCCCAAACTACATCCAATAACTTACGGGATAATGCCAATGCTAGAAACAAAGGACCTGCAAATTCTACGGTTACAGCCAATCCTAATGGAATTCTTTGAATCGCCATATAAAAAATAAGATTCATTGCAGCCAATCCCACTCCATACATTGCACAATACTTCCATTTTTGTGGAGTAAACTGTAAAAATTTAGGACGATTGATGATAGTAAGCAAAATAGCAGAAAGTACAATCCTCAAAGTAACGGTTCCAATAGCTCCAATTGCCGGAAAAAGCTGCTTGGCAATAGATGCTCCACCCTGTACACAGATAATGGCTAACAATGTGGCAGGAATCGCTAAGTTTGAATTTTTCATTTCTAAAATATATAATTTATAAAGACAACTTTTGGTTTGAAACCGGGAGATAAAACAAACTTTATTGTATAAAGCTGAATTATTGCCAAATGTATTGAAATTTTATCTTAAAAAATGGTTACAGATGAGAGCTTTAATTCTAATCTGTAACCATTGATAAATCTACGAACAGTATCAATCTTAAATAGAGCTCATTAAAAACATGATTCTGCTTATATTTTTTATTTTAAAAAGTGTCATCATTATTTTCTCTAATATAATTCTAATAACATTCTAAAGCTTTTCTAACAGGTGAAAAAAGCCAGTTCTACTACTTTTGCAGTGTAAAAAATAAAGCACATGGACGCAGATCCTTACAGTTATTATCAATCTTAAAAGCTTTAGTTGTACTCACTTTTCCCGTACAGCTTTACAAGCTTTATAAAAAAAGGAAAAGTTATGAATACATTCGAATTTACTCTTCGTCTTTTCACGGCATTTGCTTTGGGTGCCAGCATAGGTTTTGAAAGACAATGGCGTCAAAAAAGCGCCGGTCTCCGAACCAATACTCTGGTATGCCTTGGCTCCGCAGCATTTGTTCTTCTCTCTATCCGGATCGGTGGTGATGCCACAGGCAGAATAGCTTCTTATATCGTCAGTGGTATTGGCTTTTTAGGAGGTGGAGTTATCATGAAAGATGGACTTACCGTAAGAGGTCTTAATACCGCTGCCACCATCTGGTGCTCTGCATCAGTAGGAGCACTCTCCGCATTAGGACTTCCTTTGGAAGCTGCTATTACCAGTGGTTTTATTATCCTCACCCATCTTATTCTCCGACCATTGGGAGTAAAATTAGGGAACAATATCAGCAGCAGAAATCACTACACCGAATATCTACTCAGCATCAAATGTAAAAGTGAGGTAGAAAACCATCTCCGGGTACAACTCATGCAATCATTAAGTGGAAATGATAAAGTACTACTGAAATCTCTTACCAGCGATGATAACGGTGTTCCGGAAAATGCCATTATCACGGCAGAAGTTCATTCTTCTACACCACAAGACAGTTTTATGGAAAAAACCGCCAGCAGACTTACTATTGAAGATAAAGTTATCAAGGTAAGCTGGGAAATTATAGGTACTGAAAATGATTTATAACCATTGAAGCCATGTTAAAAAAAACTTCCAACAAAAATCTCAATTCAGCCGCTCTTGTTAAGTTAAAAGAAGCCGCTTCAGAGAACGAAAAAATGGTTTACGCTATGCTGGAAACTTCAGAAGAAGGCCTTAGCGAAAACACAGTGAAAGACCGTTTGAAAATTTACGGTAAAAATGAAATTGCTACTCAAAAAGCCCCCTCATGGCTGAAGCAGTTTGCTCATTCTTTCTTTAATCCCTTTAATTATATATTGGCATGCATTGCTGTAATTTCCTTATTTATCGATGTAATTCTCGTTCCTGAAGGAGAGAAAGATCTAAGTACAAGTATTATTATTTCAGTAATGCTATTGTTCAGTACTGTTTTAAGATTTATTCAGGAATTTCGGAGTAATAAGGCAGCAGAAGCATTGAAAAAAATGGTAAAAACCAGCTGTCTTACCAAAAGGAAATTCAAAGAAAGTGAAGAAATAGAAATCACTGAAATAGTTTCCGGAGATATCGTGATTCTTTCTGCCGGAGATATGGTTCCTGCCGATTGCAGAATTTTGAAAAGCAAAGATCTATTCATCAGTGAATCTATTCTCACAGGAGAAGCATTACCTGTTGAAAAAAATGCATTTCCTATCCGTGATACCAAAAACAGGAATCCACTTACCCTTCAAAACATCTGTTTCATGGGAACCAATGTAGTCAGTGGATCAGCTACGGTTGTGGTTGTTAACACCAGCATTTTCACTTATTTCGGAAGCATCAGCAGAAGCCTGGTTTCCAAAAGGCCTGAAACCGCATTTGATATCGGAGTCAACAAAGTAAGCTTTTTACTGATTCGGTTTATGCTGGTCATGACTCCTGTCATTTTCCTTATCAATGGATTCGTGAAAGGAGACTGGATGCAGGCACTCTTATTCGCCATTGCAGTAGCAGTAGGACTTACTCCTGAAATGCTGCCTATGATTGTTACCGCTAACCTTGCCAAAGGTGCTGTAAATATGAGTAAGAAAAAAGTAATCGTTAAAAGATTGAATGCCATCCAGAATATCGGCGCTATGGATATTCTCTGTACGGATAAAACCGGAACCCTTACCCTTGATAAAATCGTTCTGGAAACTCACCTCAACGTGCGTGGTCTTGATGATGATGAGGTTTTGAAATGGGCTTACCTCAACAGTTTTCATCAAACCGGCTTAAAAAACCTGCTGGATCAAGCTGTTCTGGATCATGCAGAAGTCCACAATCTCATGAAGGCTGATGAACTCTATCTGAAAGTAGACGAAATTCCTTTTGATTTCGAAAGAAGAAGAATGTCTGTCATTCTGAATACTTCAAAAGGAAAACACCTTATGATCTCAAAAGGAGCGGTAGAGGAAATGTTGTCTTTGTGTACATATGCTTTAGATCCGGGTGATGACCACAGCCTTCATATAGAGAATGACAATATTATTCCGTTAGATGACCTTATGAAGGAAAAAATCATCAGAATGTCTGAAAAGCTCAATGCAGAAGGGCTTCGTGTCTTACTGGTTGCCATCAGAGAATTTGAAGGAGATCATCCACTCAATTATTCTGTTGCAGATGAAAATCATCTCATCCTTACCGGTTTTATTGGATTTCTTGATCCCGCTAAACCTTCTGCAGAGCCAAGTATCAAAGCCCTGCATAAATTAGGTGTTGAAGTAAAAGTAATCACCGGAGATAATGATATTGTTGCGAAAAAAATATGTCATGATGTAGGAATTCCCATCAATACCATTATGCTTGGTGATGAACTGGAGAATATGAGTGATGAAGAACTCAGCAAAGACATGGATTTATATTCCGTTTTTGCCAAGGTAAGCCCATTACAAAAGCAACGCATTGTAAAAATATTAAGATCCAAAGGTCATACTGTAGGATTTATGGGTGACGGAATCAATGATGCAGCAGCTATAAAAGAAGCAGACGTTGGAATTTCTGTCGATACCGGAGCTGATATAGCCAAAGAAAGTGCGGATATCATTTTGCTCGAAAAAGACTTAATGGTACTCAGAAGTGGAGTTATTTATGGAAGAAGAACATTCGGGAATATTATTAAATATATAAAAATGACGGCCAGCAGTAATTTTGGAAATATGTTCAGCATGATTGGCGCCAGTGCATTGCTGCCATTTCTGCCAATGCTGCCGCTGCAAATTCTGACTCAAAATCTGTTGTATGATATTTCACAATCCTCTATTCCCTGGGATACGATGGATAAAGATTTTCTGGAACAACCCAAAAAATGGGAAGCTGACAGTATTAAAAAATTCATGCTTTATATTGGTCCTTTGAGTTCCATTTTTGATTATATGACGTTTGCTGTAATGTTTTTTATTTTTAAAGCCAATACACCAGAGCATCAGAGTCTATTCCAGACCGGATGGTTTGTAGAAGGACTGTTGTCCCAAACTTTGATTGTTCATATTATCAGAACCAAAAAGATTCCATTTATCCAAAGCTGGGCTGCTGCACCGGTTGTTGCCCTAACGAGCTTAATCATGTTGATTGGAATCCTTATTCCTTTCACCCCATTGGCAGGATATCTGAAAATGCAGCCTTTACCTTTAAGCTATTTCCCTTATCTGATAGGAATCCTTACAGGATATTGCATCCTTACCCAATTTGTGAAACAATGGTTCATTAAAAAATTCGGACAATGGCTATAATTTCTCAGAAATACCATCCTTTCTAATGGTATTCTAATAGCATTCTAAAGGTTCTCTAACCGGCTATCAGAAAGGATAGAAATACTTTTGCAACGGCAAAAAACAAGCATTTAAGGTATTTTAAATAAATATCACACTGTATTGATATAAAAAGAAAATTAGAATTAAATTAGTGGTTATAAACATCTTATATGAGAAAAGCAGTATTCAAAATAGTACTTTTGACATTTATTACCTCTTGTAAAAATCCCAAAAGTGAAGATTCTCAGGATCAGGATCTTCTGGTAAAAGGAGAAAATGTAATCGTCCCTGAAAACAACCCAGTATTCAAAAAAATAAAAACAGAAGTCGTTTCTGAGCAGGAACATAGCGACGGAATCGTTTCAGCAGGAACCATTCAGGCTATTCCCAACCATTATGCTGAAATTGCCAGCCCCTTTTCCGGAAGAATTACAAAATCATTCATTCAGCTTGGACAAAATGTTTCAGCAAACAGCCCTCTCTTTGAAATCCTTTCCTCTGATTATTTTTCAGTTCAGAAAGATTATACAGATGCCTTGAATGATGTACAGCTCGCAGAGAAAAATTACAGACGTCAGCAGGATCTGGTAAAACATGGAGTCGGAATTCAGAAAGAACTTGACGAGGCAGAAACCGATTTCAAAAATAAAAAAACATCCCTTTCCAATGCTTCTTCTGCATTGAAAGTTTATAACAGCAAAGGCGGAGGTATCGGAAGTCCCCTTATTGTAAGAGCCCCAATTAACGGAGAAATTATTTCCAATAAAATTGTCAACGGCCAATTTCTAAAAAGCGATGCAGACCCTGTCATCATCATTGCAGAATTATCCAAAGTTTGGATTTCCGGAGATGTAAAGGAAAAAGATATCCGTTTTGTCAATATCGGAGATCATGTTTCGGTAAAAGTAAGTGCTTATCCGGACAGAAATATCACTGGAAAAGTGTATCACATCAATGAAGTCGTAGATGAAAATACCCGAAGTATAAAAGTCCTTATCGAATGTGATAATCCGGACAGAAAACTCAAACCCGGTATGTATGCGACTGTCAATTTTGCTACGACTCCTCAAAAAACAGTTATGATTCCGATCAGTGCACTCATGCAGCAGGACAGTTCTCAATATGTGTGGATCAAAACAGGCAAGAATCAATTTGCCAAACGTTCAGTAACCACCGGAGAAGCGGATCAGAAAATGATCAGAATCACTTCCGGATTAAAAGTGGGAGACACCATCATGACCGAGGGTGGAATTTATATGCTGGATGCGAAATAATGTAAAATGAACTGATGTAAAAAGTACAATACACATCTGTACTGTACATAATATCGATTAAGAACATGAAAAAACTTTTGACAATCTCTATACAGAAGAGGTGGCTGATGTTGGCACTCTTCCTTTTACTGGGGTTCTTTGGTTATTATTCCTGGACCAAATTATCCGTAGAAGCTTATCCTGACATCGCTGATGTAACGTCGCAGGTGGTTACCCAGGTTCCCGGGCTGGCTGCTGAAGAAGTAGAACAACAAATTACCATTCCTTTGGAAAGGGCTCTTAATGGTCTTCCTGGAATGCATGTTATGCGAAGCAAAAGTACCTTTGGACTCTCCATGATTACCATGGTTTTTGATGATGGGATAGACGACTATTGGGCGAGACAACGTATTCAAGAGAGGCTTACAGATGTTACTCTTCCTTATGGTGCACAGCCTGGTCTTGATCCTCTCACCTCTCCTATCGGCGAAGTATACCGTTATATTATTGAAAGTAATAATCATAGTTTGCGGGAACTTACAGATTTACAAAAATTTGTAATTATTCCGCGCATCAAACAGGTTTCAGGGATTGCAGATGTGACCAATTTTGGAGGAATTACTACCCAATTTCAGGTGGAATTAGATCCTCATAAACTCGAACAGTATGGTCTTTCATTATCAGAAGTTACCGAAACCATTTCAAAAAATAATGTGAGCGCCGGAGGAAGTATGCTTCCCCGTGGAAACTTAGCGTATGTGATTCGGGGAATAGGTCTTGTAAAAGATTTAAATGACCTTGGAAAAATTGTAGTAAAAACTGAAAACGGGGTTCCGGTATTCCTGAATGATGTAGGAACATTGAAATACGGAAATCTGGAACGAAAAGGAATTCTGGGATATACAGACAGAAAACGAAACTATCCTGAAAGTGTAGAAGGAATTGTTCTCTTATTAAGAGGTCAAAACCCATCACAAGTATTGGAAGGTGTTCATGAGGCGATTGATGAATTAAACAATGAAACGCTTCCTCCCGGTGTAAAAATTCATCCTTTCCTTGACAGAACAGACCTTGTAAGTACTACCCTTCACACGGTTTCCCATACCCTTACTGAAGGAATTGTACTCGTTATTATTGTCCTGATAGTATTCCTGGGAAGCTGGCGAGGTGCTTTATTGGTCGCTATTACCATTCCGCTTTCTTTATTATTTGCATTTATTTTAATGCATTTTACCAATATTCCTGCTAACCTTCTTTCGCTGGGAGCTATTGACTTCGGGATTATTGTAGACGGAGCCATTGTAATGCTTGAAACCATTCTGAAAAAAAGGGAAGAGAACCCTGAAGAAGCATTAGAAGAGAAAACAATTACCCAAAGAGTAATTGAAGTAGCAAAACCTATCTTCTTTTCTACCATCATTATTATCACTGCCTATCTTCCACTATTCGCATTCGAAAGAGTAGAGAAAAAGCTGTTTACGCCGATGGCATTTACAGTAGGGTATGCTTTACTGGGTGCTCTTGCAGTAGCATTGCTCCTTATTCCAGGTCTGGCTTATGTGATCTATCGGAAACCACAAAAAATATATCACAACAAATGGCTTGAAAAAATAAGTGCAGCCTATGGGAAAAGAATCGAAAAAATAATGCTAACCCCTAAAAAAGTAATGATCCCGGTAACCATCGTCTTATTATCAGCAGGAGTGCTTTCTTATACTGTAGGAAAAGACTTCCTTCCGGAGCTGGATGAAGGTTCTATCTGGCTACAGGTACAGTTACCTCCGGGTATTTCCCTGGCCAAAGCAAAAGAAATGAGCGATACCCTACGTGCCAAAACATTAAAACATTCTGAAATTACCTATATGATGGTTCAGGCTGGCCGCAACGATGACGGAACCGATCCATGGACCGCTTCTCACTTTGAAGTTTCTGTAGGAATAAAACCTTACGATCAATGGCCATCCGGGAAAACCAAAGCAGACCTCATTAAAGAATTAGCTGCTGATTACAAAGAAATGCCAGGGTTTACAGTAGGATTCTCACAACCGATGATTGATGGAGTAATGGATAAAATTTCCGGGGCACACAGTGAACTTGTTGTAAAAGTATATGGAGAAGATTTCAAAGAAACCAGAAGAATTGCTGAAAATGTATTATCTACCTTAAACAAAATTCCGGGATCTGCTGACCTTGCTATTGACCAGGAACCTCCTCTACCTCAGTTGCAGATTATTGCAGACAGAGACAAGATTGCTCAATATGGATTAAATGTGGCTGATGTGGCTGATCTTATTGAAGTCGCTTTAGGCGGAAAAGCCATCTCGCAAATCTTTATCGGTAATAAAGTGTATGATATTTCCTGCCGTTACACTGAAGACAGCCGTGATACTCTTGATAAAATAGGAAACCTGATGCTCACCTCAGCTTCAGGGGCAAAAATTCCATTATCTCAGGTTGCTGAAGTAAAATTAAGTACCGGAGAAAGTACCATCACCCGTGAAATGAACAAGAGGCATCTTACCGTTAAACTGAATTTAAGAGGAACAGATCTTTCTTCTTTCCTGAAAAAGGCTCAGGACAAGATTGAAAAAGACATCAAATATGACCATGAAAAGTATCAGATTAAATGGGGCGGACAGTTTGAAAATCAAAATAGGGCTTATTCCAGATTGGCTTTTATTGTTCCTTTGGCATTGGCTATTATGTTCCTGTTATTGTATGGAGCGTTTGGAGATTTCAAACAGGCATTGGTATTGATGTCTATTGTTCCGCTGGCATTATTTGGAGGAATGCTTGCTCTTAATATACGTGGAATGTCTTTGAACGTATCGTCTGCCGTAGGATTCATTGCCCTTTTCGGAGTCGCCATTCAGAATGGTGTGATTATGATTTCCCATATCAATGACCTCCGTAAAAAAGGATACGATTTGAAACTTGCTGTCATTAAAGGAGCAAAGGATCGTTTCAGACCGGTATTGATGACCGCAACAGTAGCAGTAATCGGATTATTCCCCGCCTCACTAGCAACCGGAATCGGTTCGGATGTACAACGACCGTTGGCTACTGTCATTGTGTATGGATTAATGTTCTCTACTATTTTAACACTATTCGTTCTTCCTGCTATCTATTTTATGGCAGAACGTCGCAACGAAAAACAAAATTTAGAATCAGATGAAGCACTTACATATGAAAATTAGAGTATACTTTATCATAGGAGTGACCTTATTACTCAGTATGACGAATAAGGTACAGGCACAGGAAAAAGAAGTTCTGAATTTTGAAGAATATCTAAGCCTTGTCGGAAAGAAAAATCTGGGATATGCCGCTCAAAAGTACAATATAGGCATGGCAGAAGCTTCCATTCAGACAGCAAGTATGTTTCCGGATCCGCAATTGGATCTAGAAACAACCAATAATGGGATTAAAGAAAATATGGGATACGTATATGGAGCTTCCATTGGCTGGACCCTTGAACTGGGAGGCAAAAGAAAAGCAAGAGTAAACCTGGCTAAGGATCAGTCTGAATTAAGCAAAATTCAATTACAGGATTTTTTCAGAAATCTTCGTGCTGATGCTACTTTAGGTTATTTGGAAGCATTAAAATCTAAAGCAATCCTCGAAGTACAGCAGGATTCTTATAAAAATATTCTACAGCTTGCTAAATCTGACAGCATACGTTATCGCCTGGGAACAATATCTCTGGTCACTTCAAAACAGAGTAAATTGGAGGCTGCTTCCCTTCTCAATGAGATATATCAGGCAGAAAGCGCAGAGCAACAAGCAATCACAGGATTAGCTGTATTTCTCAGCGATGGCAAAATAACAGATAGAGATGTTGCCGGGGACTTTAATGCTTTCAATAGAGATTTTAATATTGATGATCTGATCATTCAGGCATTAAATACAAGAGCAGACCTACTGGCTGCCAAACAGAATACGCAAGTAGCCAAAAGCCAGATCAACCTTGAAAAAGCAAACCGAAAAATAGATCTTGGCATCAATGCCGGGGCAGAACGTCACACTGAAGCTACGAATGAAATAGCTCCCTCACCAACTGTAAATGCAGTAAAATTAGGGCTCAGTATTCCTTTGAAGTTTTCCAACAGAAGAAATGCAGGCGTGAAAATAGCAGAAATGGCTCACTCACAGGCAGAACTTGAATACCATCAGATAGAACAGGGAATACAGGCTGAAGTCATGCAGGCTTATCAACAATACATAGCCACCCAGAAACAGGTAAAACAATTTCATAACGGAATGCTTACTGAAGCGAAAAGTATATTGGATGGCATCACCTACAGTTACAAAAGAGGAGAAAGCTCTATTCTCGAAGTACTGAATGCTCAAAGAACCTATAATGGAGTAAGAAAAGATTATTATCAGGCCCTTGCAGATAATGCAACAGCTTTGATCGAGCTGGAACGCAGAGCTGGAATCTGGGATATTAATTTTTAAAAGAAAGGAAGTTGGAAGATGGAGGTTGATTCAGTCGGAAAATAACTCAAACTCCTATTAATTAACCTTTTCAAAATTGAGAATTGATTCCATTAAAAGGCTGAAAGAAAGTCAGTAGCACGACAAGAACTTTCCTAACTTCCTTTCTCTAACTCCCAGTCTTCAACAAATAAACCAAATGACATCAGTCTTCCTCATTCAAAAAAAGCCCTGAATCTTATAGATCTCAGGGCTTTTTGAAATAAAATTTGACAATTATATCTCCTTTATTTATACCTCTTGTCATTCTGACGTAGGAAGAGTCCCGTAAATAGTTAGATTCTTCATTTCTAATTTGTTACATTCAGAATAACACTACCAAATAACAAATTTTAAAATGAGCATCGAACCTTATCCAATTAACAAACAACTGAGGTTTCAATTTTAATGTCTTAAATTGAGATTATTTTCCATCAAAAGACTTAAAGATGTCAGTAATGATCCAATTACCTCCGGATTCCAACTTTCTTCCTTTACTTTTTATACTGAGACTCATAAATGCCAATCCAATCTTCTACCGTCATTTTTCCACTCAACTCTGCTATTAAATCAAAAGGAATATCTTCCGGCTTTTTGAAGCGTACACAGGATTTTCCCATATCCAGCTTTTTCTTGGAATGTTTAGGATATTCAGCAACAAACCAATCCAAAAGTTCGGGACGGGAATACAATCCCATGTGGTACAATGCTATAAAATTCTTTTGTGAAGCCAGATTGATAAAGGGTAAAGGATTTCCTGGTGTACAATGATACCCCGCAGGGTAAGTTTTCAAAGGAACAACCCAGCCTAGCATTCCATAATTGGTTGCTTCTTCAAAACCTTTTGGAAGATTGTCATTAATCACATCAAAAAGTTTTTTAAAGGATTCCTGTCTTTCCTCCGGAATCTTTGAAAGATAGTCTTCCAGAGAGTTTGATATAATTTGCATTTTCAGTGAGTTTTAGAGGTTTAAATTAAGAAAAAATATTGATTATTAGGCAAGAAGCTGAAAGAGGGAGGCTGGAAGTTACGATTCAACATATCATTGCTGAAAGTATCATAAATCAATATAATTGGATTACATGATTTTAAAACTTTGATGACTTCCTTCTTACAGCATTACGATTCCTCACATTATAAAAAAGCAGCGGTACAACAATGCACCGCCGCTCAACTTTATTTACACTAAAAAATTATTTCTTGATTGCTTTTACAGTAGAATGAGATCCGTCTTTAAAGTAAATCGTTACAAAATACAGTCCCGAATTTAATCTGCTTAGATCAAGTTCTTTCGCAGAACCTTCCATCGTTTTTACTGTTCTTCCTGTAGTATCTGTTACGGTTACAGACTTAATATCTCTTGTGTCTGATATATACAGGATATCCTTAAACGGGTTCGGATGAACGGATACTTTTTTCTCCTGACGGCTTACTTCCGAGGTACTTAGTTGAGCATTTTCAATGGTGAAATTCTTCACATAGAAATTATAATCTAAGTCTTCATCTTGTGATCCTGTACTTCCATAAAAAGCAAATATAGTATTTGCATTAGTAAAGTTAGCCAGATCGAAGGTATATTCATTTGATGTGTTAGATGGAGAATTACTTGCATCCCAGGTTTGCAGAATCATCCATGTAGTTCCACCATCATTGGAAACCAGGAAATGAACAACATCATCACTATCCATTGAAGAAGAAGCCGTCCCTGAATAGGTAGTGACTCCGTAATTAAATTTCACTTTATATCCTCCTGCTGAGAGGTTAAAAGCTCCCGTTTTCAGCCACCCTGTTCTATCAGAAGAATATAAATTCATAGATGCTGAAGGTCCATTAGCTGAAGTATTTAAAAAGCTACGTGATCCCCAATAAGAACTACCTGTACCTGATGGCCCAGTAGCCGGATCTCCTCCTACTAAATTATTAGCCCAGCATAATCCAGGAAAACTACTAAAGTTATTAGTATAGAAAGGCACTAGTGCACCACATTGTGTTGTGAATGATTTAGCAAGAGACCATACACTTTTACTTGTTGCTGTACTGCAATTGGCTCTTACCCAATAATAATAAGTTGAACTTGGAGATAAGTTATTCAGGGTATAAGAAGTTCCTGTAACATTGGAATGATTAGGATTGGCATTACTCGCAGGTGCAGTTGAACTTGTGCTATAATAAATATCATAACTTGTGGTTTGATTGCTTGCCGGAACTATCCATGAGATTTGTGCAGTATTTGAAGTTATTCCTGTTGCAGCATCTGTAACAGGTGCCATACAATCTGAAAAAGCATCTGCTGAGAAAGCAAATATATTAGGAATACCGGTTCCTGAACTTTTAGTCACTGTAATACTTTGTATTGGCTTAGCCTGATTGGCGGCATCAATATTCAAAACAGACTGATACAGTCTTGGATTATTACTGCTAGGGTCCAGATTATCGTTATCCCTATTAATCCTTCCAATTCCCTGAATGGCAAAATTAGAACCGTTGTACCAATCTGAAAGACTGATATTGGAAAATGTTTGAGTTGTATTATCTGTGAAAGTCACTGTAGCACTTACAACTGATGTTCCACTACCACTCGTGGCAAGCATATACAGTTTAACAGCAGCTTTTGGAGTAGTCAGCACCAAAGTTCCGTTCTGCCCGCTTGAAGTTAGCTTTAAAGAGTTATTAGCACTTAAATCTCCCAATTGATAGGAAAGTCCGGGAGTAGAAGCTACAACTGAATTGATGATTCCGTCTACAGGAAGACCATACGTGAGAGGAGTACTGGTAGAAGTCAGTTTAAAATCTTTCGCCACAAAAGCAAAAGACACCCCGTCTACATCAGACGTTGTAGAAACCGATGCCGATCCTATTCCATTAGCAATTACATCAGCTGTAAATCCGGATGCAATGGGCATCGTTTGAAAATTTTGAGCCATCATGGCCGTTGCTGAAAAAAGAGCTATAGCAGGAAAAGCTCTAAAAAATAAATTTATTGTCATTTTATTCACATTTGGATGGTAATTTAATGAAAATATCAATATAAAAATATTATTTTTAATAAATAATCAACAATTAATTAAAATTTCATTACTATTGACAGTAAAATCAATAAAATTATCAATTCTGAGAGGAGATGATAAGCCGTTTCTTCTTATTCTTAATTTTATTATTGAGAAATTAAATCCTATTTTTGTCATACAAATTTTTGAACAATGCCGAATATTTCAAACAGAGCACTGCATATGCCGCCATCGCCGGTAAGAAAACTGGTTCCCTTTGCGTTACAAGCAAAACAGAAAGGAATAAAAGTATATCACCTTAATATCGGACAACCTGATATTGAAACTCCGGAAACAGCATTAAATGCTTTAAAGAATATTGATCTTAAAGTATTGGAATATGCACTTTCTGAAGGTAATTTAGACTACAGAAACGCCCTTACAGAATATTACCATTCTTTAGGCTTCTCTGATCTTACTCCTGACAATTTTATTGTTACCAATGGGGGTTCTGAAGCGTTGAACTTTGCCATTTCAACGTTGTGCGATGATGGAGATGAAGTAATTATTCCTGAACCTTATTATGCTAACTACAATGGATTCACCAGTACATTTGATGTGAATGTAGTAGCTGTTTCATCTACCATTGATACAGGTTTTGCCCTTCCTCCAATTGAAGAATTTGAAAAAAAGATTACAGAAAAAACAAGAGCAATCATCATTTGTAACCCAGGTAACCCTACAGGATACCTTTATACCCGTGAAGAACTTCAGCAACTTGCTGAGATTGCTTTAAAATATGACATTGTAATCATCTCTGATGAGGTATACAGAGAATATGTATATGATGGAAAACAACAGATATCTATCCTTGATTTCCCTGAACTGAAAGAAAACTGCATCGTTATTGATTCAGAATCCAAGCGTTATTCTATGTGTGGGGTAAGAATCGGATGTATGGTTACCCGTTCTCAAAAAATCCGTAATGCAGCGATCCTTTTTGCACAGGCAAGATTAAGCCCTGTTCTTTTGGGACAGATCGCAGCAACAGCGGCTCATCAAAATGACGGAGCTTATATCAGAGCGGTAAGAGAAGAATATACTCACAGAAGAAACGTTTTAGTAGACCTTTTAAATGCTATTCCAGGGGTAATCTGCCCTAAGCCAAGAGGTGCTTTCTACTGTGTTGCTGAGCTTCCGGTAGATGATACTGAAAAATTTGCACAGTGGTTGCTTGAATCTTATTCTAACAACAAAGAAACGATTATGGTAGCTCCTGCCGGAGGTTTCTACAGTGATCCTGAATTAGGTAAAAAACAGGTAAGAATTGCTTACGTCCTGAAAGAAGAAGATCTTAAAAGAAGTGTTGAAATTCTGAAAGATGCTTTAAAACAGTATAGAGCAGAATTCAGCCTATAAATTATACATGATGCCGACAACAAAAAATGTATATCTGAAACTCATATTTCCGATCTTTTTGCTGTCGGCATTTTTTTCCTGTGATACCAAAAAACCAGAGCAGCCTGCAACTTCTAAAAATTCAAATGAAATAACATTGATCAGGCTATCTCATATCGGAGGAACTATGGGTGAGTACAGGATTATTAAAGTGACCAAAGACTCTATTTTTGCAGAAAAAGGAGCTACGGCCAACAAAACTCACCAGGAATGGGCTTCAGCAATATCTATTGATACCTGGAAGCAGCTCATCTCCTCAATCAATGTTAAAGATCTTGACTATATAAAAAGTTCACCGAGCCAACAGTCTGTAGATGGTATTGATGAAACTTTTCAGATACGCACTGCTAAGAAAGCTCATTTCTATGTCAATTCTTTTGCCGATCCGGAACATTACAAACAACTTCAACTGCTTAAAGAACAACTAGACAACATTCTTCCCAAAGAATACAAATAAAACATGCAAGAAAATTTTTCCTTACAACCTTACAATACATTTGGTGTGAATGCCCAAGCAAAATACTTTGTTGAAATAAACAGCATCGAAGAATTAAAAGATGCACTTACTTTCTCAAAAGAAAACACCCTGCCGCTTTTATTTTTAGGAGGAGGAAGTAATATTCTACTGACAAAAGATTTTGACGGCCTTGCTATTAAACTTAATTTAAAAGGAATTACTGAAAAAGAAGTCAATGAAAATGAAATTCTGGTTACAGCCAAAGCAGGTGAAAACTGGCATGAATTCGTTATGTACTGCCTGAACAAAAATTACGGCGGATTAGAAAACCTTTCTTTAATTCCCGGGAATGTAGGAACTTCTCCTATGCAAAATATCGGAGCTTATGGAACGGAAATAAAAGATGTATTTGTCAACTGCCAGGTATTGGATTTGGAAAATCTTGAGCTTACCACTTTCGACCTTGAAAAATGCAGATTTGGGTACAGAGATTCTATCTTCAAGCAGGAAGGAAAAGGAAGATTTATTATTCTGGAAGTGACTTTTAAGCTTACCCAAAAAGACCATCACATCAAAACAGCCTATGGTGCCATTATTTCTGAACTGAAGCACCTGGGAATTACAAATCCTACCATTCAGGATGTCTCAAAAGCTGTTATTAATATCAGACAAAGTAAATTACCAGATCCTAAAGTAATCGGAAATGCCGGAAGCTTTTTCAAGAACCCAACGATTCCTTTAGCCCAGTTTGAAGAACTAAAACAGAAGTTTGAAAATATCCAAGGATATCCTAATGGCAATATGGTAAAAGTACCTGCCGGATGGCTGATTGAACAATGCGGATGGAAAGGCAAACAAATTGGAAATGTTGCTTCACACAAACTTCAATCATTGGTTATCATCAATGCAACCGGAGAAGCAACCGGAAAGGAAATTTTTGATTTTTCCACTGAAATTATCAACTCTGTGCAAGAAAAATTCGGAATAGAGCTGGAACGGGAAGTGAATATTATATAACATTCACTTCAGATTATATAACAAAGTTCCGGGTATTTTCCAGAATTTTGTTTTCTTATTTTAAATTATTCTAAATAATCATTGGTCAGCATCATTATATTTTATAATTTTGCAGCCTGCTTATTTAGAATAAATAAAAATGAAAAGATCTTTATTTTTTGTTTTCTTTTTTATTTTCAGCCTACAGTTTATACAGGCTCAAAATGAAAAATCGCAACTGAACATTACTGTTTTTGATGAAAACAATAAAGAATTAAGGGGGGCTTCCATCACCGTCAATCAAACCTCTTTGACTACTGATAAAAATGGAAATGCAGATATTTCTATTCCCAATGGAAAATATCACCTGAAAGTTCTTCATCCTGATTTCCAGGAAAAAGAGCTTAACATTACGCTTACTTCCGCTCAAAATATTACCATTAAGCTTCAGCCTATTAATAAACTGGAAGAAGTGGTTGTATTTTCAAAAGAAGGAAAAGGGTTAACCACCAAGTCTGTTATTGACAGACAGGCTATGCAACATTTACAGCCTTCAAGTTTCACCGACCTTATGGAACTTCTTCCCGGCGGCCTTTCGAAAGCTCCCGTCTTAAACTACAATAATAGAGCGACTCTTAGAGAAAATACAGCAGGCTATAGCGGAAATGAATACAATACTTCATCTCTTGGAGTACAATTCATGATTGATGATAACATCATCAATTCCAACGCAGATATGCAGATTTCGGTAGATAACAGGCAATTTGCAGAAGGCCCAAAAGGTAGAGAAACATCTACTTCCGGAGTTGATATGAGAACCATATCCACCAATGATATTGAAAAAGTAGAAGTAATCCGGGGTATTCCTTCAGCAGCTTACGGAGATCTTACTTCAGGATTGATAAAAATTGAACGTAGAATAAAAGATTCTCCCCTTCAGGCAAGATTTAAAGCGGACGGTTTTAGTAAGCAGTATTATCTGAGCAAAGGCTTTAAAATTACTGATAAGTGGCAACTGAGCGCAAGTGCAGATTACCTAGATTCAAAGGCTAATCCTACTGATGATTTTGAAACTTACCAGCGTATTACTGCATCTATCCGTTCAAAGAAAATTTCAACGCTATGGTCAAGACCATTGGAGTGGAAATCTACTATTGATTTTTCCACTAATATCGATAATAAAAAATATGATCCGGATAATGGCTACCCTTCAACAGATAAGTATGAATCGAATAATAAAAGAATCAGCATAACCAATAACTTTATCTATCAGCTGGATAAGAGTTCTTTTTTCAACAAATTAACTTTAAATACAGCTATCCGCCAGGGATTTGAAAAAATAGAACAAGTAAAACTGGTTCAACTATCCGGTCCCCGCTCTTTTTCTTTGGCTACAGAACAAGGCGAGAATGTAGGATATTATCCGAATCTGCGTTATATCACTGAATTTTCTACAGAAGGAAAACCTTTGGATATCACTGCTTTTTTACAGGCAAACGGAACCAAGAAAACATTTGGAATTACTCATCAATATGAAGCTGGGATTGATTGGAGGTATTCAAAAAATAATGGTAAAGGGATGCAATATGATATGAAAACGCCTCCTTCTGCCAACTCAGGAATAGCAAGGCCAAGACCTTACAATGATATTCCTGCTTCCAGCCTATTAGCTGCTTTTTTAGGCGATCAAATGAGCTACGCTCTCAATCAACATAAATTCACCTTGTATGCAGGATTGAGATTATCAAAAAATCTGGGGATTGACAATTCTTATGCGATCAGTAAAAAAGTTTTTGCTGAACCAAGATTGAATTTCCAGTATAGTCTGCCCCACCTCATCATTAATGGCTATCCTTTAAAAACAGATGTTACCTTAGGATATGGTCTTTTCTACAAACAGCCTACACTGCTGATGCTTTATCCAAACAAAGAATATTGGGATTACACTCAGCTGAATCACTATCATAATGATGAACAGTATCGATATGTAAATTTCATGACCTATGTACAGCCAAGGGAAAATAAAGAACTTGAAGCAGCTAAAAGCATTAAAAAGGAAATTCGTTTAGATCTTTCTTACAGAAATCATGAATTCTTTATGACTTACTTTAAAGAAAATATGAACAATGGTTTCCGAAATATGGATCAGACTACTGTTCAAAGTTATAAACAATATGATAACACAAAGGTAGATTTAACCCAATGGACCCCTAACGGACCGGATTTAACCAATGTTCCCTATGAAGTTAAAACTGTTTTTGGGCAGTACACCACTACAGAAAACGGAAGCGAAACGTTAAAGCAAGGAATTGAATTTGGATATACCTCACCAAGAATCAAGGCCATCAATACAAGATTCACTTTCACCGGAGCATGGTTCAAAACCCAATACAGAAATTCAGCACCTGTTATTAAAAGACCTACCGCCTCTATCGGAACAGAAGCTTATCCTTATTATGGAATCTATAAATCTGATTATGGTTATGTGAATTCAAACCTCAACTATAATTTGCTTATAGACACTTATCTCCCAAGTCTGGATATGATTATTTCAGCTTCTATACAAGGAAGCTTATATGACTATAGCAGAAATGACAGAAGAATTGCTGAACCTATTTCTTATTACGGAGTAGACGGAGTGGTACATCCTTTTACAGAAGCAGACAGAACAGATACTTATAAGCAGTGGCTGGTAAGAAGCGTTTCAGTTTCTGATAATCTGGATAGACTTTACACTTTTACCATGGCAGGAAATATTAAAGTTACCAAAAGTATTTATAAGGCGCTTCGCACCTCATTATTTGTTAACAGACTTTTCAACTATAGTGCCCCTTATACTTTCAACAATGTAAAAGTTTACAGAAAAGGAGGTAACAGTCCTTACTTTGGAATGGAATTAAACTACAATTTTTAATATATATCAAAAAAATAACATGAAAAAAAGAGTTTTACTACTAAGTTTAGCCGCTATGATGGCTACGACATTTACAGTAACATCATGTACAAGTGATGATTTCGGAGCAACAACTACGCAAAATGGAGTTTTAACATTAACTTTTTCAGGTGAAAATATTTCGTCTTACAAGAGTTTGGATCTTGAGATCAGAGAAGTAAATACAGGTGCCATAAGAAGAGAAACCATTAAAAATGTGAACACTTATTCTTTGCCTTTACCTTATGGCTCTTATAAAATTACAGTAAACGGTGCCGTAATCTCCGGTAATGAAGAAGTATCAGCTGGAGCTATGGCTCAAACCGATATTGCTCTATCTGCTACTAACCTTACTATTCCAATTATTATTAAGAAATTCCATGATGACTTTATCATTGAAGAAGTTTTCTTTACAGGGATTAAAACAGCAGAAGGTAAAAACTATAACTCTGGGCGTTATTTTAAATTGACCAATAACACCAAAGAGGTTTTATATGCTGATAAACTAATCATCGGGCAGTCTGAGTTTCTTACTGTAGAAGACAAAAACCCTACTCCATACAATGCTAACCTGTCATTCCCGGTAAAAGCAGTAATGGTATTACCAGGTGCTGGCACCGAATATCCTGTACAGCCAGGAGATTTCATCGTTATTGCAGACAATGCGATCAATCATAAGGCTCAGACCAGTACAGCATATGACCTTCACAATGCCAACTTTGAATATCCTTCAAACAACCCGGCATTAGGACAGGTAGACAACCCAGCTGTTCCAAATGCAAAAGTGATCTATTCACAAATGAACTTTAACATGTTCTTTTTACACGACCGTGGTTTTGAAAGTTATGTAATTGCTCGTTTCCCATTCGGAGAAAATGAAGAAAGCTTCCTTCAAAAATACACCTATGAATATACTTATATCAACAGTGCTGGTGGAGTGACTGCAAAAAAAGCTTATTCCATTCCTAATTCATGGATTATTGACGGAGTCAACAACAGTATCTCTTCAAAATTTGCTCATACCCTGACTTCTGCAAGTATTGATGGTGGATGGACTTCCGTAGGAACTATTGATAAAGATCCTACCCGTTTCGGAAAATCGGTAAGACGTAAGGTAAACGGACAGATGACTAATGGTAAAAACCTTTATCTGGATACCAACAACTCATCTAATGACTTTGTAAAAGATGCTCAACCAAGTTTAAAAGATGGTATCGTTCACTAAAATACAGTTCGATATTCAACAGCAAATTATGTTACATACAAAAACATTTTTCTGCCTGTTATTGATTGGCTTTTCTTTTAATATAAAAGCTCAGGATAGTATAAGGCTATTCAAAACGCTCAATAATCAATACAATCAGGAAAGAGATTTTAAAAATAACTTTTACTATAACCCGGCATCTATGTCGGGTTATAGTACTTCTTCATTTTCAGAATTCAGTGTCGGTTATCAGGACAATAAAGAAAATGCTTACCGTCAACAATTAGGAAATGGCAGCAAAGGACTGATGATAAAAGCCCAGTCTTTTCAAAAGCTGAAACCTAACCGATCTGTATGGGGAAGTGCAAGCTATCAGAACTTAAAAATGAGTTCTGTAAAGTGGAACGAAACATTAGATTATGAACGTATCGCTCCTTACATCACCTCAGACTCTGTTGGAGGGAAATTAAATCTGGAGCGTTATCAGTTTGCCGGAGGATACCTTGAGAAAATGGACCGATGGACTGTTGCCGGACAGATAAGTTATTCTGCACAGATGGGCTATCGTTCAAAAGATCCCAGACTGGAAAGTAAAACTTCAGACCTGAGAATAAATGCCGGTGTGAATTACAGAATCTTCAGAGAATATGAAGCCGGAGTTTTTGGTGAATTCAACAAATACACCCAAAATAATTCGATTCAGTTTCAAAGTCTTCTGGGAAGACCTTATGTATACCTCATGTCTGGACTTGGTTTTTCTAACTATCTGTTTAACGGAGGAACACGTCCTACCAATACTTTTGAAGAATTTGCTTATAAAGGAGGAATCCAGATCTCCAACAAACAAGGAAGAGACTTCTACCTTCAGGCTGTTATAGGAAAAGCGAACAACATTAAAAGCTACAATGATGGCTCCAATACCTACAATGACATTTCTGACTTGAAAAATGAGGAATTTAAATTGGAAGGAGCTAAATTTTTTAATATTAACGAAAAACACCGTATCGGATTATTAGCAGGATATACTTCTTCCCGAAAAACAGGGTCTGAATATGGGTATTCAATGAATACTTCCATAATGACTCAAATCTTCAAAAGAGAAGCTTACCGCAGAGATAATTACATTGCAACCGTCAAAGGTTTTTACCAATATAACCAGGAAAGGTTCTCCATTACAGCAGTTCCGTTTTTTGGATATGAAGAAATCAAGGAACGCAGGCTTTACCCAAATTCAGGACAGAAATTTGTATATTCTTATTTCGGACTTAATGCTGATTACAAACAGCAGATTAATAATAATCAGATGCTTACATTCCAGCCGTATTTTTATAAAAGAATGGTCAACCAATCTATCAATGCTTTAAGCACAACAGCAAATCCGGCGGTTGATGAATGGGTATTACAGGACTACATGTTCCAGGCCAGTGATATTAATGCTTTTGGAGCAGTTCTGAGATATGACTTTAAATTAGATAAACTACCGGCATTCTTTGTAAGTGCACAATACCAGACACAAAAAATCCAGGAAAAAAACAATAATTTTGCAGCGGCAAGCATAGGGATAACATTTTAGACATGAAAAAATTAATATATTGGGGATTAGGGGGTATTGTATTGACTTTATTAAGCTTTACACCTAAGGTAAATCGGGATTTACTGGAACTTCAGGACCCTACCATCGAAGATATTGTAAAAAGTTATAAAAAAGCAATCTCAGAATGGCCCAAACCGGATATTGATCATGGTGTAAAATGGAAAGAATTTTCCCCTATTAAAAGAGACTCCACATTTTTTGTAGAACAGGATAAGCCTGGTGTTATTCTGGGGAAAATGCTATTCTTTGATCCAAAATTATCCCAATCCAGTCAGATTTCGTGCAGCTCATGTCACGATCCTGAAATGGGTTGGTCAGACCGAAGACAGGTAGCATTAGGGAACAATCATCTTCTTGGAAACAGAAATACAATATCTTTGTATAATATAGCAGAAAGACAGTCATTTTTCTGGGATGGAAGAGCAAAAACGCTTGAAGAGCAGGCGGCCGGTCCGTTGGGAGCCCATCATGAAATGGCAATGGATGTGAAAACATTACCTGCAAAAATCCAGGCTATAAAGGGATATAAACCTCTTTTCAAAAATGCCTATGGTGATGAGAAAGTAACTTATGACAGAATTGTAAAAGCAATAGCTGATTTCCAGAAAACCATTAAAAGCCAGCCAAGCCGTTTTGATAAATTCCTGGAGGGAAAATACAATGCATTGTCTGATGAAGAAATCTATGGAATGCATGTTTTCAGAACAAAAGCACGCTGTATGAACTGCCACAGCGGCCAAAATCTTACAGACGAATCTTTCCACAATATTGGCCTTACCTATTACAAAAGAAAATACGAAGATCTCGGATTGTATAATATTACCAAAAAACCTGAAGATGTAGGAAAATTCAGAACCCCTCAGTTAAGAGATCTGATGCTTACTCAACCATGGATGCATAATGGCTTTTTCGGAGAATTGGAAGGGATCGTAAATATATACAACAGTGGAATGCACATGATAGATCCTTCTCCTGAAGCAAAAGAGAAAGATCCGCTGTATCCCGTAACTGATCCTTTATTAAAACCCTTAAAGCTCACCAAAGAAGAGAAAAAAGCTTTGGTTTCCTTCCTTGAAGCTCTTTCAGGCACAAAATATAAAATGAGACGACCTGAATTTCCGGTAGAATAAATAAAAAGGTTCGGCATTGGCCGGACCTTTTTGTTGCTGAAAATACTATAATACCTCCCAGCTTCCCATCTCTTCCTCATCCCGATAAAAAACATTAATTTCGTTAGAAATAAACACGCCAATATGAAAATAGCTATTTTGGGAGCCGGAAACATGGGACTATCATTTTCAAAATCATTTTTGAAATATGAACTGATTAAACCGGAAAACCTTCACCTGATTACCCGAAGCCAGACTAAAATCTCTAAAATGGCAGGTGAATTTCCCAAATCAAAAACATCCACCTTTGATGAAGTTACAGAGCTGGATGCAGACTTAATTATCATTGCCGTAAAACCACAGGATTTCCAGACAGTTGTTCAGAATTTTAAGTTTACCTTAAAGGATAATCAAATGGTTCTATCCATTATGGCTGGAATTAATATTGAGAAAATTCAAAAATCATTAAACCATCCACTCGTTGTAAGAGCAATGCCCAATTCTCCTACCCTTCTGGGAATGGGAATTACAGGTTATACGGCTGCAGATGGTATTTCCTTCAGCCAGCTTATCAATATTGAAAGATTATTAAACAGTACCGGGAGATCTGTTTATTTAGAAGATGAAAATCTTTTGGATGGCGTTACTGCACTTTCCGGAAGTGGACCTGCTTATTTTTACTATATTATTGATGCCATGATTAAAGCAGGAATCGAAATGGGAATTGAAGAAAACCTTTCTAAATTATTTGTAAAACAAACCATGCTGGGAGCTTATCATCTCATCAATAATTCTGAAAAGAACCTTGAAGAACTGATCAAAGATGTAGCTTCCAAAGGTGGAACCACAGAAGCCGCTTTGAAAACTTTTGAAGAAAACAGCTTTAAGGAAATTCTAAAACTGGGAATTTTAAATGCTGAAAAAAGAGCAAAAGAACTCAATAGCTAAATCTTCTTTCAATACACCTGCATACCAGCCATCCTAAATACACTCCAAACGTGTTCAGGAGGATATCATCTACCTCAAATATTCCCATTCTTGTAAAATATTGAAGTCCTTCCACAATGGTAATGGCTGGTATAAAAGTAAAAAGCAAAGATTTCAAATCTTCCAGTTTTGGAAAAATCCAGCCCAGGAAACCAAAAGGAATAAACATCACAATATTTCCCACCACAATAAT
The DNA here is from genome assembly GCF_003815715.1 of Chryseobacterium sp. G0162. Classification (NCBI taxonomy): domain Bacteria; kingdom Pseudomonadati; phylum Bacteroidota; class Flavobacteriia; order Flavobacteriales; family Weeksellaceae; genus Chryseobacterium; species Chryseobacterium sp. G0162. Next base: position 3,394,331 of record NZ_CP033922.1, on the reverse strand, counting down.
AACAATATCCTTCCATGACATTGCACCCTGGATAAATTTTATGGTGGAAAACACAGGCTCTACCGTAATCAGGTTATCCTCATACTGAAACCTGCCCATTCCAAAAAACATCAGATAAAGCAGAAACAGTGTGTAAGGAAGAATAACAATTTTATATAATTTCTTTAACATCGGATGCTAATATATTCATTTCAAAAACATTAAATTTGTATATTAAAATAATTTAATGAAATACGTTCTGCTAACACTTATTTCAGCAATGCTGCTGTCGGTCTCTTGGCCTACTTATGGAGTTCCGTTTTTTATATTTTTTGCCCTCGTTCCTCTTCTCATGATGGAACATGGAATTTCAAAATTTTCAGACTATAAAAGAAAAAGCTGGATGATCTTCGGGCTATCTTATCTTTGCTTTGTTATCTGGAATATTGTAACTACAGGATGGCTCTATGGCTCTAAAAACCCGGATGGCAGTCACTCTCTGATGGCTGTTGTATTCCCGGTTCTTGTCAATTCACTTTTATATTCTTTAGTGTTCCAATGTTATCATTGGTATAAAAATGCACAGGGAACCTATTGGGGATTAGGATTCTTTATCGCCATCTGGATGAGCTTTGAAAAATTCCACTTAGGCTGGGAACTTACCTGGCCCTGGCTGAACTTAGGGAATGTGTTTTCAGATTATCCAAAACTGATTCAATGGTATGATACCTTAGGAGCTACGGGAGGAAGTTTCTGGATCTTATTAATCAACGTTCTCATTTTCTATACTGTAAGAACATGGGAAGCCGGAAGAAAGAAAAAAGACTTGATTAAAAACTCATCAATTATAGTAGCTTTAATTGCTGTTCCAATGATAATTTCAATCATTAAATATAATGGTTTTAATGAAAAGCCATCCGGGCAGGTCAATGTACTGATGCTTCAGCCTGATCTTGATCCTTATGCTGAAAAATATTCAAAAGACAGCTTAACGATTGAACAGGATCTTTTGGCACTGGCCGAAAAAAATTCAACAACAAAAATAGATTACTATATTGCCCCGGAAACATCTCTGCCTGGCAGAGGTTCTATTTCTGAAACAGGCATTGAAAAGAGTTTACTTTTAAATAATATCAAGGACTTTTTATCTAGACATCCCGGATCTGTTTTTGCAACAGGAATTTCCTCACACCGTTTGTATTTTGATCCCGCAGCACTACCAAAAGAAGCTTACCAGATCAATCCTGGAGTTTGGGTAGCAAGCTATAACACCGCTATTCAGCTTGCTCCACAGCAAAAAACTCAGGTCTATCACAAAGGAAAACTGGTTCCCGGTGTTGAAATTTTCCCTTACATGAATGTTTTAAAACCTATTTTAGGGGATGCCATGCTGAATTTAGGAGGAACAGTTGCTTCTTTAGGGACAGATAAAGAAAGAATGGCCTTTTCCAACCCTTACAACAAAGGAAAAATGGCGCCTATTATTTGCTACGAAAGTATTTATGGGGAATTTGTCACTGATTATGTAAAGAAGGGGGCTAACTTTCTGGGTATTATGACCAACGATTCCTGGTGGGGCGTTACAGAAGGACACAAGCAGCTTTTATCTTATGCAAAATTAAGAGCTATTGAAACCAGAAGAGAAATTGCCCGTGCTGCCAACAGTGGAATTTCAGCCCATATCAATGCTAAAGGAGAAGTGATAGCAGATACCTTCTACGGAGACCAAACCGCATTATTTTCAAAGATCAATCTTTATGAAGGGATGACATTTTACTCAAGAGCAGGAGATCTTCTTTCGAGATTTTCAATATTTGCTTTAGGATTTTTATTATTCTATTATCTGATTAAAAGATTTCAGGCAAAAATCAAAAAAGCTTAGTATTTGAATATCAGCCACACTGATTTTTATACTGAAAAAATATAATCTGCGTTATCTGCAAGATCTAAGAGATAGTAAACTCTCACTGATTAAGCTGATGACGCAGATTTTTTTATTTAGCAGGCACTCAATATCATAATTTTCACAAAAGCATCTATGTGAAGCCTGTAATCCATGAGAAAACAAGCTTATTATCATACCGCTATCCATAAACACCTGCCTAATCCGTGAGATCTGCGGGAAACTTTTTAGCATCATTTCCATCAAATCAATCTTTTTCACGATAATAACAGATTATCAGAACAAAAAAAAGAGAAGCCAGCTGGACGTCTGACTTCTCTCAAGATAGAATAAATGATTCAGTTATTTATTTAATAGTAATTTTTTTAGTGGTTATTTCGTTTTTTATCTTCAGTTTTAATAAATATACCCCTTTAGGAAGATGAGATACATCAATAGACTGATCTCTGTTTAAAATCACATTCAGCTTTCGGCCTTCCATTGAATAGATCTCAGCTTCTGAAACCTTCTCCCCTTTTATATAAACTTTATCAGAAGTTGGGTTCGGATATATAACAAAGTCTTTTTCACGATTGATCATATTCTCTTTCGTTGCCAATGTTCCTTGTGCAGATGTATCAGAATATACCTTTGAAGCATCAATTGATCTTACACTCCAGTATACATTCTGAACAGACAGATCAAGATCCAGAAACCATGAAGGAGTTGTTACAATATATTTGGCAATATTCTGTGAACCTGGTGTAGATCCTACTTTAATTTCATAACGTAGCGCGTTAACTGGAGTTTTATCATCTGTTGCCCCACTCCATGTAAAGTTAAATCGGTTTCCGTTTTTAGTCAGATTTAAGTGTGTTGGAGCCATTGGCTTTCCATTTTGCGCTGTAGAATTATTTTTAAAAACCTTTGTCAAAGATGGATTGTCCTGACCTGCCCAATCAAATCCACTTAACAGGACATCTAAATGATTATCATTATTAAAATCAAACAGCTGCATCGTTCCCGGGCCTCCTAAGCTGTGTAAGCCAGTGACAGCTCCTTCTGTAAACGTCTGACTGGATGTATTATATAAATAGGATTTTACAACAGCGTTATAATTAATATCTCCGGCAATCATAAAGTCATAATATCCATCATTATTCAAATCTCCAACACTTATGGAGGCTTCAGAAACCTCTGATGTGATCTGGTGAGTGATTAAATTACCGGTTCCGTCATTCATCAGAACTGCAAGATAAGGGTCATCATTGGCATCTTTACCCGCCACTACAATATCCTGGAAACCATCCGCATTAAAATCAGCCACTTCCAGTTTTCCTGAAATTAAAGAATCAAGAGCCTGGGTATCAACCAATGTTCCATTCTGATTAATATATACTTTAGAAACCGGATCACCGTTAATATCTGAGCCTATAATAACCATATCCAAAAGCTGGTCATTATTAAGATCTACCATTTTAAAGCTTCCATTTTGAGTTCCATCAGCCCAATTTTCAGTCATATCAAAGCCCGATCCTGTATTCTTATAAAAATCAACCGTATTTCTAAAACCTCCTCCGTGCGCAAACTGAGTTCCATTGATGGCGTAGTCCTGCTTTCCGTCATGATTGAAGTCAAAAACCTCTAACGAACCATAAATTTTTCCCGGAAGCTCCTCCTCTCTTGTGAAGCCTACTCCGGTATTTTTAAAACGGTAATGCTTATAGTTTACAATATCCATATAGCTCAACCCGGTAGAAATAATATCCATCAACCCATCATTGTTATAGTCGATGAATTTTATATCCCCCAAATGTGTTACATCTCCACCCAGGTCCGTATAAGGCTGAAAGGTTGTTCCTGTATTCTGATACACTTCATTATAGGTAGCATCAGGATTTCCATCCCCATCTGAATCTATAGCTCCATTGACTACAATATCCAGTGTACCGTTATTATCTACATCAGCGATATCAGAAGCTGAGAAATAAAAATTGTTCATCCCGGTCTGTATCTCCGTAAAATTCTGAGCACATAAACCAACAGGCAGCATAGACAATAGAATATAAATTCTCTTCATAATTTTTATTTAGATTAATTAAAAACAAAGATAGAATATTAATTTTTTTGATTAAAAAAAAACGGGTATGAAATATATCAGCACTGATTTACTGCTATATCCCGAAAATTCGAATATTTTAAAAAATCAATATTTATAATCAGTCACTTATTTACAAATATTTTCCAAAAGATTTGTCTATCTAAAAAATTCTTCGTTATTTTGCACTCTCAAATATTATACAAATAAGAACATCGAGATATGTCAAGAATTTGCCAAATAACAGGAAAGCGTGCAATGGTTGGTAACAACGTTTCTCACGCTAATAACAAAACGAAGCGTCGTTTTGAAATTAACTTATTAGAGAAGAAGTTTTACCTTCCAGAGCAAGATAAGCACGTTACACTGAAAGTATCAGCTCATGGATTGAGAGTGATTAACAAGATTGGAATCGAGGAAGCTATTGAAAGAGCTACAAGAAACGGATTGATTAAAAAGAATTAATAAATCATGGCAAAAAAAGGAAACAGAGTTCAAGTAATCCTTGAATGTACAGAGCACAAAGAAAGCGGTATGCCAGGAATGTCTAGATACATTTCTACAAAAAATAAAAAGAACACTACAGAGAGATTGGAATTGAAAAAATACAATCCTGTTCTTAAGAGATCTACCCTTCACAAAGAAATTAAGTAATTTTTAAATAATAACTTACCATGGCAAAGAAAGTAGTAGCAACCCTACAAACTGGGTCTAAGAAAATGACTAAAGTGGTGAAAATGGTGAAGTCTTCTAAATCAGGAGCTTACGTTTTCGAAGAAAAAGTAATGAATGCTGATGAAGTAGATGGTTTTTTGAAAAAATAATCAATACTTTATTTACAATATAAAAAACTACTCATATTTTGGGTAGTTTTTTTGTTATCTTTGTTCACCAGATTATTAATCAGTGAAATATGAAGAAGATTCTTGTACTAATAGGCACAGTTATTTTTCAATTTTCATTCAGTCAGAAAACGATGGATCCTATAGTATACAAAAGTTCACCAAAAGTTTTCAGCATCCCGGGATTATCACAATCAGTAAGCATTGATTGCGGTACTTCCAGAATGATTTTATTATCTGGTCAGGTTCCTTTAGATTCAAAAGGAAACCTGGTGGGAAATAATGTAGAGGAACAGACCCATCAGATTTTCAAAAACATTGAAAATATTCTGAAGGAGTATGAAGGTACAGGGAAAGATATCGTCAAACTGACTATCTTCATCACAGACATCTCAAAAACCCCGGATTTCAGAAAAATAAGGGATGAATATGTCAATCTTCAGAATCCTCCCGTAAGCAGCCTTGTAGAGGTCAATAAGCTTTTCAGGAATGATGTACTGATAGAAGTAGAAGCCACAGCAGTGATTAAAAACAAAAGATAAGAATAAACTAAAACTATGAGTTGGTTTAAAAATATTTTCAAAAAGGAAGAAAAAGAAACACTGGATAAAGGATTGGAAAAATCCAGCCAGGGGTTCTTTGAAAAAATGACGAAGGCCGTAGTCGGTAAAAGCAAAGTAGATGATGAAGTTCTGGATGATCTGGAAGAAGTACTGATTGCCTCTGACGTAGGCGCTTCCACTACCATTAAAATCATAGAGAGAATTGAAGAACGTGTTGCCCGCGACAAATATGTTGGAGTGAACGAACTGGATGCTATTCTTCGTGAAGAAATTTCAGGATTACTGCTTGAAAATCCTCATGCAGGCACAGGAAATATTGATACTTCTAAAAAACCCTACGTCATTATGGTAGTAGGTGTAAACGGAGTTGGAAAAACAACCACTATTGGAAAACTGGCTCACCAGTTTAAATCCGAAGGTAAAAAAGTAGTTCTTGGAGCTGCTGATACCTTCAGAGCTGCAGCTGTTGACCAACTTGTTATCTGGAGCGAACGAGTGGGTGTTCCTATTGTAAAACAGGAAATGGGTTCCGATCCTGCTTCTGTAGCTTTTGATACCGTACAAAGTGCCGTAGCTCAAAATGCAGACGTTGTTATCATTGACACTGCAGGAAGACTTCATAATAAGATCAACCTGATGAATGAGCTTTCCAAGATTAAAAGAGTAATGCAAAAGGTGATTCCTGATGCTCCTCATGAGATTTTATTGGTACTTGACGGTTCTACAGGGCAAAATGCATTTGAACAAGCTAAACAATTTACAGCAGCAACAGAAGTGAATGCTTTAGCCGTAACAAAATTAGACGGAACAGCAAAAGGAGGTGTTGTTATCGGGATCTCAGATCAGTTCCAAATTCCAGTAAAATATATAGGAGTAGGTGAAAAAATGCAAGATCTGCAGCTTTTCAATGGTACGGAATTTGTAGACTCATTCTTCAAGAAAAGATGATTTACATCATGTTTTCCCTTATATTAGTAAAACAAATCATTTTTAAATATTAACCATTAAAAAATTTGCAACTATGGGAATTATAACATGGATCTTATTCGGTCTTATTGCAGGTGCAATCGCTAAAATGATTATGCCGGGAACTCAAGGAGGAGGTTGGCTAATCACTATTATCCTAGGAATTGTAGGAGCATTTGTAGGAGGAGCTATAGGAGTTTACATTCTACATTGGGGAGATGTTACTTCATTCTGGAATCCAAGAAGCTGGATTCTTGCCATCGGAGGAGCTTTAATTGTCCTCTGGATTTACGGAATGGCCACGAAGAAAAGCTAATGTAATGCTGATAAAAAAAATAAAATCCCGGATCTGAAATTTCAGATCCGGGATTTTTGTACAATATAATTTAGTTAGTTGTTGATTCTGATTTGGTAAGGCATTTCCATTTTTACCTCAGACTGTAATTTCTTGTCTGTAATCTGTTGTAAAATTTCATAGTTCGCCTTTCCAATTTTATTTTTGATGATTCTTGCAGAAACATCTTCTTCATTAAGATCTTTAAAGATCTGCTCGAATGGACTCATTTTCTTAGGATAAGATTCTACATAGTAAGATTTCACTCCTGCTTTCTGTGCTGCAAACTTCACCGCATCGTTAAGCGTCCCCAATTCATCTACCAAACCGATTTCCTTTGCACGAACACCACTCCATACTCTACCACCACCTACATTATCAATTTGCTCAAATGTTTTCTTTCTGTTTTGAGTAACGAAATGTACAAATCTTTTATAAGTACCTTCCACACTTCTCGTCATCATGTTTACTCCATAAGGAGTTACTCCGTTTAATCCTGAATAATACATTGAGTTAGCATTGGTGGCCACAACATCCGCACGGATACCATTCTTATTGGCTATATCCTTATAATAAGGTAATACTCCGAATACTCCAATAGAACCCGTAAGTGTATTAGGCTCAGAATAGATCTTATCTGCAGCCATCGCTACATAATAACCACCTGAAGCTGCATAATCACCGAAAGAAACTACCAATGGCTTTTTCTTTTTCAGTTGCTGCAATTCAAATAAAATTTCATCTGAAGCATTCGCACTTCCTCCAGGAGAGTTAATTCTGAATACAACCGCTTTTACTTTATCATCTTCCTGAAGCTTTTTAATATACTTAACATACTTCTCAGAATGAATATCATTATACTGATCACCATTATTGATAGATCCAGAAGCATATAATATAGCCACTTTTTCTCCTGACTTATCTTCATCAGTTAAAGAACTGATATAGTTGGTTAAAGAGACCTTATTCAGTTTTTCTTTATCTTTTACATTCAACTTCGTTTTAAGCATATCCTCATATTCTGATTTTTGGATAAGCTTATCTGCCAATTTATATTTTACCCCCTGCTCAGGGATCATTCCATATAAGCTGTCAACAATCGTTCTGAATTGAGCAGTATCAATTTTTCTTGAAGTTGCCATTTTATAAGATGTATTTTTCCAAAGGTCATTCAACAGGGTACTTAGCTGTTCTTTATTTTCCGGAGAAATATCATTTCTTAAGAAAGGCTCTACCGCAGACTTAAATTTACCATGACGGATCACCTCTATTCCAATACCATATTTGTCTGCAAAATCCTTAAAGAATGTAACCTCAGTAGAAAGTCCTTTCAATTCTATACCTCCTGCTGGATGGAGATAATACTGATCTGCCACTGATCCCAGATAATAAGCAGATTGAGAAACTCCGTTTCCGTAAGCGTATACAAACTTTCCGCTTTTCTTGAAATCTTCAATAGCATTTCTAACATCGTCAATTTGAGTGAGTCCTGCATTCAGGTCATCCATCTCAATACTGATCCCTTTAATATTATCATCAGTTTTAGCTTTATTAATGGCCTCAAGTACATCATACAGGAGTACATTCTTATTTTGGCTGCCTAAACCAAACAGATCCATTTGTTCTTCTGTAGGGCTGTCTATTATATTAGTCTTTACATTAATAGTTAGAACCGAATTCTTTTTAACTACCACAGACTTGTCGCTTCCCATAGAACTAAACACAAGCATCATAATAAAAAAGACGAAAAACACAGCGCAAAGTATGATTATTGCTACTATATTTGCCAAAACATTTTTAAAGAAACTTCTCATAAATCAATCAATTTTCCAATATGTCGCAACAAAAGGTAGTTTTGTTACTCGGAAGTAACCTCGGAGAGCAAAAAAAAAATATAGAGCTTGCTTTACAGAAAATAAGAGATGCCGGAAACCACATTTCACAAACAAGCGAATTTTTAATCTCTGATCCTGTAGAATTTGTCAGTTCCAATATTTTTTGTAATATTGCAACAATAATATTCACGCATCTTTCACCAATTCAGCTGCTTGATTGTATTAAAGAGATAGAAGTTGAAATGGGAAGAATTAATGATTCAAAAGTATCCGGAGGTTACACAGACAGGATAATAGATATTGATATCATTAAGTATAATGAATTAAATTTTAGATCAGAAAGATTAGAAATCCCTCATAAAAAACATCTTTTTGAAAGGGATTTTTCCAGAATATTATTAAAAGATTTTATTTAAAACATAAAACATATTGTATGAAATTAGGTTTATTATTATTGGCTACAACCTTGCCAATTGCAGCTTTCGCTCAGAATAGCAGTACTACAGTAAACTCTTCTACTGAGTATCCTAATACCTTCTCTTCAGGTTCAGCTAACGTACAGCCTTTTGACAACAAAGCCAGACGCTTCAGAGACTGGTCAATCTCCGTAGGAGGTGGTTCCGCATTTATGGTTCACTCTGCACTTAAATCTCTTCGTTCGGATAAGACGAACTGGGGATACAATGCTTATATAAGTATTGATAAGCAGATCTCACATACTTTCGGTTTAAGCCTTATCTACACCAGAGGAGAAACGAAACAAACAGGACAACTTCCTGGAGCTCCTGGAATAGCTGCGGGCGTAGCTACCGGAACTACACAGTTTGACCAAATCGCTTTGATGGGTGATATCAACTTTTCCAACTTATTAAGAAGAGTAGATAATCACTCCCCTTACAGATGGGCATTCCACGGGTATGGAGGAATTGGACTTCAAGGGTACAGAACTTCTTTACACGATAATGATCGAAACAGATGGAGTGACAATCCTAAAAGAACACCATTATTTGTAAAGCAGGATCTTGATATTAATTCTGTATATTATCAGGCTGGTTTAGGACTAAAGTATAATGTTTCACCACTTATTGATGTTGAAGCAAGAACCATGTATATTATCAGTGGGGAGCAGTCATTTGATGGTAGTGGATACAATAATTCAAGTTATGATCCTAAAGCCCCTACAGAATCAGGATATCGATATACAATCCTTAACAACAGAAGATCTTACAATGCCTGGACGGTATCTTTGGGGGTATCTTTCAAATTAGGAAAACATCTATCTCACTTAGCATGGCATGATCCACTTCAGGAAGCATACTACAAAACCAATGTTTTAGAAAATGCTACTACAGATCTTGTGGTTTGTGAAAAAGGAGACCAGGACAATGATGGAGTATGTGACGATTGGGACAGACAACTTGATACTCCTGCAGGAGCAAGAGTAGATGGTGCCGGTGTTGCTTTAGATATGGATCTTGATGGTGTTATTGACTTATACGATAAGTGCGTAACCGTTCCTGGACCTGTTGAAAACAACGGATGCCCTATCAAATAATAAAAAAGTCCAAAAAACTATTTTTTCAAAAAAATCAAAAATAAATAATACACGATGAAATTAAGTTTAGCAATCGTTGCATTAGCATTGACGATCCCTACCGTCAGCTATGCACAAGATTCATCAGCAGCTGCAGATGGAAAGTATCCTAATACTTTTACTTCTGGATCTGCGAATGTTTCCCCATTTACCAATCAATCAAAAAGATTTAATGACTGGTCTATTTCTGTAGGAGCAGGAGTTCCACTGCTTCAATCTGCAGATTTAACCTCCATTAAGAATGGTAATGGTAAAAACCTTTTTGGATATTCAGCTTATGTAAGTATTGATAAAGCGATCACCCATGCTTTTGGAATCAATTTACAATATGACAGAGGTGAAACAAGACAAGGATGGTTCAATACCAAAGATGCAGCACCTGATGCAAAGGCAGTAGCAGGTAGAACTCAATATGATGCGATCTCAATTCTTGGAGATATTAACTTCTCTAACCTTTTAAGAAGAGTTGATAACCATTCTACTTACAGATGGGCATTACATGGATATGCCGGTATTGGTACTATTGCTTATAGAGCATACCAAAAAGATGCCACTGGACAAAGATTGATGACTGAAGTGAAACCATTTGAGTTAGGCTCTATATTCATGCAGGCAGGTACAGGTCTGAAGTTTAAAGTAAACAGAAGACTTGATATTGAAGGTAGATTAATGTATGTAGTAACTGGTGATGATACTTTTGATGGCGGAGGTAATCCATACAGTGAGATCAACAGACGTTCTTCACAGGTTTCTGATAACTTCTTTAATGCAACTTTAGGACTTTCTGTAAAATTAGGAAAACATGAGTCTCACTTAATGTGGCACGACCCACTTCAGGAAATCTATTACAAACTTGATGTTTTGGCTAATAAAAAACAGGATATCGAAGTATGTAAGAAAGGGGATGCTGATAATGATGGAGTATGCGACGACTGGGACAGACAGCTTGACACTCCTGCAGGAGCTAGAGTGGATGGTGCCGGTGTTGCTCTTGATGCAGACCTTGATGGAGTTATCGACCTTTACGATAAGTGTGTAACGGTTCCAGGACCTGTTGAAAACAACGGTTGTCCAATAGAGAAAAAAGATAATCATAAGACTGCTGTAGAAGTAGAAAAAACGTTGAAAGACATCTACTTTAACTTTAATAAGGCTACGATCAGACCTGAATCTAACAGTAAACTTGATGTAGCAGCTTCGATTATTAAAGAAAACGGAGGCACCTACTTACTAACAGGACATACTGATATTAAAGGAAATGCAGCTTATAACCTAAGATTATCTAAAGAAAGAGCTGCTGCAGTAGTAGGAGCGCTTGAAAACAGAGGTATCAATGAAAGTGTACTGAAATCAAGAGGAGTAGGATCTGTAGATGCTAAAATTCCAGCTTCAGCCTCTGATGCTGAAAGAATGGCAGATAGAAAAGTTACGGTAAGATTTATAGAAGGTTCAGAATGGGATTCTCTTAAAAAGAAAGACTATGAAGATGCTTCTGTAAAAAAACCAGTAAAAAAAGCACCATCTAAGAAAAAGAAGAAGTAATTTCTTATAATACATGTAAAACCGAAAAGAATTGTTCTTTTCGGTTTTTTTTTTTCTACTACGAATTTTTTTACATACCTTTATATCATTTTCCGGGGAATAGGTGCAATATTGGCAAGATATAGACACTATTGTTTTGGAAAAAATAACACAAAAATCACTTTTTAGCGTAAAAAAATCATTTAAAATAACTTAACTAAAAAAATAACACTATGAAATTAAGTTTAGCAATTGTTGCATTAGCTTTGGCGATTCCTACTGCCAGTTATGCACAAGACTCAACGGCAGTTTCAAAAGGAGAGTATCCCAATACGTTCTCGTCTGGGTCTGCCAACATTTCCCCATTCACAAATCAATCAAAAAGATTTAATGACTGGTCTATTTCTGCAGGGGTTGGAGTTCCACTACTTCAGTCAGCAGATTTAACCTCCATTAAGAATGGTAACGGTAAAAACCTTTTCGGATATTCAGCTTATGTAAGTATTGATAAAGCGATCACCCATGCTTTTGGAATCAATTTACAATATGACAGAGGTGAAACAAGACAAGGATGGTTCAATACCAAAGATGCAGCACCTGATGCAAAGGCGGTAGCGGGTAGAACTCAATACGACGCGATCTCAATCTTGGGAGATATTAACTTCTCTAACCTTTTAAGAAGAGTTGATAATCATTCTCCTTACAGATGGGCCCTACACGGATATGCCGGTGTTGGTACCATTGCTTACAGAGCATACCAAAAAGATGCCACTGGACAAAGATTGATGACTGAAGTGAAGCCATTTAAATTAGGTTCTTTATTCATGCAGGCTGGTACAGGTCTGAAGTTTAAAGTGAACAGAAGAATTGATATTGAAGGTAGATTAATGTATGTAGTAACTGGTGATGATACTTTTGATGGTGGAGGTGATCCATACAGTGAGATCAACAGACGTTCTTCACAGGTTTCTGATAACTTCTTTAATGCAACTTTAGGACTTTCTGTAAAATTAGGAAAACATGAGTCTCACTTAATGTGGCATGACCCACTTCAGGAAATCTATTACAAACTTGATGTTTTGGCTAATAAAAACCAGGATATCGAAGTATGTAAGAAAGGGGATGCTGATAACGATGGAGTATGCGACGATTGGGACAGACAGCTTGACACTCCTGCAGGAGCTAGAGTGGATGGTGCTGGTGTTGCTCTTGATACAGACCTTGATGGTGTTATTGACCTTTATGATAAGTGTGTAACGGTTCCAGGACCTGTTGAAAACAACGGTTGTCCTACTACCACTACAGGACCAGTAGTAGAAACAGAAACTAAACTGGAAGGTATTGAGTTTGACTTAAATTCTGATAGAATTTTACCTTCAAACACTCCTATCTTAAATAATGCTGTAAACTACATCAATTCTTCAAACGGTTCTTACAATGTTGTAGGAGCTACTGATACAAGAGGTACTGATGCTTACAACCAAAAACTATCTCAGAGAAGAGCCAACAACGTTAAGAACTATCTAATCAAAAACGGAGTTCAGTCTGGCAAATTAAACGCTGTAGGTAAAGGTGAAAAAGACCTTAAATATCCTGAGTGTGAACCAGCAACGAAATGCCCTGAGTGGAAAAACAGAGCTAACAGAAGAGTATACTTCGAAGCTAAATAATAAGCTTATTAATTTATTATATAAAAGTCACGCCTTGCGTGGCTTTTTTTGTCTTAATACTTTCCTTATTTTTACAACATGATTTCTCCGCAGGACTTTCAAAAGCTAAAATATGATACTCTTAAGTATTTCTGGGGCTATACCGGCTTCAGAGATTCTCAGGAAGAAATTATCAATGCTGTTATCAATGAAAAAGACAGTCTGGTACTTCTTCCTACAGGTGCCGGTAAGTCATTATGTTACCAGCTGCCTGCTTTATTAAAAGAAGGAACCTGTCTGGTGATCTCCCCTTTGCTGGCTTTAATGAAAGACCAGGTGAATCAGCTGAAATTTCGTGGTATAGAAGCAGAATACTTGTCATCTGAATTGGATGAATATGATGCTGAAGCTATTTACAATCGTTGCAAAGAAGGTCTTACCAAGCTGCTTTATGTATCTCCTGAAAGACTAACCAATATTCAGTTTCTTCAGAATATCGAAGAAATTGAACTCTCATTCATTGCTGTTGATGAGGCACACTGTATTTCTGAATGGGGACAGGATTTCCGTCCAAGCTATCAGAATATCAAAGGTTTCAGAATGAATAATCCGGAAACTCCATGCCTGGCACTTACTGCAACTGCAACTCCAAAGGTTCTGGAAGAGATCAAAAATAAGCTTGAACTGAGAAACCCGGCTGTCTTCCAGAAAAGCTTTAAAAGAGATAATATCAAAATATTTACAGAAGAGGTTTCCGATAAATTCCAACGGGTTCTGGATATTTTAAAATACAATACAGATTCAGGAATTGTTTATGTAAGAACCAGAAAAGAAGCTGAACTGCTTTCAGAGTTTTTAAAGAAAAATCAGCTAAAAAATGTAGATTATTTTCATGCAGGTTTAACTACAAAGGAAAAGAATACAAGACAAAACACCTGGAATAATAGTGATAATCAGGTCTTAATTTCTACCAATGCCTTTGGAATGGGAATTGACAAGGATAATGTTCGTTTTGTGCTACACTACTCACCTGCTGCTTCAATTGAAAATTATTACCAGGAAATAGGAAGAGCCGGAAGGGATGGTAAGGAGAGTTTTGCATTTATGCTTTGGAACAAACAGGAACTTCTGAATTTTGATCAAATCCTGAAAAATCAGATTCCCAACAAGGCAGAATTTTTAAAGATCATCAGCTATCTCTACTCTATTTTTCAGGTAGCAGAATTTGAGTTACCCGAGAAAACATTCCAACTGAATACAACCGGAATACAAAATTTCACGAGGTTATCAAAAGCCAAAATCAATAATGTCCTCAATTTCCTTCATAACCAGGAAATCATTTACTACAATGACAATAAAAGCCTGTCATCTTTGGAGCTTTTTATTAAATCTGATGAAATAGATCAGCTGTCACAAAAAGATGCTTATTTCATAGAGCTTTTGCTCCGTACTGTGTCCGGAATTACAACCCATAAAGTGATGTTCAGTGAACAGCAGGTAAGCCATAAAATTGGAGTGAGTATTCCTTTAATCAAAGAACGTTTAAAGGAACTTCAGCAGAGAAACTATCTTGAATACCTGGACGGCGCTTTATCGAGTATCAAATTTCTGAAACCTCGTGATGAGAGAGCTGTCAATAATGCTTATTGGAAACTTTTTGAACATATTCAACGAAATAAAATTCAGAAATGGGAAGAAATGAAATTCTATGTTGAAGATAAGGATTATTGTAAAATGAAACTTATTCTGGCTTATTTCGGGGAAAAAAATTCAAAAAACTGCGGCCAATGTTCTGTTTGTGAAAAGAATAAACAGTCTATTTTTGGCAAAAATATTTCCCAGCAGATCATTAATTTACTGGCAAAAAAATCAGCAACCATCGAAGAACTTTCTGTACAACTAAGTTATCATTCCAAAGAAAGCATATTGGAAAACTTAATTTTTCTATTAGACTCCGGAAAGGTAAAAATGTTGAATTTCAGAACATATGCACTTAATCATGGGTAATGTGAGTAATGAGTAATGAAATGGTTAAAATAAGAAATAGGGGTACGATTTGCATTTTAAAAATACCATTTCTCTTCTCCTAAGTCTCATACACTCCCCACTCTCAGAGCAAAAACTTATCTTTGCATTATGAAATCATTGAAAGTCGTTTTTTTAGGTACTCCTGAGTTTGCAAAAACTTCTTTGGAGGCTATTCATCAATCTCAGCATCAGGTTGTAGGTGTGGTAACTGTAGCGGATAAAGCAAGCGGACGTGGCCAGAAAATAAACCAATCACCAGTAAAAGTTTATGCTTCAGAAAATAATATTCCTGTTTTTCAGCCGGAAAAATTAAGAAATCCTGAATTTTTAGAAGAACTCAGAAAACTGGATGCTGATGTTTTTGTAGTGGTAGCTTTTAGAATGATGCCTAAGGTTCTTTTTGAAATGCCTAGAATGGGAACATTTAACCTTCATGCCTCTTTACTTCCTGATTACAGAGGGGCTGCTCCTATCAACTATGCAGTTATTAACGGCGAGGAAAAAACTGGAGCAACTACGTTCTTCATTAATGAAAAAATTGATGAAGGAAATATTCTTCTTCAGGAAGAGCTTGAAATTCTACCGGATGAAAATGCAGGAGGTCTTCATGACAGATTGATGGAAATGGGTTCAAAATTAGTCGTAAGAACATTAGATGGATTGGCTGACAATGCTATTGAAGAAAAACCCCAACCACAGGTTGAACACCCAAAAAATGCCTATAAAATATTTAAAGAGGATACTAGAATCAATTGGTTAGCACCTTCTAAAACTGTACATCAGTTTATTCTGGGAATGTCGCCTTATCCTGCTGCTTTCACAACTTTGAAAATTGGTGAAGAGGAAAAAGGATTAAAAATATTTGGTGGAAAATTTGAAATCTCCCATCATGGAAAACCTGCCGGAACATTGGATATTTCAAAAAGTGAGTTCAAAATATATACTCAGGATGGTGTATATTTTCCCCAGGAACTTCAGTTAGAAGGCAAGAAAAGAATGACAGTAAAGGATTTCCTGAATGGTTTCAGAAACTTTGATGAAATAACACTGTAGTTTTACAGTTGAATTTTAACCATACATACAAGTCACAACAGGCATTTTTGTTGTGACTTTTCTTTTTTAAACCATCCAGGATCGTTAAGTTAAATAACTTTTTAAGCAAAAAAAAACGGATCTTATTCATCTTTCTTTACAATATTTTTACGAACTCTGCTGAGAGATTCAGGAGTTACTCCCAGATAAGCTGCAATCTGAATATTGGTAAGACGATGGGCTGTTTGGGGATATTTTTTTAAAAATTCAATATAGCGCTCTTCAGAAGACTTGCTTAAATTATCAATAATTCTACGTTGTAATGCAATAATTGAACTCTGAAACTTAAGTCTCATTAATCTTTCCACTTCCGGCATCTCCTGGTAAAGCTTTTCTTTATCTTTTCTTGAAATCAAAAGAATTTCACTGTTCTCGAGCGCCTGAATGGTAAGCTTGGATGGAATCCTGTTGATAAAGCTGTCTATATCAGAGATCCACCAATTTTCAATAGCAAAATATAATATCTGCTCTGCTGCATTTCGATTGGTATGAAAAACCTTAAAACAACCACTCACTACAAATCCTTCAAAATCACAGATATTTCCTTCCATTAATAAAAACTCTTTCTTTTTTATTTTTCGATGGGTAAAGGCATTGCAATATTTTTCCAGCTTTTCATCTGAAATTTCCACATACTCCCGGATATGTTTTTGTAAAGACTCGGTCATGGTTTAAAAATAAAAAAAGGTTTAGAAAAATCCTAAACCTTTTATTTCATTTTATAAACAATTATTCAAAGTGAAGTAAATTCACTATTGTCTATTTACTTATTATAGCTGTACCAATTCAGTAACCTCTACATCATATCCTCCAACCTGAGGCTTGATAGCAGGGTTTTGAGTGATTACTTTAAACTTATTGATTCCTAAATTCTTTAAGATTTGCGTTCCGATACCATAATCTCTATAGTTGTACGCTAAAGTAGGATGCTGCTCCTGCCCATCCTGATAGTTCAGGAATTGCTGAAGTTTTCTTAATGTATTTTCTGAATTTGAAACGTTATTGATGAAGATAATGGCTCCTTTTCCAGCTTCGTTCACCATATTGGTTACTTTTTCCAATAAAGGTTTTTCACCATTATTCAATCTTGTTAATACATCAAAATATGAATCTGAAGACTGTACTCTTACCAAAACCGGCTCATCTACTGTCCACGCTCCTTTTGTCAATGCAAAATGGATCTGATCGTTAGAAGTCTCTCTAAATGCATAGAAGTCAAAGTCACCGTAATGTGTTTTTACTTTTTTCTCTTCCAGTCTTTCTACAAGATTCCCTTTTTTAAGCTGATAGTGAATTAAATCTTCAATAGAAACGATTTTCATATCGTGCTTTTGAGCAAATGCTTGAAGTTCAGGTAAACGGGACATTGTTCCGTCCTCGTTCATGATTTCACAGATTACTCCACCTTCCTTCAAACCTGCTAAATGAGTAAGATCAATGGCAGCTTCAGTATGTCCTGCTCTTTTCAATACTCCTCCTTTTCTGGCACGAAGCGGGAAAATATGTCCTGGTCTCATGAAGTCTGTAGGTTTGGATTTTTCATCCATCAAAGCTAAAATCGTTTTCGCTCTGTCTCCTGCAGAAATCCCTGTAGAGGTTCCGTTTCCTAAAAGGTCAACAGATACGGTAAAAGCAGTTTCTTTAGGATCGCTACTTCTGCTTACCATTACTTCAAGTCCTAGTTCATCACATCTTTTTTCAGGGAGTGGCATACAGATAAGCCCTCTTCCGTGAAGCGCCATGAAGTTGATAATTTCTGGTGTTGTTAATTCTGCTGCGCAAAGAAAATCTCCTTCATTCTCTCTATCCTCATCATCTACTACTATGATTATTTTCCCATTTCTAAGGTCTTCAATGGCCTCTGGAATAGTATTTAATTTAATCTCAGACATTTTTACTTTTTATTTGTGCAAAGATACTCATAAAAATAAGCATCTGCCAATTTATATGAATGGTTTATTACGCTTTGGATAAAGAGTTCACCGCTTCTCTGATGATCTCGTAAGATCTTACTCTTTTCTGATGATCGTAAATATGTGAATTAATCATCAGTTCATCTACATTAAACTTTTCCTGAAAATCTTTAAGCTTTGTCTTAATTTCATCCTGATCTCCGATAAACGTATATCTCAGCTTCTGCAAAACCATTGATTTCTCCATAGGTGACCATATTTCATCCATATCATCTACCGGTGGGGCAAAAGGTTTTCTGTCGTTTCTTATAATATTGATGAACGCCTGAAATAAAGTTGTAGAAATTTTATGAGCTTCCTCAGAAGTTTCTGCTGCTACTCCATTCACGCAGGCAATGATATACGGTTTCTCTGAATAGACTGAAGGTTGAAAATGTTCTCTGTAAATTTTAAAAGCCATTTCCATCTGTTCGGGAGCAAAATGTCCTGCAAAAGCGTAGGGCAGACCAAGTTCTGCAGCCAGCCAAGCACTATCTGTACTGGATCCTAAAATGTACAATGGAATATCCAATCCTTCTCCTGGAATAGCGCGAACCATTGCATCAGCATTTTCCTTGGAAAAATATCGTTGAAGTTCCAGAATCTGTCTTGGAAACTGCTCGTTAATGATCGCAGGATTTCTTCCTAGCGCCTGAGCCGTTAAGCCATCGGTTCCGGGTGCTCTTCCTAGTCCGAGATCAATTCTTCCTGGGAAAAGGGATTCCAATGTTCCAAATTGTTCTGCAATAATCAGAGAACTGTGGTTGGGAAGCATAATTCCTCCTGATCCTACTCTGATTTTTTTTGTTCCATTGGCGATAAAACCTATTAATACGGAAGTGGCTGAACTGGCAATACTTTCCATATTATGATGTTCCGCCAGCCAGAATCTTTTATAGTCTAAGCCTTCTGCATGATTGGCTAAGGACAAACTGTCCTGAAAAGTATCATGAATGCTTTTCCCTTGCTTTACCGGTGCAAGGTCTAAAACAGAAATTTCAAAATTTTTCATATTGAGATGTTAATTTTTAGATTTTAAAAATCATACAAATTTAAAACATCTGAATTGCATTAGTTACTTTTTGTAATTAATAGGATCTATTGATGAGTTCAGGGAAAAACTATTAGAAAGTACTTCACCTTCCTTATTATTTTTTGTAATCCAACGAAATCATTAATGATCGTTAATAAATCGGATACGGCCCTGTTTATAAAAGATATTTTTAAACTCATTATTTTCATCAATTGCATTATCATAGTTGAGCAAGACTTTTACAGCCTGATTTCCGCAAGCAATATACCTTATCCTGTTCAAAGAGATTTCATTACCAGCTTTTATCGCCTTTATGGAATCTTTATTATTAAATACCCTTGGCTCTACATAGGTAAAGTTTTCAAAATCATTAAGCTTTACAAATTTAAAATCACATCCTAAAATTTCGGATATTAACCGGGTGGAAGTGTGAATTTCTTTATTTGCCCTAATTTTATAATTAATAACAGTATTAATATTCAAAGTATCATTTTTTCTCCTAAACTTCCAGATCATTTTCTCTTTATCACTTTTAAATATCATTGTTGTATCAGTAATTTTCCCGATAAAATAACTATTAAAAAAATAACTGTTTCCCTTTTTTCCGATTAAATAAGTATTCTTATCCTTATTCAAAATATATCGGGAAGGAGTTGTTGAAACAAAAAACATATGATTATTCTTAGTATTTACAATAATATACTGAATTTCTGTTCTGTATTTTTTGGAATCATACCCCGGCTGATTTACTCTCTGAGTATTGTTAAAGTACAAATATTTAGATTGATTATATCGTACATAAACTTCGTATTCTTTCTTATCTTTTTCATAAACTGTTATGAATTCATCATCCTCTTTGCCACATGCAAATCCAAGCTCAGCCGTTTCTTTATACATGACGTAAAATTTGCAGCTCATTAGTGAACAGATCACCATAAAGCATAATAATATTTTTGTTTTCATGGCATTATTGTTTTCTTATGTATAGAAATGGTTCAACAGAATAAAATTTATTGTAGGGAACAAAATGATACGGACAGTAGGTGAGCCAATGAATCAAATGTTGGGCATCCCATTTTGCAGAATTATACTGGTTAATATTGACTCCATATCCAACATTATTTTCTGTATATCTGGCGCTAAGCTTCCATAAGCTCTTATTATATTTATATTGATCTTCATCTTTATAGGTAACCATAGAAGCCCCAATATCATAACTTAACTGAAATGTTTCGTCTGTATACCCTGTAAATTTATGATAAGACAACTCCAATGAGGCATCTTGCAGATTTTCAGCCTTTCTCCAGCTGGTAGTATAAGACAATCCCCCTCCTCCTGTATAATAACGATCTTCACCATCTCCCAAAAACATTCTAGCAAAAAAGCTCCCATCGTTATAGGTGAATGCCTGAACTCCTTTAACATTGAGACCGGCAAAGCCCACTCTTTGAGTTTCTCTCTTTTTATCTGTTGTAAAAATCAAATTAGTTCCTAGTGATCCTGAAACAGAATATGGATTGTTTAAAGCAGGGATAGCAAAGTCTGCAAAATATTTTAAAGGATTATGAGTATCAGGATTATAATTAAATCCTGAAGTAAGTGTTAAAGCAAAGATGGCATCTAAAATCATACGATTGGTAGCAGATTTCCTTACATTATCACTTCCTAAACCCCCATTATATAGGTGAATTTCAGTATTCAGAGAGGGGTAAAAGCTTTTACTCAACCAAGTATTTGCAACTCCAAATGAAGTGGATATCTTAAAAAATAAAACCGGTTCATTTTTTAATCTGTTCTTATTCTCTTTACTTGTAAAATTAATACTGGCTTTCAGCGTCGCTCCAAACTGAAAATTATCCGAAGATTTCTCCTGAGCATGGTATAATCCGCACACAAAAGAACAAACTGAGATTAATATTGTTTTCATGGGCATTAGTTTATCATAAAGTTATAAACTAATGCCATCGTATACCATCCCCCTTTTGTGTTATTTTTTATATTCATTTCTCAGGTTACTCTCGCCACTTTTAAAATAATCTCAAGCAAATTCATTATCACTTTCATCTATATATTTATAAACATTTGAAAAATAATTCAAAATAAAGAGATATATTTATTATATTCGTATATAAACAATTTGAAAAAATCTTTATCATGAACAAAAAAATTAATAACTTGTTTTCTCAGGAAGTATTGACTAAAAGAACTTTCATAGTAAGCCTTGCGATGACTGCAATAGTATCCTCATGCAGCAAAAGTAATGACGAAATGGCAAGCGAAACCCAAACCAATGCAGTGAATATTGCTCATCTTAAAAAAGGGCAATTAAATGGCCAGGAAATTACTTATGAAAGAAAAAATGATTTGAATTTTTTCCAGGGAGACATTGTTCTTTCTGATCAACAATTATCAGAAGGAGGCACAGCCAATAAAGGAGGCGCCAGTTTATACAAATGGCCAAGTGGTAAAATATATTACACGATTGCCAGCAATATGGGTTCCATCAATGTTAATAAAATCAATACTGCAGTAAGTGAGTATAATAACAAAACCAATACTCAGTGGATTCCACGTACCAATCAATCTAATTATGTTGAGTTTATCTTCGGAAATTCAAATGGATCAGATGGATGGGCTCATATAGGATACCAAGGCGGAAAACAGACTGTTTCTTTAGATCAATATATTTCGGTAGGATCGGTGATTCATGAAATGGGTCATACGGTAGGGCTTTATCATGAACATGCCCGTAAAGACAGAGATCAGTATGTAAGCATTCAGTGGAACAATATTCAGGACGGACAGGCTTATAATTTCAATAAATATACTTCCGGAACGGATATAGGACCTTTTAATATCAATTCTGTAATGATGTACTGGCCAAATTCCTATTCTAAAAATGGTTTACCTACTATTAAAAGAGCAGACAACACTAATTTTACCTACAACAGAACAGGATTTACAACCGGAGATATCAATACCATTAATACAATGTATCCATAAATCTCAAACTCCTATTAATATCATGCAAGAAAAGAATTCCCTAGGAATTCTTTTCTTTTTTATAATTGTAATGATTGATTAAAATTCTGATTTCATTAAATTCAAAATGGTTGGGTAAAGCATTCTTCCACTCTGTTAAAGTCTCATGTGGATTTTTATAAAATTCATCTTCAAATGCCTTGATCTTATCTGAGGTAATGACTCTTGAAATATCCAGCAATCCCTGTTCCGCAAACTTGGCAAGATGGCCAATTACGGTTTCTTTCACCAATCCTCTTTCCAATGCAATTTCACCAATTGTTTTGCCTTGTTCAAAAAGTTGAAAAGTTAGAACCTGTGAAGGAACTTTAGCAATTTTCATGCTGACTTCTTTATCATTCTTTTCATCAAGAAGCTTTACTTCAAGAAGGTGAATATCCTTTAAACTATTTAGGTATTCTTCAATATCTTCCAGCCAGCTTTTCACTTCTTCATTGTATTGTTTCAGACCTTTTGCCCCTTTAATTTCAGCATAAAACTCTTTCAATGGATCGAAAATTTTATTTCGGGTTTCGGTAAAGAAGAAATTAACCGCTCCTTTGGACTTGCTTTCAATTTCGGACCATTCTTCTTTCTGTTCAATGAAATTATTCACCTTTTGAAAGATCACACGCTCCAGCTTTTCAAAAATTTTTCCAAGATTGGTAGCTTCATGTTTCAACTGAAGATACAGCTGATTGGCTTTAGCGCGGTCTATATTTTTAGTGGTAACAGAAAGCTTGTTCCACTCCTCTACTTCATTTAAAAACCACTGACAATCCACAGTACGAAGTACTTTTCTAATACTGTAATCGTATTTCTCCTGATTCAAAATAGCATCTATATGATCGTTGGCAACCGTATTGCTATGGAATTGCAGGATTCTGTTGTCTTTAAAAATAACCTCAGGAGTGATTTTTGATTTTAAAACAATTCCTTCCAACGTTCGGCAACGTGATAAGGCTACATAGACCTGACCGGCAGTAAAACTTTTTCCAGCATCAATAATTACTTTATCAAAGGTAAGCCCCTGGCTTTTATGAATGGTAACAGCCCAGGCTAATTTGATAGGAAATTGCTCAAAACTTCCTAAAACTTCTTCCTTGATTGTTTTATCTGTATCCAGGAAATATTTTTTCTGTTCCCAGGTTTCTTTTTTTACGGTAATTTCTCTTTCGCTTTCATCCAGAACAACGCGAATTTCATCTTCATCCAACCCGATAATCTCTCCAAGCTTTCCGTTAAAATATTTCTTCTCTCCGGAAATATCATTTCTGATAAACATAATCTGGGCACCTATTTTAAGTTCCAAAAACTGGTCATTGGGAAATTGATTTTCTTTAAAATCTCCAACAAGCTTGGCCTCATAGGTTTTAGGATCTACTTTTATTTCCTTCAGTTTTTCCTGGTTGATTTCATCTGCCATTTTATTGTGAGAACACAGATAAACGTAAGATTCTTTCCCCATATCAAAATCCGGATCGTATCTTTTATTCAGATGGTTGAAATCTATATTGGCTACATCACCATCACGAATGGCGTTCAATATCTCTAAGAATTCCTGATCAGACTGCCTGTAGACTTTTGTAAGCTCAATGGTAACAATCGGAATGTCTTTAATCGCATGACTGTCAAAAAAGAAAGGCGAATCATAATACATTTTTAGAATGTGTTCGTCTCTTACCACAGGCGGAAGCTGAAATAAATCCCCAATGAACAACATTTGTACTCCACCAAACCTTTGATTATTTCTCCTGATAAATCGTAAAGAAAAATCCATCATGTCCAGTACATCAGCTCTTAACATGGAAACCTCATCAATAATAATAATCTCAACTTCTCTTAGAAGCTTAAGTTTATCTTTACGGTATTTAAAATGGGGCATCAGATCGGCAATATTATTAGCCAAACTGGTATCTATCCTTTCTGTGGTAGGCAAAAAAGTTCTCAGGGGTAATCCAAACATGGAATGGATGGTGACTCCACCCGCATTAATTGCTGCAATCCCAGTAGGGGCAATCACTACATGCTTTTTCTTTGTTCGTCTTACAAAATCGTTAAGAAACGTTGTTTTACCTGTTCCGGCTTTTCCAGTCAGAAAAACACTTCTGTTGGTATACTCTATTAAGTCAAAAAAATGATTGTTCATCGTTGTCAAAAATACGGAAATGAATTTGATTTTCTTACCTTGGCATAAGTTTTGAAAAATCTTAAAAAGAAAAAAGTCAATTGTGAAAAAAATTTTCCTGCATATCCCTGCAATAGTATTATGTACTACATTAACTCTGGTTTCCTGTAATTCAACAAAGAATCTTGATACTAATCTTCCCATAGATATTAGCAATCGACCTGCTGATGAAGACAGCCAAAAGTACGACCAGGCACAGCTGGATAAATTAAAAGCTTCCATTGAATCTGAAGCTAAAGGGGAAAATTGTACAAATGCCAGCGACTGGACCTTCGCTCCCATGGGTGTAAAGTCCTGTGGTGGACCTCAGCAATATATTGCTTATCCTAAAAAAATTGAGTCCTCAATTTTACCGAGAATTAATGAGTATACGGATAAAGTAAGGATTTTTAACGAAAAATATAATATTATGTCTGACTGTATGATGATTACGCCTCCGTCATATATTAAATGTATTGATGGAGAAGCACGATTAATTACTCCAGAATCAAAATAAAAATAAAGCAAAGGTTCTATATCAAATCAACACAAAAGGCTTGATATACAAAGCTCCGTCGAAAGACAGAGCTTTTGTTTTTTATGTATTAGATTCAAACCAGAGACCTGGAAGTTTCATATCAAGACCTGCTGTCCAATCAAAAATCTTGCATCCGAAACTCACACCATGCATCTCGTACTCTATTCTCTACAATTCGTAATCTTTCACATTCTCTTTATACCATGATGAATATTTCACATAGTTATCTGCAATTCTGTTTACTTCGCCCTCCAATAGCTGAGCGTTGATATCCTTGATCTTTTTGGCAGGAACTCCACCCCAGACTTCTCCGGATTTAATATGTGTTCCCTGAGTTACTACAGAACCTGCTCCTACAATTGAATTTTCTTCAACCAGACAGTCATCCATCACAATTGCTCCCATTCCGATCAGTACATTATCTTTGATTGTACATCCATGAACAATAGCATTATGACCAATGGATACATTATTTCCAATATTCAATGGATGTTTCTGATAGGTACAGTGTAGCATTGCATTGTCCTGAACATTTACTTTATCACCCATCTTAATATAATGAACATCACCTCTGATCACTGCATTATACCAAACGCTGCAGTCTTTTCCCATCGTAACATCTCCAATAATGGTAGCGGTTTCAGCTAAAAAAGTATTTTCTCCGATCTGTGGTATTTTTCCTAAAAGTTCTTTTATAAGTGCCATAGTTTTAATTTGAAAATTTGAAAATAAGCCTGTTTGAAAGTCATGATTTTTACCTTCTGCTTTTTAGTATCTAACTTCTAAATTACAGTGATAGCAAAAATCTAACTCCCAATTTACAGCTTCTAACTTCTAATGCGTATTTTTGTATCTCAAATTTAACGAAAAAATGCGTACCGTACTTATAGAACCAACTGAAAACCCAAAAGTGATGAAATTTGTAGCAGATTACAACTTGATTCCAGGGTCTTTGGAGTTGGACAGAAATTCAGATATTTCAGAAATTCCTTTGGCACAGGAACTTTTCAATTATCCGTTTGTAGAAAGAATTTTCATCACAGCTAATTTTGTAGCAGTAGCAAAACAGGATACTATCGAATGGGAACATGTAGCTGAAAGCCTGAAAAATGTGATTGAAGACGAATTATTGGCCAATCCAAGAATTTATCTTCAGAAGAAAAAAGAAATGTATCAGATCTATTCTGAGATGACGCCTAACCCGAATGTAATGAAGTTTGTTTCCAGCAAACTGCTTATGGAAGGCTTTATAGAAGTAAAATCAAGAGAAGCAGCAGCTGAGGTTCCTTTAGCGGCAGCTATCTTTAAGGAATTTAATTTTGCAACTGAGGTTTTCATTTCAGATAACTTTGTAGCAGTTACCAGAGATAACTCTGTGGAATGGCATGAAGTAATGATGACCGTGCGTGCTCTTATTGCTGAGTATCTTCAAAATGGTGGTGAAATTTCAAACATTGAACCGCAGAAACACGAAAATCCTGTAGAAAAGATCATCAACAGAGATTATACTGATGATGAGCAGAAGATTTCTGATATCTTAAATGAATATGTGGCTCCGGCTGTAGAAAATGATGGTGGAAAAATTTCCCTTATGGAATATGATGAATCTACCAAAACAGCTAAAATGCTTTTGCAGGGAGCGTGTTCAGGATGTCCAAGTTCTACGGCTACTCTAAAGAACGGAATTGAAAATATTTTAAAACAATTCGTTCCGGACCTTGTAGAAAGAGTGGAAGCAGTAAACGGATAATCAGGAGTTCATGATCCCTTCAAAAAAGATCCTCATCATTATTGGAAGCGCTACAAACAATTCCAGTAATCAGAAACTGATACAACAGGTATTGGATAAGAATCCCAATATTACATTCCAGATGTATGATGATCTTTCTGTTCTTCCTCATTTTGATACGGCATTAACGGATGTTGATACGCCTGAGGAAATTATGAAGATCAGAGAAGATATTGAAGATTCAGCAGGTGTTATTATTTCTACTCCGGAATATATTTTCAGTATTCCGAGCAGAGTAAAAAACCTCTTGGAATGGTGTGTTTCCACGAATGTTTTTCTGGATAAGCCTGTTGCCATCATTACAGGTTCTGCCCATGGAGAGAAAGGTCATGAAGAATTATTATTGATTTTAAAAACCCTTGGTGCTGTCATTGATGATAAACATCAGCTTTTAATCAAAGCGATAAAGGGTAAGTTTGAGCCTGATGGCTCAGTTGAAAACAATACCTTTGCTAAAGTATTAGAATTGGTAACAGATTTTGAAAAGTCTGTTTCATCATTAAAATAAAAAAATTGAATAAAAAAGGAATTTTACTGGTCAACCTTGGATCACCAAGATCTACAGCTGTAAATGATGTAAAGGAATATCTTGATGAATTTTTGATGGATGAAAGGGTAATTGATTACCGTTGGATCTTTCGGGCGTTGCTTGTTCAGGGGATTATCCTGAAAACAAGACCTGCTAAATCTGCCGAAGCCTATAAAACGGTATGGACGGATGAAGGTTCACCCTTGATCGCCATTACTGAAAAGATTCAGAAAAAGCTTCAAAAACTGGTAGACGTACCTGTGGAAATCGGGATGAGATATGCTGAACCCAGTATTGAAACCGGAATTCAAAAACTGGTGGATCAGGGAATTTCTGAAATCGTTCTTTTCCCGCTTTACCCTCAATATGCAATGAGTACTACAGAAACTGTTATTGAAAAAGCAGAAGAGGTAAGAAAAAAGAAATTTCCAACCGTAAAGATCAATTATATTCAACCTTTTTACAACAGAGATATCTACATCAACTGTCTTGCTGAAAGTATCAAGGAAAAACTTCCTGAGAATTTTGATGCTCTTCAGTTTTCTTATCACGGAGTTCCGGAAAGACATCTGTATAAAACAGATCCTTCCAACACCTGTAAAATTGATGATGCCAATTGTATCAACAGTCAGGTAGATACTCATAATGCTTACTGTTACAGACATCAATGTTATAAAACCACTGAGGCAGTAATTGCCAAGATGGGACTTCCAAAGGAAAAAACAATTGTTTCTTTCCAGTCAAGATTAGGAAAAGATAAATGGATTGAGCCTTATACAGATGAAACCCTGGAAACCATTCCTCAAAAAGGTGTTAAAAATCTTGCTGTGGTTTGTCCTGCGTTCGTATCAGACTGTCTTGAAACACTGGAAGAAATTTCTGTAGAAGGAAAAGAGCAGTTCATGCATGGTGGTGGGGAAAACTTCCACTACATTCCCTGTCTGAATGATGAAGACCGATGGATAGAAGTGGTAAAAACACTTTGCGAAGAAAAACTGAATGATTTTTATTTAGTATAATCATTTATCACAATATAAAAGGGCTGCCTCATCTTAAGGCAGCCCTTTTTATTTTTATGGGATATTCTTTTTAATTAAAAATTATCATACGAACCAAACCATGCAAACTCTGTAGTATGCGGAACAGAAACTTTGTTTCCGGCTTTATCATACAGGATTATTCTGGTCATTGTTTCAGATTCTCCATCCCAGGTTCTTCCTACCCAGTTATGATCCAGCTTAAATCCTTCTTTGAACATTTGTTCCGGAACATGAATGGATGTAGAAGTTGGAGTAAAATATTTCGTATACGATCTTGTTATATAGGCTCCTGAACTATTACTTCTGAATGAAACATCAATATCCATTCTTGAGAATTCGTTGGTATTGTTAGAATTCGCTTTCAGGTTTAACACTTTTACCCCTCCAAATCCTGTCCAACGTTTATCTCCTTTATAAACATAAGTTACAAGTTTAGCTCTATCAACACTTGTAGGATTGTCCAATTCAAGAGTTTCATCAGTAGCTACACTTCTCATTTGAGTAAAAATAGGGTAACCATAGAAGTTAGAATCAAATTTCACATTGAACATAGAATACAGGTTATCCAAGGAATTTCCCCAGAAAGGCTCTGTACTCTTATCTCCTGTAGTCATAACCGTTACTACAGATTTTGATAAAATTTCTGTTGTTTCCTGGTTATATCCACCACCACCTGATACTTTCCAGATATTAAAGGTAGCCTCAATAGCAGATTTTACTTTTTCGTAAGAATATTCACTTTCAATCGCTAAATAAGCATATTTTCCATAAGTTACCTGCTTAGTAAAGTAAGGTTTGCTGGTAAAATATTGAGAAGGAACACCTGTCTGCTGAATGGTTTTAGCATCGTTATTGTGCTCCGGTGATTTAAAAAATCCATTTTTGCTAGGTTCGAATATTACATCGAATGAAGTTGCTACAAGTCTTGCAAAATAGATACTCTTATATTTTGTAGTATGTGTATTTTGGGACATTTTTGTAGTAAAAATGGTTCCTAAACCAACATTAAAAGAAAGTGCCTTCTGAACATCTGAATAGCTATAACATTCTGTTGCTGAATAATCAACACTTTTTTTCACCCCTGAATTGATGTAATCATTGAAATTTTTAGATGTAACTGCCTGAGACAGCATATTATTATAGGTAGTAAATCCTTTTGGACTATCTATTCCTTCAATAACATAAGGATTAGAAAATGAGAAAATCAAATCATATGGATTCTTATCATAATTAACTTCTGAATCAAATGTAAAATTTTCAATTCTGTTTAAAGGATATACCGCTCCCGGATATATTGTTGAACTGTTAACACTGATATTTTTCCCTGTAGCCGGGTTAACTCCTGAAACTCCCACTTTTGTACTGTTATCTCCAACAAAGATGTGATCTTTATCAATAGTAGAGACATCCCAACTAAAAGGCTGAGTGTCGAAACGACCCATTTTTTGAGATTGATCAGAATGTAGAAATTCTTCATTGTTATTATCCCTTACACAGGAAATAAGGCACAGAGAAACTGCGCAGCAAAATAAAATAATCCGCTTCATTTTTTTATATTTTTTTATTAGAATCCCCCATTAATAAATGGGGTCAGCGAATTTAAAAAAATATATTTCAACAAGAAGTGACTTCACAAATCAAAAATTAAATAAATGAGAAATATCATTATTAAGTGAATAATACACCCGAAATTTGTCTAGCTTTCAAATTAAATTTATAGAGAACAATACATAAAAAACCAAAAATAGCTTTAAGATAAAGGATTTCACAGGTTTATCATTTGATGTCAAACGTGTAAAAACAAAAGAATCTGCCTCTATTGAGGACAGATTCTTTATTTAAGATATATAAAAGATTATTTTTTAATTAAGTTTCCAGCTTTCTGTCCGTTCACGGTTACAACATAAACGCCAGGAAGCATATTGGATGGCAGCTTTATTTCCAGTTTATTTGCCCCATCTGTAAGATTAACTTTTTCAGAAAGTTCTTTTCTTCCTGTTAAATTAACCACTTCTACAGTTCCTTTACCTTCTTTTCCATTAAATAATACAGTAAACCTGTCTGTTGCCGGGTTTGGACTGATCGTATAAGGAGACTCATTAGCTGCTGATGCAATAAGTCCTGCCGGAGAGGTACCGCCTCCAACACCTACTGCATTCCAGGCATTAGTCACCTGTGTTACTTCATTACTTCCTGCCCCATACAAATCTGTAGCAGCTTGTAAAGAATATGTTCTTGTATTTGCATAATTGGAACTAGAAGTAAGGTAATTAGTCAGTGTTCTATAAGCAATTGCAGCTGCTTTATCAAATCCTATTCCTGAAACATTATAGGCAAAACCTTTATCATTAGTTCCTGTACCTCCTGTTACCAATAAATAATACCAAAAGTTAAGAACTCCCGAGTTGGTATGAACTCCACAATAATCATTGGATTGGCTAGGAGTTACACAACCTGAGGTAGTGGTAGTTTTCCAGTAGGTTCCCATATAAGTATCCGGCTGGCTGTAAGCATTAGGGTTTGCCATATTTCTGATCACATAACTGAAATCTTCACCCAATGTCCAACTCGCCTGACTTGGTCTGGCCCATTTTTCTATTGTATTACCAAAAATATCTGAAAACCCTTCATTCAGAGCTCCCGGTTCTCTTTGATATACCAAATTCGCAGTTTTAGAGGTCATTCCATGTGTGATTTCGTGTCCACAAACATCAATGGCTGTCAGAGGCTTTCCTCCGTTTGTGGTAGAACTTCCATCACCATAGGTCATTCTTGAGCCATCCCAAAATGCATTGAAATAATTGGTGGAATAATGAACATATGATTTTATAGCAAAATGATTGTTATCAATACTCTTTCTGCCAAATTTTGTATACAAGTAATCTACCGTCATTTCTGCTCCCCAGTGTGCATCTGTTGCATACTGATCTTTATTGGTATTTACATTATTCCAAACATTATCAGAGTCTGTAAAATCTACTGCCGTTGAGTAATTTGTTCCTTTTTTTAAGTCATAAGTTTCAACAGCTGTTCCACCGTTTCTTCCGGTCTCTCTTAGTCTGTAACTTCCATTATAAGAGTCTGCAACAATATTTCTGTTTCCGCTATAACCTGTTGTAGCTGTTCCCGGTGTATTAATATCATGAATCAATGCGTCAGTTCCTAATATCTTTCCATTTTTTGCATCTACAAAAACATATTGTCTGCTTAATGGCTTTTCTGCATAAATATCAAATTTATAGGCTAAGGTAAGATCATTTAGCTTTTCGTCAGTAGGTTCTGAATAGTAAACCAGCTCACCCTTGGGTGCAAAACTGGCATTTTTATCATTCGTTTCTCTTTTAATAAAATCTTCTTCATCTTTATTCTGCCATTTATAAGATTCTGCCCCTACAAATGATAAGGCATTTTGCAGCGCTATACTTTCAGAAAGGTTTGCCTGTTTCTCAACGCTTTGAGGAACATCAAGAATCCATTTTCCTGTCTGTCCTACTATTTTACCGTTTTTAGTCTGTACAGCCATCATTCCATATTCTACAGGAATACCATTCACTGTTTGCTGGAATCTGTGAGTTTCAAACCCTAGCTGGTCTGTTTCAGCACCCAATTTACGAGATTGCCCCGGTGAAAGTCTTTCAGATCTTTCATCAAATAAAACAGGACTTCCCTGAAAAGCAGGCCCGTTTTTATCAAATCTTAGAAATTCTGCGTGTAATCCATTTTTACCGGAAATTACTTTTGATGGAGTGTTTTGTCCAAAAACGAAGGAGCAGGCTGCAACGCTGACTGCTAAAATAAATTTTGTTTTCATAAATAATATTTGTTAAGTGTAAAACGAAGGTATAAACTTTTCACAACAAAATGATATATATGTTATTTAAAATTCAATTGAAAATATAAATCATTAAACAAACCACAATAACGATTTTAAAACAAAGAGAAATAATTAAACATAATTTTATTATTATAAATAGTTTTCATGAATTAATTTCACAAAAATCATTCTTTTGTGAATTATTATTTTCATTATGTACTGCATTTTATTGGATAAAATTATCCTTATTTGATATTTTGGATAAAAAAATAAGGTTATCTCTTTCGAAATAACCTTTATTATCATTTAATATTGATTTTACATTTTTATTTTCTAACCGGAGTCCTGAATTCTCCATACCCCATCAATCCATCATAATTACGCCCAAAAGGGGCAAAGTAAAGAAAAGCCTGGTAAAGGTTTTCAGTCTGCCAGAAATTACCATTCACCTCACCAAAATCTAAAGGTGCATCCCCTTGTTTTGTGGCAAGAATATAGTTATAAAACCCTTGCTTCAGGAATAATTTAGCTACATATTGTTTCGTTGCAGCATCATATTGCATCTGATTTTCTTTGCCAGGTTTAAAATTATTGAATCCTCCAAGAATATAAATGTCTTTATCTACCGGATCTGATTCCAGATAAAAATATACCCAGGAATAATCTGCTTCTCTTTCAGCATCCCTTTCTCTTCCCAGGTCATTTCTTCTATAGTACCAGGCTCCGTTTACATCGGGTTGGTACTGATAATTTAAAGGAAATGCCCAAACCGGATATAAATACGTATGATTGACATCATCTTTAACTTCTACGGCACGAACCATATCCGCAGGAGTCGTCATGTTTTTATTATCGAAATAATAAAATTCATTATCTCCGGGGAAAGCAAGATTCATTTGCTGGAAAAGCAGCTGGTTCCCCAAAACAGAACTTGGTTTCAAATTGGAAACCGTCATATTGGGATTGTTATTCTGCATCACATTCAAACTCATAGAGTTTACATTGGAAGAAAGATCACCAGCTTTCGGTAAAGCCTGTATTTCTACTCTCTGATTGATATTAGGATTTTTGGCATCTGCTATTCTTGAAACATTCACGCCTAAGGTCGCCATATCTTCCACCAGATAAAATCTTCTTTTAAAAAGCGGTTTATCTACAGAATCTTTGTAAACAATCAGTTCATAATTTCCTGATATTTTCGGTTGAATTTTATCATTAGGAAAAGTCAGCTTATAATGAGTATATGCCTGTAAAGTGTTGAATGAATATTGAAACTTGTCTAAAAGCGCATTCATAGTACCAGTGGCAAATTCCGTAAAGAACAAATTATCATCATTCCAGTTTCTGTCATAATGTTTGATGGTATATCTGTAGATCTCACTACCATTGGTAAGATCATCAAAGCTTAACACCAATTGTTCACCGAATTTGATGACCGGCGTTTCATCATTCGTCTGTGGGTTGAATAGCTGGATACTTTGGATATTTTGTCCATAAACCAGTCCACCCAGGGAAAGTAAGAGTATTCGCAAAGTTTTCATTATGACGAAGATAACGAAAAATAGCCATTTTCTTAATAATATCGTATTTTTGAATAAAAATATTCAGATTATGCTTCAGATTCAAGGTTTCGTATGCAACTTCGCGAGTGAGAATACCTATATTCTTTATAATGAAAATAAAAATGCCTGGTTAATAGATCCAGGAAATATGAATGAGCAGGAAACCAAAGCCATTGATAATTTTATCAAAGAAAAAGAACTGAACATTCAGAAAATTCTTTTAACTCATGCACATATTGACCATGTTTTGGGACTTCAGTGGGCATTTGATACGTTCAAGGTTCCGGTGAATATGCATCAGGAAGATCAAGAAGTTCTTGATATGCTTCAGGCGAGTGGAATGAGATTTGGATTCCCTGTTGATCCTGTAAAAGTAGATATCGAATATATTAACGAAGGGGAAGAACTTGAGCTGGATGGAGAGAAATTCAAAATTTATCATGTCCCTGGACATTCTCCGGGAAGTGTTGTTTATCACAACGAAAATCAGAAATTCATGATCTCCGGTGATGTACTTTTTGAAGGCAGTATCGGCAGAACAGATCTTTATAAAGGAAATTACGAACAATTAATTGATGGTATCAAAACGAAACTTTTCGTACTGGACCCTGACACACAGGTTTTCTCCGGTCATGGAAACCCTACTTCGATAGGTTTTGAAAAGCAGTATAATCCGTTTTTTAAATAGGCAGGAATCGGGTTTTAGAGTCGGAAAGTTTGAGGGTATAGGTGAGACGACACACATCTTTATCATTCTGGAAGAATCTAAGTATTGTATTTCAAACAATCAGGATTGCTGTGAAATAAGATATTTAATCGCTCACAGATTATGCAGATTTCTATTTATAATAAAAGCGGTTTAATCTACATCGTCTGTGAGGGAAATAAAAAAACCGTCAGGGCTAGGCCCTGGCGGTTTCATGTTATAAAGAAATAGAGTTTAGAAATCTAAAGTAATAGATGCTCTGGCAGCTGCTCCCATAATAGGTCTTGCCATTCTTATATTTCCGGCTACAGTCTGAGACCTTGGATCTCCTTCTGTAATTCCGATCGTATTAAAGATATTGGTTCCATCTACTGCAAAGCGAATTTTTCCTAACTGATAAGACATTCCGGCTCCAAATTCAGTAAATGATGGCAGAATATTATCATCTGTATTTCCTTCATTCTGGAAACGTTTTCCATAATAATTCATACTCACATACGCTCTCCATTCTTTGGTAATATTCACCGCAGGCGCAATATTGAAATAGAACTTAGGAATTCTTCTTACAATATTTCCACTATAATCGAAGGTAGTACCATCAGCATTTCGTCCGTTAAAATCTTTATATTTCGGATTCTGAATGGTCCCGTTGAAAGTAACTTCAAAGACATTATTGAATAATCTCGCATATCCTTCAATTTCTACCCCAAAATTGGTAGTATTGGCAAATTTATTTTCCGAAGTTCCGTCTGAGTAAACATCTGTAAATGAAAGGTTTTTAAGTGCCGAATAGAAAGGAATCACTGCAATATCGAAAGTACGGGAATAATACTTATACCCTACTTCCAACTGGTTGGTTAATACAGGTTTTACAACACTTAAATTTCCTATATTATTGTAATATGCTTCTTCATTTGGAGATCTGAATCCGTGAGAAAAACGGGCATATATCGCATTTTCACGATTGATCTTATAATTAGATGCCAATGTATAAGAGACTTTATTAATATCATAATACCAATAGGTAAACTGATTTCCGAGAACATTCATATGGTCATCAGCAGTCGTGGTATCAAAACCATGAGTTCCATCAACGGTTAACCCTGAATTATTAAGATTGGCTGTAGTCGTATTAACTTTGTATCCTCTGTAGAAATCGCGGCTGTAGCGGATTCCTCCATTAAAGCTTAATGCATCCGTCACATTGTAATCCAGATTTAAATAAAGATCATTCAGACTTCCCTGGATCTGTGAATCCCTAAGCAAAGTAGACATATCCGTCACTCCGTTATACGTTTTAGAATATCCTACACTGCTTGGACTAAGAGATGGATCTACCAGGTTTAGCAGCTCGGGCCTGTCTGTAGCAGTAGTCAGGATATTACTCCAGTTCCAGTATTGATGGGATTTCCAGTTTGATTTATAAAATCCGGCCGTTACATTTCCTTTGTCGAATTTATAATTGAACTGTAAATCATTCACAAAATTATTCATCTGCTTATCAATCGCCCAGAACCCTAGTTTTTGAACAAATTGAGGATCAACCAATGCTCCACTGCTTACCATAGAATACTGGTAATTGGTCATTCCCATACCTTTCGTAAAATCTGCTCCGGTTTGAGGTGCCCCTGCCGGGAAAATCCCCGTATAATTCATATTGATATTGGTGTACCGGGTTTTATTTAAAACGCTGAAGTTTCCACCCAGGTCATATTTAAATTCTGCTCCCAATACATCTACTTTCGGATGAATTCCATCTTCCAGGTTTCTGCTGAAAAAACCACCTCCGGCCTGTGGAATGTTTAACTGACTGATGGCTCTGTAACTGTACGTTCCATAATTAGGATCAAAACCGTTGAATCCTTTTAATTTATCACCATCTTGCGTCAATGGAATCGGGAGGAAGAAGGTATTTCTGTCATCCAGTTTTTTATAATACACTTTAACGTAGCCTTTATCAAAGACATACTTCAGGTTCATTCTGATCTGCCCACCATTATTAGCTTTGAATCCTGTTTTTCTGATTCCGTCATCTGATCTATAGAAACCACCTATATTGAAGAATAATTTATCTTTCACCAAAGCCCCCCCCACATTAAGATCTGTACGCATTAATCCATAAGTACTGGTTTCAAGCTTGGCAGTTCCTTTAAAGTCATTAGTTCCTTCTTTGGTAATAAAGTTGATAAGCCCTCCCGGAGAATTATTGGCATAAATAGACCCTGACCCTCCTCTTAAAGCTTCCAGACGGCTTACAGAATTATCTACACGGAAAAAATTATCCGCATTGGCAAACTGAAGTGCTCCATCTTCAAAAACCGGAAGACCATCTTCCTGAACCTGCACAAATTCGTACGCTCCAGCAGAAGGGATTCCTCTTGCAAAAAGGTTATTTCCAACCTCACCTCCTGAAGTTTCCACAGCAAATCCCGGAACTCTCTGTAGCAAAGCTGCTGCACTGATGGGATTCTGCTTTTGAATTTCCTTGGCACTGAATGTGGAAATAGCAGTACTGGATTCTATTTTTTTCTTGGGATTGGAATTCCCTGTAATGACAACCTGATCGATAGAAGAAACCTTCACAGAATCTTGTGGAGTTTCCTGTGCATATGCTTTATTGAAATATAATACAGCAGTTGCGGCAATTAAAAAGATTGATTTTTTTTTCATAGCCCTATTTTTTATTGTTAGTTTCAGTTTTGTTGTAGTTTTAAATACACTCCATTCGTCCAACCGAATCCGTCCTGATTGGGATATTCCCCGCCTCCTGCAATTGTTTCCGTATCTAATGCATTGTATTTTTCCATCAATTTCCCAGTGTTCTTATACACTCTTTCCACATTCGAACACCAGTTGTTTTTAATAAGTTCCGCCTCATCATCAAAACCATAATTTTTCATGGCTTTAAAGCCAAGCCATTGATAAGGAGCCCATGCATTGGGTAAATCCCATTGTTGACCTGTTTTTTTAGTCGTAGTAACCAACCCTCCCGGATATAAAAATTTTTCAAAAATGGTTTCAGCTACTGCTTTGGCTTGATTCTGATCTGCAATTCCCAGAAATAAAGGGTAAAGAGCAGCAATATGTTGAGACGGTGTTTTTGTGTTTTTTTGAATATGATAATCTTTGTAAATCTTCGTCTTTTCATCCCAGAAGTATTTATTAATCATATGTCTTCGGCTTGCTGCTCTTTCAGTAAAATAATTTTCTTTGTCTTTCAGATGCTGAAGCGCTGATGATTTTGCCAGTGTTGTTTCTAAATGCCATAAAAGACAGTTTAAGTCTACCTCAGCAAGATTCAGTGTTTCAATAGTCTGTATATGTTCTCCATCTGCAAACCATCTGCTGGAAAAATCCCAGCCGGATTCACAGGCACTTCTTATATTTCTATAAAATTCTTCTCCTGACGCATTTTCCTGGTCTTCAATATCAATCAGATAACTTTCAGGACGAGGTTCGTTTTCTGTATCATAATATCTGTTCAGAACATCTCCATCCTTAGTTTTTACTACTCTTTTCAACCCAGTCCCAATTTTTGTTTCCTCTTCCCCGTCCATCCAGAAAGCATATTCTTTTTCTAAAGTATCATCATATTGAGTATAAATAGTTTCATCATTTTTAGTCTCAGCAAGAAGATCAAGCATCAGCGAAAAATAGGGAGGCTGTGAGCGGCTTAAGAAATGAGTCCTGCTGGCATTGGGAACAAATCCAACATTTTGAATCAGGTAAGAACAGTTTTCTACAATATTCTCCATCATTTCTACTCTACCTGAAACCTGTAGCCCAAGCATAATAAAATAGCTATCCCAATAAAAAAACTCATTGAAACGTCCACCCGGAACGATATAAGGTTTTGGTAATTTTAAAAGAGTGCCTTTTTCTTCGTAAGCTGTGCGTGTTAATTCATCCCAAAGTTTTTCTATATGCTGCCCGATTGGAAGATCATCTTCTCTACGGATAGAAACTTTAGCACCTAGAAAATCAAAATAAGTCATCACAAAATTTTTCAGGTCGAAACCGGCAGTATCTTTTTCCTGTTCGTATTTTGCATTAATCTCCGCAATCGGAAATAAAGGAACGGCATCGGTCATCATTTTCTGATCTTCAAAAATCTTCGACTTTTGTACGGCATCAAAAAGTACCTGGATTTCTTTTATATAAAGCTGATTACTCATAATTATTTCTTAGGGTTAATTTTTAATTTATTCATGAAAATTGCTGAAGTTATCAACAATGAAAGGGGAATCAAAGACAGGTAAAATGCCTGCTGTCCGCTGAATTCCTGAAACACAAAACCTGTAATGATTGAACCTATTGTTCCCCCGATGGCAGAGAAAACCACGATCAATCCAGACATCGCACTGTGTAAATATTTAGGGATGGAAGCAAGAATCACTGAGTTGATACTCGGATAAATCGGGGCCAGTAAACCTCCCATTAATGGAAATAAATACACTACAAGTGGTGCATTCAGCCAATTTGTACCTGTATCAATATGAATATTATGTGTCAATGGAAGGACCAGGAGTAAACTTACAGCAAAACCAATCACACAGAATGACACCACATAAATCCAGCTGATTTTTCTGGAAAAGAAACCGGATAAAAATCTTCCCAGCGCAAAAGCTCCTGCCAAAACGGCTCCTGCCTGAATACTCATAGAGGTTGGAACTTTTAAAATTTCTTTATAAAATGTGGGAGTCCATGTCTGAAAACTCTGCTCTACCAATACAAAAAGGAATGCGCAGAGTAAAAAGAACAATACTTTTTTATAGCTGAATAAACTTACACTGTTCTTTAGATCACCTAATAAATCGGTTTTCTCGCTTCTCGCCTCTTTTTCATTAAGCTTTGAAAAGAATAAAAATAAAAATGACAGGGATGAAAGTATTCCTAACACCCAATACACATTCAGCCAATGGGTAGATTTCGGATTATGATCGTCAATATATAAACTGAATAAAACATTTCCAGCCAATACGCCAATCATAAAAAATCCTTCCAGAAATCCCATAAAGCTTGAATGCTCTTTATCTGTTTCTGTCACCAAACCTATGGAAGTAAAAACAGAAATTTTAATAAGCGCAAAAGAAACTCCTACAATGGCAAATAATACTTTGAAGATCCAGAAATCATTTGTAAACGGCATCACAAAGCACATTCCGCTCACCAGAAATAGTGCAATCAGCATTGAATTCTTAATCCCAATTTTAGGAAGAAACGAAGCGAGAATAAATGAACAGATCGCAATCGGAAGATCTTTAAAGCCTTCCAGTACACTCGCAGATGATTTTGAAATCCCGAAGTTTTGCTGTACCTGCAAAATCACTGTTCCCACAGAATTCAGAAGAATTGCGAAAACAAAATAGTTCAAAAATAAAACCGCCTTGATGTTGAAGTTTTTCATTCAGGTTATTTCTTTGCGGCTAAGATAGAAGCATTTCTGTTCACAATAATTTAACACAATAAATCAATATTTGAACAATATT
Source organism: Chryseobacterium sp. G0162 (assembly GCF_003815715.1). NCBI lineage: Bacteria > Pseudomonadati > Bacteroidota > Flavobacteriia > Flavobacteriales > Weeksellaceae > Chryseobacterium > Chryseobacterium sp. G0162. The sequence goes on along the minus strand of NZ_CP033922.1, from coordinate 3,354,308 downwards.
AATATAATTAGTATTTTTAGTGATTAAATATGATTAATTAAATGAAAGTTACTTTTGAAAGAGTAATTCCCAATGAGAAAAGCTCCTTTCGTACCATTCATAATAACTCTCCTATTTCAGAATTCAAATGGGAGTACCATTATCATCCCGAAATTGAGCTGGTATGTGTCATTTCCGGGAGCGGAACCCGTCACGTTGGCTATCATAAAAGCAATTATACACATGGAGATCTCGTTCTGATCGGTTCTAATATTCCCCATTCAGGATTTGGATTGAATTCTATTGATCCGCATGAAGAAATAGTCCTTCAGTTTAAAGAAGAAATTCTCCAGTTTCCCCAACAAGAAGTGGAAGCCAGATCCATCAAAAATCTGCTTGAACTTTCAAAATATGGCATTCACTTTCATCATAAAGTAAAGAAAGCTCTCCTTCCGAAATTAAAATTGATGTTGGAATCAGAAGGTTATAAAAGATATTTATTGCTGTTGGAAATTCTTTTTGAACTGTCAAAGTGTACAGACTATGACCTTTTGAATAAGGAAATTATGCCTTACACCATTATTTCAAAAAATAAAACGCGTCTTGAAAATATTTTCACTTATGTAGAACACCATTACGACAAGGAAATCAATATTGAAGATGTCGCAAAACTGGCAAACCTGACTTTACCGGCCTTTTGTAATTTTTTTAAAAAAGCAACCCAGATCACCTTTACGGAATTTGTAAACCGATATCGCATCAATAAAGCCTGTCTGCTGATGGCTCAGGATAAATCTATTTCAGAATGCAGTTACGGTTGTGGCTTCAATAATGTAACCTATTTCAACAGGATGTTTAAAAAGTATACAGGAAAAACGCCTTCAGAGTTCATTAAAGATTATGCTCATAATAAGGTGAGTGTCTGAGTTTCTCGCAGATCACGCAAATTTTGCAGATGATTATGACTTTTGTGGTAATCTTATTTGTAAAGTTTTATTTCCCACAGATTGCGCAGATTTACACAGATGCTTGCGGATAAGGATATTAAAGATTTTCTAAACTTATATGTACTTCTTATGCTATATACTTTTAGCTTAAAATCATTTAAGTATTTCAAATCTTTTGTAACTTTTGTGGTAATCTTATTTGTAAAATTTTATTTCCCACAGATTGTGCAGATTTGCACAGATGCTTGCGGATAAGGATATTAAAGATTTTCTAAACTTATGTGTACTTCTTATGCTATATACTTTTAGCTTAAAATCATTTAAGTATTTCAAATCTTTTGTGACTTTTGTGGTAATCTTATTTGTAAAATTTTATTTCCCACAGATTGCGCAGATTTGCACAGATGCTTGCGGTTAGGAATATTATAGTATTGATTATCTCCAGGAAAAAATTTGCATGATCTCCTAAATCTGCGAGATTACTAATCAATCTATGGGAAACAAAAAAGCTGTCCTAAAAAGAACAGCCATATATTATAACAAGTAAGAACCGTAACCGGAAATTACTTCCATTTAATATTACATCCCATACTAGGTCTCTGAATTTCTTCCTGAGATTCTCCAGCTAAAAGATTTTCAAAAGCAATAATCAAATCTTCTCCGGTAACATCTTTGTTATTTCCAGGTCTTGAATCATCCATCTGGCCTCTGTATACAAGGTCTAATTTATCATCAAAGAAATAAAAATCAGGAGTACATTCTGCATCATAAGCTTTTGCAATAGCCTGGCTCTCATCAAATAAATAAGGGAAATCGAAGTTTCTTTCGATTTGGAACTCAATCATTTTTTCAGGAGAGTCATCCGGATATTTTTCAATATCATTAGCATTGATCGCAATGAATTCAATTCCTTTTTCATTATAGTCTTCATACAATTCATTGATTTTATCAATTACATGAAGAACAAACGGACAGTGGTTGCACATGAAGATAACCAGCGTTCCTTTTTCTCCTTTCAGTTCTTCTAAAGACTGAAGTTCATTCGTTTTTGACGGGTTCGGAAGCTCAAAAAACGGAGCTTTTGTACCTAATGCCAACATATTGGAGGGAGTATTCATATCCTTTTTCTTTAGTTTCACAAAGATAAAAATTTCTTTGGTTATATTGGTAAGGAAGATGGAGGCTGGAAGATGGAAGTTTATTGAAGCCATAAAATATCTATTCTCATATTCTATTTATTGACTCAGGCTATTTACCTTATTAATTATTACAATAATTTTTTAATTATATACTTAAACTACTTCCAGCAACCATTCTTCCAGCTTCCGGTCTATCTCAAATTCCTTATTTTTTCATTAAATTTAAAATATCGTTTGGAAGATATCTTCAAAAGTTAGTAGTTTTGCTAACACTGTTAGAAAAGAATATCATGGGCTTACATGAACGTCGTCAAAGAGAAAAAGAATCCATACGTGCAAGTATCTTGCAGGCGGCATTCACTTTGGCGAAATCTGAAGGCTGGGCATCACTATCTATGCGTAAAATAGCAGACGCTATTGAATACAGCGCACCAGTGGTGTATGATTATTTCGAAAACAAGGATGCTATTCTATTTGAAATTTCATTAGATGGCTTTCACAAATTACACATAGAATTATTAAAAGCACAACAGCAATATGATACTCCGGAAGAGCAGCTTATAGCTCTTGTAGATGCTTATTGGAACTTTGCTTTTAATAATAAGGAATATTACCAACTCATGTTTGGGCTGGGAATGCAATGTTGTGGGAAAGGACAGATGAAAAAAGAATTTTCTTCGTTCCAGGAATTGATTTATGAATGTACCTATAACATCATTGAAAAAAACGGATCGAATACAGATAATGCATGTCATATGTCTCACGCCCTATTTTCAGCGGTTCATGGGATGATTTCCATTATGATGATGCGTACAGGAGATATTCCATCTACTATGAATAAATCGACTTTGGATGAGACTGTTTCATCATTTATTAAGTCTTTATAATATTTTTTTGAACTAAAGTTAACGCCGTTAGGAAATTTAACACTTGATTAATGTAAAATATTTGTTAAAACCTTATTAAAAATAAAAAAACATCTATGTAAAACTCTACACGATTCGATTGTTAAAGGTACTTATTTTTTCTTTTTAAATTAACACCGTTAGCAAAATTAACATGATTTACACCTCACATCTTCATATACTTAAACATTAAAAACAATTTTCAATTATGGAAACAATCGACTTGATCGGACATTAAAAATCTGTAATTTTTTTTGAACAATTCATTAACACTGTTAGGAAAAAAAACAGCATTTATTAAAAAGAAACATTACTTCAATCTAACACTTTATTTAAAAAATTAAATTAACAATGAACATACCTGGAAAAACAAGGTTTATTGTACTTATATCAAGTATAATTCTTTTACAGAGCTGCACCAAGGCTGCGGAAGGATCCAATACTGCACCTCCAGCTCCTGAACTTCCGGTTTATACCGTTATATCTTCTCCTGCTACCACCTATCAGGAATTCCCAACTGCTTTAGAAGGGAAAAACAATGTGGAAATCAGATCTCAGGTTGATGGATATCTGGACAGAATTTATGTAGAGGAAGGCGCGTATGTAAGAGCCGGACAGCCTTTATTTAAAATAGATTCAAGAAGCTATGGCGAGCAGATGAATATGGCAAATGCTAATCTTCAGGTTGCCAACGCCAATATACAAAAGGCAAAAGTAGAAGTGGACAGACTTCAGCCTTTAGTTGCTGCAAAAGTTGTATCTGATGTTCAGCTTAAAACAGCAAAAGCCAACTATGAAGCCGCTATAGCTGCCGCATCACAGGCCAGAGCATCTGTTGGCAGTGCTAAAATCAATGTAGGATTTACTACGATTACAGCACCCGTAAGCGGATATATCGGACGAATTCCTTTTAAAAAGGGAAGCCTGATCTCAAGAACTGATCCTAATCCATTGACTTTACTATCAGACATCAGTGAAATTTATGCCTATTTCTCTTTAAGTGAACTTGATTTTATTGCTTTTCAGAATAAATATCCCGGCGCAACTTTAGAGGAAAAGTTAAAAAATATGCCTATGGTAGACTTGGTTATTGCCGACAACAGTACTTATCCTGAAAAAGGAAGATTAAGCATTGTAGACGGACAGTTTGACAAAACAACAGGAGCCATCAGCGTACGTGCCGTTTTTCCTAATACCAACGGAACACTGAGAACCGGAAATACAGGAAGAATACGTATGCCACAACTGATTTCAAATGCAGTGGTTATTCCACAGGAATCTACTTTCGAAATTCAGGATAAAACGTATGTCTATGTAATGGGCAATGATAAAAAGGTAACCGGAAAACCTATTAAAATTTCAGGAAAAACAGATAGTTATTACTTTATCTCTGAAGGACTTTCACCAGGAGAAAAAATTGTCTACACCGGAATCGGAAACCTGAAAGACGGAGCCTCCATCAAACCCAAAGCTATTTCTTCGGATAGCCTATTGAGAGCAAAGCCGTTGTAACTGTTTAAACTTTTTTAACCACAAAAGTCATAAAAGCTTTTAGATAAGTATATACAGTTGAATTGATTATGCTGATAAGTACATATAAGTATTTGAAAATCTTTAAAACTTAAGTGTTAAAAAAGTGTAAGCAAATTAAAAAAATAAACTTCTTATGTTAAAACAATTTATAGAAAGACCGGTCCTTTCCACGGTCATCTCCATAATACTCTTATTATTGGGAGCTTTGTCTCTCTTTAATTTGCCTATCGCCCTCTTTCCGGATATTGCTCCACCGAGTGTCCAGGTAACGGCTTTTTATCCGGGAGCAAATGCTGAAGTAGTGGCACGTTCTGTAGCAACCCCTATTGAGGAAGCTGTGAATGGAGTGGAGAACATGACATACATGACTTCCAACTCCAGTAATGACGGTACCATGACCTTAAGCGTTTTCTTTAAGCAAGGATCTGATCCCGATAATGCTGCCGTAAACGTACAAAACCGTGTATCAAAAGCGATGAGCCAACTTCCTCAGGAAGTAGTACAAGCTGGAATTTCCACTCAGAAAGTTCAGAACAGTATGATTATGTTTATGGGATTAACGAGTGATGATCCTAAACAATATGATGAGCTTTTCTTGCAGAATTATCTAAAAATCAACATCATTCCTCAGATACAGCGTATTCCGGGAGTTGCACAGGCACAGGTATTCGGAACCAGAGATTATTCGATGAGAATCTGGTTGAAACCGGACAGATTAGCTGCTAATAACCTTTCTCCACAGGAAGTGTTAGGCGCTATCAAAGATCATAACCTTGAAGCTGCTCCGGGACGTCTTGGACAGGGAAGTAAGGAAACTTACGAATATATCCTTAAATATAAAGGAAAACTAAACAAGAATGAAGACTATGAAAATATCGCCATCAAAGCGAATAGTGACGGTTCTTTCTTAAGATTAAAAGATGTTGCAAGAGTAGAATTCGGATCTTATACTTATACAGCGGCCAACAGAGTGGATGGAAAGCCTGTTTCAGGGTTTGCTATTTTACAAACAGCTGGTTCCAATGCGAATGAGATCCTTACTGAGATTGAAAAACAGGTAGACCAGTTCAGCACTACCCTGCCTAAAGGAGTGAAGCCAATTATCATGTATAACTCCAAAGATTTCCTTGATGCTTCTATTCATCAGGTCGTTGAAACATTGGTGATTGCATTTATTTTGGTATTTATTGTAGTATTTATTTTCCTTCAGGATTTCAGATCTACTTTAATCCCAGCCATTGCCGTACCTGTCGCTATTATTGGTACATTCTTCTTCCTTCAGTTATTTGATTTCAGTATCAACATGCTTACTTTATTTGCATTGGTTCTGGCCATCGGTATTGTGGTAGATGATGCTATTGTCGTGGTAGAAGCCGTCCATTCTAAAATGGAACAAACAGGAATGCCTGTGGAACACGCAACCATGAACTCTATGAGTGAGATTTCCGGAGCCATTATTTCAATTACATTGGTGATGTGTGCAGTATTTATTCCGGTTGGTTTTATGCAAGGTCCTGCGGGAGTTTTCTACAGACAGTTCGCCTTTACATTAGCCATTGCCATTATGATTTCGGCGGTGAATGCTTTAACGTTAAGCCCAGCATTATGCGCCCTTTTCTTAAGTGATCCTCAAGGAGAGCACGGTGAACATGGTCACAAAAAAGGTTTTGGAGCGAGGTTTTTCAATGCATTTAATGCCAGCTTCAATAATATGACCAAAAAATATATTTACAGTCTTAAGTTTTTAATCAAAAACAAATGGGTAGCTATTGGAGGCCTTGTTGTCATCACAGCAGCAAGTATTTTTATGATTAAAAAAGCACCATCAGGATTTATTCCAACGGAAGACCAGGGATTTGTATTATATGCAGTGAATACTCCTCCGGGAAGTTCATTGGAAAGGACTCACAGAGCGACTGAACAGATTGATAAAATCATTAACGGAGAAAAAGCAACCAACCACCTTTGGGTAGCCGATGGAATGAACTTCATCAGTAATGCGAATACTTCTCCATATTCTGCAGGTTTTATCAAACTTAAAGATTATGATCAACGTGGAGAAATGAAGGATCCGGATCAAATTGCTGCTGCATTAACAGGAAAAGTAAGCCAGGTAAAAGACGCTAATGCTTTCTTCTTCAATTTCCCTACCATTCAGGGATTTGGTAACGTGTCCGGTTTTGAATTTATGCTACAGGATAAAACCAACGGATCTTTTGAGCAATTGGGAACCACGACTCAACAATTCATTGGTGAATTAATGAAGCGTCCGGAAATTGCCTTTGCCTTTACAACGTATGCAGCCGGAAATCCACAATACACCATTGATGTAGATACAGATAAAGCCAATCAGTTAGGAGTTTCTATCACCGAATTAATGCAGACCATGCAGATTTACTACGGAAGTAGCTTCGTTTCTGATTTCAACAGATTCGGGAAATACTATAGGGTAATGGCTCAGGCAGATATTCCTTACCGTACGGATATTAATTCTTTGGAGGGAATCTATGTGAAAAACAAATCTGGAGAAATGGTTCCTGCTAAAACTTTAGTCACCTTAAAAAGAACCTTCGGGCCGGAAACTGTGACGAGAAATAACCTTTTCAATGCGGTAACTATTAATGGTACTCCAAAACCGGGATACAGTACCGGAGATGCCATTAAAGCTGTAGAAGAAGTTGCTCAGAAATCACTTCCGAGAGGCTATGGATATGAATGGACAGGAATTACGCGTGAGGAGATTAAAACAGGAGGACAAACAACTTTTATCTTCTTACTAAGTATTTTATTTGTGTATTTCCTGTTAGCCGCTCAATACGAAAGTTATATTCTTCCGTTTGCCATTATTTTAACTATTCCAACCGGAATATTCGGAGTATTTGCCTTCACAGGTCTGGCAGGAATTGATAACAATATTTATGTACAGGTAGGATTAATCATGTTGGTGGGATTATTAGCAAAAAATGCCATCCTGATCGTAGAATTTGCTGTTCAGAGAAGAAAAGCAGGAAGATCATTGATTGAATCTGCACTTCAGGCTTCAAGATTACGTCTAAGACCCATCCTGATGACTTCTTTTGCTTTCATCGTAGGAATGCTTCCATTAGTTTGGACGCAGGGAGCTTCTGCAAAAGGAAACCATTCTATTGGGTATAGTACCGTAGGTGGAATGCTTACAGGAGTAGTATTCGGAATTTTCATTATTCCTGTGATGTATGTTGTCTTCCAATATCTGCATGAAAAAATGCCAAGCAGAAAGAAGAAAAGACTTCTGAAAAAGCAAATGGAAGAAGAACTTCTGGCAACTCCTCATTAATTAAATGGTAACAAAAAATGGAATTTATAAATCATAAAATATTTCAAACACTTAAGTGATTTTAAGTTAAAAATATATTGCATAAGAAGTACATATAAGTTTTTGAAAATCTTTGATTTTCTTGTCCGAAAGCATCTGTGTAAATCTGCGCAATCTGTGGGAAATAAAATTTTTCAAATAAGATTACCACAAAAGTTACAAAAGCTTTTGCATAAGCAGTACACTTAAGTTTTTTTGAAAATCTTTGATTTTATCACCTGAAAGCATCTGTGTAAATCTGTGAAATCTGTGGGAAAATAAAACCCTTAAAGTTTTGTACTCCATTAAAGTCTATTAAAGAAAAACTATGAAAAGACTAAAAAATATTATATTAACATTCGCCATAGCTTTAGGATCTGTTTCGTGTGTGTCAAAACTGGCATACACGGAGCCGGATCTTCCGCTACCGGAAAAATTCCAGTACACGGCCACTGCTGATACAGCAAGTATTGCCAATCTGGAATGGAAACAATTTTTCAATGACCCTATTTTACAAGGTCTGATTGAAAAAGGAATTAAAAATAATTATGATCTTCAAATTGCCTTAAAACAAGTAGCTTCTTCACAGGAAAAACTGAAACAGGCAAAATATATGCAATATCCGGATGTTGGATTTGGAGTAGCGGCTCAGATTTCTAAGCCATCTAAAAACAGTATGAACGGACAAAGCTTAAACCTGTTTTTAGGTCAAAGCCATGTTGAAGATTATAATGCAGCCTTCAATCTTTCATGGGAGGCCGATATCTGGGGGAAAATCAAAAACCAGCAAGAAGTTTCCAGAATGCAGTATCTGCAAACGTATGAAGGTTCAAAGGCTATTCAAACTCAAGTGGTAGCCGCTATTGCCCAGGGATATTACAATCTTCTGATGCTGGATAAACAGCTGGCAATTGCCAAATCCAATCTGGAGTTAACCAGTAATACTCTATTAATTACACAAAAAATGTGGGAAAGTGGAGATACCACTTCTTTGGGAGTTCAGCAGGCTACTGCTCAGAAACAAGCCACTGAACTTTTGATCTCTCAATTGGAACAGAATATTGCGATTCAGGAAAATGCATTGAGTATTCTGGTAGGTGAGACGCCTAATAAAGTCAACAGAACGATTGAGATGTCTGATACTTCTCTGCCTCAAAATATCATGGCAGGACTTCCTGCAGCTATGGTAAGCCGCAGACCGGATGTACGTCAGCAGGAATTGGTTTTACTGGAATCTAATGCCATGGTAGGAATTGCCCAGGCCAATATGTATCCTGCTTTAAAGATTACAGCAAATGGCGGAGTTAATTCATTTAAATTCGATAACTGGTTTCAGATTCCGGCATCATTATTTGGGTCGGTTTTAGGAGGAATTACTCAGCCGATTTTCCAGAAAAGACAATTAAAAACCGATTTTGAGGTAGCTAAAATTCAAAGAGAGAAAAATGTATTGGCGTTCCGTCAAGCCGTATTAAATGCAGTAGGGGAAGTTTCTGACGCTTTAGTTTCTAATGAAAATTTAAAAGTCCAGGAACAAAAAGCAGCAGAACAGTCCACTACATTGAAAGATGGAATTAAAAGTGCACAACTTCTTTACAGAGGAGGTTCTACCAATTATCTTGAAGTGATTACCGCACAGGGAAATTCTCTTCAAGCAGAGTTGAATCTTGCTTCCATTAAAAGACAAAGATTAAGCAGCATTGTAGATTTATACAGAGCGCTGGGTGGCGGTTGGAAGTAGTAAATTAAATTATATTGTTTGACATGCGGTTCTTTATAGAACCGCATTTTTTTATTGTTAAATTATATTAAATCAACATAAACTCTATGCTTTAGATTATCCCCAGGACATCTAATTATACGCTGTCATTCTGAACGGAACAACGTGGAGTGAAGAATCTCTGAAACAATATACAAGATTCTTCCTTCGTCAGAATGACAAACAATACATATAGTCTTTGTCATTCCGAGGAATCTCAATGTCTGTCTTCAATTTTTAAATGATTAAAGAAATTAAATTTCATCGATGCGAATCAATAGATTTTAAGAACAGTATTCCTTAAAGCCAGGCTCCTCTAACCCTCTTATAATCTTAATAGTTCAAAAATTTATTTCTGAAACTGCTCAGTAATCCAAAGAATCAAATCCTCATAATCCTGCTGAGAATATCCCAACTGCAAATAATGAATATCATCAGCCTTTCTATACCATGTCAATTGACGCTTAGCATATCTGCGGCTATTCTTTTTAATTTCAGAAACAGCAAAATCAAGATCCCATTCTTCATCTAAATATTTGAATAATTCAGTATAACCAACCGTATTCAAAGCAGTCAGTCCTTTGAATTTCTCCAGACCTTTTACCTCATCCAAAAGACCCTTTTCCATCATAATATCCACTCTACGGTTGATTCTATCATACAATTCTTCTCTTGGCGCTTCAATTCCAATTCTGATAACGTTAAAATCTCTGGAATCCTGAGAAACAGCAATCTGTTCAGAATACTTTTTATCGGTTTGCCAGATCACATCAATAGCACGTAAAAGTCTTCGGTGATTGTGAATATCGACTACTTCAAAATATTCGGAATCTAATTCTTTTAAAATTTCCTGAAGTTTTTCAACACCTTCCTCTTCCATAAGTTTCTGAAGCTTTTCCTGATTTTCAACATTGGCTTCAGGCAGATCATTCAACCCTTCAATCACAGCTTTTTCATACATCATACTTCCTCCTACAAGAATGACGGTGTTATGTTTTTGAAAAAGTTCAGTGAGTTTTTTCAGGACATCTTCTTCGTATTGACCAATTGAATAGTATTCTTCAACGGAAAGATTGCCAATAAAATGATGAGGTGCTTCAGCCAACTCTTCTTCAGATGGTGCGGCTGTTCCTATTTTCATTTCCTTGAAAAACTGCCGGGAATCACAGGAAACAATTTCGGTATTGAAATGTTTTGCCAGATCAATTGCCAGTTTTGTCTTCCCTATTCCGGTGGGTCCTACTACAGAAATCAGATTTTTCATCAGTGCACATTCATTATTTTATCAGTAAAATAGAATCTTTTACAGATTTCACTGTGCTAATTTAAATGTTTATCTTTGTAGAACAATAAAAAACTATGATTTTATCAATGACTGGCTTCGGTAGGGCCGAAGGTGTTTTTGAAGGAAAAAAAATAACAATAGATATTAAATCACTGAACAGCAAGAGCTTTGATTTAAATATCAAAATTCCTTTACGTTACAAAGAAAAAGAATTTGAGATCAGAAAAATTCTTAACGATAGAATTATCCGTGGAAAAGTTGACTGCTATGTCAATCTTGAAAATCTTGAAGAATCTAATGATGTAAAAATTAATAAAGGTTTAATTGATTCATACATCAATGAACTTAAAAATATTGCATCAGATGGTCCTGATTTCGAATATCTGAAAATGGCAGTAAGATTGCCGGATGCCATCACCTCAAGACCTGATGAGCTTACAGAAGGCGAATGGGAAGCATTAGCAAAAATCGTTCATGCTGCAGTAGATCGATTTGAAGAATTCAGAAAAACTGAAGGCAGTATTTTACATGAAGAGCTTAGCAGAAATATTCAAAACATTGATAAATATCTGGGCGAAGTGATTCCTTTTGAAGAAGAAAGAATCGTGAGTGTAAAAGAACGTTACCAAAAGACTCTGAAAGAATTCGAAAATGTGGACGAAACCCGTTTCTATCAGGAAATGGCTTACTTCACAGAAAAACTGGACATTTCAGAGGAAAAAGTAAGACTGACCCAGCATTTGAAATATTACAAGGAAGTAATGGACAATGAATCTTTCAATGGTAAAAAACTGGGCTTTATTTCTCAGGAAATCGGAAGAGAGATCAACACTTTAGGTTCTAAAGCCAACCATGCCGAAATCCAGAAACTGGTAGTGATGATGAAGGATGATTTGGAGAAAATTAAAGAACAAACGTTAAACGTGTTGTAGCGACCAGGTACGAGATGCGGGATCACAATTATTATTGATGGGATAAGCAACTCGGACTCTGGAGCTCGAAACTCAAAAATATGGATAAAGTAATTATATTTTCAGCACCGTCTGGAAGCGGAAAAACTACATTGGTAAAGCATTCTCTTGAAACTTTCCCTACACTGGAGTTTTCAATTTCATGTACTACAAGACAGCCAAGAGGAAGTGAAGTACATGCAGTAGATTACCATTTTTTATCACCTGATGAATTCAGACAGAAAATTTCAGAAGATGCTTTTGTAGAATATGAAGAAGTATACACTGATAAATATTACGGAACTTTAAAATCTGAAGTGGAAAAGATTTGGAATCAGGGAAAAGTTGTTATTTTTGATGTAGACGTAAAAGGAGGAATTTCCCTGAAAAAATATTTTGGAGAAAAAGCGTTGTCTATTTTTATAGAACCACCTTCCATTGAAGAACTGGAACGAAGATTGATTTCAAGAAATACGGACGATGATGAAACCATCAAAACCCGTGTAGAAAAAGCTGAAGAAGAGATGTCTTATGCCAGTGAATTTGACAGGATCGTCATCAATTCCGATCTTGATGAAGCTAAAAAAGAAATAGAAAGTTTAATAAAAAGTTTTATCAATAATTAATGGCTGGAAGATGGGGGTCAGAAGATGAAAGGAACGTACTTTCATCAAAATCTAACTTCTAATTTCTAACCTCTAACTTCTGATAATAAAAAACATTGAGGTTGATATGAGTACCGAAACATTAGAAAAAGCTAAATCTGCGATTCCCGTAAAAGGATTCCTGGATATAAAAGGCATAGCGATTCCTCAGGGAGAAGAACTGGTAAAAGCCATTCTAAAACTTAAGGAAGAGAAAAACGCTGTAATCCTTGCCCATTATTACCAACCGGGAGAAATTCAGGATATTGCTGATTTCCTTGGAGATTCTCTGCAATTGGCAAGACAGGCAAAAGAAACTAATGCTGACATGATTGTATTCTGTGGAGTACATTTCATGGCTGAAGCAGCAAAAATTCTTAATCCAACTAAAAAAGTAGTTCTTCCTGATACCATGGCTGGATGCTCTCTGGCAGACGGATGCTCTGGAGAAGGATTAAGAAAAATGCGTGAGCAACATCCTGATGCTTTAATTGCTACTTACATTAACTGTAATGCAGAAACAAAGGCTGAAAGTGATATTATCGTAACAAGCTCAAATGCTGAAACCGTTATTGAAGCGCTTCCAAAAGACAGACCCATCATTTTTGCACCGGACAAAAACCTGGGAAGATATTTATCTAAAAAGACAGGTCGCGATATGATCCTTTGGGACGGAAGCTGCATAGTACACGAGGCATTTTCAATGGAAAGAATTGCAAAACAACTTGCAGACAATCCGGATGCAAAAATGATTGCACACCCGGAAAGTGAAGAAGCTGTTTTAAAATTAGCACACTTCATTGGTTCCACTTCTGCTCTGCTGAACTTTGTAGAAAAGGATGATTGCCAGAAATTCATCATCGCAACAGAAGAAGGGATTCTCCATGAGATGAGAAAACGTGCACCACACAAGGAATTAATTCCTGCATTAGTTTTCGACGAAAGTTGTAACTGCTCAGAATGTTTCTACATGAAACGTAATACAATGGAAAAGCTGTATTTATGTATGAAATATGAGCTTCCTGAGATTCTTATCGACGAAGAATTAAGATTAAAAGCATTGAAGCCCATTGAGGCGATGCTTGATCTTTCGAAAAGTATAAAGTAAATTTAAAGCACTGTTTTTACAGTGCTTTTTTTAATGCTATCAGTAAAGAGAAAAAATAATTAAAAATCTATTTAATTTTCTTTAAAAATATATTATTATTTCTTTTACTAGTGAATTATTTATTATATTTATAATTCACACTAATAATTTATAATATGAAAAATTTAAAGAAATTAAACAGAGAAAATCTTAAAAAAGTAAACGGAGGGTCAAATACCTGTAGCTATTGTAGTATACGTGAAATTTGTGATATAGGATGCTATGGACAACCTATTTGCCTTCCAAAAGGACCTTATTTCCCTACTGAATGTTAAAACATAAAGCACTGTAATTTTTACAGTGCTTTTTTATTTTCGATGAGTCATCTTTATATTAAGATACTCCTCCATCCATACACTCCATACTTACAATTACGCATGCTTTGCAATAAGTAGGAAGCGCTTGATAAGCACTACATGGAGCATCATTGGGACCAGTTCCATATGTTGTATGCTGTGGACATCTGCTACAGTTTGATCCAATTGAACCATTTATGCCTCCTAATTCTTTTCTGTTTAATTTCTTTATATTTTTCATAGTTATTTTAATTTTTTGATGTTATTGAATAGTATTGTTTAGCAAAATTTTCATTTAGTGACCATAATAATCAGAATAATCTGGTCCATAGCAATCGGCACTTACATCAACGCAATTTCTACACGTAGGAGATAATGCCCAAAAAGCCATACAGCCATTGGTATATTCAGGACCATCTCCATAGTTTCCGGAAGTCGGACAGAAGTTACATCCCGTTCCTTTACCATTAATATCCTTCAGGTTTGTTCGTGATAATTTTTTCATGTTTAGATTTGTTATTAATTAATGTTTTACTGATCATTGATAATTATTCCTGTTAACTATCTCCAAAACAAGATCTGCTGACTCTAACACAATTTTGGTCTTTGCAGTAATCCGGTAATGCAAAATAATTATCACAGGTTCCAGTGTATTCCACTCCCGGCCCATACTTAATATGAGTTGGACATCCGTTGCAAAGAGAAGCATTCGCACCTTTAATATTTTTAAGATGATGTCTGGATAACTTTTTCATATTGTAAAGATTTTGAATGATTTCAATTTGATTCAAATTACAGCATGGGAGGATAGCATTTTCCACCAGGCTTAAGCCAGCATCCCCATCTGCCTCCACCCATAAAACATACAAGTTGTTCACTACCACAAGCTTCGATTTGAATTTGTGTAGCGCCACCACTGATATTCTTCTTCTGCTCTCTTGATAATCTTTTAATTGTTTTCATATTATTTTAATTTTAAGATGATAAAGCAAAAAAGCACTGTAAAAACAATGCTCTTATATTATTGAAAGATATTAATAACGGTCAAAACAGTCCATACTTACCAATACTCTTTTTTTACAGCACTCTGGCAGCCCATAAAAGTCTCCACATGATCTTGGTTCATTTGGTCCATAAGGTCCAACAGGACAATTTTCATAACAATCCCCTATTCCACCACCATTAATTGATTTTAAATGTTCTCTTTTAATTTTTTTTGAATTTTTCATTGGATATTCATTATAGTTAGTTTGATAAATGTAAGATTTTTAATTAATTACACAAAATATTTCTCTATAAAAGGATTTACAAATTTATTATGTTAAAAGTTTGCTATTTCAAAATAATTTGTACATTTGTCCTGTTACAATGAATTTTTCAAGAAACATATCTGATATTTCTATCCTGAAGTCACCTATTTCAGGAGTATCTGCTGTTTCTACATTCACAACTACAACAACTACCCCATAAAGGGGTAAATTTTCACATATTATTTCCGGTACCTGTACTCTTTTTTTACAAAGAGTAACTCACTCACTTTATCTAACCTCAAATAAATAATAGATGAAAATCTTAAAATTTGGCGGAACATCAGTCGCCAATTCTCAGAATATCCTGCTGGTGGAAAATATTATCAAAAAGGAATCTTCAAAAAGCAATGTTGTAGTCATTTTATCTGCACTTCATGGTGTAACAGATCATCTTATTATGGCAGCAGAATATGCAGCTGTTAAAAATGAAGATTATTTACAGCTGCTTAAAAATGCGGAGGAAAAACACCTGAACCTTGTCAAGGAACTTATTCCTGTTCTAGAACAAAGTTCTTTACTAAGTTTTGTAAAAAAACACTTCAATGATCTGGAAGATCTATACAACGGAATTTTCGTTCTTGGAGAGCTTACCCCAAGAATCAAGGATAAAATTGCCTCATACGGAGAATTTTTATCATCCAGTATCATTGCAGCAAGACTTCAGCATCAGGAAATGGATTGTTTATGGATGAATGTTTCAGAACTCATTAGAACAGACAGCAATTTTACTCATGCGAAAGTAAATTTCAGCGCCACTGAAAGCAATATTAAAAATTATATCAACAAGCATCAGAACCGTATCCTGATAGGTCCCGGTTTTATAGCCAGTGACGAAAAAGGTCATACAACAACATTAGGACGTGGTGGTTCAGATTATACTGCTGCTATAATTGCTGCTGTCATTCAGGCTGAGGAACTTCAGATATGGACGGACGTAAGTGGAATGATGACTGCTGATCCTCGCTTGGTTTCCCATGCAAAACCCATCGCAGAAATTTCCTATCATGAAGCTATGGAGCTTTCTCATTTTGGAGCAAAAGTTATTTATCCACCATCTATTCAACCTGTGATGGTAAAAAATATTACGCTTAAAATTAAAAACACCTTTGATCCGGAAGCGCAAGGAACATTAGTATCCCATAATCTGGAAATTTCAGAAAATGAGAAACATGAGGTAGCAGTAGGAATTTCAAATATGGGCCATATTGCCCTTCTCACTCTGGAAGGTAGTGGAATGGTAGGCATTCCTGGAATTTCCGCAAAACTTTTCCAATGTCTGAGCCAGGAAAAAATAAATGTGATTCTCATTACCCAAGGTTCTTCGGAACATTCCATTACTATCGCCATTCACGAAAAAGATATATCAACTGCTGAAACGATGATTAATGCTTCTTTTGCTGATGATATTGATTTAAAAAGAGTAGCTCCGGTTCATATTGAAACAGATCTTTCAATTGTAGCTTTAGTAGGAGAAAACATGAAAAGTAGAAGTGGGGTAAGTGCTAAAATGTTTGGGTGTCTAGGTAATAATGGAATTAATATCAGAACTATTGCACAAGGGTCCTCAGAAAGAAACATCAGTGTTGTTGTTGCTGAAAAAGATGCCAGAAAAGCAGTTAATGTCCTTCATGAAGAGTTTTTCGAATCAGAAATAAAACAAATTCATCTTTATATCTGTGGAACAGGAAATGTGGGCACCAAGCTTATCCAGCAGATCTATAATCAGAATAAATATCTGAGAGAAAACCACTTCATCAACTTAAGAATTGCTGGTCTGTCCAACAGCCGAAAGATGATTTTTGCAGACAAAGGAATTTCCAAAGAAGA
This sequence comes from Chryseobacterium sp. G0162, assembly GCF_003815715.1. Lineage (NCBI taxonomy): Bacteria > Pseudomonadati > Bacteroidota > Flavobacteriia > Flavobacteriales > Weeksellaceae > Chryseobacterium > Chryseobacterium sp. G0162. The sequence continues at coordinate 3,337,253 of NZ_CP033922.1, read as the reverse complement.
ATACCTCAACTGGAATGAATCAGGTATTGAGGCTTCAGCTCAAAAATTTGCCGAAGAAATCAAAGCCCGTAATTTAAGAAACTCTGTTTTTGTTGATATCACCGCAAGTTCTGAAATTCCTGAAGTATATGAAGAACTTTTGAAAAGGAGTATCAATATTGTTGCCTGTAATAAAATTGCGGCTTCATCGGATTTTAACAGATATACGACATTAAAGAATACCGCCAGAAACCATAACTGCACTTTTCACTTTGAAACGAATGTAGGAGCCGGGCTTCCGGTAATAGGAACCATTAATGATCTCATTAAAAGTGGGGATAAAATAACTTCTATTGAAGCTGTACTTAGTGGAACATTAAATTTTGTATTCAACAACTACGATGGAAGCAGAACATTTTCTGAAGTGGTAGCTCAGGCACAAAAAGAAGGCTATACAGAACCGGACCCAAGACTGGACCTTTCCGGAACCGATGTGGCCAGAAAGATTTTAATCCTTGCCAGAGAGGCCGGATATTCACTTCAGTTTGAAGAAATTGAAAATATAGGTTTCCTACCGGCAGCCTGTATGGAAGGTAGTGTAGAGCATTTCTATGAAAAGCTTACAGAATATGAAAGTCATTTTAAGTCTTTATTGGGTAACGCCCAAAAGGAAGGAAAAATACTGAAGTATATTGCAGAATTTGAAGAAGGAAAAGCCAAAGTAGGTTTACAGCATGTTGCTCCGGGAAGCGATCTGTTTCATCTTTATGGAAAAGATAATATTGTCATTTTTAAAACCTTAAGATACTCCGAACAGCCATTGGTTATCAAAGGAGCCGGTGCAGGAGCTGAAGTAACTGCCAGTGGTATTTTTGCAGACATTATCCGTTCAGTTTAAAAACAAAAAATATGAAAAAAGTAAAATTAAAGATTCCGGCTACTGTAGCCAATTTAGTATGTGGATTTGATATTCTTGGAATGGCTGTTAATGAACCTTATGATGAAATGGAAATCCGTTTACTGGAAACTTCGGAAATCATCATAAAGCATACAGATTCTTTTGGGCTTCCTGAAGAGCCGGCTAAAAATGTTGCAGGTATTGTACTTTTAAAAATTCAGGAACATTTCAACTTAAAAAATGGCTTTGAAGTTATTATTCATAAACATATAAAACCGGGAAGTGGACTCGGTTCCAGCGCGGCTAGTGCTGCCGGAGCCGCCATAGGAGCCAATATCATATTGGGAAATATCATGTCAAAAGATGAAGCGGTACATTTTGCCATGTTTGGAGAAGAACTCGCTTCCGGAGTTCGTCATGCCGATAATATCGCTCCATGTATCTATGGTGGAATTACTTTAGTAAAATCTACAGATCCCATTGATATCATCCCATTGAATGCCCCTGATTTATTTGTTGCCGCCGTACATCCTCAGGTTGAAGTTAAAACTTCCGATTCAAGGCAAATTTTAAAGAAAAATATCGCCTTAAAAAGCGCTGTTGAACAATGGGGAAATATTGCAGGATTGGTAGCAGGTATTCAGAAAAATGATTTTGCACTGATTGGCAGAAGTCTCAACGATGTCATTATAGAACCTATACGTAGTATTTTAATTCCAAAATTTGATGAAATTAAATCAAAAAGTCTTGAGCTTGGAGCTCTGGGAGGAGGAATTTCGGGATCAGGGCCTTCTATTTTCATGCTGGCAGAAAAAAAAGAAACGGCAGAAAAAATTGCTGACCTTATGAAAACCATGTATGATGAAATTGACATAGACAACTTCGTATATGTTTCCAAAATAAATCCTGTTGGAATTGAAGCCATTGAAGAATCAAAACTAGATTAAAGACAAAATGAAATATTATAATTTAAAAGACAGTAAAGAAAGCATTGATTTCAGAACTGCAACCATAAAAGGACAGGGAAGAGATAAAGGATTATTCTTTCCTGAAAATATCCCTTGCTTCGAAGAAGAATTCATCCACAATCTCTCTAAATATTCTGATGAGGAGATTGCTTTTCAATGTATGAAAGACTTTATTGGAGATGAAATTCCTTCAGCAATACTTAAAAAGATTGTTGAAGAAACCATCAGCTTTGAAATTCCTTTGAAAAAAATTAATAATGACATTTCAGTTTTGGAACTTTTTCATGGCCCTACTCTGGCATTCAAAGATATCGGTGCAGGATTTATGAGCAGATGTCTGTCTTATTTTTTAGAAAATCAACAGAAAAAAGTTACTGTTTTAGTAGCGACTTCCGGAGATACTGGCGGAGCTGTTGCTCATGGATTCTATGACCTTCCGGGCATTGATGTTGTCATTCTTTATCCTAAAAATAGGGTTAGCCCTGTTCAGGAAAAGCAACTTAGCGCATTAGGTAAAAATATTTACGCGCTGGAAGTTAATGGCAGTTTTGATGATTGTCAAAATCTGGTAAAACAAGCTTTTTCCAGTGAAGAAGTCCATAACAAAGTCTTCCTGACTTCTGCCAATTCTATCAATATTGCCAGATGGCTTCCGCAGCAGATTTATTATATGTTAGCATTAAAACAATGGCAGCAAATAGAAAACAAAGCTCCTGTAATCTGTGTTCCAAGTGGAAATTTTGGGAATATCTGTGCTGGAATTTTGGCTCATTTACGTGGTCTTCCTACAGAACATTTCATTGCAGCCTGCAATACCAACGATGTAATTCCTGAGTATTTGGAAACCCAGAATTTTAGCCCTAGAAAGACTGTCGCTACTTTATCCAATGCTATGGATGTGGGAAACCCCAGCAATTTTGTCAGAATTCTGGAACTTTTCAACAATGAGTTTGATGCTCTAAAGAATAAGATATCCGGCTATTCCATAGATGATAAAAAAACCATGCAGACAATTACAGATGTCTACCACAAGGATCACTATGTTCTGGATCCTCATAGTGCAGTAGCATTTGCTTCACTTGAGCAATATATTAAAGAAAATCCAGGTAAAAAAGGTTTCATCCTGGGAACAGCACATCCTGTAAAATTTCCTGATGCTGTAGAAAATGCAATCAAAACAAAAATTGAAATTCCCCAATCTTTGGAAGCCCTAATGAAAAAGGAGAAAAAAACTGTAGAAATAAATTCAGATTTTGAAGAATTAAAACGATTTTTGCTTGATAAAAATTAAGCAATGAGTAAGATATATCTTGAAGATGTAAAAATATATGCCTACCACGGGGTTTTACCTGAGGAAAATATTATTGGCACCTACTATATTTTAAATGCAGAACTTCATACCGATTTGTGGAAGGCAGCAGAATCAGATGACCTGAATGATACCATAAGCTATGCAGATATCAACAATATTCTTCATCAGGAAATGAAAATCAAATCCAAATTGCTGGAACATGTTGCGGGAAGGATTATTTCAAAAATACATGATCGTTTTCCACAAATCGACTATATCAAGCTTAAGCTTACCAAAACAGCACCGCCTATGCAAGGTGAAATGAAAGGCGCAAGTATTGAACTGGAAAAAAGTTTTAAACCGGAAAATTAAAATTCTTATTTTTATTTTCTAAAAAAATACAAAATTGAAATTCGTTAAAATATTATTTTTAGTAGCATTTATCAATACTTTTGGTCAGACAGGTGTTGATAATCAATTGGCCAGTTATAATTTTCCGAAGATTAAATCCAGCATTACCATGCCGGTAACAATCCCACTTTCAGAGCTGAGCAATATGGTAAACGCCTCTGTAAAAGATCTCATCTACCAGGATGATTCTTATACAGATAATAATAATGACCAGTTTAAAGTAAAAGTATGGAAAACCAGACCCATCCGCTTAGTTGGAGGAACCAGCCAAAATCTATTGATTGAAGTTCCTTTAAAAATATGGGCAGAGAAAGGAATCGGAACCCTGGGCGTTTATTCCTATCAGAATACTACTTTTGAAACCGTAATGTCCTTTAATACTACGGTTACATTTAAAAACAACTGGACAATTACTACCAATACACAACCCAACGGCTTCCGATGGGTAACAAAACCGGTATTGGATTATGGAAGAATACAAATTCCGATTACTCCTATTGTTGAAAAGAGTTTAAAAGAACAACAGGAAAAATTCTGTAAAACCATCGATCAGCAAATGGCTACCCAGCTAAACTTCCAGCAATATGCTATTATGGCCTGGAATACATTTGCACAGCCATTCAATATTTCAGAAGAATATAATACATGGCTAAAAGTAAGTCCGGTGGGCGTTACTATCACTCCTTTAAAATTCTATGGAAATCAGATCAATGCCACCCTTGGAATTGATATTTTCTCAGAAACTTTTACAGGAAATAAACCTGCAGCCTCTCCTACTGTAACTTCAGCAAGTAATTTTAATTTTGCTCCAACTGTTGCAGATAAATTTGTTTTGCAGACTACAGCCAATATTCCTTTTACAGAAGCCAGTAATATGGCCAGAAAAACATTTCTCAACAAAGAATTTGATATTAGAGATTCCAAAGTAAAGGTAACAGACATCAGAGTGTATGGTGTTGACAACAGAATTGTTATTGAAGCACAGACAGATGGTTATATCAAAGGGACTGCTGTAATTTCGGGAATTCCTGTATATGATGAAACTAAAAGAAAAATTGTCTTATCTGATACGAAATTCAAGCTTAAAACAATGAATATTCTCCAAAAGACAGCCTCACTTCTATTCCAGGGGAAAATTGTAAAGATGATTGAAGAGGAATATGGAATTCCAACCCAGGAATTGGAAGAAACATCCAGAAAAAGTATTGAAGATGCTTTCAACAAGGAATATTATAAAGGATTAAAGATGAGCGGAAAGGTATTTAATCTGAGACCAAGCAAAATTCTTCTCAACAGTACAGGAATTACTGCTGTCATTGATACTAATGCCACTTTAAAACTACTTGTGAACGGATTTTAAAAATCAAATAAAATCCAGTTAAAAAAAACTAATAACCGACCCATGAAAAGAATTTTAAATATTGTTGAATACAATAAGGCTTCATTATGGATTAGGTTTGCCAATAATTTCATAGATGTTATCATCATATATATTGTCAATTACCTCCTCTCTAGTATTTGCAATTTCCTTTATAACATTACTTCACTTGAGTTTTTCTACTTCTATAGTAATGGAGGCTTTTTATGGAGTCTCTTTATTGGAAATTTCAACTATTACCTTTATTACTTTCTGATGGAAAACTATTTAGATGGGAAAACCATTTCAAAGTATATTACAGGGACCAAAGTAATCAGTACAGATGGGACAAAACCAACAACCCAACAAATTATGTACAGAAGTCTTTCCAGAATTGTTCCTTTTGATGGGCTCTCATTTCTTGGGGTAAACGGATGGCACGACAGCTGGAGCGACACAAGAGTAATTAATCTAAAAAATTATATGGCTGAAATTCAAGCAAAAAGCGAAATTGACACTCTAGGAAAGAAAGAAATCGCATAAAAACTTTGGTTTGTATAGAAATTTAGCTATATTTGCACACCTCAAAAATGGTAAAACATGGTACTTTGGCCGAGCGGCTAGGCAGTGGTCTGCAACACCATCTACAGCGGTTCGAATCCGCTAGGTACCTCTTTAAAACCTCTAAATTTTATTTAGAGGTTTTTTTATTTACCTATTCTCACTAGATATATCATCTATTTTAATTCTATCATTTTTATATTAAATAAAAAAACCATCTTTTCGAGACGGTTTTTATGATAAATTAATTTTCTTAATTAATAAGCGTAAAATGCGATTCCTTCATATATCCAGCCATTTCCTCCATTACCTAGCTCAGCAAAATTTTTAGTATAAAGGTGACCACTCTTTGAAGGTCTGAAATATCTATAAACCGGAGAAGCATTCATCGTATTTTGAGGAATTGAATATCCTAAATTTTCTATAACAACATAACCTTGTGCCTCTGCACTTTGTCTTTCAACAGCAGTTGTAACTAAAAGATTATCTAAATTTTTCGGATGAATCATACTTATAACTGAGCTTCCCGAATTACCTGGAACCCAAACAGATTCCAATGCAAAACCTATTTGTTCATACTTCCAATCTAACTCATTTGGACTTTGTCCCGGAGGTCTTGTATTGATTCCAAAAAAATGTTTATGCACCTTATAACTATACCACCGGTCAACTTGAACCAAAGTCATACTCATCTTTTCAGAACCTTTAGCAGTTATAGACTTTAAAGAAGAGGACGGAACCACCTTATTTTCTACTTGCATTTCCGCTTCATCTCTTTCACATGCAGTAAGTGTTAATAGAAATAATGATGCTAACAATAATTTTTTCATAATTATTAAATTTTAATTGACTGCAATGATACAAAAATATCCCTGATAAGAGAATTATAAAATTGAAAAATTGAAGGATTTTAGAATGATAAATATCAACTTCCATTATTAATATTACTTCTCTACAGAATTTCAAAAATTACAAGAAGAATTTCAAAATCTTCAACATAAGACGAGCTTGTTTTACAAGACAAAAAAAATCCTCGGAAATTCCGAGGATAAAAACTAATAACCATGAAAACTCAAATTAAACATGAGTTGCATTGGTATATTGAAAAATCGTGCCAAGAATTACTTTTTTCGAAAAAAAATAAAAATTTTATTCATAAACAGAGAAAATTAAATTAAAAAATAACCACTCAAAACCTATTGAACTTTAAATATATACAAATAATAACTCTACTAAACACATCGGAACATTATCAAATCCGATAATACTTAATAAATCAATAATTAAAAAAAACTTTAAAATAAAAAATCAAGCAAAGAAGAATAAGACTTCAAAATATCGCATGAAGCAAAGAAGGCAGAAAAAATCACAACTTGGCACAATTTATTCTGTCATTTAACATACCATTTAAATCTAATATCATGTCACAAAAACAATTTAAAAAAACAGATTTTGCTCAGAATCATGAAAAGCAATATCAGATTGAGTTCAAAGTAAATGAAATAGGTGAAGGCAGCAACCTTACTGTACAAAGACTGAATGAAAAAGGGGAATATGAAATAATACAAGCTCCTATCCGAAGATTAAATGAAAGCATATTTGTAGTTTGGGATCACCCTTTTGACGGCAGAATAATTTTTGATGAATAAATGACTCAGCACATAGATGAAACTATATCATCAAAAAAGCCCCCATCCGGAGGCCTCAAAAAACACAAATGATGAAAAAAAATTTTATATCAGAAATAAAAATTTCAACTCAAAAATAAGCCTTCTTTTTCTTCTATTTTATGAGCACAGTCATATAACGTTTTTATTTACACTTCTCCAACGTCTTCTCTTTGCAATAAAAAAGTTCCCCAAAATGAGGAACTTTTATCATAAGGATAATATGGAATAGAAAATGTTTAATCAAAGATACCATTCTTATTCCTCTACAGATATGAGTATAATCATAAAGGCATTAAAAAGAAAAGGCCTCCATGCGGAGGCCTAAAAAACACAAATGATGAAAAAAATCTATTCAGAAAAATCCAAACAGAATATTATGTAAACTGTTTATATATTTCTCCCATTAAGGAGTTATCATATATTCAACAGTATTAATAACTACATATTGATTAAAAAATCCTCATTCGAGGATTTGGTAAATGTAGATAAATATTTTGTCTTTCACAAAGTTATTCTTCCCATGTGATAGGAACATATATTGTAATGTATCCATCATCATCTACATTTTCATCCGATACTGTAGCAATTACTGTTCCATATCCTACCCAGCCTCCCTGGCCCTGGATGCCTGAAAATTCATAGGTTCCTTCCGGAAGATCTTCCTCAGAATACTGGGGAAGCGCACGGTAATTGTATTGACCGGTGAAATACTCATCTCCTGTAGCAGTGTTTTTGGCAACAAATCCTCCCAGATCAAATCCTGAACCTGAAAGCATTTTTGTCCCACTTTGAGATATCAATCCATAACGAACCGGATATGTCTTTGTTTTTGCATCCTTAATCGATACTTCTGTACGAGTCTTAGATGGATTCTCCACAACATCAGTGGAGGAAAACGAAGTAGTAACAGCCAGTAATCCTACTACAGCTGCTACTGTAAAAATTGATTTTTTCATATTGAAAGTAATTTAGTTTCTCAAAAATAGGCATCATAAATTAAATCAACAAAAACTATGGATTAACTATATCTTACAAATTCATTTTAGTAAAAATTCCGCGGCAGAAAACTACAATAAATCTTCATTAGAAGATTCACTCCAAATCCTCTTTATCACTGTGATCTTTATCAGGATTTAGAATTCATTTGAATCTTTTACTATCAACTTTAACATTCTTTAACTGAATTTTGGCTTCATAATTGAAAATAAAACTAAAATTAAAGCCGTTTAGGCTTAAGCTTATTAAAATTTGAGTTATGAAAAAGATAGTATTAGCAGGGTTTTTATCCGTTTTCTTACTAACGGCCTGCAAGAAAGATGACAGAACTGCTGAGAAATCACTGGAAGAACAAAAGCTTGAATTCCAGTCAAGACAGCTTGAAATAGAACGACAAAAACTGGCTATTGAAAAAGAAAAGCTGGTATACGAGGCTCAAAAAAAAGCAGACAGTATCTCCGAAACCAAGAAAGCGAAAGCTACTGCTGAAAATAATTCAAAACCAAAAGTAATAAGAGAAACCAGAACGATATACCGTGACAGAAGCTCTAACTCAGGCGGTGGAAGCAATGGTGGATACGCTGATAACGGAAGTGGTGCTTCACAGGGAACTACTCAGAAAAAAGGAATGAGTAAAGCAGCCAAAGGTACTATTATTGGTACTGTAGGTGGGGCAGCCGCAGGGGCAATTATTGCTAAGAAAAACAGGGGTCTGGGTGCTGTAATCGGAGGCGTGGTAGGTGGAGCTACCGGATATACCATCGGTAGATCACAGGATAGAAAAGACGGAAGAGTACAACCAAGAAGATAATTTTTTTTACCATAACATATAAAGATTGCTTATTTTTAAGCAATCTTTTTTTATGATACTCATTCTGTTTTCCACCATTTTTCTTCTTCCGGTCTTATCAGGACTTGGAAAAATCATGGAAAAATTCTTTGGAATCTTATTTCAGGGCATCTCCGGAAAAATACTTTCAGGAATCATGGGAGTAAGTCTTACATGGACTGTCTTTTCTTTTTTTATTCCCCTGAATATTTATGTAGAAGTTACGACTGTCTTATTAGGGTTACTCTACTTTTTTAAAGAAAGGCTATATCTGGAATTTTATAGATTCCCCAAAAAAGATTTGTTTTTAACAGTGTTCATTTCCTTTATAATAGTTTTTACCGGATCTTATTATCCTTATATATTGGACCATTTCGGATATTATGTCCCAACCATTCAATGGTTGACGGAATATGGGCTTATCAAGGGAATTTCCAATCTGGATCTTACATTGGGGCAAATGTCGATATGGCATATTTTTCAAGCAGGTTTCTCCAATTTTTCAGATCCTTTTCTGAGAATCAATTCGATTTTACTGGTTATCTATACCCTTTACATTCTTGAAAGAAAAAGCTGGATTCAGCTATGTTTCATTCCAATATTATTACTTTTTTCACAGTCACCCAGCCCTGATCTTCCTGTTATTATCTTTTCTTTAATTATTTTAAATGAGGTTATATCCGAAAATAGAAACATCAGTCTTCTCTTTGCCTTTTCTGTTTTTGTTTTTGCTATAAAACCAACTATGATCTGGTTGCCAATACTGGTTTTCCTTTATAATTTTTTTATTTTTAAATCAGATTTTAAAAAGCTGTTGTTCGGAGTTCTTATTTTATTGTTATTCTTTATTAAAAATATCTGGACATTTGGATATCTTGTATTCCCGGTATCTATAGGAGATTTTGGCTTCGTCTGGAAACCTAATCCTGAGGTATTGAAAACTTCTTCCCAATATGCGATTCTGAAAACCTATGACATGCAGTATTCGTATGAAGAAATCCAAAGTTTTTCCACTTGGGAACATATAAAAAACTGGTGCTTTCTGAAGGGTATCAAATCAAAAATCAATAGTCTGTTCATACTAAGCTTATTCGTTTTTTCAGTATTTGCCTGGATGAAGAAAAAGAAAATCATCACTCTGATCTGTATCTCCTTGTTGATAAAAAGTATACTTGTACTGGCTTTTTCAGCACAATACAGGTTTTTCATAGACGTATTTTTCGTTATATTTTTCGTTTTGTTTCATGAATATTCAGATAAAAGAAAATCCATTGCTGTTTTTTCTGTATTCAGTTTACTTTTTATTTCATTATTAACTTTCCCCACACTTATTCAACAGTATATTCCAAGTTTTCAATTAGGACATTTTATGGCCGGATTTAAAAAGGAACAGCTTTATCAGCCCTCATTTTATGAGTATCATCAATTCGACAGTTTTAAGGTTGGCAACTTAAAATTTAATGTCTCCAAAAACTATCCTTACAACTTTGAAACCCCTCTTCCTGCCATTTCCGAGAGTTTTATTTTTGACGATGCAAAAGCCGGAATTTTCCCTCAGCCTATTGACAAAAATAATATAGCAAAAGGATTCATCTGGAAAAGAATGACTTACAAAGAGAAAAAAGAAGCCGAAACAGTCATCAATAAAATCGAAAACATTCATAAATAGAACAAATACTGAAACTTTATTATGTGAAGAAAAAAAGGTAATTTTGTATCATGTTCAATACATTAGGTAATCTTCTTAGTCTTACAACATTTGGAGAAAGTCACGGAGTGGCTTATGGCGGTATCATCAATAATTTTCCGGCAGGTTTAACGGTAGATCTCGATAAAGTTCAATATGAACTGAACCGAAGAAAGCCCGGACAGTCAGCTATTGTTACTCAAAGAAAGGAAAGCGACACGGTAAAGTTTCTTTCCGGAATTTTTGATGGAAAAACAACAGGTACGCCCATTGGTTTTATCATTGAAAACGAAAATCAAAAATCAAAGGATTATGACCATATTGCTGGAGCCTATCGTCCTAGTCATGCAGATTTCACATATGATCAGAAATTTGGTTTCAGAGATCACCGCGGAGGAGGAAAATCTTCTGCCAGGGAAACCATGAACTGGGTAGTGGCAGGAGCTTTAGCCAAGCAACTATTACCAGAGATTGAGATCAATGCTTATGTTTCTTCTGTAGGCGATATTTTCTGCGAAAAACCTTACCAGGCTCTTGACTTTTCTCAAACGGAAAGCAATGATGTACGTTGTCCGGATGCTGAAACGGCAGAAAAGATGATTGCCAGAATCAAAGAAATTAAAAAAGAAGGAAATACAATTGGAGGAACCATTACCTGCGTGATCAAAAATGTTCCTGTAGGAATTGGTGAGCCTATATTTTCAAAACTCCAGGCTGAACTGGCAAAAGCAATGCTGAATATCAATGCCTGCAAAGGCTTTGAATATGGAAGCGGATTCTGTGGAGCAAAAATGACAGGAAAAGAGCATAACGATCAATTCAACACGGATTTTACCACAAAATCTAATCTTTCAGGAGGAATCCAGGGAGGAATTTCCAATGGAATGGACATTTATTTCCGTATGGCATTCAAACCTGTTGCTACTATTTTAAGACCTCAGGACAGTATTGATAAGGAAGGAAACCCTGTGATTGTAGAAGGAAAAGGACGTCACGATCCCTGTGTCGTACCTAGAGCTGTTCCTGTAGTGGAAGGCCTTGCTGCATTTGTTTTGGCAGACTTATTTTTGATTAATAAAACGAGAAACATCAATAATTTTTAATATAAATATTTTTGGTAATGAAAAATTACTGGGACCAGGGAATTTCTTTTGAAGAATACCTTCAAATTGCACAACAAAGATTAGACAATCCTGCTAACCAACAGGAAATTGAATATAAACAATATTATGAGCTTGGACTTCAGAGAATGGACAGAACCATTAAAAAGTATGTTCCGGATGAAGATCAAAGAAAAGAATTAGAGTCTAAGAATTTTGACGGAAAGATTTTAATCATTTCTGAGGCTTGGTGTGGCGATGCCAGTGCAACAGTTCCGGCACTTTTTAAATTCTTTGAAGGTCATAATGAAATCAGAGTTTTTTTAAGAGACAGTGATAAGAGTTTAATCAACCAATTTTTAACCAATGGCACTGAATCTATCCCGAAAGTATTAATTCTTGATAAAGATTTTAATGTAAAAAATTCATGGGGCCCCCGTCCAAAATATGGATATGAGCTATTGATGAAATATAAAGCTGATCCAGAGGGGTATCCAAAGGATACTTTCTATAATGACCTGCAGATCTATTATGCAAAAAACAGAGGTAAAGATGCCGTTCAGGAAATCTTAGATCTGTTATAAAAAAACAGAATATGAAAAAAGGGATCATTTTTATTGTAATAATTGTCATCATTGGTATTATAGCATTTGTACCGGGAGTGAAGGATTTTCTGAAAAATCAGTTCTTCCCTATCGCTACCATTGAAAATGCAGTACACATCAATGAAGAAGATTATGATATAGACCTTAAAGGGATCAATGCACCCAGCACTAACCTTAAAAATTTCAAGGATAAAGCTGTTTTCCTTAACTTCTGGGGAACATGGTGCCCACCGTGCAGAAAAGAATGGCCATCTATTCAGAAATTATATGATACAAGAAAAGATCATGTAGATTTTGTACTTATCGCCATGAATGATAAAGAAGAAGATGTTAGAAAATTTCTAAAGGAAAATAATTATACGGTGCCTGTGTATATTGCACAAAGCCCGATATCTGAAAAGATCCTTCCTAAAGTTTTTCCTACGACTTTTCTTCTGGATAAAACCGGCAGAATTCTTATTAAGGAAGATGCCACAAAAGACTGGGACTCAGAAACTGTGCATCAGTTTATTGATAATATCATCAAATAATTTTTTAACTAAATTTTATAATTTGTTGGTACAGGATTTGTGAAATTTATACCATTGAAAAATTTGTTTAAATCCAAACACAAAATGAAATATTCAAAATTAAATCTTGCAAAAGAAGCTATCAATCACAAGGGCTTTGTAAAAAAGATCCCTGATATTTTCAGAATGGTAAAAATGTGGAGAAAAGGAAGCTATCCGATGAAATCCATTGACATTATTCTTCCTCTATTGGGAATTTTATATGTCATCTCCCCTATTGACCTTCTTCCTGAATTTGCCATCCCGGTGCTTGGAGTAATGGATGATCTGGCCGTATTGTCACTTACCATTCCCAAACTCATCAAAGAGGTGGACAAATTTTTGCTTTGGGAAGCTGAACAAAAATATAATGGCACTCAAATGATTGATGCCGAGATCGTAAAATAATAGTTTATTTATATTTTTAAAACCATTCTGTTTTTGCAGAATGGTTTTTTATTAATCAATTGGCGATAAATTTTTAAGCCTTATTTCAAATCCTTAAATTTGCAACATCTAATAAAAAATAATGGAAAGTAAAAAAGAATTCTTTTTGGAGTGCTACAAGCTAGGCATCATTAAATTTGGAAGGTTTACCCTGAAAAGTGGTATAGAAAGTCCTTTTTATGTAGACTTAAGACCTTTGGCTTCGGATCCTAAAATTTTAAAAAATCTTGCTAATTATTTATTGGAAATGCTTCCATTAGATAATTTTGATTTAATTTGTGGAGTTCCATATGCTGCCCTTCCTATGGCTACGGCTATGTCACTGGAAAGTTATATTCCATTAATTATTAAAAGAAAAGAAGCAAAAAGCTACGGTACCAAGAAACTGATCGAAGGAATTTATCAAAAAGGACAGAACTGTCTTTTAGTAGAAGATGTCATCACTTCTGGAAAATCTTTGGTAGAAACTATTGCTGAAGTAGAACAGGAAGACCTTAAAGTTGCTGATATTGTAGTGGTCCTGGACAGAGAGCAAGGAGGAAAGCAACTGTTGGAAGGTAAGGGGTACAGAGTGCATACTCTTTTCAATATTTCTGAAGTGTGCGAAATTCTTCAGGAAACTGGTGAATTATCAGATGAAGAAGTGAAGAGAATTCAGGACTTCTTACAGGGTAACCATATTCAGTTTGAAGAAGAAACCAGAGCTTCTTATGAACAAAAGCTAAGCAATACCCAACATTCTGTTTCAAAAAAATTATTGGAAACAGCATTGGCAAAAAAATCTAACCTTATTGCTTCTGCAGATGTTACAACCACTCAGGAATTATTAGATTTTGCAGAGAAAGTTGGACCTCATATTATTGCTTTAAAGACCCACATCGATATTATTTCTGATTTTGATTATGAAAAAACAATCACTCCTTTAAAAGCAATCGCTTCAAAGCATCAGTTCTTATTGATGGAAGACAGAAAATTTGCAGACATTGGAAATACACAAGAACTACAATTTACGAGTGGAGTTTTCAAAATTACTGATTGGGCTGATTTTGTAACATCCCAGGTTATTGGTGGTTTTGAATCTTTAGACTGCTTTAAAAATGTAGGAGTGGTAGCCATCGTTGGAATGTCTTCAAAAGGAGCTTTAACTACAGCTAGCTATCGTGAGGAAGCATTAAAGGTAGCTTTATCTCACCCTAATGTAATTGGAGGAGTTTCTCAGAATAAAATCCCTGAAGATCTGTTGTTATTCACCCCAGGTGTAAATCTTGCAGATTCTGGAGACGGAAAAGGGCAACAGTACAACACTCCGGAACACGTTTTCAAAACGCTACACACGGATTTTATTATTGTAGGAAGAGGAATCTATAAATCTGAAGATCCGGAAGCGGCAGCAGTTACTTATAAAAATGAAGGTTGGAATGCCTATATTAATTCTTTGGAAAAAAAAGCAATTCAGAACTAAAATCCTATAAAGTATATACAAAATAAGCTATATTTGAGCTTTATCACGGATATTTGAAAAAGATCAGCATTTGCCTTATTTTGTTTTGTGGAGTTATACACGTTTCTGCACAGAAAGACAGTATATACATTGGAGCAAAACTTTCTCCTGACAGGAAAACCCTTGAGGTGAATCAGGAGATTGTTTATTACAATCATTCTGATAAAGACCTGCAGACGATAAAACTTCTGAACTGGATTTCGGCTTATAACAAACGCGGAACATCCTTAGTCTACAGAAAACTGGAAGACCGAAATAACGATTTACATTTTGCAAAAGACCATGAACTGGGAAAACTTCTGGAGCTCAATATTAAAGATTCAGGAAACCAGGAAATACCCGTCAATGCAATTTCAGATGAAAATCTTTTTCTTCCTCTTAAACAGGCATTACAACCAGGTGAAAGTATCACCCTGCAGTTACACTACCGTATGCAACTTCCCGATAAAAAATTTACGGAATATGGGACATCCGGTCAGAACACTGCCTTAAAATATTTCTTTATTGTTCCGGATCATTTTGATCCGGACAATATTTCTGAAAGAAAATACCATGACATTGAAGAATCGGTAAGTTTCAATACTTTCTGGACCGTCAATTTTGATATTCCAGTCAACAGTTTTATCGAAAGTAATCTGCCACAGATTCAAATGAATTCTTTTCAGGGGTATCTGGATTCAGATCCTGAATTTTCAGTTTCTTTCAATACTTACCCGGTCATAAAAACCAATATTGATGGTACAGATACTGAAATTAAGTTTGGCTATAATATCAAACCTGATGAAAAACAAAATCTGGAATTTTACTTACCTCTTCATTTAAAATTTCTTAAGGAAAAAATAGGGTCTCTTCCGAAAAGTATATTTATCTCAGATAAATTCAGAGCAAAAGAAGACTTCTTCGGAAATAATGATATCACTTTCTGGAAGTTCAGATTCCCTTTATTTACAGATGCTGAAAAAACTGATCTTGATTACTTTGGAATCATTACCAAAAAAGTTTTGGATGAAAAGGTCATTGCCGATAAACAAGAAGACCATTGGTTCAAAAATGGTCTAAAATCCTATCTTGAAATCCAGTACCTTAAAAAATTCTATAAAGACACCAAGCTTCTAGGGATGTTACCGGAAGCCAAAATTCTTGGTATAAAACCTTTAAAATTATTTCATGCATCTAAGGTAAAGCTTCTGGACCGTTATGGACTGTCTTACCAATATATCATGCTTCAAAATCTGGATCAGAAGATTAATGAGAATTTTACAAGTCTAAGTAACTTTAATGATATGGCTATTAGTAGTTTTGAGACAGGAAGCCTGTTCAATTATTCTGCTGATAAAATGGGTGATGAGCGTTTCAATACTCTTGTAAAGGAATATCTTTCAAAAAATTCAGGAAATAAAATTAATCCGGATGACTTTTTGAAACAGCTATCAGAAAAAGAAAAATCTGCCCATTACCTTGAAAGTTTTTTTAAACAGAAAAACAGGGTTAATTTTAGACTTAAACATATTAAAAAAGAGAACGATTCTTTACATATTAAAATTGCAAAAAATACGGACGCTTCTATTCCGGTAAAATTGGAAACAGAAACCAAAGCCGGTGAAAGAAAATCTTATTGGATAGAAACAGAAGAAAATGAGAGGTTAAAAGAAATTTCTCTTCCTGCATCAGATAATATTTATAAAGTAACCTTAAATAATGATTACATTTTCCCGGAGTCCAGTTATCGGGATAATTTTCTATACGCCAAAGGACTATTTTTAAATACAAAAAAAATTAAGTTTAAACTCATAAAGGATATTCCCAATCCTGAATACAACGAAATTTATGTGAGTCCGAGAGTTCGATTCAATAATACATATGATAAATTTTTGTTAGGAGCTAATTTTAAAAATCAGTCATTTTTTGACCAGAAATTCTTGTATTCATTTACTCCAACATACAGTACAGGAACAGGAAAACTAACTGGTTCAGGAGGTATATCTTACTCTTTCCTGCCGGCTGAAAGCATGTTTAGAAGTATTACATTTGGAGCTTCCGGATCTTATTTCCATTATGATTACAACTTAGCATATACAAAGGGGTCTGTATTTTCAACTCTAAACTTTAGAAAAAATCCAAGAAGTACAGTCAGCAGAAGTGTTGGTGTTTCTTATAATTATTTTGAAAGAGATCTTAGTCCTGCTATGATTGCCAATGACGATTATAAAAAATATAACCTTTGGGGATTAGGATATAGCTACAGTGACAGCCAGATGATCCATGAGAAAAGTTTCAGTCTGAGTGCACAAGGTATGGAAGATTTCAATAAGATCACTGCTGAAGGATTCTACAGATGGGAATTTGCTCCAAGACAAAAGCTGAGTGTCCGTTTATTTGCCGGATATTTCCTCAGAAATGACACGCGTAATGATTTATTCAACTATGGAATTTCAAGAGTATCAAACTATACCTTCTCTTACAATCTTTTAGGAGAGAGTGCGAGCAGCGGTCTTCTTTCACAACAGTTTATCCTTGCTGATGGCGGATTTAAATCATTTCTTCCGGGAACAGTTAATCAGTGGATCACTTCTGTGAATATAGATTCAAGTATATGGAAAATATTCCATGTGTATGCCGATGCCGGAATATATAAAAACAAAAATTTCCCTACAAAGTTTATCTGGGACAGTGGAGTTAAGGTAAGAATCATTCCGGATTTCCTGGAGGTTTATTTTCCGATACAGTCTTCTTTGGGATTTGAACCTGGATTTAAAGATTATGCCAAGCGTATCAGATATACTCTGGTTCTTAATCTCGGAGCTGTCATTAATGCAGCAAGAAGAGGCTGGTATTAAAAAAATAAAGGAACAGCTTATTATTAAGCTGCTCCCTATCAAAAAATATTGAAAAACTAATCTTTTATAATTTTCTGAGAAACGGGAGCGTTGTTAACTGTTCCTGTTATAAAATAGGTTCCTTTAGGAAGTTCTGTAATATCTATATTCTGAGCAAATTTCGTTGGAGACTTTTTGACAACCTGTCTAAAGGTATCGTATACCTTTACATCTTTGATCTGCATTCCGAAAAGCACATTGCCATCCTTAACAAATGGGTTCTGAACAAAGCCTGCTTTTGCCGCTCCTTCCGCAGAAAAGTCTGCCATATTATCGCTGTTATTATCTAAAGTCCTCCTAATGGCTGTTGAAGCTGTAGGAGAAGGAGCCGGTCCATCACCTTTAAACTGGTCTGCGTTGGCACCATAGCCTACAAAATCTAACACATTGGAAGAAACCGGACTTATCACCTGTACAATATTTCCTGCCAGTGCTAATTTCCCGGATGTTCCTGAAATTTTTATTCCTACAGATTTATTGGGTGTGCCGTCAAAATTAGTAACCGTTGTGGCAATAAAATTCGGTGTTGACAATGCTTCTACTCCACCATCTACTGCTGCTTCCTGGATCAGATAGGTTTCTTCGGGTCCTAAAGTAAAATCTGGCAGCGTATGATATTCTGTAAAAGCTCCAATTGCAGGTGCATATTGAATGCTGGCCCCCGTTAAAGAAACCAGTGTAGTTCCTATATTTTTCAGGACGATATAGTTATTTTTGAAAACCGCTCCTGAATTACCATTCCCTCCATAAATCTCATTGATTACAATCTGGGCATTCATAAAAGTAGTCATCAAAGTTAGACCAGCAATAGTAAAGATTTTTTTCATTACAATAATTTTAGGAATAGAGTTATCATAAAAACATCAAAAACAACACCATTTAATTGGAAATTTACAAAAATTCTATCATAAATATATTATATTCTAACTAACAAAGTTTAAATAAATAAGCATAAAAAAATCCGGCCATTTCTTCGAAATGACCGGATTGTATTTTAATCTAAAACTATAAATTAGTCTTTTAAGATTTTTTGAGATATTGCTTGGTTATTTACTGTACCTGTTACAATATAGTTCCCTTTTGTTAACTCAGCAACGTTTACAGTTCCGTTTTGCTTTACAGA
The DNA here is from genome assembly GCF_003815715.1 of Chryseobacterium sp. G0162. Lineage (NCBI taxonomy): Bacteria > Pseudomonadati > Bacteroidota > Flavobacteriia > Flavobacteriales > Weeksellaceae > Chryseobacterium > Chryseobacterium sp. G0162. Next base: position 3,318,406 of record NZ_CP033922.1, on the reverse strand, counting down.
AGTTTCTTTTACAAGTTGTCCAAACATGTTGAAAACTTTTACATCTTTAACATCAGCTCCGAAAGTGATTTCGTTGTTTTTAACAAAAGTGTTTTTTACGAATTGTGCTGATTTAGCATTCTTAAGGTCAGAAACACCTAACGAACCATTAGCAACAGTCTTGATAACTACATTATCTACATAAGCTCTAAAAGAAGTATTTGTAGTTTCAAATGTAACTGTTGAGTTTGCCAGACCTCCAGCAAAGTTTACAGTCTTTGATTCAGGAGTTCCGCTCATTACAGCAGAATACGTTACAGTCTGATCTGCTAAATTAGTTACTTTTACCGTAATAGTACTTGGAGTAGCAGTCCATCCTTTAACATCAAAAGTTATTACTACATTTCCTCCATTAGTTGATAAATCTAAAGGACTTGTAGTCATAGTTCCAACAAGAGAAGCTGTTCCCAATTTTGCCATACCCCCTGCACTGTACACTTTTGCCCCTGTAGGAAAAGTTGCTACTGGAGGAAGAGGATTTGTAGCAGTTCCCGGATTGTAAACATCTGTTCCATTAGGAGCAGTACTACCAGTTGAAGTCGTATTCCCTCCAGCTGTATAACTATCAAAATTTTCAGTTAAAACAACTGTTTGCTGAGCATTTGCCATAAAAGCAACAGCAGCAATTCCACAAATAGTAAAGATCTTTTTCATAAAATAATTTTTTTTAAAATTTATGTGGTAAAAATACAAAAAAACCGCTATTCATTTGAAATAGCGGTATATAATTAACAATTAATTAAAATTACTTTTTAATTATCTTTTCAGAGACGGCTTTACCATTACTATTTCCTGTTACAAAATAAATCCCACTCTGTAGATTTTCTATATTCACAGATCCATTTTCAGAAACAGAAGTTGTTTTTACTAATTGACCGCTTACATTAAAAATCTTAATATCGGATTTTGTTCCAAAATAGATTTCATTTTCTACAGAAGTATTTTTAACAAAAGTATTTTTAGGCTTTACTATTTCTGAAGTAGCTAATGAACCTGAAATACCTTCTACTTTTATGTCATCAATTCTATAGTTTCCTGAATTACTTGTTACCGAAGACCATCTAAAACTTAAAGTTGCTGCATTGCCCGCCTCAGACGGCAATTGAATAGATACTCCATTATTTATAAGAGACCAGGTAGTAGCTTTTTTATTATAGGTATAAATAACATCATTCCATGTAGTTCCGTCTATGCTCCATTGAAAAACAATATCCTGATTAAAGGCAGTAGCTCCCAGCCCTCCCCATATAATTGAAATATTAGTATAACCAACTGTTGATAAATTAGAGTATGTTAATGTATGAGTAATACCATTTGGGCCCTGGCCAACGAATACCATATTCATTCCTCCTGAAGCACCGGGATATTTAGTTGTTGACGCATTAGATCCATTTGATTTCCAACCATTAGTTGTATTAGTACTTGTCCAGCCAGTTGGTAATGTTGCTGTAGTTCCAAAAGACTCTGACAAAAGAGTCGTTTGTCCAAAAGCAGTAACGGCAAGCATTGCTGTTGCCAATAACGAATAAAGTTTTTTCATGATTATAATTTTATATTATCTATAATTTCGATGACTAAATTACTCTTAATTTTAAGGACTTAACAATATTTGGATTAATTTTCTGTTAATAATAGTTGACCCTCTGCTATTAACATTTTTTAATTATTTTTACGAATTATTTTTCAAGAGTTGCGGAACATCTTTATTCTATTCGTTGTATTTTTCTTTGGCATATTTTCAGGAAGTGCTCAGGTATTTTCATGGAAAAATCCCAACGTTCCTGAAGACAGTATTAAAAAAGACAGTATTCTCGCCGCCAAGCTTGAACAGGACATTTTTGCAAAAGATACCTTAGACTTTATACGAACCCATAACAGAATTGTTGTGGATGAGGCTGTACTTGCTAAAAATGATAAAAAAAGGTTTTTAGGGGAGCTTAACTCCAAAGGTTCCATTATTCGAGGGATTACATTTGGTAATAATCAGGGGCAGTCTGTACAAAGTTCCATGGATCTTCAAATTTCAGGACGGCTTTCCAAAGATGTAACCATTTTAGCCAGTATCTCTGATCATAATTTACCTATTCAGGCAGACGGATACACTCAGACTTTAGAGGAGTTTGACAAAATCTACATGCAGCTTAACATTAAGGATAAATCTATTTTGAGAGCCGGGCATCTTGACCTTGTAGAATCAAAAAATTATTTTGCCAAATACCAGAGACGAAGTATGGGAATTCAGTTTCAAACGGAATTTGGGAAAGAAAACAAAACATTTGTAGATATTTCTGCCGGTGTGGCACGAAGTGAATTTCATAGAATCCGTTTTCAGGGAGTTGAAGGAAACCAGGGACCTTACCGCTTAACCGGGAAAAACGGAGAGCAGTTCATTACTTTGATCTCAGGTTCTGAGCAGGTATTTATTGACGGTATTCTAATGAAACGTGGAGAAAACCAGGATTATGTTATCAACTATAATACAGGAGAGGTTACCTTTACCAGTTTCCGCCCTATTTTCCAGCAAAACTTCATCACCATTTCCTACAACTACGCCAACAGGAATTATTCAAGATATTTATTTACCGGAAAATTAGAACATCAGAGAGAAAAATTCAAGGTTGGGTTGAACTGGTTCATGGAAAATGACAACAAAAATGCTCCTCTTGCTCTAAGTTTATCAAAAGAAGATGAACAAATTTTAGCTAACGCAGGTAATGATCCTAACCTAATGTATGCTCCATCGGGAGTGGTTAGTGAATATGACGTTAATAAAATTTTATACCGCTTAAATCCTGCCGGAAATTTCTATGAACTTTCTACAGATCCCAATGAAACCCTTTATCAGGTATCATTTACCTATTTCGGAGCCAACCAGGGAGATTATAAAACAGCAAAAACAACTAATAACGGACGTGTTTTTGAATATGTAGGCCCTAATGCAGGAGATTACAGAGCAGTAAGAAAACTTCCTTCGCCACAAAAATCCCAGGTATTCTCTCTTAATTCTGAATACTTGCTAAACGAAGGAAAAATTGGTGCAGATATTTCTCTAAGTAATTATGACGTCAACTTGTTTTCATCTAAAGATTCCGATCAGAATATGGGGTATGCGTATCGTATCTTTGGAAATAAAACTTTTACAAAAAGCTCATGGAAAGGAACTCCAAGCTTTGAGTATCAATATATAGATAAACAATTCCATATTCTGGATCGTATTAATGACGTTGAATTCTCCAGAGACTTCAACTTAGCGCAGGAATTTAATAAAAAAACGCAGAATCGTTTCATTTTCAGCTTTTTAAATAAATGGAATAATAAATCTACTTTAAATTACCGAATCAATTATTTAAATGAACTGGATTCTTACAAAGGAATAAAAAATGATCTTGATTTTGGCTGGATTACCGGACGTTTCTTCACGAAAGGAAATTTTTCCTACCTGAATACCAATGCTACACTTCAGGATACTAAGTTCATCCGTGGTGGAATATCAACAGAATTTACTGGAAAGAAAGGAAGTTGGGCCATAGGAGGAAGTATGGAGCACAATGAGAAAAAATACAATGACACTCAGCTTATGGATGTCACAAGTTTCAGCTGGAAGGAGATCTTTGTTCAGAAGAAAATCGGAGACAGCACCCGCACAAAATTGCTTGCCAAAGTTTATATGAGAGATAATGACTCTGTACGTGACAACAGACTTCAGAATATGAACAATATTCTTGGTTTCATGGCAGAAAGTCAGATTATCAAAACGGAAAAAACCACTCTGAACGCATTAATTCATTACAGAAAATTCTTTTATTCAGGAGCAGAGGGTGATATAACCAGAAACAATGACTTCGTAGTTGGAAATATTCTTTACAATCAACAGCTTTTCAGAAACGGAATGCGTTTACAGGCATTCTATGAATTGGGAAATGGACAGGAAGCACAAAGAGAGTTTCAATATATTAAAGTAACAGATGGGCAGGGAGTTTATAAATGGACCGATTACAACGGTGACGGTATTCAGCAGCTTGACGAATTTGAAATTGCAGAATATTCCGATTTAGCCCAATACATTAGGGTTTACACCAATTCCGTACGATATATTCCTTCCAATAAAAACAAATTACAATTGGCTTTATTTGTAAATCCAGCAATTGTCTTTAACTCTGAAAATGCCTTCTTAAAGCGTTGGAATTTTAATATCTCGTTAAACTCTCAAAATTCATTCTATAAGAAAGATAAAGTTTTGGTACTAAATCCATTTGAGAAAAATAGTGATCAGATCCTTAAAAATCAAAATATTTTAACCTCTGTACAATTCAATCCAACCGATAAATCGGGATGGAATGGGAACTATCGATTTATTACGAATGATAATCTAATCAACGCTAATTTCAGTAACGAAGAACGTGAACAGGTTTCTCATTTCCTGAACATCGGATATTGGTTCAATAAAGAGTTCAGAATAGACTGGGAAAATTCTGTTCATGATATCAAAAATTCCTCACAGCTATTTGTAACAAGGGATTATCGTTTAAATAATTTTGAAACCAAACCAAAGGCTACTTACAAATTTACAGATGCTCTTCAGTCAGAGCTTTCTTCTGCTTACCGCCAGAAAAAAAGAATTGATGGCGAAGAGTTATTAAAAGCTTTTGATATTACAGGAACCATCCAATGGGAGTTCAGAAAAACTTCCATTCGTGGGAACTTCTCTTTTATCAATAATAACTTTAATGGTAATAACTTCAGTATTGTAGGAAACCAGATGCTTGATGGTTTGAAACCTGGAAAAAACCAGGTATGGAGTGTATTCATCCAACAAGCGCTTAACTCATTTATCCAATTGAACCTAAATTATGAAGGAAGAAATTCCGGCGAAAGAACTATTCACATTGGAAGCATGCAGGTAAAAGCAAGCTTCTAAATGATGATTAATCTTATAAAAAATAGCCCCGATGTCGTATCGGGGCTATTTTTTTTATAGATCTTAATTTTATTTTTTGATAATTTTAATAGACTCTGATCCTTTTTCTGTATTTACTTTTACGATATAAACTCCAACTGCCACTTTTCTCATGTCTACTGAAGCTTTCTCAGCATTCACTTCTTCAGCGATCAGCCTTTGTCCTGAAACATTATATATTTCAACATTCTTTATCTTTCCATCATTGTTAATAGTAAGATAATCAACTACAGGATTTGGATAAATGTTTATCTTCTTATTACTGGTTTCATTGACCGCCAGTATTTGTGCCGTAAATTCGAATGCTCCCAAATCAGGAGTTGCAGCATTTCTAGTATTACCATCAGCATCCAATGTTACTTCAGCAACAGGAGTTCCCTTATTATCAAGGGCACTGTTTCCACTATTAGATAGATGAAAATCTGTAGCAGATACAAATATTGGAAGGACGCTCAAAGAATTTGTATTCGATCCAAAACCAGCCTGAATATCCGCCAGAGTAGCTTTTGCAGCCGCTCCGATATATCCTAAGTTACTTCCTGAAGAGTAATAATTGTTATTATTAATATTGGAGAATACAGTATTGGCAGCATTGGAATAGATCACATATTTCTCACCTGTCTGGGTTTGTGAATTTACAAAGATATTATTTCTCAAGTCTATAGCACCGGCGCCAGTTACAGTAGAAGAAACATTAAATGCGGCAGGTCTTCCTGCTACATTTTGGCTTGTATTCATTACCACAGTATTGTAGTAAATTTTGAAGCCACCTCCATTATTTATAGCAATACCATTTCCATTATCAACAGCTGCCCCTCCTCCATTATAACCGTATCCTGCTACTCCGCTTATTATATTATTGTATATTAAAATATTGGAAGCAGCATTTGCGGAATTCACATAAATTCCAGCTGCGCCATAGCCAAGGGTATTTGTACTTCTAACATCTGAAATTTTATTGTTGAATACCTTACCATTCATAATATTGGCTCCAATCAAAATACCTGTGGCAAGACTACTAGAGTTTGTCCCTAATACAACGCCTGTAATAGTATTTCCACTGATTTCAAAATTTTGGGAATTCTGTACTGCAATGCCTCTAAATAACATTTTATCAGCAACTACCGTAGAGCCAAAAACATTATTTTTAACAACATGCCCTGTATCTGTTGTAGTATTATTACCTATAATAAAAATACCATTCTGAGCTCTTACGAAAGAGTTATTAATTGCAGTAAAATTATTATTTGGAACCTCTGCAGCCGCTAATGTAGATCCTGCCACAATAATGTTCCCAACGGTTCCAGAAGGAGAAGATCCGGCTAAATTTGTATTTTTGATGGTAAAATTATCACTCCCATCCGTGGTAGTACTAGTCACCATAATAACAGTAGGAGAAGTTCCAGTAGTGGCTACATAGGTATTGCTAATGGTAAGATTTCTGGAAGAAGTTCCATTATTACTTCCGTCAATGGTTACATTATCTCCCCCATTTATCCTGATAATTCCTGTTGAGTTTGAACCTGAAATTGTAGCATCAACTCCAGTGGCTGGTTTTATTAAAATAGAAGTATAATTAGATACTCCTCCACTTACATTCAAAACAGCAGTGGCTGTTTCCGTTACATTTGCTGTAACATTAATTGTTATTGCTCCTTGGTGTGTTCCTGCATTAATGGCTTCAAATGCATTCATTAATGTAGTATAGGTTCCTGTTGCTGTGCCTGATGTGGCCGACAAACTAATCTGTGCATCAATATGTGATGCTGCAATGCTTGTTAATAAACAAAGTAAAATTTTTCTCATATTCTCAATTTTTATTAATAAATATATAAAAATATTCTCACTTAAAAACAAAATTAACTGAAAATCAATCAAATAAAATAGAAAAACATTAAACAAAATTTCACAAATACGCATAAAAAGCTGCAAAAACCATAAAACAACAAAAAGCTTTTAAATAGATAAAAATGATTTTTTTAGAATTTCGTAAATTTGCAGCATGATAAAAATAGGCAACATAGAACTGCCGGAATTTCCACTTTTACTGGCTCCGATGGAAGACGTAAGTGATCCTCCGTTCAGACGTTTGTGTAAAATGCATGGTGCAGATTTAATGTATTCGGAATTTATTTCTTCCGAAGGGTTAATTCGTGATGCAATCAAGAGTCGTAAAAAACTGGATATTTTCGATTATGAAAGACCAGTCGGAATACAAATCTTCGGTGGTGATGAAGAAGCAATGGCCATGTCTGCAAGAATTGTTGAAACCGTAAATCCGGATCTGGTAGACATTAATTTTGGTTGCCCTGTAAAAAAAGTGGTTTGCAAAGGTGCCGGAGCAGGAGTGTTGAAAGATATTGACCTTATGGTTCGTCTTACAAAAGCCGTAGTAAGTTCCACTCACCTTCCTGTAACGGTTAAAACCCGCCTAGGATGGGACAGTACATGCATCAATATTGATGAAGTGGCAGAACGTCTACAGGAAACAGGTATAAAAGCCCTTACTATACACGCCAGAACCCGTGCACAAATGTACAAAGGGGAAGCGGATTGGGAGCATATTTCAAGAATCAAACAAAATCCTAATATTGAAATTCCGATTTTTGGGAATGGTGATATAGACTCACCGGAAAAAGCACTGGAATATAAACAAAAGTATGCTTGTGACGGAATCATGATCGGACGTGCAGCCATTGGGTATCCTTGGATATTTAATGAAATCAAACATTTCTTTAAAACAGGTGAACATTTACCTGCTCCTACTATTTCAGACCGATTATTAGCGGTTCGTCAGCATGCTGAATGGAGTGCAGAATGGAAAGGGGAAAGGTTAGGATTGGTAGAAATGAGACAACATTACAGTAACTATTTCAGAGGGATTCCTCACTTTAAGGATTTCAGAAAAAAATTCCTGGAAGTTTTCACCTTAGAAGAAATGAATGCTCTCATTAAAGAAACCCAACAATTTTACGAAGAATATCAGGCTCAGGTATAAAAATAAAAACCATCAATTGAATTGATGGTTTTTTTATTGTTCTTGAAAATCAATCTTAATATCCGCCCGATGAAGCTTCATTTTTAATTAATGCCAATGCTGAGGAAGTTCCAATTCTCTTCACTCCCATACTAATCATTTTTTCAGCATCTTCAGGTGTTCTTACGCCCCCGGCTGCTTTCACAGGAAGTTTCCCAGCATTATCTAACATGATTTTTATTCCTTCAAATGTTGCTCCATTTGGCTTCCCATCTGTAGTCTGATAAAAACCGGTTGATGATTTTACAAAAATATGAGGTAAATCGTTAGCTGAGAAATTTTCTTCTGCCCAGTTCGAAATATCTTTGGTAAGATCTGCAATCTGTACATCAGCCAAGGCTGCAATTTCAATAATCCATTTTGCAATTTTATGGTGTTCCAAAGCTAGCTTTGTACATTTTACAAATTCGTCTTTAACCAATTCTATATTTCCCTGAAGATAGGCATTGTAATTAATGACAAAATCCAGTTCATCGGCACCATCTTCGATAGCTTTTGAAGCTTCTGCAAGTTTTTCTTCTACCGAGTATGTTCCTTCATGGAATCCTATTACAGTTCCTACTGCAACATTTGAATTTCTCTCCTGAATATATTTTTTAATCTCTGCTACATAATCCGGACGAATCATTACTGCAAAAATACCATTATCAATAGCTTCCTGAGCAAGTTCTTTGTCAATCTGAAGTGTTCCTTCATGTGAAATACCTGATTGTTCCGGTGTCTTCAAGTAAGTTGAATCCAAATATTGTGCTACGTTCATATCGTTATACTTTCAATTGTCTGTAAATACCTTGTTCCAAAGATATAAAAGTTTCTGTTCTTGTTACTCCTTTCAATTTTTGGAGTTTGCTAAGGATTTGCATCAAATGATCGTTATCTTTACAAAGAACTTTCAGAAATATTGTATAATTTCCAGTGGTATAGTGAGCTTCCACTACTTCATTGATATCATGCAAAGATTTTACCACTTCTGGGTAATGACTTGGCTGATCCAAAAATACTCCGATATAAGAAATCACCTTGTATCCGATTTTTTTAGGATTTAGGAATGAAATTGAATTTTCAATAACTCCTGCATGCTCCAGCTTTTTAATTCTTTGATGTACCGCTGTTGTAGAGATCCCAACATTCTTTGAAATGTGCGCTAAAGAAGTTTTAGCATTATCCATCAACATGTAAATAATTTCCTTGTCGATGGAGTCTAAATGATAACTTGTGTTGCTCGAATTTTTCATTTTCTACTTTTTTATTATTTATGTTTTTTATGATAAGCTTTTAAACTTTACAAAAACCGGGAAGTGATCGCTGTATCCACCTAAATACCGAGTACCGGCATAAGTTCGGAAAGGTCGTCCTTCAAAATTTCTGGTCCTGCTGCTGATTTTCTCAGAATTGAACACATGAGCATCCTGAAAAGCCAGCGTTTTATTATCAAGAAGAGATCTTGACATAATAATCTGATCGTACAGCAATCCAGATTTATAATGAAAAGTAGAATAATTTCTTGTAGAAAACAACTCCTGAAAAGGATTCATCAAAACCTTCTCATGATCATTGTCATAGAGAATTCGCACTAAATTTTCATCATCCGGGTTTTCGTTAAAATCACCACACAATATAACATGTTCCTTGTCTGTATCAACAATTTTCATGATCCGTTGTCGGACCTCATTTAATATAAAGGCTCTTTTCGGTTTATTGATATCTTTTTCGCGCTTAGAGGGAAGATGGGCGATAAAGACATTAATAATTTCCCCTTTATATTTTATTTTAGAAAAAAGAACATCTCTGGTTGTATCGTAATTTCCTGTGTTTTTATAGGTTATTTCAAAAAAGAAAGTAATGGTTTCAGAGTCTAGAACCTCTACTTTATTTTTATTATATAACATGGCCACATCCACCTTTCTTTCGTCCATAGAATTGTAATGTACAATTCCATATTCAGAATTAAAAGGTTCCATTTCTACAAGATCTTCTAAAACTTTCCTTCCGGAAACTTCTGACAATCCTATTATAAATGGCAATACTCCATTTTCCTCCTTCATCAATTGAAATACATGAGAGATTTTAAAAAGTTTATTTTTATATCTTCTCTCATCCCAGTTTCTTAAACCTGACGTTGTAGGATCTAATTTATGAACAGGTTTTGGATCGGGTAAAAATAAATTTTCAACATTATAAAAAGAGAATAGTTCCATCAACACAAATTTCTATACTTTAATTAATATGCTCTTTTTCTAAATGTAAATTTATTATTTTTTTCAAATTGCATTGATCTGCTCACAAAACCAGCAAATCAATTTATAATAAGAAATATTTCAAATATAATAAAAAAAATCAATAAAACTATTTATAGTGAATTAAATTTTCAATTAATTCACTATTCCATTCAATATATCGGAATTAAAATAATAAATAAAATTCAAAATAATGAAAACAAAAATTCAATAAAAAAAACAAAGTTGATAATATTTTCCTTTTCACACACAATAATAACAAATATTATTCCATTTATTTTCCAGGCAATTTAGAATAAATGAAAAAAAACAGGGTTTAAACAACCTGTAACACTATATTAAAGGAGATCAGGACGTTTTTCTTTGGTAATTCTTACAGCTTCATCATGACGCCATTCTTCAATTTTCTTAAAATTCCCGCTCAATAAAATCTTAGGAACATCAAGTCCTTTATAGCTTTCTGGTCGCGTATAGATTGGAGGTGACAGAAGATCATCCTGAAAACTGTCTGTTAAAGCACTCTGCTCATCATTTAAAACTCCCGGAAGCAGTCTTATAATAGAGTCAGCCAGTACACATGCCGCAAGTTCGCCTCCAGTAAGTACATAATCACCAATTGATATTTCTTTGGTAATATGAAGATCTCTCACTCTCTGATCTATTCCTTTATAATGTCCGCAAAGAAAGATCAGGTTCTTTTTTATAGAAAGAGAATTGGCTATTTTCTGGTTCAGAGTTGCTCCATCAGGTGTCAGATAAATCACCTCATCATATTCTCTCTGGGACTTAAGTTCTGCGATACAATTATCTAATGGTTCTACCATCATCACCATTCCTGCTCCGCCTCCGTAAGGTTCATCATCAATTTGTTTGTGCTTATTGATTGCCCAGTCTCTCAGATGGTGAAAATGTACTTCTGCCAGTCCTTTGTCCATTGCTCTTTTTAAAATAGAGGTTTTAAATGGACTTTCCATCAATTCTGGAAGTACGCTTATGATATCAATTCTCATTGTAATGTTCCGTTTTTCTTAGTAGGTATAATAATTAATCTTAAGGAAGAATCCTTGTTGATATAGCTCCACATCCAGTTGAAAAATATGGCCAGCTTATTTCGAACGCTCAAAATTAGCATTAAATGGAGAAACATCCAGAAATACCAGGCTAAAAATCCCTGAAATTTTATGAAAGGTAGGTCTACAACAGCTCTATGCTTTCCTATGGTTGCTAAAGAACCTTGGTCATCGTATTCATATTCCTTCCATTCCCCTGTATTTTTCTTCAACAGGTTTTTCCCTAAGTTTTTGGCCTGATTAATGGCTACGTTGGCTACCTGTGGATGTCCTTGTGGATATTTAGGGGTTTCCATATAGGCAATATCACCAATTGCATACACATTATCATACCCTTTTATTTTATTGTACCGGTCTACAATATATCTGTTTCTTACTAATTTGTCTTCAGGGAAACCGTCGATTACATTTCCTGTAACGCCTGCGGCCCAGATTACGTTATTGGATGGTATTTCTTTTCCACTTTTCAAATGTACTTTATCCCCATCATAATCTGTAACCACTTCCCCACTCATAAAGGTTACTCCAAGATCTTTAAGGTATTTTTCAGATTTCTCCTGGGCTTCACTACTCATTACAGCAAGTGGTTTTTCTGTAGAGCTTACCAGAATAATCTTCAAATGATCGAAATTCATGTAAGGATAATCTCTTGGTAGAATATCTTTTTTCATTTCGGCAAAGGCTCCTGCCAATTCCACACCGGTTGGTCCGCTTCCTACGATAACAATATTCCAGTTTCCGTCGTCGCTCCGGCTTTTTTCAATAATCAGTTTTTCAAAGGTCATCAGAACGTGATTTCTGATACTGATTGCTTCCTGGGTATTCTTCATTCCAAAGGCCTTCCCTTCAAGTTCTTTATTACCGAAAAAATTAGTTTTACATCCTGTTGCTATAATAAGCTTATCGTAAGTAAATTCTGCTTCATCCGTAATAACCTTATTGTTTGCAGCATCTATTTCCTTCACATCCGTCATCCGGAATTGAGTGTTTCTGGATTGCTGAAAAATCTTTCTGAAGGGGAAAGAAATATTAGAAGGTTCTATCCTTCCTGAGGCTACCTGATAAAAAAGCGGCTGAAACATATGGTGATTCATCCGATCCAGAACAATAACCTTTTTGTTCTTGTTATTCAATGTTTTTGCAAGCTGTAGCCCCGCAAATCCTCCTCCTATAATGATGATTTTTTCGCGTGTTTCCATAATACACAAATTTACTGATTTTATTTAGCATTTAGTAGTGAAAAAAGTTAGTTTTGCAAAACTTTATGACACCTAAGAAGTACACCAAAAAAACTGCCAAACAGATTCACAAAAACAGACGGAACAGCTATTTTTTCCGTCGGAAGGTGATATTAGCCATCTTAATTATAGCTTTAATTGGAACCGGTTTTTACCTTAAGCAATCTGTAAGCTACTATTACGCCTTGTACTTTAATAAGTTTATCCATAAAAAGCTTCACAACAGCGAAAAAGAAAGCTCAAGAATCCAAAGAATATTAGCCAATAATCTTGATAAGACCTATGGTTTTGATGTTTCTCATTATCAAAACAAGGAAGATATCAAATGGGATAGTCTCAGCATCGGCAACAAAACCATTCCTCTGGAATTTGTGGTAATGCGTGCTACTATGGGAAATAAAAGTGCAGATAAACATTTTGATGAGTTTTGGGAAATGGCTAAAAAACATAACCTGATCCGGGGTGCTTATCATTTTTACAGAGCTGATGAAGACCCGGTGATTCAGGCGAATAATTTTTTAGCGAATGTAAAACTGGAAAGTGGAGATCTTCCTCCTATTCTGGATATTGAAAAAATTCCGAAACGAAAAACGAATAAAAAATTAGTGGAAGATCTGAAAGTATGGTGTAAAATTGTAGAAGAAACCTATGGTGAGAAGCCTATCATTTACACTTACTACCATTATTATAAAGATTTTCTGAAGGGCGAATTTAAAGATTATCCCTTATGGCTAGCCAATTACAATGATGTTCCTACTCCATCTCCTGATGACCAATGGGATTTCTGGCAATTTACTGAAAATGGAATTGTCCACGGAATTAATACGAAGGTAGATCTTGATATTTACAATGGTAGTTCATGGTCTCTGAAAAGACTGACATTGGATTGATGAGTAAGAAAGATGGATACAGGAAATGGAAGTTACTGAAATCCCAAATAACAACTTAAAGTTTGTTTGCTTTTCCATTATTTAAAAAAAGCTCCTTTTCATTTCAATATTGAAATGAAAAGGAGCTTTTAGACTTTCTACCTACTTTTTACCTACTTCTTCCCGAGAAAGCTTACAATATCTGCACTCAGCTGATCTGGTTTTTCAAAAGGAACCATATGGGTGGTATCATTATAGATTTTCTTTTCAGCGTTTGGAATTTGCTTGGAAATAAATTCGGTATGATCTGGTTTAATTACATCTCTATCACCCGCAATAACCAAAACCTGACTTTTTATTTTATTTAAATCATTCTTACTGATATTAGGCTGTGTAAGCATGATCTTTAGAAGCCTGCGTTCTCCAAATGCTTCTTCAGGTGCCATATCATTCAGCTGTTTCATTTGATTGGTAAAACGTTCGATAAGTTTATCCTCCACTCCTTCAGGAAAAGCATTAGCTCCGATGGTTACAAGTTTATTGAGGCGTTCTGGATATTTCAGGGCAAATTCAAGTCCCGTATTTCCACCATCACTCCAGCCAACTATATTTATCTTATCCAGTTTTAGCTCATCTGCCAGCGCTTTTACATCATTGGCAAACACTTTATAGGTAAAATCTCTTTTGGAGCTATCTTTACTTTTTCCCTGCCCTCTTGTATCTACTGCAATCACTTTATATTGTTTAGACAGAACAGGAATTTGCTGATAAAAATCTTTAATACTCCCTGAGTTTCCGTGAAGCAATACTAAAGGTTCACCTTCTCCATATACTTCATAATAAAGATCTGTATCTTTCTGTTTCAGGTATTTTCCGGCAGAATCATTTTTACCGTATATGGATTTATCTGCTTCCTCTATATTTTTTGAAGTATCAGTCATCCAACTCTGAGAAACGTCATCATCTGCATAGCTACCGTCATCGTCGTTGGTATCTTTTCCGTTTTTATCCATTTTCACATCAATATTTATGGCTGGTGCCGCAATAGTCATTTTCTTCCAGTCTCCATAGAACTCTCTTATGAATCCTGTTTTGAATAAAGCAGCGCTGATTTTAATGTATCCATTAAATTCTTTTAAAAAATTAACCCCTACAAAGAACTTACCTTTCACCCAAATATTATGGTCATTCACATCGAGAGTATACGTTCCGTCTTTAATCATATCCTCGGTAAGCTGCACTGTTATTTCCTCGTCCAAGAGATTTTTATCTGGAAAACCGTCTTTTTCACTATAGATACTATACCGCATCAAAACGGGTTCTGTGGAAGAATATTTGGCAATATTCAGATTAATGTTTTTGATCTTAGATCTTTTCTTTGTATTAAATTGCAAAGCAGTTTCTCCCAGGAAGCCCGCTTTGTCCCCCGCCGGATTAACAAAATACAAAACACTTTTGGTTTTCGTAGTGACACCCCAATTTTTATCTACTAGTTTTTTAGGCTTAATGGCGATCTCCTTGATTGCTTTTGTTTTCTCATTTAGAAATATTTTCTGGAGATTATGTGTTTTAAAATTCTGTACGGATTCCTCATACAGCTCATACCCCGGTACTTCTATTTTCACCTTTTGCTGCGGATCCAATCCCGTAAGATCTATTGAAAAATTTCCTTTTCCATCTGAAATGGTTCCGGTAGTCTTTTTTTCCACCCCAATTTTCACATAAGGAACGGGCTGGTTTTCATTTTTGGATATAATGGTTCCGGAAATCACCTGTGCGTTGAAGGCTGAAACCGCTAGAATAAAGGATAAAACGCTAAGTTTTTTCATGTTAAAAGTTTGATGCAAACTTATTTATTTTACAACCATCGATATTCATAAGGCATTATTAAATTTAATACGCATTTAGTTAAATTTATTCTAATTATTTTATGTTTTAGTGCATTAATTCTAAAAAACTTCTAAATGTTACTTTCTCCTTACAAAATCTCCATAATTTCTTCCCACGAATTCACTCTTTTATAGGTTTCATTTTCGATCAGTTCGTTATGAGGTTGTGTAAAAATCAATCGCTGTCCTGAAAAGTGATCTAAATTCTTTGGATAATCATCAATCATTACATCTCCTGATACTACTTTTTTACTGCCACACAGAACAATCTGCTCCCATGTAATGAATGGAAAATGTTCAGCCAGCCAGTCATATTTTTCTCTTAAGCTATTGGGAAATTCCATTCCCGCAGAAACAATGTACAGTTCATATTTGTTATTCAAGTACTCTATTGCCTCCCTACTTCCTTTCATTACAGGCAATGTTCTGAAAAACCCAATTTCATTTACATGTTGCTTTCCATTAGGAAAAGCTTCCAGTTCAGGTTTCCCTGCTATTCCATCCAGTTCAATATTTCTCCCGGTATCTCTTTTTTCAAATTGAATCAGCTGATGATATACATCCGCCATCACCCCATCCATATCAACAATCACTTTTTTCATTTGACTTTAATTATTTTTATCATTAGTTTAAGTTTAAATTGTATCAGCTCTCATCAAATTTACCAAATCATTTTTTGAGACAACGGACACAGTTTATTAATAAATTATAAATATTCATTTTTATAAAGAGGCTTGCAGAAAGTTTTATGGTTACATTTTCGTATTTTTGCGGCTCAGTTCAAAATTAAAATCAAACTATTAATTCCCAATGAATTACGTTTCTGCAGAAAATCTCACCAAATCTTACGGCATCAAAGTTTTGTTTGAAAACATTTCCTTTCACATCAATGAAGGAGACAAAATTGCCATTGTTGCCAAAAATGGAAGTGGAAAATCTACCCTTCTGAAAATTTTAATGGGTAAAGAAATTGCAGACAGCGGTACTGCGATCATTAATAAAGATATTCAGGTTGTTTTATTCGACCAGGAAATTGATTTTGATTCCAATCTAAGCATTGAGGAATTCATGATGGCCCTGGAATCTGAGCCTATTCTTGCTTTGAAGAACTATCACAAATCTCTTCATTCTACAGATCATGATTTCATTGAAAAGGCATTGGGTGATATGGAAGTCCACAAAGCTTGGGATCTGGAAAATGAGATGAAGCAAATCCTTTCCCAGCTTAAGATCACTGATCTTGATGCTAAAATGGGAACTCTTTCCGGAGGGCAAATTAAACGGGTTGCATTAGCTAAGCTATTGACAGAAACCAGAGCTGAACACAAGCACACACTCCTCATCATGGATGAGCCTACCAACCACCTGGATGTAGATATGGTGGAATGGCTTGAAAATTATCTGAACAAAGCAAAAATTACCTTGCTGCTTGTTACTCACGACCGATATTTCCTGGACAGCGTTTGTGATATTATCTGGGAAATGGAAGATAGAAATCTTTATGTTCATAATGGTTCATATGCAACGTATCTTGAAAATAAAATGATTCGTGAGGATAATCTTAACGCCACCATCGATAAGGCCAATAATCTTTACAGAAAGGAATTGGAATGGATGCGAAGACAACCTAAAGCAAGAACTACAAAATCCAAAAGCAGAATTGATTCTTTCTACGAAACAGAAAAAGTAGCCAAAACCGATACGAGAAAACAAGGTTTGGAACTGGATTTTGAAATGAAACGTTTAGGAAATAAAATTCTTGAATTGAAGCATATTGATAAAAGCTTTGGAAATAAAGTATTATTAAAAGATTTCAGCTACCAATTTCAACGGGGTGAGAAAGTAGGAATTATCGGAAAAAACGGAGCCGGAAAATCTACACTGCTGAATATTATTCAGGGATTGGAAAAGGTTGACAAAGGAGAAATTGAAACGGGAGAAACCATTTC
Source organism: Chryseobacterium sp. G0162 (assembly GCF_003815715.1). Taxonomy (NCBI): domain Bacteria; kingdom Pseudomonadati; phylum Bacteroidota; class Flavobacteriia; order Flavobacteriales; family Weeksellaceae; genus Chryseobacterium; species Chryseobacterium sp. G0162. Next base: position 3,301,121 of record NZ_CP033922.1, on the reverse strand, counting down.
TTTCGGGTATTTTGCACAGAAAGGTCTTACTTATAAAGAGGACGAACGTGTGATTGATTTCATTAAGGAAATTGCAGAATTCTATCCTTTAGCCAATGGAAAAAGTCTTTCTGCATCACAGTTCCTGAGGTTATTTTTATTTGACGATCAAACACAATACTCTCCTATTTCAAAATTATCAGGAGGTGAAAAGAGAAGACTTCATCTCATGTATATTTTATATCAGAATCCTAATTTCTTGATTTTTGATGAACCTACGAATGACCTGGATCTTCCTACATTAACCGTTCTTGAAAACTTTTTGCAACAATTTCAAGGGTCTTTAATCATCGTTTCCCACGACAGATATTTCATGGACAGAATTGTAGATCACGTTCTTGCTTTTGAAGGAGATGGAAAAATCAGGGATTTTGTAGGAAATTTCTCTGAATACCGTGAAGCGAAAAGCCGCGAAGAAGTTTTAGAAAAAAATACTGCTGTAAAATCTGAACCTGTAAAAGAAGTGGTTGCCGTTACAGAAAATCCTTCACCTTCTCATACTCCTAAAAGAAAATTAAGTTTTAAAGAACAAAGGGAATTGGAAACCATTGAAAAAGAGATGCCTGAACTTGAAGAACAGCGTGCAAAAATTCTAGATCAGCTCAATAATGAAACCGATTATGAAAAGATAGCCAAGCTTTCCTCTGAACTGGAAACCATTTCTGAAAAACTGGAAAACCATGAGATGAGATGGCTTGAACTTCAGGAAGTCATGTAAAAAATATAAGGGATGAATGAGTTCAAAGTTTAAGGTTTAAAGTTCAAGGTTAATAGTAGTCAGAAAGAGTACTATTCTTTCATTCTCAAACGCTTTGAATTCATTCATCACTCATCTTTAATTTATAATATAATTACCTTTTCTTCTTTTGCACTTTTCAGTGATGCCTCTATAATATTCATATTCTGAATCACTTCTTTTCCGGGTGAAGGTAAAGGATATCCGAAAACAATGTGTTCATAGATTTGCTGGTAATAATCCATGTAATTTCCGGCTTCGCTTGAAGTCAATATTCGCTCCGTTTCAGAGTTTTCATTCAAATAGTTTACAATCCCGTCTGTTTCTTTCAGAGGCTGCATCCATTCTTTTCCATAAACAGGAATGGCTCCTGCAACCAATTCGGTTTCCTGATTATCGGTTCTTTCCTGTAGAAAACTTCCTCTGTCGCCATGTATTTTATAAGCATAATGATCTTCTTTAGTGAAAACCGAAGATTTTAGCCGTACTCTCAGATCATTTTTATAGAATAACAGAATCTCAAAATAATCATTTGCAAACTCAGGCCCTTTCATAGAAAATACATCAGCAAAAAGTTTTTCAGGATACCCGAAGTACTGTACTGCCTGATCTACAAGGTGTGCTCCAAGATCATGCAATGAACCTGAACCTATCTGGTCCGGATTTTCCTTATGCTGCTTTCCACTAGGTGTAGTACGGAATCTGTCAAAACGGATTTCTACTTCTTTAATGTTTCCTAATTTCCCTTCATTTAAAACTTTTTGTACCTGCTGGAAGTCACGATCAAATCTTCTGTTCTGATATACACTTAAAAATAACCCTTTCTCTTCTGCCAGCTTTACCAGTTCTTCTGCTTCTGCTACATCTACTGTAAATGGTTTTTCAACAACAATGTTTTTTCCAGCTTCCAAAGCTTTTTTAGCATATTCATAATGTGTCTGAACCGGAGTATTGATAATCACCAATTCTATCTCTGCATTTTGAAGCATTTCTTCCACCGACCTATAGATATTAGCTTCAGGATACTTTTCTTTGGATTCTTCCTTGCTTCTTTCTACTACAGCAGAAATGAAAAATCCCGGATGTTCTTTTAAAAAAGGAGCATGAAATACTTTTCCACTCATTCCAAAGGCGCAAAGCCCAGCTCTTACCAGTTGCATATTTTAATTTTTCAACAAATATATTCATAAAAAACTTCGGATTATGAGTCCACAATCAGCATAGAAACAATCCATATATTTCACCCTTAAAAGACATGACGAAAATCATAAATTAATTTTTATTCATTCTAAACAAATACTTACATTTGCGCCTTATTTAAAACTGTTCTACATAAAAATAAAATGAAAAGACAACTACTTTCTTTAGGTCTTCTATTTGCCGCTGTTTCAGTGGGTGCACAGCTTAAAAACGTTGAAGCAGATACGATCAGAACTCAAACGATTGAAGACATCAATCTTCATAAAACGGGGAATCCAAACCAAGCAAGAACATTATCTACAAAGTCTAACCTGACGGTAATGGAAAACCCTCAGCCGATTGCTATCGTGACTCACGAAATCATTGAGCAGCAACAGGCAAAACAATTGAGCGATGTTCTTCAGAATGTCAACGGGGTATATGTTACTTCATCAAGAGGAAATTCTCAAGATAGCTTTGGTGGGCGTGGTTTTGCTTTAGGAAATGATAATATTTTCAAGAATGGTTCACGAATAAATAGTGGAATTTTCCCTGAAGTAAGTGGTCTGGAAAGAGTAGAAGTTTTAAAGGGAGCCAATGCTATGCTTTTTGGTAATACCGCTGCAGGTGGTGTTATCAATATGATTACCAAAAAACCTAAATTCAATTTTGGAGGAACTATAGGATTAAATGGAGGAAGTTGGAATTCTTATAAGCCAACCGTTGATATTTATGGACCTTTAGCTAAAAATATTGCATTTAGAGTAAATGGTGCTTATGAGTATGCAGAAAGCTTCAGAGATGTTGTACAATCAGAAAAATACTACTTCAATCCTTCATTTTTATTTAATTTAAGTGAAAAATCTCAGTTAATTGTTGAGGCAGATTATCTTAAAAATAATTTTACTCCGGATTTCGGAATTGGATCTATTACTGAAAAAGATCAAAGCTATAGATTAAATAACTCTGTTGCAAGAAGTACTTTCTTTGGAACTGACTGGCAATATCAAAATGTACAGCAAGCTTCTACAAATGTAACTTTCAACCATAAATTTAATGAAAGATGGTCTTTAAATGCTACTGCTTCTTATCAAAACTATACTAAAGACTATTTCTCTTCTGAAAGAGTACAGTGGATTTATGATACTAAAGATGCCAATGTAGACCCTAACAGATTATCTTGGAAAAGACCTTTTGGTAGAACCTACAATGAACAAAATTATACTTCTGCGCAAGTAAACATCAATGGTGAATTCAATACCGGAAAAATAAATCATAAGGTATTAATTGGTGCAGATGCAGATTATAGTCAGGCAGATGCTTATACTTATAATGTTACTGATCCAAAAAATCTTCTTTATTTAGATGATCCTTCAACATGGGGAAATATTGGTATGCCCAATTCTACTCTTAGTACGAGAAATAGAATCAACACGAGAAGAATTGGAATCTATGCACAAGATTTTATTAGTATAACAAAGCAACTTAAAGTAATTGCAGGATTAAGATGGTCATATGTAGAAAATATGCCAACCCTTACAACCCGTTTTACTTTAAATGATAAAATTGCGGTAGCAAATTCATCAACTTCTGACAACGCACTTTCTCCAAAAGTAGGTTTAGTGTATGCTCCAAATGATAACCTTTCAGTGTTCGCAACTTATACTAATTCATTTGCTTCGAATGCAGGATATACTTCAGATCAATTTGGTACGGTAAATACCAATCAATCTACTACACAAGTTCAAAATCAATTAAATAATTTATCAAAGCAAAGTATAAAACCTTCAACAGTTGATCAATATGAAATTGGTATAAAAAAGAACTTCTGGAACAATGCTTTAGCTGTTAACTTAACGGCTTACCAGATCATGTACAACAATTATTATCAAACGTATTGGTTTGCCTCCAGTTCAAACGGAGCACCTATAACCTCAACGGATACCAATCTTAAAGAATTTGCAGGTAATATGAGAAGCCGTGGTGTAGAATTAGACATTACAGGAAATCCAACGGAAAACTTATCTATAATCGGAGGTTTCTCATATAACAATTCTGTTTATATTGACACGCCAGATAAAGGATATGTTGAAAACCAAAGATTAGTAAGAACGCCAGCTACCACAGCAAATGCTTCTGTTTTCTATAAGTTTACGAATTATGTAAAAGGATTAAAAATTGGAGCCGGAGTATATTATATCGGAGACAGAATCGCTGGATGGAATGATACAAAATCTACAAACTCCAGTAGAAACAATGTAAGTAGAATGTTTGATCTAAAGGACTACACTACCGTCTCTGTATCAATTGGTTATGAATGGCAAAAATTCTCAATCCAAGGAAGAGTGGGTAACCTATTTGATGTTGTAAACTATAATGTTCACGAGAATTATTCAGTAAATCCGATTACTCCAAGAAATTATTATTTTACATTGACATACAAGCTGTAGAATTAAATATATAATTACTTCTTTATTAAAAGTGGAAGCTGCATTTTTGCAGTTTCCACTTTTGAAATTTAAAAACAAAACAAAAAAACGATATGGATAAGATTAAAGACACTAGAAGTTTCATGAGAATTACACACCGCTATCTGGGATATTTCCTGGCTGGTATTATGGCTGTGTATGCTGTAAGTGGAATTATTCTGGTCTACAGAGACACAGATTTTCTAAAGAGCGAAAAAAAGTATGAAAAGACTTTATCTGCTAATCTATCTGAAAAAGAACTGAAAAAAGAATTAAAGATGAAAGGCCTTGAAGTAGAAAAGACTGAAGGTACCGTTCTCCATTTTAAAAAGGGAACTTATGATTCTTCTACAGGAATCGCTAAGTATTCTAAAATGGAACTGCCTTTTGTGTTGGATAAAATGGTTTCTCTTCATAAATCACAATCTAAAGATGCCATAGCTCCACTAAGTGTATTTTTCGGAGTTGCTCTTTTCTTCTTTGTGATCTCAAGTTTCTGGATGTTTAATCCGAAGACAAAAGCTTTCAAACGCGGGATCAAGTTTACGATTGCAGGACTTGTTATCTCCATTCTTCTTTTACTTATTTAATTAATAGATAAAGATGAAAATAAAAAAACTGCAGATTTTATAAAATTATTAATAACATCCCTACTTTTTCTGTCTGAGTAATAAAAACAGAAATAATAATTCTTTGAGACTTTAGCAATTTTTCCTCCATCCCTTAAACTTTTATATTATTTAATTATGAAATATACAATAATAAAGTTATATATACATATCCTATCTTGTTGATATTATTAACATTAATTTAGAAAAATTGTCTAAAATTAAGACTCTGGCACATTTATTGTTTTTTCTATAATTCGTGAATAATAAACATTTAATTATTAAAATAATAAATTATGAAAAAACTTATTTTAACAGGGATATTAGCTGTAGCAGGTTTAACAGCAACTGCAAACGCTCAGATTCAGAAAGGTAATTGGATGGTAGGGGGTAACCTTGCAGGCGCCAACTTTGGATTAAACAAAGGAGGTGGTTATGATTTCAACATCCAGCCTAAAGGAGCTTACTTTATTGAAGATAACATTGCAGTGGGTGGATATGTAGATTTAGGCTTCAAAGGAGCTAAAGATGCGCCAACTACATTCACTTATAATGTAGGAGCATTAGGACGTTACTATCTTAACCCGGGAGAGCAGGGAGTAAACAACCTGTTACACCACGGAAGATGGTTCTTGGAAGGTAATTTAGGTGTTGGAGGAACATCAATCTCTAAAGGAGGTTCTTCTTCTAACGGTCTTAATTTTGGATTCGGTCCTGGTTATTCTTACTTCATTACACCAAATATTGGTTTAGAAGGTTTAGTTAAATATGATGCGAATGCTGGATTCGGAAACGGTGGATATACTAACAAAATTACTTTTGGTTTAGGATTCCAGATTTATCTTCCTACTTCTAAAGGAAAACAAATCATCAACGACGTTAAGTAATCACTGAAATACTTATAAAAAATTGAAAGCGCCCCGGAATTTTATTTCGGGGCGCTTTTCGTACAAATTAAAACTAAACTATAAAAAATCAAATAAATCATGTATTAGGTTGGGGCGTATATCTTAAATACGGTTTTATCTCAGTCACCCCTTTTGGAAATTTTTTGATGGCATCTTCTGTAGAAACTGTGGGTGGAATAATAACATCATCTCCGTTTTCCCAATTTACCGGAGTAGCTACCTGATAACGGTCCACCAACTGTAAAGAATCCAATACCCTCAGGATTTCATTAAAATTTCTTCCTGTAGAGGCAGGATAAGTAATAATAAGCCTCACTTTCTTAGCAGGATCAATAATCAATAAGGAGCGCACTGTTGCCGTGGCTGATGCGTTCGGATGGATAAAATCATAAAGCTCAGACACTTTTCTTTCCTTGTCAGCGATGATCGGAAACTGTACATCAGTATGCTGAGTTTCATTAATGTCTTTTACCCAATTCTGATGATCCTCTACCCCATCCACACTTAATGCAATCACTTTTGTATTTCTTTGAGCAAATTCGGATTGTAATTTAGAAGTAAATCCCAGCTCTGTAGTACATACCGGAGTATAATCTGCCGGGTGTGAAAATAAAATCCCCCAGGAATCTCCCAGATAATTATAGAATCTGATATCACCTACAGATGATTCTGCATGAAAGTCCGGCGCTGTATCTCCTAGTTTGATTGACATAATATTTCGTGTTTGTTAGTCTACAAATTTAGTAGACTTTTTGATACTGGCAAAATTTTTGTTGAAAATTTATATATTTAATGTAAAATTTTATTCATGGAGAAAACCGGACTCACCTACATAGACTTGGTGTATAAGGTATTAGAAAGTTGGTATGTAACGTTCGCAGAGCTTACTCCTAAACTGATTGTCGGCATTTTAGTATTTACATTTTTTCTTATTACAAGTAAATACCTGAGCCAGATTGCCGTAAAACTATTTCACAAATTCTTTCCCAAAAGTCAGAAAGAGAGCTCACTGGTTACCTTAATCAGTATATTCAGATTCCTGATTATGCTGATGGGAACATTTATTTCCCTTGAAATTATGGGCTTCAGTGGTTTCCTGTGGAAATTTATAGGAAGTCTGGGAGTAGCCGGGGTTATTGCCGGAGTTGCTTTGAAAGATCTTGTTTCCAGTATCTTTTCAGGAATGCTTATTGGTATTGACAAAGCTTTTAAAGTGGGGGATTATATTACCATAGGGAATCATTCCGGGACCGTACAGGAGATTGGATTTTTAACAACTAAAATCCTTACAGACGATGGAAAGAAAGCTTATATCCCCAATCAGGTGGTTTTTAATGCTCCGTTTTATAATATTACGGCATCCCCTCAGCGCAGAATTATCTTAAATTTTGAAATTCCTGCCGATGAAGACATTAGTAAAGCCCAGAAAGGAATCCTGGATGTGATAAAAAATCTTGATAATGTTGATAAACTGGATACTGCAGAGGTAATATTTACTGATTTGAAACAAGGATCTTTTAATCTTCAGGTAAAATTCTGGATCAAAATTGGAGCAAATCTGGCACAGGTAAGAAGTAAGGCCTATCTAAATATTAAAGAGCGATTTGATGTGGATAAAATTCTGCTGGTAACTCCTACAAGTATCAGTATTACAAATGGAGAAAGCAATCCACCTGAAAGCCAGGATAAATAGTTCATTTTTATTTCCCACAGACTTCACAGATGTTTGTGAATAAATTACTACTAAGCTACTTCGATTTGGAGTGGCTTTTTAGTAATGCAAAGATTTTAGGATATATGAATGTTTTTAAGGCGTGATGATTCTATCCCTATAAAATTATATAGTACTGATAATGGTTACAAAACGAGTCCATAAGCCTATGTGCCTATGTTGTTCCATTTTATATAATCAATAAAACAAACTCGTGCATTTGCAGCAAATAAATAGTGGACGTTAACCGAAAATTTTTGATTTTATTGCGCCTTCATTATTTACAACAAAAATTAGTTTTTAAGCACAAAAAAACCGTTCCAAAAATGAAACGGTTTCTTATTTATTTGAAAATTTTAGATTACGCTAAAACTTCTTTTACTTTGTTTGCAGCTTCTTCTAAAGTAATTGCAGAATGAACCGGAAGACCAGACTCATCGATCAATTTTTTAGCTTCTACAGCGTTAGTTCCTTGTAATCTTACTATTAATGGAACCGGAAGGCTACCCATAGCTTTGTAAGCGTCTACAACACCTTGAGCAACTCTGTCACATCTTACGATACCTCCGAAGATGTTGATTAAGATTGCTTTTACGTTTGGATCTCTTAAGATGATTCCGAAAGCAGTCTGTACTCTCTGAGCATCAGCTGTACCTCCTACGTCAAGGAAGTTAGCAGGGTTACCACCAGATAATTTGATGATATCCATAGTTGCCATTGCCAGACCAGCACCGTTTACCATACAAGCAACGTTACCGTCTAGTTTTACGAAGTTAAGACCAGCTTCACCAGCTTCAACATCCATTGGGTCTTCTTCTCTTGTATCTCTTAATTCAGCTAAGTCTTTGTGACGGAACAATGAGTTGTCATCTAAAGTTACTTTAGCATCTACAGCGATAATTTTGTTATCAGAAGTTTTCAACACTGGGTTGATTTCGAAAAGAGAAGCATCAATTCCTGTGTAAGCATTGTAAAGAGATGAAATAAATTTCACAAATTCTTTAAAAGCATTTCCTTCAAGACCTAAGTTGAAAGCTATTTTTCTAGCCTGGAATCCTTGAAGACCGATCGCTGGATCAATAAGTTCGTTATGAATTAAATGAGGAGTTACTTCTGCAACGTGCTCAATATCCATCCCTCCTTCAGTAGAATATACGATTGTATTTTTCCCTTCAGCTCTATCTAAAAGAATAGAAACATAAAATTCTTTAGTTTCAGATTCTCCAGGATAATAAACATCTTCTGCAACCAAAACAGAGTGTACTTTTTTACCTTCAGCAGAAGTTTGTGGTGTTACCAACTGCATTCCGATGATATTCTGAGCATTTTCTTTAAGCTTGTCCATGTTTGGAGAAAACTTAACACCTCCACCTTTACCACGACCACCTGCGTGAATTTGTGCTTTTACAACCCAAGCCTGAGCTCCAGTTTCAGCAGTCAATTTTTCAGCAGCTGCTACAGCTTCGTCTACGTTGTTTGCAACGAAACCACGTTGGATAGCTACTCCATACTTTGATAAAATCTCTTTTGATTGATACTCGTGAAGATTCATATTATTTTTATTATTTTATTTTAATATTTAAAGGTTGACAAATTTACTAAAAATGAACAAGGTTAAAAAGAAATTTGTTGAACTTTTAATTCATTCTTTAAGTTTCCTGCTGATCTTTTCAGATTCAAAGCGGTGAATCTATAAATAATATGATAACGATCATAAAAAAAACAAATCCAACCATCATATTCTAATGACATTTTAATCTCATTCTAATGTAGATAAGAATATTAACAAATTTCATCTTTTATCTTTGAAACCCCAAAATAAGAGATATACATTATATAATTTTTCAGATGAAATACAGAATCGAAAAAGGCTTTGTTTTTACAATTCAGAAAGAGTAGGCTTCGAAAAATGGGTAAAAAAAATACAAGATGAATCATTAAACCTGAATTCAAAAAATGTATTTATTACTTTTATCAACAGGGCATTTTCAAAAAATAATTTCATCTATCCTGTATAAGTATTCTAAAAAAGAAGAGCATCCAGTCTATCTTTTCCAAAACCAATCCGGTATTCATTGGAAAATCTAAAGATGGAAAAATCTGTAACCTCAGCAAAAAAGAAAAATGGAAATAACCGCAAATGAACAGGGCAAAAGACTGATCCGGTACATTACAAAAGAGAAAAAAGATGTCACTAATATTTATTTTTATGCTGTCCTCAACGGTCTTGTTTTATTGAGTGTTCCGTTGGGAATACAGTCTATAGTAAGTTTTGTAATGGGAGCTACCATGACGACTTCCATTTACCTCCTCATCTTCTTTGTAGTCATCGGAACATGGCTTGCCGGATATTTCAGGTTAAAGGTGATACAAATCATTGAAAAAATCCAGCAGAAAATATATGTAGAGTTTTCCATTGCCATCGCTGATAAGATTCCAAAGGTCGATCTTTCTTATACCAGAAAGTATTATCTCCCGGAGCTTGTTAACCGTTTTTTTGATATCCAAAATTTACAAAAAGGAATTTCAAAGATTTTGCTGGAGATTCCCACCGCGTTGATTCAGATTGTTTTTGGAATTCTTTTACTTTCTTTTTATCATCCCTGGTTTCTGGCATTTGGAGGGCTGGTGGTTATTTCTGTAATTATTATTTTCAGATATACGATGGAAAGCGGGATTAAATCCAGTATTGAAGAAAGTAACAAAAAATATGATACGGCGGCATGGATCGAAGATATTGCCGGATCGGTAAAAACCTTTAAGATGCATTCTGAAAATGATGCTCATCTAAAAGGAACCGATGAACGCGTTGTAGAATATCTTAAACATAGGACATCCCATTTTAAAGTTCTTGTTTTTCAGTACAAAACGATTATTGCTTTTAAAGTGATTATTACTTTAGCGATGCTTGCTATTGGAACTTATCTTCTGATTAATCAAAAACTGAATATTGGGGCTTTTATTGCTACAGAAATTGTTGTTCTAAGCATTATGTCTGCTGTAGAAAAACTGATTGTAAGCCTTGAAAGTTATTATGATCTTATCGCTTCTTTTGCCAAACTTTCTAAAATTACAGAGCTTAAAGAGGAACAAAACGGTGAAATTATATTATCACAGAAAGAAAAAGGGGCAGAGATTGAATTTAAAAATGTAAGTTTTTCATTCAACGAGCATAGCCCCATCCTTTCGGATGTGAATTTTAAAATTCGGGAAAATACCATTAATGTTTTAACAGGAAAGTTAGGAGCCGGAAAAACACTTCTCCTCAATATGATCACAGGTTTTTTTGACCCTAGCTCAGGAACCATTTTATTTGACAGAATTCCATTAAAAAACATTGAGAAACAACTGCTGAGAAACGACATAGGTCTTTATCTTGAAAATATGAAGATCATTCAGGGAACAGTGAAAGAAAATATCATATTGGGGAATAGTGAAAGCCATACGGAAGACATTCTGGAGCTTTCTGAAAATATCGGAATAGAAAATATTTCCAGTATGTTCAGCAGTGGATTTTTCACCGAAGTCAGTGAAACAGATCCTGAAATCACCTTCAGCTCAAAAAAGAAAATTCTACTTCTGCGGGCACTTTTGGGTGAAAAGAGGCTTATCATTCTGGAAAACCCTTTTGCAGGAATCCGTGAAGAATATCAGGATAGAATGATACAGTACCTTTTGAAGATCAAAGAAAAAACAACGATCATCATTGTTTCACAGGATGCAGAACTTTTGCAGCATGCGGATCAGCATATTCATCTGGAAGGGGGAACTTTAAGAACATCTCATAAAAATCAGTAAAATGGAACTACAGTCATTTGACAAAATATATCATATTCATAAGAAATCAAGGGTGAAAAGATGGTTTCTCTTCATTTTTATTGGAGGTATTATCACTTTATTTCTTCCCTGGACACAGAACATTAAAGTGAAAGGAAATGTAACTTCTCTTTATCAGGAACAGCGGCCCCAGCAACTCCATTCTCCTATTCCGGGAAAAATTATCAAGTGGTATGTAAAAAACGGGGATTATGTAAAAAAGGGAGATACCCTGATGCAGCTTTCGGAAATCAAAGAAGATTATTTGGATCCGCTTTTGGTACAGAGAACTCAGGAACAGGTGAATGCCAAAAAAGGAGTCCGGGATTTTTATGAAGCGAAAGTAGGAACGGTTAAAAGCCAGCTTCAGGCTTTACATTCGGCAAGAGACTTAAAGCTTAATCAATTAAAGGGAAAGATCAGTCAGCTTAATAACAAGCTTTCAGGGGAAGAGGCAGAACTGGCTGCTGCTACCAATGAAGTAAGACTTTCTGAGGATCAGTTTACCCGACAGAAAAAAATGTATGAAGAAGGTCTGGTTTCTCTGACTCAATTTCAACAAAGAAGTATTTCTTATCAAAATGCCATTGCTAAAAAAACAGCTTCGGAGAATAAAGTTGCTCAAACCCGCCAGGAAATTATCAATACCGGTATTGAGCAGAATTCAGTAATCCAGGATTATACAGAAAAACTAAGTAAAATAGAGGGAGAACGGTTTCAAAATATGGGACAAATTGAAGGCAGTGATGGAGATATTGCAAAACTTGAAAATCAGGTTGCCAATTATAAAGCAAGACAGGGTTTATATTTCATCATCGCTTCCCAAAACGGGCAGGTCATACAACTCAACAAAGCAGGTATTGGGGAGGTTTTAAAAGACGGAGAAAACATAGGAACCATTGTTCCTACTACGGTAGATTATGCAGTGGAAATTTATGTAAAACCGGTAGACCTTCCTCTTATCAAGGAAAAGCAGCGTATCATGTGTATTTTCGATGGTTTTCCTGCTATTGTATTTTCGGGATGGCCCAACTCCAGCTACGGAACATTTGCCGGAGAAATAGTTGCCGTAGAAAGCAATATCAGTGCTAACGGGCTTTTTAAAGCTCTGGTCATTGAGGATAAAGATGAAAAAAGATGGCCGCCAAAAATTAAGATGGGAGCCGGAGTACAGGGAATTGCCATCCTGAATGATGTTCCGATCTGGTATGAACTCTGGAGAAATATCAATGGTTTCCCTCCAGACTATTATGAAGTGAAAAATGACCAATCCGGAAAATATGAAAAAGCAAAGTAAAATTCTTTTTATCCTGATTCTATCTTTTTTCCAAGATGGTCTGGCTCAGGATTCTCTCACTATTTCGGCTCAGGAATTTATATCAGTGGTCAAAAATTATCATCCACTCGCATTGAAATATCAGCTGCAGAATAAAATTGCTCAATCTGAAATTACTAAAGCCAGAGGAGCTTTCGATCCTGTTTTGGGTGGAAAAATCGGAGAAAAAAATATTGATGGAACCCAATATTACAGACAGAAAAACCTGGAACTGGGCATTCCTACCTGGTACGGAATTGATCTTACCGCAGGATATCAAAATCTGAATGGTGAAAAACTAAATTCCAGTGACACTAAAGGTGGTTTGTACAGCATGGGAGTTACTGTACCTTTAGCCAAAAACCTTTTGTATGATAAACGTAGAGCGATCTTGGATCAGGCAAAATTTGCCGTAAAAATGACTGAAGCAGAACAGACTATTCTGACCAACGAACTTCTTCTTGAAGCTGAAAATACATATTGGGAATGGGTACAAAGTTTTGAGATTTATCAACTACAGGCTAAAGCGGTAGAAATCAATAAAAAACGTTTAAACCTCACCCAAAAGACCTTCGAATATGGAGAAAGAGCAGCGATAGATACAGTTGAAGCCAGCTCACAACTGCAAAGTTTTGAACTTCAGCAGAAAGAAGCCTATCTAAACTTTGTCAGAAACACACAGAAGCTGCAGTTATTTTTATGGAAAGATAAGCAAGAGATTTATGAAATCTCCAATATTATATATCCTTCCAATCATCTTTCGGATCATCCTGCTTATTCGGATTTTGAATTTCTCCTTCAGGAGCTTAGCACAAAGGAAATTGATACTCATTGGTCTGTTCTTTATTATGATCAGAAACACCAAATTTTAGAAAGCGAACGTAAACTGAAGTGGCAAAGTTTTCTTCCTAAACTCGATTTTACCTATAATTTCTTCAACAAAGAAAATTATCAGGCAGATTATCTTCCACTTTTTGACAATAATTTTCAATATGGCTTAAAGCTTGAAATTCCGGTATTCCAAAGAGAAGCCAGAGCGAATTATCAGATTGCTAAAATCAAAATACAGCAAAACCAGCTTGATACCCAAGTTAAAAAGAGAGAACTTCATACCAAGATTGAAACCTATAAAAACGAGCTTGTCAATTATCATACACAAATTAATCTTTCTAAAAACAATCTTGTGAATTATCAGAAATTACTTACTGCTGAAGAAATAAGGTACACGAATGGTGAAAGCTCTCTTTTCCTCATTAATTCGAGGGAAAATAAGATGATTGATGCTCAGGAAAAATATATTTCTCTACAGGCAAAGTTTCTGAAAAGCTTCACTAAGCTTAAGTGGATGAAAGAAAGTTTCTCTTTATAAAAATCAAAAAAAGCTCAGGAACTACCTGAACTTTTTTGATACCTTCTGATCTTAAAAATAGATCAGCATTTATTTATATAAGATATTATTCTTGTACTAACTTTTCCGACTGGGAACCAATAAACGGAATCCTAGGAGCCAGGAAATATCCTGTAAGACTTGCGAACAAAATCGGAACAAAATAAGTAAACCCCGTTAGTGTTCCCAGAATAATGGTAGTACTCATCGGAGTTCTTGTCACACAGGCATTGATTGCAGCCATGCAGCTTACAATGGCTAAGGTAGTATCTACACTCGGAAATAAATTATGAATAATTAATCCTAATGTAGTTCCCACAAAGAACAGCGGGATAATAAAACCACCTCTCCATCCTGAAGTTACTGTAATGGCAATAGCTAATATTTTAAAGACCAAAACCAGAATCAGGAAGTTCAATCCGAAATTCCCTCCGATCAACTGATTGATCTCGTTGTGTCCAAAATATCTTGTAATCGGAAAATTGTAAGCAATAATCCCTAAAAGAATCCCTCCTACTAATGTTTTGATATAGATCGGAAATTTTTTGTATTCAAAAATCTTTTTGAAAAACTTCACTACAAAGATGAAAATCCATCCAAAAAGAGTTCCCACAATTCCAAATAAGGTAGCATATAAAAAATCATATACTCCGGTGTAATGATAGGCTTTCAAATCCCAGGTTGCTCCAATTCCCAAATGGATAATCAAAGCAAACATCAGATAACTGAAACAACTTGCTACCAAAGCCGGAATAATGGCTTTATAATATTCAACCGCATGTTTATGATGCAGAATTTCCAGTGAAAAAAGACTTCCTCCAAGCGGAGCACCAAAAAGAGCCGTAAAACCTGAAGCCATCCCTGCAATACTTAGTGAGCGTAACTCTTCACCTTTTAATCTAAAAATTTTCCCTAGCCAGGTTCCTGTAGATCCGGTAACCTGTACCAAAGGTGCTTCCGGGCCTAAACTTCCTCCTGATGCCACACAAAAAAGTGAGGACAAAATCATGGATGGATTATTTTTTGGTTCCAGTTTTCCTTTATTAAACCTGATATTATTCACAATCAGATGGATTTCTCCCGGATCACCAATAAAATGGATCACCAATCCTGCCAGCAGGCCACAAATTGCCATCGTAGGAATTACCTGCCAGCCTTGAAAATGGGCTAAAAATTCAGTAAAATGTTCCAGTACAATCCAATATCCACCGGCAATAATGCCTCCTACAAGTCCTGTAAAAGCCCACATGAAAAAAGTACGGCTGAACACAAACGGATTAAACCTGATGGGCTGATCCAAAAGATTGAACGTTCTTATAAGCCGTCTTCTTCTATTGATTTTCATTCTTAGATTTTGTTTTTAACAAAATAAAGAATCAACATTCCCCAGCTTAAGATCATCATCAAGCCTCCAAGCGGAGTGATAGGTCCTAAAAATTTAAGATTCATTCCCAGATAATCCTGCATGCTCAGGAAATAGATACTCACTGAGAATAAAAGGGTACCTGCAATCATTAAAATTGAGGTCCATCTTTCAGCAGAAGTTTCAAATTTCAAGATATACCCGATAATCAGCAGGAAAAAGGCTGCATACATCTGATATCTTACTCCTGTTTCAAAACTTTCCAGTCTTTCCACAGCTAATATTTTCTTTAAAGCGTGTGCTCCAAATGCACCCAGGATTACAGACACCATTCCGTAAACCGCTCCAAAAACTAAAGTAATTGTTTTCATTTTATAACTCTTCTAATTCTAGGGTTAAATATTTTTTTGTTTTATAATCCTGCCAGGTTCCTGTAATTGTATTCCCTTTCATTTCTGCCTCTACAAAAGCTCTCGGAATCCATTGGCTTGTAACATCATCATACCGGTCATTTTCAGTGATAGAGATATGATTTCCTTTCAACTGTCCATCCCATTGGATGAGTTTTTTGCTTTTATCATACCAATATTCTGCATGAAAAGAACTTATTCCAGAGCTATCATTATTAGGATAAAACCTTGATACAAGAACTGTAATGGGATATTTTCCATCTATTTTTCCTTTATACAGTTTATTTCTGAAACTCGTTTTCTCTATTGTACCAGAGCCTTTCAATAAATTTCTTGCATAAGGACTCCAGTATTTATCAAGCTCCTTATAGGTAAATTTAAGTTCATGACTCCCAAGATCATCCAATGCTCTCATCGCATGATTGGAACATCTTCCAGCCACAAATGTCAGTTTATCTTTTCCAAAAAAATATCTGATATCATCCAGTGATTCTCCTGTAGAACAACCTTCATATATTCCGATCTGGTCTTCTGTTTCTGCCGACGGGTTTTTCTCAGACTTTAATTCAGCCAGATAATTATTAATTCTTTTCTTAACTTTTTGTTCAATCAAACGCTCTACAGCTTTAATTGAATTAGGTTGAAACAAATCCTGAGCATTAATGAAATTTCCGGTTCTCAAATCAAAATTTTTCCAGTCTGAGAACCCTTCCGGATAAGCTCCTGAAGCTTCACCCTCCATTCCGATAGTCAGAATGTTTTTAGGAGTTTCCAACTTTTCCCAACTATAGAAATAAACATAGTTAGCATAAGAAGTCGTTCCGGAAGAAACCAATTTAAAAGGATTAGGACCTGAGTTCGGAACATATTCCAATTCATTGACCTGTAGAAATGTATTTATTTTATTTTCAACTAAAGGATTTTCAGCATAGGAAACCACTGGAAAAGTAGAGTCTTCAGTCTTGGGCTGTAAATCCGATATCTTTAAATTTTTCTGTGAAAAACTTAAACCGGAAACCAACATGAAAAATAAAACACTTCTTTTCACTATTTCGACTTTAAATACATTAAAATAAACTTGGCCACCAAAGTAGAAATCCCCAGTATGATAAACATATTGGCAAATCTCTTGGAACTTTGAAAACCAGGTGATGTTGTTTTCTTTAAAAAGAATCCAAAGCAGAGAAATACGATAGGCAGTATGATCTGTAACATTAGTTTCCTCTCATTCTGTTAAACTCATTGATTACCTCATGGTGACTCACTGTTTTATCCTTAAAGTAAGTCACAAAATGCTGTTTTTCTTCTTCAGTAGCTCCCAGTTGGTTCAGAATGTTTAGTAAGTGCATTTTCATGTGTCCTTTCTGAATTCCTGTAGTTACCAATGAACGCAATGCCCCGAAGTTTTGAGCCAATCCTGAAACAGCCAAAATACTCATCAATTCCTGAGCAGATGGTTTTCCAAGTAATGCTAGAGAGAACTTTACCAATGGATGTAGGTTCGTTAAACCGCCTACTACTCCCACAGAAATCGGAAGATCTATCCAAAATCTGAAAACTCCGTTATCGGTTGTACAATGTGTCAAAGATCTGTATTGTCCATCTCTTGCAGCGTATGCATGAGCACAAGCTTCCGTTGCTCTGAAGTCATTTCCGGTAGCAATTACTACAGCATCTACTCCATTCATCACTCCTTTATTGTGAGTGGTGGCACGGTAAGGTTCAATTTCAGCAATCGTTACTGCCTGTTTAAATTTAGAAGCAAATTCTTCAGGAGAAATTCCGCTGTCATCTTTTAAGTCTTCCATTTTACAGGAAACCTCAGCTCTTACAATACAATCAGGGGTAAAGTTAGAAAGGATATTCATTACGATCTGTAATGAATTCTTTTCATCCTGAGTAAAATCCTCGCTTGTGGCAACTTCCTGCCTCAATGTTTTTCCAAACTGTTCAAGACATGAATTAATAAAATTAGCTCCCATTGAATCTACAGTATCAAAACTTGCTTTCAATTGGTAGTAATTCGGCATTTCTGACGTTTTATCCACAAGGCTGATATTCAGAATTCCACCTCCGCGTCTTCTCATATTAGCTGTAATGTCTTCTGTAGACTCAAGTAATTTTTTCTTTAAACTGAAATTAAAGAAATGTAATAATTTATGAGGTTCTACATTGAAGATAAAATGAGTATGCCCTAATTTTTCTGTGTTGATGATGGTTGTTTTGAAACCTCCTTTATCAATCCAGAATTTTGCAGCTTTGGAAGCGGCTGCAACTACTGAACTTTCTTCAACGGCCATTGGGAGTGCCAATAATTTTCCGTCAATTAAAAAGTTAGGCGCAATTCCGTAAGGCATATAGAAATTGGAAATTGTATTTTCAGAAAACTCTTCGTGAAGTTTCTGAAGATCTGCATCCTCATTCCAATATTGTTTTAATATATTTTGATATTCCTGATTACCTTCAAGATATTCGTTTACAAGCCAGTCGATTTTCCCATGCTTTGGAAGCTTAGAAAAACCTTCGATCGGTTTATGATTCATGATATAAACTTTAATGAGGCGTAAATATAATGATTTTGAGACTCTTTTTTGTTGATAACTTCTATGAAAAAAGGTTGACATTTATCAATTTTGGAACTAAATTTGAACACAATTAGAATACAATTCAGATACAAATAATATCAACCCCTTTACTATATGAATTTTGACCGCCTTAAAGAAAAACTTGAAATCCTGGCTGATGCTGCGAAGTATGATGTTTCGTGCTCATCAAGCGGAGGAACGAGAAAGAATAAAAAAGGGGCTTTGGGAGATAGTTCCATAAGCGGAATTTGTCATACTTATACCGAAGATGGCAGATGTGTTTCTTTACTCAAGATTTTATTGACTAATCATTGCATTTATGATTGTGCTTATTGTGTATCCAGAAGCTCAAATGATATAAAAAGAGCTGCATTTACGGTAGAAGAGGTGGTTGACCTGACGATTAATTTTTACCGTAGAAATTATATTGAAGGTCTGTTTTTGAGTTCCGGAATTTTCAAAAATGCAGACACAACAATGGAACGGCTTGTAAGGGTTGCCAAAAAACTGCGTCTGGAAGAGAATTTCAATGGATATATTCATTTGAAATCCATTCCAGGAGCCAGTGAAGAACTCATGCAGGAAGCAGCATTATATGCAGACAGACTTTCCATAAATCTGGAAATCCCAACTGAAAGCGGCCTAAAACTATTAGCCCCTGAAAAGAACCGGGAGGATATGATTAATCCTATGAGATATATTCAGAAAGGGATTGTTCAATATCAGGATGAAAAAAAGATTTTAAAGAAAGTTCCCAAATTTGCTCCGGCGGGACAATCTACTCAAATGATTGTAGGAGCTACCAATGAAAATGATCTACAAATTATCAAAGTTGCAGATCATTTTTATAAAAACTTTAACCTCAAAAGAGTCTATTATTCGGGATATGTTCCGGTTTTAGAAGATAACAGGCTTCCTTCTTTAACTACCGAAGTACCCATGCTTCGGGAAAACAGACTTTATCAATCTGACTGGCTTATGAGATTTTATGGTTTTAAAGCGGAGGAAATTTTAGACCCAAATGTTCCTTTCCTTGATTTGGAAATGGATCCAAAACTGAGTTGGGCACTCCGAAATTTACATCAATTTCCAGTAAACATCCAGACTGCCGATTACCAAATGATTTTAAGAATTCCGGGAATTGGAGTTAAATCTGCTCAGAAAATTGTAAGTGCGAGACGTTTTCAGATGTTAACACTGGATCATTTGAAACAATTGGGAGCAGCGGTCAACAGAGCCAAATATTTTATTGATTTCAATGCCGGGAATGCCTATCTGAAATATTTGACAGATAAAAATTTTAGAAAACTATTGGTTGGGGGAAGTTCTTCCAAATTCCACAATCAATTTTCGCAGCAACTGAGCTTATTTTAATATGAAAACAAAAATTCTATCTCCCAATGATAACAACCCTGCTCTATGATGGAAGTTTTGATGGTCTTTTCACTGCGATATTTGAAGTATTTGAATATCGTTATCAGGATGTGGAAATTGTCTGTAGAGAAAAATTCCATCAGGAAAATATTTTTGCTGAAATCCATGAAACCGTTACACAATCCGAAAAATCGGAAAGAGTTTTAAATAAACTGGAACAAAGTATTGGAAAAAAGGGTATTCATCAGCTTCTGAAAGTTTATTTATCTGAAAATACTGAATCCGAGAAAGTAATATTATCAGCAGTAAGACAATCTATAAAGTATCCTGAAAAAAACATTCTGGAAAATTATGCCGATGCTGACATCATGAAAATCTCCAAAATTTGTAAATCCGTAGACAGGGAAAGTCACCGAATGACTGCTTTTGTCCGTTTCGAGAAAATGCAGGATGATCTATTCTTTTCAAAAATAGATCCTGACTTCAATGTACTCCCTTTAATAAGAAAGCACTTTAGTGACCGCTACCAGGATCAGAAATGGATGATTTATGATTTACGAAGAAATTATGGAATTCTTTATAACCTGGAAACCTCTGATTTCTTTTATCCCGATGAAAAACTGGAGATTAAAAATTATCAGGAGAAGTTTCATAATGAGGAAAAGAATTATCAAACGCTTTGGCAACGGTATTTTACCAAAACCAATATTGTTGAAAGAAAAAATATTAAACTGCATGTACAACATGTCCCCAAAAGGTATTGGAAGTATTTAACTGAAAAGTGGTGAATTTAATTAAGCAATGCTTTTTTATCAAATTTCACTCATTATTCATCCACAAGCCTCTGAAAACCAAATCAAAAAATCATATTGTGGATAACTTTTTCAACCACAGATTGTACAGATTTACACAGATGATTTTTTCTTTTAAACTGATATTTTGATCTGGGAAATATTGATAGAATTCTTAATTCATATTCTCATATTGTGGATAACTTTTTCTTACTGTAAATTAGACTTATTTTCGAAAAACCTTTTCCACAGGCATATTTCATAACCTATTAAATTTGTGTTAGATATAACAGTATTTATTATACAATATCATATTGTGGATAACTTTTTCAACCACAGATTGTACAGATTTACACAGATAATTTTTTCTTTTAAACTGATATTTTGATCTGGGAAATATTGATAGAATTCTTAATTCATATTCTGACATTGTGGATAACTTTTTCTTACTGTAAATTAGACTTATTTTCGAAAAACCTTCTCCACAGGCATATTTCATAACCTATTAAATTTGTGCGAGATATAAAACTATTTATTATACAATATCATATTGTGGATAACTTTTTCAACCACAGATTGTACAGATTTACACAGATAATTTTTTCTTTTAAACTGATATTTTGATCTGGGAAATATTGATAGAATTCTTAATTCATATTCTCATATTGTGGATAACTTTTTCTTACTGTAAATTAGACTTATTTTCGAAAAACCTTTTCCACAGGCATATTTCATAACCTATTAAATTTGTGTTAGATATAACAGTATTTATTATACAATATCATATTGTGGATAACTTTTTCAACCACAGATTGTACAGATTTACACAGATAATTTTTTCTTTTAAACTGATATTTTGATCTGGGAAATATTGATAGAATTCTTAATTCATATTCTGACATTGTGGATAACTTTTTCTTACTGTAAATTAGACTTATTTTCGAAAAACCTTCTCCACAGGCATATTTCATAACCTATTAAATTTGTGCGAGATATAACACTATTTATTATACAATCTCATATTGTGGATAACTTTTTTAACCACAAATTGCACAGACTTACAAAGATGATTTTCCTTTTAAACTGATATTTTGATCTGGGAAATATTGATAGAATTCTTAATTCATATTCTGACATTGTGGATAACTTTTACTTACAAATGGTACGCAAGGCTTTCTTGACAATATATTGAGTTTCCTTTGTATTACTTTCCCGTAGCCATTCATCACAGATTTCCACTACAAATTCCGGCTGGGATTTACTGGCATCATTCAGCCAATTGCCGACACTATCCTGTACATATCTTGATGAGTCTGATCTTAATGGCTCTAAAATTTCCAGCCCTAGTCCTGGATTTTGTTTTAATGCTTCAATATGCTCACACCATACTCCTCTCGGTCTTGTTGATTCACTCGCAAAACGTCTGATATTTTCATTGTCGTGCTTCGTCCATTCTGATAAAATAGCTATACATTCTTTAAGATTTTTCGAAATATCCGGACGTACGGTCATCCAACAAATTTCTCTTACCCCAAAATGAGAGTCTGCAGCAAAAGACTGAATCTTTTTAATTTTTTCTACTGTATTAAGACCATTATTTCTTCCAATAGTATAAGCTGCCCAACAACGAACCAGATCAGACTGATGGGTAGATAACTTCGTCAGAAATTCTTCATCTTTGTTTTTAAGTGCAAGATCAAGAATTCCTAATCCAATTGCTTCATTGATGGTGTTGACCGTTTGTTTTTTCAATTGGTCTACATTTTTGAGGATAGGCTGGAAATATTCTGACCGATTATTCTGTATTAATAGATTTTCCAGCAACAGTCTTTGATCAACGGCCAGCCATTCTGTAAGATTAGCTGTTTCAATTTCACCTCTGTTCAATTGTATTAAAATATCAGCAGGAATATCTTTTATAGAACGGGCTCCTTTTCTTTTTTCTGTCATAATACTTTTATTAACTCTTCCACATCTACTCTATTCGTGTAATTTACATCTAAAAATTTATATGTGACGACTCTATTTTCATCCACAACCAAAACAGCAGGAACCGGTAAAACATTACCATTATTTTTATTGAAATCAGAAAGATTAATTCCAAGTTTATGATAATAAGGAAGTACAAAATCCTGCAATTTAAAAGTTATACCTAATTGTTTAGCAAAATGATTATCAGTATCTGTTAATACTTCAAACTCAAGGTCATTTTTCTGAACCATACTTAGAGAATGATCTGGATTTTGTGGAGAAATAGCAATTAAAGCAGCTCCTTTTTCTTTTATTCTGGAAAGATTGTCCTGTAAAAATTTTAATTCCAGATTACAATAAGGACACCAGCTCCCTCTGTAAAAAGCCAAAATTATTTTCCCCTTGTTAAGAAATTCTTTGGAACTTATTATTTTCCCCAAAGCATTGGACAATAGAAATGCTGGCATCTGATCTCCTATCTGAATACTATTTTCTTCAATCTTCCTTGTTTTTAAATCCTGAATAGATTTTCCAAATGTTTCCAATACCTCCTGTGGAAGCTGCGAAGATAATTGCTGATTCAACTGTTCGATCTGTTTTGCCAGTGTACTCATTCTTTTTAATTTTTATTATTTTTACAAAGGTCTAAAAGCCTCTATAAATAAGCAATAACGCATATTTTTCACCCATAGGGATAAAAAAGTCAATTTTATGGAAATAAAGGGAAGAGCTGAAGAAAATAAAATTTGTCCGTTGGAAGTTGCCGTCAATACCATCAGTGGAAAATGGAAAATTCCAATTGTTTGGCAAATTAATGAAGGAAAAAAACGTCCAAGTGAATTTTTGCGTGGAATCGCAAAAGTAGATCGCAGAGTTCTTAACCAACAGCTTACAGAAATGGTTGACGATGGTATTTTGACAAAACAGTCTTTTAATGAGCTTCCCCCTAGAGTTGAATATACCCTGACTGAGCTCGGTAAAAAACTGGTAACGATTCTTTGGCAGCTGAATGATTGGGGAAAACTGTTGATCCCTGAAGAGGAAAATGCAGATGATTATCTATTGGAACACTCAAAGACGCAAAAGTATTCTGAATAAGCAGTGTTTTAAGGTCCGCAGATTTTATCTTTGATAAAATTATATACTGCAAAAAAATCGCCACGAATGCGCGAATAATTTAATTTACACTTATCGTCTATGTACCTATTGGTTCATTTTTTTGCCACATAGACATATAGATCTTAGAGTTATCCTTATAAATATTAATAAAAATAAATTCGTGCATTCGTGGCTAAAAAACACTTGTAAATCTATTTGTTTCTTAGCGTTTTCCAACAAAACCAAAGGTAGGTCAACTCACAGTTTCAATATCTCACAAAAATTCTCATATTTGTAGCCTAATCAAAAAAACACCATGAAGAAAATCACATTGAGTCTTATCATTATCTTACTGGCCATAAGCTGTGGCAAAGAAAAATCCGGTGACAGACTTTTAGAAGAACCGGATAAGGATGAACATCTCATCACAGAGAATGCTGTAAAAATCAATAAAGATAAAAATACGATCAAGGAAAGATTCTCTTCTCCGAAAGATTATGAATGGATAGAGGAAAATCCGGATTCCTTCGGCTATTTCATTGAAAATTTTAAACTGAAACCTTATGGAAGCCAGATTTTGAGATATGACAACTCGCCTATTTCCACACAACATCTTCATGAAGCCGTTTTTGATATTGATACGGGAAATAAAGATCTTCAGCAATGTGCAGATGCAGTGATTCGTCTGAGAGCTGAATATTTATACAAAATAAAAAAGACGGATGATATTAAATTTCATTTTACCAGTGGACATCTCCTTAGCTGGAATGATTATAAAAATGGAACAAGAGCTTTTGTGAATGGGAATTCCGTAAGCTTTAGAAAAACGGCTGGTTTTGATGATTCTTATCAGGGTTTCCGGAATTATCTGGACCTCATCTTTAATTACGCAGGAACAATTTCTCTTAATAAGGAAACTCAACCGGTGACCAAAAGCTCAGATTTAAAAACCGGAGACATTCTGATCACCCCTGGAAGTCCGGGCCATGTAGTTTTTATTGCCGGAGTTTGTAAAAATAAAGAAGGAAAAAAATTATTTTTACTGGGAGAAGGGTTCACTCCTGCTCAATCTATACACCTGTTATCCAATCCTTTTCAGAAAAATATTTCGCCGTGGTATGATCTTGATGTGAATGCTCCTGAGACCAAAACAGCGCGATATATTTTCAAACCAACAAATTTCAGAAGTTTTTAATTCTATATATTCAAAACTAATGGAAAGTTACTACGATAATCTGAACTTGTTTTTGTAAATTTGTGTTCGAAATTTTTTACTAGATGAAAGAGAGTGCTGTAAAAAAGATTGCAGTTCTTACTTCAGGAGGAGACTCTCCAGGTATGAATGCAGCATTAAGAGCGGTAGTAAGAACCGCCAATTACTATAATATTGAATGCTATGGAGTAAGGGAAGGCTACAATGGCCTTATCTGCAATGATTTCCTAAAAATGGGAGCCCGTTCCGTAAAAAATATAATCAACCAGGGTGGAACGATTCTAAAGTCTGCCAGATCCGCTGAATTCAGAACCAAAGAAGGCCGTCAGACGGCTTATGATAACTGCGTAAAGCTAGGTATCGATGGTTTGGTGTGTATTGGTGGGGACGGAACTTTTACAGGTGCCAAGATCTTCAGTGAAGAATTTGGGATCAGAGTAATTGGTATTCCGGGAACGATCGATAATGATATCTTCGGAACAGATAATACCATCGGATATGATACTGCGTTGAATACCGCCATGGACGCGATTGACAAAATCCGTGATACGGCCACTTCTCACAATAGAGTTTTCTTTGTAGAAGTGATGGGTCGGGACGCAGGATTTATCGCTTTAAACAGTGGATTAGCAACAGGAGCTTTGGATATTTTAATTCCTGAGAAGAAAGACAGCACAGATGATCTTTTTGAGAAATTCAGAAAAGCTGGAAAAACAGGAAAGGCATCCAGCATTGTTGTAGTAGCAGAAGGAGAAAAACTAGCCAACGTTTATGAACTAGCAGAAAAGACAAAGCAAATATTCCCTGATTATGACATTCGTGTAGCGGTGTTGGGGCATATGCAAAGAGGAGGATCTCCTAGTTGTGCAGACAGAGTGCTTGCCAGCAGACTTGGATATGGTGCAGTAGTAGGATTAATGGATGGTCAAACGAATGTAATGGCTGGAATGCGTTCCAACGATGTGGTGTATACACCTATCGAGGAAGCTATTAAAAAACATAACGAAATCAATAAAGATTTAATGTTGATTTCAGAAATCTTAGCAATCTAATTATTTTTATAAATCTAATAAAAACAAACTATTATGTCAACAATTAAAGTAGGTATCAACGGTTTTGGTAGAATTGGACGTCTTGTTTTCAGAGCAATGACTGAAAGAGACAACATTGAAGTTGTAGGAATCAATGACCTAATCAATGCAGAATACATGGCTTACATGTTAAAATATGACTCTGTACACGGTATTTTCCCAGGTGAAGTTTCTGTAGAAGGAAATGATCTTGTAGTAAACGGAAAAAAAATCAGAGTAACTGCTGAGAAAGATCCTAACAACCTTAAGTGGGACGAAATTGGTGCTGATTATATCGTAGAATCTACAGGTCTTTTCTTGTCTAAAGATTCTGCTCAGGCTCACATCAACGCTGGTGCTAAGAAAGTAATCCTTTCTGCTCCTTCTAAAGATGATACTCCAATGTTCGTAATGGGAGTAAACCACAAGGAACTTACTGATGATATCAAAATTTTATCAAACGCTTCTTGTACTACCAACTGTTTAGCTCCTTTAGCTAAAGTAATCCACGATAAATTTGGAATCGTAGAAGGTTTAATGACCACTGTACATGCTACAACTGCTACTCAAAAAACTGTTGACGGTCCTTCAATGAAAGACTGGAGAGGTGGTAGAGCGGCTCTAAACAACATTATCCCTTCTTCTACAGGTGCTGCTAAAGCAGTAGGAAAAGTAATTCCTTCATTAAACGGAAAATTAACAGGTATGTCTTTCAGAGTACCAACTGTTGATGTTTCTGTAGTTGACCTTACAGTAAGATTAGAAAAAGCGACTTCTTACGATGAGATCTGTGCTGCAATTAAAGAAGCTTCTGAAGGTGAATTGAAAGGTATCCTAGGATATACTGAAGATGCAGTAGTATCTCAGGACTTCGTAGGAGATAAGAGAACTTCTATCTTCGACAAAGATGCTGGTATCATGCTTTCTCCTAACTTCGTGAAACTTGTTTCTTGGTATGACAACGAAATGGGTTACTCTAACAAGTTAGTAGATATGCTTGTACACGCTGCTTCTTTATAATAAGTAATGAGTAATCAGCAATAAGTAATATAAAGCCTTCCCGATGGGAAGGCTTTTTTGGTTACTATATATAATTTATTTAAATAACTTTTCATAAAGAGTTTAGGGATTTGATGTAGGTTTGGCTGTTTTCTCATTATCTTTAAAAATACTTATACCTACTCCAAAAGTTAACCACGGCTTTCCTTGATTTTTCCAATCATAAATGTTACTATCAAATATATTGTCAACTCCTCCTGAAACTCCAAATTGAACAAATTCATATTGATACATTAAATTCAAGGAGAATGTTACAGCGGCAACAGATATTTTATTATCTAAAGGCTTCTCTAATACTGTAGTATTATATTTATCCAAACTTACAGAAGAGGGTCCCACTCCAAACAATGCCGAAAAAACATGTTTATTTGTCCTCCACGGATTAAATTTCACACCACCTGCTATAGCTAATGCAAACGTTGGTTCAAAAGTACCATCATTTGGTCGCCATTTGAAAGGATAAACAAATGTTCCCCAAGCTGGGGCTATTCGATTATATATTTTTACTGAGGACACATCAATTAATTTTTTTTCGATTAAAAAGTATCTCTGCGCATCTGTTGTAATATTAAAATTATATTTATTATAGTCGGGAGAGCCTTTTTCCCAATCCCAAAAATATATTTTATAATATTCACCTTCTTCACCTACAATTGTAAATTTTGAATTACCATAAACAGAAATAGTGGATGCTGATTTTTTTGATGTTGAAGAGGCTTCATACTGATGTAAATCTGTGGGGCCATTCAACATTCTACTTTCATTTATTAAACTCTGCCCCAAAATTATTTCCACCCAGCCAAGTAGAAGAAGCAACATAATTTTTGTTTTCATGATTAATTGTTTTTCAGGTTAAAGTTTTTTTATTGGAAATAAAGAAGATAAAGAGAAAGCTTCAACCGTAAAACAAGAGGCTTTAGAAATTGAGCTTCCATGGTCATTAGTTTCACATAAAGCTACAATACTTTGAGGCTACATGAAATACCACAAAAGGGGGATTTTTTTATCAAAATTTTATTAATTTTATGAAAACATCAACCATGGATAAAAAATTTATACCCCAGGCTAAAAAGCCACATCTTCTGACAAGGGTCTGGAACAATTATCCGGAGCTCTTTCATAACGAAAGCACAATGATGACGATCCCTTCCATTGAACGTCTTATCGGAGAAGTCTTTGCTCCCGGAAGATTTTATCATTACATCATCAACTTTGCAGACAGCACGATCTACAACCACCATGAAGACATTCTGAAAATACATGGATTGAGTAAATATCCCATACATCTTAAGGAAATCATAGATCTCATCCACCCTGATGATCTGGAGTTTGTCATGGAAGCTGAAAGAATGTGCATGGCGAAAATGATAGAAATAAATGCTTCCGACCGACTTTCAGAACTGAAATTCAGCTATTGCTTTCGGATGAAGACCTTCAAAGGAAATTACGAACTTTTCCATCATCAGTCTTTACATGCTTATAGGGATGAAAGTGGCAGAATTTTGCAGGCTATTAATATCCATACCAATATTGAGCATATCACCCATCAGAATTCTTACACCGTTTTAATCTCCGGCATCAACGGCAGTGAAGATTTTCATCAAATGCAATGGCAAAAAAATGATAAAATAACCGAACCTCTCCTTGTCAACTTTACCAAAAGAGAGGTTGAAATTATTACCTATATCGCACAAGGCTATTCTGCCGGAAAAATCTCTGAACGATTGAATATTTCCGAAGAAACTGTAAGAACCCACCGAAAAAATATTTTAAGGAAAGCAAATTGCAAAAACTGTTCTGAGCTCATTAAAATGGCCTTTGAATGGGGATATTTATAGAATCTACTTCCCAGCCTGATAAATCTCACGATACCATTTCGGTGTAAAACTTGTACTTTTATATACCTAAGGAATGAACAATGATACAACCGCGGTTTAAAGATGCTCCACATTTTAGAAATTTTTGGGAAAAAGGTAATGGAAAACAGCTTATTGAGTTTTCCGGTGCTGAAGTAAGCTTTAAAAATTTTGAAAAATACGCTCCTTTCTTTTATCATGTAGATGAAACCGGAGATGATGTGGTAAAAGAGGTTTATTTTACTAAAAAGTTCCACGAAGCATCCAAAGAAATTGAAGGGTATATCCGAAATGGAATTTCTGAACATGATCCTGTGCCCGAAAGTGTAAAAAAATTGTTCGCTCAAACCCAAAGTATTCCAGATTGGCTGGATTATAACTTACTAAAAAGCGGTGCTGAGCTCTGCATGCGCAGCAACCTCGATTCATTGATTTCTTTAAGAGACTATTGCCTGATAGGAGGCTATGATTACGCTTACCTCAACAAACCGCTTATTGTTACAGAAGCATTAAAAAAAGGAGCGGTAAAACGTCTTTCTGAAACCTTAGATTTCTGGGTGAACGTTACCCGTTATCATGCATTGGAAATTCACGCCAAAGGCTATGAATTTGCTATCAAAACCCGCTTGATCCATTCCTATGCCAGACTTTCTATCAAAAAACATTATAAAGCATGGGATACTGAAAACTGGGGTGAACCCATCAATTCCTGGGATATGATGGCAACCTATATTGGTTTCAGTTTAGTTTTTCTTCACAGTCTTCAAAAATTAGGAAATACATTTTCCATTGAAGAAGAGCAGGGCATTTTTCACCTGTGGAAATATGTAGGATATCTTCTTGGAATCCCGGAGCAGCTTCTTCCTGATGATAAAAAACAGGCTACAGAATATTTTCATTTATGGACTTCCGTGCAGCCACCGTCAGATAAAGATTCTGTTCTCTTGGCTCATTCTCTATTAGATGAATCGTTGGAAAATCCGATTTTAAAATTTGAATTCCAAAGAAAAAATCTGAGATACCTTCACGTCTGTTGCACCTGGTTTCTGCTGGATGATGAAGTCTGCAAAAGACTACAAATCCCTGAAGTTTCCAACAGAATGTTGTTTCCAAAATCAAAAATACTTTTCAACAGAATTTATGATCGTCTTGTGAGCAGAGATTCAAGGATAAAAAGAGGAAATAAAGATCAGATGAAGGTATTGAAAGATTATCTGAACATTACTAAGAACTCAAATTTTCATTAAACTCAGCCTTTTAAGGAAACGAAAAGGGGAAAATTACATTTGTTCATCTTCCTTAACACTATCCGAAGAAAGTTTTCTGTTTCTGAAATTCCAGATCAGGTACAATAAAAACAAAATAAACCAGACACCAAAGACTGCACTAATGAAAAATCCCACAATAGAAGGGTGTAGATAGTTCGGTTTGTAAAACAGACGATCAAGGATTGCAAATTTTTCTTTTAACTGGCCTCTTTCGTAAGTATTTCGTATTGCATTAAGAGGTTCCTGCTGATGATCTCTGTAATAAAAAACATCTTTAGTCAGATCTTTCGGAACGATCTTCGTTTCTATATTATATTTTTTTAAAAGGACATCCAGTTTCTGAAATGAGGCAAGCAGTGAATCCTGGCTATATTTGTAAAGCAAATTGTATCTTTTTGTCGCATTTTGATACTTTTGTTTCTGTTCAGGAATGTTATGCAATGGAGAGAACAAAATATTATTTTTAAGAAAAATACACATTTTATCATCGTAATCGGGATGTACTACTGTTCCTTTAAATATAATTTGAGTACTATCCCCTATATTCTTTTTAGAAATAATCCTTTTTTCCATCTCACTGGTATCAAGTCCAAGAATGTCGAGTACTGATCTTGCTTTATCGCTTATTTTTTTGTGATCGGTACTTAGCACAGTTAATGTATCAATACTGTAATAAGTTGATTCTATTGAATAATAATCCTTATTGTCCGGATAATAATACAGGGTATCTCTCTGTTCTATCACAGGATAAGGTTTGGGATATAAAATATTTTCGGCGTTAAACAGTTTCTCTGAACTGTAGGAAGTATAGTTATATAGAAAAGGCTGTAAGACATTCAGCAGCGTTTTATCTTTATTAAGGTCCTTTTCAGGCAATTCAGTTCGAAGTTTTGCATTTAATCCGAAACTGTAACTGATGAAAAAAGTCAGGGACAAAAAGGATATCAATAAAAGCACAATACCTATTCCCAATTTTTTTGATAGATCATATTTCTTTTGGGAATGATTCCTAAGGAGAAAAATAACAAAGAAAAACAGAAAAAGACCTGATATGAAAACGTGAGAAATGGAAACGTCATCATAAAATTTGAACCTGTAAAATTCTGTATAAATATAAATTCCCTTAAGGCCCTCAAATTTTACATATCCGTAAATAAAGTAAGCCAGGTGGATGACAGCTAATACAGCAAAAGATTTAATCAGGAATAATTTTAATTTTCTGTCCATAAGAATGATCTTAAAAATAATGTTTTAAGATAAGCATTTTTTATATCAGACGGATGAATTTCTGGTTGAACCCATCAATATAAAAGTAATATAATCATTAAAAAATAGGCTAACTCAATAGGTTATAAAGACTATAACTCTTAGAAATTATCCGGTCAATATTAACTTCCAGCCTCCTGTTTCCTGCTTCCAACCCTAACTTTCTTTATTTTTTCAATATCTCCATACCACATTTTGCATCTCCTTCGTTATGAATAACATCAGTCTTAAAATTTTATCATTTTTTAACTCTAAAAACCGGTTTCAGGGATAAATAATATTAGTTTTTGATCTATAAATTATGTATTTTTGAGAAATTATTTTAATAGAGATGAGTAACATTGATGATAAGAAAAAAGCACTCGCATTGGTGCTTGACAAGCTAGATAAAACATACGGAAAGGGAACGGTAATGACTTTAGGTGATGATTCTATAGACAATACCATAGAAGTAATTCCTTCCGGATCTTTAGGATTAGATATCGCATTAGGTATAGGAGGATATCCAAAAGGAAGAATCATTGAAATATATGGACCTGAATCTTCAGGTAAAACAACATTAACACTTCACGCTATTGCTGAAGCTCAAAAAGCTGGTGGTATTGCCGCATTTATTGATGCTGAGCACGCCTTCGACAGAACTTATGCTGCGAAATTAGGAATTGATTTAGAAAACCTTATCATTTCTCAGCCAGATAACGGAGAACAGGCTTTAGAAATTGCTGATAATCTGATCCGTTCAGGAGCAATTGATATTGTTGTTATTGACTCTGTTGCAGCGCTTACTCCAAAAGCGGAGATTGAAGGGGAAATGGGAGATTCTAAAATGGGTCTTCATGCAAGATTGATGTCTCAGGCATTAAGAAAATTAACGGCTACCATTTCAAGAACGAAGTGTACTGTAATTTTCATCAACCAGTTAAGAGAAAAAATCGGTGTAATGTTCGGTAACCCTGAAACAACTACCGGTGGTAATGCTCTTAAATTCTATGCTTCTGTAAGAATTGACATCAGAAAAGCAAGTGCACCAATCAAGCAAGGTGATGAAGCCATCGGAAGCCGTGTGAAAGTTAAGATTGTGAAAAACAAAGTTGCTCCACCTTTCAAACAGGCAGAATTCGACATTATGTATGGAGAAGGAGTTTCTAAAGTAGGAGAAATTCTTGATACAGCGGTTGATATGGGAATTGTGAAGAAAAGCGGTTCTTGGTTCAGCTACGAAGAGTCTAAATTAGGCCAAGGGCGTGATGCTGTAAAAGATGTTTTAAAAGATAATCCTGAACTTGCCGAGGAATTGGAAAACAAGATCAAAGAGGAGTTGAAAAACAAATAATACATAAAAAACGGTCTGAATGTTCAGACCGTTTTTATTTTATATAGATATTATCTTATTTTATTCTGCAATCTTACCCTGTAACTGCATAGCTCCTGCAACCTGCATTCCTAGCCTAAGGGCAGCAAATCTCATATTTTCTTTACTTACAAAAGCATCAACTGTGAAGAAGTCTTCCACTTCTGTATTGGTAATCAGTCTTAGTTTCAGAATAAATCCTTTTACACTTCCATCCGGCAGCAATTCACTCTCTTTAATATCCAGTACTTTACCAATAAAGTCAATACATCCATAATCAGGAAGATCCTGGCTTGGTTTATAAGCGGTAAATTCTTCATCAGTCTTCGTACCATCCGGTAAATCAAAACTTTGATGGAGATCTAGCACGAAAATAATTCCACTCAAATTAATATTTAACTTATTCTGTGTCTGATATTGAGTTTTATTTTCTGAATAATCCGTAGGGAAAAACCAAAGTCCGAAAGTATCTCTTCCAAGACCTCCTACGATAGCTTCATTATTATCTACATTTTCCCATTCACGAATTTCTTTAGTCTCGAAATCAAGAGAGAAATTGGTTTTTACTTCCGGATAAATGGTATTAAAATCTTCAGAGATAATCGTTTTGAATCTTATATCTGCAAATTCTGTATGCTTAGCCTTTTCTTCCGCAGGTATTTCATCTACTCTGCACAAAGCCATCGTTTCCATCAAATATTGAGAATATTTTTCTTGAGTCTGGAAATTTTGAAAACCAAAAATCCCACCCCACATATTCGCAAGAGAATGAACATTTGATTTCTTCATGATAATTCCAGCCTCATTTGTACTTTCCGGGCTTTTGATCTCTTCTCTGTTTGTAAAATAATCTTTACCGTCTACCAGCTGGTTATTCATGATCTCATTGTTTTCTTCATGAGAGAATTCAGCAAAGCCTTTGAAAGTAACATTTTCATTCTCGAAAGCATAAGGCAATGCAATATTATTTTGTTCACCATCATTAAAATGGTAAGAAACTGTAATCGCTTTAAGATCTTCCGGGTTTACTGCCAATGCATGGTTACCATCATTATTGAACTGAGAATGATAAAGAATAGCATACGACTTGATTTTCCCTTCTTTCAACTCGTTTTCAAACTTTTCCTTCATGTTGCTAAGCACGACTTGTGGTGAAAGCCCATAAGTAGGATCTGTAATCATATAAGCAAATCCTTCTACTTGACCATCTTCTTTTTCAAACGCTGAAATTGGAGCAAAATCTCCTCTTAATTGAAGGGCAATAGAATACACGATATAATCACTATAAATCTTGATCTTTTCATATAATTCATTCACCTTTTTCTCTTCCATAGGTTGTGGTGGTACTGGCGTTTCCAATACTGGATCCTGTATTACCTCTACCACTTCCTCTATTTTCTCTTCTACTATTTTCTCCTCTGGCATTTCTTGCTGCTGAACCGGAGCACTGACATTTTCCTGTCTGTTGTCTTTCTTCTTAAAAAAATCAAAGATTCCCATATTGTTGTTAAAATTGGCGGTAAATATAATAAAAGCTCGCAATAGGCCCATCATAAAAAAAATGCCATTGTGTCAGTTTATTATTTGTTATGATATTCTCAAAATAGGATTAAAATAAACTCGGCGGAGCCTTTGGCTCCGCCGAGTTTATTTTAATTAGGTTTATCATCTGTTAACTCAAATCCCCAATCTTTTCCTTTTTGGGTCGCCGGAATTCCTTTAGTCATCCAGACCGGAGCTTTAGCTCCTTTAAGATAATAATCAAAAAACTGCTGTTCTCGAATTTGAATATCTTTTCTGTTCTGGCGTTTGATAAGGTTATGATCGTCACCATTATAATTCAGAAGCCATGCCGGTTTTCCGAGACGGCGTAATGCTGTAAACATTTCGATTCCCTGATACCATGGCACTGCACCATCCTGATCGTTACTCATAATAGCTACCGGAGTTTTTACTTTATCAATAGCAAAAAGCGGTGAATTTTTAATATAAAGATCCGGTGCTTCCCATAGATTCTTTCCAAGTCTGCTTTGCGATTTTTCATATTGAAACTGTCTGTTCATTCCTGAACCCCATCGGATCCCTCCATAGGCAGAAGTCATATTGACTACAGGAGCACCGCTCCAGGCAGCGGCATACATATCAGTATGCGCAATAAGATAAGCTACCTGATAACCGCCCCAGCTTTGTCCCTGAATTCCTATTTTAGTACCATCTACCCAAGCGTTTTGCTTCAGTTTTTCAACTCCGGAATTAATATATTCCATTGCTGATTCTCCGGGAAGTCCGTCTGTGTAAGAAATATCAGGTGTAAAAACCAAATATCCGTTGCTCACAAAATAAGAAATATTTAATCTTGAAGGGGTTGGTGAAGGAGCCACATAACGGTTCAGATTATCAGAAAGTTTTTCATAAAAATAGACAATCATAGGATATTTTTTGTTCGGATTGAAATCTTCCGGCTTGTATAAAACTCCTGTAGACGTGTTTCCTTTTGGTGTTGTCCAATGTACCAACTCGTCCGTTCCCCAATTATAAAGGTTTTGTTGCGGATTGGTGTCGCTTATTTTTTGTTGTTTTGAGAAATCTGATGTTGTAAAAATATTCGGTGAATCTGTATAGGATTCTTTTACTACAATATATTCTTCTGCATTTTTTGCTTTTTGAAGACTACGATATCCCCATACCTCTTCCATTTGAATTTTTACAGGATCTGTATTTGACTGGATAGAAGTTTTAAAAATCCCGTTTGCTTTAGTTGTATTATCAAATGCAGACAAATAGATAGAAGATTTTCGGTTTAGACTCTTAATATCTTTATCTAAATCGTAAGTATCAAATGTTACTTTATTTTTACGTCCAAATCCATTCGTAATATTTCTTGGTTTCTTTGAGCCGTTCAGGAAAAATTCCCAAAGGTCATAGCGGTCTCTGATAATGACAGACTCATCATTATCCGTCCAGGAAGCAATTCCGTAAGCGTTTGGAAAATCCGGCATATCAAACTCTTCATCCACAAAAGAAACCGGCAATCCACTAGTAAGAGGCAACGTTTGTTTTGTTTTAACATTATAGCTCAACCATTTTCCTTTTTCACTATCAAAAATTACAACGAATTTCCCCAATGGAGAGACAGCAACCGAACCATCTAAGTTTTTAATGATTTCTGTTCTTTCTCCTGTTTTGTTATCAATCACAAAATAGGTTTTCTTTGTTGAACCTTCCCATTGCGAAGAAATACGATTATTCAAGCTGGTAACTCCCAATGCAAAATCAGCATTTCCTTCGTTTACCAATCGTAAAGTATCCAGATCTGCCCCATCAATATTCCTAAAGAAATCAGGTTTCTCTGTTTGCATTACTGCAGCGTAAGATTTTTTCAAATCATTTTTCAATTCTTTAAGCTGTACCGTTTGTAGATAATCATCTCTGTAATTCCAGATATCCACCACAGCATGGTCATTCGCAATCATTGCGGTATCTTTTGCAATAGGTCTTGGAGCAACACCGAAATACAGTTGCTTTCCATTTTTACTGAATAGAGGTACACGATTTTCAGAAATTACCCAGTCTTTTTTCATTTGGGTATTTTGATTGGTGATTAACTCCTGCTTATTTCCTTTAAAATTAAAGTAATACAAATTGTACAGCTTTACTAAATCATTTTGTGCAGAAGAAGTGCCTACGAATGCCAATTGGCTTCCTACCTCATCAAAAGATAATTGTGAAAAATCACCTTCCATTTCCGAAATTTTAGTTACCGTTCCTTTTTGCAAATCTACTATCTGTACGGTTTCAAGAGTGTATTTCTTTGGTTTTGATTTATCAGTATCTTTATCTTTTTTATCTTCAGATTTTCCATCCGTTGAATCCTTTTCCTCTTTTTTATCCTTTTTCTCCTCCGGTTTCTTGGTCACAAAAGCGAGTTGCTTACCATTTTTACTGAACTCATAGCGGATTACATTATCATACGTTGTAATTTTTCCATCCAGAAGATTTCGTACTACCAGTTGCAATGGTTTTGCATTTTTATCTTCCTCCTTATTTTCGTCATTGTCATCCTTATCTGCAGATTTATCTTTGGTATCTTCCAGAAGATAGGCCACATAAGAACCCATTTTTTCAGGAATTTTAAATGTTTTTACATTAGGAATTTTCTCCGTCTTGCCATTCAAAACATCCATTATTGCAAGACTGTCTTTTGTGAGTTTATTCTTTTTAAGCTTTTTATCTTTTACCGCTTTTATATCTTTATACAATGGGCGGATCTGAAAAACAGCAAATCTGGAATCACCTGTAAAATCAACTTTTGTCCCTCTCTCAAATTTCTTTGAAATTTTATTTTTAACTGAATATAAAAAAAGGTTAGGATTTCCCTCCTGAACATCTACAGAATAGGCAATCCATTTTCCATCATCTGAGATTTTTCTCGCACCTATATTTTGCCAATTGTCATAGACAGAATGGTCCAAAGGCTTCTTCTGCCCATACAGACTGCAAGCCATGATGAACAGAATAAAAATTGTACATTTCAACTTCATTTTTAATTTTTTTTAAAGGATTAAAAATAGCGTATTTCTTTGACAAATCCACATCATTCCTCGTTTCTATCATTCAAAAAAATGTCATTCTGTCACTTTCTTCTTCGTGGTATTTTTTTTGAGAAAGATTTGAAAATTAAAAATCTAAAATATTATGACGAAAGGAAATATTAATGTATCGGTGGAAAATATTTTCCCACTTATTAAAAAGTTTCTTTACAGTGACCACGAAATATTCTTAAGAGAGCTGATTTCTAATGCTACGGATGCTACTTTAAAACTAAAACATTTAACAAGTATTGGTGAAGCAAAGGTAGAATATGGAAATCCTAAGCTTGAAGTTAAAATTGATAAAGAACAGAAAACGTTACGTATCATAGACCAAGGTATTGGTATGACCGGTGAAGAGGTTGAAAAATACATCAACCAGGTTGCATTCTCAGGAGCTGAAGAGTTTTTGGAAAAATATAAAGATACCGCAAAGGATTCAGGAATTATCGGACACTTCGGACTTGGGTTCTACTCTGCTTTTATGGTAGCTGAAAAAGTAGAAATCCTTACCAAATCTTATAAAGACGAACCCGCAGTAAGATGGATCTGCGACGGAAGCCCGGAATTCACCCTTGAAGAAACAACTGATAAAACTGATAGAGGAACAGAAATCATTCTTCACATTGCAGAAGATTCTGTAGAGTTTTTAGAAGAAGCAAAAATCCGTGAATTGTTATTAAAGTATAACAAATTCATGCCTGTTCCTATTAAATTCGGAACAAAAACACATACACTTCCTTTACCGGAAGACGCACCGGAAGATGCGGTTGCTGAAACTGAAGAAGTAGATAATATCATCAACAATCCTACTCCAGCATGGACTATCGCTCCAAGTGATCTGACCAACGAAGATTATATGAAGTTCTACCATGAATTGTATCCAATGCAGTTTGAAGAACCTCTATTCCATATTCACCTGAATGTTGATTATCCATTTAACCTTACAGGAGTTTTATTCTTCCCCAAATTAAGCAACAACTTAAATATTGATAAGGATAAAATCCAGTTATACCAAAATCAGGTATTCGTAACGGATGAAGTAAAAGGGATCGTTCCGGATTTCTTAATGCTTCTAAGAGGGGTAATTGATTCTCCGGATATTCCGTTGAACGTATCCCGTTCTTATCTTCAGGCAGATGGTGCAGTAAAGAAAATCTCTTCTTACATTACTAAAAAAGTAGCTGATAAAATGGCTTCTTTAATCAATGAAAACCGTGAAGACTACGAACAAAAATGGAATGACATTAAAGTAGTCATCGAATACGGAGTGGTTACAGAAGAGAAATTTGCTGAAAAAGCTGATAAATTCACATTATATCCAACAACAGACGGAAAATATTTCCTTTGGAATGAGTTAGTTGATAAAATCACGCCTACTCAAACTGATAAAGACAACAAGCTTGTAATTCTTTACGCAACCAATGCGGATGAACAGCACAGCTATATTCAGTCTGCAAAGGATAAAGGATATGAAGTCCTGTTATTAGATTCTCCAATCATTTCCCACGTTATCCAGAAACTGGAAACAACGAAGGAAAACATTTCATTCGCAAGAGTGGATGCAGATCATATCAACAATCTGATCAAGAAAGATGAGCCCGTTATTTCAAAACTGAATGAAACTGAAAAAGAAT
The DNA here is from genome assembly GCF_003815715.1 of Chryseobacterium sp. G0162. Classification (NCBI taxonomy): domain Bacteria; kingdom Pseudomonadati; phylum Bacteroidota; class Flavobacteriia; order Flavobacteriales; family Weeksellaceae; genus Chryseobacterium; species Chryseobacterium sp. G0162. The sequence continues at coordinate 3,262,053 of NZ_CP033922.1, read as the reverse complement.
CTTTGAAAAAGAATGTAGAAGAAGCCATTCAGGATTCTAAATTCACGGTTCAGCTTGAAGACCTTGACAGCAATGATGCTCCATTTACCATTACTCAACCCGAATTCATGAGAAGAATGAAAGAAATGCAGGCAACCGGTGGTGGTGGCATGTTCGGAATGGGTGGGTTCCCGGAAATGTACAACTTAGTTGTAAATTCCAACAGTGAACTTTCTAATCAGATTTTAAAAACTGAGAATGCTGAAGAGAAACAAAGCTTAATCAAATACGCTTTAGATCTTGCTAAACTTTCTCAAAACCTACTGAAAGGAAAAGACCTGACTGATTTTATACAGAGAAGCTATAAGCAACTTGAAAAATAATTTACTGAAGACTGTTTCGAATGAAGCAGTCTTTTTTTGTATTAAATGTTGGAAAACGCTAAGGCGCAAGTTTTTTTCATACAGGATACTTTAAGGCGCAAAGATTTTTTCTACGATAAAATTGTATAACGCTGAAGACTGCCACTAATGCACGAATAATTTTAATTACATTTATAACCTATGTATCTATGTGGTAAAAAGATTTGAAACCACATAGGTACATAGAATATAATGTTTCATATCTGAGCATTAAAAAAAAAATCGAGTGTTTGTAGCAAAAAAATCAATGTAATTTTTGTTAAAGACGTGTTTTATCATAAAACTTTTGTGGTTTATCTTCCCACAATAGTGAAACTTCATCAGTATTTTTTCAGTTTTCTATTGTATACATTGTGCTTTTTTGCCATTTTTGTATAAAATGTCGGTCATGCAAAAAGAAAAATTACGTCTTATCAGAAAGCAAAAAGGCTATACTCAGCAGCAGGTAGCTGACTACATCGCTACGGATGTATCTAATTACAGCAGAAAAGAAAGTGGTGATGTAAGAATCGTCCAGGATGAATGGGATAAACTTGCCCGTTTCTTAGACGTTCCAGTTGAAGATATTTATGAAGATGAGACAGCTGCAGTAGTTGTTAATTATGACCATCCTGTTTTCAATGATAAATCTATTTCTGCAGGGGCCATCACTAACCAGAATAACTATGATAATATTCCAGGGGCTGTTATTGAAAACCTGCAAGGATATATTACTCTATTAAAAGAAGAAAACGAAAGGCTTAAAGAGGAACTAAAGAATTCTCAAGCTCCTACAAGAGCTAAGAAATAATACGGTTTTAAGCTGTAAAAATATTTGGGTCACTCATATCAATGATATGAGTGATTTTTTTTACTTATTTTTTCACGCAAGAATTAGCGATTCGAACGTTTTATTTTAGAAAACTAAGAGAGTTCAGCTTTGTTGCTGATTAAGCTTTATAGTTATGCGTTCGCTTAATAAGAATCAATTCCATTGATTCCCTCTTTGCTTTCTCAAAATATTGCGGGATAAAATTAGAAACTTTGCGTTACAATAGGCACTTATTTTTGACCACGAATGCACAAATCTATTTTGTATCTGATAGTGTTATGAAAAACTTATTATAAAGCCTGATTAAACTTAACCACAGATATACACAGATGATTGAGAATAATTTTTTACCCGCCGATCAATACTCAGACAAAAAATCTTTGATTTTTTTAACTTAAGTGCTCTTCTCAACATTTAGTTTGTCACTAAGACAGACTAAAGTGTCTAAAATCTTTTGTGCCTTTTGTGGTTTTATAAAAAGTTTAAGCAGCTTTATAGTTCGTTCATCGGGTCCCAAAATAATTTCTTGAAACCTTTTATTCTTAAGTTTTCTACAGTAATTCCTTCCGCTTCCAACTTCTTCTGGAACTCCGGAACAGATAATGTTCCTGAGCTTGAAATGACGCGGTGAGCTGGAACATCTTCAGGACAACCTCCCATCGCTTTTCCTACATGGCGGGAATGATTGGGATAACCTACAGCTTTTGCTATAGCTCCATAGGTAGAAACTCTTCCTTTTGGAATAAGTCTGGCTACTTCGTATACCTGTTGTTTGAAAATTTCGTCCATATCTAAAGTCTTATGAAAAAGAAGTTGAGCTTTTGCATCATTTTTGAACGCTTATAGCATTAATGATGTTTCATTAAAAGATAAAGATATGAAAAAATCGCTTTTCCGTTTACTGAATGTAATTAATAAAAAGGTTCTTCCGAAGCTGAGTAATAAGGACCCAAACACACTGACAAAGGTTGAAAAGGGAATTCTGGCGTACCGATATTTTGTACTGGTTAATTCTTTGGATTGATTTTATTTCAATCAATTTTCACAGATCTTGATTAGAATAAATCTATTGACTCGCAGATTTAGCGGATAATGCTGAGTTTATTTTATATTAATCTCAGTTTGTTGGAAATCGCTAAGACGCAATTTTTTTTTACCTACATAATGCTTTAAGGCGCAAGGATTTTATCTACGATAAAATTGTATAATGTCGAATATTGCCACGAATACACGAATAATAATACTTATTACCTATGTGGTTCAATTTTTTTAAACCACATAGGCACATAGAATATTACACTTCATATATTCGTGCATCCGTGGCAAAAATATCTACGTGGTCATTGCTGACATTAATTCTTATACTACTGATAAGATATTTGTGTCTTACAGTTTATAACTTATTAAAGAGAATCTGCTTCATCTGCAAAAGCTGCAAAAGCTGCAAAAGCTAAAAGAGCATCAGAGGTTTAAATAAAAAAAGCGCTCCAAAAAAAATGAAGCGCTCCTATCGTGATCTCGTAAAGAGTTTATTTATTAAGCATTCTCTAGGATATAAGAGAACATTAGTGGTGCACAAATTGTTGCATCACTTTCAACGATAAATTTCGGTGTAGTGATATCTAATTTACCCCAAGTGATTTTCTCATTTGGAACTGCTCCTGAATAAGAACCGTAAGATGTAGTAGAATCAGAGATCTGGCAGAAATAAGACCAGAAAGGAATGTCATGCATTTCCATATCCTGATATAACATTGGAACTACACAGATAGGGAAATCTCCTGCAATACCACCACCAATCTGGAAGAACCCAACTCCTTTTCCAGCTGAATTTTTAGTATACCAATCAGCAAGGTAAGTCATATATTCGATACCTGATTTCATTGTCGTAGCCTTAAGCTCTCCTTTGATACAGTATGAAGCAAAAATGTTACCCATTGTAGAATCTTCCCATCCAGGAACTACGATTGGCAAATTAGCTTCTGCTGCAGCAATCATCCAAGAATTTTCTCTAGGAATTTCATAATACTGCTCCAATACTCCTGAAAGAATCATTTTATACATGAATTCGTGTGGGAAATATCTTTCTCCTTTAGCTTCGGCATCTTTCCAGATTTCTACGATGTGCTTTTGTAATCTTCTGAAAGCTTCTTCTTCAGGAATACAAGTATCTGTAACTCTGTTTAGACCTCTTTCTAAAAGATCCCACTCGTCCTGAGCAGTCAAATCTCTGTAATGAGGAACTCTTTCATAGTGCGAGTGTGCTACAAGGTTCATTAAATCTTCTTCAAGATTGGCACCTGTACAAGAGATAAAATCTACTTTCCCCTGACGGATCATTTCAGCAAGAATCTTTCCTAGCTCAGCAGTAGACATTGCTCCTGCCAAAGTAATCATCATTTTTCCGCCATCTTTAAGATGTGCAACATATCCTTTAGAAGCATCCACCAATGCAGCTGCGTTGAAGTGCAGGTAATACTTTTCTATGAATTCAGTTATCGGTTTGCTCATTTTTTTAATTTTTGCAAAGATAAAACTTAAAAACGGAATGCAGCCCAAGCACTTGAAGAAAGTCTCATACCAAGATGCTTTTTTATCATTTGTTAAATAATCAGGCTAAAATTTGTACTAGAGTATATTTTATTGGATAAACGCGAAGGCGCAAAGGCCTTATCAGGATTATGTATATTTTAAGGCGCAAAAAGATCAAAGATCTTCAGCAAGAAAAATGCTTATTTTTAGCTACGAATGCACGAATTTCTTTTATAAATGCTTTTTATATTAAATCCAACAACTCCTTATCTTCTCTAAAATCTATGTGCCTATGTAGTTTAAAATCTTTCACCATATAGGCACATAGAATATTACACTTCATCTATGCGCCTCAATAAAAAATTCATGCATTCGTGGCATTTTTCAACAGCATACAATTTTATCGCAGATAAAATCCTTGCGCCTTAAAACATCATGCATGTAAAAAACTTGCGCCTTAGCGTTTTCCAACGTTTGTTCTCAAGAAACAGAAAACGCAGCCCAAAATGGACTACGTTTTCTTCGTAAATTCAACCCTATATGACAAAGTTTAGCCTTCCCAGGCTTCCACTTTTACAATTTCAATTTTTCTTTCGCCTTCTCTGAAAGGCCAGTCGATGATATCCCCTACTTTATATCCAACTACAGCCAGAGCTATATTGGAAAGAATGGAGTGCTTATTTTTTTTAAGCTTTTCTCTGGTAGAAGGCACAAAAATATATTCGTGTTCAACATCCAGTGTATGATCTTTTAAAGTTACTTTTCTGTTAACTGTTACGATATCTTCCGGCAGGTTTCTTCTCAGTACCTGTTTGGCTTTTCTCAATTCTTCAGTTAATCTTTTCTCTTCCCCGATGCTTACCTTTTTTCTTCTAAGTGTATCTTTTATAGCATCATAAATCCCTGTGGTTACCGTAATATGTTCGGACATTTTTTTAATTTTTAAGATTAAAAATGCAGTATTTCCCAAACGATCCAATGTAGAATCCAGACATCAATCTGCCTCCTTCTATAGAAAACCGCAAAAAAAACAATAAATAAAAAATCCGGAATAATTCCCTGTCTTGAATCCTGACAGGGCTTAATTGATAAAGTCCTTGGAACTTTTAAGAAAAGAATCAGTATGTAAATACAATAATGACAGCAACAATCCTGCTCGTCGGCGATCCTCAGATAAAAAGATGGTTGCTGTCATTATGATGTTGTTTTAATTCTAACAAAGATAGAACTTAAAAATGGAATGTAACGACTCCACTTAAAGAAACTCTGGTTAATCCTTCTTTTGCATCACCTAGCTCAACTGTTGTTCCATTAATTTTCATTTTGGTTAATGTTCCTGCTGTTACACTTAATTTAGGTCCTATAAAAATATGGTCAGACAATGCATATTGATAACCAAAACCTGCATCTAATCCTAGATTAGATCCGGTTCCTTTTACATTACCTGTTTTTGTAGTGTATGAAATAACCCCTAATGCAGCATCAAGAATCAATTTGTGTTTCGTTGGCTCACTATAATTGGAATACATGATAGAAGGTCCAATAAAGGTTATATTATCTGTTGTACTTATAGGTATGTAGATTGTATTCCTCTGAGAATTCTCTACAGATAGCATTCCATTGCTTGATGCGCTATAATTGGAAAATTTCACCCCGATTCCAACGTTGTTCACGTGATAATAAGCAGAAATATCAAAATGAAGTCCGCTTTTTAATCCTTTGATGTAATCTTTTTCCTGTTTTGAAAGTCCCGAAGGTGTTTCAGCAACTCTCCAACCATATCCTACAGAGGGGATAAATGAAAATTTTTGGGCGTAAGAAAGTAAAGAAGTCGAAATAGCTCCCAGTAGCATTAGTTTTTTTATCATTTTAAAAAAAAATTTCCGGCAAAAATAGGGCTTTCCGTGAAACGGACAACTAAAATTTAAATCTTCTATTTTCTTTTTTATCAGAAAGCTTCTTTTTGCTGTCCAACCGCTTTTGTTTTTGAGCTCTGGACGGCTTTGTAGCGGTTCTTTTTTTAGGAACAATAAGGGCTTTATTTACGATCTCTATTATTTTCTCAATAGCTTTGTTTTTATTCATTAATTGAGTTCTGCTTTCAGAAACAGTCAGGAATAAAAAACCTTCAGCGTTGATTCTATTTTTAAGTTTTTCCTGAATCAATGCTTTTTCATCTTCATTAAACAATTCAGAAGCTGTGACTTTCCAAAGTACAGTCACGGATGTCTCTACTTTATTGACATTCTGCCCGCCCGCTCCACTGCTTCGGGAAGTTTTGAAACTGAGTTCTTTTGAAAATTCTTTCATTGTTTAAAATTTTGATCATTTAGATCCCGAAGATCATAAATCGGGAAACAAACATTCTTAAATATTTTCTATAATAAGTTTATACAATTCCAGCCTGTTTACCTTTCCATTCGGCGTTCTTGGAATTTTACCTATAAAAATAATTTCTTTGGGTTTGTGAAAATTCTTATCAAAAGGAACTGTAGAAATTTTCTGAATAATCGCATCAGACTGATTTCCTTCAATGATTAAGACCAATTTCTGGCCTAAACTTTCATCAGGCAATCCTAAAAAGACGGCTTCGTTTGGAATTTCTTTTTTGATTAATGCCTCCAAAGCTTCCGGAAAAATTTTCGCTCCACCTGAATTAATTACATTATCTATTCTTCCCAAAAATTTAAACTGTCTATTATTTTTAATTTCAACTAAATCATTAGTTACCAATACTTCTGCATTCACATCAGGAGCAAAGATAGTCAGACAGCCTCTTTCATCTAAAGAAATGGAAACATTTTCAAAAACGGTGAAATATTCTTCCGGTTCAGGCATCAACTGTTTTAAACCAATATGTGAAAGTGTTTCAGACATTCCATAGGTTTCAAAAATCCGGTTTGAACGGTCCAGATTCATCTGAAGAATTTTATTTTTTAAACTCTCAGAAACGGCTGCTCCACCGATAATCAAATTTTTAATCAGATGTAGTTTATCCAATGAGTTTTCTACCTGAAGCGGAGTCATAGCACAAAAATCTACTTCCTGGTTCAGGTTTTCCACAGGACGTAACGATGGTTCTCTGACTATTAACTGTAATTTCCTTTCCATAGAACGCACCACCATCATTTTACCTGAAATATATTCTACAGGCAGGCATAATAATGCTACATTCCCGTCTTTTAAACCTAAAAAATTGCAGGTCATGACTGCGGAATTCATCATTTTTCTTTTTTCGATCCCGAAAATTTTAGGAACTCCTGTAGAGCCTGAAGTCTGTACTTTTACAGTTTCTCCTTCAGAAGCCCATTCTTCTAAAAAATTTTCAACTTTTTTTTCAAATTCCGAATGAAAGGATAATTGATTAATATTGAGATTATTGAAGTCTATCAGCATGTTTTCCGTAAATAAAATCCTCAGTAAATTTAAAAAAAAAATCAAAAAGTTCTTGCATCTAAAGAAAAAAGCTGTAAATTTGCACCACCAAAATAAAACAGACCTATAGTGTAACGGTAACACTCCGGTTTTTGGTACCGTCATTCGGGGTTCGAATCCCTGTGGGTCTACAAACCATCCTTTTTAAGGATGGTTTTTTTTACTTTATATATCTAATTTTCCTATAAAAATTAAATCCTATTTTAAATAAAAAATCAGAATTTTCAAGAAAGAAATTTGTAAATAAGAAAAAAATATATAAATTTGCAAAACCAAAATAAAGCAGACCTATAGTGTAACGGTAGCACTCCGGTTTTTGGTACCGTCAGTCGGGGTTCGAATCCCTGTGGGTCTACAAAACCACTCTTTAAAAGAGTGGTTTTTGCTTTTATCTATGTAATCTGAAAACAAATAAAAAACAGATACTACAAGCATCTGTTTTGGTTCTCCTTCAAATTTTCAGTTACATTTTCTACAATAACTCTTATCAACATATTCCTTATTTCCTCCGGAAGATAGATAATAGCACCCTCCTTTTTCACCCGTATAAAGTGTATGCCCATTATAGGTACAATATCCTGCAGATTCTGATTCCTCGTTACTTCCTCCACAAGAATAAACGACAGTAGTTGATACCAATACCAGCCATAATAAAACTTTTTTCATGTTTCTAGTTTTTAAATTTTCAACAAAACTAGAGTAAGGTTTAAATAAAAAAATACGGAAACCCATAACAAAAATAAACCCGGCTCGTTTTTAGAGTCGGATTTTTATTGATTGTTCGCGGCAGGCAGTATTAATGATAAGTACTTTTATGCAATGAAATCTATAGCATTCTTAAAAAGAGCTGCCAAAGAAACCACGATTAATAAAACAGCAACAACCCATCCTCTATAATAAAGCATTTCATCATACATAGAATCATCATATCTTTTCACGTTAAAGACATTTTCTTTAGAGCTTAATTTAAAATAAATAAGAACTAAACCTATCAATAATGTTATCAATGCCATTGTATTTAATCACTATTTTTTATTCTTGTTGTTTTTGATAATGGGTAATTTTACAAAAAATAAGATACTACTTTTTCTTCATAATATTATTCTTTCCCAGAAACTTTAATATTGAAGCTAATTTATACAAATCATAATCAATCATCTCCCGTCCTCCGCTTCGAAATTTTTGTAAGAATTCCCAATCTTCAGTAAGACTTCCTATTGTAAGTTTTGCAGGTTCATGGTAAGGATTATATAATTCATTATCCAGAATATTCCAATATAAATCATCATGTAATTCTACCCCATCTGCATCATCCAGTTTATTCAATTCATCTGAAAGATGCCTGATAAGATTTTTGATATCTGAAACTTTCAAAACCGGATTATTGTTTTCCATAAATGTATTCTTTTTTAAACAACTTATAAAGCCTTATCATTTATAAATAGGATCACTCACTTTCATCACTATCTGATTGGTCATAACAAGCTAATTGATATAAATATTGATCAAAATCTTCATTGAGATTATTTTCAAGAAAAGGTTTTAATTTCTCAACCTGCTCCATTGTTAACTCATATTGATCATAAATTTCATTTTCATCATCATCTTCATTGAGTACAAAATCATCTAAAACGTGTATAATTTCCTCTGCTGTAATAGTTAGTGGATAATCTTTATGGATATATCCATCATCTATACTATATTCTTCTATAGCTCTTTGTATTTTATATTTCATCTGCGTTTACCTTATCAACTATTATCATAAAAAATTACTTCAAAATGAGACTGATTTTTTTATTTTCAGATCTGCGGTGAGAAGATACTTTGATAGATCAGATAGTTTATTCTGTAATTATTAATTTTTATAACGAAACGGAATTCTCACAATATCTACCACTTTCTCTCCTTTACTATTCTTTCCTGCAACCCATTTTATTTTCTCTGTCGATTTTGTAGCAGCTATTTTTACTTCATTATTAAATATCTCATTTTTCCCATAAGTTGAAATATTGATAACATTACCCTCACCATCTACTTTTACAATCAGTTCTGTGGTAAGGCCTTTCGACAAGGAGATCAAAGCATCCTTATTTAAGTTTTGCTCAATCTTTTTTATAAATGCTTTATTTCCATCAGGAAACTGAGCTGGAAAAGGATTAACCGGTGGTGGGGGAACAGAGAAATCCTGAGGCTGTCTTGTTTCATATTTGTTGACCAGTTTAGTTTCTCCTTTACTTGAGGTTTTTTGAGAAAATGCTATTGTAGATATAGCCGTACAGGTTATTAGTACTATTTTTTTCATATTTCTATGGAGTATTTAAAAGTAGTTCATTTCTAACACTATCATCAAATAATTAGCTATTTCAGACTAAAGCTAATTTAATAAAAAACAAGGGAAAGAAAAGCCTGGAAAATAAGAATTAAAAATTCCGGCAAATTGCCCTTGAAAAAATATTTTAAGTATAGTGAAGATTCACTAGGAAAGACTCAATAGTCTTGTCAAGGCTATCGAGTTCAAAATCAAATTTTATTCTCATTAAAAACAAAAAAGACCTCCCTTGGAGATCTTTGTTATTATTTGCTAATCAGTTATTTTTTAAGGTCATCAATTTCATCCTGAATAGATTTTATCTTATCCCTAAGCTCCTGACTTACTTTTCCAGGAATCTTTTTAACTTTTCTAAGATCTAAAGCTAACATAATAGAAGCAATTCCCATAAAAATAAACGAAACACCAGTTAAGGTTACCAAAGAAATTCCTGTAAACACAGGATTGAATATCAACAATAAAGAAAAAATTATTCCTCCTACACTTGCCAAAGCAACATTTCCCCAGCTCATTATTTTCATACTTTTCAGATCAAAAGCGAATCCCAGTAGCTGAAAAGAACGGAATAAAAGGGTAAATCCTACTACAAACGGAAGAATAGACATTGAAATCTGTGGATAAGCGATCAGATAAATACCAATTGCTGTAGTCAAAAGTCCACTTACAAGAAACCAGCCCCATCCCTGAAGAGATTTGCTGTTTTGTATGGAAAAGAATATTTCCGTAATCCCCGAGAATAGGAATGAAACACTGAAAAAGATAGAAAGTGTTACATACGTTGCAAGCGGTACACTGAATACATAAAAACCACAGATCAAAAAAAGAATTCCAAAGATCAATGGAATATACCAATGTTTAACGGTGTTGGTAAGTGTTTGAAATAGATTAGCCATAGGAGTATTTTTTGGGTCTGCCTACTTTGTGATGCGGTGTTCGGCTTGTCCGCCGGAATTGAAAAAAAGGATTATAATTTTCACTTGAATTTGAATAACCCTTCATTACTAATTTACAAAAAAATAACAGACCAAATCATAAAACATTATGTAAATCATTGAATAACTGACATTATATCTTAAACATACAACCAACTTAACAACTAATTTCCATATCTTTTTACTAACATTTTCTACAAATAAAGAAAATGAAATAGGTAAATATATATTTTCCATAAAAAAATTAACACAAAAAAACATTATGATACACCCAAATTCATAATATTATAGGAGGTATCATAATGCTCTAATGAAGACCTTATCTTACTTCATCAACTTTCCGGCAGGCTGCTGTTGAGTAACACAATGTACCATACCACCATTTTCATATAAGTTTCTTACATCTATCCCTATTACTTTTCTGCCAGGATATTGCTTCTGAATAATCTGATTAGCTACCTGGTCATTAGGATCTCCATAATTAGGAACTAAAACTACGGTGTTGGCAACATAATAATTAACGTAAGACCCTTTTTCATCCAGCTGTTTACCATAAGCTGTCTTTACTTTATTTTTAGTAGCGGGCAAATATACTTTCTTGTACTCTTTCCCTTCAGTATTAGAAGCAGTATAAAGTGTATTAATATCTTTATCGGAAAGTCCGAGTTCTAAAAGGTCATCCTCATTCATGGTTATCATCGTAGAAGCGTTGACAAACTTCATGAAACCATCAATATGCATATCTGTAACATCTAATCCGGTAACACCATCCAGCCATATCACTTTAGATACTCCATAATAGGTTTCAAACATTTCTTCAGCTTCTTCCTGTGTAATCCCTTTATTTCTAGTAGCTCCTTTCTTCTGGCTGATTACTGAACTTTTACAAGCCATCAGAACTCCGTTTCCATCTGTTTCTACTGATCCGCCTTCGTTAACCATTTCTTCATTCAAATTAATAACCTTTACTCCGAGATCTGTCCCTATGCGTTGTGGAATTTCATCACAATTTTCAAAGTCAAACTTTTCGCCCCAGCCATTGAATCCCCAATCTTCAATCAATACATTTCCTTTATTATCCTTTACGAAGATCGGTCCGTTATCCCTGATCCATACATCATCAGTAGGATAAATTCTAAAATCCACATTCTTCATCGGAATCTTATTTTCTTCTAAAATCTTGATGATTCTTTTTTTCTCATCCTCATTATAAGCAATAATGTGGACCTTTTCCCCTGACTGTAATGCTTTTGTCATATCAACCCAGGTCTTTTCTACTCTTTCACGGTACGTATTACCATGCTGGTAATGATGAGGCCATTGAAGCCAGGTTCCTTCGTGCAGTGAAGATTCTTCAGGAAAATGATAGGTTTGTCCCATAGTATACATAAAACCTAATATAAAAGTAAGTGTGAATAATTTGTTCATATCGTTAAAATTTCTTTCCAATAAATACTCCGAAGTTGACATCAGTCTCATAACTGTTTCCTGTCTGGGAAATGTTACTTCCTATTCCGAACTGCATTTTCTTTTTATTCTCTAATCCCAGACGAATAACCTGGCTGCTAGCTTGATGTTCTTTAAAACTGAAATCAGCCTCTACAATCAACATGCTGTAAAAATTTAGCCTTTCATTAATCTTTGGAGTGTATTCCATTAAAGTATATAAACCTAATCCAAGTTCTTTTGCATCCGTAGAATACGTTAATGCTGGAAATACACTTATTCCAAAAACATCATTTGCTTTTCCGTACGCCAACCCAACAGAGGGCATAATATCTTTATCAGAAATATGGATACCCGCAGAAATCCCCAGATTCTTCCCAATTCCATAATTAATATTTTGATAGAGTTCAGGATTTACTTTTTTCAGAGTATAGTCATAACCTATAGTTCCCGATGCAAAATAATTCCATTTATTTCCGAAGTCTTTATCATAGATCCCCAATATCTCAGTTTCTTTATTGCCGGCATACGCCTGGATAGAAATCTGCGATTTGCCACTGAAAGGAATCAGCAAGATGAGGAGAAATACATATTTTTTCATTGTTTTTGTTTTTTAAATTTTGCTTGATAAACTCCCGTTACCGTCATTTACTGATGCAAAATTAAAGACTCAAAAAATCAATTCTTGTCCTAAAAGGACATCTTACTCATACAATGGAAAATAAATATGAGTAACCTCTGCGTCTTCATACTCTTCAATAACATCGGAATTATCCAACAAAAACTCCTTCCCGGAAAGCCACGATTGATAGAATGAACGATAAGTCTCCAAAATATTTCCATAAAGGCCATGGTGGGTGAACTTTGCATATTTCCCACCAAAAATTTCGTTTTTTACCAATCCTTTAATCTCTTCATCTGTAATTACTGCCGCACCATATCTACAGTGTGAATGACTGGTTATCAGAGGTTGGTCACGGATGATTCCATAAGCGGCTTCAAATATCTCAGCATCCGGTTCAATTTCTTTCCATAATGCATCAATTTCCTGATTATTATAATCTTTAGCCTTTATAAATTTACAATAAACGGATACTGTATCTTTATATTTGATCTCAATTTTCAGATCTGTATCATGGTTCTCTATAAATTCTTTGAAGATATCCTGTTTCTGTTTCCTTGCTTCTGCCGGAGAAATAGAATATTGTTTTTTAAATGCCTTTGAAAAGGATTGAATATTAAAATATCCCACCTGCCATGCTATTTCAGAAAGACTATCTTCTGTATAGATCAGTTTTTTATAAGCGTTCTCCAAACGCAGACGTTTTTGAAACCCGGAAATCGTTTCATTAAAAAGTTTAAAAAAAATGCGTTGAAAATTACGGTAAGAATAATGAGACATTGATTCTATCTCATGAGCAGTTACTTCCCTATCAAAATTGGCTTCAATATGGTCGATAATTTTTTGTATCTCATTAAAATTAACCTGCATACCATAAATTTTCGCTATGAAACTGTTTTAATCTCTATGAGGCTATTCATACAAGTATTACTATAGAAATAACAAACAGATCATATTATTCTTTTACTAAGGTAAGAAAAAGAGGTGTTTGCTATTTTACTTTGCTTCAGTTTTATATCCTGACTTATCTAAAAATTGCTCTGTTTCAGTTGTATTACTGAAATCCAGATTCATGATAGTATTGATCGCCAATTTTTTATTTCCAGATCTTTCATAAAATCTTTTGGTGATGATATATCCCATAAAATATCCCAGATCCGCAGGTCTGTCTTTGATGACAGCAGTATTGGATAACCAGTTTTGAAAATTATCAGCTTTCATTTCTTTTTGAAAATCATTCCACAGAGAATCTTGATGATGCATTCCATAATCTATATAAGGAGCTTCAACTTTTTTCCCGGTTAATAGCTCTGCTATAAAATCTGCAGATCCCTCTTTCAAGCAAAGCCCTAATAAATTGGTTTTTGTTCCTCTTAAATTTTGTTGAGTATGGACCAGTTCATGGGCAGTAAGAAAAATAATTCCTGAATTGATCTTCATCCTGTCCTGATAGTTTTTGGACAGCTCAGAATAGTCCACTGTCTTATCTGAAGCAGCCAGTTCAGAACCTATGATAAGATTCCCGTTGATTACTGTTCCGCCACCTTTAAGGTTTCCCATCGTAAAATAAATCTTAGGTGGTGAAAAATCAGCATATAACCAACTGAAATTTTGATAAAGGCTTTCTATATTTTTAAAATCTTTTTGAATTTGCTCTGTTTTACTTCTGATAGATTTCCAGAATTTTGGCTTTGATTCAAAAGATTCAATCCATTGCTCAGAAGTAAAGTTCCTTGATTGAACAAAATCTTTTAACCCGGGAGTTGCTTTATCAACATATAACTTTTGAAATGTGGATATCTTTTCTTCCGGATTATTAAACCTCTCAATCTCATCATAGGCTGTCCAGAAATTCCGGATATCGGAAGTCTCAATATAAGTATTAAAATCATGCTTCTGAGCAACAGCCAAAACTGAAAACAGGCAAATGAGCAGCAGACAGAATAAACGTTTCATCTAGGGTACTTTTAAAATAAAATATGGTTTCTGTACTACTTAAAAAGTTTCCAAAAACCATATCTTTTATTGTAATTTAAACCTGTTAACTCGGTTTATATAATTTATACATGGCGAATAGAAATCCTATCCAAATTGGAATCAGGATCACCTGGATTTCCATTCCTGTAATGCTCATTAACCCTAAAATCAACACTAAAAACGCAATACAAATGTAATTGGATATTGGGTAAAATATCGATGGAAACTTTGATTGAATTCCTTCTTTAGTGATTGATTTTTTAAATTTCAAATGGGTATAGCATATCATCAGCCAATTGATAATTAATGTAGACACCACAAGAGCCATCAAATACTGAAACGCTTTTTCCGGCACCAGTTTATTAATGATAATACAGATTCCTGCAAAACATGATGAAACAATGATCGCGTTAATAGGAACTGAGTTGTTATTCAATTTCTTCAGAAACTTAGGAGCATTTCCTTGTTGAGCCAATCCGAAAAGCATACGGCTATTGCTGTAAACACTGCTGTTATACACAGATAAAGCGGCAGTTAGTACAATAAGATTAAGAACATTCGCAATCAAAGTATTGAATTGAATCACTTTACCGAAAAGACTGAATTCTAATCCATTTAGATTCTGAAACACCATTACAAACGGGCTTGAACCTTCTGTAATTTCTCTCCAAGGGCTTAATGAGAAAAGAATTACTAAGGCTCCTACATAGAAAATCAGAATTCTGTAGATTACCTGATTGGTAGCCTGTGGAATTGTCTTCTCAGGGTTTTTAGCTTCAGCAGCAGTAATCCCAATGAGCTCCAATCCTCCGAAAGAGAACATAATCATGGCCATTGCCGCAAATAATCCGGAAAATCCGGTTTCAGTTTTATTAAATAGTCCTTTCGGAAAAAATCCACCGTCATTCCATAAATTTGAAACGGTAGCTTTTTCTCCTCCGGTTCCGCTAATCAACAGATAAACCCCGAAAACAATCATTGCAATGATTGCAATCACTTTAATAATGGAAAACCAGAATTCAGTTTCTCCATACACCTTTACAGAAGCAAGGTTAAGTGCAGTGATGACTATAAAAAAGAATAAACTGGACACCCAGAGTGGTATTTCCGGCCACCAGAAGTGAATATAATGACCAATGGCAGTAAGCTCGGCCATACTTACAAGAATATAAAGAATCCAGTAGTTCCAGCCTGAGGCAAAACCTGGAAAATTTCCCCAATATTTATAGGCAAAGTGACTAAAACTTCCCGATACAGGTTCCTGAACTACCATTTCACCAAGCTGACGCATGATAAAAAAGGCAATGATACCTGCTAAGGCATACCCTAAAATCACTGAAGGTCCAGCCAATACCGCTGCAGGCCCGATTCCCAGAAATAATCCGGTTCCTATGGCACCTCCAAGGGCAATTAATTGTATATGTCGATTTGTTAATCCTCTAACTAAAGTCTCGTTTTGTCCTGTTTTATTTTCGTTGCTCATTGAATGAATTATTCGGTCGCTAAATATATAAAAACTTTTCAGAGAAATTCACATTCCATGGGGTAAATTGAGAATTCAGGTAAAGCGAAACATGAAAAATAAATAGACTCCCCTTTCTATTGGAGGGGTTATCAGGAAACTGTTATAAAAAATAGCCCTAACATATTGTTAAGGCTTGTATAATAATTTATTGTATTAATTTCTATGGTATATATTTCCCAAAGTATCCTATAAATATTCTTTCGGAACTGAAATATTATTCTTTTTCATATACTCCAGAAGTCCCTGATATTTATCTTCATATCCATCATCAGTTCCACATTTATGGGAGATGCTGCAAATATCGGAAGGCTTAATCTCTAAAATATCTGAGATTTTAGTCAGGATTTCCAGATTGATCTTCACTTTGGAATTCTCAATATCGGAATACGCTTTTTGGGAAATCCCCATTTCAAAAGCCATATATTCCTGGGTAAGATCTTTGCCCCTACGGATTTTCCTGATATTTTGTCCACATATTTTCATCATTTCTGTTTTAGTAGTTTTCGGTATATTTTAGAAGATTATCTATTAGCCTCCAACAAAGTTAATAAATACCTTTGGCAAAACATTATACACGTTACATGATATTTACTTTTAATATAGAAAACGGCAAAAAATAAACCTTTTTCAGAGCAAATATCACCTCGGTAAACACTATTGGAATTTATGGAGACGCAAAAATTTAATTATGACAATAATATTGTCAGAGCATTCCTCTATGCAACAATCGCATTCGGACTTGTCGGATTTCTGCTGGGACTTACTGCCGCATTGATGCTTTTTTATCCTGAATTACCTGAATTTTTATTCGGTACAGATGATACAACTATTAAAAGTTTAGCTTCGGGCAATATTCAGGGACTAATCAATACTCAGGGAGCGATGGGCTTCGGAAGAATCAGAATGCTTCACACCAGTGCTGTAATTTTTGCCTTCGTTTGTAATTCATTCTTCTGTGGTGCTTACTATAGCATGCAGCGATTACTGAAAACAAGAATGTATAGCGATACGCTTTCATGGATTCACTTCTGGTCATGGCAGTTTATGATCGTTACCGTAGTGATTACCTTCTTAATGGGAATCAATACTTCTAAAGAATATGCTGAACATGAATGGCCTATTGATATATTAATTGCCTTCTCATGGATCGTATTCGGTATCAATATGTTCGGAACAATTGCGAAAAGAAGAGTAAGACATTTATATGTAGCGATCTGGTTCTACTTAGCCACATGGATTGCCGTAGCAATGCTCCACATCTTCAATAACCTGGAAGTTCCGTTATCTTTCACAAGCTGGAAATCTTATTCAGTATATGCAGGTGTAAAAGATGCATTAGTACAATGGTGGTATGGTCACAATGCGGTAGCATTCGTATTAACAACCCCTGTACTAGGTCTTATGTATTATTTTATGCCAAAAGCAGCTCAGCGACCGGTATTCTCATACAAATTATCCATTATTCACTTCTGGTCGCTGATCTTTGTATACCTTTGGGCTGGGCCTCACCACCTGCAATATACAGCATTACCAGCATGGGCACAAGCAGTGGGAACCGGTTTCTCTATCATGCTGATCGCACCATCTTGGGGAGGGATGCTAAACGGGCTTCTTACCTTAAGAGGAGCTTGGGATAAAGTAAGAGAAAATCCGATCCTTAAATTCTTCGTGGTAGCAGTTACCTGTTATGGTATGGCCACTTTCGAAGGACCATTACTAGCAACAAAATCTTTAAATAAAATTGGACACTATACTGACTGGGTTATTGGTCACGTACACTTAGGAGCTCTTGGATGGAATGGTTTCATGGCATTCGGGGTGGTATATTACCTGGTACCCATTATGTGGAAAACAAAACTTTGGTCTGTAAAACTTGCGAACTGGCATTTCTGGTTAGGAACATTAGGAATCATTTTCTATGCAGTACCAATGTATATTTCAGGATTCACACAAGGTTTAATGTGGAAACAGTTCAACCCGGACGGAACCCTCTTGTGGAAAAACTGGTTAGATACTGTTACAGCGATCATTCCTTACTTTAAAATGAGATTCTTAGGAGGTATCTTATATCTATCTGGAGCGATTTTAATGGTAGTCAATGTTATCAAAACCATTAAAGCTGGTTCATTCCAGAAAAATGTTCCTGCGGAAGCGCCTGCATTAGCCAATATCGGGGGATCAAGAAAAGAAGGCGAAGGCGTACACCTTTGGTTAGAAAGAACACCTACCCTACTTTCTATCCTGGCTTTCATCACCATAGCGATTGGTGGACTTGTAGAAATTGTTCCCACCTTATCACTGAAGCAAAGTGTTCCTACGATCACAGCAGTGAAACCATACACCCCCTTAGAGCTTGAAGGAAGAGATTTATATATCCGTGAAGGATGTAACTCCTGTCACTCTCAGATGATCCGACCTTTCCGTGATGAAGTAGTAAGATTTGAAGGAAAGAACGGACAGTACTCTAAAGCTGGAGAGTTCATCTATGACAGACCCTTCCTTTGGGGCTCTAAGAGAACAGGACCGGATCTTCACAGAGAAGGAGGCCGAAACCCGGATTCATGGCACTTTAAGCACATGTACAACCCAAGAATTACCTCTGCAGGTTCTATTATGCCACGTTTCCCTTGGTTAATTACCAATAAACTAGACCGTACTCAAATGGTGGATAAAATGAAATTAATGAAAAACTCATTTGATGTTCCTTACACAAAAGCGCAGATCGACTCTGCTAATCAATGGGCAGACAACCAGTCAAAAGCTATTGTACAGAGAATTTATTCTGAAGCTACCGATGTAAAAGATCAGATGGCTAAAGAAAAAACCACAAAAGGAGGAGCATATATCCCGCTTGAGCAAAGAGAAATCGTAGCAATGATCGCTTACCTGCAAAGATTAGGTACAGACATTAAAACGACACAGATCCAAACCGCAAGTGCAGAGTAATCATTAAAAATTGATGTAATGAAAACGAGAACCCCAATTTCAATATATATCGCAACAACCATTGGCTTAACAATCATGGCCTTTGAAATGTTCGCCAGTGATTCAGGATATTTTTCCTCCCCATTTTTCTGGGCACTGATATTGATTGCGATTATCCTTCTGATGATTATGAACTCCATTGGAGACATGATTGAAAACGAAAGCTTCAGCAGACTTTCGGAGGAAGAGAAAAAACAATACCTTGAAGAAAAAAGCGTTCCCTATTACCAAAAACTTTGGAATTCTGCCTTCAAAAAGCAATCTGCTACGGAAGAAAAAGATATTCTGATCGACCATGGTTTCGATGGAATTACAGAGCTTGACAACTCACTTCCAAAATGGTGGATAGGCCTGTTCTGGTTCGGATGTATCTTTTGTGTGGTATACCTGATGGCCTTTTCATTCACAGATTATGCCCATCCGGAAGCTGAATACACGAAAGAAGCCAAGACCATGCTGGCATCTATCGCAGAGTATGAAAAAACAGCTCCGCAGATCAATCTGGAAAGCGCAAAATATAGTGCAGATAATATCGCAGAAGGACAGGAATTATTCAAAACCAACTGTGTAACCTGCCATGGAGACGGAGGAAAAGGAGGTATTGGTCCTAATCTTACGGATACTCATTGGATCAATATTAAAGAAAAAAGTTTATTTAAAAATGTTTTCTGGATGCTTGAAAATGGTTCTCCAAATAATCCTACCATGAGACCTTTCATCAAAGAAGGAACCATTACCGGAAGAGATGCAGAAAAAATTGCAGCCTATATTTATCACATCAACCAGGAAACTGCTCCTATTACAGAAGCTCAAGGCGGTGCCGCACCACAGGGAGAAGATGTAAAATGGGAAAACGGAAACAACTAGAAATTTATTATTTCATATAAACCATGCCAAGCCCCCTTTGCAACTACACTAACATTTGAATTTTCATTTTTGCTAACTAACCTTTTCAACATTAAAAAATGATTTAAAAGGGGGCTTTTTTCAAATACAATCCACACCTTGGCTCGTCTTACTCAACTATTCACTTGACAACTACACAACTAAAAATTCCATAATAAGGCAGCCAAGGCAGGATTTTTGCATTCATAAGGGATACCACAACAAAGACAGAATAAAATAGTATTATTATCTTTGTTAGAAACCTTCTCACTTTTGAAACTGAAAATCAACACTAGCAAACTTTTAAGGCGTATTGCAATAACCTTTATTTCAATATTGGTTCTTCTTACCCTGTTGATCCTAAGCCTAAGACTTCCAGCCGTTCAAAACTTCATCAAAGATCGATTGATTGTTTACCTGGAGAAAAAAATTAAAACCAAAGTAAGTCTGGAGAGAGTCTACATTGGCTTTCCTAACAGTCTTGTGATGGAAAATCTCTACCTCAAAGGCAAGGATGTAGATACTCTTTTAGCCGTAAAAAAGCTGGATGTGGGTTTACATATGCTTAAGCTTATCAACTCTACTGCGGATATTACCTCTGTAGACATGGAAGGTGCCCGCGCCAACGTAGTCAGAAAACCGGATGGCAAATTCAATTTTGATTATATTATTGATGCCTTTGCGAGCAGTGATAAAGAAGAAAGTTCTTCCAAGCCTTTCATTATTTCTCTGGATAAAATCAATTTAAAAGATATTGGGGTTACCTTCAATGACCAACAGTCGAAGAATGATATTAATCTCTATTTTAAATCGTTTGATACCAGGGTCAAAAAATTCGACCTTAATAAAAATACCTACGCTGTCAATGATATTAATCTTGATGGGTTAAAATTAAAACTGAAACAGGGAATTGTAGAAGAAGTTTCTAAGAAGGTGGAGAAAAAAGTAGATTCCCTGAATCAAAAAAAACCGATGAATATTGGGTTGAGAGGAATCAAACTGACTCACTTTGATATTGATTATGGTGATGAAAACACCAAAACCTATGCTAAAGTTTTATTCAAAGAATTAAGTACAAAGGTCAACAAACTTGATCTTGAAAATAATGCTTTCAACGTTGGAAATGTATTCCTTTCAGGAGCAGATATCAATGCTAACCTTTATCTTCCTGCTCAAAATGCCAATCCAAAAAATAAAAAAGAACCTGAAGTTTCAAAAGTTTCCGAGCAGGATAAAGCAATGAGCCTTCTGTTAGGAAAACTGGTTTTAAATGATGTAAAGGTAGCCTACAATAATACCGCAATTGCCCCTACCAAACAGGGAATAGATTTCAACCACCTAAATTTCTCCAAAATGAATGTTGAGGTGAGAAGTTTTAAAATGGAGAATAATACTTTCGCGGGAACAGTTAATTCAGCAGAAATTCAGGAAGCAAGAGGACTGGATATTCAAAAATTCAATACGGATTTTGTGTATGCTGAAAAAGAAGCTTATCTGAAAGATCTGTACCTACAGACTCCAAAGACTTTATTACGCGATGAGGTTATTTTAAATTATAATTCCATCGATCAGCTGACTTCAAATTTAGGCGCAGTAAAAATTTCTGCCAATATCAAAGATTCAAAAATCGGATTTTCTGATATTTTAAATCTGGTTCCTACTTTAAAAAATACAGTTCCATTCAATAAATATCCAAACGCCATCCTGAATGTTAATGCCAATGTGAAGGGAAGTGTTAATGACCTTTTCATTCAAGACTTAAAAGTTTCAGGACTGGATCAATTGAGAGTGAATGCATCCGGAAGAGTTAAAAATGCAATGAATCCCGATCAGTTGTATTACGATCTGAGAATCGGAGAATTTTCTTCTAACGCTAAGACGATTTTCAATTTAGTTCCAAAGAATACGATTCCTTCTAATATTTCTCTTCCTTCAAATTTCAGTGTCAAAGGAAATGCCAAGGGAACTACAAAAATGGTCAATACAGACCTTAACCTCTACTCTACCCTTGGAAATGCAGCTATTGTTGCCAATGTGGATATGCGTAGAAAAAATCATGAATTATATGATGTAAAAGCTAACCTTCAGGGTATACAGGTTGGGAAAATCATTCAAAATAAAGACATTGGCCCTATCACAGCTCAGATTTCAGCTAAAGGAGAAAGCTTTGATTTCAAAAATGCCAGGGCTAACTTGAATGGACATGTTGCTTCCGCCGTGTACAAAGGGTATCGATATCAGAATATGAACTTAACAGGTAAGATCAATAAAGGGGCTTATGATGTTATTTTAAATTCAAAAGACCCGAATGCTGATTTACTTTTGACAGCATCGGGAATTTATGATGAAAAAAATCCTACCGTAAAAGTCAATGGGGAGGTGATCAAATTAGATGTCAACAAGCTTGGCTTCTACGAAAAACCAATGATCCTGGCCGGAAAAATAGATGGAGACTTTACAAGTCTTGATCCGAATAATCTGAATGGTTATTTAAACCTTAAAGATTTTGCTTTTTCTGATACCAAAGAAGTCTATCCTGTACAGGAAGTCAACCTGAAAGCCTCTTCTACTACAGATTCTACACAGATTATTTTCAACTCTCAGATTGCAGATGTTGAATTGAAGGGTAAATATAAACTTACACAGATCTTTGGAGCTTTAACGCAGACCATTAATCAGTATTATCAGTTCCAAAAACCGGATAAAACGCAAAAAATTACTCCGGGACAACATTTTACCTTTACGGCAAAGATTAAAAATGATGATCTGATCAGAAAATTTGTACCGGATCTGAAAAGTTTTGAAACCATTAATCTGGCAGGAAACTATGATGCCGATTCTCAAAAAATTGAAATTGATGGTCAGATTCCTCAATTATTATATGGTGAAAATACGATTGAAAAAGGAGCTTTAAAAGTAACTAATGAAAATCAGGCATTACAATATAACCTGAATGTTGCAGCTTTAAAAAGTTCAAGCTTTTCACTGAAAAAAATTAACATTGACGGGGATGTTGCTGATAATACCATCAACTATAATATCACTACTAAAGATGATAAAGATGCTACTCAATTCCTGATTGCAGGACATGCAAAATCACTTAACGACATTACAGAAGTTTCCCTGAATCCAAACGGTTTAAAACTAAACTACAGCGATTGGAATGTTGCTGAAAACAATAAAATCCAGATCAGCAGCAAAGGAATTTTGGCAGATAATTTCACGCTGAGCAATGGTGCAAGTGAAATTTCTATTCAGTCAGAAAGCAATAGCCCAAGTAGCCCTTTGAACATCGCTCTGAAAGATTTTAAAATCGAAACGATTACAGAACTTATCAAAAAAGATACGGTCCTGGCTAGAGGAACCATCAACGGAACAGCCCAACTTCGTGATGTGATGAAAAATATGACTTTCACCTCTGATTTAAATGTTTCCAACCTTATTGTTTATGGAAGTCCTGTTGGAAATCTGGCTGTAAAAGTAAATAATTCTTCACCGAAACTTTTAAATGCTGACATCGCCCTTTCCGGAAACAATAACGATGTAAGAATTCTGGGTGATTACAATACTGCTTCCAGCTCTTTTGACCTGAATATGGCGATCAATCAACTTCAGATGAAGAGTATCCAAGGATTCTCTATGAATGCCATTACCAATACAGAAGGTTATCTTTCCGGAAATCTGAAAATCACGGGAACAACAAGTCAGCCGAATATTCTTGGAAAAGTAAAGTTTAATGATGCAGGATTGGAAATTGCAAAAATAGGAAGTGACTTCAGAAACCTGAATGATGAAATTGATTTTACCAACCGAGGTATTGAATTTAATAATTTCAAGATCAAAGATAAGGATGGAAATGCTCTGGTTGTAGATGGCCAGGTTCTTACTCAAACTTACAGAGATTTCGCGTTTAATATGAACGTCAATGCCAAGGATTTCAAGGTAGTGAATTCACAGAAATCAAACGACGCTATGATGTATGGAGTTCTTGCAATTGACGCAGGTCTCCGTATCCGTGGAAACCTGGACTTACCAAAAGTAGATGGAAGACTGAGTGTTGCAGATAATACAGATTTCACTTTTGTTCTTCCTCAATCTAACCCTTCATTACAGGAAAGAGATGGAATTGTAGAATTTGTGGATCAGGATCAGGTGGTTTTAAACAAAACAATTAAAACAGATTCCCTGGATGCCCAAAGCCGTATTAAAGGAATGGACGTAAGCGTCAATATCGAAGTAAGTAAAGAAGCAAAACTATCCATCATCATTGATAAAGCCAATGGTGACTTTGTACAGCTTCAGGGAGAAGCGGAATTAACCGGAGGTATTGATCCATCAGGAAAAACAACATTGGTAGGAGTTTATGAAGTCAACAAAGGAAGTTATGATCTTTCGGTAAGTTTCCTGAAACGGAAATTTGATATCCAGAAAGGAAGTACCATCACCTGGACAGGAGAGCCTACAACCGCTATCATGGATATTACAGCGGTATATAAAACTGAAGCTGCTCCAATTGATCTCGTAGAACAACAGATCAGTGGTGAGAGTGCTTCCACAATGAATCAATATAAGCAGAGAATACCTTTTAATACCCTATTAAAAATGAAGGGAGAGCTGCTGAAACCGCAACTGACTTTCGATATTACCACGGAAGAGAAAAACAATGCGGTATCCTCCAATGTTAAGGATGTTATTGATCAGAAACTGGCTCAACTTAGAACTCAGGAATCTGAATTGAATAAACAGGTGTTTGCTTTACTGCTCCTAAACCGTTTCATCGGCGAGAATCCGTTTGAAAGTGGTGCCGGAATGTCTGCGGAAACTATGGCAAGACAGAGTGTGAGTAAAATTCTTTCTCAGCAATTAAATAATCTGGCATCTGGACTTATTAAAGGAGTAGATCTTAATTTTGGATTGGATTCTTCGGAGGATTATTCCACAGGACAAAAAAATACCAGAACCGACCTGAATGTTGATATCAGTAAAAAATTATTGAATGACAGACTGAAAGTAACCGTCGGAAGTAATTTTGGATTAGAAGGACAGGCCCGTCAGAATGAGAACATGACGAATATTGCAGGAAATGTCTCTGTAGATTATAGTCTGTCCAAAGATGGAAGATATATGTTACGAGCTTATCGTAAAGATGAATATCAGGTAGCTCTTCAAGGGCAAATCATAGAAACCGGAGTTGGATTTATCATTACTTTAGATTATGACAAATTCCGTGAGATTTTCCAAAAATCCAAAGAGAAGAAGCCTAAAAAGAATCAAAACAACCAAGTGGTAGAATTTAAATAATGAGTACTATATTTCCAACATACTGTAAATATCTGTTGATTTCCGGATTAGCTTCGGCAGTAGTTTCCTGCAGCAATACAAGGTTTCTGAAAGAAAACCAGATGTTGTATACAGGCGCTGAGGTAAAGATTGATAGTGACACTATTTCCAAAAAAGAAAAAAAGGATCTTCAGGCTGCTTTAGAAGCGAACCTTACTCCTAAACCAAATTCTACATTTTTAGGAATGCGTCCCAAGCTTTATTTCTACAATATTGCGAAAGAACCTAAAAAAGACAAAGGGTTTAATTATTGGCTTAAATATAAGATGGGTGAAAAACCTGTATTATTGGGAGATGTAGACCGTGAGTTTAATAAAGACATCATTGAAAACTATTCTGAAAACAAAGGATATTTCAATGCCCGAGCCACCTATGATACTGTTTCAAAAAATAAAAAAGCAAAGGTTATTTATACCTTAAAGCCAGGTGCGAGGTATCTGATTGATGGTGTAAAATTTCAAAAAGACTCTAGTCTTGTTAATCAGGAAATTCAGAATGTAGCCGGAAAAACACTTCTTAAAAATGGAAGACCATTTGACCTGGATGTTATTAAAGCAGAAAGAGAAAGAATTGATAACAGGCTAAAAGAAAGAGGATTTTATTATTTTCATCCGGATAATATCATTGTACAGGCAGATAGTACCGTCAACAAAAACCATAAGGTAGAGTTGAATGTAAAGCTTAAGGAAAACACTCCTGATCTGGCGACTCAACAGTTCAGCATTGATAAAGTTATTGTATTCCCGAATTATAATATTCAGGATGTAAAAGCTGGTAAATATAGCGTTCCTATGAACACAGATTCTTTGAGTAAATATGCATTTGATGATATTTACGTCATTGATCCGCAGCATAAATTCAAACCGAAAATTTTCGACAGAGCTTTATACTTTAAAAAAGGAGATCTTTACAACCGTTCCAATCATAATCTTACCTTAAACAGGTTGATTAGTTTGGGAGTATTTAAGTTTGTGAAGAATGAATTTGTAACTTCGGATTCTTTGAATCATAAATTTGACGCTTATTATTTATTAACTCCAAGACAAATTCAGTCTTTACGTCTTGAAGCATTAGGAAGAACCAACTCCGCCAATTATGCCGGTAGTGAACTTAACCTGAACTGGACACATAGAAATTTCTTAAGAGGGGCAGAACAATTTAAAGCTGCCATTTTTGGAGCTTTTGACTTCCAGATGGGGGGCGCTCAGAATGCGAATAATATCTTCCGCGCCGGAACTAATGTTCAACTTTCCATACCAAGAATTGTGGCACCGTTCCGCTTTCATTCTTCCAGTGAATTTGTTCCCAGAACAAATATTACATTAGGATATGAATTCCAGAACAGAACCCAATATTATACGCTTAATAATTTTACTGGTTCATTTGGATATGTGTGGAAGGAAAATGCCAGAAAGGAACATGATCTGAAAGTAATTGATATCACTCTTGTTTCACCACAAAAGGTTACTGCAGAATATGAAGCCATTGCAGCGACTAATCCTGCAATGAAGCGAATTGTTGAAAAACAGCTTATTTTTGGTCCTACTTATTCGTATACTTATACCAATACTATGTTTCCGAAAAAGAATACCTTTTATTATAAAGGAACTCTTGATCTGGCAGGAAATATCACTGGCTTGGTGACAGGGGCTAATGTAAAAGAAGATAAGCAAAAAAAGATTTTTGGAGTTCCTTTCAGCCAGTACGCTAAGATTGAAAATGACTTCAGATTCTACCATAAATTCACGGAAAAATCGTCATTGGCAACAAGAGTTATTGCAGGAATTGCTTATCCATACGGAAATTCAGAATTTGTTCCTTTTTCCAAGCAATTTTTCTCTGGAGGAAGTAACAGCATCAGGGCCTTCCGTGCAAGAACATTAGGACCGGGAAGTTTTGATCCGAGAACAATACAACAGGGTGCTTATTTTGATCAATCCGGAGATATTAAATTGGAATTAAATGCAGAATATCGCGCCAACTTATATAAATTTTTAAACGCAGCCGTCTTTGTGGATGCTGGAAATATCTGGTTATTAAATAGTGATCCAGACAGACCGGGAGCTAAGTTTTCAAAAGACTTTTTGAATGAAATTGCTGTAGGAGCCGGAGTTGGTCTAAGACTTGATTTCTCTATCCTGATCTTAAGATTAGACCTGGCTATGCCATTGAGAGTACCTTACTATGAGAAGGGAGACAGATGGGCCTTCGATAAAATCAATTTCGGAGATTCAAGCTGGAGAAAAGATAACCTTGTTTTAAATATTGCCATCGGATATCCTTTTTAATATGATTAATAATGCTAAATTTTTCTGGGAAGTTTTAAAAGAAACCTTTACTGAGTGGAACAGTTCTTCTGCATCCAAAGATTCAGCGAGCCTAGCTTATTATGCCATTTTTTCTATCCCGGGATTATTAATTATTATTATCTGGGTATTGGGTAACTTCTTTGGTGAAGAGGCTATCCGTGGACAAATCAGCACTCAGATCAGTGGGATTATGGGACCTGATGTAGCCAAAAGTATCGAAGGAATGCTTGCCGGAGCCTTAATTGACAAAAAAAATATCTTCATGAAAGCTGTAGGAGTAGGAGCGTTGGTTTTTGGTTCTACTACTCTATTCTTCCAACTTCAACATACCTTGAATTCGCTTTGGGATGTAGAGTCTGCTCCCAAAAAGGCCTTACTCAAGTTTTTACTGGATAGAGCTAACTCCTTAGGAATGATCCTGATTCTTGGATTCCTCCTTATGATTACCATGGTCCTTTCTTCATTAATCAGCCTTTTTAATACAATCATCACCCAATATTTTGGATTTGAAACGTATCTACTTGTTGAGGTCGTCAATTTTTCCATCGGATTTGGTCTTGTCATGCTTTTATTTGCCCTAATGTTTAAAGTGCTTCCGGATGTACAAATCACCTGGAAATCTGTTTGGCGAGGTGCTTTTTTAACAACAACATTATTTACGCTGGGGAAATTTTTACTGAGTCTTTATTTCAATCAGTTTAAACCTACTTCAGCATTTGGAGCTGCCGGAACAGTAATTTTAATCATGATGTGGATCAACTATTCTTGTATGCTCATATTTTTTGGTGCTAAGTTCACTAAAGTATACACCTATAAAAAAGGTTACAAAGTTATTCTCTCTAAGCATGCAAGATGGACTCCTGCAAAACTCTATGCGGATAGTTTGAAGCAGATGCATGGTGAGAAAAGTGAATGATTATTGTGCAGCTATCATTAAAATACAAAAAAGCCTCCTGAAATCAGGAGGCTTTTTTTACATTCTGTTTACTGTTCCAATTCCCAGTAATTCTAACGATTTTTTGATCGTCTTTGCTGTAAGGTCTGATAAATTCAGACGGAATTGTTTAATATTTTCATCATCCTGATTCAAAATAGGATTATTCTGATAGAATGAGTTATAAGATTTTACAAGGTCATACACATAGTTAGCCACTAAAGCAGGGCTCAATGTTTCTGCAGACTTAGCCACTACTGTTTTAAAGTTAGCCAATTGCATAATCAATTCTTTTTCAAACTGATTCAAAGTTACATCAGCAGTTTCTGCGTATGCGAACTCTGCCTTTGTCAACAATGACTGAATACGAGCATAGGTGTATTGAATAAACGGTCCTGTATTTCCATTAAAATCAATACTTTCTGCAGGGTTGAAAAGCATTTTCTTCTTAGGGTCCACTTTCAGCATGAAATACTTTAAAGCTCCCAAACCTACTGTTTCATAAGATGCTTCTTTATCTTCTTCAGAAAGAGATTCAAGTTTTCCTAGTTCCTGAGCTTTAGATTTTGCGGTTTCATACATTTCCTGCATTAAGTCATCCGCATCTACTACAGTTCCTTCACGGGATTTCATTTTTCCTTCCGGTAATTCAACCATTCCGTAAGAAAGGTGGAATAACTGATCTGCCCATTCATATCCTAATTTTTTCAGGATCTTAAATAAAACCTGGAAGTGATAATCCTGTTCATTACCTACGGTATAGATTAGCTTTTGGATATTGTTCTGCTTAAAACGTTCCACAGCCGTTCCTAAATCCTGAGTCATATATACTGAAGTACCATCAGAACGTAACAATAGTTTTTGATCAAGTCCTTCATCTGTAAGATCACACCAAACAGAACCATCTTCTTTTTGGTATAATACTCCTTTATCCAAACCTTCTTGGATAAGATCCTTTCCTAAAATATAAGTATTGCTTTCATACTGAACCTGATCAAAGTCAACCCCTAGTCTTTTATAAGTATCATTGAATCCTTTGTATACCCAGGAATTCATTTCTGCCCAAAGACTTCTTACCTTTTCATCCCCATTTTCCCAATCCAGAAGCATTTTTTGAGCATCTTTCATTACCGGAGCATCTTTTTTAGCTTGTTCTTCGGTTACTCCCTGGTTCACAAGTTCGGCAATCTCTTTCTTATAGTTTTTGTCAAATTCTACATAGTAGTTTCCGACAAATTTATCTCCTTTAGTATGGGTTGTCTCAGGCGTTGCTCCATTTCCAAATTTTTCCCAGGCCAACATTGATTTACAGATATGAATCCCTCTGTCATTAATGATCTGAGTCTTGATAACATCATAACCCGCCTCTTTTAAGATCTGAGCCACGGAAAACCCTAACAGATTATTTCTGATATGCCCTAAATGCAGCGGTTTGTTAGTATTTGGGGAAGAATATTCCACCATTACGGTAGCATTTTTCTTATCTATTGTTGAAAAACCATTGTGAACAGATCTAAAGTTATCTACAAACAGTTGATTTTTAACTTTAACATTAAGGAATCCTTTAACCACATTAAAGCTTTCGAAAAGATCCGTCTGCTCTGTTAAAGCTTCTCCTAATTCAACCCCGATACTTTCTGGGTTTTTCTTCAATTGTTTTACCAACGGAAAAGTAACGATTGTAAAGTCACCTTCAAATTCCGTTTTATTTTCCTGAATTTCCAGATTGATGTCTTTTAACTGAAATACATTTAAAATGACCTCTGAAAGTTTTTGTTCTATAATATCTTTAATATTCATCTCAAAATTTAAAGTACAAATTTAGTGAAATTAAAAAGACAAGTCTATAATGCAAAGACCTACATTCAATTATTTGATGATTTTTTTGAACAATTATTCTGAAAACCAAAATCTTATCTATATTTTCCATATATTTATTATAGTCATCAAACAAAACTTTATCATGAAAAATCTAAAAAAATTCACTAAAACTGACCTTAAAAAAATTACTGCCGGAAATGCACCATGCTGCGAACCATGGGGAAGATGTCCTGATGGGTACAAACAATGCCAGGAATGGGGAGCTTGTGTGCCTAAATCTGTAAATTGCGGTGGATAAAAAAGAGGTCATAAAGACCTCTTTTTTTGGTATCGATACAAAAAATAAAAACCGCCCGAGGGCGGTTTTTTAATTATCATAAGATTTTTATCCTTTTCTAAAAACTAAAGTTCCTTCATCATTTCCAGGTACATTATCTAAGTTTTTACTGTTGTCAAGTATTCTGAGTTCAGTCTCTGAAAATGTTTCGACTTCTTTTTTTAATGTTTTAGAAGTTCCTGCTTCCGTATAAGTAAGTGTAAGAATATGATTCATTTTATCATAACTCCACTTCCCTGGGTAAGATTCAACTTTATTACAGTTGCCGGTTGGTTCTACAATAGCATATCTTTCATATACTCCAGAGAAATCAGCATTGATCGCTAACTGTCCTTTACGATCACAGTCATTGAGCTGCACATCTTTACCCCTGTACTCATATTTATAAGGGATCCAGTTTCCATTAATCTGTACCTCCTGATTAATTACATTTGCATCATCATCACTTGAACATGATGCAACTCCTACTAACAAAAGAATTCCTATAAAAAATCTCATATATTTCTTTTACATTATTTAAACAAAACTCTTTTGTTTAAAACTATTATTTAATTTAAAATTTATCCCAAAATATTTTTGTGGTTACTTTATCACCGCCAATTTTAGCAGCAGCAGCCTTAACATTAGTGCTATTTACAAGATATTCATCAACAGGATAAAACATTCTGACAGGAACTCCCTCTACTCTTGAACCTGGAGGATTCACAAATACAGGAAAGTCTAGCCTTCTGGTAAAATTCCATGCCTGGAACCCTTTATTAAACATCGCCACCCAAGACTGTTCTCCGATAGATTTTTTCCAGTTCGCAGCATTAAATGGATTATTAGCAATAATGGTAGCAGCAACAGTATCAGGATCAGCCATCCCATATTCTAATACAGAAGCTTTAATTGCCGCGTTATATAAATTACCAGCAGAATCTCCAACGTTAAAATTTCTAGCAGCAGCTTCTGCTCTCAAAAACGTAATCTCAGTATAATCTAATAAAAATCCTTGAGCGTTTTCCCCTGAAATAACATCTGTAAAGTGAGAATACTTATCAAAAACATTATTTTCTCCATAAGGACCACCAACATATGCACCATTTAATTTAGTGAACCAAACATCTCTTCTTGGATCATTGGTAGCATTCATAAAATCAACCAACACATCTGAAGGTAAAAAGTCATTTCTACCAGACTGAATTACATCCTGATAAACTGGGTTAGATAATAATCCTGAAGGGAAAGTCTGCAAACCGAAGTTATCACTTTTATCAGTGAATAGCCCTCCGCTAAATGCAGCCTCTGCATAAGTCTTAGCAAGTGCCGGCTCTACGTCTGCCAATGTAACAGCCATTCTGAACTTTAAAGAGTTAGCCATTTTCTTCCACTTGTTCATATCTCCTTTGTAAATCAGATCTTTATCATATCCTTTTACAGAGATATCCATCATAGCAATAGCAGCATCAATTCTTTTGATAAGATCAAGATAGATCGTTTTAGCATCATCATAAGGAATTTCAGCAACATTATTTGGATTATCTGCTGTAGCTTTTAATGCTCCAAAATAAGGAATATCTCCAAAAGTATCTACTAAATTAGCCCATGCATACACATTTACCAATTCTATCATTGCGATGTTATTCTTTTTCTGAGCAGGATTTACATCTTCCCCATCAAGAAATCTTCTTGCATCTCTTAGTGCAGATAAAACTCCTGGAGAAGGGATTGTAGCAGATGCTGACGCCATCATACGATTGTAATGATTACCAGGAATTGGTCTTGCTGTCATATTGTAGTTCGTCTCATCCGGATATGTTGTTTCAGACCATTGCTGAGTAAAAAATCTGGAAATATTACGGTTCACACTTGCTGATAACATCTGATCCATCAAAGCCTGTTCAGCACTGGCGAAAAGTACTCCTGAAGGAACTTCTGTCGGGTGTTTTGGGTCTTCATTCAGAGAAGTAATGTCTCTTTCGCACGAAGTAAACGTTAATGCTAATGAAGAAAGCCCTATGATTAAAAATATTTTTTTCATTTTTTTAGAATTTTAAAGTTACATCAATACCAATATCACGAGTTGTTGGCAGCGATCCAATCGACTGTCCTTTAGCAGCCAATCCGTTACCAGTTCCCGTTTCCGGATCTGCATAAGGTAAATTTTTATGAATAATCCAAAGGTTTCTTCCTACAATAGAAATTTTTGCATCTCTGATACCTGTATTGGCTAAAACTGACTTTGGTAAATTATATCCGATACTAGCTTCTCTTAATTTCACATAAGAAGCGTCATATACAAATCTCTTATTTGGCATTGCGTTATACCCATCTACACGTCCTCCGATATTAGGTTGAGCTGTAGGGGTAGTATTTACGTTTCCATTTGGATTCACACCAGGATTCACCACTCCGCTTTCTCTATAATCTGCTGTTTCTACATAAAGCCCGGTTGCGATCCCATATCCCATATCCGGAGAGAAAACATCTCCACCTTGTTTAACATCAATCAGGAAGCTAAATGAAAAATCTTTATAACGGAAACTGTTTCTTACACCTCCTACCCAGTCTGGTGTAACATTTCCGATAATTTGATTTTCATTTTTCAAATATCTTCCGTTTGTTGCACTTACAATCTTTTGTCCATTAGCATCGTAAAGATAATCTGATCCTACAAGTGCTCCAAAAGCTTCTCCTACTCTAGCATTAAGGGTCACTCCATTTTGATATCTTGCCAATAGGTAGTTTTGGGAATTTCCATTCAATGCAATTACTTTGTTTTCATTCTTAGACCAATTAACATTAACCTCCCATGTAAAGTTATCTGATTTAAATGGTACACCATTTAATTGTACTTCAACCCCTTTATTATCAATTTGTCCAGCATTTACAAGGAATGTTCTATATCCTGTAGCTGGAGATACTGGTAAGTTGATGATCTGATCGAATGTTTTTGTTTTATAAATTGCCACATCAAATCCTAACCTGTTTTTGAAGAACTGTGCCTCCATACCAAATTCGGTTTCTTTTGATCTTTGTGGCTTCAAATTCGGATTGGCAAGGAAAGATGGCTGATCAAATAACCCTTCACCTCTAGCTTTAAATGTATTAACCAGTCTATAATTATCCGTAGAAGATCCTACTTCAGCATAGTTGGCTCTTACTTTCCAGAAGCTTAACCATGGTTCTTTTACTAATTCAGAAAGTACTACAGCTCCTGTTACAGATGGGTAACCATAGCTGTTATTTGCCTTAGGCAGGTTTGAAGACTGATCGCGACGATAAGTGGCATCTACGAATAAGAAATTTTTATAGCCGAAAGATGCTGTTGCATAAAAACTTGATGTTACCCATTTTGAGTAATTTTCATCCGGAGGAAGTATGGTTCTTACTGAATTGGAGATTGCAAACAATCCAGGTTTTGACAACCCACCTTCAGTACTCATATATACATTATCAATCAAATTTCTTCTAACATTCCCCCCTGCAATTCCACTCACATTCAAATCTTCAGTAATGTTGAATTTATAGTTGAAGAATAAATCGAAATTTAATTCGGAGTTTTTCACATTAGTTCTGGCATATCCGGAACCTACATTCAGTCCTGATGCTCCAAATACCTGTGGTAAAGATCCGTTCATTACTCTTTCCTCTACAACCATTTGTAAATCATCATAGGACAACTTCCCTGTGATTCCAAAATTCTTGGAAATATCATATTTTAACTGTGCATAGCTAAATATTCTGGTTCTGCTATCAGACTGATAGTTTTGATATCTTTGGAAATAAGGGTTATTCCAATACTGAGGCGTAGCTGTTTCAGATGACAATCTATTCCATGAGAAATTACTGTTCCCATTGTTTTGATAAGCATTTTTTAATGCCAGTACATCTACGTTAGTTTGCCACCATTGTCTGAAACCTGAAATAATATTATCAGAATATCCTGTTTCATTTCTACCTTTTGTGTCTTGTAACGTTAAAGTAGTGAAAACGGAAGCATGTAATTTATCTGTAAAGTCATGGTTAAACCTAGCCGATATGGTATTCTTTCTCAATTCTGAGTTTGGCATTAAACCATTAGAAAGCATATTGGAATAGGATAAAGAGAGATTTGAAGTTTTATTTCCTTTCTCTATAGTAACTGTGTTAACATAAGTTACTGGTGTTTCAAAAAATTTGATTGGCCCATTTTTCGCCGCAACCCAAGGCGTTGCTTTCCCAAAATTAGGAGAAGAAGGATCATAGTAATCCCATTGATATACTAATTGATTAGGATTAAATCTAGGTCCATAAGATGCGTCATCTACAAAATTGGCATAGTTATAACCTCCTGGACCAGGATCTTCATTCCATGAGTCACTTACATATCCTGCACCATATTTTGTTTGGTACTTAGGAAATGTAGATTTATCAATAAATCCAGCTGTTATTCCTGAAGTTAAAGTAACTCCCCAGCTACCATCGTCATTTCCTTTTCCGCTTTTAGTAACAATCAGGATTACCCCGTCACTACCTCTTTCTCCATAAAGAGCTGATGCTGCAGCACCTTTTAAAACGTTAATGGATTCGATATCTTCCTGGTTAATATCAGACAGGAAGTTTCCATAGTCAAAGGAAGCTCCTGTGGTAACCGTTGTGTTATTTACAGGCGAACCATCAATTACAATAAGTGGAGATCCTCCTGATAAGGATTTATACCCTCTGATCAAAAGGTTAGATGATCCACCAAAGTTGTTGTTTGTATTTACCTGTAGCCCGGCTACTTTCCCGGATAGAAGAGATGCTACGTTTCCTGTATTAGTAGTTCCGCCGGTTAATTCTGCTGCTTTTACTTCTTCTGAAGCATACCCCAGCGATTTTTTTTCTCTTTTAATACCAAGAGCGGTTACTACTACGCCCTCGATTTCTTTTGTCTTAATAGTGTCCTTCGTTTGCTGTGCATTTGCTACCGCAATAGAAGAAGTCAATACTAAAACAAGAAGACCTGTTGTTAGTTTCTTCATATCAAATTAATTTTGTACCCTACAAATTTGTAAAACTTTCCTAACAACACAAAGAATTTTTTAAAAAAAATATTAATTATTCAATAATCAAGAATAAAAACAGTCAACAAACTATTAAATTAAGTTAAAAAAACTCTTTTTAACAAAAACAAAAAAAATTAATCGATATTTTTTTTTGAATACATCAATGGTATCAATTATTGATATTTTCTATATATACATTTGCCTTACACCGCATTAACGCTTTGGTTTACAATAATATAAATCACTTTCATTGGAATAAATTTCATATTATTCACTCACATGCAATGTTGTGCATACTTTTTTTTCACTCCCAAAAAAGACCAAAAACGTCGAGCTACCAACGAAAAACAGTCTACAATTTCGATGAAAAATATGAATAAATTAATATAACAAAAGCATAAATAAACTCCTTTCAAAAAAACAGTTTTATATTTTATAATATCCTTGATTTTTCCGGCATTCACTATAAAATTCAGCTTTTGAATTTACACTCAACAGTCAATATTCCTTGTCCCTGAATGTTTTTATAAAAACTTCCAAAATATAAAGCTAATACATTCGTTTTTTTTAATTTTACACCTTGTATATCATATAAAAACATGGAATTATTACAAAAATGGACAGACCATTACCTCGAAGCAGGGTGTGATGAAGTAGGAAGAGGTTGTTTAAGTGGGCCGGTAGTTGCGGCAGCCGTCATTTTAGATGATGATTTCAAACAGAATCTGGTTAATGATTCAAAAAAGCTGACCTTTAAAACCAGAATGGACCTGGATAGCTATATTAAAGATAATGTAAAAAATTATGCCATAGCAGAACTTCCTCCTTCATTTATTGATGAACATAATATCCTTAATGCAAGTATTCATGCCATGCATCGTGCACTAGATCAACTCACCATAACACCGGAACTTATTCTTGTAGATGGGAATAAATTCCATCCCTATAATTATATTCCCCATCAGTGTATCATTAAAGGAGATTCAAAAGTTTTATCTATTGCTGCAGCGTCTATTCTTGCGAAAAATTACAGGGATAGATTAATGATTGAACTCCATAAAGAATATCCTGAATATGGTTGGAATACCAATTTCGGATATGCTACCAAAAAGCACCAGGAAGCGCTTATCAAGCATGGACCTACAATCCATCACAGACAGTCGTTCAGACTGAAATATGATTAATAAAATCTTTTGACAACTATACAAAACAAAAAAAGAGAAGCAGTTTGCTTCTCTTTTTTGATATATTGACTTAATCAATTATTTCTTTTTATTTTTTTCCTGAGTTTGCTGCTGCTGTTGAGCCTGCTCCATCATTTCTCTCATCTTCTTCTGGAATTTACCTTCTGTTTTCGGTTTTTCCTTGTTAGCCTGAATCTGAGCGTGAATTTTTTTCTCATCCAGAATAACATACTTAATCACCAAAATGATCAGGATATTAATCGCATTCGAAACAAAGTAATACCATGAAAGACCTGATGCTGAAGTGTTCAGGAAGAATAAGAATGTAATCGGGAAGATATACATTAATACTTTCATATTTGGCATTCCCTCCTGCTGCGGCTGTTGCATGTTTCCTGAAGTCATTACTGTATAAATCAAGATAACTACTGTACAAGCCAAAGCAAATATACTCAAGTGATCTCCAAGGAATGGAACTTTAAATGGTAATTTAATCAAATCATCATAAGCCGTTAAGTCTTTTGCAAACCAGAACCCTTGTCCTCTCAGATCAATAAAGTTCGGGAAGAAACGGAATAACGCATAGAAGATCGGAATCTGTACCAATGCCGGTAAACACCCTGCCATCTGATTTACTCCCGCTTTTCTATATACTTCCATCGTAGCCTGCTGCTTCTTCATCGGGTCTGCATCCTTGAACTTAGCGTTTACCTCATCAATTTCCGGACGAATCACCTTCATCATAGCACTCAACTTGTGCTGTTTGTACATAATGGGTGATAAAATCAATTTTACAATGATTGTCATTGCAAAAATTACCCAACCTGCTGATAATCCCCAGCCAGCAATAATGGCGTATAACCACATAAAGAAATAACGGTTCATTGCTCCGATGAAAGACCAACCTAACGGAAGAATTTCATCAAAGTTTTTATCGTAAGATTTCAATAATGGCAGATCCAATGGCATAAAATACCATGTAAAATCCTGGTTCAGCTCACTTCCGGTCATCTGAACAAAACCTTCATAGTTGAATTTCTTCAGATATTCTCCTTCTTCTACATTCTCCTGATTCCCTTTACTTTGAGTAAATCCGTTCTTAGCTTCGATAACAGAAGAGAAGAACTGCTGTTTTACTCCGATCCAGTTAAGGGTCTCTTTTTCCTCATCCATTGTGGTTCTTCCATCATAATCATAATCTTTATAATTATTGAAAGCATAAGAGAATTCTGAGTGAGATTGCTCCTGAGCTCTACCTTTTTCAAGGTTTCTTACATTATAATCCCAGATAAAGTCTGCTTTGTTATCAGAAGTAACTGCAGAAAGACCTTGAGTTCTTACTTTAAAGTCAAGAGTATATTTAGGAAGTAAAGTATAAATAAACTGGATTACAGCTCCATTATAGTTTGCTGTCATTGTTACAGCATTTCCATTAACAGTAGGTGAGAAAACTAAATCTTTAGTATTGATAACCTTTCCTGTTTTATCTTTAAACTGGAAACCGTAGTTTGAATTATTTTTATTGATAAGATAAAGCGGAAGGTCAGCCTGATCCGTTTTATTATTGTATGCTTTATATTCTGAAAGCTGAACTTTAGAAACCTGTCCTCCTAAGCTTGAGAATTCAATGTTCAATTCTTTGTTAGACAAATTAGCTGTCTGAATCGCATTCGGAGTTACATTTGGATTGATATTGGTGGCCTGAGTTGGTTTTACGGCATTTTTCACCTGTTCCGTTTTCTGCTGCTGAGCTTTTAACTCTTCTTCCTTCATCTGCTTGTTCTGGAAATAGAACATTGCACCGAAGAGAATCAGGCATAAAACCGCGAAACTAATCATCTGCTTCTTATCGATTCCGTTGTTTTGTTGCATTTTATTTTTGTTATAATTAAAATTTCCTATTTATTGGACCTTATAAGCATATAAAAAGCTTATCCATCTATGGTCAATTTGAGCTGACAAAAATACTGTTTTTTTATCAAAACTCTATACTATAATGCATTAGTATATAATAAACTCAGGCTGAGAAAAATCAACCTGAGTTTATCTATAGACGTTTATGGTAAAAAATTACCTTATTTGTTTTAGTTTGAGTGAATCTTGTACTCTTCCCAAACTTAAAATATCTTACTTAGAAGTTTCACAAGCTTTAATAAAAGCTCTGAATAAAGGGTGTGGTGTAGCTACCGTACTCTTGTATTCCGGGTGATATTGTACCCCAACATAGAATGGATGTCCTGGTAATTCCAACGCTTCTACCAATCCTGTTTCCGGGTTTGTTCCTGTAGCTAAGAAACCATTCTTTTCAAATTCCTGAAGATAATCACTGTTGAATTCATAACGGTGACGGTGTCTTTCAGAAATATTCTTGCTTCCATAGATATCATATAGCTTAGATCCGTTTTTCAAAGCACATTTCCAAGCTCCAAGACGCATCGTACCTCCTTTATCGATTACATTTTTCTGCTCTTCCATCAATGAAATTACAGGATCCGGAGTTGCTGTATCAAATTCTACTGAGTTTGCCTTCGTATGTCCTAAAACATTTCTTGCAAATTCAATTGTCATAATCTGCATCCCTAAACAGATTCCCAACATTGGAATTTTATTTTCTCTTGCGTATTTCGCAGTAAGAACTTTTCCTTCAATTCCTCGGTCTCCAAAACCTGGAGCTACAAGAATACCGTTCACACCTTTCAGTGTATCTTTGATATTTTCTTCTGTAATATCTCCACTGTATACCCATCTTACTTTTACTTCAGTTTCAAGGTCTGCTCCTGCATGTTTGAACGCTTCAGCAATAGAAATATAAGAATCCTGAAGGGATACGTATTTTCCTACTAATGCAATTTCAACTGTTTTCTTAGGATTCTGGAATTTTTTTACAAAGGTTTTCCAGTCTTTCAGATCAGCATCTTTATCACTTTTCAGATCCAGCTCTTTCAGGACTACATCATCAAAATTTTGTTTCTGAAGATACATAGGAACCTCATAAATAGTTTCCATGTCTTTACATTCGATAACGTTTTCTAATGGAACGTTACAGAACTGAGCCAGTTTTGCTCTCTGGTCTTTCGGAATTTTGTGTTCCGTTCTGCAAACCAATACATCAGCCATAATTCCGCTTTCCATCAACTGACGAACGGAATGCTGAGATGGTTTTGTTTTTAATTCTCCACTGGAAGCCAGATAAGGCAATAGGGTAAGGTGAATCACCATAGAATTTTTCTCTCCCAGTTCCCACTTCAACTGACGAACAGTTTCAATGTAAGGTAAAGATTCAATATCCCCAACTGTTCCTCCGATCTCGGTAATGATGATATCGTAGTTCTGTTTAGAAAGGATTTTAATTCTACGTTTAATTTCGTTAGTAATATGAGGAATTACCTGTACTGTTTTTCCAAGGAAGTCTCCTTTTCTTTCTTTTTCAATTACAGTCTGGTAGATTTTTCCTGTAGTAACGTTGTTGTTTTGGGATGTAGGAGCATCAAGGTAACGCTCGTAGTGACCTAAATCCAGATCCGTCTCCGCACCATCTTCAGTCACATAACACTCTCCGTGTTCATAAGGATTCAAAGTTCCCGGGTCGATATTGATATAAGGATCAAGTTTTTGGATCGTTACATTAAAACCGCGTGATTTTAGCAATAGTCCCAAAGAAGCAGAAACGATTCCTTTTCCCAAAGATGAAGTAACACCTCCTGTCACAAAGATGTATTTTGTATTCTTTTTACTCATTAGATTAGGTTTGTGCAAAGTTATGGGAAAAAGAAATACAAAGCAATCTTTTAGATTTTGAAAATAAGAAAACGGGCATCAAACCCCCATAAAACCTAGATAAATTTTATTTTTTCATTCGAAGCCGCCTTAATAAACTCAAATAAAAAGAGAGCATTTCTCAACGGAAACACTCTCTTTTAGTATTAATTATAAGCATGGATCCAACCACGTATCTCCCGGTGAATTCAGGATACATTTATAATTATCCCTCAGCATTCTCAATTTCGTTGATCCATTAACAAACCTGTAGTCAATATATTTCGAATTCAGGACCACATTATTTTCAATCTCATGAGTAGACTGCCCGACTCCCCCTTCTGAGAAAATTCCCCACGTCATCATTCCGTTTCCTCTGATCTTGTTGTGTCTGATGGCAATTTCATAATTATTTCCTTCCACCAGCTTGATCCCTGCTAATCTGCCTTCATTTCCTTGGTTTTTAATACCCGGATTTTCAACAATATTAAAGGATACGTTCAAAAGATTATTATTGGATTCAATCAGAATACCATTTTCTCCGGAGGTCTGAATATTGTTATGGGAAACATCCACCCCTTTGGCATGAGAAACATAAAGTCCCACATTCCCGATATCACTGATGACATTATTGGAAATAACACCACCTTCAACATGCCTGATATTAATTCCGTGCTGC
Source organism: Chryseobacterium sp. G0162 (assembly GCF_003815715.1). Lineage (NCBI taxonomy): Bacteria > Pseudomonadati > Bacteroidota > Flavobacteriia > Flavobacteriales > Weeksellaceae > Chryseobacterium > Chryseobacterium sp. G0162. The sequence continues at coordinate 3,220,801 of NZ_CP033922.1, read as the reverse complement.
TTTGCATTTCTCACTACATTTCCAGTGACCACCACATTGCTGGCAATAAGTTTATAAGGCGCTACTTTATTGGTATTGTTAATAAGGATACCGTCTCCCCCTGCCGGAATATAATCCTTTAGAGGATCAAGTGTTGCAACGAGCGCTTCATCAATTACTGTTCCTGCATTGTCTACGATATTATTTGAAATCACAATATTATGGCAGACATAATCCGGGTATTTCTCCTGATCATAATTCTGGACTTTGATTCCGATTCCTTTTGTATTGCGGACTCTGTTACCCAATACCGTCATATTTGAAATTCCGGCATCCAGGTACATTCCGTGTTCCAGGATGGTATTTTCGATATCATTATCAGAAATCATCACAAATTTTGAATTTTCAGCAATGATCATTCCTTGTGATGAATTTTCAAAATAGTTCTGAACAACGCTTATATTTTTTCCGCCAACAGCAATTCCGGCGTTGTCTTTTTTTCCGGTCCCAATCTTAGCCCAGGCTTCTGTGAATTCATTTTCAACACGGTTCTGTTTAAAGGTAAGGTTAACCATATTTCTTAAACCTGAAACTCCGGCATAGGTAAAGTTTTTAAACAGGTTTTTTTCGATGTTGATGTTCTGAGTTCCATAGCAATAAATCCCTACAGCTTTAGAACTGGACGCCTGATCATAATCATAATCCTCTTTAAACCCTTCCAGGAAAAATCCTTTTATTGATATATTCTTTTTTTCTTCACAATTAAAAATCTCGGTGTTCTTTTTATTCTGCTTTATCCTACATTGGTCAGATAATACCCTTTGATTATTCTGAAGAAAGAGTACCCCGGAAATTCCAATGTTCATTTTTCCAAAGAAGGTATCATAGCCCAGCTGCAAAATTGTATTGAGGCGGTCTGTTCTTAACTGATCTGAAAGCCCTTGAATACCCCACCATAAGACATTGACATATCCGGTCCATTGTCTTTTATAAAAGTCATTTCCTTTTTTACGGAAAACCGCACCATCTCCGTCTCCAGCAGCAGGCACTCCTACATTTGTCTTTTTATAAATAACAGGTTCAAAGGTATAACTGTCTATCAAGTTTACCTCATCATCATTAGGGAAAGTACTTCCTTGTGCAAAAAAAGCTTCTGTGTAAATCATATTTTTGTTGTTAAATGGTTAATCAATTCTTAAAAGAATCTGGAACAAAAATATCTATCCACAGCGCCAAACTATGACGTATTTTCTCTCAGAAAAAAAATATTTTCCACAAAAAAAGGCTTCCGCTTAATCGGAAGCCTTTTATTTAGCTATTGCCTTTCAATTATCTTTTAATCAATTCAAAATAAGTATTCATCTCTACCCACTTAGCGATACCTGCTGCTGTAGGATCATAATTCACATTATAATCGAAACGGTTAATCGTAAATTTAGCACGAAGTCCCATAATCTCTTTACCCTCCTTATTTTTTGTAATTCCTCCTAAGGTTACAGGTACATTAAATTCTTTTGTAACATCTTTAATGGTAAGTTTACCCTTAAATACATAGGTTCCATCTTTCTCTTTGGAAACAGAAGTTCCGGTAAATTTAATATTTGAATACTCTCCTGCATCAAAAAAATCTTTGCTTTTAAGATGTTTATCTCTCATCTCTACTCCTGTATTAATACCTTCAACATCAATATTGATATTAAATGCAGCATTATCAAGACTATTTCCTTTTGTGGTAAGGTCTCCGCCAAATTTATCAAACCTACCCTGAACAAAGCTGATCCCCATATGTTCAATGGTAAAATTTACTGAAGAGTGCATCTGATCTATGTCCCAAGTATTCTGTGCAAAAGAAAACGTACTTAGAAGCGCAAATACGAATGATAAAAATAGTTTTTTCATTATAATTATATTTTAAATTAATATTTTATTTCAGCAAAGCTAAGATATAAAGATATTTCTATCATTGATCTATGATAGTATTTCATATTTAAATCCATTTAAGTCTCGGAAAAAAAATGCTTTTTTTATAACTTCGCAGTATGGCAAAACTGAAAACGGCATATTTCTGTCAAAATTGCGGAACCCAATATTCCCAATGGATGGGACAATGTAAAAACTGTGGACAATGGAATACCCTGGTGGAAGAAGTGATAGAGAAGCCCAACAGCAAGTCGGTGCCCTTCTCTAAAACCAAGCAACATGTTATCAACATTATTGAGGTAGAAACCAGTGAAGAACCGAGATTAAAAACACCTTCCGAAGAACTGAACCGCGTTCTGGGAGGCGGAATTGTCTTAGGTTCCGTCACCCTGATTGGTGGAGAACCGGGAATCGGAAAATCTACCCTATTGCTTCAGCTTGCCTTAAAAATGAAGAAAAAGATCTTCTATGTTTCTGGGGAAGAAAGCGCTTCTCAGATTAAAATGAGAGCCGATAGACTAACGGACATTCAAAATCCGAATTGTTTTCTTTTTACAGAAACCTCCCTGGAAAAAATTCTTCATGAAGCAAAAAAACTGGAACCGGATTTCATGATTATTGATTCTATCCAGACGCTTCAGTCCCAACTGATCGAAAGTTCTCCCGGAACGGTTTCTCAAATCAGAGAATGCTCCAACGAGATCATTAAATACGCTAAAGAAAACAGTATTCCTGTATTTTTGGTGGGCCATATTACCAAAGACGGTCAGATTGCCGGTCCAAAGGTATTGGAACACATGGTAGATGTTGTTTTAAATTTTGATGGAGACCGAAATCACCTTTTCAGATTATTGAGAGCGAACAAAAACCGTTTTGGTTCTACTTCTGAAATTGGAATTTATGAAATGATCTCCCAGGGATTGAAGGAAATTAAAAATCCTTCGGAAATCCTTATCACTAAGAAATTTGAAGAACTTTCCGGAAACTCTGTTGCCGTAACCCTGGAAGGAAACAGGCCGATGCTTTTGGAGATCCAGGCATTGGTAAGTACAGCCGTGTATGGAACTCCTCAAAGAAGCTGTACAGGATTTGATTCAAAAAGACTGAATATGCTTCTGGCAGTGCTTGAAAAAAGAGCAGGATTCCAATTAGGAGCAAAAGACGTTTTCCTTAATATCACAGGAGGAATAAAAACAGATGACCCAGCGCTGGATCTGGCAGTCATAGCTTCTGTTCTTTCATCCAATGAGGACATCGCCATTTCAGAACATTACTGTTTTGCCGGAGAAATCGGGTTAAGTGGAGAAATACGTCCGATTGCCCAAGTCGAACAAAGAATTACTGAAGCTGAAAAGCTAGGTTATGAGAAGATATTCGTTTCCAATCTTAATAAAATTCCGAAAAGAAAATTTGGAATCAAGATTGAAGAGGTAAGCAAGATTGAAGATTTCCACGAAAGGCTTTTTTAAAAAATGTAAATAATGCAAATCGAAAACATCCAACAGTTTGTCTTGGTACTGCTTTATGGCGGCTTGACTTTGCTTTCATTCACAGTATTAATTAATCCTATGCAGGTTAATAAAAAGGCTAACTTTTATTTTGGAGTGTTTATATTACTCTGGTCCAGCTACTGGCTCCTCGATATTTTACATTTTTGTGGAATTGTGCCCAATTTATGGTTTATCCTTACGTTGTATGCTGCCCAAATCTTTACTCCGATTTTTCTGTTTTTCAGCGTTATCTTTTTTATCAATCCTAATTACAGGTTCCAAAAAAAAGATCTTATTTGCCTTATTACTCCGGTAATTTATTGGATATTACTTTTCAATATGGAAAATAATCCAATCATCCGAAGTACTGTAATGCTCATTGATATCGCTCATAATCTGCCCTACATTGCTCTTATTTATTTTAAAATCAGAAAACATCAGAAAAGGATTGAAACCATTTCATCCAATACAGAAAATATAGACCTCCAATGGTTGATCAGATTAAGCTTCCTTCTTTTCGTAACCATTGTTATTACTGTTGGTTATGAACTATTCAATACTTTCGTGTATAAAATGCATCAGCATTTGGTCATGGATCTGTTATTTTTATTTATTGTTTACAGTACACTCTATTATGTACTCAGACAAAAAGAGATCTATCCTGTAAATAAAAATCAACGTGAAGAACTTCTTTCTATTGAAGTGGAAAGTGAAGTAGAGGAAATATCAAGAAAAAAATTGATTTCCGATGATGAATTTGAGTCTTTAAGACAACAATTGATAATCATCATGGAAACCCAAAAACCTTATTTGGATGGAGACCTGAATCTATTAAAATTATCTGATCTTATTCAAATCAATGCGCATCAGCTTTCTTATCTTCTTAATACCGGTTTTCAGGAGAACTTCTTCTATTTTGTAAATAAGTACAGAGTAGAACATGCTAAAAAAATGCTTACAGAAGGTTCTTTTCACAAGCTTTCCATACTAGGAATTGCATTTGAGTCAGGCTTTAATTCAAAAACTGCCTTCAACACCATATTTAAAAAAATGACCGGCATGACCCCTTCCGAATTCAAGAAAGAACAATCCAGCTAATCTGGACTCATTAAAGGTTCAATAAATCGGAATAAAAATTGTAGAAGTCAATAAAATTAATAATCTTAACAGAAGATTTTTCAAATGATGAAAACAAGCATTCTGGAATATTACAGCAACCTTGCAGAATCCTATGATGAAAACAGATTCGGAAATTCTTACGGCCAATATATTGACCAGCAGGAAAGAACATTTTTAAGCTCTTTTTTCAAAGATAAAAAATATACAAAAGTTCTGGATCTAGGCTGTGGAACAGGCCGGCTATTGAATTTTGCAACTCATGGAACAGACTTCAGTGAAAATATGCTGAACATTGCCCGACAAAAATATCCTGAAAAAGTACTGGCTGTAGGGGAAATTTCGGAAATCCCTTTTCATGAAGAATTTGACTGTATTTTTTGTCTTCATGTTATCATGCATCAGAACCTGGAAGAAACGAAGGTATTTTTAAATGAATGTTATCAGAAATTAAATAAAAACGGAACTTTGATTTTTGATTATCCTGTAAAAAGCAGAAAAAGATCTGTCTCTCCACAGGAAGACTGGCATGCGGGCAATAGCTTTTCAATTTCAGATATTACAGAACTTTCAAAAGATCAATGGAAAATTAAAAATACAACCGGAATATTATTTTTTCCGATTCACAGATTACCGAAAGCGATAAGAAAATTCTTTCTGCCTGTTGATACTTTTCTTTGCCACACTTTCCTGAGAAATTGGGCATCATATCACATTACTGTTTTGGAAAAGAGATGAAACAGCAACTGAAAAATTGGATTCCTTATTCTTGGAAACTGCATATGAAACTTTTGCAGCGGTATTTTCATGAACAAAAAAACAATTATGTTTATTCTAAAGAATATTGTTCAGAAAATATTGGAGAATATTCTATTACACTCCGGCAAACTATCAAAACCGGAGCTTTTCATCATAATAAAATTCACAATTTAAAAGTTGTAGGTGGTAAGATCAATCATTTGGTCATTCGTCCCGGAGAAGTATTTTCTTTCTGGAAAATGATTGGAAAACCCAGCAAAAAGAATAATTTTAAAGAAGGACGAAACCTCATTAACAATGCTATTTCCAGTGATTTTGGTGGTGGAATCTGCCAGTTCTCTTCTATTCTATATCATCTGGCCCTTCAATCCGGACTAAAGATCCTGGAAAGATATCCACATTCTATGGATATTTATAAAGAAGAAGAGCGTTTTACTCCTTTGGGCTCAGACTGTACGGTTGTTTATGGCTATAAGGATCTCCGGATTCAGAATCTTTTTCCGTTTCCTGTACAGTTTAAATGTTTTATTCATGGGGATGAACTTCACCTCAGCTTAATTTCTTCGGAAGAGGTAGTTTTAAATAAAATTGAGTTTAAATATCTTGAAATCGAAAAAGGAGTTTGGGTAGAAACGGTAAGCAATAGTCAAACTTTGTTTAAAAATTTTTATATTCGTTTATGAATTATCTGGCCCATTCTTTTCTCACTTTCACTGATGGACAAATTGTTGGTCAGTTTTTGGAAGACTTTATCCGAAACAGGGATCGTTTTTCTTTTCCTAAGGATATTCAGGATGGAATTACTTTACATAGAGCCATTGATACCTTCACAGACTCCCACCCTGCCATTCATGAGGCTAAAAAAGTTTTTGCCCCTTTGGTAAGACTCTATGCCGGAGCATTTGTAGATGTTTCTATGGATTATTTTGTAGCCAATGATCTTTCTTTGCATTCCCTTGCGGAATGGAAGGCACATTCTTTACATGTCTACAGCGTTTTAAATGCTCATGATGAGTGGTTACCGGAAAATTTCAAAAAAATGCTGGTTAAAATGGAACAGGACGACTGGCTCTACAATTACCGTGAAGACTGGGGTATTAAATTCAGCATTCAAAATGTTTTGAACAAAGCAAAGTATCTGGATAAAGATATTCCTGTTTTTGAAGCTTTTCTAACTCATAAAGAGTTTCTTCAGGAATGTTATGATGATTTTTTTCCTGACTTACTCGCTCATGCAAAAGGAATCAACGCCCTTATTCAACTGGAAAGTTAAAACTGTTTATACAAATAGCGGTTAGGATACGTTAATTTTTCACTCTTTCTATCTCCATTCACAATGATATGCACAATATTTATCTGGTCATCGAAAAGGTTGTACAGGAAACTTACAGCTGTTTCTACTTTTTTAGGATTGACAACAGATTCTGATTCGAGATAGACATTTACAGATTCCTGGTCTTCCTCATATCCTATATAATTTACTTTAAGAAATTTATTGTCTGTTTTCAATTTAAAATATTCCTGACAATATTTGGACAGCGCTTCATTTAGTTTTGTCTTATATTTTTCATCATTAAAATGAAAAGTTCCACCATACTTTTTCGCAAGTCCATTTTCCAGATCATCGAGGAAAAACCGGCCTGTAACTTCAAAAGTTTTAGACTTAGAGTTATAGTTGACCTCTACGGATCCTACATGATAAGGATGTACATTCTCCTTATTTGCTTTTGTAAAGCTTAATAAAATGGTTGTTAATGATAAAAGGAATATAAAAAAAAATTTATGTGACATGAGTTCTTTTCTAATGACAAATATAAAAAAAGCAGCAGTTATAAAACTGCTGCTTTCTATAATGTGTATGGTAAGCAATTAAAATTATTCTTTAACTACTTTCTTAGTAATTGTAGTATCATTTAGCTTAATTGTAAACATGTATACTCCTTTTACCAATGATGAAACATCCATTCTGTTTAAGTTGGAATTCATAGATTCTGTTTTAATCAACTTTCCTGAAGCATCATAAATAGTAAGTGTACCTTTAGAATACCCTCCCAATGAGATATTTACAACATCTTTAGCTGGATTTGGTGTAATGTTCACTCCAGCATTCAATTTTGTTACTTCCCCTGTACCTAAAGTAGCATTTGTTTTAACAAAATATCCACCAAAACCTGTGGTCTGGAAGCTTACTTCCCAATATTGATAAGTATTATTCCAAACAATATCTGCAACATTAGGAGTAATAGCAGTTGGTGTGCCTCCAAAAGAAGCTACAGTTCCTACATTTCCAGCACTTGTTCCTGCATATTTTTCAACAACCAGGTTGAATTTATTAGCATCATCAGTAGGAGAGGTAGGAAGTTTAATACCACTTGTTAAATTATAAGCATCAAAATCAGCCTGCTTAAAGTATAATGTTACTTTTCCTGTAGCAGTAGTAGCATCTGCAGCTGGGTTAATTTCATATCTTCTTGAAACATAACCAGGCTGTACATTATCAACCCATACTTTTGAAGTTACATTTCCAGTCACAGTACTTGCCGTTTCTTTTTCTACTCTTGAAATTAACTGACAAGCATTTGTAAAATAATTATAACCAGCAGCAACAGCACTAGCTTTTGTTTGGTTGGAAGTTGCTAGGTTTTTCACTTCAGCTACATTTTCGTAAACATTCGCTCTCATTTTAAGATCAAAAGTTCTTGTTGTCCAGCTTGTACCATCTGTTGATGTTTTACTACGTCCACTTACTGCAGTAGCTTCATTTTTCATAGTCACAGTTCCGCCTAAACCATTGATAACAATATAGAAATCCTTCCCTGTTACCGCCTGAACATTTAAGCTGGATAAATCTACATAGTTCCATGTAAATCTTTGTATATTGGTATCCCATGATGCAATATTTTTTGTAGCAATAATGTCTCCAGGATCTCCGTTAGCATTTACCTTTCTTACTTGAATATCCACTGCTTGGTTGGCAGGAATTACACCTGAACCTGTTGTGAATGAAATACTTCCCAATTTACCAGTTAGGGTTGGAGTATAACGAACTGCCAATGCCGCATTGGTAAAAGTCGTATTAGCTTCTGCATTAATAGTGATATAAGGTTCATCATAAGTAATAGACTCAAAATTAGACTCTACACATCCTACTTCTTTAGTCACTGCTTTATAAATATCTAATCTTCCATATCCCCATCTTGTATTAGGAACATTTCCTGTTGCTGCATCTTTTCTTGCAGTGGAAGTAAGACGTGATTTAACTTGTGCAGCGGTCAATGTTGGATTTGCCTGAAGCAATAATCCTACAGCTCCGGCAACTCCCGGAGATGACATACTGGTTCCCTGATTCATCACATAATAGTTAGTATTTTCAATAATATTCGAAGCTGCTGGCGCAGAGCTACTAGATCTTGCAGAGATTACAGCCTGGCCTGAACCTGTGATATCCGGTTTTTGGAAATTATCAACTCTAGGCCCTTGTGCACTAAATGAAGAGATCGTTTCCTGTGGAGTATTACTATAGCCATATCCTCCTGCCGGAGCCATCCAGCTTACTCTACCCAAATAGGAAGCTACTGTAATAGCACTTGTTGCGTTGCCTGGAGATCCAACAATATATTCATTATCCCCATTTACCAGGGTAGTTGCTACTCCCTGACCATACAGCCAGCCATGCGTATTAATTGTCTGCGTTCCGTTATTGGTAATTTCCAGTGTATATGTTCCCTGGCAATTGGCCGTAGATCCCGCTACTCTATTTACAAGTAGCTGAACATATCGTTTATTATTATCATTCCCCCAATAATTATACATAGTAGCAGTGAAACCACCTCCTAATATACTATGAGTTGTATCGGTACTTACATTCTGTATATATTGCTGACCATCGGGAGCTGTTAATTTTGCTGTAACGGCTGTATTATCGTTAGCATACATCAGAAAACCAAATACAGATGCAGCAGAAGTATTACTTGCCACATTAAAAGTATAAGATTGTGTTCCACCTGCCTCTATATCTACTTTTCTATGGAGATTGGCACCATAATCATTACCCGCAGAAATAACGACTACTCTTCCAGGTCCTGACGATGTAAAATTATCAACAGCTACTTCATGAGAGGATGTACCATCATGAGCACTTCCCTGTCCACCAATACTCATATTTACTACGATCGGCTTGTTTAAGGCTGTTGCTACATTTTTAAAATAAGTCAATGCGTTGATTGTATTCGTTGTTGGAAAAGATCCGTTTCCTCCTTTTACAAAAACAATGTCTGCTTCCGAAGAAAATCCTTTATGTCTTTTGTTAGCAAAACCAGCTCCGTTTCCTGCAACAGTTCCTGCCACATGGGTTCCATGACCATTAATATCATTTTCACGGACAAAGTTAGTAGGACTTCCATCCAACTCATCTTCAATCTGTGCTCTGGTATATTCTACGCCAGTGGTAAATCCTGTAGGAGACGTTTCAGCTCCCTGAGGAGTTAAGGTCTGATCCCAAATTGAAACAATTCTACTTTTAGTCTGATCGTTAACTTGTCTGAAATCTGGGTGCTTCCAGTCTATCCCTGTATCAAAAATCCCCACAAGAATTCCTGTTCCGTTATAAGCTGTATTATTAAAAACACCATCCTGTAAAAGGCTTGCTCCGGACTGTGCTCTACTTACATCGTTATGAAGCTCATCAAATGTAGGCCCCATCACAGAGGTTACATAAGGAAGCTCCATCAACCTTTCAATATCTTCAAGGCTCACAAGTGCTGTTGAAAAAGTAGGCAGCTGACTCTGGATTATAAACCCATCAGATTTAAGTTTTTCAGGATTTTTGGTATAAATAATACATGAATACATTGTTTGCGCCCCCTTAGAAGTAACTACTAAATGTTTATCCAATTTCATATCTTCACGTTCCAAATCTTTTAAAACGTTTTCTCTATTCAGGCTCTCCTTATTCTTCAATAAATAGCTAAATCGGGAATCAAGTTTTTGTACCTGGCCATAAAATCCGTACGAATACAACCCCAAGAAAGCAACTGTAGCATTTCTAAGAAGCTTCGTTCCTCCATACGAAATGTTTACTTTTGTAAAAAATAGTTTTCTAATATCCATTGTCTTTTTTTTAAAATACAATTATACAATTTTTATCTAGAATAATAATAAGTAAAATTATTAATAATCAATACAAATAAAAAATAAACAAAAACACTACAATACCCTTATTTTAACACAATATTCAAAAACCAATAATCTATTATCAAAATGCAGGATTTTCTATTTTATTTAAACCTTGGATGGGAACACATTATTTCTCTTGATGCCTTAGACCATCAGCTCTTTGTCCTGGCTCTGATTGCCGTTTACTCTTTTAGTGACTGGAAAAAAATACTGATCCTTGTAACAGCATTCACTATTGGACATTCAATTACGCTAGCTCTAAGTATTCTTGATGTCTTCAGGGTTCCTTCTGATTGGGTAGAATTTTTAATCCCTCTCACCATTGTGCTGACATCTCTGGATAATATTATTATGAAAAACCAGAAGCAGACGCTAATGCGGGCTAACTACTATCTTGCTTTAATCTTTGGATTGGTTCACGGAATGGGTTTTGCCAATACGGCAAGAGTGATGATCGCCAAAAGCCAAGGCATTGCCATTCCACTATTAGGATTTAACATTGGATTGGAACTGGGGCAGATCGTTATTGTAGGTGCCATTTTGATATTCTTATTTATTCTGCTTACTATTTTTAAAGTCAATAAAAAGGACTGGATCCTTTTTGTCTCATCAGGGGTCTTTGCTTTATCTTTAAAAATGACATTAGAAAGAATTCCTTTCTAAATGTGAAATATTTTCATTATTTCAACTGCTTATTATTATCTTTGATAATTATTAAATCACTTCGGTTATGAAACTAAAAGTTATTATACTTTCACTTTCTGTATTTGCCTATACAGGTTTCACCGCACAAAATATTCAGAATAATCCAGGTAGCAACCACGGAAATAAATTTGAGCAACTGGGAAGTATTCTGCCAACACCCAACATTTATAGAACTGCCTCTGGTGCTCCAGGACACGGATACTGGCAAAATAGAGCCGATTACAATATTTCCGCTTACCTTGATGAGGATAAAAGAAATCTGAAAGGTTCGGAAACGGTTACTTATTATAATAATTCTCCTGATGAACTGGATTACATCTGGCTTCAGTTGGATGAAAATGAACATTCCAGTATAAGAAATGCAGGATATGATAACTCTTCTATTCTGCGTCCATCAACAACGGATCAACAGCTTAAGGTAACAGAACTTCCTGTAAAGGATAATGGTTATGGAGTGACCCTTGAAAAAGTAACGGATCCCTCAGGAAGTCCTTTAAAATATACCGTCAATAAAACCATGATGCGTATTGACCTTCCAAAAGCTTTGAAAAAAGGAGAAAAATTCATTTTCAAAGTAGACTGGAATTACAATATTGGAAACAGGATCAAAATGGGTGGCCGCGGAGGTTATGAAAATTTCCCGGAAGATGGCAACGACTTGTACACTATGGCACAATGGTATCCAAGAATGTGTGTATACAGTGATTTCCAGGGCTGGCAAAATCATCAGTTTACCGGAAGAGGAGAATTTGCCTTGGTTTTCGGAAATTTTAAAGTGTCTATGAATGTACCGGCCGATCATATTGTAGGCGGAACAGGAGAATGTAAAAATTATGATCAGGTATTAACTTCTGATCAGCTTTCAAGATACAGAAAAGCAGAAAATGCTTCTGAACCTATAGAAATTGTCACCTTAGATGAAGCTAAAAAAGCGGAAAAGAATCATTCAAAGCAAAGAAAGACATGGGTCTTTGAAGCAAATGATGTAAGGGATTTTGCCTGGACTTCTTCCAGAAAGTTTGTTTGGGACGGCATGCGCGTTACCATTCCTGAAAATAACAATAAGGTAATGGCTATGAGTTTCTATCCTAAAGAATCTTACGGACTTTACAGAAAATTTTCCACAAAAGCAGTAGCTCATACCATTAAAACGTATTCGGAATTCACCATTCCTTATCCATATCCTGTAGCTCAATCTGTAGAAGCAGCCAACGGAATGGAATATCCAATGATCTGTTTCAACTTCGGAAGAACGGAAAAAGATGGAACTTATTCTGAAGGAACTAAAAACGGAATGATCGGAGTAATTATCCATGAAGTAGGCCACAACTTCTTTCCTATGATTATCAATTCAGATGAAAGACAATGGGCATGGATGGATGAAGGGCTGAATACTTTCACAGAATATCTTACAGAAGAAAAATGGGATAATAAGTTTCCGTCTAAAAGAGGTCCTGCATGGACGATCGTAGATTATATGAAACTTCCCAAAGATCAGCTCGAGCCTATCATGAGCAACTCTGAAAATATTGTTCAGTATGGTCCGAATGCTTACTCAAAACCTGCTACAGGATTGAATATTCTTCGTGAAACCATTATGGGAAGAGAACTTTTTGATAAAGCTTTCAAAACATATGCAAAAAGATGGGCCTTCAAACACCCTGAACCGGCAGATCTTTTCCGTACTATGGAAGATGCCAGTGGTGAAGACCTTGACTGGTTCTGGAGAGGATGGTTTTATGGAACAGACCCTGTAGATATTGCGATTGATAAAGTAACCGTAGCTACTCCAAACCTTGAAACTAATCCAAAAGCAGCTGAGGAAATAAAATACCAGGTTGATAAGCCTTTAGTGAATAGTTTTGAAGACCTGTCAAAAATCAGAAACAGAGAAGACAAGAACATTACGTTCTATGTTGATAAAGATAAAGAAGCTCAGGATTTCTACTATCGATATGACAGAGGGCAAGAAAAAGTAAGCACTAAAGAATACACTACAAAAGTAGAGGCTACTCTTCCTTTAGATGCTAAGGATAAAGAGAAATTTAAAAATATTACAGCGTATCAGATCGATTTGCTGAACAAAGGTGGCCTGGTAATGCCAGTCATTCTTGAATTTACCTTTGAAGATGGTTCAAAATTATATGACAAATCTTCAGCACAGATCTGGAGGCTGAATGAACAAAAAGTTTCTAAGACCTATTATTTTGACAAGAAATTGAAATCAATTCAGTTAGATCCAATGAGAGAAACGGCTGATATTGACACTACCAATAACTTCTGGAGCAGCAATGCTTCCGGTGGTGAAACATCAAAATTCCAGCTCTTTAAACAGAAACAGGAAGGAGGTCCTGCAAGAGGAAGCTCCAATGGAAAAGTAAATCCTATGCAGGCAGCCGGAAAAAGCTAAATAGCATAATTATTGGCAATCATTGCTATTAAAATATAATTGAAAAAGCTCACTGAATCAGTGAGCTTTTTCTTTTTACATTAGAAATGTTTATAAAAGTTTAGCCTATTTTTTTACCCCAAATATTCTTTCAGGTGTTTTTTGTAAGTTCTTCCCAATGGGAGCTGCTCTCCTCCTTTCAGATAAATTGTATTCGAATCATATGAACTGATATGAGAAGAAAGAACAATATAGGATTTATGAATCCTGATAAATCCTAAATTTTGAAAATTTTCTTCAAAATTAGACATCCGCTCTAAGATCATATATTTTTTCAAATGGGTGATTAAAATAATATATTCTCCAAATCCCTGAACCCATTTTATATCTTGAAGAAGAACTTTATTCATGATATAATTAGACTTGAACATAATGAAATCTTCCTGTTTTTTATCTTCTGCAGATTGTTTAAACTGTAAAAAATCCTTTGCTTTATAGACTGCTCTTTTAAATGTTTCAAAGTCTACAGGTTTCACCAGATAATGCACAACATCCAATTCAAATGCTTTAACGGCATATTGAGTTTCCAATGTAAGAAATATACATAATGGTTTATAGGGAAGTTTAAGTAAAAGATCAATCCCATTGATATAAGGCATATTAATATCCAGAATAACCAGATCTACTCTATTCTTCTGCAAATATTGCAGCGCCTCTTCCGGGTTCTGAAATATCTCCAGCAAATCGATATCTTCTATCCGGTCACAATAGTGCCGGATAAGTTCTAACGCGGGATATTCATCATCCACTCCTACGATAGTGAGGTTAGCCATTATAGTTTAATTTTTAAAGTAGTTTCGTATGTATTATTCATAGCCGCTTCTGATATAAAAGTAAATCTTTCAGGGTAGTATTTTTCCAGAATGCTGATGACTGCTTCATTTCCCAATCCATTATCATTAACGTTATTCACAAGATTCCGGTTCTTTGCCACAGAATTTTTAATTTCAAATGATAGTTCCTGATCCTGTATTTTATAAAATACACTGATAAAGCTATTTCCTTCAATCCCCACTGCTGAATGTTTCAGGGCATTTTCAAATAAGGTAAGGCAAACTGATGGAGGTACTTCAATGAGCTCCAATGTTTCTTCATCTTTTATTTCAAAACTGATATCCAGTAGGTTATTATACTTTAACTGGTAAAGCCCAATTAATGATTTAATCGTTGAAAACTCCTGCATAAGCGTAATCTTTTCCTTATTGGTATCATAAATAACATACTGCAATAAGCGGCTTAACTGCAAGATAGACTCCGATGTTTTCTCAGATGGATTAAAGCTTTTCGAATAAATATTATTAAGGGTATTCAGTAAAAAATGAGGGTTTAATTTTGATTTTAAAAGGTCAAGATACAGTTGGTCTTTTTCTTCCCCTAAGTTTTTAAAATCCTGTTCAATCAGAAATTTATCCTTAGTAATTCCCAGAAATGAGGCTACCAATATAACAATACCCTGAGCAGTATACACATTGTAAAGGAATTTTGTGTTGGATAGTGTTTCATCAAATTTCATATTAAACACGGCAGGTTCCAGCAAAATTCTAAACAGGCTTGATACCAAAAAGCAGATAAATGCATACAGAATAAACTCCGGATACTTATTGGAAAGATAAAACCTGGGTACCAGATAAAAATAGACCAGATAGTAAATCCCAACATTGAAAATAATCACAAATAATACGGACCAAATGAGCTCCGGAACATCCAAAAAGTAGTTTTCGGTGAAAAAAGTGATGATAAAGAAGAAGAAAAAGAAGAAAATATGCTGAAACTTCAGCAAAAGCCCCCAATGATATTCCATCAGTCTCTTTAAAATCTTACCACTAAGTAAAACTCTAAAAATCAATAATATAAATACAATATTTATAATAAAAAACATCTAAAATATCCAATTTTCAATCTTCCAAATATAAGACCTTTTTCTCCCCGGATTGCAGTTTACTGATAAAAACTGCCATTGATTGAAAAATAAATTCACGGCTCCTTCTTATAAATATATTTGAGAAAGCAGGATATTAATTCAATTTTACATGAAAGTTAAATTATCATTAATCACCTTTTTTCTACTAGGTGCAAGTCAATTTGTGATGGCTCAAAGCCGGGACAGTTATAATATGTGGTTCCAATACCTTATGTCTGCAAAACTTACAGATAAAAGTACCTTGACAGCCCTTTCCCAATACCGGTCTTTTGACCTGGCCTATGACACCAGACTTTTTCTGGTTTCTGCTTACGTAGATTATGAAGTTGCTAATGAGGTAAGGCCTGCTGTAGGAGCCATGTTTCTTATTCTGGACTCTTACAAGTCTGATAATACCAAAAAAGAAAGGTATGAAAAAAGACCTTTCCAACAGGTGAGCCTGGGGGGCAATATCGGAAGAACTTCTATTTCTCACCGATTTCGTGTGGAAGAACGGTTCATAAGCAATCCGGATGAATTCATTGTAAGGCTTCGCTATCTTATTTCATTAAGAATCCCATTCAATAAAACCGGGGAGAAAGAAAGATTTTATGGGATCCTGAAAAATGAAATCCGAATGAATGCCAGCAAAGAAGAAACATTCGACAGCAACCGTTTAACCGCCGGGATAGGAATAAAAACAGGAAAAAACTCAGCCATAGAAGTTGCTTTTATCAACCAGCTGGAAACCGGATCTACCAGTAACTATGCCTATATCGGCTATCGAAACAATTTTGACTGGAGAAAAAATAAAAATAAATAACCTCAAATACAAACCATCTATGCTTACATTCCTTGGATTTTTGATGATCATCATTTTTATGGTGCTTATCATGAATAAAAAGATGACTCCTCTTACTGCCTTAGTCATTATTCCTGTAGCCATCGCATTTTTAGCAGGTTTTGGACCTCAGTTGGGAGAAATGATGAAAAATGGAGTCAAGGAAATAGCCCTTACAGGGGTTATGCTCATCTTTGCCATCCTTTATTTCAGTTTAATGATAGATACCGGGCTTTTTGAGCCATTAGTCAATCTTATTTTAAAAGCAGTTGGAGACAACCCTGTCAAAACAACGATTGGAACCGCTATCCTTACCACATTGGTTTCTCTGGATGGTGATGGTTCTTCCACTTATATTATTGTTGTTGCAGCCATGCTTCCTTTATATAAAAAACAAGGAATGAATCCATTAACGCTGACCTGCATCATCATGCTGGCTGGTGGAATTATGAATATTTTACCTTGGGGAGGTCCTACGGCAAGAGTGATGAGCTCCCTGAAACTGGGACACACCGAAATTTTTGTGCCTATGATTCCTATCATGGCTTTAGGTATTATCTGGGTAATTTTTGTGGCCTACATTCTGGGAAAAAAAGAAAAGAAACGCATTGCAAAATATGGGAAGTATACGAAATACAGTACAGGAGACATTGCGGGAGAATCTGATCCTCAGCTTCTTCGTCCAAAACTGATCTGGGTGAATTTAATATTGACTCTCGTTCTATTAACGGTAATGATATTAGACATTGTTCCTTTAGGGATTGCTTTTATGATTGCCTTTTGTATTGCCTCTGTCATCAATTATCCCAAGTTGAAAGACCAGCAGAAAATTATTTCAAAACATGCCGGAAATGCTTTGTCTGTAGCAGGAATGATCTTTGGAGCAGGAATCTTTACGGGGATTCTTAATGGAACCGGCATCATGCAGGCTATGGGAAATAGTATGATAGATATTGTGCCCAAAAGTTGGGGCAGTTATCTGAATATTATTACAGCAATTTTCAGTGTTCCTCTTACTTTCTTTCTTACGAATGATGCGTATTATTTTGGGATATTACCTATTATTGAGGCTACAGGACGTCAGCTGGATATTGCCCCTGAAATATTAGGAAGAGCAAGCCTTGTTGGTCAGGCTTCCCACTTATTAAGTCCGTTGGTTCCCTCCACTTATCTGTTGGTATCCTTAGCCGGTGTAGAATATTCTGACCACCTGAAGTATACTTTAAAATGGGCAATTGGATCATCAATTATTATGCTTTTAGGAGCATTAGTTCTTGGAACCATATGATAAAAATGTAATGAATAATGAGTATCTTCAATCTCAGAAATAATAATACAGCTTAAAAATTGTTTTGTAAAAACAGCTTATTTTTCAGATGAAATCCTTACAATCTCAAAAAACATTTACCGGAAAATATCTTAAAAATCTTACATTGTATGTGTTTACAGCAATGATAGGAGGCGTATTGGCTGGTCATTATGTTCCTGAGGAAAGTATAAGGATGGGAGTGGTGAGCCGGTATTTTTTCATGATCCTGGAAACACTGATCCTTCCTGTTATATTTATGGCAGTGGTATATGGAATCAGCCAGCTATCTGATCTCAAAAATGCCCGAAATATTGTATGGCAGACGATTTTATATTTTTTGGTAATCACTTCCATCGCTATTATCTTAGGTTTCGTTTTTGGGTTAATGATGCAGCCCGGTTCTGATACAGGAATAGATGTCACCAAAATCAATACAGCTTTACCCAAAACATTTGAAATTAAAGATGATAGTGTGCCCAACCTTATCTATCTCAACAGGCATGGTATTTTTCTATTCCTCTCTATTGTGATCGGAATTGCTATGAATTTTTCTTCAAAAAAAGAAAAATTCCTGAATATATTGGATCAGGGTGTGAATATTTTTTATACGGTCATTAAGTACCTTTACATCATTCTTCCCCTCATTATTTTCTGTAATATCGCCTATGGTGTTTCTGTATATGGTCTCAATACCCTTCTTCCCCTGAGTAAAGTAGTTGCCACTGTATATATAGCGGATATTGTATTTATTTTTGGAATTCTGGGGGCTGTTTCTTATGTTTTCAAGTTCAATCTTTGGAAATTTTTACTGAACATCAAAGAAGAAATTATCCTGGTAGTCAGTACCTCATCTTCTAAAGCAGCCTTCCCTCTCATTTTTGAAAAAATGGAATCTGAAGGATACAGCAGGAAAATTTTAAGGTTTATTATTCCTTTAGGATATAATTTTAATCTTGCCGGAGCCTGTATCTATCTTTCCGTGACTTGTTGTTTTCTGGTTCAGTTTTATGCGATTTCGTTAAGTCTCAATGATTATCTGTGGCTTTTTATCATCGTTTCTATTACCTCAAAAACAGCCTCCGGTGTGCCTGGTTCAGGATTTCTGGCTCTTATTTTCACCTTGAACAGATTCGGGAAAATTCCGTTGACAGATATTGCCCTTCTTTACAGTGTGGATCGTTTTATGAATGAGGCCAGATCGGTAACCAACTTTATAGGAATTGCCGTTTCCGGAGCTATTATTTCAAAGATCAATCAACAACAGAAAAGTAAAAAGATTTCTGTTTAATATTATTTAAAAAATTGTTATTAAAATGTATTCAATCCTGTAACTTTTTGAATTTCAACTCAACTAACTAATAAAAAGACCATGAGAACATTCTTATTCCTTTTATTAGTGAGCAGTGCGAATCTCCTTTCACAGCAGCTTCTTACTCCTGAAAATATACAGATCAATTCTAAATTAATCAAAGATGAAACATCAGAATCTGTATGGTATGCTGAAAATGCCGGTACAAAAATAGAAATCGGAAGTATTATTACAGAAATCAAAAAGCTGAACAAAACAGATCTTCTTATCAAAACAACAGTGAAAATGAAACAAGCTCCTGATGCTCAATGGACAGATTCTACTATTGTAAAAACCTCAAATTTCACCCCGGAATATCATTCTTCTTACAACTCCATGCGAGACATGGTTCTGAAGTCCGATAAAGATAAAGTGACCGGATATTATCTGGATAAAAAGACGCAGAAAAAAGATAATATTGATATTCCGGCAATTCAATATTTTGACAGCAGCAGTTATGCAATGTTGATAAGATTTCTTCCATGGAAAGAACACTATTCTGCCGAAATTTCTATTTTCGACTACAACCCAAAATCTGAGAAAAAAGGAATGATGAAAGCTTATATTCTGGATACCCAAAAGTCAGAATATAAAGGAAAAACGGTCTGGGTTGTGAAAACAAATGACGATATCAGTAACAAAACCACTACCACCACCTACTATATTGATCCTGTAACAAGAAAAATTGTGAAACAGGAAATGGATATGAATGGAAGAAAAATGTTTCTGGAGATGACCTCATAAAAAGACAGATATTAAAATATCAACAACAGCCCTCTGTCTACAAACGATTTAACAACCTGTATTAAAAACATTTACCTTTGAATCAACAATAAAAACACAAGCTGTCAAAAAAACTGATTGACATTAAATGTTCAGGATTAAAAAAAACAAAGGTATTATCTATGAAAAATGCAAAGTTACTAAACAGAGACACACAGAAATCCATTCGTGGAGGGTTATCTACTGCAAAACTTGTTTGTTGTGATTATGATGACCGTATGAAATGTATCCGCTGGATCGGACCAGGGCAATTTTGTCCATAGAATAAAGGGTAAGAATAAAAAATGATTTCAAAAGTATTATCCTGAACTAAATAAGAATACTTGAAGAATCATACAAATTCAACATCATTATCTATGAAAAATGCAAAACTATTAAACAGAGACGCTCAAAAAGTGATTTGCGGAGGAATTGTTACAGCCAAAATCAAATGCTGCGAAAAAGACAGAAATGGGAACTGTACTTTATGGATCGGACCGGGGCAATATTGTCCATAAATCCTAATAAAAAAGATGATATAGAAGCTGGAAATTTTTCCGGCTTCTTTTTTTATATTCTCCTTTGTTATAACGATCTTATCTCAATAAGTTTTATCATTCATTTTTTTAACCATATAAAAAGAACAGATAACAACTGATAACCAATTAATTAATTTTTAAAAAAAAATTAAAATATATCACACATAATGGAAAAAAACTTATCTTTGATTGATTTTATAACACCAAATGTCAAAATCCTGATTGACTTTAAACGCTCAGGAAGTATACAAATTAAATATTATTAACTATGAAAAATGCCAAATTACTAAGCAGAGATGCTCAGAAATCAATCAACGGCGGTGCGGCAGGACGCTTTTGCTGTGAGTACAATTACAAAGGACAATGTATCTTATGGATCGGACCGGGACAATATTGTCCATAAAAACAGGTTCCATAAAAATTAAACACCTAAAATAAAAGCCGGAATTTTCCGGCTTTCTGTTTTTTATTTTTCTGCCAAATTTTCACATTCCGTCATAAAAGTCTGCCATTTCAGCCGTCACCGTCTCATGGCATACATTTAGAGAATTACAACACAGAAATAATTAAAAAATAAATATATTATGTCAGTAAACTTTAAACCATTGGCAGACAGAGTTCTGGTAGAGCCAATCGCAGCAGAAACTAAAACAGCTTCAGGTATTATTATCCCGGATACTGCAAAGGAAAAGCCGCAAGAAGGTACTGTAGTGGCAGTAGGACCTGGTAAAAAAGATGAACCTACAACGGTTCAGGTAGGTGACAAAGTTCTTTATGGAAAATATTCAGGTTCTGAATTGAAGTTAGAAGGTAAAGATTACTTAATTGTAAAAGAAGCTGACTTATTAGGAATTATAGGGTAAGCTGCTGGCTATTGGCTTCTTGCAAATGGCTTCTTTCTACATAGAAATTAATTGATGAGAGATTTTAAAAAATTTGAAGTTTGGCAATTGAGCCATCAATTGACTTTAAAAATCTACACTTCAACCAAAAACTTTCCGAAAGAAGAAATTTTTGGACTGACCTCTCAGATCAGAAGATCATTTGCATCTATTGGATATAATATTTCAGAAGGAAGCGGCAGAAATTCAGATAAAGAATTTGCCAACTTCATCAATATTGCTCTGGGATCATCCAATGAAGCTGAAAACCAATTAATTCTTGCAAAAGACTTAGAATACATTCATGAAAATGATTATCAAAATCTTTTGGAAGAGTTAACAATACTCAAAAAGAAGCTTGTCGCTCTATGGAACAGGCTCAATGGAAATTAAAAAATAAAATTAAACACGCGAATTGCTAAGGCCAAAAGCCAGCAGCAAGTCGCCAAAAGCTAAACAACATGGCAAAAGAAATAAAATTCGATATTGAATCAAGAGACGCTTTAAAAAGAGGTGTAGATGCATTGGCTAATGCAGTAAAAGTAACTTTAGGTCCTAAAGGAAGAAATGTGGTTATCGAAAAATCTTTCGGTGCTCCACACGTAACTAAGGACGGGGTGTCTGTTGCAAAAGAAATCGAACTTGAAGACAGAGTAGAAAATATGGGAGCGCAAATGGTAAAAGAAGTTGCGTCCAAAACTAATGATATCGCAGGAGACGGTACTACTACCGCTACTGTTTTAGCACAAGCTATCGTAAGAGAAGGTCTTAAGAATGTAGCTGCCGGTGCTAACCCAATGGATCTTAAAAGAGGAATCGACAAAGCAGTAAGCGCAGTTGTTGAAAACCTTAAATCTCAATCTAAAACAGTTGGAGATTCTACAGAAATGGTAAAACAAGTTGCTTCTGTATCTGCTAACAATGATGAAACGATCGGTGCTTTGATCGCTGAAGCTTTCGGAAAAGTTGGAAAAGAAGGTGTAATCACTGTAGAAGAAGCTAAAGGTATCGATACAACAGTTGACGTTGTAGAAGGTATGCAGTTCGACAGAGGATACCAGTCACCTTACTTCGTGACTAACCCTGAGAAAATGTTAGCTGAACTTGAAAACCCATATATCCTTTTAGTAGAGAAGAAAATCTCTTCAATGAAAGAATTATTACCAGTTCTTGAGCCAATTGCACAAGGTGGTAAGTCTCTATTAATTATCTCTGAAGAAGTGGAAGGGGAAGCTTTAGCTACTTTAGTAGTAAACAAACTAAGAGGTTCTCTTAAAATTGCTGCTGTAAAAGCTCCAGGATTCGGAGACAGAAGAAAAGCAATGTTAGAAGATATCGCAATCCTTACAGGTGGACAGGTAATTTCTGAAGAGCAAGGTTTCACAATGGAAAACATCTCTTTAGATATGCTTGGAACTGCTGAGAAAGTAACGATTGACAAAGACAACACAACGGTTGTAAACGGTGGTGGTGACGAAGCGAAAATCAAAGGAAGAGTAGCTCAGATCAAGGCTCAGATGGAAACTACAACTTCTGATTATGACAGAGAAAAACTTCAGGAAAGACTAGCTAAGTTAGCTGGAGGTGTTGCTGTTCTTTATGTAGGAGCTGCTTCTGAAGTAGAAATGAAAGAGAAAAAAGACAGAGTGGATGATGCCCTTCACGCTACAAGAGCTGCAGTGGAAGAAGGTATTGTTGCAGGAGGTGGTGTTGCATTAGTAAGAGCAATCTCAGCTTTAGATAACCTTACCGGAATCAATTCTGACGAAACGACAGGGATCAAAATCGTAAAAAGAGCGATCGAGGAGCCATTAAGACAAATCGTTGCTAACGCAGGAGGTGAAGGTTCTGTAATCGTTGCTAAAGTAGCAGAAGGTTCAGGAGACTTCGGATACAATGCTAAAACTGACGAGTATGTTCACATGCTTGAAGCAGGAATCATTGACCCAACTAAAGTAACAAGAGTTGCCCTTGAAAACGCAGCTTCTGTATCTGGAATGCTTCTTACCACTGAATGTGTAATCACTGAAGTGAAGAGCGCTGAACCAGCTATGCCAATGGGTGGTGGAATGCCAGGAATGATGTAATAGTGTAAGCTAAGACAAATTTAATATATAAACCGTTCTGCTTTTTGTGGGACGGTTTTTTGTTTTTATGGTTTTCCGTAAGGAAATAATATATTTAATTTTTAAATTGACGATTGATAAATAAGTAACTAAAATCAAAACAACATTAGCGTAATTGTACATTAACACAACGCGTAAATTTGAATATTACCTGCAATTTAAATATAGACTAGGAATGATAAAAATACCAATAAATATTAATTTACCTGATCTTTGGACATCAAAAACATTTACTAAAAATGATTGGGGAGAAATTAACTTAATAGTCGGACCAAATGGAACTGGAAAATCACTTTTTGCGGATCAACTTAAAAGTCAGATTCAACTAAATGGCTATAATCCAAGACTTTTAAATGCTGAAAGGCTAAGTGGACTTGAGAAGCGAAATTATGACTACTTTGGAATTAGTAGAATAGATTCTGGCTTTAATATTTCAGATTTTAATCGTTTAAAGGCATATGGCGAAGAATTTGGATTATCATCATCTGCTTTTATTATACTAAAAGAAAGACTCGATATAAGAGTAAAAATCGAAGCTTTACTATCTGATATATTTAATAAAACAATTCGTTTAGTTGAAGAAGGTGGCTATCTTAAACCAAAAATTCAAAATAATTCAGGAGGTGAAGAATACGGTTTAAAAGAGAAGGAGTGCCACGGTTTAAAAGAATTGTTGACACTTCTTACATTTTTGTATGATGATAGTAAAAATTGCTTAATTTTTGATGAACCAGAATTACATTTACATCCTCAATTTCAATCATTCTTACTAAGTGAAATACGAAGATTTGCTGGCGACCCAAAGGTTGACTCTACCAAAAAATTATTTTTCATTATTACACATTCACCATACTTATTAGACTTACGAAGTCTTGATGATTTAAAAAGCATTCTTGTTTGTCATTATAATGAACCACCAAACTATGTGGACAATTTAGAAGCACAAGATGAATATATACTAAGAAAATTTTTACCTCGATTCAACACTCATCATAAACAATTTTTCTTTTCACCAAATCCAGTTTTTGTTGAAGGGTATACTGATCAGCAAATAATTACTTTACTTTTTGATAAATTAGATTATAACATTAGTGCTTCAGGTTCTAGCGTTATTGATGTTGGAGGAAAAGATGAATTAGCAGTTTTCTTTAGACTTTGTAAAACACTAAATATCAAAGCAAAAATAATAGCAGATTTAGATGCTTTATTTAAAGGTAAATTAAGAGAAGTTGCACAACAAGATGAAAATTGTACAAAATATATTCAAAATAATGGTTTAGGAACTGATTTGTCGCGACTAATTGGTGAATTAGATCAAAAATTAAAATCCATAGCTGATGAATTAATTACTAAAACAGTTTTGGATAAGGATATTAATCATATAATTGACTACTTAAAACCAATAATTGGAACTTCCGACAAAAGAAATTCTGTTATTACTTCAATGTTGATTGCTCTAGTAAAGTTTAAAGATAAAATATTAGTACAATTATCATCAAAACATCAAGGAGAAATACATTACATTCTTGCAAGATTTACACATTTACTAGAAGCCTTTAAAGCTGCAAGCATATTTATATTTCCAAAAGGAGAAATTGAGCATTATTACACTCAAACAGAAATAGATTATTTGAACTTTACAGACAAAGATAAAAATACTTCTTTTCATACTGAACGTGATTATATTTTATCTTCGACAGATTCCAATAAGCTAGAAGAAAACTATGGAGAACTTATTTCAATATTGAAATCTTCAGTTCCTCAAATTAAAGTTGATTTAAGCAAACATCTTAAATTTCAAATTGTAGAATGGTTACAAACAGTACAAAGAGCGATATCAAAAGGCGATATAACAGATATTACTGGTTTAAAAATTAATTCTAAGATTGATTACAACCTATTCAGTCAGATTATTGAAGTTGTAGACTTGAAAATTGAAGATGATAAAAGATTTGTATGTAAAATAAAAATAAATAAATCTTTAACAAGTATTCATCAAGAAATATACTTTTCGGAATCTACAATACCTCATAACTTTGAATTCAATATATAAAAAACTAGAATTAACAGGGATTGGGCGAAATAACTGAATAAGTACAAAAAACTTGAACATAATTGGAAACTAGAAAAAAATTGGTATCGGATAATGGAACGAAATTAGAATTTATTTAATCATAAATTATCTCACTTAATAAAGGTGCTAAACTTACATCAATAAAGCCAAGTAATCCAAACTTAGGAACCTCATACACAACGCAGCTTCTGTATCCGGAATGCTTCTGAATGTAGAGCACTGAAGTGAAGAGCGCTTAACCAGCAATGCCAATGGGTAGTGGAATGCCAGGAATGATGTAACAACGTGCCGTTGAGACAATTTAATATACTAACTGCTCTATTTTTATAGGGCGGTTTTTTTTGTTTTTATGGTTTTCCGTAAGGAGATAACAATCTAAAATTTTAATTTAGTTCAAAAGTTCTAGAACATTAATTATTACTTACAAAACTAAAAATTAAAACAAAAAAAATTATGTCAACAACATATCATGAAAATAAAAAAATTAAATGGTCAGACTCAGGAACTGCTTATCATGCCAATGGCAAAATAGCATACTCTTCAACTGGAACTGCTTATCATGACAATGGTAAAATAGCATACTCCTCAACTGGAACCGCTTATCATGACAATGGTAAAATAGCATACTCTTCAACCGGAACTGCTTATCATGATAATGGCAAAATAGCATACTCTCCAACTGGAACTGCTTATCATGACAATGGTAAAATAGCATACTCTTCAACTGGAACATTTTATGATGCTAACGGTAAAATTACAAAACAATCCAGTTTTAGTATAAGTTTGGGTAAAGGCATTATTTTACATATTATTCCAAATATAAAAATCACCGTTTATGGGAGAAAAATTAATTGACAAAACCGATCTTTTTTATAACTAAAGTAAATAACATAAAACTAGTGGAATGCCAGGAATGATGTAACAGTGTGTCGCTGAGGCAATTTATACTAACCGTTCTGCTTTTGTGGAGCGGTTTTTTTTGTACAGAATATGATTTCCCGTAAGGAAGCGATATTTTGATGTTTTAATTTAGCCAAAATTATTGATATCAATAATTTGAGAAGTTATATTTTTACTGTAATTTTAAATTATACAACTCATAAAAACGCCATGAACAAAGAAGACATTGAGAAACACTATAGCGAAAATAAATCTCAGTATGAAAATTTAGCTGATAATATTAAACAAGCTTTAAAAACATTCTTTGGAGAAAATAATATTTCTTTTCATTCAATTTCATCCCGAATAAAAGAACTGGAGTCATATATTGAAAAAATTGATAGAAAAGGATATGAAAATCCTATAGAGCAAATTGAAGATTTTTGTGGCGTAAGAATCATATGTTATTACCCATTAGATCTAGATAAAATAGCAACTATCATTAATGATGAATTCGAAGTTATCGAATCAATAGATAAATCTGCCAACATGGAAGCTGATAGATTTGGCTATAGATCTAATCACTATATTGTAAAAATAAAAAAAGATTGGTTAAAAGCACCAAATTATAGAGGACTTGAGCATTTAAAAGCAGAAATTCAAGTACGAACAATATTGATGCATAGTTGGGCTGATATTGAACACAAATTAGCTTATAAAAAGCAAGACGATATTCCAAAGGAATTTAGAAGAAAGTTATATCAGTTAAGTGCTTTATTAGAAATTGCAGATGCACAATTTCAAGAATTAAAGAATAATAAAGAAAACTTTAAATCTTCTTTAATAAAAAGTGATAAAGAAGGTAGTGATTTCTTTGATATTAAAAGTGATTTAAATTTGGACTCACTCCAAGCCTATTTAGACTTTAATTTTCCTGATAGAAAAAAAATTGATACCAGTGATTTATTAGAAGAGCTTAAAAAATTAGGAATTAGTTTGGAAGAAATTGAAAGATATAGAGTTGAAACGATTGATATCTTACCAAAAGTAGAAGAAGAAATTATGACAGAGGGTAGAATGTTTCAAATAGGTATTATCCGAGCCCTGTTAGACCTAAAATCTGATATTTATTGGAAAAAAAGACCTGAAAAAATGAAGGAATCGCATTGGGGGGAAGTAATGCAAAAATGGAGAAAAAAAATACCACTTTCCAACTAATGCAAATATAATATTTGTATTTTAAATTTTAATAATTATAGTCCCTCTCGTTCAGAGTACTTTATTTTTTATCCATTAAGAACCTCAGAACTCTACTCCAATTCTGAACCAATAAAAATAATCCTTAAAAACTAAGCTCCGATGCCTGAAGACTTCGGAGCTTAGTTTTTATTTTTTTTGTTAAGGACAAATCTAGGATTTCTCATCTATTTTAAAATCCAATAAGTCTTTAGGTGATACATTTAGACCTCTGGCCAAATCAATTAATGTAGTAAATGCAAAGTTTCCCCGCTGCGCAAAGTCTCCCGACTTTGCGCAATTAAAATAAATCGCCTAAACCACTTTACATATTGAGTGGTTTACTTTTTAATAATCCGTAAATTTATACTTCCTAATATTTATAATTATGTCAATCTTCGAATATGATCATTTTGATAGCCCATTAAAAGTTGGTGATGACAACCCCCATATGCAAGAATGTATCTTTTGTCGAAACAAATTAGAAGTGTTTTCAATAGATGATTATTGGGATGTAGATTTAAAAGAAATTTATAACTTTCATCAATTGGGAAAGAGCTGGTGTTATGAAGAAGGAATGGATGAAGAAATGTGGGAGCTTGATCTTTCTAGATATTCCTGTGAAGTATTTTTTCATCACTGTAATAAATGTGGTTGGTGGAGAATAATAAAAGATGTGACAGTTAGTGCTAAAGTATCACAGTTATGGCAATTTTTCTATGGTACTGCAGGTCTATTGAAAAAATTAGATTTGCATAATGTTGACGCTCCAATCAATGAAATTTCAAAATATCTTCTAGCTAAATATGAAGCAAGATTTAGTTTACATCCAAAGTTATTTGAAGATGTTACAGGACAGGTTTTTAAGAATCTTGGATATGAGACTATCGTGACAGGTTATTCAAATGATGGAGGAATTGATGTTATCCTAGAAAAGGAAGGAAAACAAATTGGTGTCCAAGTTAAAAGATACAAGAATAAAATAAAGGTTGATCAAATAAGAGAGTTAACAGGTGCTCTTTTTCTTTCTGGTATACCAAAAGGTATTTTTATTACTACATCAGATTTTCAAAGCGGAGCAAATAAAACCATTAAAAAGTCACATGATAGAGGTCTACCTATTGAACTTATAAACTCTAAAAGATTTTATGATATTTTAAAGTTAACTACTGAATCTAAAATTGACAAAGAAAATATTAGAAATAAACTTGAATCAGCTTTAAAAAACAAGCTACATAGTTACAATTGGGAGAATCCTATGAATAGTCTTTAAAAGATTAAACTTACCACAAATGCCTCTATTCCCAAGCTCCACAAAGTCCCCCTGATCTTGTCAATAAAATAAAACCAATCTATTAAAAAATAATCTCCGAAGTCTTCATACTCCGGAGCTTATTTTATTTATCTAATTCAGAATAGTATTCTTCAAAATCAAAAATAATATCAAATAATTCTTTTGGATGTATTCTTAATCCAGTTGCAATTTCAATGAAAGTACTGAGTTGGCAATCGATTTTGTTATTAGCAACATCACTAATCCTTGCAGCAGTAACATTACATCTTTCAGAAACCTTAGAATATGGAGTTTCACCTTTTATTTCTTTTATTTTTTCTGAGACCATTCTTTTGATTTCATCAGTTTTATACTCGTTCATAATTGCACTCTTTAGTGCAAATTGTAATTATTGATATAAATTACCATTACCGAATTCGGTAATATGAAAATATTTTTATTATATTTGTCTATAGATTACATATGAAGATGTAATTTTGCGATACTTCAAAGAAATATAGAAGCTATTGCTTAGAATCTCGCCATTGGAAACTGGTAATTTTTAGGAACGAGACGATAAGCTAGAAGCTCACGACCTAGGCGTGGGCTCTCTTATCTGTTCCCTGGTATACCAGTACCTCAATGGCAGATATTGTAGAGTCTATGCCGTTTTATTTTCATGCCATTCTGCTTTTCTACAATCATCTTTTTCTAAGCCTGCTTTACAATATAAAGTATTATGATACGGTACAATGGGGTGTACAATCCATTGCGGCTTTCGGGCTTTTAGAAAAACACAAATTCTATCATATTCATTCGGCTAGTATGAGAAGGAAGTTCAGGCATTGCAGGACTTACTTCTTTACTGCCGGGTAAAATCGTACAACAAAAAATACACACTCATGAAAAAAAACAGAACAGACTTTCAATCCCGGCTTGGGAAAGGCCGGAAGAAATATTGTGGCTTACAGCAGATAGAAACATTTTTTCAACTCAATGATCTGACAGCCACCAAAGAGCTGTTAAACAACATTATGAGCTATGCCCTTAAAAGAAATAGCTGGATAAAGGAAGAACCTTCTGTCATTTATCATTTTCACCAGGCAATGCGGTCATTCATCCGTGCAAGTTACTTCATCATGCTGAAAGAAAAGAAATATACAATCAATACTCAGTTGGAAGAGGTCTCTCCATTGGTTCTTGGTCTGCTTTCTGAGAAAGAATATCAAAATCCGCTGTTGGTCTTTAAAAAAGCTTTCAAAGAATACAGCATCAATGAATTTGATTACTTTATTTCTGGGATGGTCTACTTCTCAATGGGAATCTATGACAAGCTACCGGAAAGGAATATGATAAACCCCTACATTCATCTGATTAAAATGCTGGATGCAGCGCACCTTATTACTGAAAGAAGAGAAAATAAAGCTTTCAAAATCAAGAAAGGTGATTTGATGTAAACTCAACTTCTTAATGATATAAATCACTTCTCCTTTATTTTCTTTCTATGCTTCAACCCAAAATTAATTAAAGCATTGACAACCTCTTCAGTTTCTGCAGCGTGTGTGGTAAGTGCATACGAAACGGTGACAGGTTTGGTGTTATTAACTGTTCGGGTGATCAGTAAATTATCTTCCAGCTCCTGCAGCACTTTGGATAAAACTTTTGGACTTATTCCCAGAGCCGTTTCCTGCAGATCTTTGAACCGCATTGTTTCGTGATGATACAAATTATGCAGAATACAGAATTTCCATTTGCCACCCAACAATTCAATGGCATCTTTAAGGGCCAATATTTGTTCTTTACTGATGTCATTTTTTTTAGTACTCATACATACAATAGTTACTTTCCAAAAGGTAACGGATAGTAAAGGTAAAGTTTCTTTCAGATAATTTTACACAGTAAAAAAATTAAAAATGAAAGTAACAGTAATTGCCAACATTTCAGCTAATGGTAAAGTATTATTATCCGATCATCCACATCATCAATTACCACCAGAAGCAATGGATTTTTATTTAGAATTCGCGAAAAAAGTGGGGAACCTTGTCATAGGCTTTAAAACCTTTGAAAATTTTTTAACCTTCCCACAGGAAGTCAAAGACCATTTCAGCGGAATAGAAATCGTAATACTCTCAGAAAAACCTTACTCATCAAAAGACTACAAGACGGTTAAAAGTCCTGAAGAAGCTATTGAATATATGTCAGAAAAAGGTTGGCACGAAATGGCAATTGGCGGTGGAACAAGTGCTTTTAATGCCTTTATAGACAAAGATTTGGTAACGGACATTTATTTTAATATTCATCCACTCATCACAGGAGCTGGCGATGTTTTAGGAAACAGCAGTGAACTGAACTCAAAATTTAAACATAAAGAATATAACCTTAAAAACGGTTTCATTCAACTGCATCTAAGCAAAGAAGACTGAAATAACACCGAGCCAAAAAGGTGAATACAGTCTTGGATATATTCTGGATGAAAAAAATATTCTTCTGTCAATCTTACTAAAGAGGAAAAGAAAGAAGCTCATCAACTTTTCCTTATCTTTGAAATACGATTATTCTCTTAAAGAATCCGGTATAAAAAATAAACCTGAATCATTGAAAGAAAATCAAATAGAACCAAACACTAAAACGCCTTCCATTGAAAACAAAATTAGTATTCCTTTCTTTTTTAGGTACACTGTTCACCCAAGCTCAAACCCTTGCTTTTAAAAATTTTGCCAATATGTCTGTAGGCAGAGGTGCTACAGCCAGTGTAATCGTGGATGATAATATCTATGTGAGCAATGGATATCAGGAAAAGGGAGGTAATGCCAATTATATTGAGAAATATAATATTACTGATAACAAATGGAGTGTTCTCAATGCTAGTCTACTTACCAAAAAATTTGCTAACTCAGAGACTGACAATAATAAGATGTATATTTTTAACGGTTGGGGAAATAGCCATCTTGAAATTGTAGACCTTTCCACCAATACTATAACGAAAGGAGCTGTTAATCGTTCCTATACAGGAAATGCAGGTTCTGCCCTCTATAACGGCAAAATATATGTGTTTGGCGGAAGCGGACTCAATGGAGCGGCAACCACTGTATTTTCTAATAGATTCCAATATTATGATATTGCTACCAATACATGGCATTCATTACCCGATATGCCCACAGCCAGGGAAACAAAGGGCAAAATTGTGAATGACAAGCTTTATGTCATTGGTGGTTTTAACGGTACTCCCTCCCGTCTGATCAACGTTTACGACCTCAACACTAATCTCTGGATCAAGCAATATACGATGCCTGCCGGAATATCCGGACACTCATTAGCGGTATCCGGTAATAAGATTTTTATTGCAGGGGGTGTTAATAATCAAGCTTTTATAGCCTATTTTGATACGACAACCAATAAGTTACACCAATTATCATCCAATATGATTCCCAGAAGGCATGCCACAGCGGAAATATATAACAATAAACTATACATCATCGGCGGAAGTACAACGTCTGTTACCAGTTCAGCTATTAAAAGCATACAAGTGGCAGATATCAGCGAAAGTGTACTCGCTGCACAAAGTCACCCGACTTTAAACAAAAATTCCAAAGCATACTCCCAACACTAGAAAGCTTCAGATAGCAAAAAATAATATAATGGTAATGTAGTGGTGCATACATAATAGTAAAACAATGGATAAATTTGAATAGTAATAACCATACAATACCATGCAAACAGATTTTTTCGGAACAGTGGAGGATAAAAAATTAATATTGGATTTTATATTTTCAGAAACTAATTATCTCGTTTTTGATCATTATTCTGGATTTGGAGAAGAATTAAAACAGTATTTTTCAACCAACGAAATTCTGGAAAAATTTGATTTAGAAAACGGCAAACAAAATGCCGTTACATTTGGGCTTTGGAATCCGCTAGATAAAACAAAAAATATCGTTCGAAAAGTGACGTTAGATCCTAAATATTGTAACGGACATACGTTTCGATACACAAGTGAAGGCTGGGGAATCCAAAGATTATATTTTGGCGGAATCCAAAATGGTTTTCTCAATGCATCCCAGTTTATGGGATTTAACGAAAAAGGAGCTATAGCAAAAGATTCTATACATCCGGATCATGAACAAGAAGCTCATCAATTAGACTGGAAACTTATTCGCTCCGATCAAAGAAAACTTAAAAATTATATTGAGAAAAAACTTGGAGCTGAAAAGCATACTCGCGGAATCATTTTAAAGAATGCCAACCAACTCATTACCCATTACGAATTAAAAATATAATAATAAAGAGCAGAGAATAAGAACAATGGATAGCCATTTAGAAAATCAAATTAATATTATTAGATTAAATCATGCATTTTAAGTTTCCAATCTATCTACTTTCATGTCTTGCCCTACTAAACTGTCAGAAAAAAGATAAAATTGTAAAAGTAGATAATGAGCCCGGTATTCACATTTTACAAGGAGAAGACAGCGAAATGAATACCGCAATAGAAAACGCACAAAACTCTTTATATCAATTTAAACAAGCAATAGAAAGTCACAATCCGGATTATTATAATTTCGCATTGAAAGAAAGATTTGCCGCAGCAGATTCCAGTTATGAACATATCTGGATAAGCGAAGTGCAATATTCTGACCATAAGTTCTATGGAATCGTGGATGGAGACCCCATTTCAACAACGGAGGTTAAACTGGGAGACACTATTGAAATTAATTCTCAGAATATCACGGATTGGATGTATATTGATAAAAACATAGTAAAAGGAGCGTATACTACCAGAGTGTTAAGGAAAAGAATATCAAAGGAAGAGCGGGAGCAGATGGACAAGGAAAGTGGTTTTGTTTTTGAGAATGAGTAAACAAAACAATGACGTATTTGAGAAATGTAAAATTACTCTTAAAACGGCATTTTATTTGATGAAAGGGTTTGTTATATTTTGAAAAAACTAATAAGGATTCCCGTAAGGTAAGCTCTGCCCCATGTTTTATTTTTGGCTTTCAATTTTGATTATTAAAAATAAAACAATGAAAAGACTAGTCTTATTATTTACCATGCTGATTTTTGGAAGTTCTTACGCGCAAAACACTCCAACATTTGAAAATGATACCCTTACTACCTCAACAGGTTTTAAGGTGTATGAAGGTTTAGACCTGAAAATCGGCACAGGCTCTATGAATGATGGCGATTTTAAATTTATCAGGACCAATGCCTCTTCCCTATTCAATTATTCTTCAACTACAGGATATCAGGGACTGGCCAATCAGGCAAATTCTTTTAAAAGAAGCAACTCCGGGCTGTCATTCAAGGTTAAAAAAATAATGTCGAGAGGGAACAAAAAAAATGGTTTTGTGTATTATGCTAAAATCGGTAGCGGTCTCATGAATTATGAAATAGATCTTGAAAACGCTATCAGATCAGGTGAGCTGATTGTTCCGGATGAATTTTTACCTAAAGAAAAATCTCAGCGTCTGAATTCGGAAACGAAATATGACAGACTGAAGAAAATTAAAGAATTAAAAGAGTCCGGCGTCCTGTCTGAAGAAGAATTCCAAAAGGAAAAAGATAAAATAATGGCTGAAAAATAGCTTTCATGCATAACCGTTCTGTTCTCAGAGCGGTTTTTATTTTTTGAATTTAATCACATTATTATTTAATCTCACTCAAGGCAAAACGAAAAAATATTAAACTTTTCCCTATCTTTGAAAAACGATGTTTTATTACGATTCGGCACTAAAAAACAATCCCCGAATTGCTTCTATAACATCTATCAAAACCAAACACTAAATCTTAACACCATTGAAAACAAAATTATTTTTCCTTTCTCTTTTGGGTTCATTCTTAGCCCATGCCCAAAACCTTCACTTTCAAAAGCTGGCAGATATGTCTGCAGGCAGAGGCGCCACAACAAGTGTAATAGTAAATGACAACATGTATGTGACCAACGGCTATACCATCGAAGGAAATACTAATTATATTGAGAAATATAATATTACAGATAATAAATGGAGTATTCTCAATACTACTCTGGTTCCCAAAAGATTTGCCAATTCAGAAACGTACAACAATAAAATTTATATTTTTAACGGCGTAGGAAATAGTCAACTTGAAATTTTAGATCTTACCACCAACACTACAACACATGGAGCAGTTAATCCTTTTTATGCAGGAAATTCTGGTTCTGCAATATACAATGGTAAAATCTATGTGTTTGGAGGCAGTGGATTAAACGGAGCTGCAAACACTGTATTTTCTAATCATTTTCAGTATTACGATATTGCTTCAAATACATGGAATTCATTACCGGACATGCCTACAGCTAAAGAAACAAAAGGCAAAATTGTTAATGATAAACTCTATGTTATTGGCGGTTTTAATGGAACCTCCTCTAATCTGATCAATGTTTACGACCTTAAAACTAATCTTTGGACCGATCAATATACAATGCCAGCCGGTGTATCCGGGCATTCATTAGCCGTATCCGATAATAAGATTTTTGTGGTAGGTGGTTATGATAATCAAACTTTTTTAGCCTATTTTGATACTACGACCAATGAATTACATGAGTTATCTTCCAATATGATTCCCCGAAGGCACTCAGCGGTGGAGGTATATAATAATAAATTATACATCATGGGCGGAAGCACCACTTCTGTTGCCAACTCATCTATTAAAAGCACCCAGGTTGCAGATATTAATGAAAGTGCACTCTCTTCAAACGTAATCACTGAAGATTATGAAACTAAAACAAGGGTGTTTACCAATGTTCATAGAGACGGCTTTGTCATCAGTAATAAAAACAATAGCAATCAATTTGAATATACCATTTTTACAATGAACGGAAAGCAAATCGGGAAAGGGTTTGCCTATTATAATAGAAATATAGATTTAACAAAAGTACAACGGGGAACTTACATTTTTACTTATAAAAATGAGAAGGGGGTTTTGCAGAAGATTAGAGTGATGATATAATCACGAGCGTTCAAATATCAATCCCGAGTTAGAACAAACATTACATTTTATATTGATTTACATTTATTGTACAGATCAATAAATTCAAACACCTATATGAAAAAAGCATTTGAATTTCTTAAACAATTAGAAAAAAACAACAACCGGGAATGGTTTGCACAGCACAAATCTGAATATGATTTGATCGTAAAAGAAAACAAAGTTTTTTTCAACCAGATATATACTGAACTTCAGGAATATGATAATTTAAAAGGCATTCATATTTTCAGGATTTACAGAGATGTTCGATTTTCTAAGGATCAGACTCCTTATAAAAACAATTTTGGAGTTGGATTTTCCCGTTCAAAGCCCATGCTAAGAGGCGGATATTATATTCAGTTGGAACCCGGTAACAGTTTTGTAGGCGGTGGTTTTTGGGGACCTGATGCCAAGGATTTACTTCGTATCCGCAAAGAATTTGAAATCAGTACTAGGGAAATCGAAAAGATTACCGCTGATGAAACGTTTGTAAAATATTTTGAAGAACTCAAAGGGGATGCTGTAAAAACAGCTCCTCGAGGCTTTGATAAAAATCATCCGGCTATAGATCTCATCAGAAAAAAACAATACATCGTTATGCGAAAATTTACCGATAAAGAAGTTTTATCTGATAATTTTCAAAAAGAAGTAGTGTTGACCCTACTGGCCATGCGTCCCTTTTTTGATTATATGAGTGAAGTTCTGACAACGGATCTTAACGGAGAACCTTTATTTTAATTTCTCTGACATACAATAACCATGCATTACCATAAACAATTCTTTTTATTTTTCACCACACTCCTGCTCCTAAGCTGCTCTGCATTTGCCCAGACAAAAAAGGCAGCTCAAATTGATTCTTTAATGAAGCAGTTCAGTCAAAATGGGACTTTTAACGGAAATGTTTTGGTTTCAAAAAATAATAAAATCATTTACAACGCTTCCTTTGGCTTTACAGATGCTGCAAAAACAAAGAAACTATCCACTGATTACAGGTTTAATATCGGTTCTATTACCAAAGAATTCAGCGGTGTTGCATTATTACAGTTACAGGAAAAGGGCAAATTGAAAATAGAAGATCATATCTCCCAACACATTCCGGAATTACCCAAATGGGCCAATGAAGTCACTATAAAGGATTTATTACAATACACAAGCGGACTGCCCAATGTAAATTGGAAAAAAATTAAAAGTAATAAAGATATTTTCGATGATTTAAAATTAATCGACAAACTTGATTTTGTGCCGGGAACTCAATACGATTACAACATGAACAATGTTTTTCTAAGACAGTTTATAGTTGAAAAAATTACCGGAATGCCTTACAAAAAGTATGTAAGTAAAAATATTTTCCAGCCATGTAAAATGAATTCGTCTGAAATTACGCCTATTGTTGATGAAAAATTGATTGCAAAAGGATTTAATAACAAATTAACAGAAGATAAACCTGATTTTTTGGTGGGTGGAACTTTCTTACCTACAACTGATTTGCTAAAATGGTCAGATTGCCTCTATTCCAATAAAGTAATTAATGAAAATTCATTGTTTGAATTGGGACAGCAGTTTGATTTACCGGATACTCAATCTTCTTTGGGCGAAGCCAAATTTAAAAACAAAAAATTAGTTACTCACTCTCATGATGGAAGAGCCGGAAACTATGAAGCCCTTTTGGTTTCTGATCTGAATGAAAAGCTAACCATTATCTTACTGGGCAATAATTATAACGGAAAACTATTTGAAATTTCTGATGCGATTACAGTAATTTTAAAAAAATAAAAAATATAATACTCTAAAAAATAACAATGGAACACAAAATCATTGACAAACTAGCCTGGATCGAATTAAAAAACAAATCCATTTTGTCCACAAAAAGCTACGGAAAAGACAAATATTATATTCCTGGTGGAAAAAGAGAATCCGGAGAAACAGATGAACAGGCTCTGATTCGTGAAATAAGTGAAGAATTAAGCGTTACCATTGATCCTAAAACACTTCACTATATCGGAACTTTTGAGGCTCAGGCCCATGGACATGCTGAAGGTATCCTTGTAAAAATGACCTGTTATTCCGGAGAATATTCCGGGGAGCTAAAAACCAACTCTGAAATTGAAGAAATGAAATGGCTTCATTATTCAGACAAAGATAAAATATCAGAAGTAGATCAAATAATTTTTGACAGCTTACACGAAAATAATTTATTGGATTAGTAGCTGTTATTTTTTTATCCTTAAAATAGAAGCTGAAACATAAACGATAACAACACTATGAAACAAAGTTTTTTCGCATTATTTTTTTTGTTGTCCTTTTGGGCATTCGGGCAGAAAGTCAGCTTCAATATTAAGTATTCTGAGCAGTTGGCTGTCTTTGTTTTTATACAGAACCTTTCTGATCATTATCCGGAAAATGTATTTAAGACTGCATTCACTCAATCAAAGTATAATACTCAAAAGTACAAGGATCTTATTGTAAAGTTCGAGCGACTGCCAATCGATTACAGTTATTCATTTGATGAATATCCTTATGGTTCAAAAATACCCATGCAGTCCAGAGATATTCTGAAAAAGAATCTGATTGAAACAAATAATTTAAATGATTTTAAGCTTCGTTCCATCGGAATCCTGCCTAATGTAACTTTGCAGAGTATCTCTGAAATTATTTCAGCATTTACTCCGATTTACAATGAGCTTATTTATATTCCTAATAAAGATCAGTTTGAACCACAACTAAAGAAAATCAGCATGTACTCCAGGGAGAAAAACATGGAATATTATTTTCAGACAGGTTTATTGTTCTATAACTCAACCTGGGATGTTTCGATCCCTTTTGAAATCGCAATGTATCCTTTGCCCAATTCAATGGGGTTTACAGCCCAGGCTTTTTACAATAACTTTATAAGTGCCGTTCAAACCAATTTAAAAGATTACACAGGCTTTTTCAGTGTTATGCTGCATGAAACCTACCACATCCTTAATGATGAACAGTCTCTTGCTGTGAAAAAAGAGATTGCAAAAAACTTTAAGGACAATCCATCGAAATACAGCAACTATGCCTATCAATTAATGAATGAAGCACTGGCAACCGCTATGGGAAATGGATACGTCTATGAAAGCCTTAATGGGAAAACAGACACCAATGACTGGTATTACAGCCAATACGTTAATCTGATGGCAAAGAAAATATATCCGACAGTAAAGGAATATATCGCTCAGAAAAAACCTATTGATAAAAATTTTATTAATACTTATATCAGGATTTATGAAGAAAACTTTCCTGGATGGATCAACGAACTTGACCATATTATGACATACAGATATATCCTGTCTGAGAATAAAAAAGATTTTAATAAGATAGGTCAAATGTATCCTATGCGTTCAAGTGAGGAATCTGAAACACAAATTACCATGCTCAGTCTTGAAAAAATGAAGAAAACTCCTCTAACAAAAATCATTATTATCTCCCAAAACCATAACGAAAAACTTAACCTCGTTAAAAGCCAATTCAAAGAATTGAACCAGTGGAGCTTTAATCCTGATAAAGAATTTCAGTACAAGATTCTTTTGGATGACAAAAGCCAGCTTTTGATCATTAACCAACAGCAATCTCCTATTGAGACTTTTTTTGCCAATTCCAAATAAAATAAGACATGAACATCCAGGAACAGATCAAAGAATATATTGCAGCACAATCTGAACCCAAACGTTCCGAGATGTGGGAACTTCACCACATCATGCTCGAACTTATGCCGAATCGTAAATTATGGTTTCTGGACGGTAAAAACGATGAAGGTAAAACAGTTTCTAACCCCAATATAGGCTACGGGTCTCAGATCATGCAATATGCTGATGGAAAAAGCAAAGAATTCTACCAGATCGGAATGAGCGCCAATACCACAGGAATATCTGTTTATATTATGGGAATAGATGATAAAACTTATTTAGCCAGAACCTTTGGAAAAGGAATAGGGAAAGCCAGCATAACCGGATATTGTATTAAGTTTAAAACATTGAAAAATATCAACATTGAGGCTCTTAAAGCTGCCATACAATATGGCTACACTCAAAAATCCTAATTCCATTCAATAATCTAAAATGAAGTTCAAATTATTTATCTTATTTTTTACTTTTTCAGTCATAAAAATTCTAGCTACAGGTCAGGAACCGGACAGGATCATCATCAACAATAAAGAATATAAATTACTCAATAACCCACTAGAGAAATATTTTACAGACCATCCTGAGCACCATCCTATTTATGGATCTAAAAACACCATTAAAAAAGAGGGTAAAGAAGAAACGATTTTTATTGGTTCAACATCCAACCATCGTGGTTACATTGCGACATTTAAAATTGAAAACAATCTTTTAAGTCTTGTTGATATTAAGATTCAAAATCCGACCTCTGATGAATATGAATATATTTCTGTTTTTAAAAAAACATTTGGTGATAGGAAAATAGTCCTTAATTATACCGGAATATTAATCATTCCAATAGGCAAAATGCTTGAGGCTGCTAATTTTGGATATGCTTCACTATATGATAAATATCACCTTATAACGATTCAGAATGATAATATTATAAAAGAAAAAGAGTTGGATAAAGATGGTTTTATGGACTTTAAAGTCAGACAATTTATGGATTTCAAAAAAACTGAAGAATATAAAACTGAAGTAAAAAACTATTATGAAGGCTGGAATACAAGTAAAGAATGGGATCTATCAAGAAAAAATACCCGTGGAATGTCAAAAAAGGAGATTGCTCAGCTGAAAAAGAAATATGAGCTTCCACCCAATGAAGACTATATTTACAACTATCTTTTTGTAGTTTTGAACCCTGATTTTGTCATTACAAACTATTAGAAAACTGTTGTATCTTCATTATCCGATGCCAAAACAATATAATTATCTGCTCGCCCTCCTACTCTTTCTCATCATCTCCTGTAGCGAAAAGATACAGGATAAAAACAACTTTATCATGTATCAGGTGAATCCTAAAAAGCAAACGGTAAAATTGTATTGGAAAAACAGTAAAAATGAAATACTGAAAAGCATCGGCAATCTCAAAAATGAAGCGGAATCTAACAATGAAAAATTAATTTTCGCCATGAATGGCGGAATGTTTGAACCTGATAATTCACCAAAAGGACTTTATATAGAGAATTTCAAAATTCTAAAACCTATTGACCCATTGCAAGGCTTCGGAAACTTTTATCTTCAGCCTAATGGAATATTTTATATAACCCAAAACAATGAGCCGGGAATTGTTGATACTAAAAAATATAAACAAAATCCCACCATTAAATATGCCACTCAATCCGGACCGATATTGTTGATTGATGGAAAAATAAATCCCATCTTTCAAAAAGATTCTAAGAATCTTAACATCAGAAACGGCGTTGGAATGCTGGAAAACGGAGAAATTATTTTTGCCATGTCTAAAAAAGAAATTAATTTCTATACCCTTGCCCAATTTTTTAAGGAAATGGACTGCAAAAAGGCATTATATCTCGACGGTTATGTTTCCAGAACGTATCTTCCTGAGAAAAACTGGCTGCAAGTTGATGGAGACTTTGGAGTAATGATAGGAATTACAGAACCCCAATAAAAATACCTATCAATCAGTTTCTCTAAAAAGTAAAAATATACTATCTTTCGTTGGTATCAGAAAAATCACCCAACACTTCTTACTGACGATTATTATGAAAAAAGTTATTCTGGATTTAGCAACAACCTTAGACGGATTTATTGAAGGCCCCAACGGAGAAATCGACTGGTGCATTATGGATGATGATATGAATTTTGATAGCTTTATATCAGGAATTGACACCATTTTCTATGGAAGAGTAAGCTATGATGCATGGGGAAATTACCGACCTGATGAAAATGCAGCTCCGGAAGAACTGGAATTCTGGAAAACCATTCATGCAAAGAAGAAGTTTGTATTTTCAAGTCAAAACCGTGAAGATGAAAAGGCAACATTTATTCACTCCGATCTTGTGGAAAAAGTTTCAGAGATAAAAAAGCAGGGCGGAAAAGATATCTGGCTGTATGGCGGAGCAAGTCTTATCAAAACTTTCATTCAAAATAATCTCATTGATGTTTACCGAATTTCTGTACATCCGGTTGCTTTAGGAAGTGGAAAACCTCTTTTTGAAGATTTAAAAGAAAGATTAAATTTAAAACTTGTTGAAACCAATGTTTTCAAGTCAGGTGTGGTACAGCTTATTTATCATCCATAATAAATCATAGCATATGAAATATTATACTTCTTTTCTTCTGCTCTTTTTAACCATCCAATGGATGTCAGCACAAACGAAACAAGACACACTGAGCATCCGACAGGCAGCTCTTGATTATATAGAATCCCAGCACTCACCGGCTCCCAACAGAATGGAACGGGCCCTACATCCCCGCATGGTAAAACGTACCTTTTGGAAAGATAAAGCTA
Source organism: Chryseobacterium sp. G0162 (assembly GCF_003815715.1). Classification (NCBI taxonomy): domain Bacteria; kingdom Pseudomonadati; phylum Bacteroidota; class Flavobacteriia; order Flavobacteriales; family Weeksellaceae; genus Chryseobacterium; species Chryseobacterium sp. G0162. Next base: position 3,178,612 of record NZ_CP033922.1, on the reverse strand, counting down.
CAGCTAAAGATTACCTCCGTGAGACCAACACAGAATCTATGGTTTTACTGGCTGAAAACTATAATAAAAACGGTGATAAATTTCCTGCCTCTCCCAAAAAAAAAATAAAACTGCTGGATATTTCTGACAATACAGCCTCGGTAAAATTAATGGCAGATGAATGGATAGATTATATGCATCTTGCCAAGCTAAACGGCACATGGAAAATAGTAAATGTTCTTTGGCAATACAATGACAGTAAACGTCATAACTAATCATTGAATTGCCTGCAATCTTTAATAAAAACATATTTCCCAACCATGAAGATAAAATTAGACTCCATCATCCTGTATGTACAAAATATCAGTTTACTCAAAAAATTTTATGTTGAAAACTTTAACTTAAAAGTGATGGAAGAAGATTCCATCTGGGTTTTGATGAATGCCGGAACTGCCAATATCGGACTTCACAAAATTGGAAATCAATATTTGGAGAAAATAGAAACCGGTTATCAATTTGATAACAATACCAAACTTGTTTTTGAAGTGGAGACAGATATTGAATCGGCAAGAAATGAACTGCTGTCAAAAAAAGTTGAGATGAGAGCCATCAAAACTTTTGAAAACTATGATTTCTGGTTGTGTGACGGCATAGATCCTGAAGGAAATGTATTTCAGCTGAAATGCAAAAAATAATAAATAGGATTAAAATTTTTCAACTTCATTTTTTAGCATTTAAGTTGATGGAAAATCAAACTACTTCTTAACAAACTAAATTTAATTCCATGAAAATAAAGAAAATATTTGGGGGTTTGTTGTGTATCACTACTCATTTCTTGTTCGGCCAAAATATGTCCGTTATTGAAAAACAACTGAATGAATCCTTCCAAAAGATTAATTATTGGTCTTCCGAAGGCAGAGATCATAAAGATTCTTATGATTCTTTAGCTGTTGCCAACACAAAGTTTGAAAAATTATTAGTACGATATACCTCTTCTCAACCTCAGACGATCAGTCATGATTTTAAATCTCTGGAGAAAAACGGGCTCATTGTAAAGACCTCAGAAGATGGTAAATTCCGGATATATTCATGGGATACATGGACAGGAGGAACGATGCATTTCTTTAAGAATGTCTTTCAATACGAAACCATTGATAAAAAAATATATTCTAAAGCTGTAGAAAGTCAGGGAGAAGGTGATCCGGGATGTTATTATTATCAGATCAATGATATTATTTCAGAGAACAAAAAATATTATCTTACTCAAAGTAAAGCAATACTAAGCTCCGGAATGAGCTACCATGTTATCAAAGTCTTTTCTATTGATAAACAGCAGCTGAATGATAAAGCTCAGCTCATCAAGACTCAAAGCGGAATAAAAAATCAACTAAGCTATGAAGTAGATCTTACAGCTTCAGCCAACAGAAACTATCAAGGCAGAGATTATGAGATTGAATATGATTCTAAAAATAAAATTATCAGTATTCCTTTAATACAGGCAGATTCTAAAGTCACCAATAAAAAGATCAGGTATCAGTTTAAGGGAAAATATTTTGAGAAAATGTAAATTCACGTTTGTATTAATGATGACCACAAATCCAACTCTTGATGAAAAAAATAATTACTGTTGACCTTCTTATTATAGCCTTAGTTTATTTTTATTATCCGGTTTTTGATAGTGAGAAAATATCTTATTTTATTATTTTTTCATGTTTTACTATTCTTTGTTTTTCGATAGCAAAAATGTATGCTCCAAGTGATAAAGAAAATTATGAATCTGTCGAAAAAAAAATGGATAAACTCCATACCTACAATGGACTTTTTCAATATAGTATTGATGGTTTTTATGTGAAACAGAAAAAAACATCAGAGTGGATTCAATGGAATCAAATTATTTCTGTACACTCATTCAGTATTCCGATATTAAACACTGCAAAACAAACTGGACTAGAAATAATTACTAGTGGAAACAGATATGAATTCACCTATGAAAATACTCCAGGAATTGAAAAACTCATAGACCAACTTGCTAAACATCTTCCGAATTGGAAAACTGATTCTCCAATTATTAGAAATAACTCTGGAGCTGAAAAAAGAATATTGTATCAACGAAAAGATATTCAATAGACTAAGTAACTTCAATTAAAAGGTAAAGGAAAAAATTATGGAGACTTTAAAGATTATAAAACCGAAAATTTCACTTTTGGAAAAATTAGTTTGAAACAGGAAAAAGAATTAAAATACTTTATTGAAATAGGAAAAGCCTCAATGGTAATGATTCAAGGAGTAAAAACATTAATACAGATTAAAGATACTCATTAATTTTTGAACATAAAATTCATTTTAAAGCATTGATGAACGCCACTATTTGAGATCAATAGGAAAATTGGTTAAATAAACTCCTATTTTATTGTAAAGTAAGATGTAATAACTCTTCTGTAACAATTGTCTTATAATAAAAATTACATGAGAACTATTTTAACCTGCCTTATGGTACTATTGGCAGTGAATCCTCTTTTTTCCCAAAAAACAAAACAGCTGGAACAATTATTAGCGGCTTACGATCAGGCTGGTCAATTCAGTGGTACTGTATTGGTTGCTGAAAAAGGAAAAATTATTTTTGAAAAAAGTTATGGTTATAGAAATGCTCCCAAAAAAGAGAAAAATACCAATAACAGTCTCTATCGGATTTTCTCTACCACAAAAATGTTTACGGCAACCGTTATTCTGAAACTGGAAGAAGAAGGAAAATTATCTGTCGATGATAAACTTTCAAAATATTATCCAAATTTTCCAAAAGGAGATAGCATTACGATAGCCAATCTTCTTTCCCATACTTCCGGAATTCCCAATGATACGGCATCAGAAAATACGGTAGATGAAGAAACATTCATAAAGTTCATTTCTGCAAAACCATTAGACTTTTCACCAGGGAAAAAATGGGATTATTCAAACTCTGGCTATTATATCCTAGGATATATCATCAATAAAGTGACCGGAATGGATTATGATAAAGCTATCGAAAGTTACATCCTGAAGCCTCTGCAAATGAATCACACAGGTTTTCATTTTAACAATGTTACTGATGAAAACAAAGCTTTCGGGTATGAATTTTTATCCGATAATACTTCCAACGAAGCCTTACGTTTTAAAACCGATCATCCTTTTGCTGCCGGGGCTATGTACTCTACCGTTGAGGACCTATTCAAATTCAATGAGTCTTTTAAAAGCAACACTATCCTTAAAAAAGAAACCATTGCAAAAATGTTTACCACGTATCTTAATGATCATTATGGATTGGGCAGTACTGTCTTAACCGTTGATGGAAAAAAAAGAATTGGACATGATGGTGGCGGACCAGGCTACCGAAGCAGATATTACAGAGTTCTGGAAGATGACATTTGTATTATTGTATTCTCAAATTCTGATTTATCACATACGGATACTATTGTTCCAAAAATTGAAAACATATTATACAATAAACCTTATAAGATCCCTACAGCCGTAAAAACTAATCCAAAGCAACTCAAAAAACTGGAAGGAATCTATTCTACAGGGGCTACTGATTTTTATGTAAAAGTTGTGGACGGACAAGTTCTTTTCAGGGAAAAGGGATATCCAACCTGTTCATTATTCCCTATCAGCAATACATCATTTCAATTGGATGAAAATTTCACTTTTACCTTTAAACCGGACCAAACAGGAAAAATGAATGCTCTTGTGGTTAAGTTTCGTGATGGAAGTATAAAAACAGGAACAAAAAAGAACGCCAATTATTTATGGGGAATCATCGGAAATGCAACTCCAGGCGGATGGGATGGAAAAGACACCCCATTACAGGTAGATTCCCATCATCCGAATCTTTATTTCCTTAAAAACTTTCATCTGAAAAAAGGGAATTTAAAATTCAGAGTAGATAACGACTGGGGATATAATCTTGGCCTTAACAATGATGGCAAAACCATAGCCCTTAATGCCTATGATTTCCCGATAGCAGAAGACGGCCAGTATGATATTGTATTGGATATGTCTGATCCTATAAAACCGCAATACAGTATTAAAAAATCTACTTTGTAAAAATTAATAGTATAAAAACCGTTCTATTTTGAGCGGTTTTTTATTTGAAATTCAATTCAAATTTTTCTTATTTTTACATGACAAAAATCATATCACAACATATTCCGTATGCCTCATTTCATTATAGAATGCTCGCAGGATATTCTCCAACAAAAAGCGCCGGATGAGATCATGGATGCTGTATACAGCGTGGCTGAATCAGCGGGTTTATTTGCAATGAATGACATTAAAGTAAGGCTTCAGCCTTATCAATACTATCGGCTGGGAGAGCATAAAAATAACTTTCTGCATGTCTTCGGATACATTATGCAGGGGCGCAGTACTGAGCAAAAAACTAATCTCTCAAAGCAAATAAGTACCCAGCTTACGGAATTACTTCCTGACATTTCATTTCTGTCTGTGAGTATCTATGAATTTGAAGCAGCAACTTACAGCAATAAAGCCCTGATTAATCCTGAAAATAAGAACCATGATCGACATTTTGGGCTTTGATTCTCATTTGTAAACCACCAAATATTAATATGATGAGCTTAAAAACTTTAATCAACAAAACCGTACAGTACAACAATTGGGTAGTCAATAAATACATTGACTGGTTATCCACAAAATCTGATGAACAACTCAATCAAGAAGTAATTTCCAGCTTTCCAACGATTCTAAAAACCCTGCATCATATCTGGCAGACTCAGGAATACTGGTGGAGTCATATTTCTGAAAGCAACGATTTCGATTTTGCCAAAACAGCCGCTGAGACCAGTAAAGAAGAAGTTTTCAACAACATAAAAAATAACTCTCAAAAGCTGGTAGATTATGTGGAAAGCTTATCCGAAGAGGATTTATCTAAAAATGTAAAGATAGAGTCTCAATGGTTTCAATGTGACTTTTCAAAATATGAATATATCCAACATGTAGTTCTTCACGGAACTTACCACAGAGGACAAATCGTGACAATGGGCCGTAATGTAGGAATTACAGATGCTCCTATGACAGACTTTAACTTCTGGAATATTTATAAAGATAAAATATGAATCTTTTGACCTTTAAAAAAGAGAAAATTTAAGAACATTGCTAATTCACAATCTGATATTGTGGATAACTTTTTCAAAGCTTTTTTCACGATGACCATTCAGAGATAAAATTCAACCATTCGGTCTATAAAATATCTTTCCATTCTCTTTTTTATAATATATTCGTCTAAAAATAACCCATGAAAAAAGTTTTCAAATTCTTCAAATACTTTTTACTCTCTGTATTTGTCATCATTTTAATTTCTATTTTGTACGTATTTATCAGTAACAAAATCTTTATCGGCGGAAAAGATTCTGAATTGACAGACTATCTGAAAAATAATCATACTTCACTTCATGATAAAATAGACGGTAAATTATTTGATGCTCCTTTTTATAATTCACAGGTTATCCTTTTAGGTGAAATTCATGGATATGCAGACAATCAAAAACTGGATCTGGATTTTTTAAAATTTTTAAACCAAAAAACAGGTATTAAATATTATATTGCTGAAATGGACAGTACTTATTCGCATAAGCTGAATCTGTTCCTTCATGGAAGTTCAAAAGACCAAAATTTGCTTAAGGAAGTGGTACTAGCCGTAAAAAAGAGAATTCCACAGCAATCCAGTAAAGAATTGATGGAAAAATGGAATGCCATCTATGATTATAACCAAACCCTAAAAAATTCTTTAAAGATATCCGTCATTGGAATTGATACGGATTTCAATGACAATTCCCGCAAAATCTCCAGGGATTCTGCCATGATTATAAATTTTAAAAACGCTGTAAAAAAACTGAACATTGAGCATGAGAAATTCTATGGGCTTTTCGGATTTTATCATGTTTTACAGCATGGAGTAAAAAAGAATGAGAAACCTTTCGCAGAAAGACTTAAAAACTCAGGTTTTAAAACCTCAAGCATTGTAAGCTTTCCTTTGGACAGTGAGATGTATCTTCCAAAAAATCCACAGTTCCCTACTCCAGAAGATGAGAAAATAGACTGGATCAATGCAGACGGCCCATTCATGCTGGTAAAAGGAATTAATGATTTTAAAGACTTCTCTCCATCTAATTCTGTAACACTATTCAAGCTCAATGCTAAGAATTCTCCTTACCAACAGGCCGATCAATTAATCTCTATAAAATCCAGAATGTTTGGAGAAAGCTTCACTCCACAACAAAATACTCATACACTTGATTATTTCCAATACGTTGTGATAACAAGAAATTCCAAAGCTTTAACGCCTATACAATAATCAGAGACCTTTTCCATGAAAAAAATATTCTATTTTTATCAATGTTTGTCATAATTTCTTGTTCTACAAGAAATTCATCCTCTATTGTTAATAAAAAATTTGATTATAGCAGATTAGAAAAAGTTTCCGATAGTGTGAAAGTTGAGAATGTTGTCATTAAAAACTTATTTAAGCATCAGCTTCTTGCCCATAAAAACCAACAATACGACTCTGCAAGGATTGTAAAAAATGTTTATTTACCTCATAAAAAATTATGGGACAGCTGCTATGGTGTTATTTTCGGAGATGAAAATGCCCAGCTTTTCAACAACCCTAAAGGCATGATTGCCTGGAACAAAACTTTATATGAAAAAAATAAGCAGGAGTTCGAAGAAAAAGCCAATATTATTTTGAATATTGATCTCCAAAAACATTTTCAGGAAACCCTTATCAGATTCAACAAACTGGTTCCTTATCAGCCTAAAGCTACAATCAGTTTAATTTTCACACCCATCACAGGAATTTCATTTGGGGGATGCAATGCAGAACAATTTGCATTAGAACTTAATGATAAAAATGTAGATATACCCTACACGCTTGAAAAAGGGCTTCCCCATGAATTAAATCATCTCGTTTATGAACATTTCAGAAACGCTGACAACAATGGAGGATCTGCGTTGAGCCAGACCATAGATGAGGGCTTTGCCTGCTACTTCACCTACGTTTTCTTTGCCCATAAAATAAAAAAATATGAAGCAGTGGAAAACATGACAAAGGAGAACTGGAACTGGTACCTCAACAACGAAAAAGAAATATTTACAAAATTAAAGCCTTATTTCTCTGATACTTCAGGAAATAATCCATTATTAAGAAATGATAAGCTTAAACTATTTCCGGATGCTCCAAAATCTATGAACTATTGGCTGGGATTCCGGATCATCGAAAAATATGTTGACAAAAACGGTCCGGATTCTTGGAAGGATGTCTATCATTTAAGTGCTAAAGATCTTTTGGAAAAAAGCGGTTACGAAAAATATATAGAAGGATTATAATAAACAGAATTCTCCAATCGTGTCGTTATTCCTTTCATTATAAGAATACAAAAATCTATGGTTTGTCAGGCTAAGAGCAAAACATGTGGATAACTTTATCTCAATTAATAAATGTTCATTAAAAAATGTGGATAACTTTTCGACACCTCTTTTAAACATTAAATAAATACTTAAAAATCAATAATTTAAAATAAATAAATATCCACATAAAGTTTTCCACAACCAACAATAAATGTGAATAAATTTATGTGGATAACTTTTTTATAGATCTATTATTGCCCCTTTATCTTGTGTAAAAACTTCTTATTTTCAAACTCAAAAATATGATGAATTGGATTAAAAAAAATCCTGACTTATTTTCATCAGTTAAAATTTTGTAATTTAAACTACAGAATATCAATCAAAAAGACCCTGTAAAAAATAAAACAATGAGAATCATTAAAAGTTTATTCATCATCTTATTTTCTTTTATCATCTTAAGTTGTGGTTCTCAACACTCCAACAACTTTACAGCAAAAGAAATTTATAAATCTGAAACCCTCATCATTACGCAGATTTCAGAAAATGCTTTTATACATACCTCTTTTAAACAAACTAATGACTTCGGGAACGTTCCCTGCAATGGGCTTATTGTAAAAAACGGTACAGAGACCATTATTTTTGATACTCCTACGAACGACAAGAGTTCCGAAGAACTGATCCAATGGATTAACCAAACACTTCATGCTAAAATCAATGCTGTTATTCCCACCCATTTTCACGATGACAGTTTAGGTGGCTTACAGGCATTTCACAATCATCATATTCCTTCGTATTCGTATTCTAAAACCATTGAATTAGCCCAACAAAATAATTTTGTGATTCCTCAAAACAGTTTTAGTGATTCCTTGATATTAAAAGTTGGGAATGAAAAAGCGATTACTAAATTCTTCGGAGAAGGACACACAAAAGATAATACCGTAGCTTATTTTCCCAGTGAAAATATTCTTTTTGGCGGCTGTCTGCTAAAAGAACTGGAAGCCAGCAAAGGATATTTGGGTGATGCCAATGTTTCTACATGGTCTGCCACTGTTGAAAAAGTAAAAAAGGAATACCCCAATGTAAAAATTGTTGTTCCGGGCCATGGTGAATATGGGAATCAGAAATTACTTGACTATACCATCACCTTATTCAAAATTCAATAAAAGAAAAAATATAAACAGGCTCTAAAAAAAGAAATAACCTTCCTTTTTGCAGTCTTTTTGTACCTTAGTTTTCTAATTATTCACCCACCAACATAAAATAAAATTTCAATGGAAAAATATGCAGTTTCTTCAGATAACCAAAAAATTCATTACAAGGAATCCGGAAACGGGAATACAGCCATAATTCTAATTCATGGCTGGCTTGGAAATACTGAATGGTGGGATGAGCAACAGAAATTTTTAGCTCCCAATTATCATATTATACAAATGGATCTTGCCGGACACGGAAAATCTGATTCTGCCAGAGAAAACTGGAACAGTTCTCGATATGCTGATGATATAAAAGCAGTAGCTGATGCTGTAGAAGCTCGGGAAATTATCCTTGTTGGGCATTCCATGAGTGGTGCTTATGTGCTTGAAGCTTCTTTAAAGATTCCAAAAGTTAAAGCTTTGGTTTTGATAGATACTTTAAAAGATCTGGATGAATCTTTTACCGCAGAACAGGTAGAAGAAATACTATCCATGTATCGTTCCGATTTTAAATATGCTGTAGAAAACATTCTTCCTCAATATCTTTTTGCAGAACAAACACCTCCTGCTGTAAAGGAAAGATTACAGCAAGAGTTTCTTCAAAATGAACCGGAAAAAGCAATCAATGTACTGAAACCTTTATACACAACTGATTTCAGAAATATTGCAAAGCAGGTTCAGATTCCTGTAATAGCTATTAATTCTGATGCATCTCCTACTCACGTTGAAAACAACCGTAAGTATTTAAAAAATTATAACTATGTAACGATTACAGGAGTGGGCCACTATCCTATGCTCGAAAAACCAGGAGAATTCAATATAATTCTTGATGAAGTATTAAAAAAGTTAATCTAAACATCCGATACAAAAGCCATGCAGAATACAAGAATCTTCACCACAGCTTTTGCCAGTGTTTATCCACATTATATTCAAAAAGCAGAAAAAAAGGGACGGACAAAATCTGAAGTTCATGAAATTATTCACTGGCTGACAGGCTATAATGAACAAGGACTTCAGGAACAACTGGATAATAAAAATGATTTTAAGACTTTTTTTGAACAAGCTCCTCAGATGAATCCTAATGCATCATTAATCAAAGGAGTTATTTGCGGATATCGTATAGAGGAAATAGAAGATGAACTGATGAGAAATATCCGCTATCTGGATAAGTTGATTGATGAACTGGCCAAAGGAAAAAAGATGGAAAAAATATTAAGGGAATAATTTTAGCTAACCTGTAATAATCACAACTAAAAACAAAAGACAGAAATAATTGCATACCTGATAGCAACATATAAAAATCAAAATAAGCAGATTGCAATTTATTAAGAAAAAAAACACTTAAACACCTCAATGAAAAACATACAGAGAGAAGACCTTCAAATCCTCAGCCGGCACAGCAACCTGAGTGAAGAAGATCTCAAAACATTACTTGAAGACAATATTTACAGCAGCGAAGAAGCATGGCAAAAATTTCTTAAATTATTTCTTATCAGCCTGGGAATCGGGTTTACCGTATCCGGGATTATTTTCTTCTTTGCTTATAATTGGGCAGATCTGCCAAAATTTGCTAAAATCGGACTTACGGAAGTACTGGTTATTGCAGCTACTGTCTTCGCATTATTGCCTAAAATTAACAACAATACCAGAAATATTATTCTCACTGGTGCCTCAGCCCTTGTAGGAGTTTTATTTGCTGTATTCGGTCAGATTTATCAAACCGGTGCAGATGCTTATGACTTCTTTCTGGCATGGACTATTTTTATAACACTTTGGGTCATTATATCAGATTTTGCTCCTTTATGGCTACTGTATGTGGTTTTAATCAATACCACTCTTATTTTATATTCAAATCAAGTGGCCAAAGACTGGGATGACAGTATTATTATTCTTTTACTTTTTGTTCTTAATGCAGCTATTTTGATAGGCTCGATCCTCCTTTCTCATTATAAAAAACTCAGCATCCCCAATTGGTTTACCAACATTCTATCTCTGGCCGTTGTGAGTGTATCCACCTTTGGACTTTGTCTTGATTTTGTTGATAGCCACAGAACATTATTATCCTTTTTAATTCCACTTAGCATTGTTACCTACACTTTAGGAATCTGGTACGGTTTCAAAACAAAAAACAGTTTTTATTTTGCCATTATTCCGTTGAGTATTGTCATTATTATCTGCTCTTTGCTATTCAAAATAGGAGATAATGAAGCCATATTCTTATTGGTTTTCTTCTTTGTCATCGTGAGTATCACGTTCATTATTAAAAACCTGATGAATCTTCAAAAAAAATGGAAAAATGAGAAATAAAGAAAATATCATAGAACTCATGAATCATCTTCGTACAGTAAGCAACAAAGAGATTCATTTTGATGAAGAAGCAATTATGGCTGATTATCAGGAAAAAGATACTAATCATCAATCATTATCTATTAAAATATTATCCATTTTTGGAGGAATAATGGCCTGTCTTGCTTTTTTAGGTTTTGTTTTCATGATGCAGATTTTCGATTCACAAATAGGAGCAGGAATATTGGGAGTCATCTGTATTGCCGGATCTTCTTTGATCAGTAGAATATCCGGAAAAACCATCATAGATACCCTGAGCGTCTCTTTTTTCATTACCGGATTTTCACTGCTGGGTCTTGCCCTCTCTACGGAAGGGGATACTATTTATCCTGTATTCATAGCCCTTGCATTATGCACTTTATTTTTGGTACAAAGCTATATTCTTTCCTTCATTTCCATATTAATTATCAACGGAAGCATATTTGCATTGGCTCAGGTCAACCATATTTATCATTTAACCTCTGCAATTATTATACTTCAGACGATCTTCACTACTTATCTGTTTCTTCAGGAATCAAAAATAATAACCAAAAGCAAAGTTCTATCTAAATTGTATGATCCGATTCGTACAGGAATGATTTTTTCATTTATATTGACCCTTGCATTTTTGGGATTTGGATCTTTTTTCCGTGTTACAGAATATTATTATGACTGGATACCGTCTGTTATGATTGTCATAACAATACTTTACGTGATATCTCTCCTGTTCAAAACATTACAGGTGACTAATACACTCTATAAAATCGCTATTTATGCATTAACGGTTCTGGTTTTATCACCCACCTTATTAACACCAACCATTGCGGGAGCTATTCTCATAATGCTGTTAAGTTTTTATACCCATTACAAAACCGGATTTGTTTTATCCATCATTGCCTTGATCTGCTTTATCGGAAGATTTTATTATGACCTTCAATTTACATTGTTGACCAAATCCATACTTCTGTTTGGATCCGGGATTTTCTTTTTGGCAATGTATTTCTTCGCTCACAAAAAACTGACAGCTCATGAAAAAATATAAATGGCTTATCATCATTTTCAACCTTGTTCTTTTATTAGTCTATTTCAATTATTCAGTGATGGAAAAAGAGACTTTATTAAAGAACGGACAGCCTATCTTATTAAAATTAGCACCTGTAGATCCCCGTTCACTGATGCAGGGCGATTATATGACCTTACGATATGATATTTCCAATACTGTTAATGCTGAAAAGATTCCAAAACGCGGTTACTGTGTTGTAAAACTTGATCCGCAAGGCGTTGCTCAACGGGTTCGTTTTCAAAAAGATGCCACTCCATTGAAAGCAGGCGAATACCTCATCAAGTATTCTTCACCCGACGATTGGAGAATTAATATCGGAGCAGAATCTTTCTTTTTCCAGGAAGGACAGGCAGAAAAATATAATAAAGCCGCCTATGGAGGAATAAAAACAGACAAAGACGGAAATAGTCTGCTCATAGGATTATACGATGAACAGCTAAAACAGATCAAGTAAAATCTATTCATATTAGAAAAAAACACATACAAAATCCGCTCCTATTATGGGAGTGGATTTTTATTTAAAAAACCAATCAGCCATTGAAAATTCCTATCGAAAAACCCTTTCTCATTTCAGAAAACTTTCCGAAATTAGCGGCCTGTGTATTAAATATTTTTAATGAAATAAAAATTTAAATCAAAACATACAGTAAAACTTAGTATAAGTTTTCTTCGGGGCAGGGTGTAATTCCCTACCGGCGGTTACAGTCCGCGACTCCTTTCATTTGAAGGGACTGATTTGGTGAAATTCCAAAACCGACAGTTAAAGTCTGGATGGGAGAAGAAAATGAGACATACGGTAAGATCCTTCATGGGCTCTTGCGGTATTGTATTTCATTTCCATGTACCGAAGACTATTTTAACTTTTAAAAGTAAAATAACATGGAAAAATTATTAGAACAATTCGGAGCAACCTCCAAAGAACGTGTAGAAAAAGCACTTTCAACATTACAACAGGGAAAAGGTATTCTTTTAGTAGACGATGAAAACCGTGAAAACGAAGGTGACATCATCTTTCCCGCTTCCACTATTACAGAACAGGATATGGCACTTCTGATCCGCGAATGCAGCGGGATCGTTTGCCTATGCATTTCCGAGGAAAAAAGCAAGCACCTGAACCTTCGTCCGATGGTGGAAAATAACAATTCAAAAAATCAAACAGCATTTACCATTTCTATTGAAGCCAGAGAGGGCGTAGAATCCGGAGTTTCAGCAAAAGACCGTGTAACAACCATCAGAACAGCTGTTGCAACAGATGCTATCGCTGAGCATATTGCAAGTCCGGGACACGTATTTCCTCTGATCGCTAAAAAAGATGGAGTATTTGACAGACGTGGACATACAGAAGGAAGTGTAGATCTTGTAAAGATGGCTAATCTTGGTGATGATGCCGTACTTTGTGAACTGACCAATGAAGACGGTTCCATGGCAAGACTTCCGGAAATCGTAGATTTTGCAATCAAAAAAGGGATGAGCGTGGTAACCATTGAAGACATCCACGCCTACCGTACAATGATTATGAGTAACTAGACTTAGCCTTATTTAATACACAGAATAACCGTCCAACAATGTTGGGCGGTTTTTTATTTAATTATTTCATTATAAACAACTTAATATAAAAATTATTTCATCTTTTTAACTAACTTTAATAAAAAAATTGACCATGAAAAAATCTATCCTTTTTCTATTGGGAACTTCTGCAATGTTTTCAGCTCAGATCACGCTTACAAAAGCATCCCATGATCCTATTCTCAATGATATTGTTGATAATAAACTTGTTACCGGAACTGTGGATAACTCTGCAATCGGAGCCAATGTCGTCTTTTCAAACGGCAGTCTTACCTTGGGAACTGCTTTACCTATGAATTATACAGCACCAACCGGTACTGAGATTAGCACTTTTCCTGGGTCTACTATTAAAATGTCTGATGGAACCAATACTATATTTTATAAAGCTTCTCCTACAAAGCTAGAAATTACAGGAGTTATAAATCCACAAGTCACTTTAAATTTAAGTATGGATAACGGAACTTATATCAATTATCCTACCACCTTCGGACCCGCACAGAATGATACTGCCAAAGGAACTTTCACCGCTTCTTTAGCCAGCGGAATATGCGTAGGTACCTTATCTACACAGGCTGATGCTTATGGCACATTGATTTTGAATGGCCAGACTTATAACAATGTCCTTAGGGTAAAATTTGTACAAAATTTTAATTTACACTTACCTATCGACATAACATTTACTAATCCTTTAGGCTCTGTTACCAATACCGCCTATTCGTATTATGATGCCACCCACAGATATCCGTTGCTTAGCGCTACTACCGTCAATTTATCAGTACCTGGATTAGGGATCAATCAGACGACTTCAAGTGCGGCAGCATTGAATATTACTACACTAGGAGTAAATAATATAATTAAAAAAGAAAACTTTAGTATATACCCTAATCCTGCACAGGATTTTATCAGGGTTAAAGGAAATACAGATCAGTATTTAAAAGCGAATATTTACAGCTTAGACGGAAAACTTATCAAAACAACTGATCTCAATTCCGGAAACATACAGATCTCAGAACTTCCACCAGCGTCCTATTTTATTGAAGTAAGTGGAAAAAATCATGAAACGAAAAAGAATATAAAATTTATCAAAAAATAACACTAAAAAACTCGTTCAAAGCTGATGAACGAGTTTTTTTAATCCTTTTGGTTGTAAAAGAAGTTCCTAAAGAATAGCGATATCTCTTTTTATACCTTTAAATAGCTTAGCTTGCTGCCTTTCTAAAAAGTAGCAGCCGGAGCTGTATCATTATTCAGTTTCTTCTGAATTTCTGTTTTCTTTCCTTTAGAAAAATCATAACTTAATCCCAGTACAAACATTGATTTATTGTTCATAATCTGGGTATGAATCTTATAATCCACCAGACTCTCAGATAAACTTTTTGTTTTATACTCCGAAGGCATGCCTATCCAGTACATCCCAGTAGAAAACGTCAGATTTTTATGTTTATAGCTGATAAAAATATTATTCTTGTTTTCATTCGTATTCAGAAAAGCTCCACTAAGGCTATACGTCGGGATATTGAACTGATACTGAAGAGAAAAATTTTTATACTCTGAAGCCAGCACAAAATTATTGCCGAGATAATCGTTTTTAATCACCGCTCCAGAACTTGTTTTCACCATTTCTGAAGTAGGAGTTAACACTACTTTCAGCACCAAAAAATTATTCCCAAAAGGTTTATAAGAACCTGTAAGCTGAACTCCATACTGCTGCGCATATTTTCCATTTTCATAAGTAAGCGCATATCCTCCAAATACATCATCCAATACATAATATTGATTAATAACCCGGTCTGTATAAGAATAGAATATATTGGCATTAAAATCAAAATACTTATTATTCAATGAATAGGTCAGGCTATTGGTCCATTTCTGCTGGGATGTAAGAAAAGGGTTCCCTTTTTGCACAATATTGGGGGCCAGCTGTACCACATTACTGCTGAGCGCATTACTCCATGGACTTATGGGCTTATAGCTACTCGTAAAACGAAGGCTCTGATTGTTTTTAAGCTGATAAGCCAATACTATTTTGGGAGTAAAAGACCATTCATCAAAGGTATTTTCTGCACTTTTATTGTGGATATTAGTCAGCCCTGCTCCGATACGATAGCTAAACTTATCTATTTTTCCTGCAAATTCAGTGTAAAAATATTGTTCCAGATAAGTGACCTTATATTGAGAATAGCCGGAAAGATTATTCAGATCATTGGCAATTGAAGATCTGGAGATACGATATCCTGACGAAAGTTTTCCTGCTGCAAAATCATGAACGTGTGCCAGTTCACCTACAAAACTTGTCTGCTTTGCCTTCAAAATCATGTCATTCTCATACACAGAAAGACCAGTTCCTGTCACCCATTCTTTAGCGGTTTCCGAAGTATTGGTTGTATAGTCTGAGCCTACAACATTAATACTCAGCTCATCTTTTACTCCTAGTTTTTTAGAATAATAAAGATCCAGCTTAGGAATTACATAATCAGAACCATTATTTTTAAACATACTATGCTCTTCACCAGTATTATCGACCGTAAAAACACTTTGTCCTGTTCCTTTTGAAAACCGGCTGAAAATATCCATATTCAGCTTTGCCTGAAAAGCATAATCATCAGCAACCAAACGGGTATATCGTAATGCTACACTCTGAAAAGTATATCCAAAGTGATCTTTTCTGTCTTCATTAGAGCGGTAATGCCGGCCATCCAATTGATAATCGTAGATACTGTTCACCCTTCTGTCTGTGTAATCCCTTAAGTTAATGGAATACTCAAAACCTATATCATTTTTACCCTTTGTATAATTAGCATAGGCAGATGCGTTAACAAAACCTGTATTCAATGCTGAAGACTCCTCTGCTCCAAAAACATAACCGGTTTCAGTAGATCTGGTCAGAATATTAACAACAGTATCTGATCTTGTTGCCCATCGTGCCGGTGGAATATCATAATACTCCACTTTTACCACTTCACCAGGAGCAATACTTCTGATCTGAAGGTCTGTAGCTTCAACTCCATTGATTAGAAATAAGGTAGTTCCCCCTTTTGTACTCATGATCGTATTGGAAACCGGATCCAGCTGCAGTTCCGGAAGTGTACCCAGCAAATCCTTTGCATACCGTGCTTTTTCCAATGCTTCTTTATCAAAAGTATATACCGCTTTATCAGCAAACTGTTTCTTACGTTGTGCCTTTACAATGATTTCCTGCAGTTCTTTTGTCCCGGAAGAACTTAAGGTATCATTTTTTACTTCCTGTGAAAAAGCCAGAACTCCGGAAAGAAAGCAAATGGTATATATCGTTTTTTTCATGTCAGAATGGTTATACTTTTAGAACAATCTATTGGTACAATCCATTACATTCATTTTAATTTCAACATAAAAAAACACCATTATCATTAAGAATTTTAATGTTTTCTTCTACAAATCCAAATTATTATGTTAAATTCAGCCCGTTTTTTGCTGTTCTTTTTCTACACCTCAAAATATAAGATTATGAAAAAAGTAATCCTATTCATCCCATTCCTTCTGTTCGCTGTATTTCAGGCACAGGAGAACCAGAACGTTTCGAATGAAAAGATGAATATCATCAAGACGAATGTTACTGCTTATGCATTCAGGAATATCAACCTGTCTTACGAACGAGCTTTTAATCAATGGTTTTCCCTAAATATTGGCTTCGGAACCATGCCGGAAGGAAAAGTACCTTTTATTAATGCTTTCCTGAAAGATAATGATGAAAAAAGATTTGAAAATCTAAAGGTAAAAGCTACCAATTTCACCATTGAACCAAGATTTTATATTGGAAAAGGGTTCGGTAAAGGATTCTATTTTGCTCCGTATTACCGGTATTCTGATGTTTCTTCCAATACCTTTGATTTCTACTATGATTATAATGGTCCGAATGGCATCACCTATCAGATTCCATTGAAAGGCCAGGGAAATACTAAAGGAAATAGTGGAGGACTTATGGTAGGAGTACAGTTTTTCCTTACCCGAAGCCAGAATCTGGTACTGGATTTCTGGATTGCCGGAGCCCATTACGGAAGTGGAAAAGGTGATTTTACAATGACTTCAGATTATGTTCTTACTCCGGATATGCAAGCCCAATTAAAAAAAGAAATAGAAAATCTGGATATTCCATTTGTGAAATACACAGTAGAAACCAATGCTAACGGAGCCAAAATAAAAGTAGATGGACCATGGGCCGGTTTCAGAAGCGGACTTTCTCTGGGATATAGATTTTAAGAATCGTAATAAAAATCCAAAATCATCACAAATTATTCTTTTGTGAACGGTTTTTTCTATCTTTAAACCAAATAATTGCTTATTTTGGATTAATACCGGTATGAAAATCCTTATCATAGAAGACCATAAAGAACTTGCAGCGAATACTATAGATTATCTCAAGAAAGAAGATTATATCTGTGAAGTAGCCTCTACCGCAAAAGAGGCTTTAGAAAAAATTGAACTTTTTGAATATGATTGTATTCTTCTGGATCTTATGCTGCCTGATGGTAATGGACTGGAAATTTTAAGACAGATCAAAAATGATCTTCCACAGGCAAGTGTGATTATAGTTTCAGCAAAAAATTCGTTGGATACAAAATTGACCGGATTAGACGACGGGGCTGATGATTATATAACCAAACCTTTTTCTCTTCCTGAGCTTCATTCGAGAATCAAGGCTGTTTTGAGAAGAAAAACTCCTGAAACCAATCGCCTTCTCATTTTTAATGAAATTACAGTAGATCTGGAATCCAAAGAATGTAAAATTAATGGACAGCTAGTTAATTTTACTAAAAAAGAATTACACCTTCTGATCTATTTTATCAACAATCAAAACAGGATGCTTTCAAAGCAGGCGATTGCAAGCCATCTATGGGGAGATTACACCTACAGTGTTGATAATATAGACTTTGTTTACCAGCATTTAAAAAACCTACGCAAAAAAATTCTTGATGTGGGAGGACGGGATTATCTTCATACGGTGTACGGATTAGGCTATAAATGGATTGATCAATGAATTTAAGTTTCCGTTTTGCCAGAGCATTTACCACCTTGGTATTTTTTGTCCTTATTACCGGCTTTGCTATTCTTTATTTCGCCTTTGAAAGAGCAACTATGCAATCTGCCATTCTTAAGCTTGAAGATTTGAATGCATATGTAACTAACAAGCTAGAACAAGACCCAAACTACGATTATCTTACAGCACATCATCGGCAAACCCGTGTAAAAATTCTTCCCTCTACTTCCCAGAATACAAAGGAAAAAATTATTGAAGAAAAATATATCTGGAATAAAAGCATCCAGTCTTATATCAACAGGATTACGGTGATTACATATCCCGTAATTCACCAAAAAAAACACGCCATAACAAGTGTGCGGTACATTACGATTATTGAAAACAATTTCTTGATCAGTATCATTATGGTTGTCGCATGGATTATGGTCTTTCTTATTATCCTCACTATTATTGTGAGTGTTTTGGTTTCCAAAAAAATTCTTGAACCTTTTTATCACGCAATGGACGAAATCAAAAAATTCAGTTTGAAAGACAGCCGGTCCATGAATCTAATGAAAACCCAGACAGAGGAATTTAAATCATTGAATACCTTTCTCATAAAAATGTCCGAAAGCTCTAAAAAAGATTATCACCTGTTAGAAGAACTATCAGAAAATACTTCCCACGAACTGCAGACTCCTTTAGCTTCTATCAAAGGAAAAATAGAACTATTAATGGACAGTGAACTTTCGGAAAACCAGCTTATCACACTTTCTTCAATGAATGATGAACTGGACAGACTCTCATCTATCAACCAGTCTCTTATCCTTTTGGCCAAACTGGACCACTTTGAAAAAAAAGATGTACACCTGATCAATTTTTCAGAATTACTGAAAGAAAGACTGCATTACTTTGAAGACCTGTTTGAAATTCAAAACCTTACACTGACAAAAGAAATTCAGGAAGAGGTATTTATTGATTTTGATAAAAACCTGGCAACCATTGTTATCAATAATCTCATCAATAATTCTAAAAGACACAATATACATCATGGTAAAATTTCTGTAGTCCTCACAAAGACTTATTTACAGATTTCAAATACCGGAAATCCACCTACTGTTTCTACGGATGAATTATTTAAAAGATTCAGGCGTGGAAACCCCAATCAAAACTCTATTGGGATCGGATTGGCACTTGTAAGAAAGATTTTGGAGATTTATAATGATGAAATCTCTTATCATTTTGAGAACAACCTGCACACCATAAAAATCATTTTCTCAAAACAAATCCCTGATTAACAAGCAAAACAATAACGAAAGTTTAAATTTTATACAAACTTCAAAATTTCTTCAGAATTTATATCTTGTTTAGGAGCAAACAAAAGCACCTATGAAAAAATTGCTCATTATTTTCAGTGTAATGGTCATACAAAACATTTATAGCCAGGATACGGTTAATATCAAAAAGAATCCTATGGAAAATACTTCAGAGAAAAGCCCTCTGGAGGTTGGAGAGCTTAAAATAAAGCTCAATTCCAAAGGTGACCAATGGCTTAAATTTGGTATTTCCAGCCAGATCTGGCTTCGAAGTATCGAAAATAATCCAGGCACAAGCGTCAATGGAGTGCCGCAGGAACAAACTTATGATGCAGGAATCCGGAGAATGAGATTAACGATTCAGAGTCAACTGACTCCTTTTTATTCTGTTTTCTTACAAATGGGGATTAATAATCAGAATTTTATTTCAGGTGGAGGGACCGGAACCGGTAATAATGGAGCCGGAAAAAAAGCATCCTTTTTTTTCCATGATGCCTATAATGAATTGGCTATTATTCCAAGAAATAATTTTCAGACTGGAAAACCCAATAAAAATAATCTCTATCTGGGAGCGGGTCTGCATTCCTGGAATGGGGTGAGCCGTCTTACCAGTGCCAGCACAACCAAAATGCTTGCAGGAGATATTCCTATTTTCAATTTCCCATCCATTGAAATTGCAGATCAGTTTTCAAGGCAATTGGGAGTCTTCATCCATGGAGAGTTTGACAGACTTAACTATAGATTCAGCATCAATAAACCTTTTGCCACGAACTTAAAGCCAGTGGTTGGAGGGCCTGCAGTAGACAATAATCAAAGTGGAAAATTGTCTTATTCAGGATATGCCTTTTATCAGTTCTTTAATAAAGAAACTACCGTCACCTCTTTTTTACCAGGAAATAACCTTGCAGTGAAAAAAGTCCTGAATATAGGCGCTGGTTTCTATACCAGTAAAGATGCTACACAAAGCCAACCTTCAGAAAATACTTTTGAATCTCATCCCGCCAATATTTTTGGAGCTGACATTTATTCGGAAATACCTTTAGGTAATAAAAATAAAGAAATGGGACTCACGCTCTATTCGGTATACTACAATTATAATTATGGACCCAATCACCTAAGGATGAGCGGACTCCTTAATCCCGGAACTCCGGATCAGACATTTACCGGTCAGAGGGCATTAGAAGGAGCAGGAAATAACAGGGTTTTAATGGGAACAGGAAATATCTGGTTTTCACAGGCGGGCTTCGTTATTCCAAAATTCAGTAAGGTTTTAAAAATTCAGCCCTTCTTCAACTATGCCCTGAAAAATATGGAAGCCCTTAACCAAAGCGGAAGTTATTATGATATAGGTGCCAATTTCTATTTATATGGTCAAAATGCAAGAATTGTTGCTCAGTATAGCAGCCGACCCTTATATGATATCACATCTAAAACTATTTTTGACAGAAAAGGTGAATTCCTTCTGTCTCTGCAAATCGTACTTTAAAAAATTTAATATCTTACTCTTATGAATACTACCTCAATTACTACTGCTCAAAGAATCAAAGCCATTGTAGGCGGATCTATAGGAAATCTTGTTGAATGGTATGACTGGTATGCCTATGCTGCCTTTGCTATTTATTTCTCCAATTCCTTTTTCCCGGATTCTGATCTCAATGCTCAATTAATGAATACTGCAGGGATTTTCGCTGTCGGTTTTCTTATGCGTCCTATCGGGGGATGGCTATTTGGAAGTATAGCCGACAAAATCGGAAGAAAAAAAGCAATGACTCTTTCCGTACTGCTGATGTCGTTTGGTTCCCTTCTTATTGCCCTTACCCCAACTTATAAAACCATAGGTATCCTGGCTCCTATTCTACTTTTAATTGCAAGATTATTACAAGGCCTAAGTGTGGGTGGAGAGTATGGTGTTTCAGCTACTTATCTCAGTGAGATGGCAACGGAAGACAGAAGAGGTTTCTATTCAAGTTTTCAATATGTTACTCTGATTGGCGGGCAGCTTATTGCATTAGGAATTCAACTGATTCTGCAAAAATTAATATTAACGGAAACTCAACTGGAAGAATGGGGCTGGAGAATTCCTTTCGTCATCGGAGCTATGCTTTCCATTATAGCGTTATATCTACGAGCTAATCTTCACGAAACGGAAGCTTTTGAAAATAAAAAAGATTTCAATGAAAAGAAAAAAGGAACCATTAAAGAGCTTCTTAAACATCCTAAAGCTTTGCTTACTGTGGTAGGTCTTACATTGGGAGGAACATTGGCATTTTATACCTATACCACCTATATGCAGAAATTTCTGGTAAATACAGTACATCTTAGCAAAGAACAGTCTACCTTAATTTCTTTTATCTCTTTATTTATATTTGCGTGTCTTCAGCCTGTCTTCGGAGGATTATCTGATAAAATAGGAAGACGTCCACTGCTTCTGGGATTTGGGGTTCTGGGAACTTTATGTACGGTTCCGCTTCTAACAGCACTCAGTACCACAACTTCAATGTGGGGTGCCTTTTTCCTTATTATGGCAGCACTCATCATTGTAAGTGGTTATACCTCCATTAATGCAGTGGTAAAGGCTGAACTTTTTCCGTCTGAGATCAGGGCGTTGGGGGTAGGTCTTCCTTACGCCATTACAGTAGCTATTTTCGGAGGAACTGCAGAATATATTGCCCTTTGGTTTAAAAAGATCGGTTCCGAAGAATATTTTTACTGGTATATTACTGGTTGTATCTTATTTTCTCTCATAGTGTATATCGGAATGAAGGACACTAAAAAGACGTCAACACTAGACAAAGATTAAAGGAGAGCTATGCTCAGGAACATTTTTCCGCTAATATTCTAACGTCTTCTATTCACGTTTGAACCTATAAAAAATCAGCGCCGCATATTTTCTGCGGCGCTGGTTATATTTTAATGATAAGCTTGTTTGAATTTTTCTATCATACTGTCCAGATTATGACGCTGAACATACACAGTCTTCACCTCTTCATATCGCGGCGATTTGTAGAAAACTTCATGAAAATCCATACTTCCATTTCCTACTTTTACTACTTTCTGTACTTCGATATTAAGTTTTTTTAGTTCGTCCTTAAAAACTTTAAATTCATCTTGAATATTATTACTCATTTATATTTTTTAGTTTTTAGTTAAAAATTCCATTTTTGTCTGCCTACCCCATCACTTCCCGGGGCAGCGACTTAAACTTTCAATAAATTTAATAATTTTTATCAATATAAATACTATTAAGTCATTATTTTTTAATTCTAAACACCCAAAACGTAAAAATTTAATTTATTTCATAACCACATTAATCACATACCAGAGAGGAAACACAGATAAACAGACCTAAACATCGCATGAATCATGATTTTTATCATATCTGTCTCTAAAAATCTAACCGTAGAGAAAGAATAATTATAAAATTTCAAATGGTATTTTTTCCCTTATCATAACGGATTGCACAGAAGAGATAATCTTTTTTCAAAAAAAGTAAAAAAATAGTGTAACATTTTAAAAAAGCAGGTCTCTAAAAGACAAATAAACCTTAAAACTTTAGAAATCATGAAAAAATTTACATTCCTTCTTATCATCATGTTATTTTTTGCAGCAGTATGTAATATATTTGGTCAGGAAAAAACATACCCGTTTGAGGTAAAGAAAACCGGAAAGGGAAAACAGTCTTTAATTCTTATTCCCGGATTTGCTTCTTCAGGAGAGGTATGGAATGAAACAACTGCAAAGTTTGAAAAAGATTTCACCTGCTACACGTTAACCATGGCGGGATTTGCAGGAGCAAAACCTGATGCTGATGCCAGCTTCAAAGATTGGGAAAAGGGAATTGCAGCTTATATAAAGGCTTATAAAATTGAAAAACCTGTTATCATTGGACACAGTATGGGAGGCGGTCTTGCGCTGGCCATCGCAGCAGATTATCCTGAGCTGGTAGGCAAAATTGTTATTGTGGATACTTTACCCTGCCTGGCTGCAATCTCTAATCCTAATTTTACACCCAAAGAAAACAACGATTGCTCATCAACCATTACTAAATTTACAACAATGACCGATGAAGACTTCCGTAAAATGCAGACTCAGTCTATTCCTCGCCTTCTGGCAGATACTTCTATGCAGAGTACCGTCATTGACTGGAGCATGAAATCTGACAGAAAAACATTTGCCAAAATGTACTGCGATTTCTCTAATACTGATCTAAGGGAAACCATCAAAAATATACAATGTCCTTCTCTTATTCTTCTGGAATCTTATTTTGTATTTATGAAACCATCAATTGAAGCACAGTATACAAATCTTAAAAACGCCAATTTTCAATATTCCACAAAAGGACTTCATTTCATTATGTATGATGACAAAGAATGGTATTTTAATCAGCTCAATAACTTTTTATCTTCGAAATAATGGTATTTGAGGACATTTACGAACTCTACTGGCAAAAGATATTCCGTTTGTGTATGGGATATGTCAATGATACCGATCTAGCTCAGGATCTAGCTCAGGAAACCTTCATCATCGTATGGCAGCAGCTCCCGAAATTTAGAAATGAATCCAACATCGGAACATGGATCTTCAGAATCGCTTCCAATAATTGTCTCCGACAGATTGAAAAGGAAAAAAGATTTTCCAAAACAGATCTCCCCATCAATCTGGAAGAAAAAAAACAGGAATCTATGGAACCGCAAATACAATTACTCTATCAGTTTATTTCAGAGCTTCCGGAAACGGACAGAATTATTATCTCTCTGGAACTGGAAGAAGTAAAGCAAGCGGAAATCGCTCAGATTACAGGGCTCTCGGAATCCAATATCCGGGTAAAAATTCATAGGATCAAAGAAAAATTAACACAAAAATTTAAGCACAATGGATACTAATATCGATTTTAAAAATATATGGAAACAACAGACTTCTCCAAAACCTAATATAGAAGAGCTCCTTAATAGACTGAAAAAGTTTAAAAATGAAAACCTTCGCAAACTGATCTTTACCAACCTCCTATTGATTGCAACCAGTTTATGCATTGCTTTTATATGGTATCGTTATCAGCCCCAGTTTACCAGTACAAAAATCGGGATTGTACTTGTCATTCTGGCTATGGTTATTTTTCTGCTGGCTTACAACAGAATGTTTATGATTTTTTATAAAATTGACAATACCCAATCTAACAGTGAATATCTTCAGAATCTATATCTGGTTAAGAATAAACAGAAATTCATGCAAACCACTATGCTTAATCTGTATTTCATTATGTTGTTCCTTGGAATATGCCTGTATATGTATGAATATGCCCTAAAAATGTCATCCGTTTCTGCCATTTTAGTATACGCCGCAACTTTGATATGGATAGGTTTCAATTGGTTTTATATCAGACCTAAAACTATAAAGAAACAACAAGGAAAAGTTGACGAATTAATTAATAAATTTGAACAAATAAATAATCAATTAAAGGACTCATGAATTCTTCCACCAATAAAAACCACTGGGAAAATGTGTATGAAACTAAAAATCCTGACCAGGTAAGCTGGACACAGGAAAAACCTCAAACGTCCCTTAATTTTATTCATTCTTTCGGATTGGGAAAAGAAGCTAAAATCATAGACATTGGTGGTGGAGATAGTACTCTGGTTGATTTTCTTCTTGAAGAAGGTTATGAAAATATTACTGTATTGGATATTTCTGCCAAGGCTTTGGAAAAAGCAAAAGAGAGGCTAGGAGACCAGGCAGAGAAGGTAAAATGGATTGCTACAGACATTACAGCATTTGAACCCACTGAAACTTATGATATCTGGCATGACAGAGCGGCCTTCCATTTCTTAACAACTCCGGAGCAGATTTCAGCATATATTGATATTGCAGAGAAAAATATAAATAAATTTTTAGTTCTAGGAACTTTTTCCAAAAATGGACCAACCAAATGCAGCGGACTGGATATTCAGCAATATGATGAGGCTTCTCTTTCTGAAAAATTTATGGAAAGTTTCGATAAGATCCAATGTATTACGGAAGATCACACGACTCCTTTCGAAACCACTCAAAACTTTGTTTTCTGCAGTTTTAAAAAGCACTGACCCTTATTGTTTTTTTATTTATTTTTGGTGGAGAAAAACAACACTTAAATAAATAACTTTGAAAAAACTATTATTTCTGCTTATTACAACAACTTTATCTTCAAATTTTTATTCACAGAATGTAGAATTTTTAGAATGTGGAACTGACGAATTAATGAGAAAACATTACGCCAAGTTCCCCAATGAAAAGGTTCAGGATGATACCTTCAATCTGGAATTATCAAAAATGGTCAAAAGCGGCAAATTAGCGGCGAAGAATGGTCAAAACCAGATCTATGAAATTCCAATTGTTATACACGTTGTAGGAGATGGAAGCCCAATAGGAAGTATTAATAACAAATCCGATGCTGATATCATTGCCTGGGTAAACTATACCAATGGTGTCTTTGCAGGAAATGCATCCAGTGGAATGGCCGCTACAAGTTCTCCTTTACCTGTAAAATTCGTTTTTGCGAAGGTAGATCCTAATTGCAATCCTACCAATGGTATTAATAGAATTGATGCTTCCAGCCTTCCAAAATACGTAAGTGGCGGAGTAAATGATGACAACACAACCAACGCAGTTCCAGCAACAGAGATTACCGCAATGGGACAATGGGACACCAGCAAATACTACAATATCTATGTTGTGAAAAAACTGACTTCAAACGCAGGGGCATTGAATGGATATGCTTATTATCCGGGCGGGAGCAACGATTATTCTTTTATGGCCACCAGTGCCTCAGCAGTCAATGCGCAGACTTTGGCTCACGAGTTTGGCCATGCTTTAGGCTTAAGACATACCCACGAAGGATATAATGCGACTACAGGAGATTGCCCTGTCAATACAGACTGTACCTTGAATGGTGATTTGGTATGTGATACTGAACCTATGAAAAGTCTTTATCATGCCTCTGTTCCCAGAAATTGTCAGACCGGACAAATCAACCCATGTACCAGTCAGCTATATGCTGGTGGAGAAAGAAATGTAATGGCTTATACCTTTTGCTTCAGAGATTTATTTACTCAGGGACAAACAGATCGTGCAACAGCACAACTTCTGAAGTACAGACAATCATTAATCAACTCTCCGGTTGCTGCAAGTACAACTCCTAATAACAGTGTATCTCTTACTAGCGCATGTACTCCAACAACAATAAATGCTCCTGGAAATTATAACATTGGAATTACTTCAGTAAAGTTTGGAAGCATCAATAACTCTTCCAACAGCTACAAACAGGCAATTAATAACTTCTATGAAAACTTTACCGGCAACTACTGTATGGGAATCAGCAAAACGACAATTCCCAGCAATACAGCCACTACCATTCAGGTGGCTCCGGGACTAAATAACAGCCACAGAATAAAAGCATATATTGATTACAACAATGATGGTCAGTTTAATGAAATTACAGAAGCGATTTTAAATCAAACGGGAGTAACCAGTGGTTCATTTGCGACTGCTTCTGTCACCCCTCCATCAGATGCTGTATTAAATACTCCTTTAAGAATGAGGGTTATCGGTGATTTGGCAGGTATTACCATTACGTCATGCTATACTCCAGAATATGGACAAGTGGAAGATTATTCCGTAACCATAGTACCGCAGGCTTCATTATCTGTAAATGATATAACTTCAAAAAATAATTCATTCATCACCAAGGATGAAAATTCAGTATATGTAAAAGGGGAATCAAAAATTGCTTCATTACATATCTATGATGCATCAGGAAAGCTATTGGTAAACAGAACAGACATCAATGCTTCTGAATTTAGATTTCCTGTCAATCAAAGGAGCACAATCATCACAGTGAATGTTGTTCTAAAAGATGGAAAGGTACTGACTAAAAAATTAAAATTCTAGATACCTTCAATAACAAAAAAGAGAGCATTTTGCTCTCTTTTTTTTATAGTTTTAAATACGCTTTTATTTTGATTCCTTTTCTTCTTCCAATTCCACTTCATGTCGAAGTTGTGCCTTGTATAAAGTAGCGTAGTATCCGTTTTTATCCAAAAGTTCCAAATGTCTTCCTTCTTCTACAATTTTACCATGCTCCATCACAATAATTTTATCTGCTTTTTCAATAGTGGAAAGTCTATGAGCAATAATAATGGACGTTCTGTTTTTAGTAATTTTTTCTGTGGCTCTCTGAATCAGTTTTTCACTTTCATGGTCAATAGAAGATGTGGCTTCATCCAGGATCAGAATTTTGGGATCAGATAAATAAGCTCTCAGGAACGACAGTAATTGTCTTTGGCCTAAGGAAATAGATGACCCTCTTTCACTTACCACATAATCATAGCCGCCCGGAAGCTGTTCAATGAACTGATCTACTTCAATTTCTTTAGCTCCGGCCTTTATTTTTTCAAGGGTAATACTATCGTCTCCAAACGCAAGGTTTTCAAAAATACTTCCATGGAAAAGAAATACATCCTGCAATACTACTCCGATATGACTTCTCAGATTATAAAGCTCATAGTCTTTTAAATCTACATCATCGATAAGAATATTTCCTGAATTGATATCATAAAGTCTTGTAATCAAACTGATAATGGTAGATTTACCCGCTCCGGTTGCTCCTACAATAGCAACGGTTTCTCCAGGATTTACTTTAAAGTCAATACCCTTCAGTACTTCCTGTTTTTCATCATAAGCAAAGCGTACTTTCTGGAATTCAATTTTACCGGCAAAGTGGTCTTTTTTCACAGTACCTGTATTGGTCATTGAATTTTCTTCATCCATTAATCCCAATACTCTTTCTGCCCCTACAATTCCTCGCTGGATATTATTGAATCGGTCTGCAATCTGTCTTAATGGACGGATCAACATGGAAATATACTGAATAAAGGCAATGACTACCCCAGCACTGATCGTAATATATCCACCATAAAACAGGATAAATCCTATAAATAATGAGGAAATAAGTTCTACTACCGGAAAGAAAAGTGAAAAAATGAAAACAGTTCTCAACAATGCTCCTTTCAAGGTAATATTGATATCATCAAATTTCTTAAATTCTGATTCCTGCCTGTTGAATACCTGGATGATAGACATTCCGGCCAATCTTTCCTGTACAAAAGAGTTTTGGGTAGCAGTCCAGTTTCTTTCGTCCCCAAAAGCTTTTTTAAGTCTTTTCTGAAAAAACCTTGTAATCACGACCATTAAAGGCAGAATAGCAAGCGTAATATAACTCAGGTGAACGTTCGTACTGAACATCATAACCAACACAAATACAATTCTCAGAATATCTCCGAAAACCATCAGGAACCCGTCTGTATATACTATAGCAATGGTTTCAACATCTCCTACTGCACGGGTTACCAACTGACCGATCGGTGTTTTATCAAAGAATGATGTTTTGAAATAAATCAGTTTAGAATATAGACGCTCTCTGATATCCCTGATTACATTCTGTGAGATAAAATTTGAGAAATAAACCAGGAAAAAGTTTAAAATGGTTTCAGCAAAGACCAATCCCACAAGAATATAGATATGCTTCATCATCAAAGCCTTATCCTGCAGCTTTGTAATGTCATTATCCACCACTTCCATGGTAAGGTATGGTCTGTAAGTAGAAACTATAGAGAGTATGACGGAAATTATTAAAGTAAGGATGAACCAAGAACGAAATTTCATTCCAATAAAGAACAGCCTTTTTACAATTCCCCAGGTATCTTGTTTTTTCATTATACGAATCGAAGAAAAGAATTAAAATTCTATGCAAAAATAAGACTTTCTAAATTCTCAGCCTGTACAACTTTTGCAAATCGTCATAGAAAATATAAGATGCCTGTCATTTACAGAATGAATATCTTTCGCAGCTAATCTCATTTTTATCAAACCTCTTGAACGCTTCAATTTCAATTCTGTGAATCATCCGAAACCTTACCGATCTGTTGAATTTCTATAGAGGGCTTTTGCAGATTTTCTTTTTTATATTTTTGTTCCAGAAGAAGATAAACTCCCCATACTGCAAGAAGAGAAAGTAACCAACCGACAAGGTTAGCGGCAGAAAAACCTGTATAATTTACATTATTCACAGCCTCTGGATCAGTTGAAGCTAAGTAAACTCCGTAAGACATTCCTAAAATGATCTGAGTACCCAAATAAACCCCTACCGCCAAAAGTCCCAGCTGCCATTTCACTTTTCCGAATTTTTCTGCTAATCTTGCATAATATCGATAAGCTCCAATGAGAATAAGAATTGATAACATGATTATAGTTTTTAGTTTTTATTTAAAATTCATAGCCTACATCTACAAGATATAATCCATGGGCAGGAGCAGAGGTTCCGGCAGCATTACGGTTTTTATCTTCAATGACTCTGCGAAGATCTTCCGGTTTTAATTTTCCTGTACCAATCTCTATCATTGTTCCTACAATCGCACGCACCATATTTCTCAGAAAACGGTTGGCAGAGACCGTGAACTTCAGTTCCGCTCCATTCTGTTCCCATTTTGCGATGTACATTTTGCAGATGTTCGTTTTATTGTCGGTTTTTAATTTAGCAAAACTTGTAAAATCTTCGTATTCAAAAAGAATTTTACAAGCTTCGTTCATTTTGTTGATATCCAAAGGTCTTTTCCAGTGCTGCCAGGCAGATTCCTGAGTAAACGGATTTTTTTCCAACGAAATATAATATTCATAGGTTCTGTAGGTCGCATCGAAACGGGCATGAAAATCATCCTTCACCCTAAAAATTCTTTCAATGGATATATCAGGAGGAAGAAAACTGTTTAGTCTTCGAGGAAGCTCATCATTCAGTTCCTGCTCCGTATCAAAATGAGCAAATATTTTTTTAGCATGAACACCAGTATCCGTTCTTCCGGCTCCTGTTGTTTTAATCTCTTCTCTTAAAATGGTGGAAAGTGCTTTTTCCAGTTCTTCCTGCACAGAAATAGCATCCGGCTGTATCTGGTAGCCGAAATAATTCTTTCCGTTGTAAGAAAATTCTATAAAGTATCTCAATGTATTGTAATAACTCCACAAAAATACTTTAATTTAACGAAATATTTGTTGAAAAGTCTTTGAGAATATTACTCTAATGCTTATGAAAATTCCTATTTTTGCAATCGTATGAAAAGATGGTACCTTTATCCTTTTTCCCTTGCTTATCATATGGTAACGGGTATCCGAAACACAATGTATGATTTGGGGATTTTTAAATCGACAAAATTCAAGACACCGATAATCAATGTCGGGAATCTCTCTGTGGGCGGAAGCGGAAAATCGCCGATGGTGATGTATCTTGCCCAGTATTTATCCAAACATTACAGAACCGGAGTCCTTTCACGAGGGTACGGAAGATTAACAAAAGGCTATGAAGTAACGAATTATGAAAGCAACTACAAGATTGTAGGGGATGAAGCGATGCAGCTTTTTGAGCGTTTCAAAAACCGTTTTGTGATTGCAGTTTCGGAAGAACGTGTTCCCGGCGCCAAAAAAGTGATTGAAGATATGGATCTTGGAGTACTGATTTTGGATGATGCCATGCAGCACCGTGCCATCAAAGCGGGATTCAATATTCTGATGACCGATTTTAATGATCCGTTTTT
Organism: Chryseobacterium sp. G0162; assembly: GCF_003815715.1. Taxonomy (NCBI): domain Bacteria; kingdom Pseudomonadati; phylum Bacteroidota; class Flavobacteriia; order Flavobacteriales; family Weeksellaceae; genus Chryseobacterium; species Chryseobacterium sp. G0162. The sequence goes on along the minus strand of NZ_CP033922.1, from coordinate 3,147,170 downwards.
TAAAGACTATCTTCTTCCTGCCGGAGATCTTAGGGAATCCAGAGCCGGATCTAAAAGAGCAGATGTCATTATGGTCAGCAAATGCCCTGATGAGCTTACAGAGGAAACCAAAAGATATTATATTTCAAGGATCAGACCTTCTTATAACCAAAAAGTGTTCTTTTCATCTATCGGTTATGACGAAAATGTATACGGAAAAGATAAAATGCTTCCGGATAATAATCTAAACTACTATGATATTCTACTGATTACCGGAATTGCGAACCCTAAACCGCTTCTGGAACATCTGGCTAAATTTTCAAAAAGGGTAACTCATCTGAAATTCAGAGATCATCATAATTTCACGGATGATGATATTAAAAAAATCCTTGCGGAGTATAAAAAATTAGGAGAATATAAGCTGATATTAACCACAGAGAAAGATTACGTTCGTCTGAAAACTTTTGACTATCTTAGAGAAATTGTTTACTACTGGCCTATCAATGTCATTATTGATAAAAAGGAAGAATTCAATCAAATCATCTTAGATTATGTTAGAAAAAATTAAAGAGACAGCTGATTTCATCAGAAATATCATTCAGGACACTCCTGATTTTGCGGTTGTTTTAGGATCCGGACTTGGGAAACTGCAGAATGAAGTAGAACCGATCCATGTTTTAGAATACAAAGATATCCCCAATTTTCCACAAACTACAGTAGTAGGACATACAGGAAAGCTTATCTATGGAATACTGGAAGGAAAAAAAGTACTGATGATGAGTGGCCGTTTTCATTATTATGAAGGGCATTCTATGGAAACAGTAACCTTTCCTGTAAGGGTTTTTCATCTGTTGGGAATTAAAAATCTTATTCTTTCCAATGCATGTGGTAGTGTAAATCCATCCTACAGTATTGCAGATATCGTTATTTTAAAAGATCACATCAATATGATGCCTGAGCATCCGCTTCGAGGTAAAAATATTGACGAGCTTGGACCACGATTTGTGGATATGAGTGAACCTTACAGCAAAAAAATGATCGCTGTGGCGGAACAAGCTGCTGCAGACAACAATATTAAAATCCATCGAGGGATTTATGTAGCCTTACAAGGTCCTACTTTTGAAACTCCTGCCGAATACGGAATGATTAAAGCTATTGGCGGTGATATGGTAGGAATGAGTACCGTTCCTGAAGTGATCGTTGCCAGACATATGGGAATGGATGTATTCTGTATGTCCGTTATTACAGATCTTGGAGGACCGGACATTGCCTTTGCTGTTTCTCACGAAGAAGTTTTAAATGCAGCAAATAAAGCCATGCCGAATGTAATCACCGTAGTGAAAGGCTTGATAAAAAATTACCAATAGGAATTCTCAAAAAAATATTTTAAAAACTTATAAATAACCACGAATGCACGAATAAAATGAAAAAATTCATGCATTCGTGGCAAAAAATATTCTCACTAAAAAATAGAGTTTTCTCTTTGAGGCAATCTTCATCTATACTATAACAATATTCATAGAAATTGTCAATAATATAAATTTTTCCCAATTCAGAAAAAATAAATACAGAATTGCAATGCATTGCTTAGTTTTGTGTAAATGAAATTGTAGAATGAGAAAGTTGTTATTAATTTTTATGGTAGGTCTGTTTAGCTTTAGCTATGCACAAAAAATTCCTACTGCTCTTAAAACAGGATTTTCTAAGGAAGCCTTAAAACAAAAACTGGAAGATGAGGATGGAAAAACAATTACCATCCAGGAAATTCTGGATCAGCATAAAGGAAAAGTTTTAGTGATCGATTTTTGGGCCGGATGGTGCAGAGACTGTCTTCAGGCACTTCCAAAAGCCGAAATATTAGAAAAAAACAATCCAAATATTGACTTTGTGTTCTTATCGCTGGAAAGATCTAAAGAAGGATTTGATAAGAGTCTTGTAAGATTCAATATGAAAGAAAAAGACAATTATTGGTTTGCTTCAGGCTGGAAAAATGATTTCAACAATTATGTGGATCTCAACTGGATTCCAAGATATATGATTATCGATCAAAAATCAGCGATTGCAAAATATTATGCTATTTCTCCGGAAGATCCTGAGATTCAGCAGACCATAGACAAACTTTTAAAATAATTTTTAAAATATCAAAACCTTGAAGTTTAAACACTCCATCAAAGCGGAATGTTTAAACTTCATTTATTTTTTATACCATGATCACAAGAGAAGCCACAGAACAGGATTTAGAAATCCTTTTAACCTTTGAGCAGGGAATTGTTTCTGCAGAAAGACCTTTTAACAGTACATTGATTGATGGCGAAATCCATTATTATGATCTGAATGAATTCATACAATCTCCGGAGGCAACTTTAGTTGTTGTAGAAGACAATAATGAAATTATCGCATCCGGTTATGCTCTTATCAAAAATTCTGAGAAAGATTATAATAAATTTAAGAGCTATGCTTATCTGGGTTTTATGTATGTAAAACCTGAACACAGGGGAAAAGGTGTCAATAAAATAATTACTGATGCGCTTATCGACTGGGCAAAATCCAGGGGAATTTCAGAAATAAGACTTGATGTTTATGCTGAAAATGATTCTGCTGTAAAAGCTTATGAAAAAGCAGGTTTCGAACCTCATCTTCTTACAATGCGGCTAAAGTCGTGAAAAGGCTGGAGGCTGAGAGAGAGAAGCAGGAAATAATTTGAGACTTATGGTTATCAATTTCCTTACTGACCTCGTTAACTTCCTCCTTCAAGCTTCAAGCTTCCCGCTATAAAAAATTCACCATAAATACAGGAATCCATATCTTTGTGATATGGATTTTTCTTTGCCGCTTCGTAAAATTATTCACGTGGATATGGACGCATTTTATGCCTCTGTAGAACAGCATGATAATCCTGCACTGAAAGGAAAACCTATTGCAGTAGGTGGCCAACACAGAGGCGTAGTAGCTGCAGCAAGCTATGAAGCCCGAAAATATGGTGTCCGTTCTGCCATGCCCAGTAAAACAGCCAAAGAGAAATGCCCAGATCTCATCTTTGTTCCGCCCCGTTTTGCACGCTATAAAGAAATTTCAAAAATGATCCGTGAGATCTTCTATGAGTACACCGATCTTGTAGAACCGCTCTCATTGGATGAAGCCTATCTCGATGTTACCGAAAATAAAAAAGAAATAGAATCTGCCAACCAGATTGCAAGGGAGATTCGTCAGAAAATATTTGAACAAACGGGTTTAACTGCATCTGCAGGAATTTCTGTGAATAAATTTTTGGCTAAAGTAGCTTCTGATATCAATAAGCCTAATGGCCAGAAAACCATCCATCCCGATAAAGTGGAAAACTTCTTAGAAGAATTACCTGTGGAAAAATTTTATGGTGTAGGAAAGGTTACTGCTAACAAAATGTTTAGTTTAGGCATTTACAAAGGAAAAGATTTAAAGAAAAGATCGCTGGAAGAGTTGGTAAGAATCTTTGGAAAATCCGGAAAACATTACTACAATGTGGTTCGGGGTATACATACTTCTGAAGTTAAACCTCATCGGATCCAAAAAAGTGTAGCGGTAGAAAGAACTTTTTTTGAAGATCTTTTTGATGAACAGCAAATCAATGAAAAGCTGGAAAGCCTGGGGCAGGAACTTCATCAACGTCTACAGAAAAACAATATTCTCGGAAGGACTTTAACCTTAAAAATTAAGTATAAGGATTTCTCGCTTTTTACAAGAAGTGTAACCAGAGAGGAGTACTTTACGTCTCCGGAAGAATATTTCAATACAGGAAAAAAACTTTGGGAGCTACGCCCTTTTGATAAAGCTGTTCGCTTGCTTGGGCTATCACTTTCTCATTTGAACACGGAAGAAAAAAAGCTTGTCTCCGTTCAACTAAAAATCCCGTTTAAAGAATTTGAAAATTAACAGGTCATATTTTTTCGCTAACTTGTATTCCACAAATCAGCAAATTATATGAACCCAACAATGATTCAGTTTTTCCACTGGTATTCTGAAGGTGATGGAAAGCTATGGAAAGCAGCCGAAAAACAGTCCAAATACCTGGCGAAACTGGGAATAACTTCTGTATGGTTTCCTCCTGCTTATAAAGGAGCAAATGGTGGATACTCGGTAGGATATGATACCTACGATCTTTATGATCTCGGAGAATTTGACCAGAAAGGAACCCTGCCAACCAAATATGGTACTAAAAAAGAATATGCAAAAGCAATCAACGCTTTAAAAAAACAAAATATAGAGGTTATTGTAGATATTGTTTTGGGCCATAAAGCAGGGGGTGATGAACTGGAGAAGTTCAATGTGGTAAAAGTGGATGAAAACAACAGAGAAAAAGTGATTTCCGATATTATGGAAATAGAATCCTATACCAAGTTTACTTTTCCGGGAAGAGAAAAAAAATATTCTGATTTTGAATGGAATTTTACTTGCTTCAGTGGTGTAGATTATGCGGAGGGCATGGAGTCTCATATTTATAAAATACAATCTGAATATGGGGACGACTGGGAAGAAATGATCCATGATGAAAAAGGCAATTATGATTATCTGATGTACAATGACATTGAACACAGAAATCCTTTTGTACGCGAAGAGCTCAACACGTGGGCGAAGTGGTATTTTGACGAAACAGATTTTGATGGTGTTCGCCTTGATGCTTTAAAGCATATTTCCTTCGACTTTTATAAGGAATGGCTCACGCTGCTCCGCTCCAATACCGGAAAAAACATTTTTGCTGTAGGAGAATACTGGGCTCCCGGATATCTTCATCTGCTTCAAAAGTATATTGAAGTAACCGAAGGCTGTATGAGTCTTTTTGACAGCTCACTGCAAAACAATTTTCATAATGCATCTAAAGAAGGTGCTTCCTATGATCTCAGAAGAATTTTTGATGAAACCCTCACCCAAGCTGATCCTTTACATTCGGTGAGTATAGTTGCTAATCATGATACACAGCCGTTGCAGGATTTGGAAGCTCCTGTTGAACCTTGGTTCAAACCTATTGCCTATGCTTTGATTCTATTGCGAAAAGATGGGTATCCATGTGTTTTTTATCCGGATTTGTATGGTGCCCATTATACTGACAAAGATAAAGAAGGAAATGATCAGGAAATATTTATGCCTAAAATAGATGGTATTGAAGAGCTTCTGAAAGCTAGAAAAGATCATGCTTATGGAGAACAGCGAGATTATTTCGAGGATGCCAACTGTATTGGATGGATACGCGAAGGTGATGAAACTCATACAGGCTGTGCTGTAGTTCTTAGCAATAAAGAGGCTTACAACAAGCCGATGGAAATAGGAAAGCGATATGCCGGAAAAAAGTGTAAGGACCTATTAAAAAGGTTTAAAAATAAGATCCCCATCGATGAAAATGGTTGGGGAAATTTTCCTGTACCTGCCGGAAATGTAAGTGTCTGGATTCCGGAATAAATAATAAAGCGTACATGATGTACGCTTTATTTTTTTATCGTGTTGTAAATATTAGCATTTAATACCTCTACAACTCCATAGATCAGGAGCCCACTCACAACAGATATTGTCTTCGTTATAAAAGCAACAAGTTCTGTCTCTGATGATGATTCCACCATTTACATTTTTTAGTTCCTGACGGTCAATTTTTCTTGCATTGGAAGTTTTTCTGATTTTCATAATTATTATTTTTTTGAATTTGTAACTCAAATATAAACAATATATTATAATTATTATTAAATAAAACCTACCAACACCACGTTTTCATCTACCTAATTATTAAATAATAATGTACAATCTAAAATTATTGAAATTTTAGATTGTATTATTCTGCAGAACCTGAATTTTTCTGAGTTCTAAAATTTCAGGACGTTCTGATGCATCTGATATTGTTCCGGTTCTTGCAAACTCAGCCCACAGAGCCCTTAATTTTCTTCCGTGCTTTTGAATACGTTCCCAGGGAATATCTTTCAGGAGTTCAGAAGATTTCCAGGCAGATTCATTCCCGAAAATCAGAGGAAGATCAATGCAATGAGGAGCTCCAATAGGATTCTCTTTTAGTTTGGAATGTATCTTAAACAAATAAATATTCCCTCCTCCCCTTGCATAATTTTCTGCAAATTGCCTGGCTGGAGTTCCATAGATAATGTCCGTAGTTTTTTCAACCGTTTTATCCATAATCTTTAGCCCAAAGCCCTTTCCAAAATATTTATTTAAAGCTTCTGAAGTTTTTAGATAAAATGCGGTTTCATCTTTATTGAAACCAATCAGTACATCATATTTTTTAGCATTTTCACGCCATTTTTCAACAGATTCGTCTTCTCTACATAAAGGAGGAAATCCATATTGGATACCAAAAGGCATAGCAGCTTTTAAACCATATTTCATTACAGATGGCACTAATTTCCCATAATCATCCATCATTTTATAAATATCAACCTCATCTTTAATCTCTTCTGTTTTCTTTAAAAACTCAGCAGACATTTTCTGCCTTTTATGCCGCAATCCTAAAGGAGCACTTTGAATAATTACCCTATGAAATAAATTATCAACTCCTTTTGAGATCATCAAATGGGCAATAGCATCTCCTCCCGAAGACTGACCAAGCAGGGTAACATTTTCCGGATCTCCGCCAAAATCTGCAATATTAGCTTTGATCCATTTCAGGGCTTCCATTATATCCAACAGACCTAAATTAGGAGGTCTCTTTTCATCCCCTCCTAAAAAGCCAAAGAGCCCTAAACGATAAGATACTGTAACAACAATAATTTGTTGCTCTTTTACCCATTCTGCAGGATCAGCAGTGGGAAGGTCTCCACAACCAATCTCGTGGGAGCCACCATGAATCCAGACAATAACAGGAAGTTTTTCGTTTTCTAAGATATTTTCAGGACGTGTTATCGAAAGATATTGAGTAGATTCTTCAGGTTCAAATTCTTCAACCGGTGTTGCACCGATCATTTTTTCCACAAGCGGACTGAGTTTCTGTGGACAAACCGGAATTTTATCCTCAAACCTGTTGTCAAAGATAAAATGCTCAGCCGGAACAGGTTTTTGAAATCTTTCGGAATAGGCATAACGAATACTTTTAACTCTTATGATTCCTTCTTCCTTCAATCCAGTAATAGTGCCAAAGCGGATATTGAATACATGGGTTTCTTTATTCTGTGATTTCATTGTTGAGTGGTGAAAACTTCTACCTTTAAAGATAACCTTGTTTTCCGAGAATGGAAAATTTATATGAGTAATTAAACACTAATAGCGCTAATGAATGCATTAATTCCCACAAATAAATTCATTCGTGCTATTGTGAAAAAAGATTTGTGATAGTTGTGTTTAAACTCAGTTCAGGATTTTGTATTCACTTGGGGATATCCCTACTTTTGTTTTGAATAATCTTGTAAAATGCTGTGGATATTTAAAACCCAGATCATAGGAAATTTCACTGATTGATTTTCCATGATCTAATATCTGTACTTTCGCAATATCAATCAACTTATTGTGGATAAATTCCTGCGGAGAGATTCCTAATTCTTTTTTGATAAGGTCTCCGAAATAATTCGCTGAAAGATTCAGTTTTTCGGCAAAATAATTCACCATGGGAAAGCCTATATTTTTAGGATTGTCAGATTTTAAATAATCATCAACAAGATTCTCAAATTTCCCAATAACTCCCTGATTAATATGATCTCTGGTAATAAACTGACGGTCATAGAAACGCATACAGTAATTTAAAAACAGCTCAATATTATTTACAATTAATGATTTACTGTGTTTATCAATGGATTGTTCAAGTTCATGTTTTATATTTTTAAAACAATCCAGGATAATCTCTCTTTCTTTTTCCGAAAGGTGTAAGGCTTCATGTACATCATAGGAAAAGAAATTATATTCTTTTATATTTTTCCCAAGATTGGTTCCTTTTAAAAGATCGGGATGGAAAATTAACGCAAAACCTGCCGGCTGAACAGATTTATCTTTATTATAAATTCCATACGTTTGCCCTGGTGCGATGAAAACCAATGTTCCTTCCTGATAATCGTAACTATGCTTTCCATACTGCATATCTCCACACATCACATCTTTCAGGAAAACGGTATAAAAACCAAACTTCCTTCTGTATTGACAAATGGGATCTGATTTGGAAAAATCAATCACGCTCACCAACGGATGCAATGTTTCATGATGGGCCATTTTATTATATTCCGAAACCGTATTATAGATTTCAACCTCCTGATTTTCCATGAAGTATATTTTTACCATTCAAAATTACCAAATTCTGACATAACAGATATCGTGTCGGTAAAATTGGTAAGTAATTCGGTAATCCATATAAGTAAGGTTTCTCTGAAAGTTTCGAATTTTGTACCGTTATGGAAACTTTTAATACAACTATTTTTCCGAAGGGCGAAAAGGCTTCGTCGGATTATTTTTCAGGAGGAACTGCTTGGGTTCAAATCCTGAAACCTAATGAAGATCAACTGAACTGCCAAATCGGGAATGTAATTTTTGAACCCGGATGCAGAAATAACTGGCACTCTCATGGAGGTGGGCAAATTTTAATTGTAACTTCAGGAACGGGTTTTTACCAAGAGAAAGGAAAACCTGCACAGGCATTACATCCCGGAGATATTGTAAATATTCTTCCAAATGTGATTCACTGGCATGGTGCAGCTCCTGACAGTGAGTTCACGCACATCGCCATCAATACCAACACACAGAACGGTATTGTGGAATGGTTGAATCCTGTAACGGATGAAGAATATAACAATTTATAGCAACAATATATTAAACCAAATAAAATAAATAATCAAATGAGCACATTTACAGTAAAAGCTTTTGGGGCAGAGTCTACCACAGCAGATCTGAAAGAAATGAATATTGAAAGAAGAGAAGTTACTTCCAAAGATGTAGAAATTGAAATTCTATACTGCGGGGTATGCCATTCTGACCTTCATACAGCAAGAAACGATTGGGGTGGCACCATCTATCCTGCTGTTCCCGGACATGAAATTATAGGAAGAATTACCAAAGTAGGAAATGAAGTATCCAAATTCAAAGTGGGTGATCTTGCAGGTGTAGGATGTATTGTAGATTCTTGCGGACATTGTAACAGTTGCCAGCATGATCTTGAACAGTATTGTGAGAATGGATTCACCGGAACTTATAATGGAAAGGATAAACATTCGGGAGGTCATACTTTCGGTGGATATTCTCAAAAAGTAGTAGTAGATTCTCACCATGTACTAAAGGTACCTGAAAATCTTGATCCTGCTGCTGTAGCTCCTCTTCTTTGCGCAGGAATTACAACCTGGTCGCCTTTGAGACACTGGAATGTAGGTCCGGATTCTAAAGTAGCCGTTGTTGGTTTAGGTGGATTGGGACATATGGCAATTAAGCTTGCCAAAGGATTAGGTGCTGAAGTGACTTTATTCTCAAGAACACCCGGAAAAACTGAGGATGCTAAGCAGTTAGGGGCCGATCATGTTATTATTTCTACTGATGAAGAGCAAATGAAGTCAGTGAAAGGAAAGTTTGATGTGATTATTGATACCGTTCCTTATGTACATGATGTAAATCCTTATGTCACTACTTTAAATATCAGCGGAACTCATGTTCTTGTGGGATATTTAGGAGGTCTGGAACCTATTTTAAATACAGTTCCTATGATCCTGGGAAGAAAATCTGTAGCAGGATCTGTGATTGGAGGTATTGCAGAAACTCAGGAATTGCTGGATTTCTGTGGAGAACACAACATTGTTTCAGAAATTGAAATGATTAAAATGCAAGAGATTAATGAAGCGTATGAAAGAATGCTGAAAAGCGATGTGAGATACCGTTTCGTTATTGATATGCAGTCTCTATAATTTCTTCTACAGGATAAAAAGAGGTTCTTCGAATTGAAGAACCTCTTTTTTATTTTTTCAGGTTTTTACCAAAGCTATTCTGATTTTTATCAATCATGTATTGGTTTCCTTCAGCGCATTTGTAATCATTCCTTTCCATATCCTGAAAAGCCCATGCAGCCATTGCATCTATAACGGGAGCTAATTCATTGCCGGCATCACTCAATTTATAAGTCACATGAGGTGGTACTACAGGCTTAGCTGTTCTTATAATAAGCCCATCTGCTTCCAGTTGTTTCAGATGCTGAATTAACATTTTTTCTGTTACTGCAGGAATTGCTTTCTTCAGTTCACTGTATCTTTTTTCTCCTGTAGAAAGATTAAAAAGGATAATGGGTTTCCAGAATCCGCCAATTCTTTCCATAACGTACATTACAGGACAATCCTGCACTGTCTTTTTGTTCTCCTGGATCGTTGAACTTTCTTTGATGGCAGTCATAGTTACATACTTTAGGGTAAGTACTTGTATAAAAGTAAGTACAAATATAACTTTGTCTCAGGAAATAAAAAAATATTTGTTATGAAATCGCAATCATTTGCTCAATGGATAAAAATGAGTCAGTATTCGGTGATTTCATGACCATTAAAAACAATAAAATATTTACATATGAAAATTATTATCACAGGATCACTAGGAAACGTCGCCAAACCTTTAACAAAGCAATTGGTAGAACAAGGACATGACATCACTGTTATCAGCAGTAATGAAGAAAGAAAACAAGACATTGAATCTTTAGGAGCAAAACCTGCTATCGGATCTATTACAGATGTTGATTTCTTAACCCAGACTTTTACCGGAGCAGATGCTGTATTTGTGATGACACCACCTGCTATCAGTGCCGAAAATATCATTCAGAATACAATCAATGCCGGAAAGAATTATGCGGAAGCATTAAAGAAAACCGGGGTAAAAAGAGCAGTTATGTTAAGCAGTGTGGGAGCAGGATCTCCAGTAGAAAATGGTCCTATCAAAGGACTTCACCATATCGAAAAACTTTATCGTGAAATTGAAAACACCTCATTTACCTTTTTAAGAGCAGGCTATTTTTATACTAATTTCTTCAATGATATTCCATTGATTAAAAATGCAGGAATTATTGGTGGTAATTATTCTGAAAATACAGAAATTCCTGTGGTACATCCAGCAGATATTGCCAAAGCAGCTGCAGAGGAATTGGTAAACAATGACACAGGTAAAAATATCAAATACATTGTAAGTGACTCCCGAACAGCCTCTGATTTTGCCAAAGTATTAGGAGCTGCTATCGAAAAGCCAGCACTTCCTTGGGTAGAATTCACAGATGAAGATTCTTTAAACGGGATGCTACAGGCCGGTTTACCACAAGATATGGCCGAACTGTATGTTGAAATGGGAAAGGGAATGAAAACCGGAACCGTCCAAAAAGATTTTATTGAACACCATTCTCCTGTTACCGGAAATATTAAATTGGAGGAGTTTGCAAAGGAGTTTGTTAGTAAATTCTAACAATAATTTTGTTTAAGCCTCTGCTTTTAAGGCTGAAATAAAATTAACGAGTATCGGCGCACCTTTGGTGCGCCGATACTGTTTTGAAAATTCATAAAAAAATTGCAGTACATTTTTGTATTGCAATTCTATTAAACTTAAGATTTACTTTTTTTCTTTTAAAATTTTTCCTAAAACCTTCAGTTTTCCATCGATCGGCTGATCCGCTTTCAATCCTAAAACTTCAGCAACCAAGGGATAAACATTGATATTAGCAAATTCATCAATCTCCAGATTATTTTTGAATTCCGGCCCCCATGCGTAGAAGGTTGCCTTCATTTCAGGAACTGTTCTTGGATTGTACCCATGTTTCCCTACGGAAGTTTTCTTTCCTTTTTCCAGAAATATTTTTGGTGCTTTTGGAAGGAGAAGAATCTGTCCTATTCTGCTGTATTGATCATCTCTTGTCGCGAAATGCAGATATTTTGGTAGTTTTTTATCCAAATATACTTCGTAGTCATCTGTTTTTTGAGCTTTTAATTCTTTATAAACAGATTTCACCTCATCCGGATTTTTAACATATACTCTTAAAAGGGTCTGAGAATTGTAAAAATCAAATCTGTCTTTATCAAAAAGAAGAGCCGGAATTTCCAATGGAGTTCCACCATCAACCTTAATCATACCATGGTCGGAAACAAAAACAAAATTGACATTTTTCAACCCTAAATCGCTGACTTTCTGAACAAGATCTCCAATTGCTTTATCAATCAAATGAACAGCAGTTTCTGTTTCTTTAGTATCCGGACCAAAATGATGCCCGCTCCCATCTACTTCCGGGAAATATAATGAAATGAAATGGGGTCTTTTATCTTCCGGCAGCTTTAGCCAGTTCATCACTTTTTCTACTTTTTCTGATGGAGTAAATTTTTCATGATAAGGATAGTAGTACGTCGGTCTTAATCCTCCTGCATCACTCGCAGATCCTACCCACATTAAGGATGCTGATACCATTCCTTGTTTTTCGGCTAATCCCCAAAGCGGAGTTCCACCATACCAGCTTCCATCTTCTGCATTTTTTTTATTGCTCATCGCATAAGGTTCCTTTCTTTTGTAATCATAGAAAAAGTTATCAATCAAACCGTGATGAGAGGGATAGAGTCCGGTGATAAGGCTCCAATGATTGGGAAAAGTGATACTTGGGTAACTAGGAATCATAGCTTTTGCTTTCACTCCATTTTCAGAAAGTTTCAGGAGGTTTTCAGCATTGTATTTTTTCGCATAATCATATCGAAAACCATCTGTAGAAATCATGATAACATATGGTTTTGACTGGGCTTCAATACTATTCTGACGACCTGGTATTACTACCTGTGCTGTATCAATAGCTCCCTGTTGGGCAAAAACCGTTAAGGAAAGAAACAGCAGTAAAAAATGTATTCCTCGCTTCATTATTTTAAAATTTTCGGCAAAGTTACATTCTCTACTGCTCCCTGAAAAGTTTAAGAGGTTAAAAGTATATTAAAACCTTTTATTTTTAATGTCAATGGAAACGTTGGTTAAATACTCCGTTTCATTTCAAATTGTGATAACCAGTTTTTAAGGCCTATTTTTTTATCAAGAAATGCGCCTGCTTCTTTAGAAGTATCATCCACATTATTAATCGCAATTGGCTGTCCGTCAGCAATAGCTGTAAAAAGCCCGGAACCTATTCCTTGTTTTCTATAGTTTTTATGTACCGCAATCTGAAGCACTCTTCTCGTATCAGGATTGTAAACAATGTACCCAACCAACTTTTCATCTGAATAGGCTCCTAAAGTTTTATATGTATCCGGCATAGGATTCAAGACATAAACCGATCCCTGCCATGAAGGTTCAATATCCCAGAAGGAACGGAGATTATCCCACTGAAATGTATGCATATCTTTTATTGTTATATGGGAATTTCCGATTCCAGAATTGATATTTCCTTTAAAACAAAGCAATTTTCTAACTACCGTAAAGCCCAAGTTTTCATAAGCCCTAATAGCTCCTGAGTTTCCTTCAATCACTTCAAGCAGTAATACATTCGCTTGTCTTTCTTTTAAAACAGGAATGATAAAATCATACATTTTTCTTACCAGCCCTTGACCTCTGTTTCCAGGTACAACTCCTGTCCCGCCGTTATATATAATTTTCTGTCCATTCTCTAATTTTTCGGACTGAAGAATGAAGCTTACTAATTTTCCATCTTCAAAGGCACCTACTGAAATAGTCAAATCTAATTTTTCAGCAGCTATTTTAGAGGTAAGCATTTCCTTTGTAAGGTGAAAAGGAACAACATAGTCTGAAAAAGACAGGTTGAATACTTCTAAAAGCTCTTCTACATCTATATTGGCTAAGGTTTTGAACTCCATGATCTTCATTTTTTATTATTTAATCTATAATTACCAGTCTCTGTCAAGATCTTCTTTCCAGTCATAAGGCATCAGTTCTTTCAAGGATACAAAAACTCCGTTTTTCACTTCCACCACAGCATTAAGGTTTTCTTTGGACAACTGGCTCATCAATTCTCTGCAGCGTCCACAAGGTGGAACTGCATTTCCATCATTTCCCACCGCCACTACTGCTTTGATATGATACTCCCCATTCTTTAACATTTCCGCTACAGCACTATGTTTAGCACAAAAACCCATAGAACATGCGGTATCAATACTGATTCCTGTATATACATTTCCATCTGCAGTTTCTATAGCGGCAGCAACGCCTCCATATTCTATAAAGTCATTCAGCATTTTTGATTTTGCAAACTGGCTGGCTATCTCCTTTAAGTCTTTTCTCATTGGGTAAAGTATTAAAGTTTCTGATTATTTAAATACCATTGAACAGCATTTTTTTCTTCTCTTTTGATAAACGGATCTTTTCCTTTATTATAATCATTGCCGTCAAACCAATCCATTGTGCTGAGATTTTCTTTTAATTGCTGATATTCCTCTCTTACTTCGGGATGGGTACGAAGATAATCGCGGAATGCAATATGGCGAAGCCAATGTTCTGATGAAACAGGAATGGTATGAATATGAGCTAAACGAAGGTTGTGGTCGTGAAGTTCTTCAGGAATTTCATCTTCCGGATAAATAATTTCCGGAAATCCCAAGTTCTGAGGTTTATCCGTTAGCTTAATGAAAAAACGGCGATACGGCATATCTTCATTATACTTTTGGTAATAGATGTAATCTTTTCCCTGTAATAAAGGAGGAACTTTATCGAGTTCTGATTCATCTTTCACTCCAATCATAATGTCTATAATGGGTTTTGCTGATAAACCTTTTACAGAGGTGCTCCCGATATGTTCTATGCTGGGATTTAAGAAGCCTATACTTTCTTTCAGTTCGTTTTTAATGGATTCAAACTGATTTTTCCAGCATGGATTGTATTTTTCAAAACTAACTTTCATTGGCATCCGCTTACTATACAAATATATAAAAAAACAAGCAGGAAACCCTTGAATAAAGCCAACAAGCCCGCTCCAATCATAAAAAACAATACCTCCGAAAAATCAGAGGTATTATTAAAAATATTTGGATGTGTTTTTTTATTCTTTGATTAACTTTTCGTAGGACAGGGTTCCCTCTTTCAGTTTGATTTCAAAATAATAAATTCCCGGTTTAAGATCTTCAACACTTATATTTTCTCCATCCGGTTTTACAGATTTCATTTTTCTCCCTGTTGCATCATAAATCTCAAGAGAGCTTATCTTGTCAACATTTTTGAAATTCACAGTTGTCTTTGCCGGATTAGGATAAAGGGAAACTTTATTTTTTTCAGCAGCAGCAATTTCATTTGTTGATAAAGTGCTGGAAGCCATTGTTAAAGTGGCATAGTCTCTTCCTACATCATGATATCCTAAAGTATTACCGGTTTTACGTGCATAAAAGATATTGATTGTTCCTGCCGCATTCGCAATGGCAAAATCACCGGCTCCTCCGGAAAGACTTCTTGTTGCCACAATAGTTCTTGTACTTCCGGATACCGTATTAGAGGTTTCCGTCCAATCCTGACTAGGATCTGCATTTGGTGTTGTCTTCCCTATAAATGTATAATCCCTGTTAGCAGAAGCATTATAGATAAATCCATCTGACCCTGAGGCCATTCCTACAGTTCCAAACCCGATTCCAAGCATGGAATTACTATCCCCGGTTAACGTAAGAGTTACCCCCGTGGGGGTTGTATCTAATTTTACCGTCATACCCGTAACCGGAAGGGTTACCGTTCCTGACGAAAACTGCGCCCATGTAAAATTCGCGATGAGCAATCCTAGTGTAAGTAAAGTTTTTTTCATGCGTCATTTTTTTAAGATGTTAATAATTTCTTCTTTATGCGTTTGTAAAGCATATTCAAAAGGGGTCATTCCCATTGAATCTTTTATTGATTTATCGGCTTTATATTGAAGCAAGAGTTCAATGAGTTCTTTATTTCCGAATTTTACAGCCCAAAATAATGGTGTAGACCCCGTATCATCAGCAATATTAGGATCTGCATTTTTCTTCAGTAAATCTTCAGCCAGCTTTCTGTTGTATTTTACAGAAAGACCTGCCAGGGCTGTTCCTTCTTTGCTTTTATAGTTTACATCCTTTACATGGTGTATTAAAAATTCAGCCACTTCTACATTTCCTCTGTAGCAAGCCAGAATAAGAGGGGAAAAACCATTTTCATTGGTTTGATTGATGATATCAGGATTCTGTTTCATTAGGTCTTTTACTTCCGCTACGGTTCCGCTTCTGGCAATATCAAATATTGATTTTGCTTTTTCCTGGGCCAACAATAAAGATCCCAGAAATAGACTTATTGTTATAATCAGGCTTCTCATTTTATCAGTGTATAGGTATATTCAACATTTACATTTTCAGCAATTTTTTTAGTAACCATCTTAGGTATGGTTACTTTATAATCTGCTGGTTTTGCCACAAAGCTTCCTTGCATGTAAATTTTACCATCCTTTGTATACATTGAAGCGGCAGAGGTTATCGCTTTATCTACTCCATGGAAATTTAAGGTTCCCTGAACGGTATATTTCTGTGGGCTGGTTGTTAACTTTGACTTGTCAAAGCCTACAATTTTTCCTTTAAATGTTGTTTTAGGATATTTGGCAGATTCAGCATAACTTTCATTGAAATGTTCTTCCATTAATTTGGTTTTAAAATGAAAGTTTTTAACAACAGAAACAGATGCCATTTCCCCGGTATCGGCATTAAGAATAACCAGATTATTGTCATCCTGGGCATAGATATCATCAAAAAGGGGTACTGATGCTTCAAATGTTAGTTTACCGGTTTTGGAACTGTATTTCTGGGCAGAAATATAACCTGCAAATAATAGAAATACGCTTAATAGTGTTAATTTTTTCATATCAAATCTTTTTAGTTTTCAGTTAACCCATCAGATTTCCATTTGATGAACATATTAATTTGAGTTGCAGATAGTGAACCTCCTTTAGGCATTTTCAGTGGATCACCATTTGCCCTTTGAATGCGGTCTAAAATCCCGTCTATATTATTTTTCACCTGGTCATAAGTGACTAAAGGTTTAAAACTTCCTGCAGAATGACAGCCAATGCAGTTGTTATCCATAATCGGCTTTATATCTGTTGTATATTTCACTGGCAATATGATGGGGGTATTTTCTGAAATTTCTTCATAGGTTCTGCTTTCACAGGCAATAGTGATTGCTGCAAATGATAGAGCGAGCAGGTATATTACTTTTTTCATATTAAAAAGCTCTATAAAGGTTAAACCCAAAGAAATGCAGTTGTTATCCATAATCGGCTTTATATCTGTTGTATATTTCACTGGCAATATGATGGGGGTATTTTCTGAAATTTCTTCATAGGTTCTGCTTTCACAGGCAATAGTGATTGCTGCAAATGATAGAGCGAGCAGGTATATTACTTTTTTCATATTAAAAAACTCTATAAAGGTTAAACCCAAAGAAAATGTGTCCTTTTCCCCAATTTCCGGATGCATTGGTAAGATATCCGATATCTGAATTGATCTGGGAATTTGTAAATAAAAGCTGGAAAATATGTCCCCCGGTTTCTATATCCAGCCCTAAAGACAGTGGATTCTTATAGAAACTGTGATTGTCGAAATTCACAAAATATTCTGCATTTACAGAAACTCTTTTTGAAATTTTATAACGTCCACCCAAACCTGCTAAAAATTGGTTTTTATCTTCAATAGTTGGCTCATAAAGATTTTTATGTACATATGAAGGTGTAAATTGTAATGAAAGTTTATCACTAAACCCTCTGGAAATCAAAGCTTGTGTAAGGTAAGACAATCTATCACTAAATCGAAGATATGGATAAGTGTCTTTATCAAGGGCTGTATTGGCGCCCATTACGTGGTAGCCTACAATATCTACCGGAAAGTTCTCATTTTGTCTTACCAATCTATACTTTATGGCTCCTTCAAAGGTTTTCATATTGGTTTCACGGGACAAGCTTAAGGAGATGCCATCTGTAAGCCCATAAATAACGCCCAATTTAGTAGAGGCATTATCCAGCCCGAAAAAATCTTTAAATCCGGCACTTACATCCCCGAACCGGTGTGCCACCACCATATACCATTCTTTTTTGGCAGCAAGTTTAGTAGATTGCCCGGTCACAATCTGCAAGGCTTTAAAAGCAGGTTGTGAGGTATCCGTATTGGTTTTGATAGTATCGATATCTTTTAGCAGATCTTCCTGTGCAAAAGCAAAGACTGATGAAAGCATCGACAAAAATAAGAGAGCTTTTGTCATACTACAATTTGTATTAAATTATGATATAACAAATCTATCGTGTTATCAATTCAAATATATGTGATAAAAGTCACCAAGGGCATAGTTTTTATCAATCAAAACTAAAAACATTTATAACAATATAAATTAGAACAATCTAACATTTTCATTTACAGCGACTTTTATTCCTTCTCTTGTTTGTAAAATATCTCCATCACTTTCAATTTTTTTCAAAACCCTGCTTACAACTTCCCTGGAAGTTCCAAGATTATTAGCAATCTCTCTGTGTGTAATTTTTATAGGATTGTTTCCCGTAATGGAAATTTGTTGTTTGATATAATTAAGAACTCTTTTATCCAGACGGTGAAAAACGGCATCATTGACCATATTCATGACTTCGGAAAATCGTCTGTCATATTCATGATAAAACAATTTGTTAATCTCTGGAAATTTCAGCAGCCAACTATGCATGATGGAAACTGGAATTAATAATGCTTCAGAATCCTCTTCCGCTACAGCGTATACCCTACTTATGTAGTCTGTAAAAATAGATGAGAAAGTCATCAGACAGCTATCACTTTCTTTAATATAATAATAGATCAGCTCCCTTCCGTCATTGAGTGTAAAAACTTTGATAGACCCTTTTACTAAAAAGGGTACATATTTATTTTTTTGTCCCTCTCTTACTATTTCGGTTTTAGACTTTATTTCTGTTACAATAGCATGCCTCTGAAGCTCATCCACAAAGTCATTTCCCAAAAAACCGAATTTTTGAATAATAAATTGATTGCTCATATCCTTTTCTGTCAATATTTTATAACAAATATAAAAAATAGGGCAATTAATCCATCATTAAAATAAAATTTTACGATTATCAATAAACAAACAACACGAAAAAAGCTAATAACATAAATATTTTACTATGAAATAATTCACACTATTAATAATATGTAACAAAAAAAATACCCTGGCAAAAACCAGGGTATTCTTATTTTATTGTAAGAAAAATCTTAAGCTTGTACGTTGTTTCCTCCTAATACGAAAGGCTCAACTTCTTTGATTTCTCCAAACTGCTGCTCGTAGTTAGCAATGTTCTGTTGAAGAGCGCTTAATACTCTTTTAGCGTGAAGTGGAGCAAGAATTACTCTTGATCTTACTTTAGCTTGCTGAACACCTGGCATCAACTGAATAAAGTCTACTACAAATTCAGATGGAGAGTGGTTTACTAAAGCTAAGTTAGCATAGATACCAGCAGCTACCATTTCGTTTAATTCAATGTTGATGTTTCCGTCTTGTGGATTTTGATTGTTGTCCATTGTTATAAATTATGTTTTTAAAATTCGAAATTTGAGATTGTGAAAATATAAAAATAATTTCAAATCCCAAATTTCAAATCATTAATTTTAGTTAAGGTCTTCGAATTCTTTCTTAGAACCTACAATAACATTCTGATACTCTTTAAGACCTGTACCTGCAGGAATTCTGTGTCCTACAATTACATTTTCTTTAAGACCGTTAAGATCATCTATCTTACCAGCAACTGCCGCTTCGTTAAGTACTTTAGTTGTTTCCTGGAACGATGCTGCAGACATGAACGATTTCGTTTGAAGTGCTGCTCTTGTAATACCTTGTAGTACAGGAGTTGCCGTAGCAGGAAGAGCTTCTCTTACTTCTACTAAACTTTGATCTTCACGTCTCAACTTAGAGTTCTCATCTCTCAATTCTCTTGCAGTAATCATCTGACCTGGTTGGAATTCTTTAGAATCACCAGCATCAACTACTACTTTAAGACCGAATACTCTGTTGTTTTCTTCCAAGAAGTCATACTTGTGCTCAAGAGCTCCTTCCAGGAATTGAGTATCACCTCCATCTACGATAGATACTTTTGTCATCATCTGTCTTACGATGATTTCGAAGTGCTTGTCGTCGATTTTTACCCCCTGTAGACGGTAAACTTCCTGAATCTCATTTACTAAGTATTCCTGAACTGCTGTTGGACCTTTAATTCTTAAGATATCGTCTGGAGTGATTGAACCGTCAGAAAGTGGCGAACCAGCTCTCACGAAGTCATTCTCCTGTACTAAGATCTGGTTAGATAATTTAACTAAGTAAATTTTTCTTTCTCCAGTTTTAGCTTCAACGATCAATTCACGGTTACCTCTCTTAATTTTTCCGTAAGAAACTACCCCGTCGATTTCAGTAACAACCGCTGGGTTTGAAGGGTTTCTTGCTTCGAATAATTCGGTAACTCTCGGAAGACCTCCGGTGATATCCCCTGCTTTTGCAGATTTTCTTGGGATTTTGATTAAGACTTTACCAGCCTTAATTTTTTCACCATCGTTTACCATTAAGTGGGCTCCTACCGGTAAGTTGTAAGCTTTTTGCTCAACACCTTTAGAGTCTACCACCTTCAGGGTAGGTACGGCTTTCTTATTTCTAGATTCAGAGATTACTTTCTCTTCGAATCCTGTCTGTTCGTCAATTTCAAGTTGGAATGAAATACCCTGGATGATATCCTCGTATTCTACCTTACCTGAAGTTTCAGCAATGATAACCGCGTTATACGGATCCCATCTACAGATCATATCACCTTTCTTCACTTTATCACCTGGTTTAACAGATAATATAGATCCGTAAGGTACGTTAGCTACCATTAATGGAGTTCTAGACTCATTATCAGCAACTAATCTGAATTCTGTTGAACGAGAAACTACAACCTCAGCTGTATTACCGTTTTCATCTTCAGAAGTAATTGTTCTTACTTCGTCCATTTCTACGATACCATCTCTTCTTGCAACAATAGATGGGTTTTCTGATACGTTACCTGCAGTACCCCCTTGGTGGAAGGTTCTCAACGTAAGCTGAGTACCTGGTTCCCCAATTGACTGTGCTGCAATTACACCTACCGCTTCACCCATGTGAATTACTTTACCTGTTGCTAAGTTTCTACCGTAACATTTCGCACAGATACCTTTTTTAGCTTCACAAGTAAGTGGAGAACGTACTTCAACAGCTTCTAAACCTGCTTCTTCAATTCTCTTAGCTAATTCTTCAATGATTACCTGATCTGCACTAGCAATTAGCTCATCAGACTCAGGGTCATAAATATTATGAAGAGATACTCTACCTAAGATTCTTTCAGAGATTCTTTCAACGATCTCATCATTTTTCTTCAATGCAGTAACTTCTGTACCTCTTAAAGTTCCACAGTCGTCTTCTGTAACGATAACGTCCTGTGCAACGTCTACTAGTCTTCTCGTTAAGTAACCCGCATCGGCAGTCTTAAGTGCGGTATCCGCAAGACCCTTACGAGCACCGTGGGTAGAGATAAAGTATTCCAAGATGGAAAGACCTTCCTTAAAGTTAGCAAGGATCGGGTTTTCGATGATCTCCGCACCGGTAGAACCAGCTTTTTGCGGTTTCGCCATCAAACCTCTCATCCCTGATAACTGACGGATCTGTTCCTTAGAACCCCTCGCCCCAGAGTCAAGCATCATATATACAGAGTTGAAACCACCTTGGTCAGTTTTCATTCTGCTCATGATCATTTCAGTTAATCCAGCGTTGGTATTAGTCCAAACGTCGATTACCTGGTTATAACGTTCTGTATCGGTAATTAGACCCATGTTATAGTTAGCTCTAATTTCGTCTACAGTTTCAATTGAAGTAGCAATCATCTGCTTTTTCTCCACAGGTACTACGATATCTCCTAGAGAGAACGACAGACCTCCTTTGAATGCGTTTGAATATCCTAGATCTTTCATTGCATCCAAGAACTTCACTGTAGTAGGGAAATCTGTATCAGCAAGGATCTTACCGATAACGTTTCTCAATGATTTCTTAGTCAAAAGTTCATTGATATATCCTACTTGCTTAGGTACAATTTGGTTGAATAAGATTCTACCTACAGAAGTTTCGATCAATCTTGTTACGATTACACCGTCTTCTTTAACTGGTAGTCTACATCTTACCTTAGCATTTAATGAAACTCTACCTTCTGCATAAGCGATTTCCGCTTCTTCAGGAGAATAGAAAGCAAGACCTTCTCCTTTTACTTTCATATCTTCTGTAGAACTTAATTCTTTAGTCATGAAATAAAGACCAAGAACCATGTCCTGAGAAGGTACTGTAATTGGAGAACCGTTTGCAGGGTTCAAGATGTTCTGAGAACCTAACATCAATAACTGAGCTTCAAGGATCGCTTCTGGTCCTAACGGTAAGTGTACCGCCATCTGGTCACCATCGAAATCGGCATTGAAGGCCGTAGTTACTAACGGGTGTAGTTGGATAGCTTTACCTTCGATCATCTTAGGTTGGAAAGCCTGAATACCCAATCTGTGAAGCGTAGGTGCCCTGTTCAATAGTACCGGGTGACCTTTCATCACGTTTTCAAGGATATCATAAACTACTGGTTCTTTTCTATCGATAATTCTCTTCGCAGATTTTACTGTTTTTACAATTCCTCTCTCGATTAGTTTTCTAATGATGAATGGTTTGTAAAGTTCAGCTGCCATATCTTTAGGAATACCACATTCGTGAAGCTGTAAGTTTGGACCTACAACAATTACCGAACGCGCAGAGTAGTCTACCCTTTTCCCTAGTAAGTTCTGACGGAAACGACCTTGCTTACCTTTCAATGAATCAGAAAGTGATTTCAATGGTCTGTTTGATTCAGATTTTACAGCTGACGATTTTCTTGTGTTATCGAATAATGAATCTACTGATTCCTGAAGCATACGCTTCTCGTTTCTCAAGATTACTTCAGGAGCTTTGATCTCCAATAATCTCTTCAAACGGTTATTTCTGATGATAACTCTTCTATAAAGGTCATTTAAGTCAGAAGTTGCGAAACGTCCTCCATCCAATGGAACCAATGGTCTTAGTTCTGGTGGGATAACAGGAAGCACACGCATAATCATCCACTCTGGTCTGTTGATCATTCTTGTATTAGCACCTCTTAATGCTTCTACAACGTTCAATCTCTTAAGAGCTTCAGTTCTTCTTTGCTTAGATCCTTCATTGTGAGCTTTATGTCTCAAGTCGAAAGACAATGCATCAAGATCAATTCTTTTTAATAATTCCTCAACAGCTTCAGCACCCATTTTAGCGATGAATTTGTTTGGATCAGAATCGTCAAGATATTGGTTTTCTACAGGAAGAGTTTCCATGATGTCAAGGTACTCTTCTTCTGTAAGGAATTCCATGTTCTCGAAATCAGAACCG
Organism: Chryseobacterium sp. G0162; assembly: GCF_003815715.1. Lineage (NCBI taxonomy): Bacteria > Pseudomonadati > Bacteroidota > Flavobacteriia > Flavobacteriales > Weeksellaceae > Chryseobacterium > Chryseobacterium sp. G0162. The sequence goes on along the minus strand of NZ_CP033922.1, from coordinate 3,123,872 downwards.
TCTAATTTCTTAGCAATACCTTGCTGAATCACTACATATCTTTCGTAGTAGATGATCATATCTAATTTCTTAGAAGGAATTCCAAGAAGGTATCCGATTTTGTTTGGTAATGAACGGAAATACCAAATGTGTGCAATTGGAACTACAAGGTTGATGTGCCCGATTCTCTCTCTTCTTACTTTTTTCTCAGTAACTTCTACTCCACAACGGTCACAAACGATCCCTTTGTAACGAATTCTCTTGTATTTACCACAAGCACATTCGTAATCCTTTACAGGACCAAAGATTTTCTCACAGAATAGCCCGTCTCTTTCAGGCTTATGAGTTCTGTAGTTAATAGTTTCCGGCTTTAAAACCTCCCCTCTTGAGTCTTGTAAAATAGACTCCGGTGAAGCTAAACCGATGGTTATTTTATTAAATCTACTTGATTTATTTTTATTTGACATAATTTTTTTTAGATTTTAGATTTCAGATTTCAGATTTCAGAGGAAATCATCATTCCAAATTCAAGGATTATAAAATTCTTAGAGTGTCATAGTCTGACATCTTGTGTCTGACATCTGATATCTTACTCCTCCAATCTTACGTCTAATCCAAGACCTTGTAACTCGTGAAGTAATACGTTGAATGATTCTGGAATACCTGGTTCAGGCATAGATTCACCTTTTGCAATTGCTTCATAAGTTTTTGCTCTACCAATCACGTCATCCGACTTCACTGTCAAGATCTCTCTCAAGATGTTAGATGCACCGAATGCTTCAAGTGCCCAAACCTCCATCTCTCCGAATCTCTGACCACCGAACTGAGCTTTACCTCCTAACGGCTGCTGAGTAATCAATGAGTAAGGACCAATAGAACGTGCGTGCATCTTATCATCAACCATGTGTCCTAGTTTCAGCATGTAGATAACACCCACGGTAGCTGCCTGTGTAAATCTTTCTCCGGTACCACCATCATAAAGGTGAGTGTGACCGAATTTAGGAAGGCCTGCTTTCTCAGTATACTCAGTAATCTGATCAAGACTAGCTCCATCAAAGATTGGCGTAGCGAACTTCATACCTAACTTCTGACCAGCCCATCCAAGAACTGTTTCATAAATCTGTCCGATGTTCATACGAGAAGGTACCCCTAGTGGATTCAATACAATATCTACTGGTGTTCCGTCTTCCAGGAATGGCATATCTTCTTCACGAACGATTCTTGATACGATACCTTTGTTACCGTGACGTCCTGCCATCTTATCCCCTACATTCAGTTTACGTTTCTTAGCGATGTAAACTTTAGCTAACTTCATGATCCCTGCTGGAAGCTCATCTCCGATTGAAATTGCAAATTTCTCACGGTTTTTAACCCCTTGGATGTCGTTATATTTGATTTTGTAATTGTGAATCAATTGTTTGATCAATTCATTCTTGTCAGCGTCTACTGTCCAGTCTGAACCGCTAACATTTACATAATCTTCAACTGAAGTTAATAACTTGTGAGTAAACTTCACCCCTTTACCGATAATCTCTTCATCAAGGTCATTTTGTACCCCTTGAGAAGTTTTACCGCTTACCAGTGTATTTAATTTTTCAATTAAAGTGTTTCTCAACTCGTCAAACTTAGCCTTGTAAGTGTTTTCAATCTCTTCAAGTTTAAGTTTTTCTTCAGTTCTTTTCTTTTTGTCTTTAATGTTTCTAGAGAACAATTTCTTGTTGATAACAACTCCTCTTAATGAAGAGTCAGCTTTTAATGATGCATCTTTTACATCACCAGCTTTATCACCGAAGATTGCTCTAAGAAGTTTTTCTTCAGGAGTCGGGTCAGATTCACCTTTTGGAGTAATTTTACCAATCATGATATCTCCAGGCTTCACTTCAGCACCGATTCTGATCATACCGTTCTCATCAAGGTCTTTAGTAGCTTCTTCAGATACGTTTGGAATATCAGCCGTAAGTTCTTCCATACCTAATTTAGTATCACGAACTTCCAGTGAATATTCATCTACGTGGATTGAAGTAAACCAGTCTTCACGTACAACTTTCTCGTTGATTACGATCGCATCCTCGAAGTTATACCCTTTCCAAGGCATGAACGCTACCACTAAGTTTCTACCAAGAGCTAATTCTCCTTTTTCAGTAGCATAACCGTCGCAAAGTACTTGTCCTTTTTCCACTACATCACCTACTCTTACGTTTGGTCTTAGGGTAATCGTTGTACTCTGGTTAGTTTTTCTAAACTTAGTAAGTTTATATGTTTTAGTAGCAGACTCGAATTGTACTAAATCTTCGTCTTCGCTTCTTTCATATTTAATAACGATTCTGTCAGCATCTACGTACTCTACAGTACCTGTACCTTCAGCGTTAATTAAGATTCTAGAGTCTCTTGCAACTTGTTGCTCAAGCCCTGTACCTACAACTGGAGCCTGTGGCTTCAATAGAGGAACGGCCTGACGCATCATGTTAGATCCCATCAATGCACGGTTCGCATCATCATGCTCCAAGAATGGAATTAGAGAAGCGGAAATACCAGAAATCTGGTTTGGTGCAACGTCGATAAGGTTAACCTGAGCTGGTTCAACTACCGGGTAGTCACCATCTAATCTTGCAATAATTCTGTCTGTTAAGAAATCACCATTATCACTCAATTCAACGTTTGCCTGAGCAATTACTTTGTCTTCTTCGTCTTCTGCATTTAGGTAAATAGGATCTGCGTTAAGATTAATCTTACCATCTTCTACTTTTCTATATGGAGTTTCTATGAAACCAAGGTTGTTGATTTTTGCATAAATCCCTAAAGATGAAATCAACCCGATGTTTGGTCCTTCCGGAGTTTCAATCGGACAAATTCTTCCGTAGTGAGTATGGTGAACGTCACGAACCTCGAAACCTGCTCTTTCTCTTGATAAACCACCAGGCCCTAGTGCAGATAATCTTCTCTTGTGAGTGATCTCTGATAGAGGGTTGGTTTGGTCCATGAACTGAGATAGCTGGTTGGTACCGAAGAATGAGTTAATTACAGAGGTTAAAGTCTTAGCATTAACAAGGTCAAGTGGAGTAAAGATTTCGTTATCTCTAACGTTCATTCTCTCCTTGATTGTTCTTGCAATTCTTGAAAGACCTACTCCGAACTGTCCTGCTAATTGCTCACCAACAGTTTTAATTCTTCTGTTTGATAAGTGGTCGATATCATCAACCTCAGCTTTAGAGTTCACAAGCTCGATCAAGTGTCTTACGATTGCAATGATATCTTCTTTTGTAAGAACCTCAGTTGTAGTTGGGATATTAAGACCTAATTTTTTGTTTAGTCTGTAACGTCCTACTTCACCTAATGAATATCTCTGCTCAGAGAAGAATAATTTTTCAATGATTCCTCTTGCAGTTTCCTCATCTGGTGGATCTGCGTTTCTTAACTGACGATAGATGTACTCTACTGCTTCTTTCTCAGAGTTCGTAGGGTCTTTTTGTAATGTATTCTGGATGATAGAGAATTCATTGCTGTTTTCTTTGTGAATCAGGATAGATTTCACCCCAGCATCCAAGATAAGATCTAAGTGTTCTTTTTCAAGGATAGTCTCTCTATCTAAGATGATTTCGTTTCTTTCGATAGAAACTACTTCACCTGTATCTTCGTCTACGAAATCTTCGAACCATGTGTTCAATACTCTCGCAGCCAATGTTCTCCCTTCTACTTTTTTAAGGGCAGCTTTAGAAACTTTCACCTCTTCAGCAAGGTCGAAGATCTGAAGGATATCCTTATCAGATTCGTAACCGATAGCTCTTAATAAAGTTGTTAATGGTAACTTTTTCTTACGGTCGATATACGCGTACATTACGCTGTTGATATCCGTTGTGAATTCCATCCAAGATCCTTTAAAAGGGATAATTCTTGAATAGTAAAGTTTGGTTCCGTTAGCGTGGTAAGTTTGTCCGAAGAATACACCCGGAGATCTGTGTAACTGAGTTACGATTACACGCTCTGCTCCATTGATAATGAATGAACCAGAAGGAGTCATGTAAGGAACCGGACCTAAATATACATCCTGAACCACTGTTTGGAAATCTTCGTGTTCCGGGTCAGTACAGTACAGTTTAAGTCTTGCTTTTAGAGGAACTGAATAAGTAAGTCCTCTTTCCACACACTCATCGATTGAATAACGTGGAGAATCTACCAGATAGTCTAGGAATTCTAATACGAATTGGTTTCTTGAATCCGTAATTGGGAAATTCTCTTGGAAAGTCTTGTAAAGAGCTTCTGTCTTTCTGGCTTCAGGAAGTGTATCAAGCTGGAAAAATTCTCTGAAAGACTCGATTTGGATATCCAAGAAGTCTGGAGTTACAATTTTTCCTTTCGCTGATGAGAAATTAATTCTCGGATTTCCTTGAGTTGTTGATTTTGTTTTACTCATAAAACTTTTAAGAAAGGGTTAAAAAATATTTTGATTCATTTAAAAATATCAGGACAGAAAAAGGGTAAAAGGCAATAAAAAAAAGAAAAAGTAAAGAAAATTTTGGCGCAATTATCGGCCTTTATTCTTCATTCTATGCTCTTTAGGTCTTTGATCTGATCCTAACTGCAACACTGGTATATCTTTTCACAGCGTAATGCAAAATATTTTTCTTACTTTTGAGACGGTATTACCGCAATATTTATAAATACGAAATCCCTTTCATGTTCTACACAATGAAAGAGTTGATTTTCAGTATTTTATAAACTTACAAACAATTTTTCGCGCCAAAAGAGGGGCAAAGATACAAAAAATCATTCATAATAACAAATAAAAACCACTTCATTTTGAAGTGGTTAAATATTTATATAATCTTTTTAGGATGTGTTATTGTTTCCAGAAAGTCCAGACATTTCCATTGAAGACTGCCAAGAGCTTAGTTACCGTATCGTAAACCATCATACCTGGTGCAGGATTGACAATGGTAAGCTGGGGATTGGCAACTTTAGGGAGAACCATAGCCTTATTAGTGTCTTCTAAAACCAATACTCCTGCAGTCGATGTCAATGTTCCAATAGCAACTTTGGCAGTAGAACTTTCGGTTGCAGAATTCTGAATAACAGCCCCGTCAATGCTTGTAAGGGGATCAACAGTAGTTCCTGATGTATTTACGGAAAGATCTTTCCATCCTGATGCATATTTCACCTTTACTTTTTTATCCGCGAGATCATATGTCATTGTTCCGTTAACAGCTCCCGTGACAGAGGCTACATTTGTAACCCAAGGTAAAATAACCCCTCTGTTACCTGCTCCAAAATCAAGAGATACAGATGGAGAAGCTACAGAGGTTTTACCAATAGCTACCTGCGCACTTGTGGATAAAGAAAATAAAAGGAACCCAATTAATATTATATTTTTCATTATTTTAAATTTATTAGTTAACATCTACACATGTTTGTGTATTAAAACATTTCCATCCTGCGGGGGTACCATCAATATTTATTTGAAGACAATCTGAAGTAACATTGTATACCATCATCCCCTCCACAAGATTGGCAGCAGGAATTGCTGAAATTTGCGCTGTAGTAAGTCTGTTCGGTACAAAACCTTTCGTTTTAGCTTCAAGTGCTATCCATCCTCCTTTTCTCACCATTGGCCAGTTACCACCATTTGTACCAGCTCTATTCAAAGCGGTAATTCCCTGATTTGTATTCAGAGCAGTCCCGGATGTTACTGATGGTTTATAACAAAGACAAGCATTCACCGCTGCATCTTGAGAAGAACCTATTCCTTGTCCCTGATCACCACCTATATCAGCTGCCCCGCCTGCATTGACAAGCTGTGGTACTCCCTGAGCATCTACTGCCCCTAGTATAACTCCCGATGAATTAATTTGAGAAAGTTTTACGTTTTCGTCTCCCTCAATAGAATCAAAACAGCCATCATTGTCTGAGTCCAGGTCTTGATAATTAGGAATTCCATCACCGTCTGTATCTAAGATATAAGCAGGAATAGATACATCATCAAGCTGCCAGTCATCTAAAGCCAACGTAGCCCTGAAAATCAGATCAGCTGTTCCCGGAGAATTGTACGGAATATTAATCGTAAAAGTACGCGTGGTATACCCGGTATTATTAGCTGTTGTAAAAGCCACAAAATTAGATGTTGCACCATTTGCCAATGTTATTGTAACATTATTAGTAGTGGTATTTCTTGTGGTACCGTTATTTATTGTTGCATACAGAGTGTTATTCAGAAGAATCTGCAGAGTTCCTGTGGAACCTGCTGCATTACTACCGTCCTGTGCCCCTAATGTCATGGTCAGCGCAACAATTCCATCTGTCCGGTTAAGATTATTGATAGTCTGCTTCAAATCTATATTAGAAACATTATTATCAGTAATACTCACATTTCCCCCAGCACTGTTATATACCCAGCTTGATGCCAGCACCCACGGAGCAGAAACACTGGTAAAAGAGCCGTTAACAACAGTATTAGACGGGGGACTTTCAAGAAGATCAGGAATACCATCATTATCGTCATCCAAATCAACAGAGTTAATAATCCCATCACCATCTAAGTCCTGATTAGGATTATACTGAGCCCTGACTGTACAGTAGCCAGATACCATAAAGAACAAAATAATTGTTTTTACTAATTGTGTGTTTTTCATAATAATTTATTAACAACGGCAACATTACAAAAAAAGCAATAATTAAAATAATTTTAAGTGTTAATATTCATTATAAGATGATATATTCTACATCAAAAAAAGAGTCTGAATAAAATTCAGACTCTTCTGTTTCTTTATTACTTAATCTTTATATTCAGTTGTAAGAGAGTGCTTTACATCTTTCTTATGATTATTTCACAATTACCTTATAAGATTTTATCGTTGATTTGGTTTCTATGTTAATGATATAAATTCCCGTAGGCAATGAACCAGTATCTACACCTGTACGTGCTGAGAATTTACCAGACTTTACAGCCTTTCCTTCTGCAGAGAATAATGTATAAGTTCCTTCCTCAGCTGCTGTAATCATAAGATTTTCTCCAGCTTTGATAGGATTAGGATAGATTTTCACATCATCTGCTGCCTCTCTTATTTCTGAAGATTCCCCCATTTTTGCAGAATTATTCAATCCATTTTTAAGCAATGAAGCATACGGTGAAAGTGGAGAATTCGGAGCTCCTCTTTTCACAAGATCAGTATCTACTACTGCCTGAATACCATCTTTATCACTATCATTGATTGTAGAAATAAATCCTCCACCTAATGTATCAAGATTTCCCTTGCCTATTTGATACAGATCAAAGTCTGAACCGTTAGAAGTGATATCAAGGAAGTCAGGAAGATTATCTCCATCGGTATTTCTAATCGGATATTTTAAAGTACCGGAATCAGGATACGTTTCCAAGATATCTGCTAACCCGTTTTTACCTACTTGAACACCACTATCAATAATACCATTATGGTCTGCATCGATCTGGTTAATCACTGAAACCGGAATACCTGATTCAAAAAGATCTAAAATTCCATCGTTATCAGAGTCCAAATCACGGTAATTTGGAATAGCATCGCCCAATATAGGAGTAATTAAGATATCTCCTTCCAAGTCATCGTCTTCAAATTTTCCATTTTTATCAAAGTCTTCCATAGAATCTGGAATACCATCATTATCAGAATCAAAATCACACGCATCTACAATTCCGTCTCCATCCGTATCCAATGTAGGCGATTTATCATTCACCACTGTACATCCTTCTGCACAATCCGGAATACCATTACCGTTATTATCAATACTGTCATCTCCTCCAGGACAACGATCGAAACAGTTTGGAACCCCATCATTATCATCATCTTTGCTGGCAAATGCGTTATAGATGTAATAGTTTTGAGGAATACGAACAGCAGTACCACTATTGAAGGTAATTTTCATTCTGTTAAAAGGTTTCGTAGCCTTTCCTCCTACATAAAATTTATTGGAGTTTGTTGTAAAGAAATTTCCGCTGATAAGACTTCCTGAGCTGGTAAAAGTATCTGTTACAGAGTTTCCATTATACAATGTTACACTAATATTTTCAAGAACGCTTACCCCAAGAAGATTTCCTGCTTTTTCCACAGTAAACCCCGCCATCGTATTAGCAGGAAGCATACTATTACTGCTTACGGTAGCAAATGCGGAGAAAATACTGAAGATAGAGGCAGCCGGAACTGTTGCCGTTGCGTAATTGGATGGATTATTATCAACAATGGCTTCCGGATTTGTCATTTTAGCTAAAATAAGACCAAGAAATCCAGGTCCTGATGTCCAGCTTGATCCTGTTACTAAATTTCCAGGTACCGCTGAACCGCTGGTCTGAATTTTATCATCACATTCACAAGAGACCGGCTCTTCAAAAGCATAATACACTTTAAGTGCTCCCAGGTTAAATCCTACCGTCTGGGTAATCTTCAATCTTACTTCATTGAAAGGCTTAGTGGTTGTTAAAGTTATTTTTTGTTTCCCTGAACCATATCCAATAACTTTAATATTAATCAATCCTCCACCGTCTGAAAGTTGTTTAGAATCTTGCAGCTGTCCAAATAAGTAAGTTTCAATCGTAATATTCTTTAAAAACTCAGCACTTAACAATTTCCCCTGATCGTCAGGCTCAATTACAAACCCAGTTCTGTTCCCTGCAGGATATACTTGATTTTTATCTAATACTCCTACCGAATAAGATCCTAATAATCCTATAGGAAGAACTATTTTCCCGAAGGAGTTTTTATTTCCATCACCGATATTCTCTTTATTCTGAACGTAAGAAAGCGGAGCAAGAAAACTGCTGCTTCCGGACACATTACCATCCACACCACTTCCTGCAATGATATCATCACAAATCCCATTGTTATCTACCGGTACTCTGGCAGGATCGAATGCAAATGCATAATACACGTTCATTGCACTGAATACGGAAAGAACATTGGTTTGATACAATCTCACTTCATCAAATTCCTTAGAAGTCTTAAAATGCAAGAATATTCTGTTTTTGCTTTCACCAAATGCAGGCACTGATAAAAGCGTACTGCTTGTTGTAGTTTCCTGAAGAACTCCATTTTTATATGTACTAATTCTTAATGAACTTAAAAGATCAATTGTAATAAAGCTTGTTCCAAGATCCACATTAAATCCGGTAATATATCCTGCCGGATAAGTGGTATTCTTATTTTTTACAGAGATTCCGTTCCCACTTATTAAAGAAGCGAAGTTCCCCATACTCACACTATTGTCCAGGCTGGCATCCACAACCGGATTCATGCTTCCGTTGTAACATGCCAAACAAATCCCGGAATTGTTTACCGGTTTTGCTTCCACTCCCATTCCACGGATCGGTTCATACCCTTGCTGTGCAAATACTACCGCAGACATCATCAATGTCATAAGCATTGCAGCTAGTTTCTCGAATAATTTTTTGGTCATTTTGTATTGTTTTATAAAGTTTGTGTTTTTCTCTATTAAAGGGTCTGCCATGTAAAGACACTGGCACCGGTCTGCTTACATCCAACAAAGCTCCCTACTGATAATGATACTTCGTATATAATAGTTCCAGCATTGGAGGCATCACAGGTGGGTCTCGTATTCGCTTTAATTTGTATTGCTTTACTCACTTCCAGATCTGCAAAGTTTACCGAACTGGGAATCATGTTGATTCCTACATCAGTAGTTGCTGCGTTATTCTCATTAAAAAACACCTGCGTTCCGTTTGTATATACTGTTTGTCCTGAATTAGCAGTTCCGGAAAACCCTACTACAAATGCTTTGCCTCCCACGGCCGAACTTGCTGAGCCCACAGCAAAGCTATTGGGATCTACTGTATTTCCGCTACCTATAGCAATTCCACCTTTGTTGTTATGTAGATTCCCTAGCGTAAGTCCTGTTGCACCACTCACTGTATTCGAATTTCCAAATACAAAATGATTGGCCCCAGTTGCCGTGTTGGAATTCCCAATAATTTTTGCACCACTGGTAGCCGAGTTATTGGCCCCGATAGCTACTGCTGGAAAATTAGCATTGATTGCAGTAGCTGTATTATTTCTTCCGATAGCAACATTGGAAGATGTTGAATTGGTTGTATTATTTGATCCCCAGGAAAAAGCGGCATAGGAGCCTGTTGCATCATTGGAGTTGCCCCCTTGCAATGTTCCGTTTATATCAAGTATTGCTTTGACATTTTTTTGAGTGGCCAATACAAGATTCTGTCCATCACTTGTTCCCAAATAATTTCCGGTAGAAATATCTGTTCCTAACGTTGAGGAAGTTGCTATTGTACCGCCGTTACCTACAGTACGCCAGTCTCCATTTAAATTTCCCCATTTTGTTCCGTCAAAATAATAGTAACCGGGAGCTATGACATTTACAGTTTGCCCGGTAGGAGCTGTTTCGGCAGAAGTTACATATACTATTGCTCCGGTTTGAGCAGCCGTATAATTTTTAGCTTTCAGCTGTACTCCTGTAAGTCTTGGAGCAATAACTCCATCAAGTTTATTAGTATTTGATGGAAAGCCCACCACATCAAGACTAGCCTGAGGCTGGTCGATGTTAATCCCAACCTGTGCAGATATGGAAAATCCGACAGATAAAAGTGCTAGAGTGAATAATTTGTTTTTCATTCTTAGTTTATATTTGTTGTTTTTTGTGCTTATTTTATAGAAAGGCCAATCCAATAACCGGTTTCAATTAAATATGTAAATGAAACAAGTGAAAAGACCATCAGGAATCTGAAAAAGTGAGAAATATTATTTAAAGGTCAGTATTCAGTTTATCCGGGATTTTAATGATAAACTTAAAACCATCAATCAGTTTGACAGAGTTAATATAAAAGTTCTTTATGTGTTCTACTATACTTAATCCTTCTGTGTGAACAGCAGCATTAAATATTCTCCATTTATACTCAACAGAAATGGACTTTAAGTTCTTTATAGGTAAAAGAAAAAAATTCCGGTCATTGACCATTGGAAGATTACTTTGTAAAGAGTGTTCTAAAAATATAGGTTGAGAATCAGCATTGATCTTTACATGAAGAGGTCTGCATTTCACAGAACTCAAAGGCTCCTGTGAAAAAGCATCATATAAGTGTGGGTAAAGTTTAGTATCTTTTGTATCTGTATAGTGCAGCAACTCAGACATACCCATTGTAGCAGATATGATTCTTGCGTTTAATTTTCCTATAGTCAACAGGAGCAGAAGAAATGCTATTTGACCATAGGAAAGAATATAATTTCTATCCAAGTTGTTGTGTTTTTTATTAGTGCAAATATAATACTTTTTCAAATAAAACAATATTTTAACATTAAAAATACACTGAAAAATAAAAATACATAAAATTAAAACAGAATATTATGTTAATTATTATTAAATCATCAACTATAATAAAATATAATAAAATACCCTGTAAAAATATTCAAATACACTTAGGAATAAAATGTAGAATTTATGGAGTATATTACAACAAAAAGCCTGAGCAAATTGCTCAGGCTTCTTATATTTATAATAAAATTGAAATTATTTCAATTCTACTTCAGCACCAGCTTCTTCTAATTGCTTCTTAAGAGCTTCAGCTTCGTCTTTAGAAACACCTTCTTTGATTGCAGAAGGAGCACCGTCTACGATATCTTTAGCTTCTTTAAGACCAGCACCAGTTAAATCTTTTACTAATTTAACGATAGCTAATTTAGATGCACCTGCAGACTTAAGAATTACGTCGAATTCAGTCTTTTCTTCAGCAGCATCACCTGCTCCACCTGCAGCAACTACTACAGCAGCAGCAGCTGGCTCAATTCCGTACTCATCCTTAAGGATAGTAGCTAATTCGTTTACGTCTTTTACAGTTAGGTTTACTAGCGTTTCAGCTAAATTTTTTAAATCTGACATTGTTGTAATGTTTTTGTTGATTATTTATTTAATTTTTTGAGTATAATTATTCAGCACTTGTTTCTTCAGTGCTTTCTGCAGCAGCTTCTGGAGCTTCAGCAGCAGGAGTTTCTTCAACTACAGGAGCAGCTTCTTCAGCTTTAGCTTCTACAGTTTCAGGTTTGTTTTGAAGAGCAGAAACAACTCTCTGGATTGGAGACTGAAGTAATCCGATGATTTCACCGATCATTTCTTCTCTAGACTTGATGTTAGCCAACATGTCTAGGTTGTTGTCACCTAAGTAGAAAGTTTCTTGAACAAAAGCAGACTTTAAAGCTGGCTTCTCTTCTTTCTTTCTGAATCCTTGGATTAACTTAGCAGGAGCGTTTGCTGTATCAGCAATCATCAACGCTGAGTTACCTTTGAAAGTAGGGAACATTTCAGAGTAATCTACTCCTTCGATTTGTTCCATTGCTTTCTGTAAAAGTGTATTTTTTACAACTTTTACTTTGATATTTTGCTTGAAAGCTTGTCTTCTGAAGTCAGAAGATTTACCAGCGTTCAAACCGTCTAAATCTGCTACGTATACTACTTTTGCATCCTGAAGCAAATCTTTGATCTCTTGTATTGCTACAACTTTTTGGTCTTTTGTCATTGTCTTAAGGATTATTATTAGTTAACAGATTTAGTATCAATTGCAATACCAGGGCTCATTGTAGAAGACAAATAGATTGACTTCACATAAGTTCCTTTAGCAGCAGTTGGCTTCATTTTGATCAATGTAGAGATCAATTCCTGCGCATTTTCTTTGATCTTAGCAGCATCGAAAGATACTTTACCAATACCAGCGTGGATGATACCATACTTGTCTACTTTGAAATCAATTTTACCTGCTTTCACTTCAGTTACTGCTTTACCAATTTCCATTGTTACAGTTCCTGATTTAGGGTTTGGCATTAAACCTCTTGGACCTAATACTCTACCTAATGGACCTAATTTACCCATAACAGCTGGCATAGTAACGATAACGTCAACGTCTGTCCAACCATCTTTAATTTTTTGTAAATATTCGTCAAGACCTACATAATCAGCACCAGCAGCTTTAGCTTCTGCTTCTTTATCTGGAGTTACTAAAGCCAAAACTTTAACATCTTTACCAGTACCGTGAGGAAGAGATACAACACCTCTTACCATTTGGTTTGCTTTTCTTGGGTCTACACCTAATCTTACAGCGATATCTACAGAAGCATCAAACTTTGCAGTGTTCACTTCTTTTACAAGAGCTGAACCTTCTTCAAGGTTATAGATTCTTCCTTTTTCTACTTTGCTTAAAGCTTCCTTTTGCTTTTTAGTCAATTTTGCCATTTCTAATAGTTTTAAGCGTTAAAAGTTGGTTTAGTTCCTGTTACTCTTAATCCCATAGATCTAGCAGTACCTGCAACCATAGAAACTGCAGAATCCATTGTAAAACAGTTAAGATCCGCCATTTTATCTTCAGCGATTTTCTTTACCTGATCCCAAGATACTGAACCTACTTTGTTTCTGTTTGGTTCACCAGAACCTCCCTTGATTTTAGCTGCATCCATTAGCTGGATTGCTGCAGGTGGAGTTTTAATAACGAATTCAAAAGATTTGTCTTCGTATACTGTAATTACTACAGGTAAAACTTGCCCTGGCTTATCTTGGGTTCTTCCGTTAAATTGCTTACAAAACTCCATGATGTTCACACCTGCAGAACCCAATGCTGGACCTACTGGTGGAGAAGGGTTAGCTGCGCCACCTTTCACCTGAAGCTTTACCATTTTAAAGACTTTCTTAGCCATTGTTTGTTTTTTAAATTTGAATAATTAATGAGTTTGGAAGCATTTATTATTCAGCAGGTTATCGCACTCACTTATGATAAGCCTACTTTTTGGACTGCAAAAGTATAAAATATTTTTGAAACTACAAACGGATATTGCTGATTTTTAAAAAGTTTTAAAAAAATAATTGATATTCAGAAGTTCCCATTTCAGATTTTCATATGCGTAAACGTATTTCGCTTTCTGACAAAAGAAAAGGAGAGCGAATATCCGCTCCCCTTCTCCCTAATTAAACTATTACTAATATGGAAAACTATTTTTTGATAAACTTCATATTTTCTTCTTTCACCTTTATAATATAAGCTCCTCTTATCAAATCACTAATATCAACCATTCCTTGCTTCATCAATCCCGTTTTTATCAATTGACCAACTGTATTATAGATTTTGAAATCCTGATCTTTTAATCCATCAATATGAATAATATCTGTTGCCGGATTCGGGTAAAGTTTACTGTTGATTTTTTTTCCTGAAATATCATTCGTTCCCATTGTACCATTAGGCAAGATCAGATTCTGCGCATAGATTCCCGTGGGAGCCTCTTCTGTATTTTTAGTTTCCTGAAATACAATTACTCCTTGCCCATTGATGGGTTTCAAAACAGTTGTATACCCTTTAGAGGCAGGAAAGGTTGCTATTGGAAGATAGTGCTGTGACCACTCAAAATCACCGCTATCCTTTAACAGAACAGCATTCAGAGATACATTAAGTGACGTACCTTCTTTTTTCTGTACCACAAAATATGGCTTATCATTTACAAGTTGCAGATTGCTATAATGGAACATTGATGTATTATCTACAGGAAATACCTGCTTGGCGTTATCCGTAAACAATCTGGCACCAGTATTTTTATCAAATTTTTGTACAAACTCTCCGTTTTCTCCCTGAGATGAAGAACTATAATTTGCAATAGACCAGATATAAGGAGATCCTGATTCAAAAGCGACTTTCATATCTTTTTCAAAATAGGTCTGATTGGTATCAAAATCTACCCCGGAAACGCCCCATGGCAGAGTACCATCGGCATTTACTCTTTGAAGATATCCATCAAACCTCATATTCTCGCCAGTGCTGTACCCGTAATACACTACACTCCCATCCACAGCTCCTGTATATTTTGCATTATAAGCAGTAGATTTAGCGGTAATCTGCTGGGGAGCATCCCAAAGTAAGGTCCCGCTTTTCAAATTGATCTTTTGGGCAAACAAGTAGCTTGTAGTACCAAAGGATACTTGCTTGTGGAAAATAATTTCACATTCATCCCCGTCCAATTTAAAGAGGTCGGCAGGAATTGTATTTTTAGCAACATCATTCGAAACGATCTGTGTGGGAGCTGTCCATACTGGTTGCCCGGCCTGGTTAAACATTTGGACTTTAGTATATTTTTGACTTGGAGGGAAATATCCAACCACAATATTCCCATCAGATAAGGGAAGAATTGTAGGTAAATAAGCTTCACCCAAGCTAATTCCGGTTGGCCATTCTGAGATACCCTGAGGAGTAATTTTAAAAATATATCCCGGAGTTCCTGCACCCGTTCCTGTTACACCAATGTAAAGATTATCTGATGTATCTACAGCTGTTTTTTCTACGACCGTGTAAGTTCCCATTGGTATTTGATCTGTAACTTTAATTCCATTGGGACCTAATTGTTTATTTCCGTTTTGATCCAAAATCTGAACCCAAAGTTCAAAATTCACTGGAGCGGGTACACTTTTCCAGAATCCAATATAAGTTTTCCCATCACTCATTGTTTCAGCAAAAGAACTTCCTTTTGCACTGGTTACCAAAAAATTTTGGTCCAGGATCGGATTCCATTGTGCTTTTCCCATAAAACTTATGGAAAGGCCTATAAAAAGAGTAAGTAATTTTTTCATTGCGGTATTGTTTTAAATAGGAGACAAAGGAATACAATGTCATCCAACCTTGTTAAAAATACCGCACACAATTACCACATAACAGAAAAAAAACACCACATTATCTCCACACACTAAAACACAAATGCTTAAATTACAAACAATTACAACTCATTCAAATATTGAGCAAGATCTTCTTTTGTATTGGTAAGATTCATCTTTTTCCTCAAGCGTGTTCTTGAATTTTCAATTGTTTTTGGAGTTACATTCAGTAGATTTGAAATTTCTTTTGTAGATAATTTAAGTTTCAGCATTGCTGCCAGCCGTTTATCATAATTCGTCAATCCGGGATGCTTGTCATCCAGATTTTCATAAAATGATTCATGGATATTCAGAAAATGATATTCAAAATCTCCCCATGAATCATTCTTAGTATTCAGTTTAATTTCATGGATAATTCTGGAAACTTCATTAATTTCGCTGTCTTTAAGCTTAGACTTCAGAACATTCACCTGCTCCAGCAATGATTTAAAGATCTCCTCAATTTTAGATTGTTCCATGGATTTATAGACCAGCATTTTTTCTTTCATCTGATTATCTATTTCAAGCTGTTTTTCACGGTTCTCAATCAATTTTTTTTCAAGACGAAGCTTTTCTGCTTTGTTCCTAAAATTAATCAACAATAAAATACTGATTACCACAACCAACAGGAGAATAATAACCAAAACTACATACAGCATATTCTTTTTATCCTGTTCTATTTTATCCAGCCTTTTTTGCAGTTCATAGTCATGTTGTACCTTCAATCGTTCTACATTCACTGCCTTTTCTTCTATATTCAGCAGATCCCGGATAGAATCATATTTTTTAAAGGTTTCTACAGAATGTTTGTAATCTTTATTGAGCTGATAGGCTTTATACAGAGTTCTTAGATAATTGGTATTATCAAAATTTACTCCATTAGAAGTTATATACTTCCCTACATTTTGAGCATAGAATAAAGCTTTCTCCGGATTTTGGGTTTCGATATAAAAATTGGCAAGGTTGTAATTAACCTGATAGTTTGATTTATGATCTTCAATGACATTTTTTTTTAAAATGGTATTGGCTTCAAGCAGATAATTTTCTGCCTTGATCTGATTTCCTTCAAGAAAGTTAAGTTTACCAAAGTTTGAAAACACAAATGCTTTTAACACCGGGTTATCATAGGTTTCAAAAGATTTCAGTCCTTCTTCAAAATAATATCTTGATGAATCCAGTTTAGACAAAACCAGGTAAGCATTTCCTAAATTATTAAATGCTTTAATGGTTTCTGTTTGTTTTTTTTGTTTCTGATAAAAGTTCAAAAGCTTTTTATAATAAGTAACTGCTTTTCTGGTGTCATTGAGCTGAGAATAAGTATAAGCGAAAATCCCATCTATCTTGGCTGTCTTTTCTTCGTCTTTACCCCAAAATATGTGATACGCCTTGTTAGAATAATCCAATGCCAAATCAAAATAGTTTACATCGCTGTAGATTTTTGCTGCTTCCAGATAAAAATCTCCCAAATTATTATCAGTAACTCTTTTTCTGGCCTGCTGTATATTAGCTTCTGCTTTTTTCCAATCCTTGAATTTTAGCTCGTTGGCTTCATTCATATATTGCCCATACTCTCCATTCTGCCCAAAGCACAATACAAATAAAAACAACAGCAGCCATGTAAAAGATAGTCTTTTTCCCATTTTAAGTATAATTCCCTATAAAATTATAAAATCATTTGAAAAAACTACAGTCAATCTTATATATACCTTTAAAATTGACAAAACACCCCAAAACATTGAAGAGTTCATTAAAATGAAAACCAGTCTATTTTTCAATAGACTGGTTTTTTATCTTCAATTTATTTTTATATTAAAAACCTGATGGCTTATTAATCGTTTGAGTAGAACCGTCAGTTCCTCCAAGATCAGCATTCACATCATTAATATTCTGCTTTGTGATCAATCTTTTATAGGCCATAAGGTACAGATCTACTGTAAAATTATTGTAGGTTCTGGCTGGATTGGCCGAACTCGCATTAATAATTCTGCTATCTGTAAATTTAGCTCTTATATGCCAGGTCCCGTTGCTTTTGAACGCTGCCACATCAGGAGATCCCTGCTTGTTATCATTAACCCCGTTATCTCCGTAATCAAGCATTACATTGGTAGAATTATCATTAAGCTTAAATGAATAGTTCTGAACAACTACAAGAAAGTTGTTAGCATCAATTTTAGTATCATAATCTGTAATTCCTGCACCAGAAACTCCGGTAAGCGAAAGTTTTAGATAATTGAACAAACCACTGCTTTCCAGATTAGGGTTATACAGTTGAAGACCGTTTTGAGAGGTTGCTAAAAAACTACCTCCAGTCATTGTAGGTTCTCCCGGATTTCTAAGATATAGAGCGTTTGTATATGACTTTCCGTTGACATCAAGTGTTTCAACAGGATTTTTTGTATTAATTCCTACTTTACCAAGTTGGGCATTTAAAAATAGTCCCAAAAAGGTAATCATAATGATATAAATTTTTCTTTCCATTGTTTTGTTTTTACTGAAGCCCTAAAGGCGTATTGGTTGAAACTCCTGAATAAACCGGTGAACCGGATGCAGATACAGATCCTGTAAAAGTACCCCAGTCTTTAACCAGCGATCTTTCAAAAACATTTAAAGTAAACGTCCATGTTCCATTCAGTGAACCAGTAGTTCCTGCCCCTTTAAATCCAAGATTAACAGCATGATAAGTTTTTCCTCCTCTGGTAACTTTGGTTACTTCCGCAGAATACGCCCCAAAAGATTTGGGAGTGGTCGTTGAAATAGTCGCTGATGTGGCTACACTAAAAGTCGCTCCGGTAATTGCAACCACATATTTGTCAGTCTCTAATCCTGTACTTAAATTAACCACTTCATCCTGATTAACATTTTTCAAAACAACATTATAAGTATTAACAGGAGCAACGTTACGAAGAGCAATATCTAATAACTTAACTTTCCCAACAGGAGAAGAATCCTTAGAACGGGTAATAAGTAAATAACTTCCATCAGCAAATGTATTCTCAGTATCTACCAAGTAAGATTCTACCAGTGTCTCTCCTTCCACATCTAAAGTTCCTTTGGGAGTTTTAGTATTGATTCCCACCTGTGCATTAACAGCAAAAAATGTGCATGCTGCAAAATATAGTGTGATAATTTTTTTCATTGCATTATTTGTTTTTTATTGTATTAAAGGAGCTGCGGCCGAGCCTGTTGTAGAGGTTGCAGTTGCTCCTAAACTTTGTGTAGAATTAAATTCTTTAGCATATGACCTATCAAACACCAGCAAATTAAGAGTCCATTCTCCGGTAGGAAAAGATGAATCCGGAGAGAATCCCTGATAATCGGCTTTCAATTTCCAGGTTCCTCCGGAAGAAAAAGCGAATATCTGTGGCATCGGAGTAAGCCAGTCTGCAGAATACGTTCTGATAGGCTGTGTAAAACCAAAAGAAGAAATTACAACCAGAAATTTCTGAGAGTTGATCTTGGTATCAAACTGGTTTACCCAGTCCTTGTCTGATGGGTCACAAGTAATTTTATACTGGATAAGGTTAATAGGAGCCGGGGAATTCGGGACGAAAGTATCGTTATATGCCGTAATTTTATTTTCCGGTGCCGGGGACTTGATAATAAACGTATAGTTTTCATTGGCACCCAGCTTTTCCATAGGTTTTTTGAAAACAATGCCGGATGTCTTCATCGTTCCGTTCACGGTAAGTTCCTTTTCAGGTTTGACAGTATTGATTCCAACTTGTGCACTCACTGATACTGCTGAACCTATTAAGAGGATCATCGAAATAATTTTTGTCATTGTCGGTTATGTGTTTGTAAGATTTCTATTACCCACGCCTTATTGCTCACAATTCAAGTTTTAATTAAAAAACATTAAATGTGCTGTACATCTGGAAACAGTGTACTTAATAAAAAAACAATAAGTTTTGTGGGTTAATTACGGGATAAGTTACAAGAAGTATGCCATCAAAAATGAATTGACCTTCGGGAATGCTATCAAACAGAGAAAAACCTATATTTTGTCCCACAGAAGTGATTATTACATTATAATAAACTGCCTTATAGAAGAAGCTAACACCAATTATTATTTTTACATTTTCAATAAAAAAATATATGAAAAATTATAAAAAATAAAATAAAAAAGTATAAAATAAGTTTTATTTTATCTATATCAAATTATTTGAAAAACATAGCCGAAAACTCTTGAAAGCTGATAGATTATATACAGTACCTACATCTATATTAGGTTTTAGCTAAGATCAATGATTGTTTAATCTAGGCGAGCCATAAATACAAACCCCTGCTTATTAAGATTTCTTTGAAACAATATAAAGTATGAGAAGGATGATTTATTATATATAAATATTCATAGCTGGTACTTTATTTCCTTAAGCATGATAGTAATAAAAACAAAAAAAGACTGCTTAATAGCAGTCTTTTATATTTTATATAAGTAAATATTATACTTTTTCTACTTGCATGTAGCTTAGTTCCATTGGAGTTTTTCTACCGAAGATCAATACAGAAACTTCAATTTTCTTTTTGTCTTCAAGAATCTTCTCAACTGTACCATTGAATCCGTTGAAAGGACCATCAATCACTTTTACGTTTTCTCCTACTACATATGGAATCTCAACATCGCTTGCGAATTCTGAAAGTTCATCCATTCTTCCAAGCATTCTGTTTACCTCTGATTTTCTCATTGGAACAGGATCTCCACCTTTTGTTAAACTTAAGAAAGAAATAACTCCAGGGATGTTTTTGATAACGTGAGGAATCTCTCCCATCAGCTCAGCTTCAATCATTAAGTATCCAGGATAGTAAGGTCTTTCTTTAGGAACTTTCTTACCGTTTCTAATTTGAATAACCTTTTCCATAGGAATAACCACTTGAGTAACGTACTGCTCAAACCCTAAACGTTTGATTTCTGTCTCAATATAGTTTTTCACTTTATTTTCCTGTCCGCTGATTGCTTTCAGCACATACCATTTCAATTCGCTCATTATGGGAAAATACTTTAATTAGTTGAACAAGTTGATTAGCATTCCAATGATGTTGCTGATTGCTTTTGAAAACAATTCATCAACTCCAAAAGTAAATAAAGCCAAGATCACTGTCGCAATAGTCACTACAATTGTAGACGACTGAAGGTCAGCCCATTTTGGCCATTCAACTTTATGTCTGAATTCGTTATAAGAACCTTTTAAAAAATCAACAAATGAACTCATAATTTATATTTGCACGGGCACAAGGATTCGAACCCTGATCAACGGTTTTGGAGACCGGTATCCTACCATTGGACGATGCCCGTAGTTAAAAAGCTTCCGAGAGTTTCCTTTCGGAAGCTTAATTTATTTTAAGATGATTAGTCTAAGATTTCAGTAACCTGACCTGAACCAACTGTTCTACCACCTTCTCTGATCGCGAATCTAAGACCCTCGTTAAGAGCGATTGGTTGTAACAATTCTACAGTGATCTCTAAGTTATCACCAGGCATTACCATTTCTACACCTTCTGGTAAGAAGATCTCACCTGTAACGTCAGTAGTTCTTACGTAGAACTGAGGACGGTACTTGTTGTGGAATGGAGTGTGACGTCCACCTTCTTCTTTAGAAAGGATATAAACAGATGCTTTGAATTTTTTGTGTGGCTTCACAGAATCTTTCTTAGCGATTACCATACCTCTCTTGATGTCAGTTTTTTCAATACCTCTCAACAATAGACCTACGTTATCACCAGCTTCACCTCTATCTAGGATTTTTCTGAACATCTCAACTCCTGTAATAGTAGAAGTTAATTTTTCTTCACCCATACCAACGATATCAACTGGATCTCCAGTGTTGATAACACCAGCCTCGATTCTACCAGTTGCTACAGTACCTCTACCTGTAATAGAGAATACGTCTTCGATTGGCATCAAGAATGGCTTATCAGTATCTCTTACTGGCTCGTCGATCCACTCATCAACTGCATCCATTAGAGCTTCAACAGTTTTGAACCACTTATCTTCTGAGTCACCGTTAGTAGCTGCAGTAAGTGCTCCAAGAGCTGAACCTTGGATTACTGGAGAGTTATCTCCATCAAAGTCATAAGTAGCTAATAGATCTCTAAGTTCCATTTCAACAAGCTCTAACAATTCTGGATCATCCACCATGTCAACTTTGTTCATGAAAACAACGATCTTAGGTACGTTTACCTGACGGCAAAGTAGGATATGTTCTCTAGTTTGAGGCATTGGACCATCAGTTGCAGCACATACTACGATAGCTCCATCCATCTGAGCAGCACCAGTTACCATGTTCTTAACATAGTCGGCGTGACCTGGACAGTCAACGTGAGCATAGTGTCTTTTTACAGTTTCATACTCGATGTGAGCAGTATTGATAGTGATCCCTCTTTCTTTTTCTTCTGGAGCAGAGTCAATTGAAGAGAAGTCTTTTTTCTCAGCAAGACCTTTGCTAGCTAATACAGCAGAAATAGCAGCTGTAAGAGTAGTTTTACCATGGTCAACGTGACCAATAGTACCAATGTTCAAGTGTGGTTTGTTACGATTAAACGTTTCCTTTGCCATGATTTAAAATTATTTATTTATTGTTTTTCAAATTTTCGGTGTGCAAATATAATGAATTTTTAAATACCAAAAACTTTTTATTCAAAAAACTTTCAATATTCTCATCCAATGAAGGACAAACCTTATATTTCGATGCATTGAGACTGCAAATTTACACATTTTTCCGGATTGAAAAAAACTTTCTGATACCTTTTACAGGCTCTTTCACGAAAGAGCCTGAAATACAGAATATTTCAGGCTCAATTAATATATAAAATGAAAGATAATCAGGCTTGGCTTACCCTTTTAGTCCTGTTAAAAATCCAGAAAATAATCGGAAAAATAAGCAAAGTAAGTATGGTGGCCGTTATAAGTCCTCCAATAATTACAATAGCTAAAGGCTTTTGAGACTCTGATCCGATCCCTGTAGATAATGCTGCCGGCATCAATCCTATAGAAGCCATAAGAGCGGTCATAATTACCGGTCTGGTTCTTGATTTCACTCCGGTTAATATTGCGTTATCTATATCCAACCCATTTTTAACGTTCTGGTGAAATTCTGTAATTAAAATAACTCCGTTTTGTATACATATTCCCAACAGGGCAATCATTCCTACTCCTGCGGAGATTCCGAAATTGATTCCGGTAACATGCAAGGCAATAATACCTCCAATCAGAGCAAATGGGACATTCGCTAAAACCAGAAGGGAATCTTTCATATTTCCAAACAGGATAAACAGAAGGAAAAAGATCATCAGAATACTTACGGGAACGACCTGGGCCAATCTGTGTGAAGCACGCTGCTGGTTTTCAAACTGCCCTGTCCAGCCTACTGAATATCCATCCGGCAGTTCAACAGTGGCTACTTTTTTCTGGGCATCTGCAATGGTACTTCCCAAATCACGATCCCGGATTGAGAACTTCACTCCAATATATCTTTTAATATTATCTCTGTAAATAAATGCAGCTCCATTATCTTTCACAATAGTACTGATCTCTTTTAAAGGGATTTTAGCACCATCCTGAGTAGGAACCATCAAAGCAGCAATGTCATTTTCATTGGTTCTATATTCCTGGGAATAACGAAGACGAATCGGAAATTTCCTTTCTCCATCAAACATTTCGGAAGCTGTTTTTCCTCCGAAAGCCATTTCCAGTACAGCCTGTGCATCAGCGGGCATTACTCCATAAGCTGCCATCTTATCTCTGTCCAAGACTACACTTACTTCCGGCTGACCGATATTTTTAATAATACCAGGATCTTTTACTCCGTCAACATCTTTAATCTTACCTAGAATCTCATGCGCTAACTTGTCTAAGGTTTCTAAATTGTCTCCATAGATTTTGATACCATTCTCGGCTTTAAAACCTGCGACAGCTTCTGCCACGTTATCTGAAATCGGCTGCGAATAATTAAAGGTAATTCCCTGGTAACTTCTAAGCTTTTGGTCTATTTCATTAATGAGTTCATCATAAGTGATTTTCCGTTTCCATTCATCTCTTGGTTTCAGGTTTACGGCAAACTGCACGAATCCGAATCCGTTCGGGTCTGTACCATCATTACTTCTTCCTGTTTGTGCCAGAACATCTGTTACTTCTGAGAAACTCATAATGTCTTTTTTCAAAAGATCTGCTGTTTTCAAAGATTCTTTTAAAGATGAACTCATTGGCATTTCTGCGGTGATCCAAAGTGAACCTTCATTAAGCTGCGGTAGGAATTCAGTTCCAAGGAATTTTCCGGAAAACAATGTTACTGCAAGGAATGAAATAGCAACAATCATACTTGTTCTTTTATGTTTAAAGGTTAGATTAAAACCTTTTAACACAATTCTATCCCAGAAATTAACAAACGGGTTATTTTTTTCCCTTACATTTTTATTTAAAAGGATATGAGAAAGAACAGGAACCAGTGTTAAAGTAAATATTAACGCTCCTATCAATGCAAATCCTAAAGTAAAGGCTAAAGGTGAAAACATTTTCCCTTCCACTTTCTGGAAAGAGAAAATTGGAATCAATGAAGTAATAATAATCAGCTTTGAGAAGAAAATTGCTTTTCCTAAACCAGTTCCGGTTTGTTTGATCCAGCCTCCTTTCGCTAATTTATTAAATTTCTCCATTCCGTACCGATGGGCTTTGTGGTCGAGCATTACAAAGAGTCCTTCCACCATGACGACCGCTCCGTCAATAATGATCCCAAAGTCTACGGCTCCAAGGGAAAGTAGGTTTGCGCTCATCCCAGCCAGTTTTAGACATAAAAAAGCAAATAATAAAGATAATGGGATGATGATAGAAACAATCAGCGTAGTTCTCCAGTCCGCCATAAAGATCAGAACGATTACAGTCACTAGTACAATCCCTTCAATCAGGTTATGCATCACAGTCTTAGTAGTAAAATCCATCAGGTTATCCCTATCGTAAAAGGTCACCATTTTTACATCTTTTGGAAGGATCTTTTCATTCAGCTCTTTAATTTTAGCTTTTACCCCTACCAAAACTTCTCTTGGGTTCTCCCCTTTTCTCATCACCACAATTCCCTCTACGGTATCGTCATGGTTATTTAGGGCTGCCTGTCCTACTCTAGGCATAGAGCTTTCATGAACTTCTGCCACATTTTTTACCAGAACAGGGTTTCCGCTATCATTCTGAATGGTGATATTTCCGATATCTGTAATAGATTTTACCAAACCTATTCCTCTTACCACATAAGCCTGTCCATTCTTTTCAATGACATCTCCTCCAACGTTAAGATTACTCTTGGTAACGGCATCATACACCTGGAGGGGGGTCAGATTGTATTTATCCAATGCTCTGGGATCGATACTTAATTCAAATACTTTGTCCTGTCCACCAAAAACATTGATATCCGCTACCCCAGGCACTCCTCTTAAGGCACGGTCTATCACCCAGTTTTGCAGGGTCAGCAGTTTACGGGAATCTTTTGTTTTACTTTCCAGTGTATATCTGAAAATTTCTCCGGTTGGCCCGTAGGGTGGTTGTACTTCAGGGTCCACCTCGTCAGGCAGGCTAATGGTTCTTAATTGGTTATTGACCTGATTTCTGGCAAAAGTATCATCCACCCCATCGTCAAACAGAATTTTCACAATGGAGAGACCAAACATCGTGGTACTTCTCACACTGGTTTTCTTTTGAACCGGGCTCATCGCCAATTCTATGGGAGTAGTAACAAAACGTTCTACTTCTTCTGCACTACGCCCATTCCATTGGGTAATGATTACAATCTGGGTATTGGTAACGTCCGGAAAAGCTTCAATAGGCATATTTTTGAAACTTATAAATCCGGCAATCGCTAAAATAGCCACCCAGATAAAGGTAAATGCTTTATTTTTTAATGAAAAAGCGATTATATTTTTTATGAATTTATTCATGATAGATACATTGATGACCTAAAAAAGCCGTTGAAAGAATTTATTTTAAATCACTACAATTTTCAGCTGTTTAGAGAGCGGTATATCAGAAGCTGGTTGTTAGTAATCACTTCTTCTCCTTCTTTAAGGCCATCTGCTATATAAGTAACATCACCTACCTGTTTCTGTACTTTCACTTCTCTTATTTTCACATCAGTTCTGGATTTAAAAATTACCACAAAACTTTTGTTATCATCAAAAATTACTGCTTTGGAAGGAACAGTCAGCATTGTATTGTTTTCAAGGCTGGAAACTTTTATAGTAGCTTTACTATCCGGAATTAATAATCCATTAGCATTATCCAGAACAACCCTTGCCTGCATGGCATTGGTTTGCGGATCAATGATTTTAAAAATCTTATCAATTTTTCCATCAAAGACCTTATCCGGATAAGAAAGTGTAGACACCTGAGCTTTCATTCCAAGGCTTATCTTTTCAATATCCGATTCATTAACATTCATAATGGCCCAAACATTGGTGGTATTGGCAACATCAAAAATATTATCACTTCGGTCACTTCTCAGCTGCATATCTTTATTGATACTTTTCTGTACAATATATCCGTTAATAGGTGCTACCACACTGTATATATTTCCTGACTTCACATTATAAACAGTACTTACAGCCGCAGCTCTCTGTAATTGATCTTCTGCTTTCTGCAGCTGGCTTTTTGCCTCCAATACATCTCTTTCTGTATTTAGTTTTCCTTCGTAGAGTTCCTTAGCAACTCTAAGGTTATTTTTAGCCACTACAAGGTCTGTTTTAGCATCACTCACATCTTTTTGAATTTCGGCAAGCTCCGTACTCCTGATAGTCGCCAGTACCTGACCTTTTCTCACATAATCCCCAAGTTCTACATTTACACTCATCACATTTCCTCCAACCAATGGATAAACATCTATATAGCTGTTCTTATCTGCGGAGATTTTTCCATAAAAACTATATTCATCTTCTATATTTCTTTGTTCAACCTTCGCCAGGGAAATAGATTTCAGCATGGTATTGCTGAGTTCAAAGCCTTTTTTAGCCGGATTGTTTTTTTCTTCCTCCTTTTTTGAGCAGGCCATCAATGATAAGATCATTAATACTGGAATAATATAAGTTTTCATGTTTAATAGAAGATTTTCGTTTGTACTAATTGGTTAAGTTGTTCTGCTGCCTGCATGATCTCGTTCTTCATATCATAAATCTGAAGAGCAGTTTCTCTGTAACTGTCCATGAAGTCTGTAAATTCAATAAGATTTACATTTCCTTTTCTGAAATTTGTCATCATACCGTTATAAACCAGATCCATGTTCTGAAGATCTGTTGTTTTGATATCTGCAAGCTGCTCGTATTGCGCTTTCCAGGTTTTATAAGCTGCCTGTACCTTTGTTTCAAGGGTCAGTTTCTGAAAGTCTGCGTTTTTCTGATTCTGCTGAATCGCATAATTAGCCTTTTCTACATTTCCCTGGTTCACTCTCCATAATGGTAAAGGAATTCCTAATGTCAGATTCGCTTCATTGTTAAAAGTTCCTCCAGCCTGATCCCATGCTGCACCCACATTAAGATCCGGTACATTCAATGATTTCTGCCATTGGGCATACAGCTTACTATTATCAATTAATTTTAAATTATATCGATAATCTGCATTATTTTCCAATGCCTTAGTTTTAAGTTCATCTTCATCTCCAAAAGGCTGAGTTGCCAGTGCTTCTTTGGCTTCAGATTCGGGCATCAAAGGTTCTATATCTTCTGAAATTCCGGTAAGAACTTTTAAATTCTGTTCAAAACCAAGTATATTTTTGTTGATTTCAAGCTTATCATGATTCAGCTGAATGACCAGACTTTGCAGTCTCACCGCATCTTTAAGGGAAACATTTCCTTTAGCTGACTGTACACGATAAGCGCTTAACAGGTCATTCATATACCCTAATTGCTTATCAGTGTTTTCAAGCTTTAATTTTTCGTAGTAAAGATTAAAATAAGTAGTACGGAGTTGGGCTCTCAGATCAACAAGAAGTTGAGAAAACTGAAGCTGGGCCAATTCTTTATTCGATTTTGCAAAAGCAATTTCATTTTTCTTTTTACCCCCCATATAAATTAGCTGGGTAATGCCTGCTCCTTTTGAATGACCAACATCAAAAAACTTTTTACCTTCAGGATTATAAGCATTGAACTGTCCACTCAATTGTGGCAATTCCCAGATTTTAGCCTGCAGGATATCAGCATCCGCCATGTTGATGTTGTATTGTTCCGCAAGCAGCTGAAGATTGTTCTTCTGGAAGGCTTCTTCGCAATCCAAAAGAGACATTTGCTGTTGTGCCGCCATGAATGAGGAAACGGCCAGGCACAGCACTGCAATTCTGTTCATTATTTTCTTTTTAAATTACAAAATTGCTTGGCTACAATTAAAAGAAACTTAAATGAGGATTAAAAAAATATTAAAATTACCTTAAATAGGAGCTTTAAGATAAGATCATGGAACTCTAAAACTTAAAATTTTTCTCCAACCTTTGATTTTTTTTAGAAAATTTAATCTGAAGTTTAACAAAAATGGTAACAGCTTTTGAGTAATAATTAGTTCTGAAAATTTATTTTTTAAAAATCACGGTGAACATATTCATGTATTCATCGGGAGAAGAATAAATAATTTCAGCATCATGATATTCAAGAATTCTCTTAACAATTCTTAGCCCTAAGCCGGAACCGGAAATATTTTGAGCATTATTTCCTCTTGTAAAAGCTTCAAATAACTTAGTCTGTTCTTCTACCGAAATAGTAGCTCCATGGGAAATTACATCAACACTAAGATTATGATTCGTTTCGGTTATCAATACTCTCACTTCTGTATTGTCAGAATAAACCGCTGCGTTTTTGAATAAATTAATGAAGACAATCACCAATAATGATTGAATGCCGCTAATGGTAAGAAAAGCATTTTCCGAAGTTTCTTCAGCAATAAGAAAATCCAGTTTAAGATCAGGATAACTTTTTTCCACTCCTTCGAAGGCTTCAAAGATCACTTCGTCTATTCTTACATCCTCGTAAATGCTTTGAATATTTTCTTTATCAAACTTCGTTAATAGCAGTAGTGAATTCGTCAGATCTGACAACTGATAAACATCCCGTTGAATTTGCTGTAATGAAGACAGTGTCTTTGGAGAATGTTCTTCAAATTTAATCAGGTTTTCCAATTGAAATGCCATTCTTGTAATAGGGGTCCTGATTTCGTGAGAAGCACTTGCTGTAAAATCTTTCTGCGACTGAAATACATCGTTAAGCCGTACAATCATTGTATTAAAAGATTTTGCAAGAACATTTACTTCATCATTAGATTCCTGAACGGGAATCTGAGTGGTTAATTTATGTGCTGTTACCTCTGAAATTTCTTTATTCAGATCTTCTAAAGGACGAAGAAACTTTTCTACAAAGTAATAACTGAAAAAGCCGATAAGAAGCGTGCTCATCACATAAGCAGTAATCAAAAGATATTTTAGAAAACCCAACTTTGATTTCCCGTTGGTATCAAAGGCACTGGTAAGAATATAATAATTCTCTCCATTAATGTTTCTTAGTGCTGCATAAATCTCCGGAACTGTTTTCTCTGTATAAATAATCTTCTTTTTATCCAGCTCCTTAAGCATGGCACTATCCCAGGTAACATTTCGGTCTTTAATCGTACTGTAGATCAGTTCTTTCTGTTCATTAAAAATTAAAATCTTTTCATTCAAAAGAATATTATCCGAATTTTCATTGAAAAAGATGGGTGCTTCTTCTTCAAAATCTTTAGACTTTGAAATAAAATGGGTCGTAAATTCCAGTCTTTGTCTGAATCTTTCCTTAAACTCATCCCTTCTGAAATCATTGAAAGATAAATAAATGACCGCCATCACCATTCCAAAAAGCAATGAAAAGGCGATACTAATTGTTAAAGCTATCTTTCTCTTTAAAGACATTTACAATGGACTTAAATAATATCCGAAACCGGAACGGGTATGGATCAGTTTTATTTTAAAATCTTTATCAATTTTTTTTCTTAAAAAATTAATGTATACTTCTACCGTATTGGTATTGGTATTAAAGTTGTGCTCCCAAACATGTTCAGTAATCTGCTGTTTAGAGACAGTCCTGCCCTGTGCTTCTGCCAGATAAACCAATAACTGAAACTCTTTTAAAGTAAGGGTTATTTCATTTCCGCCCCGATACACTTTTTGCTCCGTTTTGTTGATAATAAGGTCATCTATTCTGATAATATCCTGATCAGAGGTATCTGAAGGCATTTTTCTTCTCAACAGAGAATTGATCCTTAAAAGGAGTTCTTCAAACTGAAAAGGTTTTACCAGGTAATCATCAGCCAATCGGGTAAAGGCATCTTTTTTATCTGAAATATCTCCATAAGCAGAGATCATAATGATAGGCGTACTCTTATCAAAAGAACGAATCGTCTGACAAACATCCAGCCCGTTTATTTTAGGGACATTGATATCAAGCAAATACAGATCATAGGAATTATTTTTAATCTGACGAAGGAAAGTTTCTCCGTCATAGATTTTATCGCAGGTAAAATTATTGGATTCTAAAAATCGGCAAAGTTCCGCAGAAAGAATGAGATCATCTTCTAATAAAAGAATATTCATCAAAAATTATTTTACACGAATGTAACGAAAATTTTTATGATGATTACTGATTGGTGGTAAAAGTTAAGAAGAATAGAAGACTTTAAAGTTTTCGACACAAAAGATCACGAATCTGGTTTATCCATTGAAATTTCGAAAGAAGGATTCTTTTTGCTATTTTTTAAACAGTTGTATAACTATTTTACTTTATCAGCCTCGTGATTTTTTTCTTGACCTAAGATTAATAACAAAATTTGGGCAAAAAAAATTCCCGAAGAAATTCGGGAGATTCGAGAGCCAACTACGGGACTTGAACCCGTGACCTCTTCCTTACCAAGGAAGCACTCTACCGCTGAGCTAAGTCGGCATTAACTAAAAAAATCACACTAAGGAGCGTGATTTTATTGAGCGGAAGACGGGGGTCGAACCCGCGACATTCAGCTTGGAAGGCTGACGCTCTACCAACTGAGCTACTTCCGCAATTTTGTTTCCAAAATTATTGGTAAACGCTTTGCAAAACTAAGAATTAATTTTTAATTCTGCAAACTTTTTTCTAATATAAAATATAGTGGGGAGAGCAGGATTCGAACCTACGAAGCCGAAGCAACTGAGTTACAGTCAGTCCCATTTAGCCACTCTGGAATCTCCCCAGATATTTTATATTAAATTGAGCCTCCAGAGGGATTCGAACCCACGACCCCGAGATTACAAATCACGTGCTCTGGCCAACTGAGCTATGGAGGCAATTTAACAATTAGTCTGAAACCGATAGAGAAACTCTACTCTACACATTTCAGTGTTAAAAAAATCAACTTTAAATATTGATTTTTGTTGAGCGGAAGACGGGGGTCGAACCCGCGACATTCAGCTTGGAAGGCTGACGCTCTACCAACTGAGCTACTTCCGCGATTTTGTTTACAAAACCATTGGTAAACGCTGTGCAAAACTAAGAATTATTTTTTAATCTTGCAAACTTTTTTTTAAAAAATATAAGTGGGGAGAGCAGGATTCGAACCTACGAAGCCGAAGCAACTGAGTTACAGTCAGTCCCATTTAGCCACTCTGGAATCTCCCCAAAGATTTATATTTTTATGAGCCTCCAGAGGGATTCGAACCCACGACCCCGAGATTACAAATCACGTGCTCTGGCCAACTGAGCTATGGAGGCAAATATAAAAAAGAATTCAAAAGATCGCTGTTCCTTTTTTGCGAGTGCAAATATAGAACGGATTTTTTGAATTCTCAAATATTTTATAAACTTTTTTTAACTTTTTTTTCTACGCCATTTCTTTTTTCTTGATTAGTAGCTTTTTAGCTGTATCAACACAAAGGTCCAAACTTTCTTCAAAACTTGCAGATGTCTTCTTTACTACAATATCATCTCCCGGAACCGCTAAAATAATCTCAGCTGTTTTATTAGCTTTATCAGCATTGTTTTCTACTTTTAGAAATACTTTACACTCTTGAATTTTATCATAGAATGTATCTAGCTTGCTTACTTTTTTGTCGATGTGTGATTCTAGTGGTTCGTGTGGAGTTAAACCAATTGATTGTACTGAAATCTTCATAATTCTTCTTTTTTTGACGCTCGAGGGTGAGCCTGATTAAACACTTTTTTCAATTGTTCAATATTAGCATTCGTATAGACTTGAGTACTGGCAAGACTGGAATGCCCTAATATTTTTTTCACTTTGGAGATCTCCGCCCCATTATCCAAAACGTGTGTAGCAAAGCTATGACGAAGGATGTGAGGACTTTTTTTTTCTTTCGTTGTTATAAGACTAAGGTACTTATTAACTACCACATAAACAAATTTTTCATTGAGTTTTTTCCCTTTCTTATTGACAAAAAAACAGAACTGATATTCTTCCTGCGGTTTTCTTATTTCCAAATAGTTCTTAAGAAGTGCAGACAAGTCTTCAGAAATAGGAATCACTCTTTGCTTGTTTCCCTTCCCTATTACTTTTAACTCATTTCCGTCTATATTAACATTTTCAAATATCAGGCCACAAAGCTCCGCTTTCCTCATTCCGGTCTGATAAAGGACTTCCATAATACATTTTTCCAGGATATCAGGGGTGTACTCCAGGATCTTATCATTAAGATCTTCCATTTCTTCTTTAGACATGGGAATTTGCTTCTCAGCATAAAATTTCAGGGAAGATATACCTTCAGTAGGAGAAACCTTAATTTCACCTATCTTTAAAAGGAAAAGATAAAAACTGCGGAGAGAGGATAATTTTCTATTGATACTTCTTTTGGAAATATTGTTTTCACTTAAATCAACAATAAAGTTTCTGATGATCTTTTTATCAGCTTTAGAAATATCGTCGGAAGATTCTGTTCGGAGATAGAAATGGGAAAAGTCGTCAAGGTCTTTTTTGTAGCTTGTAATCGTATGAGGAGAGTACCTTTTTTCGAATTGTAAGTATTCTAAAAACTTTTCCAGCATCATGGGATATAAAATAAAAATTCACTCCTCAAATATAAGAATTTAAGAAGTGAATTAATATGTGTTTAAGAAAAATTCTTAAGCCTGCTCTTCCTTGCTAAGTGCTCTTTGCTTGTAAGCAGCTTTCAACTTAGATTGTCTCAAAGTTACAGAAGGCTTGATAAACGCTTGTCTAGATCTTAATTGACGAACTGTACCTGTTTTATCAAATTTTCTTTTGTATTTTTTTAAAGCTCTGTCGATGGATTCACCATCTTTAACTGGAATTATTAACATATTTTACATCTCATTTTGGATTGCAAAACTAGACATTTTTTCTTGAATTACAAAATATATTACATGAAACTATCACTATTTTTATCTTTATCTCCTAAAAAACCTAGCATTAAAAGGCATTACAATTAAAAATAATTTTATCCACAATCATTACACTTTATCAAGAGAAGTATTCTTCCGTCCTGACTTTACCCTATTAGGAAGAAACACCATAGACCCTTATTATAGCTCTTAGAATACAGTAGTAATCATCAAAAATAATCTACATGAATGAAATATGAACAAAAAGCACTATCTTTGCATTCACTTTATTCATGGGGTTGACTGGTTTCGACAGCAAGACCAATGGGTAAGTAAGCATGCAGAGAACCGTAGCGCGATCTCTATAATCCCTTGCTACAAAATTTTAACTGGCAACGAAGAGTTCGCTCTTGCAGCTTAATATCGAAGTATAGTAGATCAAGCGTTTTCCCGAAGATTTCAGTAGGGAAGCAAGATATTCCACAAATGCTCTGTTCTGCGGCATTTGATCCTGGGATATAGGAATGCGGAAATAAGGTTTCAGAAGCTTCGGCTGAAATTCGAAAAACTCAGAAGATAAGCTGGAAGTTGGGTGTCTATCCTCTGCCTTCAGTCGAAAATCAATGGTAGAATAAGCATGTAGAAAGCTTATGTATTGCTTGTTTGGACGAGGGTTCGAATCCCTCCAACTCCACTAAAATAAAAAAGCCACTGAATTATTCAGTGGCTTTTTTTATTCTAAATTCCAATCTATTACGAGCTACAATTCTTCTTAAACCACTCAATATAAGCATCCACAGCCTTCTGAAGAAAATCTTTTACCTCTTCATCATTTAGATTTCCGTTCTCATCCCATACTTTATCAATATGAGGAAGATAAACTTCTGGTTGCTGCATTGCCGGGACATTAAGAAACACAAGACTTTGTCTAAGGTGATGATTAGCCCCAAAAGCAGAAAGGTTTCCCGGCGAACTACTAAATACCGCACCTGGCTTTCCATCCCAAACATTTTTACCTGCCGGCCTTGAACCAACGTCAATTGCATTTTTCAATGCTGCAGGAACCGACCTGTTATGTTCTGGGGTAATAAAAATAACACCGCCGATAGTTCTTATTTCATCTCTGAATTTCGTATAAGATTCGGGGACCTTATTATAATCATCAAAATCCTGATTATATATAGGTAAATTGTCAATTGAAATAATTTTAAATTCAAAACCCTGAGGAGCCATAGGAAGTAATGCCTTCGCTATCTTTTTAGAGAAAGATTCTTTCCGCAAACTTCCTGCGATAAGCCCAATTTCTGTATTCATAATGATAATATTTAAGTGATTGATATTTTTTAAACAGCAAAAACGATGCGAAACATTAAATGATATTATTTATAAAATACAGAAGGTTCCGAAATGGAATCTTCAAATTATTTTATTTTTTTATAAAATTCGTAGAGCGCATCAATATCTGCTGAGCAAAGTATTGGAACAGCTTTTTCAAGAACATTTTCATCCCAATCCCACCATTTCATTTCAAGAAGTAGCGCGATATGTTGTTCGCTGAATCTTTTTCTGATAGGCTTTGCAGGATTTCCTCCTACAATAGTATAAGGTTCTACATCTTTTGTCACCAATGCACGGCTGCCAATAACAGCTCCATCTCCGATTTTAATTCCAGCCATTACCATAGCCTCCGTACCAATCCAAACATCATTTCCAATAACAGTATCTCCTGCCAATTCGAAAGCATCCTTGCTATTTTGGAAACACTCTACTTCTGACATATAATAGAATGGGAAACTTGAAATCCAGTCATAACGGTGTCCTTGATTTCCACACATGATAAAACTTGCACCACTTCCAATAGAACAATAGGAACCAATAATTAATTTATCTACATCATTTCTGTCAGGAAGCAGATATCGAGCACAGTCATCAAAAGAGTGTCCGTGGTAGTATCCAGAGTAATAGGAATATTTACCAGCAATAATATTGGGGTTTTGAATATGGTCTTGTATGATTTTGCCTTTAAAAGGACTTTCAAAGAAATTTTTCATTTTTTAGCTTTTTAAATATAACAATAGTGAGAAAGAGAACAGCTAATAAGCCATCCTTTATAGAAAAGAGATTTGTTAATTTAAAAAAGCTAACGTGTTAATTTCATAACACACAAATATAGGTAAAAAAGCATAGACTTTTCATTCATTTTTATTCCGAAAAAGTCAAATCTTGACCTTTTTCAACCTTTTTGTTTAGAAATTTTTTCGGTTCATTTGAAAATAAAAATTAAACCTCTCTAATACAATTAAATATAAATAGCTGAAAACTAAAACACTAAACCTAGCATATCTAAAATGAAAAGTCTCTGTCCACAAAAAAGACTAAAAAAATGTTTTATCGTAAAGAATTTTATATATTTGCAGCATCTAACAATTAAAAAAATAATTTACTATGTCAGACATTGCATCAAGAGTAAAAGCTATCATCGCTGATAAGCTTGACGTTGAAGAAACAGAAGTAACTCCTGAAGCTAGCTTCACTAACGATTTAGGAGCAGATTCACTAGATACAGTTGAGTTAATCATGGAATTCGAAAAAGAATTTAACATTCAGATCCCTGATGACCAAGCTGAAAAAATTACTACTGTAGGGCACGCTATCGCTTACATCGAAGAAGTAGTAAATAAATAATATTCTTCAACAAAAAAGAAATTAAACAAAGTTTATGGAATTAAAAAGAGTAGTTGTAACAGGTTTTGGAGCAATAACACCAATCGGAAATAATGCAAAAGAATACTGGGAAAATCTTGTGAAAGGTGAGAGCGGAGCCGCTCCGATTACTCTTTTTGATGCCACAAACTTTAAAACCAAGTTTGCTTGCGAGGTAAAAAATTTCGATCCATTACAGCATTTCGATAAGAAAGAGTCTAAAAAAATGGACCGAAATACTCAATTGGGACTTGTTGCTGCTAAAGAAGCAGTAGAACATTCTGGTATTATTGAAGATAATGTAGATAAAAACAGAGTTGGTGTAATTTGGGGCTCCGGAATCGGAGGTCTGGAAACCTTTGAAACGGAAGTTTTAGGATGGGCTAATACCGAAATTCCTAGATTTAATCCGTTCTTTATTCCTAAAATGATTGCTGATATGACTCCTGGTCAGATCTCAATTGAATATGGTTTCCACGGACCGAATTATACAACGGTATCTGCATGTGCATCTTCAGCAAATGCTATAATTGATTCCAAAATGCTTATCCAATTAGGAAAAGCAGACGTGATTGTATGCGGAGGCTCTGAAGCAGCCGTTACAGCAAGTGGTGTCGGTGGATTTAATGCGATGATGGCACTTTCTACAAGAAATGATGATCCTACAACAGCTTCAAGACCTTTCGACAAAGACAGAGATGGATTTGTATTAGGTGAAGGTGCTGGATGTATTATTCTTGAAGAATACGAGCATGCGGTAAAACGTGGTGCTACAATTTATGCAGAATTACTAGGAGGAGGTATGAGTGCAGATGCATATCATATGACGGCTCCGCATCCTGAAGGCCTTGGCGCTTATCTGGTAATGAAAAACTGTTTGGAAGATGCAGGTTTAACTGCTGATGAAGTAGATCATATCAACATGCATGGTACCTCTACTCCATTAGGAGACATCGCAGAATCCAACGCAATTTCGAAGTTATTAGGCGAGCATGCTTTTGACATTCAGATCAATTCTACAAAATCAATGACAGGTCACCTTTTAGGAGCAGCCGGTGTTATTGAAGCTATCGCTGCGTTAGGAACTATTATTCATGGTATTGTTCCTCCTACCATCAACCATTTTACTGATGATGAAAAGATTGACAGCAGACTAAACTTTACGTTTAATACTGCGGTTAAGAAAGATGTAAAAGTAGCCATGAGCAATACTTTTGGATTTGGCGGGCATAATGCTTGCGTTCTATTTAAGAAAATCTAAATTCAATGAATGGAGTTACAGAAATACTTTTCTAAATTCCTTCTCAAAAAAAGAAAAAGACAATTAACGGAAAGAGATTATTTTCTCAGCACTGAGCTTAAAAAAGTCTTGGGTGCAGAGGTACAAAATATTGCTCTTTACCGCGAAGCTTTTTCTTTAAAAAATTCTTCTAAAAATCAAGACATCAACTATGAAAGGCTTGAATTTTTGGGAGATTCTGTTTTGGGTACAATTATTTCTTGTCATTTGTTCCAGACCTATCCTCAAGCTAATGAAGGATATCTGACACAGATGAAATCTAAGATTGTTAATAGGAAAAATCTCAATAAATTAGGGGAAGACCTTAAGCTTACAGATCTTCTGCAAAAGCAGAATAATTCTTCGGCTCTAGGGGAAAATATCTCCGGGAATTTATTTGAAGCTTTAATTGGTGCCGTTTATTTGGACTTTCATTATGATGCTTGCAGAAAGATCATTCTGGAAAGACTTCTGACGCCTTCCGAAATTAACAAACTTGAAAATAAAATTGTCAGCTATAAAGGTCTCCTTCTCGAATGGAGCCAGAAGAAGAAGGTAAATATAAAGTACGAAACTTGCGAGGAAATACAGGCTAATAAAGCAGTCATGTTCCGTTGTCATGTATGGCTGGGAGATGAAAAAATTGCTAATGCTATGGAAACCTCCAAGAAAAAGGCTGAGGAAAAGGCAGCACAGAGAGCTTTTTATATTTTAAATAAAAAAGAAAATATACTTGGAAATTCAAAAACTTTATGATCTTGATGATATAGAATTTGAAGATATTGCCATAGGATTGGTAAGATTAGCAAAAGATATACCCGCTCATGAGT
Source organism: Chryseobacterium sp. G0162 (assembly GCF_003815715.1). Lineage (NCBI taxonomy): Bacteria > Pseudomonadati > Bacteroidota > Flavobacteriia > Flavobacteriales > Weeksellaceae > Chryseobacterium > Chryseobacterium sp. G0162. Next base: position 3,086,135 of record NZ_CP033922.1, on the reverse strand, counting down.
TTTTCTACAAAATAAATCAACTTAACAATCTCAGTTTTTCAAGAAAAAAAGATCTTGTCTTTCATGGAGATTATTATGATTATCTTTTTCCCAGGTTTGAGGCCTACCACAAGTTTTCCAAGACCTGTTTCACCTTCATTTCAAATAAATCTTCAGAAAGTAAACAAAAAAAAGTTCAGACCGAGCTCTTTACAGAAGAAGAAAACATTAAATTTTTATTAAATAATCAGGTAGGTGTGGAATATATTCTGCATAGTTCGGATCAGTTTCCTGATTTTTCCGTAATTTTGCTCCCTGAAAATCTTGTGTTTCCAATTCAAGACTATACACTGAGTTCTGATGAGGAACTTTATCAAATTATCCAGTATTATGAATAAGTATTTAAAGAAGACAAAAATTATCGCAACACTAGGGCCGGCTTCATCATCGAAGGAGGTAATGTTAGATCTAATGAAGGCGGGTGTTGATATTTTCAGAATAAATTTTTCCCATGCAGATTACGACTTAGTTCGAAACAATATTGAAATAATTAGAGAACTAAACAGCGAGTACGGATATTCAGTGGGTATTTTAGGAGACCTTCAGGGACCTAAGCTAAGAGTAGGTGTCGTGAAGGAAGGATCTTACCTGAATCCAGGGGATATTCTTACTTTTACCAATGAAAAGATCGAGGGAGATTCTACTAAGGTATACATGACTTACCAACAGTTTCCACAGGATGTAAAAGTAGGGGAAAGAATCCTTATTGATGACGGGAAACTGGTATTAGAAGTTACTGAAACCAATGAAGTAGATACAGTAAAGGCTAAAACGATTCAAGGGGGACCTTTAAGCTCTAAAAAAGGGGTTAATCTTCCTAATACATTGGTATCTCTTCCTGCATTAACAGAGAAGGATATTCAGGATGCTAATTTCATGCTTGATATGGAGGTAGACTGGATTGCTCTTTCTTTTGTACGTCATGCACAAGATATCATTGACTTGAAAGAATTAATTGCAAAACATCCAAACGGTAAATTCAAAACTCCGATTATTGCGAAGATTGAAAAGCCTGAAGGGGTTAAAAATATTGAAGAAATCTTATTGGAATGTGACGGACTAATGGTTGCCCGTGGTGACTTAGGAGTTGAAGTTCCAATGGAAGAAGTTCCAGCCATCCAGAAAAACCTGGTAGAAAAGGCAAGATTCTATTCTAAACCGGTAATCATCGCAACACAGATGATGGAAACAATGATCAACAGTTTAACGCCAACCAGAGCGGAAGTAAATGACGTTGCGAACTCTGTATTGGATGGTGCTGATGCAGTAATGCTTTCAGGAGAAACTTCTGTAGGAAGATATCCTGTACAAGTAGTAGAAAACATGGCTAAAATTGTGAAAAACATTGAAACCACTCACTTCTACCAACACAAGAATGAACCGATTGAAAAAGACTACAACTGTATCGATGAGAGATTCATTACCAACAGAGTATGTCTTGCAGCAGTAAGAATTGCTAAAACAACGAATGTTTCTGCTATTGTTACATTGACTCATTCAGGGTATACGGCTTTCCAGCTTGCAGCACACAGACCAAATTCTCACATCATTGTTTACAGTGGTAACAGAAGAGTAATTACGATGCTAAACCTTCTTTGGGGTGTTCACGCTTACTACTATGATATGAAGAAGTCTACTGATGAAACGATTATCCAGGTAAATATGTTAACGCATAACTACGGTTATATTGAAACTGGTGACTTCGTTATCAACATCAATGCAACTCCGTCATATGAAGGTGGAAAAACGAATACGTTGAGATTAACGACAGTTTAAAAGCAATAAGCAAAGTTACTTTTTGCCAAAGCATACAAAAAACTCCCGGAAATTGATTTCCGGGAGTTTTTTACTTAAAATCATTACTGATAAATCTATCTTTGTAATAATATTCATAGTTGTTTTTGTAGAGATCAAATAAAATCCCATCAGTAGAAATTCCTATTCCGTTAGAATAAGACCAAACTTTATTGTAAAACTTCAAGAATTGGCTTCCATTAAGATTCAATATATAAGAAGTATCCTGATCTCTTAAATATATTAACCGCTCATCAAGAACAATTGGTTCTGCAAATTTCGGATAGCTAAGAATAAAATCTGTTTTAAAAACCATATTATTATTTTCATCAATACCAACAAGGTTTTTATCTTTAAACAAATAATAAATACCGTTTTCAAGCAAAGCATAACTTTTATTATATTCTGCAGGAATTACTTTCCCATTCTTTGTCATAATCCCCATTTTAGAATTCTTACCATAGGCAATAAAATTCTCGTAAGGCTCCTGAAAATCAAATTCAAAAGGATCTATTGTCTTATTAGCATAATCAATAGTCCCCACTTTATCATTTATTTTCCAGATAAAAAAATAAGATTTTATATTATTAATCTGAGTCGTATCTTTAATGTAATAGATATCCCTTGAAGCAGAATATTCGTTGGTAAAAGGAAGAATAGTTGTATTATTAGCACTAATCAGACCTGTCTTAAGACCTAAATTAGTAGCGAGAAAGTAACCTGTATTATCAACAGGATTAATATCCTCATAAATATAAGGAACTAATAATTTTCCATTAAAATCAAGAACGCCTTTCTTCTTATTCTTACCTATTGCTACAAAATATTTATTTTCCAGAATTGACTTTTTATCAGTAAAAGAAACTGTTTCTGACAAGTTATTTAAGTATATAGCATCGGTTTTTTTTAATTTCACCTTTTTTATATCAATAAAATTCAGGGTTCCATCTTTTTTTTCAAAAACATAAACCGGAGAATCAACAGTATCTCTTAATGCATGACTTTCAATGTAAATATTCGGAGATTTTAAAACCTCTTTCCCCTTCAAATTTAATAATCCAATATTTTCTTTATCCAAAAATAAAATTGAACTGCCATATTGTTTAAGATAGTCATATTGTTTAGACTTTACAAAACCATTATTATTAATCAGAAAGTATTTTTCTTCATTTCTTACAATAACGGTATTACTACCTTTAATACTCTCAGAAATATAATCTATTAAAAGATTATTATTAAAAGGGATTTTGGTATAAGGGTTAAGCAGGGTATACTTTGTTACTTCACTGTTAATATATAATCCCACAAAAAGGAATCCATTACGAGAATCTATTGATTTGTATTTAAAACCGGTTAAAGGCTTGCCTTCCTTATCTAAAAAGTCCTCTCTATTATTTGTATAAGCCTTCAATCGATAATCATTCCCTCTATTTAAAATCAATATTCTATATTCTCCTTTTGAATCTGCTACAACCTTTAAAGAAGACGCATCAAGTATCTTTTGAATGTTATTTATACGACAGTCATAAAAATCACCACTTTTATCTTTTTTCACCTCATCAAAATAATCAGAAACTTTTTTATTTTGACTGTCAACAAAGTAATAATATGCTTTTCTCTCCTGTCTAACACAAGGTTTCTGGCTGCCACACTTGTATTCTGTACTGATTTCAACGTTATCTTTGACTAATATATATCCGTTCTCAAAAGGTGAAACAGATAGATATTTTGGTGGGATTATTTCTTCCTTCTTTAGATTAATATACCCCCAATAAGGAATCCCACTACGATCTTCTTTTAAAATACGAGCATATTTCACTTCAGACTTTGGAGAGACCTTGTGAAATACGCCTATAATTTTATATTCTTTCTTTAGATATTTAATCTCCACAGAATCTGTAACCACTCCCAATCTATCTATAGTAAGCTGCTTTTGGGCAAAGCTTAAAATAAATCCAAACAGAAAAGATAATAAGAGTGATTTCTTCATATATCAATTATTACCTACAATAGTCTTCGCTGTTACAAACTCTTTTAAAGCGTGTAAAGAAAGCTCTGTTCCGTATCCTGAAGCCTTTGATCCACCAAAAGGGAAACGCGGGTCAGAACTGGTCATTCTGTTGATATTAACCGTTCCTGACTCAAGATTTTCAATAAAGAATAACTGACGGTCTTTATCTTTAGTCCAAACCGAATTGGAAAGTCCGAAAGGAATATCGTTAGCAATTTGTAATGCTTCTTCAGCATTTTTAGCAATCATCACCATCCCAAGAGGTCCAAAAAGTTCTTCTTTTAAAATTGGATTTCCTTCCTGAACTCTGATTAAACCAGGTTTAAATTCATTATCAGAAACTCTTTCCAAAGGAAGGATAATTTCTGCGCCATTTTCCAATGCTCTGTTAAATTGAGCTTCCAACTCATCGGCTAAGTCAGGTCTTGCCATCCCAGCTAATTTTGTGTCTTTATTCAAAGGATCTCCAATTTCATACTTCTTATATTCCTCAATGAAAATGGGTAGAAACTGATCTTCAATCTTTTCATCAATAATAAATCTTTTAGCTGCAGTACAGGTTTGTCCACAGTTCTGCAGTCTTGATTTTGCACCAGCTTTTGCCGCTGATTCAAGATCTCCATCTTCAAAAATGATGAATGCATCACTTCCTCCTAATTCAAGTAAAGATTTTTTGATGTTTAAACCTGCAATAGAGGCTACTTCACCTCCAGCTTTACCACTACCGGTAAGACTTACTCCTTTTACGGCATCATGTTCAAGGATCTCTTTTACCGCTTTGTGACCTACTTCAAGATTTTGAAATACCCCTTCCGGAAAACCTGCTTCTAAAAGAACTTCTTCTATTGCATTTCCACTTCCGAAACAAATTGAAGCATGTTTTAGAACCACTGTATTTCCTGCTAAGATTGCAGGGACCGCAAACCTCAACACCTGCCAGAACGGAAAATTCCAAGGCATTACTCCCAGGATGACTCCTTTCGGAGCATAATGAACTTCAGAATAGGTAAATTCGGATTCTATTTTTTCAGGTTTCAAAATATTTTCAGCATCAGCATAATAATGCATCATTAAAGCACATTTCTCTACCTCAGCAATGGATTCCGAAATAGGTTTATTCATTTCAGTAGTAATGATCCTTCCAAATTTCTCTGAATTATTTTTTAGTATTTCTGCCGCTTTTCCAATTAACTTCTGCTTTTCTTCAAACGGCACTTTGCGCCACACTGAAAACACGTCATCTGCTTTAATAAGCTTGTTTTCAATAAATTGTTCCATAATATAATTTCTGTTTTTAAATTCAGCTAATGAATTTATGAGTGCTTTTATTTTAAAAGCACGATAAAGTCAGCAAATTCTATTCCTTAAGGGTCAATAAAAGAATGATTTTCTCTATCGGAAGAATATAGCTTTATCTTAAATCATCAGCCATTCATTCACCAGACAAGCTGCCAGCCTTGCCGTCCTGTCCTGAATATCGAACGACGGATTGACTTCTGCCACGTCCAGTGCAACCAGTTTTTTGTTTTTTAAGATATGCCTGTAAAAATGCATAAAGGTTGCATCTGCAAAGATACCATTATATGCTGAAGCTGAAACCCCCGGAGCGATAGATGCATTAAAAACATCCATACAAATAGTGAGATAGGCATAATCCACGTTCTCCAGCAAGTCATCGATGCGTTGATAAATGGAAGGAAGGTTTTCAAAAAACAATTCGTCCGAAAGGATATACTTCATTCCATATTGATGTGCGGTATCAAAGAGTTTCAAGGTGTTTGAGTTTCTTTGAATCCCAATGTGAAGAGAATTGATAGGGCCTTCCTGAGCAATTTGCCAGAATCCTGTTCCTGAGCTTGGTCCTACTCCTTTTTCCGGCTGTCTGTTATCAAAGTGAGCATCAATATTGATAATTCCTATTTTTTGCTCCGGAAAGGCTGTTTTAATCCCTAAATAATGAGCATAGGTCACTTCATGTCCACCACCCAGAACAAGCGATTTTCCTCCTTTTAAAAGTACTTTTGAAACATTTTTAGCCAAATTATTCTGAGCATTCTCAAGATTACCGTCTTCACAGGTAACGTTTCCAAAATCCAGCATAGAGAAATTGGGAAGAATCACCGGAAAATTAGACATATTTTTTCGGATCACGTTGGAGGCATCTTTAGCACCCTGACGGCCTTTATTCCTCCTGACTCCTTCATCCACGGCAAAACCATGCAATGCAAAATCATTCGTTAAAATATTGTCGTAATTCTGTTCTTCCTTTACTCTCTGAAATAGTCTGTGGAAAAGAAGCTCTTCCCCATCTAATCTACCCTGCCAAATATTTTGAAGCATAATCCTTTAAAATTCAATTTTAGTCACATCATTCTATTCAGTAAAGCTAATTAATATTGTTTACATATAAAAACTCCTTTCATATATTACCTAAAGAATTTATTGTAAGATGAATAGCTTATTTTTTAATCCTTATTCTGATTGGCATTGCTGCTGATAAACATTTCGTTTCGTTCTTCTGAAATAATTTCTAAAAACCGTTCGTAATGTTTCAGTACATCAGAAATCAGTTCATTTTTGGTAAAATACTGAACATCATAACCTTCTCTTCCATCTCCAAAATAGGATCTTGGATAATGTGTTTTATTATCGTCAAGATCCGGAAGGTTCTCTTCATTCATGATATATTCAGAAACTGTTTTTATTTTATTTTCCACTCCATAAACGAAGTTATTAACAACTCCCTGATGGATTTCGATTTCTATTCTGACAGGATTTTGATGATGATTTATTTTAGCTTCAATTCCATTAGCTGCAAATTCCTGCTGTAAATCTGTAAAGGCTTCTTTTGCTTTCACATTAATAAAACGGTCTACAGAAGCATTATCTTTAAAAGAAACGATATTTTTTAATCGTTCTTTCCAGAATTCACCAGACCATGGCACTGTAGAGGCTGAAAAATTTGTATCGTAATATTTCTGGTCAATCACTAATCCTTTCATCAAGCTTACAATGAACAAAATAACCACAATAGAAAACGGCAATGCGGTAATTAAGGTCATACTTTGCAGTGCTTTCAAACCTCCTACATTCAGTAATAAAAGGGAAAGAACAGCCAGTAGTACTCCCCAGAATACAATTTGCCATTTTGGAGATTTACTGGCATTTTTAGTGGCAATACTGTTCATCACAAATATCCCAGAATCTGCTGATGTTACAAAAAAGATAAGAATGATAAGGATGACGAAGAATCCTGTAAACTCTGATAAGGGTAAATAATCCAGGAAACGGAACATTAAGGCATCCGGATCTGTTGCAAATTGGCTTAATTGCCCATTGGCAACATTTAAATCGAACCAAATAGCACTGTTTCCAAATACGGACATCCATATAAAATTGAATAATGTAGGAAGTATTAAAACTGCCAGAATAAACTCTTTGATAGTTCTTCCTTTAGAAATTCTTGCAATAAATAAACCTACGTAAGGGGACCATGAAATCCACCATGCCCAATATAAAATCGTCCAGTCGTAAAACCATGGCAATGCATTTTTCTCATAAACATGGGTATTGAAGGTAAGATTGAAGAAGTTATTGATATAGTTTCCCAGCCCTTCTGTAAAGCTTCCAATCAGATAAACTGTTGGCCCCAATATTAATACAAAAAGAAGGAGACCGATCACACTGACTACATTAATATTACTTAAAATCTTTACTCCCTTCCCTACTCCTGAAATGGCGGATATAACGGAAAGAGTGACAAGAGTAACTACAATGATAATCTGATACGTAAAACTATTCTCCGGAGTAACGTGAAGAATATTTAATCCTGAACTAATCTGTACGACTCCAAAACCTAAGGTTGTTGTAATTCCGAAAAAAGTACAACATAAAGCAAAAACGTCAATGGCATTTCCCCATTTTCCGTTAATTTTATCTTTTAACAGTGGATAAAAACAGCTTCTTAATGAAAGAGGTAATCTGTAACGGTATGCAAAATAAGACAAAGAAAGTCCTACTACTCCATAAATTGCCCACGCATGAATTCCCCAATGGAAAAAGGTATAGAGCTGCGCCTGCTTAGCCCGGCTTACATAATGATTGTCTGCGAAAACTTCTGAGGAATAGTGCTGCATAGGTTCTGCCACACTGAAATAAATCAATCCGATCCCCATTCCAGCGGCAAACAACATGGAAATCCAGGAAAAGAAAGAATATTCCGGTTTACTGTCATTAGCCCCAAGCTTTATATTGGCATATTTACTGAATAACAAGTATACCAGAAAAATAACGAATAACGTTACAGACCATACATACACCCAGTTTAAGTTGACAAATATAAATTGTTTAATCTCATTCAGGATGCTTTCAGTCGGTTTTGGATATACCGCTGAAAGAAAACAGGTTCCTATAATAAATATCAAACTCGGAATAGTAACCCCTTTGTTAAAAGTAGATCTAATATTTTTAAAATTCATCATTTTTATGTTCGTTTATAATATTGACAAGTTTTCCTTGTACGGGATATAGCTGTAAAAAAAGTACTGAGAAATAATAAAATATCCAGTTTTTCCGGTGCACTTAAGAACTATAGAAAAATGCGTTATTTATCTAAAAATCAACGCTAATTGCAGCGCAAGATAAGAAAACTTATAGAAAATATGAAAAATATGGAAGATTTTATGATTTGGCCCTATGGCTTTCTATCGTTGTCGACCAACAGAACTTCCCTTTGGTATTTATGTGATTTCCCTTAGATGTCACAAATTACACAGATCATTGTAAACATTAGACTACCATGCTTTTAAAACACATAGTTTTTAGCTTAGGGCTCTATGATTTTAAGGAAGTGGGAGAGATAATTTTATCCATAAAAAATGTGGAAAAAAAATTCTTCCACATTCTAATTTTAAACAGCATTATTATAGTATTTAAAATACTGCCAATATTTATCTTTAAAGATTCTGAATGAAATTTGATATTCAGGATTATTATCTTTTATGGCTTTAAAAGCTTTAGAGATTTCTCTGAAATCTTTACCGGCAAAATAGCTTTCTTTGCTATTATCTGCCGTTTCTCTGCCTATATACAAATATCCTTTCTCTTTTAGATCTTCAATGACTTTATCTTCAATATCACTTAATTTTTCAAAATCTTCTTTTTCAGGAAGTCCATCATTGTTCTCTCCGTGATAATGAAATGTAAGAACTGAAATCCATGGATAGGAAGCCTTTGCATCATAATTCAGTAAAGGAAGATTCATACAGGCGATAAGAGGTTTCTCATTATCTAAAGTAGCTCTGAGAACAGAAAATTCTTCTTCCACATCAGCTCTCTTTACGCTCTTATACTTTTCTGTAAATTCTCTTTCCCTCCATAGTAGAAAATCTTTCAGCTTTTCAATAGGGACAAGTTCTTGTTTGGCTTGCTCTCTTCCTACAACGGTAAATGTATCAATTTGTGTGGCAAAATTTAATTCCCCTAAAAAATTATCTAAAAAGATGCAGACACCTGTTGTGATAGCCTCTTTGTTTTCGGCATTTCCATCGTAAACAAAGACAAGGTCTATCTCATCAGGATATTCTTCCTGTTCATTGGAATAGAAAAAAATATTATCCTTTGTAAACCTGTAATCCCCCATCGTAACGTTTACATTCTTTGCATCCATTGCCGGTTTTAAAGCAGTAAACTTCCAATGATTGAGCTGGGGAGCAGCTTCAATAAGTTCTTCAATAAAAACAACATTCCTGATCTCTCCATCTGCTGTTAAAACTAATTCTGCTGTAGAATCATCGCTCATTCCGGTCAGAAAGTAATATCCTTCATTGATCTGGCTGAGTCTGGGAGCAATATGGTCAAAAAAATCTTTTTCAATAGATTCCTGACCTCGGTTTTTAACGGCATCATAAAAGTCTTTTTCTTTTGTTAAGAACCAATCCCAAAAACCTTTATAGTCAAATTCTTTTCCCAACTGCTTTTCTTCCATTTGAATTAATCTTTTATATTCTAGTCAACTAGTTCTCCATCAATATAAACGTGTTCAGTGCTCAGGCTTCCCTGATTATAAAGAACATTCTGGAAATTATCGGTTTTAAAAGTCACAAAATCGGCTTTTTTACCTGTTTCAAGTTTTCCTCTGTCTTCCAAATTAAGGGCATAAGCTGCTCGATAAGTCATTCCGGCTAGTACCTCAGCTGTTGTCAACTTTTGGAAAGTCGCTAAAATAGATGCTTGAGTGATTAAGTTCCCCATTGGGGCTGATCCCGGATTCCAGTCACTTGCGATCGCTACGATGGCTCCTGCATCCAATAATTTTCTTGCCGGTGTAAATTTTTCACCCAATCCTAAGCTTGCTCCCGGGAGTGCTGTTGCTACAGTATCAGATTGTGCAAGGAAGTCTATATCTTCATCAATGGTTGCTTCCAAATGATCTGCCGATTTTGCTCCTACTTCTACAGCAATTCTTGAACTTCCGGGGGTAAACTGATCGGCATGAACAGTAATTTCAAAACCTAAATCTTTAGTTTTAAGTAAAAACGCTTTACTCTCTTCAGGCTGGAACGCTGATTTTTCAATAAAGATATCTACACGGTTAGCCAGGTTTTCATCTTTTACTTTTGGAAGAATCTCGGTAAGAATATAGTCCAGATACTCCGGATTGCTTCCTTCAAAATCTCTTGGTTTTAAATGTGCCGAAAGACAGGTAGGAACTAATGTTGCCCTTGTTGACTCCTGTGCCTTTTTGATCATTCGAAGCATTTTCAGCTCGTTTTCTACATCCAGTCCATATCCACTTTTAATCTCAATAGTTGTAATTCCAAGATCAACCAGGAACTTTATCCTTTCCAATAATGTCTTCAGTAATTCTTCTTCTGAAGCATTTCTTGTATGCTGTACGGAGCTCCAGATTCCGCCGCCACTTTCAGCGATTTCCAGGTACGTTTTCCCTGCGTTACGCATGGCAAAATCATTGGCACGGTTTCCTCCGAAGCAGATATGAGTATGTGAATCTACAAAGGCAGGAAGAACTACCTGTTCTCCTTCAATGGTTTCTATTTCTATTGTTGGATTTTCATTTTTTAACAGTTCAAAATCACCAATTCTCTGAATGGTACCATTTTCAACAATTATTCCTCCATCCACAATAATTTCTAATTGTTCGTCAGTAAGTTTTCCTCTTAATGGAAGATTGGCAAGTGTTACAACCTGCTTAAATGGGCCTATTAATTTCATTTATTTAGGTTAAAGGTTAGAAAATGACTGATCTCTGTTGACAATTTTCATCAAGCAAATTATTCATTCAAAATGAAATCAATCAAATTTTAATTTTCCTCTCAAAAATACTTAAAATATCTCAATTCTGTTCTTAATCTCAGTCTAAACCTCAGCTCTAATCTTAATCTCAGTTTCAAATTCACCTTTTCTCAATCTTCATTTCAATCTTAGTCTAAATTTGCTATCTTTGAGGTAAATGAAATGAATTAATGCCAGATTTTTTACATCCAGATAAGGAAAACTACTCACGAGAGGAGCTGATGCAGGAAGAACAAATTCGCCCCCAAAGCTTTAAAGATTTTGCGGGACAGAGAAAAACGCTGGAAAATCTTGAGGTTTTTGTGACTGCTGCCAAGAGGCGTGGCGGTGCACTAGATCATGTGCTTTTGCATGGTCCGCCAGGGTTGGGAAAAACAACTTTAGCTAATATTATTGCTAATGAACTTGGGGTAAACTGTAAGATTACTTCCGGTCCTGTATTGGATAAACCGGGAAGTTTAGCCGGATTACTGACTAATCTGGAAGAAAATGATGTTCTTTTCATTGATGAAATTCACCGTCTTTCTCCTGTTGTAGAAGAGTATCTGTATTCTGCCATGGAAGATTATAAGATCGATATCATGTTGGAAACAGGTCCTAACGCAAGAAGTGTACAAATCGGACTAAATCCTTTTACTCTTGTGGGAGCTACTACCAGAAGCGGAATGCTGACTAAGCCGATGCTTGCGAGATTTGGTATTCAAAGTAGACTTGAATATTACTCTATTGAACTTTTATCTATGATTATTCAGCGAAGTGCTAGAGTTTTAGGCGTAGTAATTTATGAAGATGCTGCTATTGAAATTGCCAGAAGAAGTCGTGGAACTCCAAGAATTGCGAATGCATTGCTGAGAAGAGTCCGTGATTTTGCTGAAATTAAGGGAAATGGTGAAATTGAGATTAAGATTACCAAATATGCACTAGATTCTTTAAATGTAGATGAGTTTGGGCTGGATGAAATGGATAATAAAATCATGCGTGTCATGATTGAAAACTTTAAGGGAAAACCTGTTGGAATTTCTGCTTTAGCCACCTCTATCGGAGAAAATCCGGAAACCCTTGAGGAAGTTTATGAACCATTTTTGATTCAGGAAGGTTTTATCATCAGAACGCCGAGAGGTAGAGAGGTTACCGATAAAGCGTATACCCATTTGAATATTTCCAGATCTAAAAATCCGGGAGAACTTTTTTAGTTTAAAGTTCAAGGTTTTGGATTCAAAGTTTTGAGTTTAAGATTTTAAAAGAAGAGTTGTTAATATATGTTTATACCTAAACTGTATAGAAGTGAAGATATGGAGGTGATGAGAGAAATTATCAAGGTAAATTCTTTTGCATTACTCATTTCTTCTGTTGATAAAATCCGTGCTACCCATTCCATGATGATGCTGAATGAAAGTGATCCGGAAAATTCTTATATTGAAACTCATATTTCCAGAGCTAATCCTCAGGCAAAAACTCTGAAAAACGGCGATGAGGTATTGTGTGACTTTTTAGGAGCGCATACTTATATCTCCAGCAGCTGGTATGACCATATCAATGTTTCTACGTGGAACTATGAAGCGGTCCAGATCTATGGAAAGGTAGAATTAATGAATCAGGAAGAGCTATATACACATCTGGATACATTAACCTCAAAATATGAGCAGTTTCAGCAATGCCCTATGATGGTAAAAGATATGGGAAAGGAATTTGTAGAAAAGGAAATGAAGGGAGCTTTTGGAATTAAGGTGATTCCTACGGAAATATTTATCAAACAAAAACTGTCTCAGAACAGAAAGGAAAATGATTTTAACACGATCATTTCGCATCTGGAACAATCGGATGAAGATGCTAAAAAAATTGCTGAGAAAATGAAATTAATAAAGAAATAAATCAAAATATATATGAAGTTATATCCAATACAATGTGGAAAATTTAAACTGGACGGCGGTGCTATGTTTGGTGTCGTCCCAAAGAGTCTGTGGGAAAAAACTAACCCAGCAGACGAAAAAAACTTAATCGAACTGGGAACCCGTTCCCTGCTTATAGAGGATGGAAAGAAGCTAATCCTTGTAGACTGCGGTCTGGGCAATAAACAGGATGATAAATTCTTTGGACACTACTCTCTTTGGGGAGATGATACTCTGGATAAAAATTTAAAAAAATATGGTTTTGTAAAGGAAGACATTACTGATGTATTCCTTACTCATCTTCACTTTGACCACTGCGGTGGCGCCATAGAATGGAATGATGACAGAACGGGATACAGACCCGCTTTTAAAAACGCTCACTTCTGGACGAATGAAAATCACTGGCAATGGGCAACGGAGCCTAATGCAAGAGAAAAAGCAAGTTTTCTGAAGGAAAACATCATGCCTATGCAGGAAAGCGGGCAGCTGAACTTTTTACCTCTTCCTACTACCGGAAATTATGGATTTGCTCCGGATCTGAAAATGGATGTCATCTTTGTAGACGGACATACGGAGAAGCAAATGCTTCCGGTCATTCAGTATCAGGAAAAAACGATTGTTTTTGCAGCAGACCTTATCCCTACTGCCGGACACATCAATCAGGTATATGTGATGGGGTATGACACCAGACCTCTTTTAACATTGGAGGAAAAGGGAAAGTTTCTTAAACAGTGTGTTGATAATGAGTATTTATTATTCTTTGAACATGATGCTCACAATGAACTGGCTAGTCTTAAAATGACTGAAAAAGGCGTAAGACTTGATGAAACGTTCAGTTTTAATGATGTTTTTGGGTATTAATTTTTAATTATGGAAGAATTACATTCAGAGGGCCAACAGGCCGAGCCGCCCGCACCCAAGATCATTGGTTTAACCGGGGGAATTGGCTCAGGAAAAACTACAGTTGCTAAGTTTATTGAAGAATTCGGTTTTCCGGTGTATTATTCTGATGACCGGGCAAAAGATATTGTCAATGACAGTGAAGAACTGAAAATTAAAATCAAGGAGCTTCTAGGTGAAGAATCTTATGATGAAAATGGTCTATATGACAGAAAGTTTGTAGCAGATAAGGTTTTCAATAATAAAGAGCTTCTTCAGCACTTAAATGAGATTATTCATCCTGCAGTACGTATTGATTTTGAGCAATGGGTAAAGCAGCAGACCAAATATCTGGTTTTTAAAGAAACAGCCTTATTATTTGAGTTAAGACTTAACAGACAATGCTATAAGTCTCTTTTGGTAACTGCAGAGGATAATATCCGAATCAAAAGGGTCATGGACAGAGATAACAAAACCTACCGCGAGGTAGAGGCTGTTATGGAAAAGCAAATGCCAGAAAGGGATAAGATTAAAATGGCAGATTGTATCATTTATAATAATACCAATCTGGAAGAGCTAAAAGAACAGACGGAAAAAGTCATCTTTGCTATTGAATAAAAAAGCTTTTAGAACATTCACTAAATACAAAAAGCCCTCACTTCTGAGGGCTTTTTCAATATCCATTATATCGGTCTTATAATGAATGAATGAATGAATAACAAATCAACTTATTCTAAAATGAACTGCTGAACAAAAAAATAAGCCTTCATTTCTGAAGGCTTATTCTATTTGAAATTTAAATTATTTATTCTTTAATAAATTTCTTTTGAGCAGTATTACCATTGTCATCAATATCTATTACATACACTCCATTAATCAATTTTGTTACATTAATTTCGTTATTTAATAGAATACCTTCTACGATGATCTGCCCTGCAGCATTGTAAATTTTATATTTAGCTCTTTTGCTAATATTTTTCACATACAATATTGAACTTACTGGGTTAGGATAGATTAGGATATCCTTCTGGTTAATTGGATTAGCAACTCCCGGTTTAGAAATTCTTACCGTATAGTCCTCAACTTCTCCATTCTTAACGTTCATACAGCTTACAGGAACACCATCTCTTTCCATTGCCACTCTCATCACAACATATTTATAATCTGTTGTACTTACAAAAGCATCTGCCGGTACATTAAATTTACCTGATACAGGAGTTGTTGTGTTTGGAGATGAAGTGAATATTTTTTCGTAAATATCAAATTCACCATTTCTATCGAAGTCGATCCAAACTGCAATTCCTTCATTATAAGTTTTTCCTAACCATTTTTTCTCGATGATAATCTCATTATCTGTAGATCCTTGGAT
Source organism: Chryseobacterium sp. G0162 (assembly GCF_003815715.1). NCBI lineage: Bacteria > Pseudomonadati > Bacteroidota > Flavobacteriia > Flavobacteriales > Weeksellaceae > Chryseobacterium > Chryseobacterium sp. G0162. The sequence goes on along the minus strand of NZ_CP033922.1, from coordinate 3,070,840 downwards.
TAGCTCGATAAATGTTTTAGGAACTCCAGTATAATCTGTATAAGTAGATCCTTTTGATTCATTCTCCATTTTATCTTTTCCGTTTGGAATAACAGTTACCTTGGAAATATATTCTCCTGCTGAGCTTTCTGACTTCATCTGACAGTAAATTACTGTAGGGGTTGTAAAGTAGTAAGGAGGAGTATAATTTCCTGGTTTTCCACTACAGATATTGACTACCTGCATTTCATACTTCGTCATTTCTACAAGGCCATTCAATATAACTGTGTTAACCGCTGTAGGAACTTCTGTCCAACTTGGAATACCTACTTTTCTGTATCTAAGAAGATATGTTGCGCCTGGATATGCATCCCATGTAACCTCTGCAGTTGTAGGCAATAGTTGAGTAATTGTCAATCCTGGAGGTGGAATCTCACATATTCTTACCGTTGTAAATACTTTAGAATTTGAGAAATTATTCCAAGTGGTTTCACCAGCACACTGATTAGCAATCTGAACTTCATAAGTAACAAACGAATCCAGATTATTTAACAAGAATGTATTAGGTGAGCTTGGAAGAGGAATTTCCGGTTCCCAAGCTGGAGCCCCCACTTTTCTCCATCTCATTTTATAAGTTGCACTTATTACGACTGGGTTCCAAGTAATTAAAGCACTTGTTGGAGTAATATTGCTTACTGTTACTGTTGGAGGTGTAGGATCACATCTTGTTGAGAATGTCTTAATTGCAGTAGCTGTACCTGTAGTACCTCCACAAACAGCAGCCACTTCCACTTCATAAGTTGTTGCCGGGCTTAATCCAGTAAGCGTAAGTGGAACGTTACCTAATGCTGCAGAAGCATATATTTGCGTCCATGTACCAGTTCCTGCCACTCTGTATCTTACAAGGTAAGTTACCGTATTAGCACCACCGGTTAAATTAACAACAGCCGTTGTATGGGTTATTGTAGTAAAGGTCGGTGCATTTGGCATCGCATTACTACACGGTCTGATTCTTACTGCATAATCTTCAACTTCTCCATCAATAGCATTAGCACATGCTGTAGGAATAGTTGTACCTGTTGAACGTTTCAATACGACTCTCATCGTAGTTGTATACGGTCCTATATAGGCAGGAGGTGCGTTAGGAACATTAAACAGGCTGGTAACCGGTGTAGTAGTACTAGCTGCAGAACCAAGAATTCTTTCAGAAGTATCAAACTGTCCGTTTCTGTCAAAGTCAATCCAAACGGCCACAGCATCATTCCCTGTTGATCCTGTCCATCCTTTCGCAACAAGAATTTTATTGTCAATAGAACCTGCATCTAAAGTAATAAGAGTTGCCGGGGTTGTATAGCTTGTATATGAATTCTGAACAGTAGTGTTGCTCATAGGCGGCACTCCTGAATTAGCAGACGTAACAGTAACATTTGAAATATGATCGTTATCTCCACTACCTGTTACAGGACAATATTGCAGTGGTAATGTCGTAAATTGTACTGAGCTTGAGAAAGCTCCAAAAGTAGTAGTACATTTCGTTGATACCTGTACTTCATATTTGGTTTGTTCTTTCAAAGGAGGAGTTGCAGGTGTAGTGTATATATTCCCTGGTGCAGGAACAGCAGCAACGGTTGTCCAAGCAGTAGTTCCAACTTCTCTATATCTCAATTGATATGTAGCACCTGTAGAAGCTAACCATGAGAACGTAGCACTTGTATCTGTAATGTTTGAAACCGTTATGTTTGTTGGCGGATTCGTTGTACATACCGGCTCGTCAATTAGTCTTACAGCATAGTCTTCTACTTCTCCTACATTGTATGTTCCAAATGATGAACATGGTGCATTAACAGTACCATCCATCATAACGACACGCATACGGGTAAGAAGAGTACCATCATAAGTAGCAATATTAGGTGGAAGTTCTATTTTGAAACCAGCTGCTACAGTTCCCACAGGGTTTGTAGTACTGCTAGTAGCGTTCACAACTCTTTCAGTTGGTTCAAAAATTCCGTTTCTATTCAGGTCAATCCATACTCCCACTCCATAACTAGATGTACTTCCAGGCCAGAATTTCGTAATACTAATTTTATTACCTGATGTCCCTCTAATCAGAGTAACTAATCTTGTAGGATCAGTAGAATAATCTTTATATCCGTCATATCCTGAACTACTTACCATTAAAGGTCCATTTGTAGGAGTAACAGTCACTTTACCAATATATCCACTTGGCGTACCTGTAGGAGGTACGTTAGGACAGTAAGTCAGAGCTAACGTTGTAAACTGAGTACTTGTAGAATATGCTCCCTGAGTACCGCTACAGATTGTTGCAATCTGAACTTCATACAGAGTTCCATCTATCAAATTATATAATGGCCAGCTGCTTGTTAATGGAGCTGTAATATCAATTACTTTCCAAGCTCCACCTGCTGCTGGTCTGTATTGTAATTTATAAGTAGCTCCTATTGCAGGCGTCCATGAAACGATAGCTGTACTCGCTGTAATACTATTTACTTTAATATTAGTAGGTGGTGCAGTTGTACAGGCTACTAGTTCTATACCTTTAAGCACAATCTGTGGAATGTTGGCCTGCTTAGTACCTGATGGCGGAGAAGCAGGATCAGGATTAGTACCATCACTAATATATTGTAATCCTCTTTCAGGTGTTCCTCCGGCAAAAGCTCCCCAATTAGCATATGGAGTTGAGGAATAGGCTGGTGCATTTTCATCTACAGCCACTACAATATTACTTGTTCCGTCCCAAAGCAAAGGAGTTGTTAATGGTATAGTTACCCAAGTCCCTGCCGTCATTGTAGGTAAAATTCCTGACCAAACCTGTTTCAATGAAGAGATTGGCACCCAGCTTGAGGTTGTTGCAAAATTATTCTGTGTAGTATTCCCCATATAAACTACCCAATCATTGTATTTACTCTGATCAGGAGCGGGATTATCTACATAGAATTTAAGTTCAGTAATGAATTTATTTGGCCCCACAGCTGCCGACACTTCGGAAGCTTTATAAATTTGCTGAGAATAATTATATCCCCAGTTTGAATTTACTGGAAGTTGAGTACTCTTACCACTACCAGATCCTATTTGTCCTAATTGAAATGGAGGTCCCGGCACCCAAGCACTTCTATCTGTAGAAGTACAAACTGCTCTTACCCACCAATAATAGGTAGTCCCTGCAACTAATGGAGTTAATGGTGTAGAGTTTCCTGGAACAATAGTACCTTGTGTAGTGGCATTATTTGTTGGCGCTACACCAGTAGTATTGTAATATACTTCATATCCTCCCGCAGGTGCAGAAGGTGATGCTGCCCAACCAACAACAGCACTGTTAGTTGTCATTGTTCCTACCGTTAATGAACCTGCAGTCGTAGGAACTGGCAGACATGTAGGTGGTGTTGCAAAAGATTTTGGTATAATATTCCAAGTACTTTGATCTGTTGAGCTACATCTTGCTCTCACCCATACATAATAAGTTGTATCAGGAAGTAAAGGGCTTAATGTTGCCGTTGTTCCTGATGGAACATTTTGCGATGGCAAAGTAGTACCATTAGGTGCAGCACCTGTGGTATTGTAATAAATATCATATCCTTCTGCAGGGGTATAACCAAATGAAGTCCAGTTAATCACCCCAGTTGTTGGTGTAATCGTTCCTGTTGTGATCGTTCCAGAAGTAGGCATCGCCGGACAGGTTGCCGGTGTAGCAAATGATAATGGTGTAGACCATTCACTTTGTTCTGTTGCACTACATTTTGCTCTTACCCACACATAATAGGTTGTCAATGGAGTTAATGGTCCGATAGTCGCAGTGGGTGCTCCTGGCGGAACAGTTAAATTAGGTGTTGATCCTGCTACTGGCGGTACGTTCGTTGTATTATAAAATACGTCATATCCCGCTGCCGGAGCCGGTACGTACGCAGTCCAATTGATTACAGCATTGGTTGCGGTAACCGCTCCTGTACTTAGTGATCCTCCCGGAGGCATAGGTAAACATGCCGGTGGTGTACCGAAAGTCATCTGAATATTGGGTCTGTTACTGGTAACTGTTCCGGTCTTAGTCGTAGGAGGTGTACTATCCTGCTCAATATACATGTGTCCTGATGTAACACTAGAATAAGCAATCTTCGCTCCTGTACTAAACGATCCGGAACCACCATAATTGGTTTCAACAAGTACCATTAGGTTATCTATTCCATTATAAGTATAAGGAAGCTGTAAAGGAATTGTATACCATCCTATGGGTATAAGACCTACACTTCCACTATATAATAAAGTAGCTCCGGTAGTTAAAGTATTCCAGCTTTGCGCTGTCATAGTTGTTGTAGTTCCTACCGGTTTTATATAAACTTTTACCGGCATACCAATATTAGAAACTCCGGTAGAATTCCATCCCAAAGATAGAATACTTCCAGTAGTTCCAATTTCAGCTGCCGTGTAAATAGATGCAGAACGTTCAAACCCCCAACTAGCTCCTAAAGGATACTTTTGGGTAGACGTTCCGGTACCAATTGTAATGGTTTGAGCCTGTATGGACAATCCGATGACCATACAGAGCAATGCAATGAGCACCTTAAAAGGTCGGCTCATTTTACAGAGTAAAAGTCCACTCATATTTTTTAAATTTAATAATGATAACGATAATTAAGAATTATAGTATTTCGCATTTTATGAGGCTGATTCACAATTCTGAAACCTCATTATTTACAGAAAATCTGTAGTAAAAAGAATAATTTTATCCCATAAGCTAATATTTTAATATTTACACAAATCTAATGATTTTTTCATTATAATATATCTATTAAAATGTTTTTTTGAAAAAGTTAAGCAACATTACCCTATATGATTGAAAATAAAAAATAAATCAAAATAACACAAATTCACCACCATTTAGCATCATTATTAATTTTTAATTAATTATTTACTTTCTAAAATATTATCACCTTTTATAGCAATAGCGTGCTTTACTTTTAACGGTTAATACTCATTTATATTATTATTATCAATCCTATTTTTTTTACGATTTAATACACCACATCATATATTACAACTATTTTTCACGATAAACCTTTACAATATTTACGATACTGCTGATGAGATTAAAATAAATTCTGAAGTTTTTATCTTTTTATCATTCATGCAGGAAACATAAGTGCTCATTTAAAATCCTTCCAAAACCACATAGCTTCCTTAAGGATAATCTCCATAAAAACAAATGAGCCTTAGGAAATTTCCCAAGGCTCATTGATATGATAAACAAATTGTTTAATAAACTTTCATTAGAACTTATACGCTATATTCCATGCGAATCCCATATTAAATTTTGAAGAGCTTTTTCCAAACCCTGGAATAATCATTGGAGAAATATTATCCTGTTTGGAAGTATAAGCTAAATAACGAGGCTGTAGATTTACATCTATATAAAAATTAGAGTCAAATAACTGTACTCTTCCTCCCAAGGTTCCCTCCAACCAGAAAGAAGATTGTGATGATGCAGGAAAAGCCACAGAAGAACTACTTCCCCCATATCCTCTGACTGGGATAGCCATATATTCCTGATTATAAAAGGAGCCGGCTACTTTTCCTCCCGCATAGAATCCATTGAATTCGTTTTCTTTATCCTTAGCCAGCATATAGAATGCTCCAAGTTTAATAAATGGGCCATTGGCTTTAGCATCGTATCCATTTTTCTGGTATATATTTTTTTCAAAACCAGCCTCTGCAATACCATGAACACTTCCATTAATTTTTGAGGAAATAAATCCCTGATACAGTTTCCTGTCTGAAAAAAATCCAACACCTGCATTCAAAATATCAAACCCAACCATAAAATTCGGTTCATACTTCCAATGAGTTTTTTTTACTTCTTCTTTCTTCTCCTCCTGTGCCCAGGTTAAGATTCCAAACAGGCTAAAAAATAAGGTAAAGATTAGTCTTGTCTTCATTCAATATTTGATTTTGTCCGTTTTCCACATTTTGAACAGGATCAGGAGTTATTAATTGTGAGCTTACATTCTCATATGTTTTTTTAGCACCACATCCAGCAGAAACATAGGCAGCCTTTGTTGTGTAAGTTACTCTTACTTTTGATTCTTTACTTTTAGTAGATGTTTTAAAATAAATATCCGTATAAGGAGAATCATCCACTCTCAAAGGAATAAGCCTTGAATCAATATTTTTCTGCCATCCAAGATCTACCTTCCCTGAGCCATAATCTACGGCTACAGATAATGAATCCATTGTTCTCTCCTTTCCCGAATCTGCTGTTTTAAAAGCAACCTTCATTCTTGGTGTACCTTCACCGCTTTCACAGATGTCATCATCGCTGCCACATGAAAAGAACATTCCAACCAAGCAAAGCATTATGAGAAATTTAAAATACTTCATACTAAAGATTTGAACTCAAATTTAATTAAATTATTTTTTAATCAGCAATGCTATATTTTCCACATGATGAGTTTGTGGGAACATATCAACCGGTAATATCTTTACTACGGTATAGTGTTCTTTCATCAATGCCAGATCTCTCGCCTGTGTTGCAGAATTACAGCTTACATACACTACTTTCTCCGGGGCTAATTTCAAGATTTGCTCCACTACTTTTTGGTGCATTCCATCTCTTGGAGGATCCGTAATCAGGACATCTGCTTTAGGATGGTTTTCCATAAACTCGTCATTAAAGACATTCTTCATATCTCCACAATAGAAAGTTGTATTGGTAAGACCGTTTAATTCAGCATGTTCAATGGCCGCATCAATAGCTTCCTGAACAGATTCTATCCCAATGACCTGTTTTGCATTTCTTGCCACATACTGCGCAATTGTACCTGTTCCGGTATACAAATCATATACTACTTCATCTCCTTTTAGATCTGCAAATTCAAGGGTTTTTCTGTATAATTCAAGTGCTTGTTTATAATTGGTCTGGAAGAATGATTTTGGTCCGATTTTAAATTTCAGCCCATCCATCTCTTCCATTAAATATCCTTCTCCAAAATATACATTGATGTCAAGATCATAAATAGAGTCATTGGCTTTTGGATTAATAGCATACACCAATGTTTTAATTTGCGGAAATTTCTCTAAAATAAAAGCAAATAATTTTTCTCTATTCTCTTTTTCTTCTCTAAAAAGTTGGAATAATACCATCCATTCTCCTTTAGAGTTCTGTCTCATCATCAAAGTTCTCAGGAATCCTTCATGATTTCTTACATCAAAAAAGTCTAATCCATTGTCAACAGCATATTTCTTCACCGCTAACCGGATTGCATTAGATGGATCTTCCTGTAGAAAACATTCTTTAAGGTCTAAGATCTTACTCCACATTCCCGGAATATGGAACCCTAAAGCATCTTTGCTTCCAAAATTCTCTTCAGAACTGATCTCATACTGAGTAAGCCATCTTGCATTGGAGAAAGAAAACTCCATTTTATTTCTATAAAAATACTGTTCTTGTGAACCTAGAATGGATACAGTTTCAAAGTCTTCAATCCCTCCAATTCTTTTGATATTGTTATATACTTCTTCCTGTTTAAAATCAAGTTGTTTTTCATAGCTCATATTTTGCCACTTACAACCGCCGCAAGTTCCAAAGTGAACACATTTTGGTTCTGTTCTGAAAGGAGATTTTTCCAAAACATCTACCGCTTCTCCTTCATAATATTTGGATTTCGCTTTTTTCACTCTTACATTCACAATATCTCCCGGAATTGCTCCTGAAACCAATACTGTTTTTCCGTCTTCTGTTTTTCCGATAGCCACTCCTTTTGCCCCGGCAGTTAACAGTTTTATATTTTCAAGAACTAAATTTTTCTTATTCTTTCTGCTCATTCTAAAATTTTCTATTTTCCTAATTGAAACTTTAAAAGTTTCATCTTGCAAAAATACAATAAAAAAAACCTTATCCGAGGATAAGGTTCTGATCTATATTAAAGTTTATTATTTTGTAGGTGCTGGTTGTGGATTTGTTTGCTGCGGTGCAGTAGGGTCAATCTGCAATTGCTGCTGCATCTGTGCATTCGGATCTACTTTTGGAGCTGCAAGCCCTGTTAGTTTATCTAGAATGGTTACAAATTCCTGTTCACCAAGATTTACAAATGATCTGCTGGCAATTTTACCGTCTTTATCAACGATTACAAAGCAAGGTAACTTAAATCCGTATACTCCATATTTTTTAGCAATATCAGACTCCATTCCTTTTTCTCCGTAAACATTTACTCCCGGAATACCTTTTAATAATGAATTGCTTGTTTTGATAAACTGATCTTTTGTATCATCTACATTTACAAAAACAAAGTTCATTTTAGATTTGTAAAAATTAACCACTTCTTTTAAAACCGGTACTGTAGCTTCACCGATATAAGGATTCCATGAAGCGTAGAAAAACAACATATAAGGTTTTCCTTTGTTTTCAGAAAGTTTGTATGCTTTTCCATCCTGTTTTACTAATGCTGCTTCCGGAGCTGCTTCTCCAATCTTAAGTCCTGTAATTGCCATCTGCATTTTTAACAGGTCACTTTTGATGGTAGCATCTTTGATATCTGTATCAATAAGTTTTTTGATTTTATCAATATTAGCAGTAGTTGTTGTTGGATGAATATCAGCCTGAGCCATTACAAATGCTAAAAGATAATCTTTTGCTGTTTGAGAAATATCTTTTTTAGTTCCTAAATATTTAGCAAACATTTCTGAAGTGGTAATTCCAGTTTTGTTTTTACTGTTTGCCTCTGCATATTTTTGGAAATCAGGAGTCATTTTTACAAGAAGATATTGTCTGTAAAGTGGAATAGTTTTTACCATCGCCTCTTTATCATTATCTAATTTAGCCTCATAATCTGTTAAAGCCTTAGAAGCTTTATAAGATGGGTTACCAGCCATGGCTCCATGAGACATTTCATAATTGGCAAGAAGGTTAAGAATGGTTACTTTAACATCGTTTTTCTTCCAATTCAAAAGAGCTTTACTAGGATTATTTTTAGCCGCAAGATCATCAACATTCTTATTGATATCTGCTTCTACTTTTTGCATGCCTTTAACGAATGCAGCTTCATCACCGGCCATTAATTGTCTTAAATCAATTTTATTACCATAGTCACCTAAAAACTTCTGGCTTGCTGCAAGGAAATCATTATTCTTTTTAGCATCGCCGGTAATAACATACTCGTTCGGGAATGTCATTGCATTTCCTGAGATATTTACTTTTTGTCCTCCTTCAAGGTAGATCAGGTTTTGTTTGTTAGCATAATTGATAACATACATTCCATCTTTAGGTGCTTCAAAGCTTCCTGAAAAGTTACCTTCTTTATCCAGACCGATATTAATTAAAGGCAATGTCCCTACTCCGGAAGCTTCTACAAATTCGATTCTTTCCAATGGTGAGCTTCCTGTAATTTTTCCTTTTACTTCTACTTTTTTTGAACAAGACATCACGAAAATCGCGATGATAAACAATAAAAGATATTTTTTCATTTCAATTTTTAATATTACACAAAAATACGCTTTTTAGGGCATGTTAATTCACACTGATAATTTTTTTAAAAAAAATTTATTATTACCGATAGAAAGGGAACTTTCAATTATTTTATCTATCCATTTTTTACCGGTAAAAAGCAACGGAAATGATGTACTTTTTACATCCTCCAACTGCCCTCCAAATATATACTTATTCAGCAAAGTAAACCTATATTTTACTGATAAGTTAACAAACTTTAACAGCTAAAAGGTTTCTATAAAAAAAATCGCCCCCGAAACGGAGGCGATTTTTAAGTATTCTGAATCAATTCTATCCTTGATCTACAAGAGCAGACATGTATTCTCTGTTCATTCTTGCGATATTTTCAAGAGAAATACCTTTAGGGCATTCAATTTCACAAGCACCCGTATTTGAACAGTTTCCGAATCCTTCTTCGTCCATAGCTTTCACCATGTTCAGAACTCTTCTCTTAGCTTCTACTCTACCTTGAGGAAGTAATGCATACTGAGAAACTTTAGCTCCTACGAATAGCATTGCAGATCCGTTTTTACATGTAGCTACACAAGCTCCACATCCGATACAAGCAGCAGCATCCATTGCTTTATCTGCATCTTCTTTAGGAACAGGAATTGCGTTAGCATCCAGCGTATTTCCTGAAGTATTTACAGAGATGAAACCACCTGCTGCCATCACTCTGTCGAATGCGCTTCTGTCTACCATTAAGTCTTTGATAACAGGGAAAGCTGCACTTCTCCAAGGTTCAATAACGATGGTCTCACCATCTTTGAACATTCTCATGTGAAGCTGACAAGTAGTAATCCCTGTGTCAGGTCCGTGAGCTCTACCATTGATGTAAAGGGAACACATCCCGCAAATACCTTCACGACAGTCGTGATCGAAAGCGATAGGTTCTTTACCTTCGTTAATTAAATTTTCGTTCAGAATATCCAACATCTCCAGGAATGAAGAATCTGTAGATACATCTGATATTTTATAGGTCTCAAACTGACCTTTAGTTTTACTATTTTTTTGTCTCCAAATTTTCAGCGTAAGATGTAAGCCTTTTTTTGCACTCATAATGTTATATTTATAGGTTGGAGATTATTTATAACTTCTTGTTTTAACCTCGATGTTGTCATATATCAGTTCTTCTTTATGCAATACTTCCGCATTGATATTTTCTCCCTGATATTCCCAAGCTCCGACGTATTTGAAATTTACGTCGTCTCTTTCCGCTTCTCCATCCGGAGTAGCGTGATCCCAACGGAAATGACCACCACAAGATTCTTCTCTGTTTAACGCATCGATAGCCATTAGCTGTCCTAGTTCAAGGAAGTCTGCCACTCTGAATGCTTTTTCAAGCTCAGTGTTCATCCCATCACCTTCTCCAGGTACTTTTACGTTCTTCCAGAAGTCGTTTCTTACTTCTTCAATTTCTTTGATTGCTTCTTTTAATCCTTCAGGAGTTCTACCCATTCCCACTTTATTCCACATAATGTGTCCTAGTTTCTTGTGGAAGTGATCTACTGAGTGAGTTCCCTTATTATTAATGAAGAAATCAACTTTATCTTTAATTCCTTTCTCAGCTTCGTCAAACGCTGCTGAATTCGTAGGAATTGCTCCTGTTCTGATGTCTGCAGAAAGGTAATCTGCGATTGTGTAAGGAAGTACGAAATATCCGTCTGCAAGACCTTGCATCAATGCTGATGCTCCCAATCTGTTAGCTCCGTGATCTGAGAAGTTAGCTTCACCAATTACGAAACATCCAGGGATCGTAGACTGAAGGTTATAATCAACCCATACACCTCCCATTGTATAGTGAACAGCCGGATAGATTTTCATTGGCGTTTTGTAAGGATCATCAGCTGTAATTTTTTCGTACATTACGAATAAGTTACCATATTTCTCCTCAACCCAACTCTTACCAAGATCATAGATCTGCTGATCTGTAGGATTATGAATATGTTTTTCGATAGCGGCTTCTTTACCTTTTTTCATGATCTCTGTAGAGAAATCAAGGTAAACCCCTTCTTGAGTATCATTATTTTCGATTCCGAATCCAGCATCACATCTTTCCTTAGCAGCTCTTGACGCAACGTCTCTAGGTACAAGGTTCCCGAATGCAGGATATCTTCTTTCTAAATAATAATCTCTATCTTCTTCTTTAATATTTTCAGGTCTTAATTTACCTTCTCTGATCGCTACTGAATCTTCAATCTTTTTAGGAACCCAGATTCTTCCTGAGTTTCTTAATGATTCAGACATCAAAGTTAATTTAGACTGCTGAGTTCCGTGAACCGGAATACAAGTCGGGTGAATCTGTACGTAGCAAGGGTTTGCGAAGTAAGCTCCTTTTTTGTGGATCTTCCAAGCTGCAGAAACGTTAGATCCCATTGCGTTGGTAGAAAGGAAATATACGTTTCCATATCCTCCTGAAGCGATAACTACTGCGTGAGCAGAGTGTCTTTCGATTTCACCTGTTACAAGGTTTCTTGCGATAATTCCTCTTGCTTTTCCGTCAACAATTACCAGGTCAAGCATTTCATGACGATTGTACATCTTGATTCTTCCTTTACCGATCTGACGGCTCATTGAAGAATATGCTCCTAATAATAACTGCTGTCCTGTTTGTCCTTTTGCGTAGAATGTTCTTTTTACCTGAACCCCACCAAATGAACGGTTATCTAACTGGCCACCGTAATCTCTACCAAAAGGAACCCCTTGAGAAACACACTGGTCAATAATATTTGCAGAAACTTCTGCTAATCTGTAAACGTTAGCTTCTCTTGCTCTATAGTCACCTCCCTTAATAGTGTCATAGAATAATCTGTAAGTAGAGTCACCATCTCCCTGGTAATTCTTAGCTGCGTTGATCCCTCCCTGAGCTGCAATAGAGTGCGCTCTTCTTGGTGAATCCTGGTAGCAGAATGCTTTCACATTATATCCTTGCTCAGCTAAAGTAGCTGCTGCAGAACCTCCTGCCAAACCTGTACCTACAACAATAATATCAATCTTATCTCTGTTGTTTGGTGCAACAAGGTTCATATGATCTTTATGATTTTTCCACTTGTCTTTAAGAGGACCCGCTGGAATTCTTGAATCTAATTTACTCATACTAGTATATTGATATTATTGAGTTATAAAATGATAAACTGCCACAATGATAAATCCTGCCGGAATAAGGATAGAATACCATGTTCCGAAAGCCTTAATCACAGGCGTATATTTTGGATGTCTTGCTCCAATAGACTGGAATGAAGACTGAAATCCGTGAGCTAAGTGTAAGCCCAATAGTACAAAAGAGATCACGTATAAAGCAACTCTCCAAAGGTCAGCAAACTTCTCATGAAGCTCTGGCCAGAAACGTTCTGAATCAGGAGCTATTCCCTCTACATACTTATAGTTGATTTCATGTAACCAGAAATCATATAAGTGAAGCGCCAAGAAAGCCAACACAACTGCCCCGGAAATAATCATATTTCTAGACATCCATGAAGAATTTACAGCAGCATTGTTTGATGCATACTTTACTGGACGCGCTTTATTATTCTTGATCTCCAATACAAATCCCATCGCAAAATGGAAAATTACTGCAAAGCCAAGAATAGGCTGCATTAAGAACTGCACAAAAGGATTATAGCCCATAAACTCAGATGCTGTATTGAATGCATCTCTGTTTAGAACTGATAACAAATTGGTTGTCAAATGCAGTATAAGAAAAATCAGCAAAAACATAGCTGATAATGCCATAGCGTATTTTCTACCTATCGTAGAACTCGTTAAACCTGCCATATAAGTTTAAATTTGAATTTCCCACAAAATTAAGAAATGTTAACAATATCGGGAAGTGAGAAATCTCACAATTAGACAGTTTGTAATCTTTCTAAATAAGAGCCTAACACGTTATAAATAAAGAAAAATCAAAAAAATCAAAAATATTTATTTCATATCATAAACATGATCTCCAAAAACTATTTTTTTAGTTGAAAAAGGAATCTGTTTTATTTCAAAATGATCTATTCTTCTGGAAGAACAGTAAGGCTCAATGATAAATTGTAAAACCTTTTCCCTGTCTGCCTTATCCTGAATCCAAAAGCAGGCCTTACTTCCTTTCTTTATTGATATAATTTTGTTCTTACTAAAGGAATGTAAAAGCACTTCTTCTTTCTGATTTTCAATAATATTACATCCTATTCTTATCATCATAAACGCTAAAACAGCAATGATGAAATTCATTGAATTTTTAAAGTTTAGGTTTAAAATCAATGCTCTTAACAAATATATTGCTATTAATACGGATATTACTTCCATCAGATTCATGGAAATGTTTTTAATGAATACCATATCTGCACTGGCAAACCAATGAATACTCTTCAGAAGTAATTGTATAACACCATCATAAAGCTTATCAATAAAGCCAAAATCAAGACCAAAGACAATAAGAAGTGTCATCAGAAATGAAAACACAATAATCAATTCAGAAAAAGGGATAATGATAAAATTGGCTGCAATCGAAACGAATGAAAACTGATGAAAGTAATACAACACCAACGGAAGTGTGGCTAACTGTGCGGATAAGGATATTGTAATGGTATTAAAAATCAGTTTTTTAAAATAATTATCAGCTCTTGGAAAATATTTCAGAAGTGGTTGATTCAACCAAAAAATTCCTAATACCGCCACAAAACTCAGCTGAAATCCCACATCAAAAAGCTGTTGGGTATCCAAAATCAGAATAATAAAGGCTGACAGCGCCAATGAGTGTAGTAAATCTGGTTTTCTCTGTAATAAAACAAACATAAAATATACACTCAACATGATACAGGACCTCAACACGGAGTTACCAAATCCAATAAATAAAGCAAATAGCCAAATAAAAACTAAACTAAAAATAATCGCATATTTTCTGAATTGTAAAGGAATACAACGGGTCATCAAAAAATAAAAAAGTCCAAAAATAATCACGATATGGGTTCCTGAAATAGCCAATAGGTGAACCAACCCAGATCTGTTAAAATCCTGTACAGTTGCTGCCTCCATCTCCGTTCGGTCTGCCAGGATAATTCCTTTTAAAAATTCTTTGGTACTCCCGGACATTTCTGTTTTGTCAATTTTCTTTAGAACATGGGCTCTGTATTGTTTGATCTGCTCTATAAAACTCAGATCATTTCGCTCTATAGAAGAAATGTTTTTTGAAATATAAGCCTGATAGTCAATATTCTTTCGTTTCAAATAGTGTGCATAATTGAACTGGAAATCATATTGTGGCTGTTGGGGTTGTGCAATATAGGCTTCAGCCTTGTAGTAATGTTCATAATCTAATTCTTCATGATTTTTCGGGATGTAAACCATCGAATTAAAGCTATTCTTCCCTAATTGAGCGATCCCTTCATATTTCTTATATTTTTCTGTTGAATTTAATTTCTGAGAAATTTTAAAAACAATAGTCTCATTTTTATTCACAGATATTGCCATTTTTTGAGGCAAAGAATTACAGAAATGAAGAACTACACCTATTCCAAAAAACAGTATCCCAAGCAAAATAACTTTGATCTTATGGAGAAAATATGTGTTGAAGAATAGAGAAATTAAAATCCCAACATTTATAATAATTACACCATAGATCCATCCTTTTCCCAATAAAAATGTATCCTGAAAAAAAATTCCAAGAATAAAATAGAGAACTAAAATCAGTAACGGTTCCTTATTCAATTTCAATTGTTTATATCACCAATATAGGAAATTGAATATTTGATTACTATCACTGTAATTACTAATAAAACACCCTGCTATCTTCAAAGAGATTAACAGGGCGCTTATTTTTTTGCTATGAAATTACGTTTAGGCTAAAAGTTTTACTTTCCTTTCAAAAACTTATCCGTTAAACGTTTCGTTTCTTTGATATACATCCATGGATCTTTTCCATAGTCTTCGTAGATGAAACTTCCAGTCTTTTTAGGAATTGCAGGCTCTATTTGTGTGCCTTCGTGCCATTCGTTAAATGAAGTAATTCCTATAAATTCAGGATTGACTTTAATCGCAGCATCAAACATCTTTTCGTAATATTTGCCATTATCCCGGCTTTTAAAGTTGGCTTCATTCCAAGGTCTGATTCTTGTATCTGAATAGCCTGGACCAACACATGGAATAAAAATAAGATGATGATCTTTCGCGTATTGAGCCATAAAATTCCAATTGGAAGTTGTGCTTCCATACACAAAACCTTCACTGGCAAAATAAGTGTAAAAACCATCAAATCCGGTTGTATTGAAAAATGCAGAATCTTTTTCTTCTACCCATAATCCAATATATAATGCATCCAGTTCCGTATTGCGTACAGTCTTCTCTCCATTTTTAGAAAGCAACTTTGACCATTCTTCCGGAGCTATTTTATAACTGTCATACACGTAATACAGAGGCTTTCCGTCTTTTTTATAAAAAGCATGATGATGGCCATATGTTTTAACAAGATAAGAAAGCTGCTCTCTAAACTCTGTAATTGATTTATAGAAAGGCTCTATATGAAATGCTATTTTCAAATTAAAACGGTCTGCAATGTCCAGATACTTCATCAAGCTTTTATCAGTAAAAGAATCTTTTCCCAACCAACTCACCACCACAACCCCTACACCAGAATCTTTAATCATCTTCATGTGCTTCTCTATGATTGCTTTATCATTGGAGCTATAATTACCTAATGCCGGATAAAAGTTGGCACCAATATCATCCCCGCCTTTGTGATTCTCAAGATTATTCCATTTAGGATTGCTCCAGTGCGGGATAATTTCGTGATTCCAGTGTTGTAGGCTTCCATCAGTTTTTGGGTTTCCATACCAGCCATAATAAAAAATCTGAACTTTATCTCTCAATGCTGTTTCTTTCTGAGCAAAGCTTATTGAGAAAATGGTACAGGCAATTAATAATAGAACATTCTTTATATGTTTCATTGTAATAAAGGAATTATATTTCCTGAGATTCTTCTCAGACATTTAAAATCACCTCAGCTGCATGATCACTGGCTCCGCTCCCCCCAAGCTTTTCTCTCAAAAGGCTATAGTCGTTCAGGACCTGTTCTCTTTTTTTTCCTTCTAAAATTTTGTTGAGTTCGTCCACCAGATTTTTAGTATTCAGATCACTCTGGATAAGTTCTTTTACGACTTCCCTATCCATGATAAGATTCACCAGGGAAATATAGTTTATATTTTTAACCAATCTTTTGGCAATGGCATAAGAAACAGTGCTTCCGCGATAACAAACCACTTCAGGAATATTCAGCAGAGCTGTTTCTAATGTAGCAGTTCCTGAAGTTACTAAAGCCGCTTTTGAGCACCTCAGCAGATCATATGTTCTATTCGAAACAAAGTGTACATTATCATCCACATATTTCTCATAAAATTCTTTAGGAAGACTTGGTGCTCCAGCAATAACGAACTGATAATTTTTAAAATGCGGTCTTACAGAAAGCATGATTTCAAGCATTTTTTCAACTTCCTGTTTTCTGGAGCCTGGTAAAAGTGCAATAATTTCTTTTTCGTTCAGTCCATTTTCTTTCTTAAAACCATCAATATTGATTTCCTTTAAATCAGAGATTGCATCCAGCAAAGGATGACCAACAAAATGTGAATGTACACCATGTTTTCTGTAAAAATCTTCCTCAAACGGAAGAATTACCATCATTTCATCCACATATTTTTTAATAATTTCCACTCTCCCCTCTTTCCAGGCCCAAAGCTGTGGTGAAATATAATAAACTACCTTAATACCCAATTCTTTGGCAAATCTGGCAATCCTTAGGTTAAATCCCGGGTAATCCACCAGAATTAAAACATCAGGTCTGTTGTTCTGAATATCTTCTTTGCAGAATTTAATATTATTTAAAATGGTTCTCAGGTTCATGACTACTTCCAAAAACCCCATGAATGCCAGATCACGATAGTGTTTTACCAATGTTCCGCCCTGAGCTTTCATCAGATCACCGCCCCAAAACCTGAACTCCGCATTTGGATCCTTTTGTTTAAGAGCTTTCATCAAATTACTTCCATGAAGATCACCGGAAGCTTCTCCTGCAATAATGTAATATTTCATTTCTTCCGAAATCTTTATTTGTTTTAATAACCGATAAAAACAACCTGTTTCTTTAAATCATGGGCAGTTTCTATGGTAAGGATAGAGAACAAATTAAAATGTATATTGATCTTAATTCGTAAATTTGTTCAAAGATAATGAT
The DNA here is from genome assembly GCF_003815715.1 of Chryseobacterium sp. G0162. NCBI lineage: Bacteria > Pseudomonadati > Bacteroidota > Flavobacteriia > Flavobacteriales > Weeksellaceae > Chryseobacterium > Chryseobacterium sp. G0162. The sequence continues at coordinate 3,053,162 of NZ_CP033922.1, read as the reverse complement.
AAAAATGTCAGAAGAATTTGAAATACGAAATAAAGTTGCTGAAAGCGGCCTTGTGAATTTTGACCTTACCACTTTGCTTCCAAAAGGGGAAAGAAAAGGTATTGACCTTAAAGATTTTCTTTTCCAGGAAATGATTCTGAAGGAAAAGGATTTCCGTGAAAAAGTAGAAGCAATCAACGTTGAAGAATACAGAGATTCTTACATCTATATATACAATTCTGTAGACACTATTATTCCACTTTGGGCTTATTTTGTATTGACAGCTAAGCTTACTGATGTCTCCAAGAAAATTGTATTCGGAAACCGTGAAGATCTGGAGGTTATTTTGATGCATAATGCGATCCAGACCTATGATTTTGAAGACATGAGAGGAAAAAGAGTTCTGGTAAAAGGATGTTCAGATAAAGAAATTCCTGAAAACGCTTATATTGAGTTGGTAGAGCAGCTGAAACCTATTGTAAAATCTCTGATGTTTGGAGAAGCGTGCTCTAATGTTCCTATTATAAAGAACTAAGACTCAGGCAGAAATTTTATACTTTATTGTTTAACAATTTTTCTCCTTTCTATTTTGTTTTGTTGAGGAGTATCTTTCAGAGAAAAATCCATAGACTATTTCAAATGGGAGATCAGAAAAACTTTAACAATAATTATGAATCCGGAGTATTTTATCAGGCACATTTTTTGATAACTTTGAGTCAATTAATACTTTAACAAACACAAACAATGAGCTTATTAGACCTACTTACAGGGAACACTAGCAACCAGGTTGCTGAACAGGCTGAAAACAAATTCGGAATCAATAGAAACCAGGTAATTGCTTTATTGGCAGTAGCTACTCCTCTCATCATTTCTTATTTAAGAAATAAATCTCAGGATGCTAAAGAAGCGGAAGCATTAAACAGTGCTTTAGACAAAGACCACAATGGAAGTATCTTAAATGATCCTTCACAAATTGAAGCCAGACAGGCTGAGGGTGGATCTATCCTTGACCATATCTTTGGTGGACAAAAGAGCACCGTAGAAAATCAGTTATCACAAAATACAGGAATCTCAATAGATAAGATAGGACCTATTCTTGCCATGTTGGCTCCGGTTGTAATGGGATATATTGGTCAACAAAAACAACAAAGTAACGTGGGTGCCGGAGGTTTAGGAGATCTTTTAGGAGGAATTTTAGGAAATGCTTCTAATCAGGCACAAGCTCAACAATCTAATCCATTAAATGACATTCTTGGAAGTGTTTTGGGGAATAATGGACAAGCTCAGTCATCAGGAAATCCATTGAATGATATCTTAGGAAGCGTACTTGGTGGTGGTGGAAATCAGCAACAGCAAGGCGGCGGCGGATTAGGAAGCATCCTTGGAAATATTTTCGGAAAATAATTAATTTAATTTTTAATAAAAAAGGGCGGAGAAAAATTTCTCCGCCCTTTTTATATCATTACTTTTTAGATTTCTCTTCAGAGGCTACAAAAGATTTTGAAGCTTTTCTAGGCCTTCTTTTTCCATAGTTTCCAGAATTGATCTTACCTCGTCTTGATTTTTTGTCTCCTTTTCCCATAGTAATAAATATTTGTTGTTCTTACGAATTTAGGGAATGCATGATTAATATCCAACTATTTAAGCTATTAAAGTTGATAAGAAAGGAGAATTAAGACCGAAAGGTGGAAGTATGCGCGTCGTTAATTCGATATTATTATATAAGAAAAGATGACATAAACTTCCAGCTCATGCTTTTCTGCTATTAAACCTGAACCGTTTTCCATTTTCCTTTTCTAAACAGAATAAAAGCAACAATAGTAATCAAAGTCTCTGCGGCCGGGATTGAAATAAAAACTCCTTTCGGCCCCATTTCCAGGTATTTGGAAAGGAAATAAGCTAAGGGAATCTGAAACAGCCAGAATCCGAAAAGATTCACCCATGTAGGGGTCCAGGTATCCCCTGCTCCATTAAAGGCATTAATCATTACCATTCCAATTCCGTAGAATATAAAACCTATACTCATGATATGAAGTGCATTTTTAGCAAAATTCTTGATCTCAATTTCCTGGGTAAAGAAACTCACCAGGAAATTACCGAAAAGAACAAATATTAAACTTACAATCACCATGAAAATCACATTGTATTTTACCGTTTTCATCACAGACTGTTCTGCTCTCAACATTTCATTCGCCCCCATATTCTGTCCCACCAACGTGGATGCTGCATTACTAAGCCCCCAGGCCGGAAGCATAAAGAACATCATTAATCGTAAGGCAGTCTGATAACCGGCAGAGGCATTTTCACCTCCTGTAGTAGCCACCAGTTCTGCGAGAAAGATCCAACTGCATGATGCAATCACAAACTGGAAAATTCCTGGAGTCGCAATTTTTATGATGGATTTAATTAACCCATAGTCTGCTTTAAAATAAGGAAGTTTAATACGGATCTGCGTATCCGCTACCAAAAGATGATACAGCTGATAGAATACTCCGATACTTCGTCCAATAGTCGTTGCCAACGCTGCTCCGGTAAGTCCCATGGCAGGAATAGGCCCAAAACCCTTAATCAGAATAGGGCAAAGAATGATATTGGCAATATTGGCAATCCACAAGCTTTTCATTGCAATCATCGCATTACCTGCTCCTCTAAAAATCCCATTGATAAGGAATAAAAGCATAATAATGGTACTGCTTCCCATCATAATCCTCGTAAAGTTTTTTCCATAGGCAGCGGCTTCCGGTCTTGATCCCATCAGGATCAGAATTTCTTCGGCATAAACAACACCTAAAATACTTAAAACAAGAGTTATTGCAAATGAAACCAACAATACCTGTGCGGCACTCCGGGAAGCTTGTTCCGGATTTTTCTCACCAATTCTTCTCGCTACCATTGCTGTTGCCGCCATACTCATCCCAATGGCAATAGAATACATAATGGAAAGTACAGACTCCGTAAGTCCTACGGTCTGAATTGCAAAGCCACTCTCTTTCAAATGTCCCACAAAATAGAGGTCAACCAGTGCAAATACTGACTCCATCGCCATTTCTAGCATCATCGGTATAGCCAGAAGCAAAACTGCACTCCTGATGTTTACCTTCGTAAAATCGGTTTCTTCTCCTCTAAAGGCTTTCTTGAAAAAGTCAATATATCTGGTCATTTCTTTGGTTATAATTTTATTATCCTCAAAAATACAAATCTGTATCGGAGTAAGTCTTAGCAATTGGCAATAAAAATTAATACGAAGTTTTTTTATTTATAAAACCTGCAAAAATCTTATCTTTGCCAACGAAAAAAAAGAGGTTATATCAAAAGTTTCATTCTGAACGAAATGAAATACAGGAAAGAATCTTAAGCATTTGATTCTTAGAGATTATTCAGCAAGCTCAGAATAACAAAAATCAATTTCAACAACTTTTGAGATGGTCTCCAAACATTGAACTTTAAACAAATAATTATGTTTCGATCACACACCAACGGAGAGCTATCTCTGAAAAATCTGAATGAAGAAGTTACACTATCAGGATGGGTACAGACTATCCGTGATAAAGGATTTATGATTTGGGTAGATCTTCGAGATCGTTACGGAATTACCCAGCTGGTATTTGACCAGGAGCGTTCTTCTGCACAATTGATGGAAGAAGCTAAAAAATTAGGCCGTGAATTCGTTATTCAGGCTACCGGAAAAGTAATTGAGAGAGTAAGTAAAAACCCTAATATTCCTACAGGAGAAATTGAACTTTTAGTTGAAAAACTAACGATTCTGAACGATTCTCAGCTTCCTCCTTTCACTATTGAAGATGAAACTGACGGTGGAGAGGAATTAAGAATGAAATACCGTTATCTGGATATCAGAAGAAATCCGGTAAAAGATAAATTGATTTTCCGTCACAAGATGGCTCAGAAAGTAAGAAATTATTTATCTGATGAAGGTTTCATCGAAGTGGAAACTCCTGTTTTGATTAAATCTACTCCGGAAGGAGCAAGAGACTTCGTAGTACCAAGCAGAATGAACCCGGGACAGTTTTATGCATTGCCACAGTCTCCACAGACTTTCAAACAGCTTTTGATGGTAGGTGGAATGGATAAATACTTCCAGATTGTAAAATGTTTCCGTGATGAGGATTTAAGAGCAGACAGACAGCCGGAATTTACACAGATCGACTGCGAGATGGCTTTTGTAGAACAGGAAGATGTAATGAATGTTTTCGAAGGAATGACCAAAACGCTTATCAAAGACATTACAGGTCAGGAATTCGGTGATTTCCCAAGAATGACATTCGCAGAAGCGATGCAGAAATACGGAAATGACAAGCCGGACATCCGTTTCGGAATGGAATTCGTAGAGCTTAACGAGCTTGTAAAAGGAAAAGACTTTAAGATATTTGATGATGCTGAATTGGTTGTCGGAATCAATGTAGAAGGATGTGCAGACTATACAAGAAAGCAGATTGATGAACTTGTAGATTGGGTAAAGCGTCCACAGGTTGGAGCTTCAGGAATGGTTTGGGCAAAATTCCAGCATGATGGAGTAAAAACCTCATCAGTAAACAAATTCTACAACGAAGAGGACTTAGCAAAAATCATTGAGAAATTCGTAGCGAAAGAAGGTGACTTAATGTTGATTCTTTCCGGAAACGAAAACAAAGTAAGAGCTCAGCTTTCTGCTTTGAGAATGGAGCTTGGGAACCGCTTAGGATTAAGAAAAGGAAATGTATTTGCACCACTTTGGGTGGTTGACTTCCCTCTATTGGAATGGGATGAAGATACTGAAAGATTCCATGCCATGCACCACCCTTTCACCTCTCCAAAACCTGAAGATATTCACTTATTGGAAACTGATCCTGGAAAAGCAAGAGCCAACGCTTACGATATGGTACTTAACGGTAACGAAATCGGAGGTGGATCTATCAGAATTTTCGACAGAGATCTTCAATCTAAAATGTTTGACCTGTTAGGATTCTCAAAAGAAGAAGCAGAAGCTCAGTTTGGATTCTTAATGAATGCATTTAAATACGGAGCACCGCCACACGGTGGTCTGGCATTCGGATTTGACCGTTTGGTAGCTATTCTGGATGGAAATGAGGTAATCAGAGATTATATTGCATTCCCTAAGAACAATTCCGGGCGTGACGTGATGATTGATGCACCGGCTTCTATTGCTGATGCACAGCTCGATGAATTAGAGTTAAAATTAGATTTAAAAGCATAAATTTAAAGCGGGGCAAATGCCCCGCTTTTTTATACTATGAAAACCCTTATTCAGCTCCTTTCTTTAATTATGTATGTATCAGCTACGATTGGAATCATAACGACCTCGAAATTCAATTATATAAAAAAATAAAATTCCTTTTACAGATCAACAATAGTTGTCGGGAAAATTATTTCATCTTCAACATCTCTTCTCTTCCAGGTCCTATAGAAAGATACGTTACCGGAACTCCCACTTCTTCCTCCAAGAAGGAAAGGAAGTTCATCAATTCCTGCGGAAGGGCAGAAGGGTTTTTAATTAATGAGAAATCCGCATTCCAGCCATCCAGCCATTTGAATACTGGTTTAGCATTTTCAGGAAGGGTTCCGGCAGTAGTTTCAATAGTTCCGTCTTCCAACTCATAATGAGTACAAACTGCAACAGATTGTAATCCACTTAAAACGTCTGCTTTTGTCAGAACCAATTGAGTAACTCCATTAATCATTACTGCATATCGTAACGCAGGAATATCCAGCCAGCCTGTCCTTCTCGGACGTCCTGTATTGGAACCAAACTCATTTCCTTTTATTCTTATTTCTTCACCCATTTCGTCAAAAAGCTCCGTTGGAAATATTCCATTTCCTACTCTTGTACAATACGCTTTGGCAATACCGTAAATCTCACCGATCTTTTTAGGAGAAATACCCAATCCGCTGCAAGCTCCTGATGCAATAGTAGAAGAAGAAGTTACGTAAGGGTAAGTACCATGGTCAATATCTAACAATGTTGCCTGAGACCCTTCACCCAAGACAGTTTTTCCTTCAGTTAAAGCTTTATTGAGAAATAATTCAGTTTCTGTACAATTGAATTGTTTTAAAAATTCTACGGCTTCAAAAAATTCTTTGCTTACTGATTCAAAATCGGGCAATTCCATTCCTCCATCAGCAAGAAATTGATAATCTCTCTCTAAAATACGTTCTACTCTCTTTTTAAAATCCGGAGCATACATATCCCCGATTCTTACATTCTGTCTTAAAATTTTATTGGAATACGCCTGGGCAATTCCATTCTTTGTTGTTCCTATTGTTGTATAGGCTGGGCTTTCTTCCATGAAAACATCCATCAGCTTATACGTAGGCAATACAAAATGAGCCTTTTTAGAAATAATCAAATTTTTCTCAGGATGAAGCGCTTCATCAAACTTTTTTAAATTCAGAATTTCATTTTTAAAGCTTACAGGATCAAGAACAGTTCCAGTCCCAATAACATTCTGAACCCCTTGCATAAAAATTCCTGAAGGAATCATTTTAAGCGTAATTCTTTTCCCATTTCTTTCAATGCTATGTCCAGCATTTGAGCCCCCATTAAAGCGGGCTGCAATATCATAATTTTCACTGATAAGGTCAATAAACTTTCCTTTACCTTCATCTCCCCACTGAAGTCCTAATACAATATCCATATAATTATTTTTATGGTGCAAAGCTATGGCAGTTTGAAAGGGAGACCATTGTCATTTGACAAAAACGTATTTTTATCAATACAGGGTATAAATATTTATGAATCCGAAGTCGGGATTTAACTTTATTTTTATAAAAGGGTTCTTGTTATAGGTTTTGGCTAAAGCCAATGGAATTGTTATAAAATGATAGAACAGGCTAAAGCCCGTTCCTATTGAATATTGACAATTTGTATGTTTAATTTATAAATAATAAGATCGATAGACATTATATTTTGACCTTTACATTTATATTTTACAATGAAGAGACCACATTACTCATTGATAGTTCTCCTAATCCTGCTCAGCGACGAAGGCGTCACCCCAAGATAAGAAGCCAACATAGACTGCGGAACTCTATTCGCCAGCCCAGGATAATGATTGAGAAAATGAATATATCTTGATTTTGCATCCTGATTGAGCATAATACTTGCCACTTTAAGCTTATTTTCGGCAACAAAACCATGAATTCGGGCAAATAAAACTGGCCATATTGCAATTTTCTCTTCTAATATTTTAAAATGGTTGAGGTCAATTACAAGTAAAACAGCATCCGTAATCGCTTCTATGTATTCATGGGCAGGAAGCTGATCGGTAAATCCCTGAAAGTCTCCAATAAAACGGCCTTCATAAATAAAATAACGGGTAAAATCATCTCCTTCTTTGTTATAATACAAAGATCGGAATACCCCTTCCTTTACAAAAGCAATCTTTTGACTTACTTTCCCTGCCTCTACGAAAATTTCTCCTTTCTTCACGGAAATTTCCTGGATTCCTTCTGTAATCAGAAGCTCATCCTGCGTATTCAGTAATCCAAATTTTTTGATATAGTTAAAAAGTTCTTCCATGTTATTTATCCACAGATTGCGGAAAGATAAAGGTATAAAAGTAGAAGCTAAAAACAATTGTCATTTGGCAAAAAAGCTTTATAATACATACCACGCACCCTCCTGACGGCACGCTAATTGCTTGATTTTTAAAAACGTAAGACAATGAAAGCAATCTGGAATGGCGCCATTGGCTTCGGTTTAGTAAATATTCCTATTAAAATTTACTCAGCAACGGAGACCAGCAAACTCGACCTTGATATGCTCGATAAATCCGATTTTTCCAATATCCGGTTTAAGAGAGTCAATGAAAATACAGGAAAAGAAGTAAAATGGGAAAATATCGTTAAAGGCTATCTCATGGATGATAAATATATCGTTCTTGATGAGCAGGATTACGAAGCAGCAAGCCCTGAAAAAACAAAGATCCTATCCATTGATCAGTTTGTCAAAGAGGAAGAAGTAGACAGTATTTATTTTGAAACGCCCTATTATCTGGAACCTCAGAAAAATGGTGAAAATGCATACAGACTTTTGCTAAAAGCTCTTGAAGAAACCAAAATGGTAGGAATCGGAACGTTTGTACTCCGTGACAGTGAAGCTATAGGAATGATACGGCCTTACAATGATAATATACTGATCCTTAATAAGCTGAGATTTGATCAGGAAATAAGAGATTATGGTGATCTAAAAATCCCGGCCCGCAAGGCTCCAAAACCAGCAGAATTGAAAATGGCAGTAAGTCTTATCAAGCAGCTTTCTCAGGATTTTGATCCGGCAATGTATAAAGATACCTATTCTGATGATCTAATGAAGATCATCAAGCAGAAAGCCAAAGGTAAAAATAGTAAAGCCAAAAAAGCACCGGCTGCAAAAGAAGGTAAAGTGATTGATCTGATGGCCCAGTTAAAGGCCAGTTTAAATACCTCCCAATCTAAATCGGCATCGTGATGGCACTCAAAGATTATCAACAAAAGCGTAAGTTCAATGAAACAAGTGAGCCTAAAGGAAAAACGAAAAAGAGTGAAAACAAACTGATCTTCGTTGTTCAAAGACATGCCGCTACCCGGCTTCACTATGATTTCCGTCTGGAAATGGAAGGTGTCTTAAAGAGTTGGGCTGTTCCAAAAGGACCCTCTTTAGACCCTCAGGACAAACGCCTGGCTATGATGGTGGAAGATCATCCCTATGATTATAAGGATTTTGAAGGGAATATTCCTGAGGGGAATTACGGAGCAGGACAAGTAGAAGTCTGGGATAGTGGAACTTATGAACCTTTGGAAGAAAGCAGCAATGTTTCCGATGAAAAAGAATTGTTGAAAGAACTGCATGCTGGCTCCTTAAAATTTACCTTACATGGAAAAAAATTGAAGGGTGAATTTGCCTTGGTTAAAATGAAAAATTCTGAAGACAATGCATGGTTGCTTATTAAACATAAAGATGAATTTGCAGAAAGTCCTTATAATGCTGAAGAAAACACCTCTCCAAAATCTTTAGTCACCAAATTCCTTGAGGAAAAAAAAAGCCTAAAAACAAACGAAAAAAAGAAATCATAACTTCGGAAAACAGATTCCGGAGTTTTAATTCTTTAGCTGGCGAAAAAAAACTTAAGTCTTTTATAAAACCCATGCTTGCCAAATCTTTTGATAAAGCATTTGATGATAAAGACTGGCTTTTTGAAATAAAATGGGATGGTTATAGGGCTATCGCTGATCTTAGCCATGATGCTCCCCTTTTTTATTCCAGAAACGGAATTTCGTTTTTATCAAAATTTGATAAAATAGCCCAGGATTTTGACCAGCAGAAATATAAAATGATCCTGGATGGTGAAATTGTTGCATACGATAATCAGGGAAAACCAAGTTTTCAGCTTTTACAGCAAATCGACGATCATCCCAATCTTGCTTTGGTTTATCAGGTTTTTGACCTTCTATGGCTGAATGGCCATTCTACGGAAGAACTTCCACTCGTACAACGGAAAGAACTTTTAAAAGATGCATTAATTGAAACTGATACTCTTAAATACTGTGATCATTTCCCTGAAAAAGGTATTGCATTTTTTGAACAGATGAAAAAAATGAAGCTTGAGGGTATGATTGCTAAACGGGCAGCCAGTCAATATGTAGAAGGTTCCCGAACCACAGACTGGCTTAAGATTAAATTTTCAAATACGGAAGAAGCCATTATCTGTGGATTTACAGAACCTAAAGGCTCCCGGGAAAATTTCGGAGCTTTGATTCTGGGAAAATATGTGAATAATGAACTGATCTATTGTGGACATACGGGAACTGGATTTAATCATACTTCCCTAAAAGAGCTCCATCAAAGACTTGGAAAGATAATTATAAAATCTTCACCATTTGAATCCATCCCCAAAACGAATATGCCTGTAACATGGGTACAACCCAAACTGGTCTGCGAAATCAAGTATTCAGAAATTACCAAAGACGGTATTTTTCGCCATCCTGTTTTTATGGGGATTCGGGAAGATAAGGAACCGGAAGAAGTAAAAGGCTCAACAGATCAGGCAATTCAACCTAAAAAATCAAAAACTATGAAAACTAAAGCATCATCAAAAAAAACAGAACCTTTGGAAAAGGAAAAAGAAATTACCCTAAACAAACACATTGTGAAGCTCACGAATCAGGATAAAATATATTTTCCAAAGGATGGAATTAGCAAAGGTGATGTCATAGATTATTATCAGTCTGTTGCAAAATATATCCTGCCTCATCTAAAAAACCGCCCTTTATCCCTCAATCGTTTTCCTAATGGCATAGAAGAACAGGGTTTTTATCAGAAAGATGCGGGAGATCATATCCCTGACTGGATAAAAACAACTCAGGTTTACTCAGAATCTAATGACAAATACATTGATTACATCTACTGTAATGACAAGGCAACCTTAGCGTATCTGAATAATCTCGGATGTATTGATTTCAATCCTTGGAACAGTTCACTTCCTGATCTTGAACATCCTGATTATTTGGTTTTGGATCTTGATCCGTCAAAGAAAAACAGTTTTGATGAGGTTATTGAAACAGCTCTTCAAGTCAATGAAATTTTACAATCAATCAAAATTAAAGGGTATTGTAAGACTTCCGGAAGTACAGGTATTCATATTTATATTCCGATGGGTGCACAATATGATTTCGAACAGGTAAAAGACTTCGCACATATCCTGATGAAACAGGTTCATGAAAAACTTCCTGAAATTACAACATTAGAAAGAAGCCTTCAAAAAAGAGATCGTAAAAAAATATATTTGGATTATTTACAGAACCGAACAGGTCAGACTTTAGCAAGTGTTTATAGCCTTCGACCTAAACAAGGAGCCTCTGTTTCTATGCCTTTAGATTGGGATGAGCTGAAACCTGGATTATTACCCACAGATTATACCATCGAAAATGCTTTGGAAAGAATTCTAAATAAAGGGGATTTATTTAAACCTGTTCTGGGAAAAGGTATTGATATGATGAAGGCATTGGAGCTACTGCAGAATATTGAATAATTTATATATTTTTACCTGCAAAAATTATCCATGAATGAATCTATTAAATTAGAAGTTCCTTTTAATGAAACAGCGGAACGGGAACACCAACAGTTTTTCTTTCGCTATACTTGGAAAAATGGGTTTACTGAACTAAAGAAAGCGATCCTATATGCCATCGTATTTCTATGCCTTGGTTTTTCTCCATCAAAGCTTATCACCAGTACTCCTGCTTCTGCAGTTTTCAGATACGGAGGATTTATTTTTCTTGCCTATATTTTCTTACTTCTTTATCAGTTTTTCACCCGTAAAAAGAAGTTTCATGCATCCATCGAAGAACAAATCAACGATTTTAAACAAAAAGATGAAAAGTTCAGTTTTATAATTCTCAATAAAGATCATATTACTCTGGAGAATTCGTTGAACACAATAGGAAGTATTTGGAGTAGAACCAGCTATAAATTCGTTGACAAATACCTTATTCTAAGTATTCTTACCAATGTTAATTTTATTTTTACCGAAAATGATTTTAAAGAAAATGATTATAAAGTTTTAAAAAGTTTTCTGGAGCAATACTCAAAGGAAGAAAAATAAAAAAACGACTTACATTAAAAAATCCTGCATTATTGAATGCAGGATTTTTTATGATTGTTGTAAATAATATTATCTGATTACTTATTATAAACGTGTACGTCTCTTTGTGGAAAAGGAATTCCGATTTCTGCCCTGTCCAGAGCTTCTTTACAATCAATAATAAGTTCTTCATTCATTTTCCAAAAGTTTTCAGTAGAAGCACTCACTCTGATCGATAAGTTGATTGCACTATCACCTAGTGTTGTTACAACTACCTGTGGTGCAGGCTCTGCAAGAGCATATTGATTCTTTACGATCACTTCCATTAATACCCTCTTTGTCTGTCTAAGATCTGCATCATAAGCAACTCCGATATCCAGAGATGTTCTTCTAGTTCCAAGCTGAGTAAAATTTGTAATACTGTTATTAGAAACAACTCCATTAGGAATAATGATTAATTGATTTTGTGGGGTAATCAGCTTGGTATGAAAAATATCAATGGCCTCTACGGTCCCGGAAACTCCGGAATTGGTAGAAATAAAGTCTCCTATTTTAAATGGTTTTAACAGCAGAATAAGAATTCCACCAGCAAAGTTCGTTAAAGATCCCTGCAAGGCCAAACCTACGGCTAAACCTGCAGCACCAATCATGGCTACAAAGGCAGAAGTTTGCACTCCTAATTGAGTAACCACTACAATGAAGAGAAGAATATTAAGTCCCCAATTGATAATATTAAGAAGGAAGTGCTGCAAAGAGGCTTCCATATTACGTTTCTTGAAACCTTTCGCAACAAGTTTCTTAATCATTCTTATCATCCATGATCCGATCAGATAAATCAATAATGCAGAAATAATTGCAGTAAAGATTCTCGGTGCCCATGAAATGGCTGAAGATATTAAGGTATCCCAATGTTTTTGAATGTTATTCAATTGTAAATCGTCCATTTTTATACTACTTATTTTTATATATTATGACAGATATTCATTCCTGTAACTGCAAGATTTTAAAACGAATCGAATAAAAAGCATCATTTTTTCAAAAAAATATAATCTTAACCCTTTAGAAGTTAAAATCAATGATTATATGCATTACAACAGATTGACAGCAGAACAGATTATTTCTGCTTACTCAATGATTATTTTAGAATTTGAATCTTGCCAGGAAGAATAATTCGAGGCTAACATTACAAAAAAAATACCGAACTCTATTTTCAGAGGGAAAATCTTAATATAAAATATATTTTGAACATAAATATTAAAAGATTATGGCAGTTTTGCAGCCAGACTTTCTGGTAAAAGCCTCAGGATATGATAGATGACTTTCCATTTGAAATTAGGAACTATGGTAAAGGAATTTCCAGCATTTACAATGAATTTCGCTACATAATCCGGCTCCATAATTAATGACTCATTGAGTTCTAAGCCTTCATTGATCTTTGTCCGGATATATCCTATCACCAAAACATTCACTATTATTTTTCTGGAAGCCAGTTCCTGCCTTAAGCCTGCCAGATACTGAGTAAATGCAGCTTTCGTACTTCCATAAACAAAATTACTTTTTCTTCCTCTTACTCCCGATAATGAAGACAATCCAATGATTCTTTCCAGGTTTTTATTGCTTTTATCCATAGCAATAACGTTCAGAATGGAAACTCCACCCATATAGTTGACTTCCATCATTTGTTTTGTTCCTTTAAAATCTCTCAAAGCCTTTTGGTTATCCACAAGAAAACCTGCGGAATATACTGCAATATGAGGTTTTACAGGAAGTTCATGGTAAAATTGTTGATGAGAATCGAAATCTGCAGCATCAAAATACAACACAGTTACTTTAGTCTTATCCAGGGAATTGGAAGTGATGAAATCTTCCAGTGAATTTGTATTTCTGGAAGCCGCCATTACAGAATATCCTTTTTCAAGGTATTGAATGATGCATTGTTTTGCTACGTCTGAATTGGCTCCTAAAATGAGAACAGTTTTGCTTGTGTTTTGATCCATGGGACAAAGATAATTTTTATTAAACACTAATTTCGTTAATGTTTATACAAATGAACACAAGTATTTTAAAACTGTGAGAAAAGGAATATATTGTATGAGATTCTTCACTACGCGTTGCTTCGTTCAGAATGACAATATTACTATTGAATAATAGACACTTATTTTCCCCTACTAATGAGAACATACAATATTATAAATGAAATAACATTATATAAAAAATTGCGGCGGGTGAACTTCGTTCACCCGCCGCAGCTAAATATTTTCAGACTGAATTAAATTATTTCTTTTCTTCAGTTACTGTTTCTTTGTTGTCTGCTGATTTTTCAGCAGTTTTTGCCTTATCTCCGAAACGGCTTTGAGTCATTTCTCTGGAAACTGCAGCTTTTTCAAACTTTAGCTTTCCGGATAATGTTTCAATAATAAAACCGTCATCCTGAACTTGGGCAATTCTTCCGTGAAGACCGGATGTAAGTACGACTCTAGTTCCTACCTTAAGTTCTTCCTGAAAGTTTTTTTCCTGTTTCTGCTTCTTCATTTGAGGTCTGATCATCAGGAAATAAAACCCTACAAACATCACACCCATCATAATCAGCATCATAGATGAAGAACCTTGTGGCTGTGCCTGTAAAAATAATGTCAACATATTTTTAAAATTATGGTTGAATGTTCGCAGTGAACGTTAATTGAATTGGAGATTTCTCTACGTTAGCAAAAACATCAGCAGATTTCTGAACGTTTCCATCGAAGTTTGAAGAATCAAAGTGCAATGTAATTTTTCCTTTTTTACCTGGCATGATAGGCTCTTTTGTAAAATCTGGAGCAGTACATCCACATCCAGGCTTTACTTCAGAAATAACCAATGGATTCTTTCCTGTATTGGTAATTTCATATACGTGTTCTACTTTGTCTCCTTTTTTGATTTTTCCAAAATCGAAGGCGCTTTCAGATAAAGCAACAGAAGTAGAAGGCGCATTAGAAACCGGTGTTGCTGCTGCAGGAGCTTCTCCTGTTACAGATGTAGCAGCAGAGTCAGCTGTTACCGGAGTTCCTGCAGCTGTAGAATCAGTAGCTACAGCTTCAGGGCTTTGAGTTTCTTTGTTTTCTTTTTTACAAGAAACTAATCCAAAGCCTATAATTGACAAGGCGATAATTGATAACGTCTTTTTCATTTTATATTCTATTTTGATCTTTACAATATTTATCTAAAATACCATTAATGAAGATATTCGAACGGTCTGTAGCAAATACTTTTGCAATTTCGATATATTCATTAATAATAACTCTTGAAGGTGTTAAGGCAAAGTTATCAAGCTCTGCAATAGCTGTTGACAAGATCACTTTGTCCATCAGGGAAATTCTTTCAAGATCCCAGTTTTCCAATCTTTCTTCCAGCTTCTTCTCATTGTTTTCCCAGTTATTCAGGGTATCTTTCAATAATTTAGCTGCGAAACTCTTGTCGTCTTCATCTTTAATCATTTTGATTAAAGTTCTGCTTTCTTCATCTTCTCTTAGGAATCCGATTGTTTTTTGTACCATTGAATTGGCAATATGGATATCGTCATACCATGATAGCTCCTTATCTCCCAGATAATCATGGAAATCATCATTTTCAGCAATATATCTTAAGAATAATTTCCCGATAAACTTTTGATCGTCTTCAAAAGAAAATCCTTCTTCTTTCATGAAATCCTGATAACGTTTTCCTGCAGTAATTCTTTGGAAAGTCTTTACCAATAAATCATCATGCATATCCCACTTCAGCTGCTTATGTTGGCCTGTGAAGAATAATCTTTCTGGATTTTCTTCAAGTTTAAGCAATATCTGGTTGTTGATGAATTTTTGGTTAGGATTAATATCAGCATCGGTTTTAAGGTATTTATTCTTACCGATTTCAATTTGATGCTCAGCTAATTCTTTTAGACCTACTAAAAAATTAAGCTGATAGATATAGAGATAATAGATTTTCTCTATTCCAGCGAACATGTTTTTCTCTAAAACATCAAATTTTACAGGGTTTTGGTAGTATGAATACACTGCCTGTACTACTTTTTCACGAATTTGTCGTCTTCCTAACATTCAAAGAGCTTTTTAATGACTGCAAAGATACAAAATTTAAAATTGATTGAATTCGTAGTCTGATGACATTTTTGTAATTTTGTGAAACTATATGAAAGCGCTAAAAACCTTAAACCCCTATTTTTGGAAACACAAAATACTTTTGTTTTGGGGGGTACTATTCATCATTGCCAGTAATTTTTTCAATATATATAAAGTTCAGTTTGTAGGAAAATCCGTAGATGAACTCACTAAAAGCGGGAATCTCGGTTTCAATCAACAGGTACTTATCTATGTGGGAATCATTGTAGGATGTTCACTTTTAACTGGAGTCTTCACTTTCATGATGCGACAAACCATCATCGTTGCCTCCAGAAGAATTGAATATGAGCTGAAGAACAAAATCTACAGACATTATCAGGATTTATCTTTAACGGATTATAAGCAGACGACCATCGGAGATCTAATGAACAGATTAAGTGAAGATGTAGTGGCAGTCAGAATGTACCTTGGACCAGGGGTAATGTATGTGGCTAACTTAATTGTTCTTGTTCTTATTACAGCTATTTATATGGTAAAAACGGATGCTTCCATGACTTTATGGACCTTGCTTCCACTTCCCATTTTATCACTCGCTATTTATAAGGTAAGTTCAATCATCAATAAAAAGTCGAAGATCATGCAGAAAAGCCAGTCTGCTATTTCAACTTTTGTACAGGACAGTTTTTCAGGAATTCGTGTGGTGAAATTTTTTGCACGAGAAAAATATATTCAAAAAAACTATGGAATAAAAGTCACCGATTACCAGAATAAGGCATTAGATCTTGCCAAAACAGAAGCTTATTTCTTCACTATTATCTTGTTTGTAATTGGGTTGCTGAATGTTGCCATTATCTGGATTGGAGGAACAAAATATATTGCGGGAGAATTGAGTATTGGTAAAATCGCGGATTTCTTCATGTATATTAACACTTTGATCTTTCCGTTTTCTATGGTAGGATGGGTAACTTCCGTAAATCAGAGAGCTGAGGCTTCTATGCAAAGGATCAATGAGTTTATGCACAAAAAATCTGAGATCATTAATACCAACTTTGAGACGTATCCTATTAAAGGAGATATAGAGTTCAGGAATGTATCTTATGTTTATCCTAATACCGGTATCAAAGCGCTGGAGAATTTGAGCTTTAAAATTAAAGCCGGAGAATCCCTTGCCATTATGGGAAAAACCGGAAGTGGAAAATCTACCATTGCCCTGCTTTTATGTAGGCTGATTGATCCTACTGAAGGGGAAATCCTAATTGACGGTAAAAACCTGAAAGAACATAATCTCGAGAACTACAGAAACTTTATCGGATACATTCCTCAGGAGAGTTATTTATTCTCTGATTCCATTGAAAATAACATTGGATTTGCAATTGATCATCCATCGCATGAAAAGGTAATTGAGTATGCTCAGATTGCAGATGTTCACAAAAATATTGTTGAGTTTAAGGAGCAATATAAAACACTTGTGGGTGAACGCGGGGTAATGCTTTCAGGGGGACAAAAGCAAAGAATTTGTATTGCAAGAGCCTTAATTAAGGACCCAAATATCATTATTTTTGACGATTCTCTGTCTGCTTTAGACACCGAAACGGAGCAGAATATTCTTGAAAATATTGATCGAAAAATCAGTAATGCGACCTCCATAATTATCACACACAGAGAGTCTAGCGCTCAAAAAGCACATCAGATAATCAACCTTACCGAAATTGCTAATTCTGTAACCGCTTAGCGGTTTCATTCCTAATTGTTAAATAAATCATAAAAAAAATTTTGTGATTAAAAGAATTCTTTTATATTTGTTCTTAACAAGATTAAAAAATATCTAACAATGAGTGAATACAAGGAACGCCATGAAAATGAGATTTTCACTAAGGTGTTAAAAGCAGGGAGAAGAACTTATTTCTTTGATGTGCGCGAGACGAAAGCAGGAGATTATTATCTTACAATCACTGAGAGTAAGAAAAATTTCGGAGAGAATGGGGAAGCTACATTCGAGAAGCATAAAATTTACCTTTACAAGGAAGATTTTAAGAGTTTTCAGGAGATGTTTAATGAGTCCACAGATTTCATCATTAATGAAAAGGGTGAGGATGTAATTTCAGAAAAACATGACAAAGATTTCAAAAGCAGATCATTCACAATAGATTCTGACGACGAAGTTTAAAAAAAGAATATCTAAAAACACAAGCATCTGAAAAAGATGCTTTTTTTATGCCCTAAAATTGGCTTATGGCAAAAATAAAAGGTACACTTTAAAAGCATACCTTTTTGTTTTCATTTATACATACTCTCGCTTGATTTGCGATAATATGGTTGGATCTTGTATTTCATTGTCTTTAGCCAGCATTAATACTTTAGACAATACTTCTGCTGATTTCGGGTCATCATCTGCAAAAGGCAGGAATATTCTTCCTCTATGCTGGGAATGTACCGGAAGAATGGATAAATATCTGCCCGGAGTCTGATGAACAACCGCACTTCCTAAATGTACACTATATTCAGCCATCTGCCCTTTTATCAATACATGTGAACCTTCAATTCTCACATTATCTAATTTAAATAAGCGTGCTGTTTCCTTCATCAATACCGCTCTCATTTCGATGGATGAATGACTGGCTTCCGGATCTACACTTCCTACATGTGCCACTGACACTACCAAATCTACATCCCGCATTACTTCCGAGAACAATCTTGGATTAATATCTTCAAAAGGAATATTCTTATAATCCTTTAATGAATGAAATTCTATAGTTTCCAGGGTTGGGCCTTCTATATCTGCTGGTGAGAACCAGTCTGCCATAGCATATAATTTCACCTGGAAGCCTTCTTTGTGATATACTTTCTGTAGTCCTTCCTCATAATCTACCTTCCATCCTCTTGTTTTAAGCAATGCCAAGGTCTGTTTAGGCTGAATCTGATGTCCTGCATATCTACGGGAAATAGATTTCTCTTTCAATTCATCAGGAGTAGGAACATATAGCTCTCTGAAAATCTGTTTGAACGGCTGAATCAGTTTTTCTTTAAAACAATAATGCTGGTAATCACTCCAAACTGAATGTTCATGCAGATCTACACAATGGGCAATACGTAAAGTGTTTTCTTCATTTAACTCCTGGATCTCACCATGAGTATTGACAAGACCTCCATCATGGTAGAAACCTATTTTATGGTCATTGGAAATGAAGACAAGCTTTTCTAAATGTTTTACAATAACCGGATGTTCAAAAAGGGTTTTAATTTCTTTTAAGAAGAATTCATCGCCTCTTATCATCGCTTCTTCCAATCCTTTTCTGGAACGGGTCCATTGCTCACGCATGATCTTACGGTTATTGGTTAATTCCACAATGGCTTTATCTTTCTTAATTTTCGGAGGAATAGATTTCAGCTGTTTATCATCCCTGAATACAACTAGCTCCGCTTTTCCATTATCTTCTATGATTAAACCTACGGTCACTCCGTCAATGGTCACTTGAGTTTCTTTTGATAGAAGTGCTTGAATTTGTTTGGTTTCCATAGCCCAAGTCAATCTTATCGGATCAGGATAGCCAGCATTTCTTGCCAGATTTTCAAGAGCTACGCGAATTGCTAAAGCTTCGCTTGCCTGTTTCATGGAGCCAAACTCTTTACTCTCTTTTTTGAACTGTTGGATATACTCATATCTGCCCAATACATCTTTCTCCGGATTTGTTTTGCTTAATGGTACCAATCCATACACGCGAAAATAATCCTGGTCACGTTTATCTTTAACTTTAGCCGTAACTTCTTTGATCTTTAAACTTCCGGACAAAGTATCGGAATACAGTCTTGCTCTTCGGTGCCCGTTTCCGTCTGATATATATTTTGCAGATTCATACAACATCTCCCAACGGGCTTTTCCTAATTCTTTATAGGCTTTTGTAAACCAATCTTTGTCCACAGCTCCATCTTTAAACTCCTGAATATCTACGGATGAATATTTAGCCACCTCACTTTCCAGTTTTGCATTCTGTTCTTCATAAGCTCCGGTTTTGGTATGAGCGTGCATCCACCAAATCGCAGAATCCAAGCCTTTCCAGCCTAAATAATTACTGACTAGTGATTGCCATTGCGGCGCATAAACCGCTGCCTGAATCAAGCGAAGCTCAGAAATTTTCTCTTTCTTCATGACTTCATCAAAAGCTTTCTGAGTATCAGTTTCTAAAGGATAAGAATTCGAAATTAATTTAGAGAAGAGCTTTTGCTTGGTCATACTTTCATGACCATAACTGTATATATAATTAGCATATAATCCTGATTTGCCTAGCCCTTTCAGAATCTGGGCAAAACGCTGAGCACCATATATCGTCTGAAAATCCTGTACAAAGTGAGATACAGCTGTATTCGCATCCCCACGGATAAGTTCAATATCAAGGAATTTCTCCTGAATTTCAGCAATCATAGGCTTCAGGAAAGGAAATCGCTCAAGATATTTTTCTTTGTTATAATGATTAATTTTCACCGTTGTAAGTTCTCTTATTGCTGAATCGGCTGTCAGAATCCCTTCATACAGTTCTTCCTTTGTGATGAGTTTTAATTCATATGCTTTACAGAAGAAATAGAAATTAGGCACAGATTTTTTAATATTTTCTTTCAAACCGTTATACTGCATCCATCGGTATAAATTCCATTGCTTGATATGCTGTTCATCGGTAAGGTTCATCTGTGGAACAGCCCATAAGAAAGGCATGAAAAAATCAAGCTTCTGCCAACCATTTCCCTGATCCTGATAGTAATAATCATTACTATCTTTTCCTTTATAGTTGATAATGCTTTCAGGAAGATTAGCAAAAACAGTACTGGCAGCATCTAATGCAAAATCTACGCGCTTTTCGAATACGAATTTATCCTTTAACGACTGCAGAATCATGATGATTGGATTTTCCCATGCATATCTTCCTTTCAGAGGATTTATTAAAACATCTTTGTAGTAGAATACATAATTCTCCATAAAATCCCTGAAAATTTTTCTGTCACAACTCTCAGCCAATGTCAATAAAAATAAATCTCTCGGCTGTAAACCTGAATCCAGATACCATTGTTCCCAAACCTCATGCAGAGGATAATTTTCTGCCAATTGTTCAGAAGTAAAACCATCTGTATTTCGTTTGATTTGACGGAAAGTATTCCCCATCAATAAAGTTGTTACAGAGCCATCCCATTCATCAGCTTCATATTCATGGTCTTTATGTTGAAGGAATAAATCATTAAGCTTCTTTATTGCTGCTTTTATATCATCCAAAGATTTTGTAAACCCATATTTATCTTTTTCAGTAGCCAGTGCATATACCGAATTTGGCTCTACCTTTGGCAACGCAAACGTTGAGACTATATTAGGATCATAAAAACCATATCCATTATCTTCAGAAAGAACAGTATGATCTCCGGATGGATGAATCTGATCCAATAAACCTTGCTCTCTTTCCGTTATTTTTGACCTTTCAGCATATTGTTGAGTCCAGTTAGTAATCTGGCTGGATACTCTTTTTTCCTTTTGAAGCTGAAGCATAATATCCAATGAGGCTGCACGCTGTTCCAGGTCACCTTTATTCATCAATTCCTCAACCAATGGAGTAACAACACCATCTTCCTGCTCCATGACAAGCTCTACAAGCTTTTTACGAAGTACACCCCCCTTTCTTTTAAAGAGATCAAAGAAAACCATGATTTCTTCAGTATTTAAAGGGTCCTGCAACAATACATTAATTCCTGAGGCTACCAGTGCTTCTCCTCTGTCTTTTAAAATTTTAAAAGCAAATTCTTTTTGGGAAGCCGTTACTTTCAGCTTCTTTTTTCCTGTTGCGTATGACAGGGAATAACAATAAAACTCGCGTAATATATTCCGGGCCAATAATTCACGTAATGAAAGGTCAAATTGCTCGAAATAAGAAAGTAGCAGATCCAGCTTATTGGTATCCTCTCCTACCAAATAAAACATAGAAGCATACAGATCGCTTTTTTTGAAAGTAACATTTAGCCACGAAAATATCTTTCCTTCAAACTTCTTTTCCTTTACCTCAATCTTTTGCGTCAGTTCATGAAGTTTTTCAAAGAATTCCTGATAATCTCCATTATTGATAAAAAATTTTGTTTCTGTATTAGCGCACAGTAATGTAGACATAGGGTCACCGGCAAAAGCCAATACTTCTAAGTTGCCATCCAATACCGCTTTATAATACAATGGCATCTGAATGTAAGGATCAGCTGTTTCTGTAGCAAATTTAACCGCCAGGCATTTCTTTTCCGTATCACCTTTATCAAATAGTTCATGCAGATAAGGAACTGTTTTTTCAACATCCCATACTGCCTGTACCCAAAGGGCCATATAGACTTCGTTATTATTCTTACTTTTTACCGCTGATGAAATTTCTGTCGGGTTTTTAAAATAATAATCTGCCAATGACAGAATATTCTTTATTACAGATTCTTTTTCTGCTTCCCAGCCTAAACCGGTCCAGGTATCTATAGCTCTTACAACAGATGAAAATCGGGTAAGTTTTTGCTCAATAATTACATTCGTCATATATTCCAAAGCCCCGATGCTTGTTTCATCCAAAGCTTCCAGAATCGTCTGACGCAGACCTTCCTGTCTTTGAGCAGCCAGCAAAAGCTTTTCAACCAATTCCCAGCACTTCTTCTGCTCACTATTGAGTAAAGCCTTAATAATATTCTGAGAGATTTTTCCTTCAGGATGTTTATTGAAAATAATATCCTCAATCAGTTGATAGATGGCTGTATTTCCAGTATCTATTGCGGCAGACCAAACATAAAAGCGGCTTGAGTTATGAACGAATTCATTATCATAAATAATTTGCTCTTCTAAAGACAAATTAAAATTTTCATCACCATTATAAGAGTAAACACAAGGGAATATCATCAGTTCCCGGATTAAATTGATCTGATTAAGCAATACATAATGTTCACTATGAGGAGCCCTGAACGAACGTCTGAAATAACTGCTCTGATACATTTTGTAAGGCATTTTGTTCCATGCATATTTTACCAGGTCTGCATTGTTTCCAAAAAGATAAATCAATAGATTATAATACTCCTGATCTTCCCAGATATCAGGTTTGACAAATTCTTTGAGCTTTTCAAATTCTTTTGAACCTAAATTTACTCTCTCGAAATAATTAGGTTTACCTTTCAGCAATTTGCCTAGTTCCCCTACTTCTTTTGTAAGAATCGGCCTGTCTGGAAAAAGCGAAGAAACAGTCCCTTGTTCCGAATGTTCCAATAGGTCTTTTCGCTGCTTTTCATAAAAGTTTTTAATTAGTTTTTTCGATTCTAATTTTTTTGTGATTTCCATGTATTTTGTTTGTTAGTATGGTTTGCTTACCAATAACTCCCTGCCAGAAATGCAAGCCTGATAAAGGTAAATAGGTGTCGTAGACTTAGATCTATAGATTGGTCAAGGTTTTCAAGTTGTTCATCATTATAAAAAACAGCAAACATACCGTCTTCAAATGCCTGAATGGCATTATCCTGAGCTTTTTGCACATCTGCTTTTTTAAGATTATAAATACTTCCAAAACCTACCTTACCGGTATCTGTAAGGATATTCAGATAATTGTCCGTTGGAATTTTGGTATAATCTTCATCTTCAAGCTCGAATGACTGAGCATTAAACTCTGCTACCTGCTGATGAACGACGAGCTTTAATAAATTTTCTAAGGAGATAACTGAATCTTCGTAATCGATTTCAATTTTTTATTCCGAAAGAACAGGATGTTTCCTGCCTAACTGCTTTACAGTGACTTTTATATCCATATTTGAACTTAGTGTGGACTAAAGATAATGAAATTTTTCAGCGCTATTAGATCAATTTGAGATTTTATGACGAATATCAAGAAAATGGAAATAAAAGATGAATTGTAAATACAGATAAAAAGAAAGGCTAATACTTATAACTCATTATTTATTGTCATTACTCATTAATTTAGCTCCGATAAAACGATTGCACCTAACAAGCAATGCCATTTTTAGGTACTGACGTGAGGAGTATGAGTAGATAGCAGGGAAAAGCTTATGGGAAAAAGATAAAAAATAAGGATTATTTCACCATCAAAACAGGTATAAAATAAAAAAGTACACTTTCAAAAAGTGTACTTTCTTTGGGTGAATGAGGGGTCTCGAACCCCCGACCTTCGGAACCACAATCCGACGCTCTAACCAACTGAGCTACAATCACCGTTTTCTGAGTGCAAATATAGGACAATTTCCTCAACTACCAAACAATTCCATCAAAATTTTTCAAAGAAATTAATCTTTCCGACGTAAAACCCTCAGCATAAGTAACTCCCGATAATCGGCCTAAATCCTGTGCTCGGTATGTTAAGCTTTCAAAAAAGTCTTTGGTGGTAATTGGAGTCTCAGGTTCTTTAGAAGTTGGGTCATAAAACTGAGTTTTATATGCCATACATGATGCAATCTTTTTATCCAGGAATTCTGAAATGTCAATAACGAACTCCGGCTTGATGTCTTTCCACTGAATATAATGAAAAACATGTTTAGGCCTCCAGACTTCCTGAGCTTCTCCATCTACTACGGTCTCTATTTTTCTCAATCCGGACAAAAAGCACGCATCCGACACTAATTTCGCTCCTTTTGCATGATCCGGATGTCTATCATCAATTGCATTCGCTAAGACGATTTCCGGTCTGTATTTGCGGATCATTTTTACAATCCTCATTTGGTATTCTTCGGAATTCACCAAAAAGCCATCTTTCATTCCCAGATTTTCTCTTGCGGAGAGTCCAAGAATTTTTGCTGCATCTGCCGCTTCTGCCTTTCTTGTTTCATCTGTACCTCTTGTCCCGAGTTCTCCTCTGGTAAGATCTACTACAACACATTTTTTTCCTTCAGAAACCATTTTGGCAATAGTACCTCCACATCCTAATTCTACATCATCAGGGTGTGCTCCAAAAGCAAGTATATCGATTTTCATATAATCAAAGATAAGGTTTAAAATAAAAACTTCCCAAACATTACGAATGGGAAGTTTTAATATCTATAATTTAAATTTTAAATTACTTGTTGATCTCTGCATTTAGTTTTACAGCATCCTGATAAGTAGGATCTAACTGTAAAGATTTGGCAACATAATCTTTTGCTTTTGCTACATCAGAATCTTTGCTCATATAAGCTACCGCAAAGTAAGCATATGCAAGAGTCTGCTTATTAGCTTCCTGATCAGCAGGTTTTACAGTACTGATGAACTTTTCGTAAGCAATTTTAGCAGCATCGTTGTTTCCTGCCTGTTGGTAAGAATATCCCTGGCTGTAGTAAGCCGGAGCCCAATCAGGAAGAAGCGCTGACATTTTCTGCCATGTAAGGATAGCTCCGTTCCAGTTTTTAACATCCTGGTAAGCGGTTGCTAATTTGAATAAAGCATCAGAATCCTGGCTGTTAGCAGCTACTTGCTTCTTCAATGCTTCAATTGCAGGGTTTGTAGGTCCTTTATCAGCTTCAGCCTGAGAAGCACCACCACCTCCAGCGATGTTTGCCAATTCTAAATCCCACTTCATCGTCTCATCTTTTGCAGCTTTAGCAATAGCGATTTTCTGCTGAGATTCTGTAGTTAAAGCAGATTTCTTAGCAGCATCTTTTTCATCTTTTGCTAATCCTGCAGCAATAAGTCCTTGTAGACCTTGGTCAGCAGGCAATACTCTTGTTTTCTCTGCTTGAGAAACGAAAGTATCCATATTCTGCTTAGCACCTGCATAGTTCTTATCTGCATAATCCTGATAAGCTCTTAATTTGAACTTGATAGGATCTTCAATTTTATCAAAAATTTTATCTAATACGCTTTTAGAGTTGGCATAATCTTCATTAGTAAAATAAAGTTTTGAAATCTCTAACAAAGTATATGGATCTTCGTCAGCGTATTTTGTATAGTTGATAAGATCTTGTGTAGCCTTTGCATTTTGCTGGTATCTGATATCATAACCTGCCAATGCTTTGTATGCTGGTGCATAAGTAGGATCTACAGCGATTGCCTTATCCACACTTTCTTTAGCTTTCTGCCATATCTGAGCAGCCATCCATAATGTAGCCATTCTTGTATAAACAGAAGCTTTGTTTTTAGCTAATGGTAATGCTTTGTCATAAGCAGACATAGCTTCACCCGGAGCTCTTTTTAATCTGTAAGCATCTCCTAATGTATAATAGTAATGTGCAGGAACTCCTTTTTTCTCAGCTTTTTCAATTGCTTTAGTCAGGAATTGGATCGCAAGATCCGGAGAACTGTTCTTTTCAAATAACGTTAAAGCTTCTGCTGCTCTGAATAATACTTCAGCATCTTTTTCTTTAGAATCAGTTACTATTTTCTGAATTTCAGCAACAGCACTTTTATCTCCCTTTCCTAATTTTACGGTAGCTAAACCGATTTTGTTAACAAAGCTTTTAGCATCTGCAGCTAATCCTTTATTAAAGTTTTCAGTAGCCTTTGCATAATCTGGCTCTCCTTGCTTTAAGAAAGTATTTCCTAAATAGAAGTAGTTTTCAGCGGTAGGCTCTTTAGCGATCATATCAGTGAAGTTTGTTTTTGCCTGAGCAAATTTATCACTGTCTATACTGTTAATACCATCCTGCAATGTCTGTGCAGAGGCAAAACCGGTAAAAAATACCACGGCTGCTCCAAAAGCAATCTTCTTTACATTCATATTCATTATATCTTTCATTTTATATTTTCTAATAATTGAGTTATATTCTACACAATTTTCAGACCAAAATACTTTGTTTATTATAGCTAAATTGTGAAATTATATTTTTTAACGCATCTGCACCTCTCTTTTGTACAGGTTATAAGGCTGTAGACCTTCTTTCTGAACAATTTTCTGTCCTAAATGAGTACATGAAAATCTTATAAATCCGTTTGCAATATTAAAATTACCCTCGTTTTCCAGGAAATAAAGAACTCTTGTAAACGGATATTCCATAGAACGAAGTCCTTCAAAATCTGCATTATATGATTTTCCTTTATTTACAACCGGAAGAACTTTAACCATTTCTCTCAGTTTTTCAGAAGCTTTATCATAGGGACGGCTGAATGTATTAAGACCAATAACGCCTATTTTATTAGGATACATTCCTAGTTCTTCTATGATCTTCTGATTTCCTGGAATAATAGAATATTTAAGATCTTTAGGCTGCTTTTTTAACTTCTCAGCCACAAAGTTTAAATTACTGGAGTTTGTTCCATCAAAAATAAATTCTTTATTATCGGAAAGCAGTCCATTATTGATCTCATCCATTGAGATATTTTCTTTTGGAGAGTCTTTTGGAACTACAAAAACTACGGCATCTGCTGCGAATTTAGCAGGAAGAAACTTCAGGTCTGTTCTTTCTTCGTAGGTTTTTATTTCTTCAGGAGTAAGGTTTCTAGACATTACAATGACTTTAGCATTACCATGCAACAGGTCAAGAAAGCCTAAATCTTCTTTTTTTGTTTCTACTTTGATATGTGTTTCAGGATAATTAATCATATAACCATCGGCTAATGCTTCTGTAACACTTTGAAAAGATTCATCTGTAAAAATCGTAAGATCACCTTTATTATAGGAAGGAGATTTCTCCTCTTTTTTGCAGCCTGCCAGCATAATAGTTATTACAAAGACAAGTGCAATTTTAAAACTATTCTTCATCTTTCGATTTTTTGATTTTAGCAACTGCTCTATAGATTCTGAAAATACCATAAATAATCAACACTGCACCCAATGCATAAGCAATAGCAGGTTCTAAAATAGTAAAAAAGAATTTATAGATAATGACTACAATTCCTAAAACAATATAAAACAATCCCGTAACCAGGGATAACCAATTGAACATCATGTAACAAAAATACCAAAAAAAATAAAAAGAGAAGCATATGCTTCTCTTTTTATTTATATTCTGAATAAATAAGTCTAATTATTCAAAGTTCATAGTAAATGGTACGCTATAGTAAGATCTTACGCTTTCTCCATTTCTCTTAGCAGGAGTCCACTTTTTAAGTTTCTTAACTACACGAATTGCTTCATTGTTGAAGTCGCTATTTGGAGATTTCTCTTCAATAGTAACTGCAGAAACAGTTCCGTCTTTTTCTACAACGAACTTAAGCTTAGCTTTAAGGGTACCTTCACCTCCTTCCATTAATGAAGTATCGAAGTTTTCACCTAAGAATTTTCTTAATGCACCCATACCTCCAGGATATTCTGCAGACTGGTCTACATCTTTGTAGATTTCGTTAGGGTTATTCGCTTTCACTTCTACAGTTGCAGTTTTTGTACCCGTAGATGGTGGTGGCGGTGGTGGTGTATAAGCCGGAGCTTTAACTCCCTCCTGATTATTCAAACCAGTTGTAGTTTCCAACTGCTTAGAAATTGGTGGTGGTGGAGTTTCAATCTTCGGAGCTTTTACAGGCTCAGGAACAACGTTCTGAATAACCTCAATTTTCGGCTCCTCTTTTGGAGGTGGCGGTGGTGGAGGTGGTTCTTCTTCTTTAGGCTGCTCGATAATCGGTTCTTCTTCAAGGATATCTACAAGATCTGCCTTTACTTCTTGCTTAGGCGGAGCTGTAAGATTCTTGATCGTAAGATAGATGAACGGAGACAAAGCTGCCAAAAGGAATAATGCTGTTCCGATAATAAATGACTTTGTTAAAAGTCTCGGATACTGATGTCTAAGATCATAGGCACCATATTCCTTGTTTCTATTTTCAAATACGATTTCGTCTAGAGTAAGATTCTGACCGTATACATTTTCATCTGCCATAGATTAGATATACAATTTTATGGTTAAATTACTTTGTAGCAGCCGGTGCAGCAGCACCTCCTATTTTCTTTTCATAAACAGCTTTCTCCCAAGGCTTCACATCGGTAACACCGTATTGTTCGCTCTTAGTAATTGCCATTTCGTCAAGAATATCAACAAAGTTCTTATATACAGCATCGTCTGTTGGCTTAATGATCACGGTAAATTTCGTTTGATCTGCAGCTCTAGATTTTGCCTGCTGAATTATTTTTCTAATTCCATCTCTATCAAGAGTAGTTTCCATAAGAGTTTGGTCATTCAAGGAAGTTGCATCCTGCTGGTGCCAGAAAACTCTATTGTTTTTTCCTAATAAGATAGAAATTGAGTTAGAAAGTTTAATTTCTGTTGGTGGAGGTTTAGGAGCATCTGGCTTTGGTTTTGCCGGAAGACCTAAGTCCATAACATTCGGTTTACTGAATGTAGTTGTGAACATAAAGAAGGTAATCAATAGAAAACCCAAGTCCACCATCGGAGTCATATCGACTCTGGTACTCTGCTTCTTGGAACGGACCTTGCCGCCCTTGCCGCCTTTTTCTTGTACTTGTACTTCTGCCATTTCTATCGATATTATTCGTTAGGTTTACCTTCTTGTGATGTAATCAACCAGAATTTAAGAAAATCAATATCTCTTAAACCTTCAAACAGACCTTTAACTTTAGGGTACTGAGTTGTAACGTCTCCTTTAATTGCTAACTTGTAGTCAGGGTTAACGCTCAAACTTTCTTTTACCCAATCAATTAATTGCTTATTTGTACTGTCCATAGGAATACCTGTAGGACTCTTATAATTTTTCTGCTCATCTGCAGGCATATCCAAGTAACCTTTTAGTTGGTTCATTGGAACTCCAATTGCCTGAACTTTCTGGAATGCAGCTTTTTGGTTATTGTCAAAAGTAATACCATACTTTTTTCCCATTTTATCCAAAAGAGCAACTCTTTCTGATGCGTTTTCTACCGGTTGGAAATAGAATTTTCCGTCCGGAGTAGCGTTGATAGTCATTAAACTAGCATCAGGAAGCAATTTTTCCGAAATTGAAGATGGCGGTTTGATCTGCTCCACGTCAGGTTTTTTAAACTGAGTGGTCAAGATAAAGAACGTAAGAAGTAGGAACGCAACGTCACACATTGCGGTCATGTCCGTTACTACTCCATGTCTTTTAGGTTTGACTCTCGCCATTATTATAAAATATTTTTAATTAAACTTCTTTTAATTGCTAATGCAAATTTCTTGCTAATTCTTAGTTGAATTCAGCGAAAGACTGCTGGATGCTCATAGAGATCTCATCGATCTTGTAAGTTAATCCATCAATTTTAGATGTAAAGAAGTTATAAAGGATAATAGCGATAGCTGAAGTACCAATACCTAATGCCGTGTTGATCAAGGCTTCAGAGATACCTGTAGATAGAGCAGCAGCATCTGGAGTACCACCTCCTGAACCTAACGCGAAGAATGCCTTGATCATCCCGATTACCGTTCCAAGTAGTGCTACTAATGTTGCAACAGTACCTAAAGTAGAAAGGATCATCATGTTCTTCTCAAGCATTGGCATCTCAAGAGTTGTAGCTTCTTCGATAGCTTTGTTAAGCGCTACCATTTTCTGCTCTTTATTTAGTGTGTTATCGTGAGCAAGAGCTTTGTAAGTAGTAAGACCTTCTTTTACTACGTTACCTACAGAACCTTGTTGTCTGTCGCACTCTTCAATAGCTTCGTCGATTTTGTTTTGGTTTAGTAAGCTTCTTACTTGTACTACGAAGTTGTCTAAGTTTCCTTTTCCAGCAGCTTTACCAAGAACGAAATATCTTTCAAAAGAGAAAACGATTACCGTAATCATGAAAGTAATCAAGATTGGTACAATAACTCCTCCTTTGTAGATAATACCTAAAAACGACTCTGGGTGAATGTCTTTTCCTTCAATACTTGAGAAAGCTACAGATCCACTTCCTAGTTTATCTGCATCTTTAAAGTTTCCTGGGCTACCAAGAACGAATAAATAAATACATACTCCTATAATAAATAGAATAGGAATAATAACAGCTGGATTTAAACCTCCTGCCTTTCTAGCAACTACTTGCTCATCATTTTTTGAAACATTCATTTCCATATTTAACTAAATTATATTGTTTTAAAATTTTACAGGGTGTAAATTAAAGGCAAAATTAATTAAAATGCAAGAGTCTTAATTAAACATTTTGCTTTTTTTTGATAAAGAAAATTTAATACGATTCCGATATAATAATTATTCTTAAATATTTTATTTATTTTCCCCAAATTTAACATTTGAATTAAAAAATCAAAAAAATAAAACACCCATTTTTTTTAATTTCCCAATGTTAATTTTTTTTTAAATTACGATATTCACAATACGGTGAGGGACTACAATGATTTTTTTAGGGGTTTTACCCTCCAAAATCTGTTGCATTTTCTCATTTGAAATCACCAAATCTTCTACCTCCTTAGCAGATAATTGAGCTGAAAGAGAAATTTTGAACTTCATTTTACCATTTACACTTACCGGATACTCAATTTCATCCTCGATTAGATAATCTTCGTTTAATGCCGGAAACTTCTCGAATTCGATAGAGGTATCATGACCTAATAAACTCCACAATTCTTCACAAATGTGCGGTGCATATGGAGAAATGATAACGGCTAGTGGTTCTAAAATATTGCGTTTGTTACATTTTAATTTCTGAAGCTCATTTACAGCGATCATAAATGATGATACAGAGGTATTGAAAGAGAAGTTTTCAATATCGTAAACGACTTTCTTTATTAAGGTATGCAAAACTTTATATTCTGCTTTTGTAGGTTCTTCTTCAGAAACTTCAAATACCTCTCCATTGAAATAAAGGTTCCAGAATTTTTTAAGGAAACCATATACTCCGCTTAGCCCCTGTGTATTCCAAGGCTTGGATTGCTCTAATGGTCCTAAGAACATTTCATACAATCTTAGTCCGTCTGCCCCATATTCATCACAAATATCATCAGGGTTTACTACATTGTATTTTGACTTGGACATTTTTTCTACTTCACGGTCTGTGATGTATTTTCCATCTTCCAGAATAAATTCTGCATGAGCATAGTCTGGTCTCCATGCTTTGAATGCTTCAGTATCCAATTCATCAGATGTTCCTTTTAATAAGGATACATCAACATGGATCTGCTGAGTCTGATATTCGCTCGCTAAATTTTTAGATACATATTGATTAGTACCATCAATTCTATATACGAATGCACTCATCCCCAGGATCATTCCCTGGTTGATTAATTTCTGGAAAGGCTCATCATGATTGATATATCCTCTGTCTTTTAAGAACATATTCCAGAAACGTGAATATAATAAGTGACCGGTTGCATGCTCGCTACCTCCTATATATAAGTCTACTTGTCCCCAATAATCTGAAAGGTTCTTTGCGCTGAATTCTCCATCATTCTGTGGATCCATATATCTAAGGAAATACCATGAGCTTCCAGCCCAACCTGGCATTGTAGATAATTCTAATGGGAATATTGTTTGGTCATCAATTAAATCTGTAGAAACTACTTTCTGGTTCACCTCATCCCATGCAAATGTTTTAGCATTTCCTAGTGGTGGATCTCCATCTTCCGTTGGCAAATATTTTTCAACTTCAGGGAGTTCTAATGGTAATGCAGAAACAGGTAATGTGTATGGCATTCCATCCTTATAATATATAGGAACCGGTTCTCCCCAATACCGTTGTCTGGAGAAAATAGCATCACGTTGTCTGTAGTTCGTCGTTCCGTGACCGATACCTTTCGTTTCAATTTCAGAAATTATTTTGGACTTGGCTTCAGCATAATGTAATCCGTTTAAGAAATCTGAGTTTACACAAACAGAGTCTTTAGAGTCAAAAGAATTTTCCTGAACGTCTTCTTCTGTTTCAACTACTTTTTTAATTTCTAAATTAAATTTCTTTGCAAATCTGTGGTCACGTTCGTCATGTGCAGGAACAGCCATTACAGCTCCTGTTCCATATCCCATCAATACATAGTCTGAAATATAGATTGGCATTTTCTCTCCGCTGAATGGGTTGATTACATAACTTCCTGTGAAAGCTCCACTCACGTTTTTCACGTCAGACATTCTGTCTCTTTCGGTTTTCTTGGAAGTTTCTTCTATATAAGTATCTACTTCTGCTTTTTGAGCCTCTGTAGTAATAGTATCCACTAAAGGATTTTCCGGAGCCAATACCATAAAGGTTGCTCCAAAGATGGTATCAGGTCTTGTAGTGAAAACCTCAACAATTTCGTTGTGACCTTCTACCTGGAACTGAACCTGTGCTCCCTGAGATTTTCCGATCCAGTATTCCTGAGCATCTTTCAACGGTTGCGGCCAGTCCAATGTAGAAAGACCTTGTAACAGTCTTTCAGAGTAAGCAGAAATTCTCATGCTCCACTGCATCATTTTCTTTTGGAACACAGGGAAACCTCCTCTTTCAGATTTTCCGTCTTTTATCTCATCATTCGCTAAAACTGTTCCTAAAGCAGGGCACCAGTTCACTGTAGTCTCTGCTCTAAAAGCAAGACGATAGTTTAATAAGATATCTTCTTTATCAATAGCAGAAGCATTAGTCCATTCTTCAGCGGTGAAATTCAATTCATCGTTTTGATTGGCATTTAATCCTTCTGTCCCTTTTTCTTCAAAATGTTTGATTAGAGTATCAATAGATTCTGCCTTGTCTGTATTTTTATTATACCAGGAGTGATACAGTTCGATAAAAATCCACTGGGTCCATTTATAATAAGAGGCATCAGAAGTTCTTACTTCTCTGCTCCAGTCAAATGAGAATCCGATTTTTCTTAATTGCTCCTCGTATCTGTTGATATTTTGTTCTGTAGTAATAGCGGGATGTTGTCCTGTCTGGATTGCATACTGCTCAGCAGGAAGCCCGAAGCTGTCATAACCTACCGGGTGGAGAACGTTAAACCCCTGGTGTCTTTTATATCTCGCATAGATATCTGACGCAATATATCCTAGCGGATGTCCTACGTGAAGTCCTGCTCCGGATGGGTACGGAAACATATCGAGTACATAAAATTTAGGTTTATCGGTATTGTTGGAAGTTTTATATGTTTGATTGTCCTCCCAGTATTTCTGCCACTTTTTTTCTATCTGCTGATGATCGTAAAACACTTTATATAGATGTTTATATGTTAGACTTTAATATCGAATTGTTTTTCTTGTAAAACAAGATTCACAAAAATAATGATTTTAAAGGAAATAGAAATTTAATTTATGATGAATTACCATTCCCTGTAAAACAGAAAGGTCTCACCCGAAGATGAGACCTTTATTATATCTTGAAGGACACTATTAAGACTGAGGGTTCACTCTTTTAAAAGTAATAGTTCTTGTTTTGTATATCGTAGGATCTTCGGTTTCTTCTCTAATTGATAAATTGAGCGTTGTTGCATCCAGTGTCATAACTTTTGTATTCACCGGTGCTACCACTCCCTGATATTTGATCTGAAGGGTTTTACCACTTTTATCGTATGAGTATGTAAAGTTTTTATCAGGTAAAATATTACAGGCTGTTCCTGTAGTAGGATCCTCCACATCTATTCTTTTCCCGGTTATTTCCGTACTGAACCACCATCTGGATTGTTTCTGGCAGTCGGTATATGTAATCACATCTGAAATTGGCTGCTCCCCTACCTCAACGGTAGTAACCACCTCTTTTAGCGGTTGCCAGAGTCCAATAACAGGTTCATCTATAACAATATCGTTGCTATTATTACAGCCGGTAGTTACCAATAATGATAAACCAAAAAATAGTAGTGCTAATTTCTTCATAGATCAATTTTTTCAAGCGCTAAAATTATAATTTTTTTGATTTATATTACTATTTTTTGTGAAAAATTATTTTATCGGCTTTTATTTATACATATTTTAAAATAGCATGAGGCCATATTCTCTTTATTTAACAAATATTGAACATTTGAAAATACCTCTGTTTTATTAAAAAAGTTATTTTTGTAGGAAAGAAAAAAAATGCAGGCTATAACGAAAAACAATTTTGACTTCATCCGTGTTCTCCTCGCTTTTATTGTCTTCGTTGGACATTTGGGTGCTTTAAGTGCTTCTGAAAAGCTTTCCTTTTTAACCCATAGCCCTGTTGAAGTTGCTGTTTTCTCGTTTTTCATTGTAAGTGGTTTCTTAATTGCAAGAAGCTACGAGAGATCTTCCAGCCTGAAAAGCTACGCTAAGAAAAGGTTCAACAGGATTGTTCCTGCCTATTTACTTGTTGTATTCCTTTGTGCTACTCTATTGAGCCTGGTGAGTACTTTACCATTCTCCGAATACTTCAGCAATACACAGGTGTATAAATATTTGTTCTGGAATTCAAT
This sequence comes from Chryseobacterium sp. G0162, assembly GCF_003815715.1. NCBI lineage: Bacteria > Pseudomonadati > Bacteroidota > Flavobacteriia > Flavobacteriales > Weeksellaceae > Chryseobacterium > Chryseobacterium sp. G0162. The sequence continues at coordinate 3,018,334 of NZ_CP033922.1, read as the reverse complement.
ATTCCTCAATTTTAAAGCTCCATGGCTTCCGGGGGTATTTGGAAATCAAGCGGTAAACGGAGCTTTATGGACTCTTAAGATCGAAATGTGTTTTTACATAGCAGTTCCGCTGATGTTTTTACTGTTTGGAAAAAATAATAAATACCGTACTATCAGTCTGATTGTTTTATACTTTCTATCTCTCATTTATCTTAATTATTTTGAAATGTCCGGAAAAGCAGCACTTTCAAGGCAGCTTCCAGGTTCATTATGCTATTTTATTGGCGGAATGCTTCTTTATTTTCATTTTGATAAGTTTATTCAGCATAAAAACACCCTTTTCATCATTGCTATCCTTACGGTTTGGATTGATCTTATTTTTAAAATAAAACTATTCTCGCCCATAATGATTAGCATTATCGTCCTGTATATTGCTTATTCCTTCAAGTTCCTGAATAATTTTGGAAAATACGGGGATTTCACGTACGGAATTTATATCTTCCACTTCCCTATCATCAGAGTATTTGCTACTTTGGGACTTTTTGCCAACTACAATCCATATCTTATGAGTATTGTATGTATGTTTGTGGTTATTGGAGTCGGAATCGCTTCATGGCACCTTTATGAAAAAAGATTTTTATAATTTTACCGATATTTTACAACACGAATGAAAGACCTGGTCTCCATTATTACTCCCTGCTACAATTCTGCTGATTTTATAGAAGAAACAATACAGTCTGTTCTGAATCAAACCTATGAAAACTGGGAATGGCTCATTACTGATGATCTTTCTAAGGATAACACGGTTGAGATCATCAGAAAGTATAATGACCCAAGAATCAAACTTCAGGTTCTGGAGAAAAATGGTGGGGCAGGAAATGCAAGAAACAATAGTCTTGAGAGAGCTGAGGGCCGGTACATTGCATTTCTGGATTCTGATGATTTTTGGTACCCTGAATACCTTGAGATCATGACAGGTTATATGCAGGAACACAATGCAGAGCTTGTCTACTGTAATTATTCAAGATGTGATGAGCAGCTCCAGCCCATATTAAAAGATTTTCTTGCAGATAAAATTGTTACTTTCTCCAATTTATTGAAAACCTGCCGACTGGCACCGGTCTCTACGATGTATGACACTAAAAGAGTCGGAAAGTTTCTGTTCCCGGTAAAAAGCAAGCGTGAAGACCATGTAATGTGGTTAAATCTACTGAAAGTAATTCCGGAAGGAATGCCTATCAATAAAACGATGGCGAAATACAGAATGCGTGAGAACAGTGTTTCCAGAAATAAAAAAAATATTATTAAAGATCAGTACCTCGTATATAAAGACTTTATGGGATTCTCCACTGTAAAATCATTGTATTATACGGCAAACTGGGCAATAAACGGATTTCTAAAATATTCAAAAATATTCAACTAATGGAGTATTCAAAAGAGTTTAAGGCGGCACTGAGTGCTTTTTCAAGCACAGAGAAGGACAAACTTATTTTCAGGCTCCTGAGAAAAGATAAATTATTATCTAAAAAACTGTATTTCGAGCTTATTGATCCGGAAACTACTGACGATAAGAGAAATGCCATGGAACAAAATGTAGAAGAAAAAATTCTTTTGGCATCAAAATATATTGGCAACACTAAGTATTTCCTGACCATTATCCGAAAAATCAGTGCAGAAATCACTGAACATATCAAAATAACAACAGATAAATTCGGGGAGGTATCCCTCAATCTTCTGATGATTGATAGAATATTAGATCACAATAATGATCTGAGCAGACAACGATTTGATAATGTTTACAAACTTTACATTTACATCATCAATAAAATATTCAAGTCTCTCACTATCATTAAAAAACTGGATGAAGATTATTGGATGGAATTTGATGAACTTTTAAGAACCCTACAGCAAAAAATATCTGAAAATCATTATCTCCAAAAACTATGCATTAACAATGGTCTTGATTTAAATTGGTTTGAGTGTGATCGTATTCCTGAAAATATTGATCAAATCATGAAGAACATCAAAAGCCAGGGATTCTTAAGATAGGATTTTATGGAGGATCATTTCTGTAGAACCGGGTTTTTCATCAACGAAATTCTTTGCCTTTTCAGCCATTTCTGCAAGTTCTTCTTCATGATCCTTATTAGCAAGAAATAACACGAATTCTGCAGCCGTGGCTTCGTCTGCAAAAGACCTCCCTCCATTTTTGTTAATAAGATCGTCTGCTTCAGGATTCTTTTTATAATGATTTCCAAAGATAACCGGAACGCCAAATGTGGCAGCCTCCAGAATATTATGAAGCCCTGCATCATGGAATCCCCCACCTACGACTGCTATATCAGCATAGGAATAAAGCTTTGAAAGCAATCCTATACTATCTATAATTAAGATTTGAGGCTTAAAGATTAAAGACTCAGATTTCTTAATTTCGCTATACAATAAAGCATCAGGAAAGATATTTTTCAGGTGCTCTACCCTCTTCAAATCATGAGGAGCAATGATTATTTTGATCGTGTTATTTTTACGGGAAATCATTTCTGCTATTTTCTCCTCTGCCTGCCAGGAACTCCCAAAAACAACAGCTTTCTGATCTGCTATAAAGTCTGTAATATACTCAACTTGGTTATCACGATTTCGAAGTTGTTTTACCCTATCAAACCTGGTATCTCCTGTTATAGAAGACTTCACAAGTCCTACACTTTTAGCCAAAGCCAATGAGAATTGGGTCTGATGAAAGAACCAGTCTACATTTTGCTTAAGCTGTTTCACAAACCATTTCCCATACGAGGTAAAAAAAGATTGACTCTCGTAGAATAAAGCAGAAATCACATAGATCTTTGCATTTTTCTCTCGTAGTACTGCAAGCAGATTATACCAGTAGTCATACTTAACCGTAAAAAATAGTTTAACATCAAATTGTGAGATAAATTCTTTTACAGTATTCTTTCTATCAAATGGGAGGTAACAGATTACATCTGCAATATGTTTCTTTTTAATTACATTTTCATATCCTGACGGGGAAAAGAATGTTACCAGGATTTTATGATCTGGAAACTGATCCTTAAGCCTTTCCAGTACAGGCAAACCCTGCTCATATTCTCCTAAACTGGCAGCATGCATCCAGATCACCTTATCTGTTTTTGAAAAAGCAGATTTTACCTTATCTAAAGACTGCTTTCTTCCCTCAACGCCTTTTTTAGTTTTATCATTAAATAATGAGAAAACTTTCATTCCAAAAATCAGAAGACTGATAAATATATTATAAAGTAAATTCAATTTTGATAGATCTAGCCGTTAGACTTTGTTTTACCTTCCCGAAATGATTTTATAAGCCCTATTCCAATTATCATCATCATTGTTCCTAAAATAAAGAAAACAGCATCGCTAAGCTCTGTTTGCTTTCCTTCTGCAACACGAATGCTTTCAACAATAATATCCAAAAACAAAACCATCACAGGAAGTTCCAGAGAAAACAAATACAGTTTCAGCGTTCTTTCGTTACGAAAACTTTGAGGAACATTCAAAAGGGATGAATTGGGATCTTTTATTCCTATAAAAAGAAGATGAATAAAAGTAGCAATACAGGGTAAAACCCAAATTGTTGCCTTTCCTGATTCTCCATCAACATTCCCTTGAAAATCAAAATGCGTAGGAATTACATCAGGCAACTCAGCATATTTAATTCCTGTAAAGATCCAGATTACAACCAGTAAAAGAGTGTTTACAATTAATAATATGCCGGAAGTTTTCATGTTTTAAATAATGCTTTTAAGTACTCTCAGTTTATGAGTATGTTTATTCATTTCCTTATTAAAGATTCCGGTAGAATCCAGTGTATCAATTCTCACTTTTCCTGATGCATGAATAATTTTCTGGTTCTCCAGCATAATACCAACATGGATAATCTTTCCTTCAGCGTTTTCAAAGAAGGCTAAGTCTCCCGGCTTCGTTTCTTCCACAAAAGTAAGGTCTTCCCCTATTTCTGCCTGCTGTGAAGCATCCCTCGGAATCTTAATACCGTGAACTTTGTAAACCAATTGAGTAAATCCGGAGCAGTCTACCGCAAAAAAGCTTTTACCACCCCATAGATAAGGCACATTAAGGAATTCTTTGGCTGTAAGAGCAACACTTTCCCTTACATCGTGGCTTCTTCTTGACGCTACCACAGGAAATTCCACTTCAGAACCCATTGATAACAAAGTTTTACCATCATTCATTATAACAGAGGAAAAGTCTTCCGTAACTACAGTCACTTTTCTATTGGCCAGGTCTTCTTCTGTTACCGTTTTTAGCTGTTTGGTATCCATCCATCCTTCATAACCATCATAATGCATTTTTATTTTAGTCCAGTTTTTATTCACTTCTAAAATATCTACACTTTCTCCAAACAATATTTCCGTAACAATCTCTGCCTTGTCAGAACCTTCTGCTCTCACGGGTGCTACTGTTACAACACAAATTCCTTTATTCATTTTATTCTTTTAGAAATTAGGAAATTAAGAGATTTGGATATTACATCATTCTATAACTTCCAAATCTCTTAATCTTTTCATTTAATTACTTCCTGCGAAGGAAGTTGACTCCATCACGCAAAGGTAAAATAAGATTTTCAAAATCTTCGTCTTTTGCTGCTAAATCATTCAATTCCTGAATAGACTGCGTGGATTTCAGTTTTGGATTTTCTTCCAGTACTTTTCCATACCATAAAACGTTATCAAACATCACTACTGATCCTGACTTTGTATGAGGTTTTATCAGTTTGAAATAGTCTGCATAGTTTTCTTTATCGGCATCTACAAAAATCAAGTCAAAAAACTCATCTGTTTCTTGTAAGAATTCTTTCGCATCCTGAAGTTTGAAATCAATCTGAGCAGCGTATTCGCTGGATTCAAAATATTTTTTCGGAAGATAAGCAAGATCCTCATTCACATCCAACGTAGTAATTTTACCATCTTTTGCTAATCCTGAAGCCAGGCACAGTGTAGCATATCCGGTAAATGTCCCGATTTCAAGAATGTTTGTAGGCCGTAGCATTTGGGATATGATCGTAAGCAATCTTCCCTGCTGATAGCCCGAAATCATATGAGGCTGTGTGGTTTTCTGATAAGTTTCTCTTCTCAGCTTTTTCAGAATTTCGGATTCTGAGGAAGCATGTGCTTCCAAATATCTATCCATTTCAGGATTCTTTTCTTCAAAAAAACTCATACCATTTTAATTTAAACAAATTTAAGGATTTTAAACTTCTTTTTAAACAAACCGCCTCTGTTGAGTATAAGATACAAAAAAGAGAGGAATTAATTCCTCTCTTTTTTCTTAGGCATATCTAACTTTTAAGTAAAAAATTATTATATGGCTATACAATATTGTCTTATACCGGCACAAACCCATCCTGGGCAACATTTTGTCTGTGGACTAGTACAAAATATCTGTGGATTACACCCTGTAATAGCACCTTTTACAGTTTTCATTTCTCCTCTTGAAAGTTTTTTTGAATTTTTCATAATTATTTTGTTTAGTATTAATTTCCTACTCTTTAAGATTTTCGGATACCTCTGATTTTATTTCCTCTTACGGAGATTTAAATATACGCATTCTTTTATTAATCAAATAATTATATTTAAAATAAAATATCTTAGAGAATTCAACAATGAAACTTTTGGGAAAAATCCCATACAAAATACCGTGAAAATACGGATGTTTTTTCTGTAGTATTAATGATAAGTTTGCAAAGAGAACGAAGGGGTAAAAACACTAGAAAACAAAATGATTGCAGAAGATCAACCACAAACTAACCATGAGAATCAAAAAAAAGTACCTCCAAAAGGAAGTATACAGTCTTCTGCAAAAAAAGACAAGACTGAAATATCCAATCATTTTTTACGACGAATTATTTCCCTTTTGAAAAAAGAAGAATTAATTTGATTAAAAAAATAAATCCCGAATTTCTTCGGGATTTATTTTTTATTATAATTTCATTATTTCTTTGGAGCAATATCCATCAGTTTCATGAACTCATCCAGCTTAGGCATAATGATGATTTCTGTTCTTCTGTTTTCTGCTCTTCCGGAAACACTCATATTGGTTGCTTTCGGGTTGTATTCAGAACGACCTCCTGCTGTAATTCTTGCAGGGTCTACTCCAAACTGAGTCTGAAGAACCTTAGCAACAGAAGTACCTCTTAATGCAGAAAGATCCCAGTTATCTCTTGGTAAGTTTACTGAATTTAATGGAGCATTATCTGTATTACCTTCAATCAATACTGAATATTTATCATAATCATTGATTACCTTAGCTACTTTACCTAGCACTTCCTGAGCTGCCGGTAAGATCGTGTAATCTCCTGTTTTGTATAGCATTTTATCTGAAAGGGAGATCATTACTACACCCTTCAACACTTTCACCTGTACATCTTCATCTGATACATTATCTAAAGATCTCTTCAGCTTGTTAGACAAAGCAAGGTTTAAGCTATCATTTTTAGCATTGCTTGAAATTAGCTGCTTGATATATGAGTTGGAAGCGTTGATTTCTCCCACAAGCTTATCAATATTAGCAGAGCTTTTTCCTGTATTGGAAAGACATGCATCCAATGATGATTTTAAAGCATCATGCTGGCTTTTTAATAAATTATTTTCACCTGATAATGCAGAGTTTTGAGATTTCAAATCTTGAATTTCTCTCTGTCTTTCTCCGATATTTTCAATACATTGCTTATAGTTTGTGCTTAAGGCATCATACTGCTTCTTGCTTACACAAGAGGTCATCCCCAACGCCATTGCAGAAACCGCTAAAATTTTTAAAATCTTCATAAGTAATCATTTTTAGACTACTCAAAGTTAGGAAAATTCAATTGAATTATATGGATTATCTTTGTATAAAAGAAATTCTCAACACCTATGTTGAAAAAATCAAGCTTCAGAAAACAATTAGAAAACCTTATTCACCGACCGGAAAACCACTCCTATCTTTTAGCAGTAAGCGGAGGGGCTGACTCTATGGCTCTGGTCTCATTATTCCGCGATTTGAGAGATGAAAAGCAGAATTCTGAGAGTTCATTTCAGGTGGCTCATATCAATTATAAACTCCGGGGAGAAGATTCAGATAGGGATCAAAAAGTAGTACAGGATTTTTGTGAGAAAAATCATATCAGGTTCCATCTGTATGAAGTTTCGGAAAAGGATCGAAAACCAGACAATTCTATTCAGCTTTGGGCCAGAGAACTCCGCTATACTTTTTTTAAAGAAATTCAGGAAAAGGAAAATCTGGAATACCTGGTTACGGCCCATCACCTGAACGATCAGCTGGAAACGTTCATCATTAATCTTTCCAAAGCTGCAGGAATTAATGGTCTGAGTGGTATTCCTGCCAATGACAATTATATCCTCCGTCCTCTTTTACCATTCTCCAAGCAGGAAATTTATCAGTTTACAGAAGAAAACAATATTGAGTTCCGGGAAGATCTTTCCAATAAAAAGAGTGATTATCTGAGAAACAAAATCAGAAATGAAATTGTTCCGAAATTACTGGAAACCAATGATCACTTTCTGGAAAACTTCAAAAAAAGTTCTTTATATCTAAATCAAACCAAAGATTTTGTCCAGAAACAGATTCAGGAAATAGAAAATCGCCTTACGATATTTAACCCAGACCATAAAATCTTATCAAAGGAAAAGCTGGATCAGGAAAGCGATTTCGTGAAATTTGAAATTTTAAAAAAATACGGCTTCAACCAAGAGGAAGAAATCCCTAAAATTTTTAAAGCAGAAAATAACCGTTCTTTTTTTTCAAAAGAATATCAGTTGATAATCAATCGTGATGAACTGATTTTTATGGAGAAAAATAATGTATCGGAAATCGAAGAAGAAATAATACTGATCCATCATTTTGATTTTTCCGAAAACCAAACCACCATCAATCTCGTAAATCATATTGAAAACATTAATGAAATCAATAAAAGATTTGAATGGGATTTTGATGCTGAAAAGCTTCACTTTCCACTCTATTTGAGAAAACAGCAGGATGGAGATGAGTTTTATCCAATAGGTTTTTCGGGTAAAAAGAAAGTTTCTAAATTTTTTAGAGACGAGAAACTATCTGTTCTGGTAAGGGAAAAGAGTTGGTTATTGTGTGATTCAAGGAACCATATTCTGGGAGTAATCCCTCTAAGACAGGACCGCAGGTATCAGACCGATAGAAATACTCAAAAAAAGATAACTGTAGTATGGACAGAAGAACAACTAATTCATTAGCTGTTGATGATTTTAAAAAAGACAGCAATATAGCTTTTGGTGTTTTATACCAACAGTATTTCGGATATACAAAAAAATTTATCCTTAAAAATAAAGGTAATCTGGAAGATGCGGAAGATATTTTCCAAGATGCGCTGCTGATCCTCTATGAAAAATTACATGCTGACAATTTCAAGATCCAAACCTGCCTGGGAAATTATCTCATTGGAATTTCTAAAAATTTGTGGTTAAAAAGATTGAGAAACAGAAATTTTTATGTAGAGTCTCCTGAAAACTATTTTACAGAAAACTACCAGGAAATTAATTCTGCTATTGAAAATGAAAAATATTATTGGGAAAAGCTGGTTGGTTATGTTAAATCTATCTCTCTGCATTGTCAGAATCTGATCCATGATATTTTTATTGAAAATAAAAGTATTGAGGAAATCCAGAACAAATACCAATATTCCAGCAGGCATAATGCCCAGAATCAAAAGTATAAATGTGTTGAACAAATCAAAAAAATAAGAAATAACAGTATTTTTTCAACCTGAAAATCAATTTATTACATAAAATAATTTAATTAACGGGTGATTTTCCTTTTTTAATGGAACATATAAAAAAAGAAACATTATGTTCAAAAAAATAATATTGAGTCTCCTCATATTAGCAGGAGTTTTATTTAATGCACAAAACATTGGTATCAATTTTCAAAAAATTGATTTAGAGGCAGCGAAAAAAATCGCAGCTAAAGAAAATAAACTTATTTTCATTGATTTGTATACTACCTGGTGTGGACCTTGTAAACTTATGGCAAAGAATACTTTCACCGATCCCCGAATTGGAGAGATGTTCAACAAAAATTTTGTAAATATTGCTATAGACGCTGAGAAAGAAGGCGTAAAACTGGTAAAAGAGTTTAAAGTTGTAAACTATCCCTCTTTTTTATTCTTAGATCCAAAGGGCAAACTGGTTCAATATGATTTTGGTTATTATAATCCAGAACAGTTTTTAGAAGTTGGAGCATCTGTCTTAAGAAAAAAAACTCCTCTCTCCGGCAAAACTTCTGATCAGGTAAAAGGAAAAATGATTGGAGATAAGATTGATAATTTCAATGCTAAAGATCATTTAGGTAATACATTTTCTTCATCAAAAGAAAACAAAAAAATGGTTGTTGTTTTTATCAGAGGGCAGTGGTGCCCGTTTTGTAATCAATATATCGAAACATTACAGAATATCGCACCCGAACTACAATCCAAAAACGCTAAACTCGTTATTATATCTCCAGAAAAACCAGAGTTCATAGAAAAAACAATCAATAAAACAAAAACTGAGTATACTGTTTTATATGATGAAGGCTATAAAATTGCAGAGGCCTTTGATGTTCTTTATACTCCTGACAGTGAAACCCTGAATTTCTATAACTCAAAACTGAAAGATGATTTCACTAAAAGCAGGTCAGATAATTCGGGAAGACTTCCTGTTTCTGCAACATTTATACTTAATGAAGCTAAAGAAATTACATGGAGACATTTTGACCCAGACTATAAGAAAAGGGCTTCTGTAGAGGATATTTTAAAAAACTTAAATTAATTTTTTGCAAGTATTTTATACTGAAATAGAGTTATTTATTAACAAAATTAATAATGATTTAGAAATAAGAGAAAAAGCAACACCCCTATTACAAATTTATTAGGAGACTGAATATTTTACCCATCTGGGGTAAAAAGAAAGTTTCTAAGTTTTTTAGGGACGAAAAATTATCTATTTTAGCGAGGCAAAAAATCTGAATAATGGCTGACAGCAATGATTCTATACTTGGGATCATTCCTTTCAGACAGGATAGAAGATATACAAAGAATGAGAAGACTGAATGAAGTCTTAAAATTTTTAATGAAATGAACAATGAAATTTAGAAATTGGTTTTTATTAATTCTGCTGTTTTTAGCAACAGGGATTAATGCGCAGATAAAAAATCCTGTAAAGTTTAAATTTACCATCAACGATCTGGGCAACAACCAGTATGAGGCGGTGTTGAATGCTACCATGGAAAAAGGCTGGCACATTTACTCTAAAGATCTTCCTGAAGATACGGGGATTCCTACGGAGTATAAAGTTTCAGGAAAAAATATTGAGCTGATTGGAAAGTTTACTGAAGTAGGTAAAAAACATGAAGAATTTTCTGAAGCTTTTGGAGGAACTATTGTTTTTTATTCTAACACCGCTGGATTTAAACAAAAATTCAAACTGAAGGATCCTACTAAACCCGCTGATGTTACTTCTGAAATCACTTATCAGACTTGTGATGACAGAGTTTGTCTTGCTCCAAACACTTTAGAATTCAATCAAAAAATAACTCCAAAAGGGGTTACAGAGGAAGCTGTTACTAAAGAGACTGTGGAGCCTGCAAAAGATTCTGTAAAAGCTGTTGAAACCGTTACTGAAAATCCAGCTAAAACGGAGATGACCATTACTGAAACTTCGAAATTGGATCCTAAACAGCTGAAAATTGAAACACTTGATTTCAAAAAACCATTAACGGATTGCGGAACTGCTTCTACAAAGGTAGATGAGAACTACTGGACCTATTTATTCTTAGGATTTATCGGAGGGCTAATTGCTTTACTTACGCCATGTGTATTCCCGATGATTCCTTTAACCGTTTCATTCTTTACGAAAGGAAATAAGGACAAAGCAAAAGGTAAAAGAGATGCCTTGATCTATGGATTTTTCATTCTTCTTATTTTCGTTTTACTGAGTATTCCTTTCCACATTATTGACGGAATTGCAGGAAATATCTTCAATGAGATTTCTACAAGTGTATGGCTGAATATTGCCTTCTTTATTATATTTATCTTCTTTGCCGGAAGTTTCTTCGGGTATTATGATATTACATTGCCTAGCTCTATTGCCAACAAGTCTTCAAAAGCTGAGGAAGCTGGTGGGATCATCGGTATTTTCTTTATGGCATTAACGCTGGTAATTGTTTCTTTCTCTTGTACAGGACCTATTCTGGGAAGTTTATTAGGAAGTGCTGTAACCGGTTCTTCGAATGTTCCTATGTTATTAACATTTGCACTGGCAGGATTTGGATTAGCCTGGGCAATTATTTTTGGATTACTGGCTTTATTTCCACAAGCATTACAGAGTCTTCCAAAATCAGGAGGATGGATGAATACTGTAAAAGTTGTTTTAGGTTTTGTAGAATTGGCTTTAGCTTTAAAATTCTTATCAAAAGCAGATCTTGTATCTAAGACTTTCTTCTTAAAAAGAGAACTTTTCATTGCAATCTGGATCATTATTGCTTTAGGTTTGGCTTTATATTTATTCGGATTAATCAAGTTTCCGCATGATGATAAAAAACCTAAAATTTCAATCACAAGAAAAATATTAGGGGTATTAGGATTTGGTTTTGTAATCTACCTGATTCAAGGGTTGATTCCTTCTGAACGTCCAAAACTTCAGTTATTAAGTGGAATCTTACCTCCATTGAATGTAAGTTATTTCCATGATGAAAAAGATGGTATCTTAGGAATGCATCCTGAACATGATTTCTTTAAAGCGATAGAAATTGCTAAAAAGGAAAACAAACCTATCTTAATTGACTTTACAGGTTATGGTTGTGAAAACTGTAGAAAAATGGAAGAGTTTGTATGGAGCGAACCGGATATTCTTCCTATTCTTCAAAATGATATTGTTTTAGCTTCTCTGTATGTAGACGACAAAGAAGAACTTCCTGAAGATCAAAAAACAAAGATTGACCTTGGGGATGGACAAATCAAAAAGGTTAAAACCATTGGGGACAGATGGAGCTTATTCCAACAGGTTAATTTCAATAACAATTCTCAGCCTCACTACGTTTTAATAACTCCTGACGGAAAAGTAATCAATACTCCTGTTTCAGGATATATGCCGAAGGAAGACTTCAAGAAGTTTCTGGAATGCGGTGTTAATTACTTCAAGAAAAGCAAGTAAATAATTTTACATAAAGTTTTTAAACTCACACTTATCTAGTGTGAGTTTTTTATTTCCACCATTAAAACAGATTATTCACATTCAACACATTGGATAGTTATTTTTAACATTATTTAAGGATAACACTTTAACAAAATTGAAAATTTATTGCATATTTTAAATTTTAGGCATCAACTTTGTATCAATTTTTCAAAATCACGATCGGATTTTCAAAGTTTTCATCAAATACCGTTTAACATTTAAAATATTAATTATGGCTGAAGTAATCGCACAAGAGAAACAAAGCGGCAAGCAAAAGAAAAAATTAATCAGGGTAGATATGACTCCTATGGTAGACTTAGGATTCCTGCTGATCACCTTCTTTATGTTTACTACTAATTTTACAAAACCCAACGTGATGGACCTGAGGCTCCCTGCAAAAGACCCCAACCCTAGACCCATTGAGACTGTAATTGGAGACCAAAACCAGATTACATTTATTCTGGGAAAAGATAATCGCATTTTTTATCATCAAAGCAATGCAAAGGATCTAAATACAAGCAACTTAAAAGAAACTGATTTCAGTGGAATAAAAGTTTCAAAAATCATTTCTGAAGCTTATAAAAACGCTCCAAAACCAGAAAATTTCACAGTCATTATCAAACCTACTGATGAAGCCAACTACAAAAATTTTGTAGACATGCTCGACAATCTGGCTATTGCTAAAAAAGAACGCTATGGAGTAACGGATATCAAACCTTGGGAAACAAAGATTTATAAAGAATTAACTCAATAAAAAAGAAAGGGCATTTTTAAAATGCTCTTTTTTGTTTACATTTGAAAGGAAAACGGAGCTGCAGCCAACAGAACACTGCATTATTTTAACCTCTATAATTTTGGAATCATGCTGAACTTTGAAAGAAAAGGAAATGGAAAAGAAACGTTAGTACTCCTTCACGGTTTTATGGAAAACCTATCCATTTGGAGCGATATGGAACCCCATCTTTCTAACACTTTTTCACTTTTAAAAATTGATCTTCCCGGTCACGGACAATCTGAGGTCCTGGGAGAAATCCATACCATGGAGCTGATGGCTGATGAAGTAAAAAAAGTGCTGGATCACCAGAATCTGGAAAAGGTACATTTATTGGGACATTCTATGGGCGGATATACATCTCTTGCTTTTGCAGAAAAATATCCTGAAACATTAAAGAGCTTAACCCTTTTCTTCTCTACTTATTTTGCAGATGACGAAGAGAAAAAACAACAGCGTATCAAAAGCTATAGAATCATTAAAGATGCTTTCCCCCATTATGTCAGAGCTGGAATTCCCAATCTATTCAACCCCAATGAAAGAGACATTCTCGAAGGTAAAATTGAGATCGCATTGGAAACAGCACTTTCCACAAACAATAGGGGAGCTCTTGCTTGCGTAAAAGGTATGGTGGAAAGAACAGATAAAAAACATATTATGCAAAATCTGGAAGCCAAAATTCTGGTTTTGGCCGGCAAACATGACAATGCCGTAAAAACAGATATTACGATCAAAAATCTTCCGGACAGAACGAATATCAAATCCTATATATTAGACTGCGGTCACAACGGCCATTGGGAAAAGCCAGGCATCTGTGCCGAAATCATTAATACGGAGCTTCTGCATAATCTTCCTAAAAAATTAGTATTGTAAAACCATGAGAATTGCTATTACTACCCTCCTTCTGCTTTCATTCTTAAGCTGTAAAAAGGAAAACCTGCCTACTCCCAGCACTCTAAATGATACAGTTCAGGTATCATCTCCAAAAACTGATACTGTAACAGCCATTCAGCCTAAGCAGGAGGTATTTAATTTTGGAACGGAACTATGTGATAATAAAGGATATTTCGACAGCAATAAATACTCCAGAAAAGAACTTGAAGACACTTACAAACTTTGGTTTGAACTGAGCGGATCTCTGTTAGACACTCCTTTCGTTCACAATCTTAAAGATCTTAATGATATAAGGAATAACAAAGAGCAGGTTCTGGCAAAACTGGATAAAGATTTTGCGGAAAGAAAAGCACAAATCATGAATCTGAAAGTTATCAATACCCCTTATTGGCAGAATGTTAAAAATAAGAGTCTTGAAGAGCTTGTTCAAACGTATGAAATGGAAAAAATTCAGATCATCGCTTACTCTGATCCTTCCATCCTTCTTAAAAACAATAGCTGCTCCAACTTTTCTAAAGCATTAAATTCAACCGATGAACAAAGATTTGCGGAGTGGAAAAAACTTCGTGAAGAGATGAGCAAAAGAAATAGTGACCCACAACGTATTATGAATCAGTTCAACGAACAACTCAATTCATCAGACAAAAGAGATTATGCCCTCATTGACCTGATTACATTTGGCTGGGGAAACTGTGCCAACGACAAAGTACAAAGAGTTACTCGTGATGAAAAAATGAATAATGAATTCAATGCACTTTTCATTAAGATTGATTCTGAATGTGATGAACCCTAAACATTTAGAAAAATCCTGTATATTAGTAAGGTATAATTTTCTCGATGGGAATATTCTCGTTCAAAAAAAAGACACCACCGAAACCGCAGGTTATCGGACTTACACTTTCAGGCGGAGGAATGCGTGGAATTGCACATATTGCTGTTTTAAAAGCACTGGAAGAATACAATCTTAAACCTCATATTATTTCAGGGACCAGTGCAGGCTCTATCATTGCTGCTTTTTATTCGTTTGGAAAAACACCGGATGAAATGATGGAAATTGTAAAACAGACTTCATTTTTTTCACGGTCTGCCTTGAAACTATCAAAAAATGGAATTTTCAGTTCTACTTTTATTTTAAAACTCTTCAAAGATTATTTCCCGGAAGACAACTTCAACATTCTGAAAATCCCTGTTTATGTTGCTACCACGGAAATGACTCATGGAATTGTTGATTTCTTCTCTGAAGGCGAACTTTTCACTCCACTTTTGGCTTCGTCAAGTGTCCCTTTCATCCTACCTCCAGTAAGAATGGGTGAAAAAATCTATGTAGATGGCGGCGTTCTTGACAACTTGCCCATTGAGCCCATTATGGATAAGTGTGATTTCCTGATCGCCTCTCATGTCAACTCTATAAGCTATGATGAATTAAATAAGATGAGCCTCATGAAAGAATTCGACCGGATTCTCCATTTAGCCATTGCAAAATCAGTCTATTCAAAGGTAAAGTATTGTAATATATTTTTAGATCCACCTAAAATGACGAAATATAGTCTTTTTAACAAAAAATATATGGACGAAATGTTTCGGCAGGTATACGAATATACTTGCTTGGAACTTGAGGAAAAGGGATATACCAAGGTTTGAGCGTTGGAGAGTTTTAGGGTTTTAGACTATCACAAAATTGTATTAATCTATCTCACAACTCTTTCTACAAATTCTCTTCGATCAACCTTGCTTTAAATATTTCTATAGTTCCCGACAAAGAATCATTGGATTTACCCCCTGCTGCATTGATGTGTCCGCCACCGTTAAAGTATTTTCTGGAAAATTGGTTTACATCTACATCATCTTTACTTCTGAATGAGATCTTGATAAAGTCATCATACAGATCTTCCATAAAGAATGCAGACATTTTTACTCCGGCAATGCTTAATCCATAATTCACGAAGCCTTCCGTATCTCCTTTCTGGAATCCAAATTCTTTAAGTTCATTTCTTGTAAGACTTAAGATTGCCACTGTACCATCATTCACCACTTCAATTCTTCCTAAAACCAAAGCAAGCAAATGAAGACGGGAAACGGTATTGGTATCCCAGGTATTGGAAGTAATCATCGCTGGATCTGCTCCTTTTTCAATTAGGTTAGCAATAATTCTATGCGTGGTAGCACTTGTTGAACGAAAACGGAATCCTCCTGTATCAGTCATAATTCCTGTGTACATACATTCTGCCATATCCTGATTCACCAGTTTTTCATCTTCCATTGCTTCAATAAAATGATAGATCATCTGTGAAGTAGCAGGAATTACAGTATCAGAGTAGACAAAATCAAATGGTTCCGGCTGTTGGTGATGGTCAATAAGAATTTTCTTCCCCTGAGCCTTTACCAGCCAGTCTCCTAATAAACCGATTCTTGAAGGAGAATTAAAATCCAGACAGAAAATAACATCTGCAGCTGCAATCATATCAGCAGCCAGTTTTCTTTTGTATTCTGCAATAATTACTTTTTTAGCTTCCGGCATCCATTTCAGAAACTTTGGAAAATCGTTCGGTACAATCACCTCTGCATAGATTCCTTTTGCCTTTAAATAATGTTTCAATCCCAGACTGGAACCAATAGCATCACCATCCGGATTATAGTGGGTAAGAATAACTATTTTGTTTTCAGGGGTAAGTAATGTATTGATCTCTAAAAGTTCTGCTGGTGTAAACATCTTGTGTTTATTTTCGTTAAAATTTAAGTTTTCAAAGATAGAGCTTTTATATAAATCATTTAAATATTATTTTTGCAGGGAGAAATTCAGGTTTACATAAGGGTTTGTAAATATTTGAAAAAAAAACATGACAGATAATTTTAAAAAAAGATAATTTAAGTTTGTATCTTATAAAAAATTATATATCTTTGCAACCTGAAAATTAATAGATTAATTACGATTTAAACATATAGTAATGAGTAAAAGAACATTCCAGCCATCAGAAAGAAAAAAGAGAAACAAACACGGTTTCAGAGAAAGAATGTCTACGCCAAATGGAAGAAGAGTTTTGGCTGCTAGAAGAGCTAAAGGCAGAAAGAGTTTAACTGTAAGTGCTTCACGCGCTAAGAGATAATCTTTTTTATTATCATATACAAAAAATGCTTGAAAAGTTGCTTTTCAGGCATTTTTTGTTGTTAAAATTTATTAAAATTAGAGTCAAATAGACTTCTTTTTTTTACTTTTAAAGATTGAAAATTTTTTGTTTGAAATAGCCTTTAAAATTAAATTATGCCACATACAAATATCTCCGGAGACAATATTATAAGTTTACAACACGCAAAAATTGCGCAAAAAAACTTTACTGTTCTTTCTGATGTAAATCTTAACATTAAAAAAGGTAGATTCTGCTATCTTATTGGAAAAACAGGTTCCGGAAAAAGCTCCCTTCTGAAAACGCTTTATGGGCATATTCCATTAGCATCAGGACACGGATCTGTGGTAGGTTTTGATCTGGCTAAACTAAAACCATCTGACATTCCTAACCTAAGAAGAAAATTAGGAATTGTATTCCAGGATTTCCAGTTACTTTCTGACAGAACTGTTGAAAAGAATCTGAAATTCGTACTGGAAGCTACAGGATGGAATGATAAGATAAAAATAGAAGACCGAATCAATGAAGTATTAGGAAGTGTGAACATGAAGAGCAAAAAGCACAAAATGCCACACGAACTTTCCGGAGGTGAACAACAGCGTATTGCGATTGCAAGAGCCCTTCTTAACCACCCGGACCTTATCTTAGCGGATGAGCCAACAGGAAACCTTGACCCTGAAACTTCCAACGAAATCATGACCTTACTAAAGCAGGTTGCCCTTGAAAACGGAGCAGCTGTAGTAATGGCAACACACGATTACCATATGATTCAGAACTTCCCTGGGGAAGCCATCAGATGTGAAGATGGAAAAGTTTCGGTATTGGATACCGCAGAACTATTTGAATAAGAATAAAAGACTTAGAAGCTAATTACAAAATCCATTTTTATTTTCTAGTTTCCAGCCTTCTTAAAAACATGAAACTCTTTAGTGAGTTCAAGATATTGGTCCGAGTATTTTCTCGGACTTTTTTCTATAATAAATTCAGATTCCAAAAAGTTTTTTTCCTTGGAAGAAAATTCCAGAACCAATCTTTTTGCTTTTGAATTCTCTATACCTTTGATATTAACTCTTCTGCTCAGAAACAGGTTATTTTCTTCAGCAATTGAAGTAAAGACCTCTCCGGCCTCAATAGGAATAACCACCGAAAGAAGTCCATGTTCAGATAAAATTGGAGCAGATTGAGCGATAAGCTGCCTAAAATTCAATTCTACCGTCTGGCGTGCAATTTTATCTTTATCAGATCCTGATTCTTCAAAATAAGGTGGATTTGAAACGATCAGATCAAACTGTTCTTCAGTCTCAAAAGTTTTAAAATCCTGATGAATGTTTTTCAGCCTTGCATGAAAAGGGGAATTTTCAAAATTAAGTTTTGTCAACGCTACCGCTTCTCCATTGATATCCAGTCCTAAAAAATCTGCCTGTGGATTCCTTTGAGCTAACATCAATGAGATCAAGCCTGTTCCCGTTCCGATCTCCAAAACACGAAAAGCAGACTCCACATCTGCCAACGCTCCAAGCAATACCCCATCTGTTCCTACCCGAAAGACGTCTTTGGATTGCTGAATTTCAAATTGTTTAAATGTAAAAGGCTTCACTATAGATTGGTAGGCAATGTAATGATAAATGTAGACCCTTTTCCTACTTCTGATTTCACTGAAATTTCTCCTTTATAATCTTCGATCATTTTTCTTACCATGGATAAACCAAGCCCCATTCCACTGGTTTTGGAGGTGAAATTAGGCTCAAAAATTCTTTCATACATACTTTCAGGAATCCCCACCCCATTATCCTGAACAGAAACAATTACTCTTCGCTGATGCTGTTCTACATCTACATTGATAATTAATTTTCTTTCATCACTTTCCGCCTGCTTGGCATTCGTAACAAGATTGGTAATAATTCTGGAGAGATAAATTCTATCCATATTAATCATAATATTACTCTTGTTGGCATGCATGAAGATGCTATCATCATTAAATACACGAAGAATATCTTCTACTTCTGTATTCAGATTGATGACTTCATTATTTTTCTCGGGAAGTTTAGCAAATTCAGAGAATGCAGAGGCTACAGTAGCAATCAGGTCAATCTGATCCACCATTGTTTTACTCATCAACTTAACTCTTTCTCTGATATTCGGATCTTCGGGATCAAATTTTCTTTCAAAATTCTGAATGGTAAGCTTCATAGGAGTAAGTGGGTTCTTTACTTCGTGAGCAACCTGTTTTGCCATTTCTCTCCATGCTTCCTCGGAGGCTTTAAACCTTAACCTTTCTTTTTGATCCTGAATTTGCAGAATCATTCTGTTGTAAGCCCTTGCCAGAGCATTCAACTCGTCATTTTTATAATATCTGATAGGACGCATTTCATTTTCAAACAATGTAATACGTGTAATCATATCAGAAAACTTCGTGATGGTTTTTGCCAGGCTGTTGGAAGTCACCCAGCTTATCCAGATACTGAACAGGATAAGAAATATATCTACTAAAAGAATATATTTTACATACTGATGCAATACTTCCAGATAAGCAGATTCATTATGATATAAAGGAATATAAACGACCCCTATTGGCTCCAGCTCATTGTTCTTCAATAAAAGATATGAAGAGGTAAGCTTAGCTTCTTTAGCAGCATCGTATCTGGTCATATCAACCCTCGCGTCTGTAGACAGGATTTTGTTGATAATTTCTATAGAAAGTGTTTTCTGATCGATCAGGCTTTCATCTTTATTGGAAAGCAGATAATTCCCTTTCAGATCGTAAATAACAATATCGTGCTGGTTAATATCTGCAATCTCAAAGATTTTATTACCTAAAACCTTCGGCAGATCTTTTGTTTCTACCAACGTACGGCTTACGGCATAATCCAGATACCTCATTACAGCATTGGTTTTCTCCTGCATATCGATATTACTCTGCTGTAGAGAGTTATTTCTCAATACAAAATAAGGAACCAGTGATGTTGCCACAACACTTAAAAAGCATACCAATAAGAACCCGAAAAATACACGGTTCCTTAAACTATATCCTTTATATTTATTTAATGACATCCTACTTTTTAATTAACCTAGCAATATACTTACCAATGATGTCAAATTCAAGGTTCACTTTATCACCAATTTTCAAGTGTTTCATATTGGTAAATTCCCAGGTATAAGGGATAATAGCTACCGAGAACTGAGTATCTTCACTTTTTGCTACGGTTAAACTGATTCCATTGACAGTAATAGACCCCTGAGGTACAGTTACAAAGTTTCCGTCTGATTCATATTTCATGGTAATAAAATAGCTTCCGTCTTTATTTTCGATTCCGACTACTTCTCCTGTTTTATCAACATGTCCCTGAACGATGTGTCCATCCAGTCTTCCGTCCATTTTCATGCAACGTTCAAGATTGACAACGGTTCCCAGTTCCCATTTTCCAAGATTGGTTTTTTCAAGGGTTTCGTTAATAGCTGTTACTACATATTGATTGTCTTTAATCTCAACCACTGTTAGGCAACATCCGTTATGTGCAAGACTTTGATCAATTTTAAGTTCGTTTGTAAAAGGGCATGTCAGGGTGAAATCTATGTTGCTTCCTTTTTCTTCAATCTTTTCAATAACACCAACTGCTTCAATAATTCCTGTGAACATATTATTTTTTGCTAAATTTGTAAATTATAATCTTCAAAGATAATCAAAATGAGCCCAAAAAACCATAAAGTACGAGTAGGAATTTCAATCGGTGATTTCAATGGCATCGGTCCGGAGATCATCATGAAGTCTCTGACAGACAAAACCATTACGGATTTTTTCACTCCTGTAATTTTTGGTTCCGGAAAATTATTTACTTATCAAAAAAACATTTTCAAGCTGAATCTTAATTTCAACTATGTAAATGAAGCTTCCCAGGCACAAGCCGGCAAACTGAATATGGTGAACCTAACCAAAGAAAATGTTAACGTTGAATTGGGAGTTCCTACAGAAGAATCTACTCAAATGGCTATTGATTCTTTAGAAGCTGCAACGGAAGCTTTGATAAAAGGAGACATTGACGTTTTGGTCACCGCTCCCATCAACAAGGATGAAATGGTAAAAATGGGCTTTAAGCATGCCGGACACACTGGATATTTTGAAGAAAAATTCAGTAAAAAAGGATTAATGTTTCTGGTGACAGAAGGTCTTAAAGTAGCGGTGTCTACCCATCATATTCCTATTTCTCAGATCGCTGAGAACATTTCCAAGGAAAAGATCAAAAAGCAGATCAGAGTATTGAACCAGACACTTATTGAAGATTTCTGCATTCAAAAACCTAAGATTGCCGTATTGGGATTAAATCCCCACGCAGGAGACGGAGGAGTAATCGGGACCGAAGAAATAGAAATCATCAGCCCGGCTATTCAGGAACTTTCGGATAATGGAATTCTGGCATTCGGACCTTTCCCGGCAGACAGCTTCTTCCAGCCGAACAAATACAAAAGCTTTGATGCAGTCTTAGCAATGTATCACGATCAGGGATTAGCTCCGTTTAAAACTCTCGCTTATGAAGAAGGTGTAAATTATACAGCAGGCCTTCCTTTTATCAGAACTTCTCCGGATCATGGAGTGGCATATGACATAGCGGGAAAAAACATTGCAGATGAACAAAGTTTTACAGAAGCGATCTTCACAGCTATTAAAGTTTTCAACAACAGAAGTGAATACAACGAGCTGATGAGCAACCGCCTTCAGCCAAGAAAAATAGCTGTTGATAACGGAATTGACGAGGATCTGCCTGAGGAAACTGAAGCATAAACCGTTAAAACAAATTTTAAATTAATTTGTTTTAGATTTTATTTGTTATTATAAAAAAAATGCATATTTTTGCACACTCATTTTATGGACAAGTTAAGAAACTATGACGTAAGCTTTTCCGGACTTAAAAACGGGAAACACGAGTTCAAGTTTGAGATAGATAATACGTTCTTTCAATTATTTGACACTGAGCAGGAATTTACAAATCCTAGAATAGAAGTACAGGCATTACTTGATAAGCATACTACTTTTCTGGAATTTGAGATTAAAATAAAAGGATTGGTTGAGTTGGTTTGTGATATCACAAATGAAGATTTCGACTATCCTATTGAGAATGAAATCAAAGTTCTGGTGAATTTTGGGGAAGAATACGATGACAGCAATGAAGATGTCATTACAATTCCTACAGGAGATCATGCTTTTAATATCGCACATTTGATATATGAAAATGTCATGCTTTCTATCCCGATGAAAAAAATATCACCGAATGTAAGTGATGAAGATATAAAAATTCTTGACCAGTTCAGTCCAAAAGAAATTGAGGAAACTGAAGAAGAAGAACATGAAAGCGACCCGAGATGGGATGCTTTAAGAAAATTAAGAGACAATAATTAAATAGAATAATTTAAATATGATGAGATGATGAATCTCATCGCTCATCAATTAAAAAAGTTATTAGAAAATGGCACATCCAAAGAGAAGACAGTCGTCGACAAGAAGAGATAAGAGAAGAACTCACTACAAAGCTGTAGTTCCTCAATTAGCTAAAGATGCAACAACAGGAGAGCTTCACCTATACCACAGAGCTCACTGGCATGAAGGAAAATTGTACTACAGAGGTAAAGTAGTATTGGAAAAAGAAGTAGCTGCTACTGAAGAAAACTAAGAGTCGCTTTTCACTGAAAAAGCCTCATTTTAATACAAAAACCGCCCAATTTTGATAAAATTTGGCGGTTTTTTGTTGTTTTTTACGTTTTTTTGGTATCTTTGGATCAAAATCAAATATCAAATTTATGGACATTAAAGACATACAAAATCTTATCAAGTTTGTATCTAAGGCTGAAGTTTCAGAAGTGAAGTACAAGACTAAAGATTTCGAAATCACTATTAAAACTCCATTAGCTGGAAGCGATGCTGTTTATGCACAACCTGCAGTATACCACACAGCTCCACAAGCAGTAGCTGCTCCAGCACCTGTTGCAACTCCTGCTGCTGCACCTGCTGAAAAAGCTGAAGCTGCATCTGATGACAGCAAATATATAACGATCAAATCTCCAATGATTGGTACATTCTACAGAAAACCATCTCCTGATAAAGATGTATTTGCAAATGTAGGTGATGAAGTTTCTGTTGGTAAAGTAGTTTGCGTTATTGAAGCAATGAAGTTATTCAACCAGATTGAATCTGAAGTCAGCGGAAAAATCGTTAAAATTTTAGTTGACGATGCTACTCCGGTAGAATATGACCAACCATTATTCTTAGTAGATCCATCTTAAGGAATTTTAGATTAAAGATTATAAATTTTAGATGAAGTCTTTTCATTTAAAATAATTTAAAATTCAAAATTTATAATTTAAAATTTCGGAGAGATGTTCAAGAAAATATTAATAGCCAATCGTGGCGAAATTGCAATGCGTATTCTACGTACTTGTAAAGAAATGGGGATCAAAACCGTAGCGGTATACTCTACTGCTGATAAAGACAGTCTTCACGTAAGATTTGCTGATGAAGCTGTTTGTATTGGTCCTGCAATGAGCAAAGACTCATATCTTAAAATCCCTAATATTATTGCAGCTGCAGAAATTACCAATGCTGATGCGATTCACCCAGGTTATGGATTCTTATCAGAGAATGCTAACTTCTCAAGAATCTGCCAAAAGAATGGAATCAAGTTCATCGGAGCTTCTCCTGAGCAGATTGAGAAAATGGGAGATAAGGCCAATGCCAAGGCTACCATGAAAGCTGCAGGTGTACCATGTGTACCTGGTTCTGACGGATTGATTGAATCTTATGAGCATGCTGTAAAAGTTGCTGAAGAAACAGGATACCCTGTAATGATTAAAGCAACTGCCGGTGGTGGTGGTAAAGGGATGAGAGCCGTTTGGAAAGCTGAAGACCTTAAAGATCACTGGGAGTCTGCAATTCAGGAAGCTGTAGCTGCCTTTGGAAACGGAGGTATGTATATGGAGAAACTGATTGAAGAACCTAGACACATCGAAATTCAGGTTGCAGGTGACCAATTTGGTAAAGCTTGTCACCTTTCTGAAAGAGACTGTTCTGTACAGAGAAGAAACCAAAAATTAACGGAAGAAACACCTTCTCCGTTTATGACTGACGAACTTCGTGAAAAAATGGGTGATGCTGCTGTAAAAGCTGCTGAATTTATTGGATACGAAGGAGTAGGAACTATCGAATTCCTTGTAGACAAGCACAGAAATTTCTATTTCATGGAAATGAATACAAGAATCCAGGTAGAACACCCTATTACTGAACAGGTTATCGATTATGACCTTATCAGAGAACAAATTCTTCTTGCGGCGGGAACTCCTATTTCAGGAATCAATTATTACCCGAAATTACATTCAATCGAATGTAGAATCAACGCAGAAGACCCATATGCAGACTTCAGACCGTCTCCAGGAAAAATCACAGGATTAAATATTCCTGGCGGACACGGAATCAGAGTAGATACTCACGTATACTCCGGATACAGCATTCCTTCTAACTACGACTCTATGATTGCTAAGCTTATCACTACGGCTCAAACCCGTGAGGAAGCGATTGCAAAAATGAGACGTGCACTTGAGGAATTCTATATTGAAGGAGTAAAAACAACGATTCCTTTCCACAGACAACTGATGGATAATGAAGATTATCTTGCAGGAAACTACACTACAAAGTTCATGGAGGATTTTGTAATGGATAAGAAATATGATAATCATTAAGATTATTTAAAATAAAAATTTTAAACTGCCTCTCTTTGGGGCAGTTTTTTATTTTCGTATATATTAATAACAAGATATGCTGACCAAAATTTTAAAATCAATTATGATAGCCGGCTTCTTCTGGTTTATGATTCATGCTCTGTATATTACTTATGATGGGCTTACGAATTCTAAACAAAAAGCAGACCTTGCTGTAGTTTTCGGGAATAAAGTGAACGAAGATGGCAGTCTTTCTCTACGATTACAAGCAAGATTAGATAAAAGTATTGAACTCTATCAGAAAAACCAAATCAAAGAGATCCTGGTTAGTGGTGGTCTGGGCAAAGAAGGTTACTGGGAAGGTACGGAAATGAAAAAGTATCTGGTAAAAAATAAAATACCTTCAGATAAAATTCTTGTGGATGACTTTGGAGACAACACTGAGAAGACCGTTATCAATACCATAAAAATTGCTGATAGCCTAAAGTATAGCAGTATTATTTCAGTTTCACAGTTTTATCATCAGACCAGAATCAAAAAACTGTTCAGGGAACATCATGTTGAAAATATTGAAGGTTCAAGTCCGCTCTATTTTGAAATAAGAGACTTCTATTCAGTTTTCAGGGAGTTTTTCGCTTATTATTTTTAAAACAACAACAATATATCTGAATCTGTCCAAAAAATCAAAAAAACTGATAGCTTTCACAACTACCTAATATAATTCTCTCACTCTCAACCCATTTCCAGATTAATGAAAATTAATCTGGAAAAATCCGCTTCTTATAAAGATATAATACCTGCTACAATTGACCAGCAAAGAAAATATTCTCTGATCCTACTATATTTTGCCTCAAAATTTACTTCAGTTCTGATCTTTGACTGCATCAGGTATTTGTTCATTGATCTCATTAATATTGCGTAAATTTGTAAAAAACCAACAATATGTCAACAGCAGAAACAACAAAAAATTCACAGTACTTTATTGACCTTGAAGACAAACATGGAGCGCATAACTATCATCCTCTACCAGTAGTTCTGGACCGCGGAGAAGGTGTTTTCGTTTGGGATGTAGAGGGCAAAAGGTATTATGATTTTCTTTCAGCATATTCTGCTGTGAACCAGGGTCACTCGCACCCTAAAATTGTAGAAGCTTTGGTAGAACAAGCTAAAAAACTGGCTTTAACTTCAAGAGCATTCTACAACTCGAAATTAGGAGAATACGAGCAGAAGATCACAACTCTTTTCGGGTTTGACAAAGTATTACCGATGAACTCCGGAGCTGAAGCCGTAGAAACCGCGGTGAAGCTTGCCAGAAAATGGAGCTATGAAGTAAAAGGTATTTCAGAAAATGCTGCAAAGATCATCGTTTGTGAAAATAATTTCCACGGAAGAACAACCACTATTGTTTCTTTCTCCAATGATCCTGATGCTAACCAAAATTACGGACCTTTTACCCCAGGGTTTATCAAAATTCCTTACAATGACATTACCGCACTGGAAGAAGTATTAAGCAGAGAAGCAGGAAATATTGCAGCATTCCTTGTAGAACCTATCCAGGGAGAAGCAGGAGTGTATGTTCCGGATGAGAACTTCCTTAAAAATGCTTCTGAGCTGTGTAAAAAATACAATGTCCTTTTCATTGCCGATGAAGTGCAGACAGGTATTGCAAGAACAGGAAAACTGATTGCTTGTCATCATGAAAATGTACAACCGGATATTTTAATTCTTGGAAAAGCCCTTTCAGGAGGAATGTACCCAGTATCAGCAGTATTAGCCAATGATGAGATCATGAATGTGATTAAGCCGGGACAACACGGTTCTACATTCGGAGGAAACCCAATTGCCTGTGCCGTAGCTGTAGCTGCATTAGATGTAGTAGCTGATGAAAAATTATCTGAAAGAGCAGAAGAACTTGGTCAGATTTTCAGAGCTGAGATCAATAAGTTGATCAAAAAAACAGATCTTATTACCAAAGTAAGAGGAAAGGGTCTTTTAAATGCTATTTTAATCAATCACACTCCGGACAGCTCTACAGCATGGAATCTTTGTTTACAGTTAAAAGAAAACGGATTGCTTGCAAAACCAACACACGGTAACATCATCAGATTAGCACCACCTTTGGTTATTACGGAAGAGCAATTATTAGACTGTGTAAAAATTATTGAAAAAACTATTCTGGAATATAAAGCTTAATTTTCCTTCAGAACAGATTCATAAAAATTAAGATAATTATTGGACATTGCGGTATAACTATATTGCTCTGTCCAATTTTTTATTTCCTGGCTCATTTCTTTTTCATTGCTATGGTAAAGAGCCATTTTCTCCTGAAACAGCTGAGCCATTAATTTCGGTTCAAAACTGTCAAAATAAAAAGCTTTATCTCCTCCTATTTCAGGAAGACTCGTATATGTTGAAAGAAATACAGGCTTACCAAAGGCCATAGCTTCAATCGGCGGAATCCCAAAACCTTCTGCAATAGAAGGATGGCACATGGCTTCGGAATGCTGAATTACTGCATATTTCTCTTCCTCAGAAAGATTTTTAAGAAAATGGACTCTTTGTTCCAGGTGCAGTTCTTTAATTCTTGTTCTCACTTCTTGCCCGTACAATAATTTCTCATCTGAAGCAATAAATACAAGATCTTCTTCTATATAAGGAAGCATTTCAACCAAGGTCAACTGATTTTTTTTGTTGAAAAGCA
Source organism: Chryseobacterium sp. G0162 (assembly GCF_003815715.1). Classification (NCBI taxonomy): domain Bacteria; kingdom Pseudomonadati; phylum Bacteroidota; class Flavobacteriia; order Flavobacteriales; family Weeksellaceae; genus Chryseobacterium; species Chryseobacterium sp. G0162. Next base: position 2,990,938 of record NZ_CP033922.1, on the reverse strand, counting down.
CTCCAATGTTTAAAATATACTTTTTATCTTTTAAATAGCCGTATTTACCCAACTGATATTCTCTATCTGCTGGGAGATCAATTCCGTTGTGTATAACCACAACATCTTTTAGTTTAGTAAAATTAAAAAGCCTCTTATTGCGAATAAAACTCTCTTTTGCATACTCAGAAATACAAACAATATAGTCTGCATTTTTCACATTACTTCTAACTTTCCCAAGCATTTTTCTCTTTTTAGAATTGGAAAGATTCTCATACAGAAAGTTCAGATCATGCAGAGTAACAATTTTTATTGTGCTTTTATAATTTCTATGAAAGTACGAGGACAGCTGGTGACTTACATGAATAAGATCAAACTCGCCGCTAAAACGCTCAAAAAAACGATGGGTTTTATTCCAGAAAACACAATTAGGCTTAGGCTCGAATTCCTCAAGCTGTTCTTTTTTCCCGAAAAAAAATATTTCAAACTTAGAATTCTCCTCCTGTAAACCTTTTGCCAGATTTCTGAATACATTCGCAATCCCTGAATGGGGGTATCTTAGACGTTCGAGATCAATTAAAATTTTTTTCTTCATAAATTTTATAAAAAATAGAATCAAGAATTTCTTTTTCTATTTTTGGGTTATGGTTTTCTTTAAAATAACAAATTCCTTGCATCTTTACATTTTCATAAAAAACATGATCATTCATTAACTGATGAATAGCTTTTGAAAATTCAACAGGATTCTGACTTACTAAACATCCGTTATTTTTTTTATTAATGAGCCCATCTACTCCTCTTCTGTTTGTTACAACTGGTAAACCGTAAGATAGGGCTTCCAATACTTTAATTTTCACACCTGTTCCACTTAGCATCGGACAAATGGCAACTCTTGCATGATTATAAAATTCCTGTAAGTCGTCTACAATCCCATATTTAATGACATTTGGGTAATCTTCTGCAATTGCCTTACCAATCTTACCGATGATATGCACTTTAACATTATTCAACAAAGGTAATACTTCTTTTAAAAACCACTGAATTCCTTTTATATTGTGTGGATTATCGCTGGCAACATAAAGAATATCATATTTAAACTCAGTTTTCTTTTCACTCAAGTTCTCAGGAAATGAAACAGGCATCAAAGTTACTTTCTTATTAGTAAATTGATCAAATATATACTCTTCCTCTACCGAATAAGTCCAGATATTATCATATTGTTTTAAAATGGAAATCTCATCTTGAAATAGTTTTCCAATGGTACATTTGTGGCGGCTCTGTGCAGTAATAAAATCATGAGTATCTATAATTGTATAGGTACTGTCAGACAATTCATTAATGAGTCTTCCCCATGTAGCATAGCTTATTATTGCAAAATCAAAAGTGGATTTTTTAATAATATCCGAAAATTCTTTTCTAAGAATATAGCTTGTTGTATCTATCGAATTTTTTTTGAATAAATAGGGTATTTTATATAAAAAAAGATATTTAATAAAACTCTTTTTATATTTCTTATCTAAAAGATGCAACTGAATATTCGGAAACTTCTCATAAAACAGGGTTTCTTCTTCTTTTTTCCACATTCCCCAATCTCTTAATGAAACAAAAGTCACATCCAGATCCCTGTTCTCATTGAAATAAGAAAGCATATAATTCAGCCTGGTAGTATTTCCGGCCTTTCCAGACATCGGATTATCAGGCATAAAATAAAGCACTTTCTTTTTCATTATATTTATTATTTTTGCGGCTACAAATATGACTATTTAATGAGAGATATAAAAGAATTAATTATAATAATATTAAATTATAACTCCTCTAAAGAGATCATCAGACAGTTATCAACCCTCACCGATAAAGGTGAAATCAGCAATGATTCTTTTATTATTCTTGATAATAACTCTAACGATGGAAAAGAATTAGAAGCCTACTGTAACAGTCATCAGTTTTTCTTTCATCAGATGGGAAATAATCTTGGATATGCCTATGCCAATAATTGGGCCATTAAACAGGCAATTGATTGGGGAAAGAAATATTTTTTTATTCTTAATCCTGATATTCATATAAATGCTCTTACGATTGAACAGCTTTATTTACATTTAAAATCTGATTCTTCATTAGCAGTAATAGGTCCAAGATTGCTTTATCATACCAAACCTAATATCATTTTTTCTGATGGCGGTTTATTATTTCCTAGAAAAGGATTTGAAGGGAATCATATCAATTTTCTGAAAAATGTACAAGATGTACCATCCAAAGGAATGACTTATGATATGGCTTATATCAATGGAAGTGCTATGATGTTCAAAAAGGAAGTTCTGGATGATATGGGATATATGGAAGCAGATTTATTCATGTATTATGAGGAATCGGAATGGTGCTACAGAATCAAAAAAAGTAACCGCTGGAAAATTGCAATTGATACAAACCTTGTGGCTTATCAATCTGACAGCTGCAGAGGAAAAGTTTATGAATACTATATGACCAGAAACAGAATCTGGTTCACAAAAAAACATTCTGGGAATCTATTTTTTGTAATTCGGGAACGTTTGATTGTTGCCCGTAAAAAATTCTTATCTTCAAAAGGAAACATTAAAGAAAACAAATCATTTTCCAGGAATATCCTTAGAGGAATAATTCATGGATTAATCGGAAAAACAGGAAAATTATGAATGAAATCGTATCTATTGTTGTTCCCTGTTATAATCAGGAGAAATACCTTGCTGAAACCTTAGATTCCGTTTTGGCCCAGACTGCAGACACCTGGGAGTGTATCATCGTAAATGATGGTTCAACGGATCATTCTGAAGCAATAATTGATGCTTATTGTGCTAAAGATTTTCGTTTCAGCAAGCTTAATCAGGAAAATCAAGGGCTTGCTGCCAGCAGAAATAGCGGAATAAAAGCGGCAAAAGGAAAATATATTCTCCCTCTGGATGGTGATGATAAAATAGGAGCTCAATATATAGAACTAGCCCAAAAGGAGTTTGCAAAAAATCCAAAGCTTGCATTGGTATACTGTAAAGCTGAATTTTTTGATGCTAAAACTGGGCCTTGGGATCTCAGAAAATACGATTATGAAACCTTATTATTCGCTAACCATCTCTTCTGTTCCGGAATTTTCAAGAAAGAAGATTACCTAAAAACCAACGGGTATGATATCAATATGAAATTTGGATATGAAGACTGGGAATTTTGGATTCAACTTTTAAAGAAAGATGATGTTGTGATACAATTAGATTCTGTACAGTTTTTTTACAGACAAAGAGAAAGCTCCATGTTAAAATCACTGCAAGAAAGTAAAGCCAAACAAAATCAAATGGAGGGATATATTTTTCACAAACATCGTGATCTTTATTCCAAAATCTTAGATTCAGATCTTTCTTTAGCTGAGCTTCAAAATGTATTTGAAACCAGGCAAACCCTAAAAAAAATAAAAAAAACCTTTACGTACAAAACCATTTATAAAGTTGAACGTGCTATAAGATCTCTTTTTTAGAAAAATAAATTACAACTTGAGAGCAAATTACGAAAGAATTTTAGAAGTTTTTATAAGCAAGACTGAAAGAATAGTTGATAATTGTCGAAGAAGAAAATTAGTGAGTTTTACAAATATGATAAGGTTACAGCTATCTGAAATATTTAATGGGTTTGAAACTTATTTCATTGTTGACAGTATGCCTTTGAAAGTATTTAAAATCTCAAATAAGTGAGTTAATACAAGTGTAGATATTCATACGAACGCCCATCAGTATTAACAAAATTAATATTATTTTATTCACCAAATATAGAAATTTAATTATCTTTGCCGGAAAATTATAAATTTCCATGACAAAACTATTAAAAATTTCAACTTTAACTTTATTAACGTTAGCCATCACATCATGCTCAAGAGAAACCGATTCAATGACGGAGCAAACCCCTGTACAAACTGCCAAAAATATGAATGCACAGGAAAAGATTTCATTGACAAAGACTGAGGTACTTGCTGAAAGCCACAGAATATCAAGCCTTAATGCTGGGCAATCTTTAGTTTTAAACTACGGAAATGTGAACTTACATCTGGATCTTCAATTTGATTCTAACCTGGTCCTTTATGCAAGTCCTATCAATTTTTGGGGACCAGTACCTCATCCGGTAAAATGGGCATCCAATACAAATTTGGGTAATGGCGTGGCTCAACCTTTTTTAAATGCACAAACCGATGGTAATTTGGTATTATACAAAGCACAGCCCTATGTTTCAGGAAATGCTATATGGTCAACAAATACATATTCCGGAACCGTTTCAAATCCTAGATTTAAACTTCAAATCATTAAAAAAACGCATGCAATAAATGGTACCCGCTATTATGCAACTTTTATTCTTGAAGGAAATGATTCTGAAAGACACGAAATTGCCGTAGAGGACATTACAAATATCTATTAAATAAAAACTTTTCAACATAAAAAAACTATCTGTTTTCAGATAGTTTTTTTTTATGCTTTTCTTACATAATCAAATGAAACAATTTATTTTTCAAGTTACTTTAAGTAAATTTGCACCAAAATTTAAATTGAAATGGAGAAAGTAAGAGTACGTTTTGCTCCAAGTCCTACCGGACCTTTACATTTGGGAGGCGTAAGAACTGCATTATATGATTACCTTTTTGCTAAAAATCAAGGGGGAGAATTTGTATTAAGAATTGAAGATACAGATACCGCCAGATATGTAGAAGGAGCTGAAGAATACATTGAAGAAGCTTTAGAATGGTGTGGAATTATCCCTGATGAAAGTCCTAAGAAAGGAGGAAAATTTGCCCCTTACAGACAATCTGAAAGAAGAGATATTTATGACAGATATACTGAGCAGATCTTGAAAACAGATTATGCTTATATGGCATTTGATACTCCGGAAGAATTAGATGCTGTACGTGCAGAATTCGAAGCAAACGGAGAAGTTTTCTCTTATGATAATAAAACGAGAAACCGTTTAAAAAACAGTCTTGCACTTTCTGAGGAAGAAGTTCAGAAATTATTGGATGAAAAAACACCATATGTAGTGAGATTCAAAATGCCTGTAGACAGAGTATTGAATCTTGAAGATATCATCCGTGGAAAATCTGCGGTTAATACCAATACATTAGATGATAAAGTTTTGGTAAAAAATGACGGAATGCCAACATACCACTTCGCCAACATCATTGATGACCACGAAATGGAAATTTCTCATGTAATCCGTGGAGAAGAATGGCTGCCATCTCTAGGACTGCATACTTTATTATATGAAGCAATGGGCTGGGAAGCGCCGCAATTTGCTCACCTTTCATTAATATTAAAGCCTGATGTTTCAACTTTAATCAACAAAGATAATATTGATGAGATCACAAAATCTTTCACCGATGAATTTGTGGTGAAGAATGGTCAGTTTTCTTTCGATGAGTCTGCACCGATCATCAAATCATTCTTTGCGGAAGTAAAAAGCCCTAGATTCAAATCTATGTTGGGCGAAAATGATAAAGATAATCCACTAACTGCTGCAGTAAAGCAATTTTTAAAGAAAGGGCTTTCAGGAAAATTAAGCAAAAGAGATGGTGATAAATTTGGATTCCCTGTATTCCCGCTTGACTTCAAAGACCCTGCAACAGATGCTGTTTCTAAAGGATACAGAGAAAACGGATACCTTCCTGATGCATTCATCAATATGGTAGCATTATTAGGATGGTCTCCGGCAGATGATAAAGAAGTTCTTTCTTTAGAAGAAATGGCTAAGGAATTTGATCTTCATAAAGTTCATAAGGCAGGAGCAAGATTCAGCAAAGAAAAATCAGAATGGTTCAACCATCAGTACATTCAGATGAAGTCAGATGAAGAACTTCTTGAAATGCTTAAAAACTCAGGCCTTGATTTATCCAATGCTTCTGACGAAAAGCTATTAAAAGTAATTCCTCTGATGAAGGAAAGGGCTACTTTCCCTAAAGACATCTATGAAAACGGAAAATTCTTCTTTGAAGCCCCAACCTCATATGATGAAAAAGCATCTAAAAAAGCATGGAATGACGAAACATCTGCTATTTTAGGAGAATTGGCTACCCTATTCCAATCTACAGACTTCGTTGCAGAAACAATAAAGCAAACGATGCATGATTTCGCGGAAAATAAAGGCTTGGGAATGGGTAAAGTAATGATGCCACTTCGTTTAGCTTTGGTAGGAGAATTGAAAGGACCAGACGTTCCGGACATTCTGGAAATCATTGGAAAAGAGGAAAGTATCGCCAGAATAAGCAATGCTATAAATAATTTTAAATAAAATTACCATAATTTTTCATACATTTGAAAGATTTAATTTACTTCAAGAAATGGAATATTTAAGTTTCGAACTTCCTATCAAAGAATTGATGGACCAATACCAGACGTGTTCTTTAGTAGGAGAAGAAAGTGGTGTTGATGTAAAATTAGCATGCAGCCAGATTGAGGATAAGATTTTAGAAAAGAAAAAAGAAATCTATAGCAATCTTACACCTTGGCAAAGAGTACAACTGTCCCGTCACCCGGATCGTCCTTATACATTGGACTATATCCACGGAATGGCAGACAAAGGCAGTTTCTTAGAACTTCACGGAGACAGAAATTTCGCTGATGATCCGGCAATGATTGGAGGATTGATGACCCTGGATGGTCAGAGAGTAATGATCATAGGGACTCAAAAAGGAAGAACAACTAAGGAAAGACAGCATAGAAGATTCGGGATGCCAAATCCTGAAGGATACAGAAAAGCTTTAAGACTAATGAAGCTTGCTGAGAAATTCAACATTCCTGTAGTAACTTTAGTGGATACACCGGGAGCTTATCCAGGATTAGAAGCTGAAGAAAGAGGACAAGGTGAAGCGATTGCAAGAAATATTTTTGAAATGGTTCAGCTGAAAACGCCGATCTTCACTTACATTATTGGAGAAGGAGCAAGTGGTGGAGCATTAGGAATAGGTGTAGGTAATAAAGTATATATGCTGGAAAACACATGGTATACGGTAATTGCGCCAGAAAGTTGCTCTTCTATCTTATGGAGAAACTGGGATCATAAGGAAGATGCTGCTAATGCATTAAACCTTACTCCTCAGGATGCTTTAAGAGAAAAGTTCATTGACGGAATTATTGAGGAACCCCTAGGAGGTGCTCACTACGACCAGGAGACCACTTATTTGAACTTGAAAAATTCTATTTTACAAAATATCAAAGCGTTCTCTAAATTTACAGGACAAGAGCTTGAAACCCAGAGACAGGATAAATTCATTGCGATGGGTCAGTTTAAAGGATAAAAAATAAAAAAGGTTAAGAAAATTTCTTAACCTTTTTTATTTTAGTTTTCTTCTTCATTAATCAGCAATATTGAGAGCAATCTCTATATCCTGAGTAATTTTTTTCAGTGAAGAATATTTTGCATCACACACCATTGTAGTCAATACATATTCTCCTTTATCAATCAAAATAAAGTTTTCCCCTCGGGCAGGAACACTTAAATTATAATATTTTTTACCACTTATTTTCACGATCAGATTACAGCTTGATCTGTTTTTAATATTGATATACGCTTCATTCTTATTGATATCATTATTAAAAAGGTGTGTAAGCATGGCCGCTGTCTTCTTATTCGCTTCACTAGGTTCCGATTTCACCGAAGAACCTGCACTTTTTGCAGTCCCTGCTGAAGCATAGTTTGCCAATCTTTCTTCTTTCAATGCATTGATGGCATTATTTACTTTATCCGCATTCTTGCTATTATTGGCAGTAGATGCTTTATTGGCAGCCATTACTTTCCCACTATTCAGCTCATTATTTTTAACAATATTTTCAATTTTTTCTTTGCTGATCGGCCTTATGGTAGGTTTTGCTTCAGGTGAATTATCAGCCATGATAATATCCATCAACCTTTTTTTAAAGAAATCTGTTCGTGCATGTCCAGGATTTTGTTTAATAAAACCGGCAATCACTCTTGTTTCTTTTGAGACCTCTGCTTCCTGCTCCGTATAAATAATCACTGTTTCTTTTTCAACAACAGCTTTAGATTTTGTTTTTTTCTTTTTTTGAGAAAAACCAAGCGCAAAAATGCTTACAAAAAGGAGAAGGAAGATTTTTTTCATTAATCAAATCTTTAAAATAGTATTAAATATATTAATAACGTGAAAAGTCATTTTTTAGTTTATCATTAAAATCATTATCTTTGCACTGCTCTAAAATTAAGCTAAAAATTAATACTAATCTTAAATAAAAAATAATAGATATTATGTCTTATACACCAGTTGCTGCAGATGTAGCTAAATTAAGAAACCAAACAGGTGCAGGTATGATGGACTGCAAAAAAGCTCTAGTTGAAGCAGAAGGAGACTTCGAAAAAGCAGTGGATATCCTTAGAAAAAAAGGACAAAAAGTTGCTGCTAACAGAGCTGACAGAGAATCTACTGAAGGAGCTGTAATCGCAAGAGTAAACGAAGATAACACTTTAGGTGCTATTATCTCTTTAAACTGCGAAACTGACTTCGTTGGTAAAAACGAAGCTTTCATCGAGCTAGCTTACGAATTAGCTGAAATGGCAATCTTCGCTGCTACTAAAGAAGAATTATTAGCTACAGATTTCCACGGAATGACTGTTGCTGAGAAATTGATTGAGCAGACAGGTGTTATCGGTGAAAAAATCGAAATTGGTACATTCGAAAGAATCGAAGGACCATTCCTAGGAGCTTACATCCACGCAGGAAACAAAATTGCTGCAATTACTTCTCTTTCTGCAAAAGTAGACGGAGCTGATGAAGTTGCTAAATCTGTTTCTATGCAAGCTGCTGCGATGAACCCAATCGCTCTTGACGAAACTAGAGTTTCTCAAGAAACTATCGACAAAGAATTAGAGATCGAAAGACACAAACTTACTGAAGAAGGTAAGCCTGCAAACATCATCGATAATATCTTGAAAGGTAAAATGCAAAGATTCTACAAAGACAACACTTTGGTACACCAAGACTTCATTAAAGACTCTAGTATCTCAGTTGCTGATTATGTAAAATCTGTAAATGCAGATCTAAAAGTAACAGGATTTATAAGAGTAAGCTTATAATCCAGCTTTTTAAAATATAGAATCCCGGTGAAATTATTCACCGGGATTTTTTTATGGACTATCTTAATGAATATGAACGCAAAATGAAGCAAATTTTAAATATTCAACAATTCTAAAGCAAATCAAAATTCCAAGTTTTTTTTATATAAAATTGTGATGATTAATACTTAAATTTGCGGCCCTTATAGTAACGCATGAAAAAATTTCTACTAGCTTTTTGCACATTTTTTTGTTTATTAGTTAATGCCCAATTGGATACAGAACACTGGTTCGCTCCTATGTCTGCAAGCAGTCTTCAGGGTACTCCCAAAGGTTATTTGTACCTGTCTACTAATGAAACAGTCCCTTTTACTGTACAGATTTTTAACAATAATAATCTTATTGCCTCGGTACAACTCAGTAAAGGAAACCCTATAGAACAGTCTATATCCAATAATATGATGATTGCTTCTACAGCAGCCAACCTGTTTAAGTCTGTTTCAATGGGGCTGCATGTTAAAGGCAGTAAAAAGTTTTTTGCCAGCTACAGATTTGCAGTGAAAGATCAGGCAGAATTTATTACTTCAAAAGGACTAGCCGGTCTTGGAAAAACCTTCTTTGTAGGAATGGCCCCCAATACATCAGCCAAGCCTTATGTAAATTCCACTATTGGGATTACCGCTACTGAAGATAATACGACTGTAACGCTATCAGGATATAATCAGAATGTAGTCTTCTCCGACTTAGTATCCGCTCCATCCAGAACGTTTACCATTGATAAAGGAAAATCATATATCATTGAAGCACAAAGCGACCTTAATACCAACAACTTGAAAGGATTAGTAGGCGCGAAAATTGTTGCTAACAAACCTATATCCGTCACTAACGGAAACTTTAACAGCATCTATACAACCCAAAACAGCACAAATGTTGATGTATTGATGGATCAGTCTGTTCCTGTTGAAAGATTAGGAAAAGACTTCATAATGGTAAAAGGAAACGGTCCGGCAAATTCTGGAATGGAAGCTGCTGTAGTAGTTGCCACAGTAAACAATACAAAACTTACGGTAAATGGTGCTCCACTAGGACCTACCCTAAATGCAGGTGACCATTATGTTGTACAGGGAACGCATTACACTTCTCAGGCTAACGGAAACTTTAACATGAGCATTTCCGCAACCAATAATGTATATGTCTATCAACTACTAGCAGGAACTTCCACCGGGAATATTTATGCTACAGGAGGGATGAACTTTATTCCACCTTTGAGCTGCTTTCTCCCTACCGAGATCAACGAAATTGGATTCATTAATAAAATAGGAAGTGATTCTTTTACTGCAAGACTTAATATTATTACCCAAACCGGAGCCACAGTAACAGTTAACGGAAATCCAATCACAACTAACGGACCTGCTCCAGTAAACGGAAACCCAAACTGGGTTACTTACTCAATTCCTACTATAACAGGAAACGTTACAGTACAATCAACCAAACCAGTCACCGCAGGTATTGCCGCAGGAAACGGAGCTGTAGGATACGGCGGATATTTTGCAGGATTCTCATCGATCCCGGTGATTACTAAAACTGGTGATTGTTATAACGGAGTCATTTTACAAGTAGAGTCTGGCTATGATGACTATAAATGGTACCGTGACGGTGTTGAAATCCCAGGTGCTATCACCTCTACTATCAGCCCAGACTTATATGGTTCTGGGATCTATACCTGTAAAATCACCAAAAATAGTTGTGAAACTAGGCTTACTGCAGAATACGATTATACAACTTGTCCACCTATTACAACCACAACTTATGATATTGGCTCATGTAATACACAAGTAATTATTCCTGCATTTACCCATTCAACCCAACCTGTAGTTCCTGCCAACACCAATATTATTGTACAACCAACTAATGGGACAGTTGCGATTAATCCTACAACAGGCCAAATTACCTATACTCCTAATGCAGGGATGGCTGCAGATTTTACAGATACCTTCACTTATTATATTCAGGGCAATGGAAGTCCTGCTGCGTTTGAGTATTTTAAAATTGTAGTCAATACCCATATCTTAAAAGTGACCAATGATGTGCTATTTTCCTGTGCTGCAGCTAATGGAAACGGAACTTACAATCTGCAAGCGGCCAGCGTCACTCAAACTCCGGGAGTTACAATAACTTATTTTACCAATGCTAATTTAACAGGGCCAATTGCCAATCCTCTAAATTATACTGGTCCTGCAGGGAACGTATATGCCAATGTAACTTTTTATGGATGTTCTAAAATAGCGACCATTACTTTAAATACATTTCCTATACCTGTTATCAACACTACCAGCTTCAATGCTAATAGCTGTGGAAGTGATGTTGATGGAAGCGTACATATCAACTTTGACAATGTTACTCCACTGATTGTGGCTAATTCACCGATTTTTACAGTAAAATATTATCTTAGCCAGGCTGATGCGATTGCAGGAAATAGCAATACACTTCCTACCAACTGGACCTATACAGCCAACACAACAGTGTATGTAAGAGCAACGGGGAACACTGGAAGTTGCCCTCCAGTCTTCGGACAGATTAATTTTACTATAGGAAACAAAATTCCATTGATTACGAATAATGCAACCGCTGATGTCTGTGATAATGATATTAACGGTTCTGAACAAGTAAATCTGAATGATTATAAAGGTTTATTTACCGTTGATCCGCTTGTTATCTTATCTTTTTATGCCTCTGCAGCTGATGCGCAAACAGGAACTAATCCAATCTCAGCATCACAGATCCTTACTTCTTCAGGAGGTACTTTTTACATAAGATTCCAAAGCAATACAGCATGTGCAAATACAGGTAGTTTAACACTTAATTTAAAAGTACCTAAAAAATCGACAACACTTCAAGATAAGATCATCTGTTCCAATGACAAAATCCTTTTGGATGCTGGACCTGGATTTTCATCCTATTTATGGAGCAATGGAGCTACTGCCCAAAGCATTAGTGCTTCTGCAGGAAATTATTATGTAGACCTTGGATCTAATGGATGTGTGTACCGTCAATATGTAAAAGTTAATACGGCTCAGTCTCCTGTCATTTCAAAAATAGAGGTTTCTGGTACCACAGCAACGGTTTATGTAACAGGCGGAACTCCTCCTTACAGATATTCATTAAATGGTTTTGATTATCAGTCTTCCAATGTGTTTACAGGATTATATAAAGGGACTCATACGGTATATGTATTAGGTGCTGACGGATGTCGTCATGTAACTAAAAACTTCCTGATTGTTAATATTATCAATACGATTACTCCGAATGGAGATGGCATTAATGATACCCTGAACTATTCAGAAGTAGGAATCAAACAAAATGTATCCATAGAAGTTTCAGATCGATATGGAAACCCTGTGTATAAATCTTCCGATAAGAATTACATCTGGGACGGAAAATCGAACGGAAGAAATCTTCCTACGGGAACTTATTGGTATGTTATAAAATGGATTGAACCGGACACTCAATTACCAGTTTCGTATTCAGGATGGCTTTTAATTAAAAATCGGGAATAATTTTCAACTTTTATTTACATTTTATTAAAAGTATTTGATTTTTTATTTTAATTTTGTAGAAATCCTAATTCCATACACATGAAAAGATTTCTACTCAGTTTGGTACTAATTTTTTTTACAATTAATACCCTCTTCGCGCAAAGGGATACTGAACACTGGATTGCACCTTATTATACCAACCCCGTTGGAGGTTACCAAAATAAGGTGTATTTATCTACTGATTCTACCACTCCTTTTCCCGTGCAAATATTCAGTGCCAATACCCTTATAGGTACTGTTACTATTGCTAAAGGAGATCCCCAAACATATAATATTGAAGATCCAAGCCTTATCTCTGCCAGCGGAATAACCGATGCTTTTGTTATAGGCACAAAAGGACTTTATTTGAAAGCAGAAAAGCCTTTCTATTGCAGTTTACGAATTGCACAAAGTGCCCATGGCGAAATTATTACCAGTAAAGGGAAAGCAGGTATTGGTAATAAGTTTTTCGTAGCAGCCGGTCCCAACACAAGGGAAAGTGGTGCCAGTACAGATAATTTTACAGCAGGAATTCTTGCCACTGAAGATAATACGAGTGTTGTAGTAACCTGGAATACTCCCGGGCTAAAATTCATCAATGGAAATCCTCCTGGCCAAAGTCATTCGTTTGTATTAAATAAAGGGCAATCCTTTATTTTTGCTGGAAAAACGGATGATGCAGCGGTTAATAACAAAGGCTTTATTGGAGCTAAAATCGTTACAAGTAAACCTGTAACTCTTACCAATGGTAACTGTAATGGTAACTTCACTACCAGTCCGAGTGGTTCTGACCCTATCCTTGACCAATCTGTACCTGTAGACAGATTAGGGAATACATTTGCTATGGTGAGAAGTAAATCTGAAGATCCTACCTTAAATATGGAGGGAGGGATTGTTATTGCCACAGAAGATAACACTGAAATTTTTCTTAACGGATCCACCACTCCTATTGCAACCCGAAATGCAGGACAATGGTATAGAATCAACGAAACCAGCTATGTAGCTCAAGGTGGAGGTCATTCTAATATGTTTGTTTCCACATCCAAGAATGTATACCTTTATCAATTTGTAGGAACTGACAGCGACGCGACCAACGGATTCAATTATATTCCGCCATTGAACTGTTTCTTACCAAGAAAAATTGACGAAATTGGGAAGATCAATGAAATGCCTGGTATTACTTCTACTATTAAATTAAAACTGAATATCGTAACTGAAGTTGGAGCCAGTGTATTGGTAAATGGAGTTCCTCCTACTGCAGCCCAAGGACCATACCCTTTAACAGGAAATTCACTATGGGTAACCTATTCATTAGAAAACTTCCCTCCAAACCTTACTATTACCTCTACTAAAGCAGTAACTGCCGGAATTAACGGTGGCTATAGTTCAGCTGGGTACGGCGGATATTTTGCAGGATTCTCATCAGTTCCTGTAATTGCTAAAAAATCAGGAGATTGTGTTCCCGGGATTGTTCTGCAAGTAGATGATACGTATGATACCTATCAATGGTTTCTTAATGACGTTGCCATTTCTGGTGCTACTACTTATACCTATTCACCAACGCAACCTGGTTATTATACGGTAAAAGTAACTATGGGAGCGTGTCAATCACTTACAACACCTATTTACAAAGTCACTAACTGTTTAAAGAAGACGATTAAAAATGAGCCTGCTTGTTCTACTAAGGTCATTACCCCAACATTCTCTTCTTCAACACAGACTCCAGTGATAAGTACTATAAAGATTCTTACCCCTCCATCTAATGGAACTGCGGTACTTAATCCGGATGGTACAATTACCTATACACCGAAACCTAATTTCGAAGGTACAGATAAAATTGTTTATACATTCTGTGGTGACTCTCCAGACTTTATGGATTGTGAAGAAGTTACCCTAAACCTTACAGTTGTCCCTTTCATTGTGAAGGATGCCACTATTAAAGCTTGTTGGTATGATGTAGCTCCTTATGCTTATTTTGACCTGACCAAAGCTAACGTTACAGATTACGGAAATGCAATAAAAAAATATTACCGTACATTAAAAGATCTTACTGCAGGAATTAACGAAATTACTGCAACAACCAACTATCCTGCAACAGGAGGAATAGTATATGTAAAAATTACCACTGAACAAGGATGTGAGGCTACTGCAAAAATTGAACTTATCCCACTTCCTATTAAAAAATCCCCGATTCTTGTAGATAAATACATCTGTATTGATGCTAAAACGGATCTGGATGCAGGTACTGGATATGATTCTTATCAGTGGAGTACGGGAGCAACGACTTCAGGAATCAGAGGTGTAGGTGTAGGTGAATACAGTGTAATTCTTGAGAAAAACGGATGTTTCATTACCCAGGTTGTAAGAGTAAGAAAAGCTGTTGATCCGGTTATTCAACAAATTGAAATTAATAACACTACAGCTACTGTAGTTGTAGTAGGTGGTAAAGCCCCTTACAAATATTCAGTTGACGGAACTACAAACTGGCAGGATTCTAACACTTTTACAGGATTAACCAGAGGCCAACATAAATTCTATGTAAAAGATGCTTACAACTGTACCCCTGTTTCAGCAGAAGTTACCGTTCCTAATTTATTGAATGCCATTACTCCTAATGGAGATAACATCAATGACTACATCGATTACAGTGATCTTGCTTACAAGGACAACCTTAGCTTTGTTGTTTATGATAGATATGGAAATATGATATTTACCGGAAATAAGTTTAACAATTACAGATGGGATGGAAGACATTTCGACAAAAAACTTGTAACAGGTACTTATTGGTATCACGTTTCCTGGAATGAATCTAACAAAGAAAAGACTGAGATAAAATATACTGGCTGGATTATGGTAAAAAACAGAGAATAATCATCCAGATTTAAAATTTTTCAAAACCACGATTGCAAAATCGTGGTTTTTTTATTGCATTTTCAATACTTCAATGCTTTTTATTATTAAATTTGTGATAAATACCATCACTGAATGAAGAAAATTCTATCTTTTTTATTTATATTTCACATATTCACCTCTCTTTTTGCACAATTAGACAGAGAACATTGGTTTGCTCCCATGATAGACCGATCTGGAGCTTCCAATCCCTATCAGAAGCTCTACTTGTCTACCAGCCGCACAACCCCTTTTCCTGTAAACATCTATAACAATAATGTTCTGATCGGAACAGTGAACATCAGTAAAAATAATCCTCAGAAATTTGATGTCTTAAGGAATTATATCATTACCACACAGCAGACAGATTTATTTACTCCTACCACAAAAGGATTATATCTGAAGGCAGAATTTCCATTTTATGCAAACCTAAGATTTTCAGTATTTAATCATGCCGAAATCATTACCTCTAAGGGCATTCCATCCACTGGAAAAAGTTTCTTTGCAGCATCAGCTCCTATCAGTGTAAATAATGATATTCTGAATTTTATGACCAGTATTCTGGCAACAGAAGATAACACTACGGTTAGCATTACCGGTTACAGCCCACTTGTACAATTCTCAAACGGAACTACAGGGGCTACCAATCCTACCATAAACATCGCTTTAAACAAAGGACAATCCTATATTATTGATGGTATTGGAAATAGTACCGGAAACTTTGATGGATTTATCGGAGCTAAAATCACCTCAAACAAACCCATTAATGTCACTAATGGAAATTTCAACGGTCAATATGCTGGAAACTTCCCTACCAGTTCTGATATTTTAATGGATCAGGCTGTACCTGTTGACAGGCTTGGAAATGAATTTGCTCTCGTTAAAGGTAACGGAAGTATTGGAGCCAATATGGAAGGAGCTGTTATTATTGCTACCCAGGATAATACCCAGATCTATGTAAATAATGAACTAACCCCTATCGCTACATTGAATACTGGGAAGTATTTTGTAATTCCTGATTCTAAATACAGTCTTCAGGGCGGTGGTCATTATAATTTATATATCAAAACCTCTAAGAATGCCTATGTTTACCAGATTTTAGCAGGAGATTCGAATACAGGAAATGAAGTTGCTACAGGAGGTTTCAATTTCATTCCTGCATTAAATTGCTATCTTCCCAAGCAGATCAATGAGCTTGGTCTTATCAATGAAAACTTTGTTCATTCGAATATAAACCCATCAGGAGTTCTCAATATTCCCACAAAGCTGAATCTTGTTACAGAAAAAGGAGCTATAGTTACCGTAAATGGAGGAACTCCACCAGCTTCTACCGGTCCTTACAATATGACAGGCACCAACAATTGGGTTACTTATGGAATTCCCAATGTGACTGGAACAATAACAATCGTTTCCAGTAAAGCTATTACTGCGGGAATCACAGCAGGAAGTGACGCGGTAGGATACGGAGGTTTCTTTGCGGGCTTTCCTACCCAACCCGTTATTTTAAAAACAGGAGGTTCATGTATTCCTGGAATTGAGCTTACTATAGATCCCATCATTTATGATACCTATCAATGGTACAGAAACGGGATCGCAATTTCCGGAGCAAATAGCTCTTCAATTGTTCCTACCCAATCCGGATATTATACTTGCTCTGTTACCATGGGAAGCTGTGCTCCTTTGGTTACTGAACAATATAAAGTAACAAATTGTATGAAGCTGACAACAACATCTTATGATGTATGCACTTCACAAATAATTACCCCAACCTTCAGTAATTCAACACAAGTTCCTGTGGCCTCTACTGTGGCCATCACTTCTCCACCAGCATTGGGTACAGTGGTAATAAATCCTACCACAGGAATCATTACTTATACTGTCAATACTCCCGGCACAGCAGGAATTGATACATTTACCTATACTTTCTGTGGCAATGACCCTGATTTCCCTGACTGTGAAACAGTAACCGTAAATATCAATATTAAAGCGATCATAGCTACCAATGCTGTATTATTTGCCTGTGATGTAAATGGAAAAGGAACATTTAACCTTACAACCGCCAGTGTAACAACAAACAATCCTGTTACTAAAACCTATTATCCAACCTTGGCAGATGCACAAACAGAAAATCCTGCAGCCCAAATCACTACTCCCAATGCCTATTCCGCAGCAAATGGTACAATCATCTATGTGGTAATCAAAAATACACTTGGGTGTAAAAGCATTGCCCAAGTAACATTAAGTTTTTATAATAAAGCCATTGTACCAGATAATTATAATGGGACATTCTGCGATGATAATTTCGATGGAACTGTAAATATAACCCTCACTAACATCACTCCTATTGTTCTTAATAATCCGAATTATTTTACCGTAAGATACTATGCAAATTTGGCTGATGCCAATGCAGGAAACGCTAACACACTGCCTAATAACTGGAGTTATACCGCAACCACAACAATCTATATCAGAGTAGATTCTCCTGACGGATGCTCCCCTGTTGTTAAACCTTTACAATTCAGTATCGGAAACAGAATAAAACTAGCAAGTCAGGCAGTCACAGAAAATGTATGTGATGATGACCTGGATGGAATAAAAACAGTAAATCTTTCCCAATTTATTCCTCTGTTTACACTAGATCCCAATGTGACCTTTACATTTCATGGAACCTTAGCTGATGCACAAAACAATGTCAATCCATTAGCTGCAACAGTCAATATTACCACCCCACAAACATTTTATATCCGTTTTGAAAAAAATGGTGTTTGCCCGGAAGTGGCCTCTATTAAAATTACTATTAAAATTCCTAAAACTTCGCCTCTTCTTGCAGATCAGATGATTTGTCCTAAAACAACCACAACACTGAATGCGGGTCCGGGATTTGACAAATACTTATGGAGCACGGGAGCCACTACCCCTTCCATTACTAATGTACCTGCAGGCAGCTATTGGGTAGAACTTACCTCTAATGGATGTACTTATAAACAGCATGTAAATGTGACAGAATACACCATCCCAACGATCACTTCCATTGAAATTGACGGAACAACAGTGAAAATTGGTGCAAGTGGTGGCAACCCACCTTATGAATACTCTTTGGATGGGATTGTATGGCAATCTTCAAATATTTTCTATGATGTACCAAGAGGCCCTCATTATGTAGTGGTAAGAGACGCTAAAATGTGCGCAGAAGTAAAAAAGGAATTTGCTATTATTAACCTTATCAATACCATTACTCCAAATGGTGATGGGCGTAATGAGCAAATAGACTATTCAGCGTTAATGGCTAATGAGAATCTGGTATTCAGAATCTTTGACCGATATGGAGCTGAAATCTTCCGGGGTACCCGTGAAAACCGATTTACCTGGGATGGAAGAGTGGGAGGCAGATATACTCCTACGGCAACTTATTGGTACTTTATCAGCTGGACAGAATTTGGTTCTACAGTTTCAATAAAATACTCAAGCTGGTTATTGGTAAGACACAGATAAAACATCTAAAAGGCTGAAAAAGAGCAACATTCTTTCAACCTTTTATGGTATATTCCGGTTTAGATTCAAAATGAAAATATGTTTATAACATTCATTAACAATTCAATACTAAAGTTTAATATAACTTTAACCACTATTCTTTATCTAATTAAGCACAAATTGCTGTATTTCTATGTAATTTTGCCAATTATATGAAGAAACTGTTTACTCTGCTGCTGCTGATTTTTCTGGCAAAAATCAATGCTCAAATATATTCCGGTGAAGTATTTCTAAGGGATAACTCCATCCTTTATCTTAACCAGGTATATGTTACCAATCTTAATACCCAAAAAACTGTTCTTGCGGACTTCAACGGTAATTTCAATGTCCCGGCCAATCCCGGAGATGTTATCCGTTTTACCTCTATTGTTACGGAAAGAAAGGATATTAAAATGACTCCTCAGTTATTGGGGCAGAAAAATCTTGTAGAACTGAAAGTAGCTTATTATGAGATTCAGGAAATTGTGCTCAGCAGATTTAAACCTACAGGAAACCTAAGATATGATGTAAACTCTCTCAGAAAAGAAGATAAAGCCCTTGCAATTAAAAAAGTTATCGGACTTCCTGAACCTAAAGGAGATGGAACCCCTCCTGAGCTTCCGGTTGCGGGATTAAGGGATGGCGGACTAACCTTTAGCCTTGAAAGTATCTATGATATGCTTTCTGGTGAAAGAAAGAAGAAGCAGCGTTATCAGGCTTACGAGAATATGAATACCTCCATCACTCAGGTTAAAAATTATTTAGGGAAGGACTATTTTGCTAAATTTAAAATACCTGAAAACCTGATCGATAACTTTTTACAGTTTGTGTATACTTCGGAAAACATCCAGCCTTATGTATTGGCTGGAAACTTTGAAGCCATCAAAATTCCTATAGAAAAATATATGCCTATCTACCAGAAGAGATTAAGAAGTTCACATCTCCAGGAAGTCATAGCACCCCAACAGACCGAGAAATAACAATTCACATTTATACAAAAATCCATGTAGTTTTACATGGATTTTTCTTTTACACCAATGTGGGCACCTATTGTCAATCATTCACTTTTCACATAAAACATTTCACTTATATTCAAAAATATGTTTAATTTTATATCACGATAATGTGTTTAAAATAAAAACAATACTATTTCGTTATCCTACTAAAAGACTAATTGACCCAAACACAAATTAAGAAAAAGTACCTAATTTTTAACTTAATATTATATTAATGAAAAAAATACTTTTACTTCTTGCCTCGGTCTTGTTTTTCAGCGTGTATGCCCAAAAGAAGGGAAAAGATTACAGCGAAATTCTGAAAAGCAATAATATATATGAAATCAATGCATTCTTAAGAGACGCTCATCCTGATGATCCCAGAAGATCTGTCCTAAAACCAAGGGTTATGGAAATGATGAAAGAATACATCAAAAATGCTCATCCCGAAGATCAGAAAGTGAAAGACATGCAGGAAATGCTGGCCTTATTAAGAAGAAGACCTTCTACAAAAATCACCTTTGATGAAATGAATGCTATTATCAAACAGAAACAGATTGCCAAATATAAAGCTGAACTTGCCGCCAAAAAATCAACAGAAACTTATACTCCAAGCAACGCTCAAAATACATTTGTGGTGAACACAGCAGCTAATGCTGCAATTCCTAATGCAGAAGCCGAGGAATTTAATATGCTTATGAATATCTCTCCTATTGAACATCAAAACAAAACCGTCAAAATCCTTAATTCCTTATTTGATAATGATCCCAATGCTAAAGAATGTATTGTTCTTATCCAAAATCAATCTGACTGCAATATTATTGTAAGGATGGAAAGTGTTGGTACAATTAAATACAGACTCGCCGTTCCGGCCCATAAGGACAACTCCATCGTAGTAGAAAAAGGACAGTATCTTTTCACAAGTTTGGTATGTGGTGCGCAGTATGCATCACAAAAAACTATTCAAAAGCCAATTATGGTTGCTTTAGGCAGCGCAACAGCAAAATAATCAAAACAATATCATAGCCTCACCATAGGTCTTTTAACTTTAAAAGACCTCAATTCTGTGTAAATTTTATTACTTTTGCAGTCATTTTATACATGACTCAATGGGCAAGAATAAATTAGCAAGATTTGCAGAAAACAAGATACTACCGAATGTAATTCAACCAACACGGGAAGATGCTTTAGAAGGCTTTGAACTTAAAGGAAAATGGAGAGAAAATTTCTTTAAAAATGACAACCCGATTGTTCTGGAGCTAGGCTGTGGAAAAGGAGAATACTCTGTAGGGTTAGCCAAAACATTTCCAGAAAAGAACTTTATCGGGATTGATATTAAAGGGGCAAGATTCTGGTTCGGAGCAAAAGAGGCAGTGGAAAACGGGATGACTAATGTTGCCTTTTTAAGATCGCAGATTGAACTTGTAGATCATTTCTTTGCTGAAAATGAAGTGGATGAGATCTGGATTACCTTCCCGGATCCACAAATCAAATACAAAAGAACAAAACATAGATTGACACACCCGGACTTTTTAGCCCGTTATAAAAAATTCCTGAAGCCAGGAGGAATTATCCATTTGAAAACTGACTCAGAATTCCTTCATGGATATACTCTAGGATATTTACAGGGAGCAGGATATGAAATCATTACCGCTCACCATGATATCTATGGAGCTCCGGAATATGATCCTAATACGCCCCATTTGAGAGATATTCAAACGTATTATGAACAGCTATTCTCAGCAAAAGGAAAAACAATAACCTACATAAAATTCCGAATCAACTGATGAAATAAACGAAACACTATTGATGAAAAAAAAATTTTTGACGATTTTATTTTTCACTTTCCTTACCCCCGGCTTTACCTCCGCACAAAAAGGCAGTAAAGACATTTTAAAAAGCACAAATATTAAGGAAATTGAAGAATATCTTAAGACCGCACACCCTGACGATCCTAAAAAAAGTGTGCTGAAACCTAAGCTCATTGCTTTAAAAAACTCTGAATGGACAAAGGGAGCAAGGACTGCCAAACCAATGGAAACAAGGCCCGTTATCGCAGATATTCCAAAAAATGCGATGAAAGATCCCAATTCTAATGAAGCGGAAGAATTTAGGCGTTTAATTGCCGAAACATCTGCAGAACATAGAGAGAAAACTGAGCAGCTTCTCAATACAATGCTCAATGAGGATATTACCAAAAAAGAATCCATTCTTTTATTTAAGAATAACTCGGACTGTAATATTGTTCTCCGGATAGAAGGAAATGATTATTATAATCTTGCCGTACCTGCTCACGGAGAAAATTTTATTGTAATTAATAAAGGTTCTTATACACTGAACAGTAATGTCTGTGACATGAAGTACTTCTCTCAAAAAGATATAAAAAGAAGTATCTTTGTAACCATAGATAATCCAGGTCAGCCAGGTGCTCAGCAAGCCTCACCCACAAAGGCACCCTCTGAAAAACCATTAAAAAAAAGAAAAAAATAAACAGGTATGAAAAAGTTATTAGTTCTGACTGGGATTTCAATGATCCTTACCAGCTGTAGTGTTAATTATGGTGGTTATCCCATTAGAAATCCCTATCCTACCAATACTGGTGGTGGCAGTGTAGCTAATACAGAGAGAGAATATAATGAACTGATGAAAACCTATAAGCCTGAAACAGCTGAAGTGCTGAGTGACCTTCTCAATAATGATGATCCAGGTAATCCCAGAACATCCATTTCTGTAGAAAACAAATCTCCCTGCAATATGGTTCTTACAATAAGTGGAAACGGATTCTTTAAAAAGATCCCTATAGGTGCCGGAAAAATTGGGTATACAATGGTCACTAAGAACCAAAACTACAGTTTATCCGGTATGCTTTGTAATTCAAGATATCAATCTAATAAGTATATAACAACCTCTTATACTATAACACTTCGAAACTAAAAATAGAACTGCAGAATTCTGCAGTTTTTTTATTTTTAATATTTACTTACAGATAAAACAGGCAGCATATAAACCTCTAAGATGCTTATTGTCTACTTTGTCCATAAATGATTATAAATAAAAATGTAAATAACATAAAATCAAAAAGTTATTATATAAAACATACAAAGTAATAAATATCTATTTTTAAAAAATAATTGCGGTAGCCGAAAAGCATACAGAGTAGGACAAGTCAAAACTAAAAACCATGAAAAATTTAAAAAGAATTCCAAGGAATGCCTTAAAAACAATTAAAGGAGGATTTAAATTATGTACACAAGGCTGTAATACCGACATAGGAGAAATATGCTGTGGGGTTGTATGTAAGGTGAGAGAAGTCTTAACACCAGAAGATCCTACTATTCCATCGGTTGTTATCTGTCCAAAAAGATAAACTAAAACAAAAAAACGCTGGATCGAAATCCAGCGTTTTTCCTATATTAAAGAAAATCTTTAATTATTCAGCATCGAAATCAGCATCTGTATCAGCAGATACTTTTTCTCCTTCTTCTTTAGATTTTTCTTTATCAGCTTTTCTTTGAGACTGACCTTCTTTGATAGAATCAGAAACAATGCTCAAGATCATATCAATAGATTTAGAAGCATCATCGTTTCCTGGGATAACGAAGTCAACTTTTCTAGGGTCAGAGTTTGTATCAACGATACCGAAAACTGGAATACCAAGTTTCTTAGCTTCAGTTACCGCGATATGTTCTCTTAAGATATCAACTACAAAGATTGCAGAAGGAAGTCTAACCATGTCAGAGATAGAACCTAAGTTTTTCTCTAAGTTAGCTCTTTGTCTGTCAACTTGTAATCTTTCTTTTTTAGATAAAGTTTCGAACGTACCGTCTTTTTTCATTTTGTCGATAGAGTTCATCTTCTTTACCGCCTTTCTGATAGTAACGAAGTTCGTTAACATACCACCTGGCCATCTTTCTGTAATATAAGGCATATTAAGTTCAGAAGCGTGTTTTGCAACCACTTCTTTCGCTTGCTTCTTAGTAGCTACGAAAAGAACTTTTTTACCTGCAGAAGTTAATTTTTCTAAAGCGCTGCACGCTTCATCCAATTTAACTGCTGTTTTATGTAAGTCTACAATGTGAATACCGTTCTTCTCCATAAAAATGTATGGAGCCATATTTGGGTTCCACTTTCTAGTCATGTGACCGAAGTGTACACCAGCCTCTAAAAGGTCTTTTACATTTGCTTTTGCCATGTTTTCTGTTTTTGTTAGTTTACTTTCCGTTTTTTAAACAATCAACAACTTCTTTAGATGGGAGAAGCGTTTGGATGCTAAACGTAACGGGCAATTGGCGCTTTGCTTATTGCTTTTGGCAATGGGCTCTTCGCCGAGATTAAGTTTAAATAAAATGTAGTACATTTCTGTAGCCAATAGCCAAAAGCCATTCGCCAACAGCAAATCTTAACGTTTTGAGAATTGGAATCTCTTTCTTGCTTTTTTCTGACCTGGCTTCTTTCTTTCCACCATTCTTGCGTCTCTTGTAAGTAAACCAGCTGGCTTTAATGCTAATCTGAACTCAGCGTTGATTTCGCATAAAGCTCTAGAAATACCTAATCTGATAGCTTCTGCCTGACCTGTATTACCTCCACCGAATACGTTTACGGTAACGTCATACTGACCAACAGTCTCAGAAAGGATGAACGGTTGGTTTAATTTGTAAACCATCACGTCTGTAGAGAAATATTCTTTAGCATCTTTACCGTTTACTGTAATGTTTCCAGAACCTGGTCTTACATAAACTCTTGCTACAGAAGTTTTTCTTCTTCCGATTTTGTGAACTATAGACATAATTAATTATTTAAATTCGTTAACATTAATTGTTTTTGGCTGTTGAGCTTCATGTTTGTGCTCAGTTCCTTCATACAAATAAAGGTTCTTAAGGATAGCAGATCCTAATCTGTTTTTAGGTAACATACCTTTTACAGACTTCTCTAATACCTTTAAAGAATCTTTCTTTTGAAGTTCAGCCGCAGTCATAGACTTCTGTCCACCAGGGTATCCTGTATGCCAGATATAAGTCTTATCAGCCCACTTGTTTCCGGAAAGCGTAATTTTCCCAGCATTCAAAACGATTACGTTATCACCACAATCTACGTGAGGTGTAAAATTCGTTTTGTGCTTACCTCTCAAAATCTTTGCAACCGTAGAAGCTAGTCTTCCTAACGGCTGTCCTTCAGCGTCTACCACAACCCATTCTTTATTAGCAGTAGCTTTGTTCGCTGAAACAGTTTTGTAACTTAATGTATTCACACGTTTTAGTTAAAGATTAAACATAATTTACCCCTAAAAGGGTGTGCAAAGGTACAAATTATTTTTGTAACCCAAAAACATATTTTATTTAATCTATAAAATATCGGATAATCAACCCTGTAGCAATAGATTTTAGCACTATTTATACTTTTGGCACAAAACTTGCAAAATGTTGTGGCGATGAAAAAAAAACGTTTAGAAGGTTCTAAAAGCACGAAGATGATAAAGCAAGAGTTTCTTCCCTCAACTCTTTCTTTATTGCCTTTTCTCTAAAATTCCTGTAAAATATTATTCTTTAGTTCACTCCTCTAAACTTATTAGAAAAGGCATTCATAACTATCATTAGTATTAATTCCATTCGGTTTCAAGAATAATTACTCCTCAATTTTAATTTTTCTTTAAGGATTTCTTCAAAAGAGTATTGATATCATTATTTATTTCCTGAAATAATTATCTTTGCCACACAAACAAGTACCATGAGCCACGGAAAGATCCGAGAAGATAAAACCTGCCTGAATTGCGGGCATCAAGTAGAAGAAAGATTCTGCCCTCATTGCGGACAGGAAAATACTGAACGCAGACAGCCTTTCTATTTTCTTTTCACCCATTTTATCGAAGACTTTACCCATTATGATGGCCAGTTCTGGGGAACGGTAAAGAATTTATTATTTAGCCCCGGGAAACTAACAAACACTTATCTCGAAGGAAAGCGACAGAAATTCGTACCCCCTGTAAAGCTCTATATTTTTGTCAGTTTTATTACATTCTTCCTATTTGCATTATTTCCTCCTTTTAATGTCAATTATGGACATACAAAAAAAGAGGAACACAATGTTCCTCAAGCTACCCCAGTCAAAAACCAGGTCGTGCAAAACATTGTCGAAGGGATTGAAATAGAAAAGCTGAGAGTAAAAGATTCTGCGAAAATAACACAACTTAATCAAGCACAGAACTACATACAAGATTCTTTGAAGAAAGACAGCTTCCAAGAAGGTCTTATAAGCACATTGGATACCAATAATAAAATAGCTGATGACACCAATTATCGGGGATACAAGACTCAGGAGGAATATGATAAAGGAACAGCCAATAAAAAAAATATTTTTAGTTTTATCAATGATGCTTTTGCCCGTAAATTCTTCAGTCTAAAAGAAGAAGGTGTTAAAAAAGGAGATATTCTAAGAAATCTGGTAGAAACTTCTTTTCACAATCTGCCTAAAGCCCTATTCATCTATCTCCCAATTTTTGCATTCTTTTTATGGATATTTCATAGCAAAAGAAAATGGTGGTATTTTGACCATGGCATTTTCACTCTGCATTATTTTTCATTTTTACTTGTAAGCATTTTGATATTAGCACTGCTCATTAAAGCTGCAGGCTTATTATCGGAATATACATTTTTCCCTTCTTTACTATCACTGATTATATTTATAATTTCGGCATACGGACTCATTTATTTCTTCATTGCCCATCGCCGGGTCTACAAATCACATGGTATTGTAAGTATTATGATTGGTGGAATTATATTCTTTCTCAATCTGTTTGCATTCATATTCTTAGCTACAGGATTGGCATTAGTAAGTTTTCTGATGCTCCATTAAATAAAAAAAGAGGCTGTCGTATCGGACAGCCTCTTTTATTTTATTTTCTTAATGACTTAGTGGCCCTAAAACTTGCTATTACATAATAGGCTACAAAGACCATCGAAAATTTCAGAATAGATGGAATCGCCAGTTCGAGCTTAAATAGTAAAGTACCTATCAGAACCAAAATAGCCATGGCTAAAAAAGACAGGCCTAGTTTCTTAGGCAATGTAAAATCCGGAGTATCCAGATAATAAGCAATTCCCCACGCCGCCCCGAAGGCAACGGCATAATAAAGTTCCAGTCCCATATTATCTGAACTTAAAAAGAAATAATTGATAAGGAAGCTTACTACTGTTCCCAATGCGAAATATAT
Organism: Chryseobacterium sp. G0162; assembly: GCF_003815715.1. Lineage (NCBI taxonomy): Bacteria > Pseudomonadati > Bacteroidota > Flavobacteriia > Flavobacteriales > Weeksellaceae > Chryseobacterium > Chryseobacterium sp. G0162. The sequence continues at coordinate 2,963,723 of NZ_CP033922.1, read as the reverse complement.
CAAAGCTTTTTGCATGTCTGTAAAATATGGTGCAAAAGTAGAGATTTTAATTTGAGTAATTAAGGATCTATCAATTTCTAAATAAAATCTGGAAGTCATTTTTAATTCTGTAACTACCGAACTATAAGACTTTCAAATTCTCAAACCTAAAATTGGAGCTATTTTATTAAATAAACCAATTTAAACATATGATAATCAGCTTAATAAAATCAAACACAGGGTTGTTTTTTTATTATTATATTTGAAAACTTAGAAACTTTCTAGAATTTTTATGGAAACCCAAAAATATACTCCAACCAACAAGGTAAGAATCGTAACCGCTGCGTCATTATTTGACGGACATGACGCTGCGATCAATATTATGCGTCGTGTCATTCAGGGAACTGGATGTGAAGTGATTCACTTAGGACATGACAAATCAGCAGAGGAAGTTGTAAACACAGCGATCCAGGAAGATGCCAATGCTATAGCATTAACTTCATATCAAGGAGGGCACAATGAATATTTCAAATATATCTATGATCTTTTAAGAGAAAAAAATTCACCACAGATCAAAATTTTTGGTGGCGGTGGTGGTGTTATCCTTCCGGAAGAGATTAAAGACCTGATGTCTTATGGAATTGATAGAATCTATTCTCCGGATGATGGCCGTGAACTTGGCCTTCAGGGAATGATTGATGATCTGGTACACCGTTCAGATTTTGCAACAGGAAAAGATGTAACAGCCGATGATCTGGACTTAATCAATTTTGAAAATTCAACAAGTATTGCCAGAATTATCTCTGCCGTTGAGAACTTTTCAGAAGAAAAACCTGAATTGGTAAAAGCGATTGATGAGAAATCAAAAGATTTAAATATTCCAATCATTGGAATTACAGGAACCGGAGGGGCTGGAAAATCATCTTTAACGGATGAATTGGTAAGACGTTTCCTACGTTCCAACACCGATAAAAAAATCGCAATTATTTCTATTGATCCTTCTAAAAAGAAAACCGGAGGAGCTCTTCTTGGAGACAGAATCCGTATGAATGCGATTAATGATCCAAGAGTATACATGCGTTCAATGGCCACAAGAGAAAACAACGTTTCTGTTTCTCCATTTATCCATTCTGCACTGAATGTATTGAAACTGGCGCATCCGGATGTGATCATTCTTGAAACTTCAGGGATTGGGCAATCAGGATCAGAGGTTTCTGATTTTGCAGATGTTTCCATGTATGTAATGACTCCTGAATATGGTGCTTCTACACAGCTGGAAAAAATTGACATGTTAGATTATGCTGATCTGGTGGCATTAAACAAATCCGACAAACGAGGGGCTCTTGACGCGCTTCAGGCGGTAAGAAAGCAGTTCCAGAGAAACCATCTTTTATGGGAAAGCCCATTGGAGGATATGCCTGTATATGCTACAAAAGCATCTCAGTTCAATGACCATGGAACAACAGAACTTTACAACAGATTGGTTTCAAAAGTAAATGATAAGTTTACTGACTTAGAACTTAAGACTTTCGTTGAGCAGGAAATTACAGATGAAGTAACCATCATTCCACCCAAAAGAGTGCGTTACCTTTCTGAAATTGTTGAAAACAACAAACAATATGATGCTAATGTTGAGAAACAAGCTGAATTAGCAAGAAAATTATACCATATTGAAGGGGTAAAAAATATTATTTCTAATGAAGCTTTAGATATTGAATATCAAAAAGCAGAAAAAGAACTTCAGCAGGAAAATATTGATTTCCTGAAAACATGGGATGATACAAAAAAAGCGTTCCATGCAGAGTTTTACTCCTATTTTGTAAGAGGAAAAGAAATTAAAGTAGAAACTTCTACAGAATCTTTATCTCACCTAAGAATTCCAAAAATTGCTTTACCAAAATACAACGATTGGGGTGATCTGATTCAATGGAAAGGCCAGGAAAACCTTCCGGGAAGCTTCCCTTATACTGCCGGAATTTATCCGTTTAAAAGAACAGGTGAAGACCCAACAAGAATGTTTGCGGGAGAAGGTGGCCCGGAAAGAACCAACCGAAGATTTCATTATGTATCTGCAGAAATGCCTGCAAAACGTTTATCTACGGCTTTTGACTCGGTAACATTATACGGGCAGGATCCAGCTTTACCACCAGACATCTATGGTAAGATTGGTAATGCAGGGGTTTCCATTGCGACTTTGGATGATGCTAAAAAACTATATTCTGGATTTGATCTGGTGAATGCATTGACTTCAGTTTCCATGACCATCAATGGTCCAGCTCCAATGCTATTGGCATTCTTCATGAATGCTGCCATTGACCAGAATGTTGAAAAATACATTAAAGAAAATGGATTAGAAGCTAAGGTAGAAGCTAAACTTAAAGAAAAATTCGACGATAAAGGATTAGAAAGACCAAAATATAAAGGTGAACTTCCTCCATCTAATAACGGATTAGGATTACAACTTTTAGGATTAACCGGTGATGAAATTATCCCTGCAGAGGTATATGCTGAAATTAAGGCTAAAACAATTGCTACCGTTCGTGGTACTGTTCAGGCTGACATTTTAAAGGAAGATCAGGCTCAGAATACCTGTATCTTCTCAACTGAATTTGCCTTAAGATTAATGGGTGACGTTCAGGAATATTTCATCAAAGAAAAAGTGAGAAACTTCTACTCTGTTTCCATTTCCGGTTATCACATTGCTGAAGCAGGGGCTAATCCTGTCTCTCAGCTGGCATTTACATTGGCCAATGGTTTCACTTATGTGGAATACTATCTGTCAAGAGGAATGGATATCAATGATTTTGCTCCGAACCTATCCTTCTTCTTCTCTAACGGTATTGACCCTGAATATTCAGTGATCGGACGTGTAGCCAGAAGAATCTGGGCAAAAGCAATGAAACTGAAATATGGTGCAGATGAAAGAAGCCAGATGTTGAAATATCATATTCAGACTTCAGGACGTTCTCTTCACGCTCAGGAAATTGATTTCAATGATATCAGAACTACCCTTCAGGCACTTTATGCGATCTATGATAACTGTAATTCACTTCACACGAATGCTTATGATGAAGCCATCACGACTCCTACAGAACAATCGGTAAGAAGAGCAATGGCGATTCAGCTGATTATCAATAAAGAACTAGGTCTTGCTAAAAACGAGAACCCACTTCAGGGATCTTTCATTATCGAAGAGCTAACGGACCTTGTAGAAGAGGCAGTATATGCAGAATTTGACAGAATCACAGAAAGAGGAGGTGTTCTTGGAGCTATGGAAACGATGTACCAGCGTTCTAAGATCCAGGAAGAATCTATGCATTATGAATGGTTGAAACACACAGGAGAATATCCAATCATCGGGGTGAATACATTCCTTGGAAAAGACGGTTCTCCAACCGTACTTCCGGGAGAGGTTATCCGTTCTACCGAAGAAGAAAAACAGGCACAGATTGAATCTCTTCACAATTTCCAGAAAGCTAATGAAGAAAAATCTGAAGAAGCGTTGAGAAAACTTCAGCATGCAGCAATCAACCAGCAGAACTTATTTGAAGTAATGATTGATGCGGTTAAATTCTGCTCTTTGGGACAAATCACCAATGCTTTATTTGAAGTGGGTGGTAAGTACAGAAGAAATATGTAAGATAAGATGTACCTTGTTAATTAATATAACAAAACCTAACAGGATTCAGAACCCTGTTAGGTTTTTATTATAGAAAAGGTAGTTCAAATAAACAACCTTTAATTTATGAAATTTCTAAAATTAGTTTTATTGAGATTTCAACAAATTTATGTAATGGAATCTCTCCCCTGAAACTTTCATTATCTATCATAGATGTAATATCAATTTCTGATCTAATTTTTGATTTATCTTTCACATAGAATGTCTTAGTAACTTTGTCAAGATAAAACGTAAACGAAACTTCATCATAAAAGTTTCCATCAATCTCAACTTGATCATCACCACTATAACTTTTATTATAAATATTATATAAAACTTGTTTAAAGTTATCCTTTGTAGCTATTTTATTAAATTTCAATTGTGTAGTAATTGTCCCTAAATTTGAATCACTTACTCCTTCAAATAACTCTGAAAAACTATTTGGTATAATATTTCTTTCAAGGTTTATCTCCTTCAAATCTCCTCCATCCATCATTCTTTGCATTAATTTTAAATTAGGAGCATGTGAAAGCTTAATTTTAATTCTATTCTCACCTTGAAAACCTTTTTTCACTAAAAAATTATTAAAACAATCTTCAAAACTCTTTTGAATGCTATGAGTAGATTTTCTTTGTAATATAATAAAACCTTCTTGTTTGTTTTTTGGAATTTGAATAAAGAAATTTAATATTCTTGCTTGAAGTTCATCAGAACTAACTGAATAATTAGTTGCATTAGTTTCTGGATCATTAATATTTACAGGATCTCCTGTTGTCCCGGCATCAAATTTTCCATAGATTTGCCTATTAGTTTTATCAAATCTATGAGGTTCTCTCAAGGTAAGACTTTTGTCTTTCCCGTTCTCATTAAATTTTTTAGTATTTGAAAAAATGTCATGACAAAACTCATCAAATAAATCTTGAGAATCGATATTCCCGGGCAAATTAGCCAAAAAGTGTTTTTCTCCTCTTTTATCTAAGATGGAGAATCTAAAAGTTGATACTTTATAATTCATTAATTTTTATTTCTTTTTTATAAAATTCTTAAATAATGATATTCTTATTTTTTTAAATATTATTATTATAACTCTAACGTTCGTGAGTGTTAAAAACGAATTTAATTTTGGAAAAAAGAAACATTTGCAATACATTTGCACAACAAAAGTAGATGAGGTAATCTCATTTTCTTCATTATTGATTTTTGTTTAAATTTGGATTGCGACCCCTAATTTTTAATACAAAATTTGATAAATTTTCCATGGCTGTTTATTCAGCCTTTTTTTATATTTTCTTTCCCTCTATTATTTTTTTCTTTTTGTTAAAATAAAATACTCTACCCCTTCATTTCTTTCCTTTCTAATATCATATATATAGCTTTTATTTTTATAATCTACCCCTCTTTTATCAAAAACATTTTTTAGATTAATATAAAAATATTGGCCGGCTTTAGACACTTTAAAAGCACCATCTTCTGTATCAACTGATACCATATAAATATTTCCCTCATCACCGCTCTCATTAAAGCCTACTTTAAAAAAAACGCCTTCTTTAATTGCCATAAAACCCTCTGCTCCAGAAGAGAACCCAAGCTTTCCTGATTTATGAATTGTTGCTTTAATTGAACCTCCTACTTTATTAGGATCTTCAAATACTATAGAATCAAAAATATTCATTGTATTTATTTACTAGCAAATGTAGAAAAAAAAACATTAACAATCAAATTATATAAAATTTATTATCAGATTACCATCATACTACATTACGGTTTTCCGTAATTAAAATTGAATATTTATTCGATTATTTATTCGATTACTTATACATTTATTTAACAATAATCATTATATCATTTGTTAAATGAATATATTAAAGTCTAAAAAAATAAATATTATAATTAAAAACCTCAAGGAATTTCTTTGAGGTTTTTTTGTATTTTTAATCTGACAAAACTAATCCTCATGAAAAAGGAATTTCAAATTAAAGAGCCTTGCTCTGCTGCCCGGGAAAATATGCAGAAGATTCCTGGTGGAAGCTTTTGTGATCTTTGTGCAAAGAAAGTATATGATCTTGCAGATACAACAGATGATGAAATTAAGGAATTGTTAGAATCCAACTCTTCTGTTTGTGGAAGAATCCAACCCCATCGATTATATATTCCGGAAGAAAAATCAGAAACACAATACAATTTTTTTCAGCTGCCTTTTAGAAAAATTGCAGGAGGAATCTTTCTTTCTATTTTATTTGCCTCAAACCTTAACGCACAAAAGCAGAAACGTGATACTTTAGAAGCTCGTGAGATTCAGGGAATGATTATGGTTGCCCACAGACCAGATGATGAGGGATTTGAGTATCCTGAACCAGTAATCACCAGAAATTTGAACGTAAAGCCTTCAGGAAATACAGGAAACCTCATCGAATATCAGTTTATTACAATTCTTACTCCTTTTAAAAGGTTCAGATCCAGCTCTTTTTCAAAAAACCAGATCAATATTCCTGCAGATAATGTCAGGATGAGCAATATATTCATTTTTGAAGGAACAGATTCTCAAAATGGAGTTCTGAATGACAACAAATCTTTTCTTCTGGTCAATAAGAGAAATATTAAGGAAGATGGAAGTCTGAATCTCAATCTGGACCAGGCAAAGAAGTTTTCTTTTAATCCTAAAAATAAAGACTTCATTTATTTTCTGGATGGAGAGGAGATCACCAAAAAAGAGTTTGAACAATACCAGCAAGAAAATAAGATCGACTCCTATTTTCTACCGGAAATCTATGCTGAGGAACTATTTGGATCCGATTATTATTTCGAAAATGGTGCTATTGTAGCTTATCGAAAATAAATTTTCCATTCTGCTTTACCCATCACAAACATCACAAAAGACTATAATTATGAAAAACTATTTCAAAAGACTTTTATTTCTATCTGCTCTGTGTTTTACAATAATCACATCAGCACAAAAGCAACCTGACGAATTCACTATCAGCCTTCCCGCTAAAAAACTGGATAAGAGCTATTATAAAACCATTAAACTGATTGACCGCAGAATTGATACTACTTCATTAGGAACTTTCCGAAAGGGACTCTTAAATACTCCTGCAAATCTGTTTGCAGCCCAACCTCTTTCTGATCAGTTTCAAAGTGTTTTAAACAGCCTCAATGGGGAGAATACCGAAAACGGGACTTTAGTTTTATATCTCAGACAATTGTTTTTTACAGAAGTTACCGTTCATGGCTATTTTTATTTCCAGGCATTTTTATTTTCAAAAAATGAAGATGGCACCTATTCTCTCATGGATCAGGTCAATCATGTTATTGACCATAAGGCTAAGTCTGATGTTACCAAAGAAATGCTTCAGAAAGGAAGCGAGTTCCTTGTTGATTTTATTGCTGCAAATGCATCTAAAAAACCACAATCCGGGAATCATTATACTTATGAGCAGATTAAAGATTTTGAAGGGATTGCTAAGGAATCCATCAGCTTTTTCCGCTCTTCTGAATTGAAAGATGGCGTATATAATGATTATCAGGCTTTAAGAAATCAGCTGCCCAACAAAGAAATTACCAATGTAAAATTCTACGGTAATGCTCCGAAAATAGTAAGAATCTATGAAACTGTAGATGGCAAAGAAAAAGAAATTAAAAAAGATCATATTTATGCGATCGTCTACAAAGGTGAACTTTATCCCTATCTTTCCATAGAAAACTTATTTACAAAGGCTGAAAAGAGAGACAACGATTATTACTTTATCGGAAAAATAAAATTAAATCCAAACTCACCTAATTTAAATATTCTTCCTTCATTCTCCTATGGAAGTGTAGGGGTTTCCTTCACCAGTAATCCTATTGCTCCATTTGAAATGAAAATTGATTACTTCAATGGGGATTTTATTCCTATCAAAGAAGTTGAGAATAAAAGATAGGTGTTGGATGAAAGCTGGAAGTTGTTTTCTTCATATCATTACTGGCATCACCAACGATATAAAAAAACAAAAACCGCAGAGGATTCTGCGGTTTTACTTTATGGGTATGAAAACTATTTCTTATTGAAATCTCCTGCAAACACAGAAGTCAGTTTGTCTTCACTGATATATTTTTTAAGAACATCATTTACCTGTCCAACTTTTAAGGCTGAAACTTTCGCTTCCAGTGTATCGTAGTCCTCCAAAGGAATACCATACTGAAGCTGAGTGTTTACAAGTCCCATCAATGTACTTTCATTTCCTAAGCTTGTTTTTCTTGAAGTCAGCCATGAAGTTAAGTTGGATTTAAATTCTTCCTCAGTGAATCCTTCTTTCACCGCTTTATTCAATTCTTCTTTTAATGCTGCATTTACAGCATCTTTTTTAGTAGGATTAAAAAATGCATACCAACCCCAAGAGGCCACATTATTATCTGCCGGAACTCCCATGTATGAACCTGCACCATAACTGATTCCTTCTTTTTCACGAAGCCTCATAGGAATTCTTGCAGTCATGAACCCTCCACTACCCAACATTTCATTGGCAATCAATAATGCCGGATAATCAGGGCTTTTTCTATCCATAGAGAAGCTTATTTTCCCAACAGCAGCTCCATTTTCTTTATCCGGAGTCAAATAGATTTTATCTTCTTTTTTAGTCGCAAAAAGTTCAGGTTTGATTTGTTCATAGTTAGACTTAGAGTTCCATTTCCCAAATGTATTTTCCATTAAAGAAGATGCTGTTTTAGAATCAAGATCTCCAATCATGGTTCCTACTCCATTATTACTTCCTATAATTTTATTGTAAAAGTCTACAAGTTCCTGTCTTTTGATTGTTTTATTAGCTTCAATCTGTTCCTTGAAAGATGGAGTATAGTAAATACTTTCTTTAGGGTAATTTTCCGTTACTTTTCCTATCTCAGTAAATGCCAATGCTTGTGGATCATTTAAAGAACCTTCAAGATAAGTATTGTATTCATTAACAGTTTTTACTAGTTCTGCTTCAGGGAAGTTAGATTCTGTAAGGATTTCTTTCATCAGATCCATTACTTTGGGCAAATGTTCTTTGTATGTATTGATATTCGCAGATAATGTTTGCCCTTTGAATGAGAAACTGATAGAAGATTTCCACTGATCCAGCATATCCTGAATCTGTTCTTTGGTATGAGTTTTAGTTCCGGTTTTCATCACCTGAGCCATTAAAGCCCCTATTTGAGCTTTTCCACTTAAATCTTTAGCATTACTTACAGGAAAACGGAAGCTTCCCAACACTTTCCCTCCTTTAATCTCTTTCTTAATAACTCCATACTTCATTCCGTTGCTTAATTTTCCTTCAGAGAGATTCGCTTTTAGATTTTTGATGCTTGCTTCAAAAGGAGCCACTTCTTTTTCTAAAGCTTTCCCTTTGTAGTCTTTCGTCAAGGCCGCAATCTGACCATCAGAATATTCTATATTTTTTACTCTTATTTCATCTTTGGAAGGAACAAATACTCCTACCGTTCTGTTATTGGTTTTAAAATATTTATCCGCAACTCTCTGGATGTCGGCCAAGGTTAATTTTTCAACATTATCACGATACAACATTCCTAATTTATAACTTCCGGCTCCTACAATCTCAGTAAGCCCAATCGCAAAATTGATCGTATTATTTTTAGTATTTTCAATTTGCTTTAAAATCTTAGCCTTGGCTCTTGCAACATCCTGTTCTGTGTATTTAATGGTTGAAACTTTATCGAGCTCTGTTCTGAACTCACCTTCTACCGCTTTTACATCTTTATCTGCAGGAACTTCCAAACCAAAATACATAAATGCAGCATCTCTTACTGTTGGCTGGTAAGAATATACAGAAGCTGCTTTATGAGAATCAATCATTGCTTTATATAAATACCCTGAAGGATCTGCTGTTAAAATTTCTGATAATGCATCTAATGCTGCATAATCTTTATCTGCATAAGGCGCTGTATGATATAATGCCCCTACAATTTTGCTATCTCCTGAACGTTTCAATTCTACAAAGCGTTCTCCATCCTGAGCTGGCTCAACAGTATAGGTCTGATCTAAAACTCTTGTGGGTCTCGGAATTACAGAGAAATATTGGGAAATATAATTTAAAGCCTGCTTTTCATCAAATTTACCTGCTACAACTAGGGTAGCATTATCCGGTTGATAATGTTTCTCATAGAACTTTCTAAGCGTTGGTGCTTTTACTCTTTCGATATCTTCTTTACTTCCGATGGTACTGTTTCCATAGTTATGCCATAAATAAGCAGTGGATACAATACGCTCCATTAAAACCGAACCTGGATTATTTTCACCAATCTCAAATTCATTTCTTACCACAGAAAACTCTTTATCCAAATCAGTCTGAAGAATTGTAGCATTCACCATTCTGTCGGCTTCCATCTCTAGAGCCCACTTCAGGTTATCATCACTTGAAGGGAAAATTTCATAATAATTTGTTCTGTCATACCAGGTTGTACCATTTGCATCTCCTCCTTTATCTGACAATTGTTTTTTAATATCCCCTAATTTCTTTGTGCTTTTAAACAACATATGCTCCAGTAAGTGAGCCATTCCTTTTTCGCCATACCCTTCGTGCTTAGAGCCTACATTATAAATAATGTTTACCACCATATTGCTTTGTGAAGCATCCGGAACCAAAAGGACTTTCATCCCGTTGCCCAGGGTGTATTCTTTTACTCCCTCTGTATTGCTTACAAATTTTGGAGCTTCAGCTTTCTGCGAAAATAATGGGGTCGCAATTCCCGTGAAAAATAGGACGGCAGTCCCAACCAATAGATTTTTCATGTGTTTTATTTTAAATCTGTTTAATTTTGTATGTTTTCAAGTATATTATACTAATTAGACTCTATAAATCACCGAATTGTTACAAATTTTGTCATAAAATTGCAGGATTAATAGAAATTGAAAGTAATGAAGCCTAAAGCCTTATTCAACTGGAGCAGCGGAAAAGATTCTGCATTGGCTCTTTACAAAATCCTACAGCAGGATCAATATGAAGTATGCACTCTATTAACCAGCATTAATAAAGAGTTTCAAAGAATTTCCATGCATGGTGTTCATATTCTTCTTTTGGAACAACAAGCTTCCCTCCTTGGCATTCCGCTTACTAAAATGGAACTTCCAAAGGAACCTTCTATGGAAGAATATCAGGAAATCATGAATACAACAATGGCAGAAATACAGGCTCAGGGTATTACGCACTCTATTTTCGGGGATATTTTTCTGGAAGATCTTCGTCAATATAGGGAGAAACAATTAAATACCATTGGGATGCAGGCTGTATTCCCTCTTTGGAAACAAAACACCTCCGACCTTATCCGGGAATTTTTACATTTAGAATTTAAAACCATCGTCACCTGTGTGAATGGTAGTTATCTGGATAAAAGCTTTGCTGGAAGAATCATTGACCAGAAATTTCTTGATGATCTCCCAGACAATGTAGATCCCTGTGGAGAAAATGGGGAATTCCATACGTTTACTTTTGATGGGCCTATTTTTAGAAGTCCAGTTCAATTTGAAATTGGAGAAACAGTAAAAAAAACTTACCCTAAACCGAAAACCAATCCGGAAGACGAGGATGAAGAATATATTTTCTGGTTCTGCGACCTGATTCCAAAATAAATCAGCAATTTTTTTGCCACGAATCCACGAATAAAAATGCTTAGAATACTTTGATTATTACCAATGGAGAATAATCATTAAATAACTCAGCAGGATACCTTAGCGATGAAAACACAATTAAAAAATTCGTGTATTCGTGGCATTAAAAATTTATTTTAATTGTGTAATGATACTGTTCATGGTTTCAAAGATCAACTGAACATCTGTTTCTGTGGTTTTCCAGTTGACAAAAGCAGCTCTGATCCCTTTACGCTGATTATAGAAAGTGGGAGTCATAAAAACTTTTCCAGTACTATTCAGCATTTCAAGAAATTTCTCTACTTCATCCTGTTTTTTGCCATCTTTGAGGGTGAAACATACTGTATTAAGGCGAACCGGAGCTAAGAGTTTAAAATCATTACTGTTTTCAATCAGCCTTCCAAAGTTTCTGGCCAGCGAAACATTATTTTCTACAATATCTTTATAGCCTTGTTTTCCATAAGCCATTAAAGAAAACCATGCCGGAAGTGCCTTTAAACGTCTTGAATTCTCAGGAAGAAAATTTAAATAGCTGAAATTATTCAATGGATCACCCAAATAAGGAGCATTTGAGTTCTGAAAGGTTTCTACCTGCAACCTATTGTATTCTTCTTTCACCAGAAATAGGGCACTTTCATAGGGAACATTCAGCCATTTATGACAATCTATCGTAATACTGTCTGCATATTCCCAACCTTTTACAAGATGTTTATAGTGTTCTGAACACGCTGCAAAACCTCCAAATGCGGCATCAATGTGCCACCAGAATGTATATTTTTCCTTTAATTTTTTGATCTCCATAAAATCATCGAAGTCTACAGTATTTACTGTTCCACCACTTGAAATCAATATAAAGGGTTCATGGTCCAGTTTTAGGATATGCTCTTCCAGATCTTTAATAGAAATAGCTTCACGATCATTTCCATCTGTTTTAATTTTGATGATATTATTGCTGCCCATTCCTAAAAGAGATAATGACTTTATGGATGATGAATGGGGAGTTGCCGTTAAAACTTTCATGGTTTCAGAAACTCCATCTTTAGCAAAGTCTTTCCCTTTTTCTTTTCCTAGCCATTGGCGGGCCACTGCCAGACAGGTAAAATTAGACATGGTGGCTCCGGTTACAAAGCCTCCTAAAAAATGATCAGGAAGCTCCAGCAATTCAAGAATAAGTTTAACCGTTTCCATTTCTACATTCGCTGAAATATCTCCAGATCCTTTTGTTGATTGGGTATTTTGGTCATAAATGGTGGTAAGCCAATCACCGGCTATAGAAGCTGGAGTAGTACCGCCGGTAACAAATCCAAGATACCTCGGTCCAGCCGATCCTACCATAATAGGTTCAAATCTATTATTGAATAGTTTTATGACTTCTTCTGTTCCATAACCATACTCTGGAAGATCTATTGTTTCCGGTATAAGAGCATTATTGATGGAGGTAGGTCTGTCTGCAAGACTTTTCAGATATTCAGTTCCTTGCTTTTTTATAATGTCCAACAGATGGCTTATATTCACTGAATCGTTGTTCAAATGCTCTTTCATGATTTAGGGATTACATATAATCTATTCAAATGTATTGAATAGTCTTCAAAGAACCATTAAATGTACATTAATTACTTTAAATATCCCTTCTTAGCACGCATTTTGCATCTTACAACGCTCTTAAAAATTTCAGTATCTTTAAGAATATCAATTTTAATTTCAAAAAATAAACACCCGTGATCAAAAATTTAATGTTCCTTCTTCCCTTTTGTTTTTTATTATCATGTAAAACAGAAACTCCACTACCACCTGTCGATAAAAAAGCCATTGTTGATTCCACCATTACGGCTTTTCAGAAAACACTTTTGGAACAGCAGATTGATTCTGTATTCAAAAAGTATCATTTCAACGGAAGTATTGCGGTTTTCAAGGATTCCCTTCCTCTTTACAGAAAAGAAAACGGATATTCTGATTTTAAGAGAAAAGCTAAAATGGACAGTAGTACCATCTTTGCCATAGGATCAATAAGCAAACAGTTCACTGCTGTTATGATTCTTCTTCAGATGGAACAGGGAAAATTAAATGTTACGGATAAAGTTTCCAAATATCTAAAGGAATTCCAAATCAAAGAATATGAAAATATTACGATTCATCAACTTCTGAACCATACTTCCGGACTGAATATGATGGGAGGAAAACTGATGTTTAAAAGTGGAACTGATTTTTACTATTCCAATGATGGATTTAATGCTCTCGGGAAAATTGTAGAAACCGTATCCGGAAAATCATATGATGACAACGCATTGGAACTGTTTAAAAAAGCAGGAATGACCCAGTCTTCAACCGGAGATATTTTTAAAGGCTCTGATTTTGCGTCAGCCTACCTTGGAAATACAAATAAATTTCAGGAAGTTCCCAACATGCCTAAAAGACTAGGTGGAAAAGAAATCGGGACACCTGCCGGAGGAATTCTTTCTACTATCCAGGATCTTCATACATGGAATAATGCACTGTATGGAGGAAAGATTCTGAAACCGGAAACGCTTAAACTCTTTATGGCAAAAAGTGCAGAGAGACGCCATGCCATCTTTGGAAAAATGGGCTATGCCTATGGAATCATGTTGAACATCGGCAAGCCCAATTCTTATTTTCACAGTGGATATGTAAAAGGATCTCCTTCTCTGAATATCTATTATCCTGAAACAAAGACTTCTGTTATTATTCTGTCTAATATTGCAGATGAAGAAAAAGGAAAAGGCTTGGTCTTCAAACCACATATTGAAGTGAAAAAGATTACAGATCATCTTGAAAACACCCTTACTCAGCTTAGATCAGGACACTAGCTTTTCGTGCCTTGTAATACAGGAGCTGAATTTTTACTGCCATCGCATATAAAAAGAAAAATTTCATGATTCCGCTTCCCGCCATTGCCAAGTCATCATAAAAAAGATAAACAGAGGCAAAAAGCACAATACCAACAAGGGCATTCTTTAGAATCAAAGGGTGAAAGCTAAGTTGTATATAATGGTACAGCTTCATTTTTCGAAAGATGATATTATAAGCAAGCAGGGAAACCATGGTTCCTATTAATATCATTTCAGAATACATAAATACATCTGGAACAGTAAATATAAATTTGGAAAGAAGCAATGTGAAAACGGCTGCATACAGCATCATATTTCTAAATCTTTTCTGAAGGATTTCTTTTTCGAGTCTTGTAATTTTCCTGAATGAAAATATATCTGCTTTTATAAGATTCAGCTCTTGTTTCCAGCTCTCTTTCGTATTCTGAAAAGCTTCATCAAAGTTAAATTGCTGTTCTTCCATAAGACCTGAAATCTGTTGGATAAAATGGTCTTTAATTTCAATAAATAATTTGTGATTCAGGTTCTTTGACAAAAGATACTGCTGTATTTGTTTTTCTTGTGTAAGAGTAATCATATAAAAATGGTTATTAGTTTTTAATTTTTTAAAATTAGTCTGTTTACTTACCATCAGTAGTAAGAGTAAGAAAATCGTGCATTTTCAGCAGATTTTTCTTATGTTCATAAAAATTGAGCAATGTAAAAATTACTCCGGTCTGCAACAAAAAAGGGATCAGTAAAGTAGTCATCATCATAAAATTATCTGCATGATTCTGTTCTCTGAAAAACTGATAAGCATAATGGCCATCCCTCATCATCATTTGGAGCATAGACAGAGCACACAAGAACATTAATCCCATATTTTGCTGATACATTGTATATAGGCATTTGCCTTTGTACTTAAAATCCGGTTTCATGTATTGGCGGATTTTAAAATTCAGGATCCATACTGCTGCCAATGCCAATAAAAACATTCCGTTCAATCCTTTAAAAAGAAAACTGTAAGTATCTGCATTATTGGCCAGGTAGATCAACAGGATATTAACGCCTAAAAACAGAAGCCCGGTCAAAAAAGATTTCTTCAACAACTTGTTGTACTTTTCACGGATGACTTTTTTTGCAATTAATGGAATAGGTTCCCGAAAAAACATCCAATAATTTGCTGTGATAAACTCGTCCTTCCATGATTCCTTTACTTTGGAAAAAGCATCTTCAAAACTAAGATTTTCCTCCAGCTGCAGATCCATGATCTGATGGATCATATGATCTTTAATTTCTATCTGTATATCCAGTGAAAGATTTCGGGAAACAAGATAGTCTGTAATTTTGTGTTCCTGCAGAGTATTCATTATATACTAAATATAGATTGAAGATTTACCAGATAGCTTTTCATTTCATTCTCCTGCTCTGTCTGCTGTTTTTTTCCTTTTTCAGTGAGCAGATAATATTTGCGGTCTCTTCCGTTTATTTTCTGAATTTCTGAAGTAATCATTCCTTCTCCCTCCAGCTTATGCAATAACGGATAAAGTGCCCCTTCTGTCATTTCGAGTTCACCTTGGGTAAGCTCTTTGGCCCTTTGGGTAATTTGGTAACCATACATTTTAACCTCTTTTGAAAGTAGCTTCAAAATAATGTTCTGTAAAGTTCCTTTATAAAGACTATTTTTTTTCATGGTGGTCATTTCAATACATTGCAAATCTATGCATAATTTTCTTATGTATTGAAATTTATTTTAAAATTCTTAATTTTCATTATGAAAAAAATGTACTTTATCGCCATTTACCCACCAGAAGAAATCATTGAGGAGATAAGGACTTTTAAAAAAGATCTGGCTTTTTCTTATGGAAACTCTAAGGCGTTAAAAAATGAAGCTCACATCACTCTCTTTCCTCCTTTCTCCAGAGAACTGGAATTAGAAGAAGATATTCACATTGCATTTCAGAAAATTGATACCAATCTGCTACCATTTGAAATTGAATTGAATGGTTTTGGAAGTTTTCCCAATCCTCAAAATCCGGTGATCTTTGTACATCCTGAAAACAATACTCATTTAACAGATCTTTATAACAGGGTAAAGCAGCAGTTCAATTTTTCAAAATATTCTTTTACTCCACATGTGACCGTAGGATACAGAGATCTAACCTGGGAAAATTATCTTAAAGCCTGGGAAAAATATGAACATACAGAATATAAAACTAAATTTTTAGTTAGTAAAATCCTATTATTACGACATGATGGGAAATGGGTTCCTATTGCAGAGAAAGCCTTTACGGAAGTGCAATAAAAAAGCTCCTTACTTATTCTCAATTCTTAGAGGTCACAGTTTCCTTCTATGATCTTTTTGTCTCTTATCTATTCGTCTTCCTTCTCATTATTATCTTATAAAGTCCTATCTTTGACCCAATGATTGCAGAGAAGATAATTTTAGGTATTGATCCCGGAACAACGGTGATGGGATTTGGTCTTATTTCCGTTAAAAAAGGTAAAATGGAAATGATTGCCCTTCATGAACTGATTCTAAAAAAATATCCCAACCACGAGACCAAACTAAAATATATTTTTGAAAAAACACTAGCATTAATTGACGAATATCACCCTGACGAAGTAGCGCTTGAAGCACCTTTCTTTGGAAAAAATGTACAGAGTATGCTGAAATTGGGACGCGCACAGGGAGTAGCTATGGCTGCCAGCCTGTACAGAAATGTTCCCATCACTGAATATTCTCCTAAAAAGATTAAAATGGCCATTACCGGAAATGGGAATGCCAGTAAAGAACAGGTAGCAGGAATGCTTCAGAATCTTTTTAAACTAAAGGAATTTCCAACAAAATATTTAGATGCTTCCGATGGTCTTGCCGTGGCGGTATGTCATCATTTTAATTCCGGAACCATTACGGATACAAAATCGTATTCCGGATGGGATAGCTTTTTAAAACAGAATCCGGATAGACTTAAATAAACCATTTTCATTATCAGTCTAATACTATTGGAATTTTCTTTGTTTTTAGAATACCATGAAATATTTTAATATTGTTTTTTTTCAGGGAATCTAATTGTCCTGTTGGCAGGCACTTTTTTATCTCAGTACTGTCAAAGTTTAACTCAATTTGAATAAAATATTTCTTTTTTTTATCAAAACTATAATAAGTACCTGAAGACTCAAGATCTTTTTTAAAAATTGAAATTTTCTTTGGAAATTTCTTTTCAGCGCCAGGAGTCAAGACAAATTTTGTTTTGGTAATTACCTTGTGATTCTTTGCTCCCCAGTAATCAACCTGAAGCCCCTGAACCAATAATTTTTTCCATAGTAAAGAATCTTTGTGCTCATTGAGTATAAACTGATCCATTTCTTTTCCCGTAGGTGTGCCCTTATTAATATAAGCTGTATGGACAACAGGCTCTTTTCCTTCCTTATCAGTAATCCATACACGTCCTCCCAAATAGCCCCATTTTTCGTGGTCAACAAATGAAGGTGGATAAAAAATATATTTTACATCCGTATTATTTTTAAGTACAAAACAGGAATTCTGATTGGTGTGATATACTGCATCACAAAATTTAAGTTTTACTTCTTTTCGAGTGCAGGTAAAGGACACTGTAAAGACGATCAGTAATACAATCAGTTTCATACTTTTCAATATTTTTTATAATAATTCGGAAATATCACGTCAAAAAATTTCTTTCAGAATCAATTTAATGACCTTTTAAAATAAATCCACTCACTACTTATATAGCTGCAATCTTTACAGATCTTCGTTTCTAAAGAGACTTTAAAACGATACCACTTATTTTTTTCTAGAGGAGAAGTACTAAATATATCGAACTTATATTGTTTTGTCTTATTCTTTTTTAGTAAAAACATATAGGGGAAACATGGCTCCATAAAACAATCAAAATGCTTCTTTGGAAAATCAACATCTTTATATGGCCCATCTTCAGCATCACTTTTTTGAAATGCTGTCACCACCAAAGCATTATTATCAATATGATCAGAAACCCTAATCCATGCTTTCTTGAAATTTTCAATTTCAAGAATTACCTCTCCTTTATTAATATTATCAATATGAAATTTATAAATAAATTCAGTTTGCTTTTCCTGGCCTAAGCAGGCAATAGACACCAGAATAAAAAAAGAAAGTATAATTGGTTTCATCGTAGTATAAAAATTTAGAAAGAGATTATTTTTCTTTCTCTTTTAATTAGCTTTTCACTTTGTACTTTAATTTGTTTAAAAATAATATTTTTTTATTCATAAACCACAGTGACAATAAGCTATTTGAAGCCAATGTTTAAATTACTTGGTAAAACATAATACTATCTTTTACATTGGTATGATTTTTAATACTACCTTTGTATAAATTTTCTATGATGAAAACAAACCAACAAACTATAAATCAACCGAATCATAAAATAAACTGGTTCCAGAAATTCCTGATGGTATGCTCCGGAGGGAACATCCATATTTTAAGGAAGACCCCAAGTGAATGGAATAAATTTTCCGGTATCGGGGGAATTGTACTTTTCACGGCAGTGTTTGCCACTCTTTCTGCAGGTTATGCTATGTATACCGTATTTGATGATATCTGGGCATCCATAGGATTTGGAATTCTGTGGGGGTTAATGATTTTTAACCTTGACCGATACATTGTGTCTTCCATCAAAAAAACCGGGACATGGTGGAATCAGATCCTGATGTCTATTCCCCGTTTAATCCTCGCAACATTTCTAGGGATTATCATTTCAAAACCGTTAGAACTTAAAATCTTTGAAAAGGAGGTAAATAAGCAATTAAACACCATTATTCAAAGGAATAAAAAACAGCTTCAGGGTGAAATGACCGGAAGAATTCTTCAGCAAAGCGGTCCTTTTGAAACTGAGAAGAAACAGATTGCAGAAAAAACAGCTTTATATCAGCAATCGTACGATTCTGCATCTGTAGAACTTGAAAAGGAAATTCTGGGAAAAGAGTCTGGTTTAACCAGTGGAAAAGAAGGATATGGACCTAATGCCAAACGTAAACAACAGTTGAAGGAGCAGCGCAGACAAGATCTTGAGAATTATCAGAAACAGGTAGCTCCAAGACTAGAGTATCTGGATAAAGAGATCTCAAAAGTCTATACCAATCTTGAAACCGAAAGAAAATCTACAGAAACCTTTGAAGATAAGTTTAATGGATTTGCAGCTCGACTTCAGGCCCTGGATGAATTGGGTAAAAACTCTGCTATTATAGGACTGGCAGCTACCTTTATCATGGGACTTTTTATCTGTCTTGAAATCTCTCCCGTTCTGGTAAAACTCATTTCCCATGTAGGCCCTTATGATTATCTCCTGGAAAAAACGGAAAATGACTTCAGGCTCTATTCTAAGGAAAAAATTGAAAAAGGAAATGCTCTGACTGATTTCAGGGTTGAGGATTTTAAGGATAATCTAAAAAAATAGTGTATTTTTCATCCATGATTATTGATAAAGAAGAAATTCGGAAGAAAAAGAAAAAGCTGGACGATTGTAAAGCTTATCTAAAAAAAGAATTCATTGGTATAGATAAGATCATCGATGATATCATGGAATATATCCAGATCTGGTATCTGATGCCTGAGATCTTAACCCGTCCCGTGGTAATCAATTTATGGGGAATGACCGGAGTAGGAAAAACGGACCTGGTGAGGAAGATGGTTCGTTTTCTTGATTTTCAAAATCGTTTTGTGGAAATTGAATTAAGCAATACAGATGAAACATCTTGGAGCAAAAGTGTTTCAGACATCTTACAAACTAATGGATTAAGTGATGAGAAACCAAGCATTGCTCTTTTTGATGAGATCCAGCGTATCAATACCATAGATCCGGATGGTATTCCGGTTCCTCAAACCAAGTTCACTGATTTTTGGGAGCTTTTGAGTGATGGGCGTTTGAGCAAAAGAGAACGGGAAGATCTTGAACATTATCTATTCTCCTATCTTTTCCGAAAAAAAGAAAATGACAGACGAAAGCAGAACGGAGAAACGGAGCTGGATGAAAATCCATATCTGAACCTGTGGGATGCCAAAGAATTAAAAAAATACCTCAGCATGGATGATGATGTCATGAGCATCATTGATATGAAAGAGGAAGATATGATTAAGCTGATCCGCAAAAAGCAGAAAGAAAAGAAAATCTATGAACCCGTAGATTACAGCAAAATGCTTATCATTATTAGTGGAAACCTGGACGAAGCGTTTCAGATGTCAAGAGAAACCAGTGAGGCAGATGTGGATGCCAATATTTACCATGCTTTCACAAAAAAAATAACGGTAGTTGATATTAAAAATGCTTTAGCCAGAAAGTTTCGCCCTGAACAGGTAGCAAGATTCGGGAATATTCATTTAATTTATTTTTCATTAAAAACTGAGGATTTTCATAAGCTTATCCAACGGGAAATCAATAACCTGAAGCATAAAACCAAAACGAAATTCGGGGTTTCTTTAAAAATAAATAAAGCCATCAATGAACTGATATACAGAAACGGAGTTTTTCCGGTTCAGGGAGTGCGTCCAGTATTCAGCAGCGTTGTGGATATTTTAGACACTAACCTCAGCAAATTTCTGTTTGAAGCCATTATCCATGAAGATAAAAATATCGAAATCGATTATCTCCAGGATAAAAATATCGAAATCGATTATCTCCAGGATAAAAAGATTATTACCGGAAAGATGGGTTCCCGAACTATTGAAATTCCATATCTAGGCAGAATCGACAGTATACGTCAGGCTAATCAACAGGATGCAGTGGCCAATATCAGTGTTCATGAATGCGGGCATGCCGTTTCTTATATGCTGTATACAGGTTTTGCCCCACTACAGCTTAAAAGCAAAGTAGCAAGCAGTTATGCAGCCGGTTTTACTTTCCCACATCAAATTCATGATACCAAGGAAAGTATTCTAAACAGAATCAAAATCTATCTGGCAGGAGGAATTGCTGAAGAAATTATTTTTGGAAACCAGCATGCCAGTATCGGCAGAAGCCACGACAGGGAGCAGGCAACAAGCCTTGTCATTGATTTCATCAGAAAATACGGTTTTGAAGAAGAGTATCAGGCTGCTTATAATCTGGAAGCCTATCCTCATCGTATGCAGCAGCACATCACCGACGAAAGAATCGAAACACTGATGCAGGAACTCGTACAAAAAACAAGAGAAGATCTGATTCTACATCTTGATTTGCTTAAAAATATGAGCAAAACCCTTAGTAAAAAAGGAAGTATGTCTCCAAAAGAAATTTACGATATAGCGGTCAAACATCAATTAGAGGTCAGTATCAAAGAAGAAGGATATCTACATATTACCAATTATCATGATTTGCTGAATTCCTAGAGAAAATATCTATAGAAACAGCAAAGTCCATTAATAAATTCAACCCTTTTAGTTCAATCTGAAAGGGTTTTTCTTTTTAAATTTATACTAGTAAAAATCAATAATGGCTTTCGGAATTTCCGGAAGCCTTTTTATTTCATTTTTAGGGAATATTTTTTGCTGGACATAGAATATGCCATCCAGTGTTATCAATCATTTTATCTATTTTCCGGAAACTGAAATAATAAGAATTTTCTATCAGTCCGGAGCGGTGTATGATTATTTTAAGGTACCTTCCCATATTGCTGAAGACTTTGGTAAGGCATCTTCCAAGGGGAAATTTTTGAATTCGGTTATCAAACGTAGATTCAGTTATAAAAAATTAAAATAAAAAATGCCCCCATTTACTGGAGGCATGTATATTTATTTAATTTAGTAAAGTTATTTAATAATCAGCTTAGATGTTTTACTATCTTTTCCATTAGAAACCTGAATCATATAAACTCCTTTTTCAAGTTGTTGACTTACTTTATAAACTCCATTTTCTTCCTGAGATACGGTTGGGTTAGCCACTACTCTTCCTGCCATATCAGAAATTGAAACTTTAAGATTCTTTCCATTTTTGGCTTTAATGAAAATCTTATCTCCAGTAGCAACCGGGTTAGGATAAATCACTAAATCATTATTATTAGCTTTTGTTTCGCTTGTTCCAAGGTTTGAAACTAATGTCACAGAATAGTCCTCTGCCTGTCCATAGTTTAACTGCCCACAAGTTGCAAATGCTATTGGATCTCCCTCATCAAAACCTTCAGCTATCACTCTCATTCTTAAAGGAGTATTCATAACCGCTGTGGAAGGAGGAGTAAATGTTCCCGTGAAAAGTCCTCTTAAATCTGCACCCAGTTGAATATCATCTCCACTGGCAACTAATTCTGATTCTTCAAATAAACCATTATTGTTATAATCAATCCAAACTCTTACAAACTGAGGATTTTGGAAAATTTCCACCTCAATAGTTTGTGGTTGATTAACAGCTAAGGTAGTATGAGAGTTTTTCAAACAAGATTGTAAGGTATAATCTACATAATAAGAAGGATCACCAGTCCATAGCCCTGAGCTAGCATTATTAATTTGTCCTAGTTTAACAGAAGTAGGACCGATCAAATAATCTCCCATATTCGTTACACCAGTTGGAGCACAAGCTGCTATAGGTGTAGTAGATCCTGTAGATGTAGAAATTGGCGTACCACCTGGTGAGGTCGTCAAGCTACTTCTAAGTAACATAAACAATCCCTGTATTTTATCCCCTTGCCCAAGAGTAAATTTCTGTGCTATTGAATTTGTATAATTCATCATATTATACTGTACTCCCTGATAATTAGTTGATGTACAAGGATTGGTCTGTGCATTTGTAGGTGGAACACCAAAATAAGCTGCCCCCGCTCTTTCCGTATCGCAAACCATATCATTATCTTTTGTACAATCTCCTGTAGTAGCAGGTGGACAATAGTTAGCATTGGAACTGCTTACTTGATAATTTCCTCCCTGGAATGTATGATATAGCCCCATAGCATGCCCAAACTCATGAGCAAAAGTTGTATCATGAAGAGTACTTACAGTTCCGGCCTTCATAAAAGATTCATATTGGCTATCCTGCGAATTCGGAAATGCAGCAAATCCCATTAAACCGGCATTTGGAGTAGGGTCTCCATCAAACATATTGATCAAATAAATATTGAAATAAGAAGATTCAGGCCAGTGTGGAGCTAATCCCTTAATAGCTGCTCTCGTAGCACCATTAGCTGTCTGTTGAGCCATTCCAGAAGTACTATATCCAGGAAGAGAACTTCCGTTATATCTTACAATACCTGTTGTTTCCGTACATTGTGGAGTTCTTTTTGCCAGCACTAATCTAATTGGGAATACAGCTGCTGTACCAAAATCAGCCGGCACGCCATTAGAAGGCCATGGATATGTTCCTGCATACATTTTATTAGCATTCTCTATCCATGTCTGAATCTGTGCATTTGTTCTGCTAAATCCACCATCTCCCCCTTCAATTACATGAACAACAACTGGAATTTCATAAATTCCATTTACCGTTTTATTAAAGGCAGATGGATTTTTTTTCTGTTCTAATTGAATTTTTCTTGCAATGTTTTCAAGGGCTTCCCTTGCTCCTGGATTTTCTTTATCTTGCTGTTCTAAAAGCTGGTCAAATCCACATAGTTTCTGTTTTGGCAGCTGTTGCTGCGCAGACAGCGAAAGCGAAAATAGCGCTGCTCCATAAAGGAAAGTTTTCTTCATTTCTATAATTTTTAAATAGGTTTTTAAATTTTAGATTTCAAACACATTTCAATCAGTTACATTCATTTTCTACATATAAAAAACAAACATATTTTTAAAATCACAATAGTTAGTCGGAAAACATATATTTTTGTTACATAATTCTAAATACTTATTTTCAAAAAGAATCAAAACTTATTTGATACTAATTAAATAAATTATTTATTTTGATTAACAATTTTAAAGCCATTAAAAAAATAGACTCAGGAATCTGAATATAAAAAAAGCCGCACAGATGTGCAGCTTCTTTTATATTATGAATATTCTTTCTCTATAAAGAATAGTTTGGAGCTTCCTGAGTGATAATCACATCATGTGGGTGCGATTCTTTCAATCCGCTTCCTGTAATCATTACTAATTTGGAATCTTTCTGTAAAGTTTCAATATCTTTAGCTCCACAGTATCCCATACCCGCTCTTAAACCTCCGGTTAACTGGAAGATCACATCTTCTAATTTCCCTTTGTGTGGTACTCTTCCTTCAATTCCTTCCGGAACGAATTTTTTAGCTTCACTCTGGAAATATCTTTCTTTTCCACCTCTCTTCATTGCGGAAAGGCTTCCCATTCCTTGGTAAGACTTGAATTTTCTTCCCTGGAAAATAATTTCGTCTCCCGGAGCTTCGTCTGTACCTGCTAAAAGAGAACCTAGCATTACTGCTCCTGCTCCACTTGCAATAGCTTTTACAATATCTCCTGAAAGCTTGATTCCACCGTCAGCAATTACTGTTACGTTTTGAGATTTAGCATATTCGTATACATTGTAAATAGCGGATAACTGAGGTACTCCAACTCCGGCAACCACTCTTGTTGTACAGATAGAACCTGGGCCAACCCCTACTTTAAGAACGTTAGCTCCTGCTTTGATTAGATCTGCAGCCGCTTCAGCCGTTACAATATTTCCTCCTACGATATCTAAGTTTGGATAGGCTTTTCTGATCTCAGAAATTTTATCTAAAACACCTTTAGAATGTCCGTGAGCAGAATCAATTGCAATAATATCCACTCCAGCCTGTACTAAAGCTTCAATTCTGTCTAAAGTATCTTCTCCAACTCCAACTCCGGCCCCTACGATAAGACGACCGCTCTGGTCTTTGTTGGCATTTGGATATTCAAGTTGATTATCGATATCTTTAATCGTAATTAAACCTACAAGCTTGTTATCCTTATCTACGATTGGTAATTTTTCAACTCTGCTTTTAAGAAGAATTTCTTTCGCTTTTTCAAGGTTGGTATCTTTGTCTGAAGTGATCAGGTTTTCTTTGGTCATGATCTCCTCCACTTTCATATCAAGATCCTCCTGATATTTTACATCTCTGTTGGTAATAATTCCGATAAGAACATTATCAGCATCCACAACAGGAAGTCCTGAGATTTTGAACTGAGCCATCATCTCTTTAGCCTGTCCTAAAGTGTGGTCTTTTGAAAGGGTAACCGGATCGGAGATCATTCCGTTTTCGGAACGTTTCACACGGTTTACCTGTGCTGCCTGCTCGGCAATCGTCATGTTTTTGTGGATAAAGCCTAACCCTCCAACTCTTGCCAGGGCAATTGCTAAATCACCTTCAGTAACAGTGTCCATTGCAGCGGAAACTATCGGAACATTCAGCGTGATTTTGTCGGTAAGTCTTGATTTTAATGAAACCTGGTTAGGTAAAACTTCTGAATAAGAAGGGACTAGAAGAACGTCATCGAAAGTGATGGCTGTCTCTACAATTTTGTTATGAATAGACATCTTTACTTTCTTTGCAAAATTAGGTTATTTTGATGACATATGAAAATCATTTTTAATAGTTTAAATAAAATTTAATAATCAATAAGTTAAATCGAAAAACCGCCCTTTTTAAGAACGGTTTTCCTTCACAAAATAAATTTAGTATGTCTGAAACTACTTGTCTAGGATCAATATTTTGATCAATAACAATTATTTTACAAGATTCCCATTCTCGTCCAGATTCTCAATATGGGTCTGATTATTTTTATCTACATATAACTTTAGCCTTACTTTTCCTTTGGTATCACGGATAAAAACTCCAACATCTCCGTTTGCTGTTTTCCCTGCAAAAAATCGTTCATTGGTTAACCTGCCTTGTTCTCTAAGCATTGCGTATGCTTTTTTACTGGCAACAGCATCATTGAGCTTTTTCAGGGAATCCTCAAACTTAATAATAGCTTCCAAAGGGAAATCATCCGGACGATCCCAAAGTTTTAAGCCGTACACTCTTTTTTTATCTTTTCCGGTTTCTTCAAGATACTGGAGCTGCATGATCTGATCTGTATTTCTCTGATCTATTGAATATACCATTCCTGATCCTTTTTCATCAGCATCATATACGAGTCCCCCACATTCATCTCCTAATGAATTAAAGAAAATCAATCCTGCATCCCTTTCTCTCTGATTCATATTTTTATGATTCACCATTCCCGGATGCTGACGCTCTTTATTACTGATGACCATTTTTAAAGTTCCATCTTTTTCAACGATATTGATGCGTTCTACATCTATTTCTTTAAAACGTTCTACAGAAGGATTGGCTTTAAATGCCAGTATAAAAAGTAATACACAAACTACAGTAAGCGAAGCCGCATATATTTTTAACATACGAACTTCTTTAATAAGCTTTTCCATAGGAAGATTTTTGAAGTGAAATCAATTACTTATCTGAAACAGCATTAATCATTTTTGAAATATCATCAGGTGTAAAACTCCCTCTTACATCTACAAAGACTAATTCTTTATCTGAATTCACTGTAATCAGCATATTCTTAATAGCCTCTCCTTTTTGCTTTACTCGCAGGTTTACATTTTCACCATTATGTTTTATGGTAGCCCAGTCTTCATAATGATTAGTATTCAAAAATTTGGCATAATCATTCAACATTTCTTTGCTGCCGTTTTCTACGGTAAGAACTTTTATTTTAGAAACCTTTTTAATGAGACTAATAAGTTCTTCACTCTCTCCGTCTTCTCTTAAGGCTTTCTTGATATAGGGCTTAGCCAGCAGTAACGGCACATTAAAACTTGTAAACTTGGCATCTTTAAAATCATATCTTGCATCTGAAAAGAAGTCTATGTTAGGTTTTTCAGAAACAATACAGGATTGAAGACTACCGATTACCAAAATTGAGAAGAAAATAGTTTTGAGCGTTTTCATGGTAATCATTTTAATCCATTGGTCTTAGTAATCCTCCTGATGTCTTACTGATGTTGGACTCTATTTCCGGTCTTCCTTTATATCTCACAGATCCTCCTGAAGATGCTCTTACTTTTAATTTATCCGATACGTTTACGGTAACATTCCCTCCGGAAG
Source organism: Chryseobacterium sp. G0162 (assembly GCF_003815715.1). Lineage (NCBI taxonomy): Bacteria > Pseudomonadati > Bacteroidota > Flavobacteriia > Flavobacteriales > Weeksellaceae > Chryseobacterium > Chryseobacterium sp. G0162. Next base: position 2,936,644 of record NZ_CP033922.1, on the reverse strand, counting down.
TAGCTTCCGTTTCAAGATAAGTAAATTTCAAATCATCTGCTTTACATAATGCCCCACTGCTAATATCTATAGTTCCGGAATCTGCTTTTCCACTCAGACTCATATTAGATCCGCTTGAACTTTTAATTCCGATATTTCCGGCAGTAATTCCTGCTCTGATATTTGACCCTGAGGATACTGAAATACTTGCTGCATTTGAGACTTTAAAGTCACCGGTAATATTAGCTCCGGATGAAGCATCAATCTTCATATTTTTCTCCTGAATAGAGTTTACAACAGTAAGATTAGAACCGGATGACACATCAATATTGTCCATTTTTGGAGAAGACACATTGACACTTAAGTTTTTAAATCTCAGATTTCTTACTCCTTTATTATCAATATAAATTTTTAAAGTACCATTCTCCACCTTGGTAATAATGTATTCTAATTTATCTGCATCTGCAATCACTTTTACACTGGTTGGTGTTTCCTGTTTAAAAATTACATTGACACCGGTGCTGACCTGAATTCCTGAAAAATCACCAACGTTTCTGGCTTCTCCGTTAAGATAAGACGAATTATTACCTGAAGTAAGATTATTTCTTGTATTGGAAATTGGATTCTTTTTGGTTTCACTGGAGTTAATGATCTTGCTTACATCGTCCATAGAAAGCTTTCCGTCAAGCATGACAAAAATACTTTCCCCACTTCCGCCGTCAATACTTAGTAACAGATCATCCAGAATACCGTTTTTAGCTTCCGCGGATAAAAATTTCACTTTAGCTCCGGCATTATTCACTGACATGATTTCGTTGTAGTTCAGATTCTTTAGATAAGAAGAAATATCTTTACTCAATTGGGACATGTTACTCTGAACTTTACGCCCTTCCGCAGTATTTCCTTTCTCTGGATTTTCCGTAATAAGAATCTTGAGCCCGTTAATTTTTGACAATAACGGTTTTATCTGATCCAACTGGGAATCATCAATATTAAGACTGCTAAGCATGCCGAACATCGGTTTGGCAATCTTAATAGAGGTTACTCCCTCAACTTCCTGATATTTATCAAAGAGTTGGTCAAATTTATCTTTTTGTCCATATACATTAAAGAAATGGGAAAAAGCGAGAGCGAATATTATGAATAGTTTTTTCATGAGTCAATTTTATTTTTAAGTTAATGATGGCAACTGTTATTCTGATTAATAATCATCATCTACCACCGTAGGCTGTGCCAATTTTTCACTAACGTTATTTGCAAATATCTGGAATGAGTATTTTGTTACATTAATAGCTTCTTCTACATTGTCAATTCTTTTCCCGTTTACAATAACGTAAGAATTTTCATATCCTGTAGAATCTTTAGATTTGTTATTTTTAAAAGAGGAATTATCAGCATATCTTGGCCTTCTTTCTTTTTTAAGCCTTCCTCTTTTCGGTAAGATTTCATCCATAACATCTTTTTCTGCCACATGATTATCCTGAAAGATGGAATCTTTTTTAGCTCCTGAAATAGAATCGGTATGATTCACTGCTACTTGTTCCTGGTGATTATTATTTTCTTCAATAAACCCGGACTTTTGCTTTAGCACTTCGTTTTTCACCAGACTTTCCTTGTCATGAACTCTTGTTCCTGAATTATTTTTAAGGAAAAATCCGATCCCAAAGACCAACATTACACTGGCAGCCATCCAGAACCATTTGGGAAACGAGGGCTTCTTCTTTTCTTCTAATGGAATAATAAGGGTTGTGTTTTCTTCAGAAGTTTTATTTTCTGCCTGCTGAAGGAAATCATCAAAACTCCATTCCATTTTTTCTTCCTTTATATCCCGGAAGATTTCGTCGTATTTATCTTGTAATTGATCTTTTTTCATAGCTCATCAGTTGTGAGATTTGTTCTTTTACTTTTTGTCTTGCCCGCATAAGGTTTACCCTTACTGCATTTTCCTCCATTTCCAGCATTTCAGAAATTTCGGAAACTTCGTACTCTTCTACATCTTTCAAGTGGATCACCAGCTTTTGTTTCTCGGGGAGCTGATTGATAAATCCTACAATATGTTCCTTAAGGTTATCAACTTCCATACTGTAAAGCTCGGACCGGTGAAGCTGCATATCCGCAAAGCCTATCTTCACATCGTGATGCTTCAGACGGTTCAGGCATTCATTCCGGACAGACTTCAGCGCATAGGATTTTAAGTTTCCAAATTGTCCCAGTTCTTCCCGTTTCTGCCAGAGTTTTATCATGATATCCTGTACTACATCTTCCGCCTCATCACTACTCATGACGAATCGCTTCGCAAAACGATACATCTCGTCTTTGAGAATAAACACCGTATTCTTGAAAGTTTCTTGGGTCATGAGTTTTGTTTCTTATAGGTAAGACAACCAGTCTTTACAATCTATTACATCAAAAATAAAAAAACTTCAAAAATATTTGAAGTTTTTATTATAATAGAATTAATACGTCTCAAAAACATGCTTCAAAATAGCCTTATCTTCCTCTGTTAAAGCTACTTTTCTTCGGGCCATTGCTCGTTCTGCCACTTCATAGACTTTATCCAATCTGAATCTTTCATCATCTTTTAAGCCACCCCATGAATAGTTTTCCACAAGATTCGGTGGAAAACCTGGTTTGAAGATATTAGAGGCAACTCCTATTACAGTTCCGGTATTCAGCTGCGTATTGATCGCAGTTTTCGAATGGTCTCCCATGATCAGACCTGCAAACTGTAAACCAGTGTCTTCGAAAGCTTTGGTTCTGTAATTCCATAGCTTAACATGGCTATAGTTATTTTTAAGATTGGAAGAATTGGTATCTGCTCCAAAATTACACCACTCTCCTATTACAGAATTTCCTACAAATCCTTCATGTCCTTTGCTCGTATATCCGAAGATTACAATATTATTCACCTCACCTCCTACTTTACAGTGCGGACCAATGGTAGTAGCTCCATAAATTTTTGATCCTAAATTAAATTTGGAATCATCCCCAAGAGTTATAGGACCACGAAGGTTACAACCTTCCATTACTTCAGCATTCTTACCGATATAGATCTTTCCGGTTTTAGTATTCAATGTGGAAAACTCAATTTGAGCACCTTCTTCAATGAACAAATCTTTTTTATCTCCTAAAAACCCGTTGGTAGAAGATAATTCCTGTGATGTTCTACCGTTGGTAAGCAGATCAAAATCAAAATCAATGGCGTGATGATTATAAGTAAACAGATCAGTAGGCTTTTTAAAGAAAATAAGCTCTTCTTTGATATCTGTCATTTTTTCGATCTGATTCAGGGAAAATCCTTTCATATTGATCTTCGCGGCTACCAATTCATCTTCATACACCAAAGCTTCCCCTTGTTTAAGATCTTTGATCTGCTGGATAACGGATGCTGTGGGGATAAAGTTCGGAACGATGAAAAGACTTTCCTTTTCTTCCGGAGTTTTAAATTTATCCTGAAGATACATTTCTGTAAAATAAGAAACTTCGGTATTCTCCAGAATTCTCTGCCATCTTTCAGAGAAAGTAAGGATTCCGCATCGCATGGCTGCAACCGGTCGGGTAAAGGTAAGCGGAAGAAAATCTTCCCAATATTGTGCGTCTGAAAATACTAATTGCATTTTTTAGAAGTTAAAGGTTAAAAGGCAAAGGCTAAAGCAGATCCTTATACTGCCTAGAAACAAAAATACAAAAAGATGAGAGAAGTTAAGATGTAAGTTAAAAGATAATAAACAGATCAACCTGAATATCTATATTCCAGCGAAATTTTAGATTTTGGCTAAAGTCAGTGGAGCTTTTTATTTATTGTAAATGGGTTAAAGCCTATTTCTATTGAATTTAAAACAACAAAAAAGCCTTCCAAAAAAAATTGAAAGGCTTTAATATTTTGAGTATACAAAAATTACTTAGCGAATTTTTTGTATTTGTTCATGAACTTATCAACTCTACCTGCAGTGTCAACTAATTTCACTTTACCAGTGTAGAAAGGGTGAGAAGTTGAAGAGATTTCCATTTTGATTAATGGATACTCTTGTCCTTCGAACTCGATAGTATCTTTTGTTTCTGCAGTAGACTTGCAAAGAAACACCTCGTCGTTACTCATATCTTTGAAAACAACAAGTCTATAATTTTCTGGGTGGATTCCGTTTTTCATAATGCTATTTTTAAAAAATTAAAGTTTGCTTTCGAAATAGTAATGGATATTTCTCTGCTAATTTTAGGTTGCAAAAGTACAACTTTTTTTCTAATTTCCAAATAGTGAATTCAATATTTTTTTCTTGATAAGAAATTCAAAGTATTTTCGTTAAATTTGGAACTTACTTAAACTTTAATTTCAATGAAATTCAAATTATTACTGGCTTTTTCTTTCTGGATGCTCCTGGTAACAGTATCATGTAATAAGGATGATATTACCTTTGATACCCCTACACAACAACTGAGGTTTTCACGGGATACTGTATTCTGTGACACAGTTTATCATCAGGTACGTTCAGAAACCTATGTAGTAAAAGTATATAATAATGAAGATAAAGATGTTCTGATCCCAAGGGTAAATCTTGAGAAAGGGGCGACCTCGTTATACAGAATTAATGTGGATGGAAAACCGGGATATGATTTTAAGGATGTTCCATTAAGAAAAAAAGACAGTCTCTATATATATGTAGAAATTGCTCCTCAGGCAACAGGACCTGAAGCCATTGCCGAAGACAAAGTGATTTTTTCCGGACCTGCCGGACAACAGCATGTTACTTTGTTCTCCGTAGTTCAGGATGCTGAATTCTTTATTCAGACACCAACCAATCCTAATGTAATTACAAGTTCTACCACATGGACCAATAATAAAGCGAAGATCATCTACGGTGATCTTACTCTTGATAAGAATGTAACATTGGATATAGATCCAGGCACAAAGGTATATTTTCATAAAAACAGCGGAATGAAGGTTTCTTCAAATGCTGTTTTAAATATCAACGGAACCCTGGACAATCAGATCATTCTTCGTGGGGATAGAAATGACCCTTATTATGATACCATTTCTAAAAACTGGAATTCTATTAAAATGGAACCTAATTCTATTCTTAATATGAACCATGCAAGGCTATTTGGAGGAACAAGAGGCTTAGAAATGAAGCAAACAACGGCTAATATCTCCAATTCCTTCATTCATACTTTCTTTGAATATGGAATGTATGCTGTAAACTCTACCGTTACTGCAAGTAATTTAGTCATGAATAACTGTGGCTTGTCATGTATTGGAATCTTCAAGGGTGGAAAACATAACTATACCCATGCTACGATTGCCAACTACTCTAAATCGATGGGAACGTTTGACAGAAAAGGAATCTTTGCAACAAATGAATGGAAAAATGATGCTGGGCAAACAGAACAGGGAGCCTTGCAGCAATTTAATTTATATAACAGTATTGTATATTCTGACAGGGATAATGCTGTACAGTTTGAACAAACACCAGGGCAACAATTTGAATATTTAATTCAAAACTGTCTTTTAAAATACTCCAGTACATCTGAAGCAGGTTTTACCTTCGATAATAATGTGAATGTGATACAGAGCATCAAAAATACAGATCCGCAGTTTATGAATTATTTCGCTGCAAAAATGAATCTGAGAGTTAAAACAACTTCTCCGGCCAAAGGCAAAGGAAATACCACCATAGCAGGAACCGTACCTTTTGATATCGTAAACGAACCAAGAACCACTAATCCTACTATCGGAGCTTATCAATAATGGAAATCACTCAATTACAACAACAGGTTAACGAATGGATTAAAACCATCGGCGTAAGATATTTTAATGAACTGACCAATATGGCTATGCTGACGGAGGAAGTAGGTGAAGTAGCAAGAATTATCGCCAGAAGATATGGTGAGCAGAGCGAAAAGGAAAGTGATAAAAGTAAAGACCTCGGAGAAGAACTGGCTGATGTGCTTTTTGTAACATTATGCCTGGCTAACCAAACCGGAGTTAATCTGCAAGATGCTTTTGATAAAAAAATGAAGATCAAAACTGACCGCGATAAGGAACGGCATCAGAATAATGAAAAATTAAAATAAGATTCCTGGTCACATACTTCTGATATATAGGAAGGTATTTAAAGTATGTGACCAGGATTGAAATATGAAGAAATAATGAAGAAGCTAGAAAAATCAACATTAATAGGAAATAAAACAGTACAGATCAGCGGTTCGAAAAGTATTTCGAATCGTTTATTGATTCTGGAAAGCCTGTTTAGTAATATAAAAATCGGGAATTTATCCAATTCTCAGGATACCCAATTGCTGAAAAAAGCCTTGTCTGAAGTTAAAGAAGTAGTGGACATTCACCATGCAGGAACAGCCATGCGTTTTCTTACGTCCTACTACTCTATTCAGGAAGGAAAAACCACGATTCTTACCGGTTCCGGAAGAATGAAGGAAAGACCTATTAAAAATCTGGTAAGTGCCTTGAAAGATCTTGGTGCTGAAATTGAATATATGGAAAACGAAGGTTTTCCGCCTTTAAAAATTACAGGAAAAAAGATTACACAGACTTCTGTAAATGTTCCGGCTAATATTTCCAGCCAGTTTATTACTTCCCTGCTACTTATTGCAGGAAAACTTGAAAACGGATTGGAGATTCACCTTGTGGGTGAAGTGACTTCAAGGTCTTATATTGAAATGACCCTTGATATTCTTACAAGATTCGGAATTACAAACAGTTTTGAAGGAAATACGATTAAGGTAGAACCCTTCACTCCAAATGATGAAGCTTCTCTCAAAAGTTATGAAGTGGAAAGTGACTGGAGTTCGGCCTCCTACTTCTACTCGATCTGTGCATTGGGAAGAGAAACTATTCATTTAAAAAGTTTTTACAAAGAATCTACACAAGGAGATTCTGCCATTGCAAAAATCTATGAGGATTTCTTCGGAATTAAAACAACCTATTCTGAAGCGGAGCACAAACTGACTTTAGAACCTCAGCCTGATTTTACTTTCCCTGAAAAAATTGTTCTGGATATGAACAACTGTCCAGATATTGCACAAACCCTTTGTGTAACTGCTGCAGCTCTGAAAATTCCTTTTGAAATTTCAGGATTAGGAACGTTAAGAGTAAAAGAAACTGATAGATTGCAGGCTCTATATAATGAACTGAAAAAGCTCGGCACTGAAACAAAAATTACTGATTTAACCATTGAGTCTGTAAGTTTCGGAGAGCCTGAAGCACATATTTCAATTAAAACATACCAAGATCATAGAATGGCTATGAGCTTTGCGCCTTACTGCCTCATTGGAAAGCTTACTATTGAAGATGAAGAGGTTGTGGAAAAATCTTATCCGATGTTCTGGGAAGATCTTGCCGATATAATGACGAAATAATTTGAAAATCTAAAATGCGGTAATTTGAGAATGAATCATTGAGCATTCTCAAGTTACTGCATCAACTATAAACTACACCCAATCATGAAAAAATTACTGGTCTTGTTTGCCTTGGCACTTCCGTTGTCAATTTGGGCACAATATCTTTTACCCAATGAAGAAATCATCTATTCTTTTGAAACAAAAAATGGAAAGAAAATGGCATTGGTAAAGGATAAAAAAGATGAATACATCCAATATCGTTTCGGAAACAAAAATAAAGTAGAAATGGAGTTCCCGTCAACAAAAACCAAGGATAGCTGGAAACAATTCAGCTACAGGTCTTATATGAGAGGCGGAGGGAAACAGAATGCCGGAATGGAACTTCATTATCTGTCATTTTCTCATAATGGTTATCAATATCAGGTATACAAATCTTACTATGCAGAAGACGCATCTTATTCCACTGGAGTTACCGTAACTGATGCCAAAGGGAAAGAAACCGATATTACTGGAATATACAAATCAATAAAGGGTAATCTAAGCAGCTTGGACGAATCTAAACTGATCGTAAAAGAGGATACCGGATTATAATTTCTGAATATTATGCCCAATGAAAAAGATATTTTCTTTTATTTTCATCCTACTGGCTACTCTATCATATGCTCAAAATCTGAAAAATTTCTCCGTTCCAAAAGGTTACAAAAAAGTTACTGAGATCAAAGGAGATTTGGATAAAGACGGAAAAGAAGAAACGATTATTGTATTTGATACAGATAAAACGGCATCTGACTATGAAAGGGCACCCGGGAAAAAAGATTATCAAAGAGTTTTCTATATCCTGAAAAATGAACAGGGACAAGCTAAAATTTGGAAAGAGAATTCCTCTCTACTCTATTCAAGTGGATTAGGCTTTTACCCAGATGATAATATTCTTAACATTCAGATAAAAAATAACTGCCTAATTGTAGAACAAAGTTTTTTCTCCAATTCAAGGCATACTCAGGTTAACAAACATACCTTCAGATTTCAGAACGGTGATTTTTACCTGATTGGTTCCTTTGATAATTTTAATGACACCTGTGAATTTGATTTTACCAATGAAATTAATTTTTCTACCGGAAAAGTCATTGTAGACAGAGAGTACTCCTCATGTGATGATGAGGTAAAAGTACCAGAAAATATTCATAAGGAGTTTATCCATAAAATTCAGCCTCTTATTACAATGGATAATTTCAAAATGGGAGAACATAGATTCAAAATTCCGGGAATGAAAGAAGATTTTGTGTTTTAAGTAGGAGAGGGATGATGGAAGCTGGAGTTGATCTACCCCTGACTCAAAGTATTTCTTTCTTCTAACTCCTAACTTCCTGTCTCTACACAACAACTTAATCATCTCTTAAAACTAAGTTAACTCCTCATTGCTTGACATATTCTTAATTTTAGCTACAATTAAAATATAAACTATGTTCAAGCGCCCAATCAAATATGTAAAAATTTTTACACTTAGTATTGCAACTGCAGCTGTATTCTACTCATGCTCGGAAGATATGGCAGAAAGAGATTCTAATGACACAGGTCTTACCTCTCTTAATAAAGCAAATTACAAAATGGCATCAGCCGTTCCTGTGGAAATGAACAGCTGGATGGCTGGCCTGCAGGATAATATTTCAATTTCAAAAATCTCTATTCCCGGAACTCATGATTCCGGAGCGCGTATAGATGCTCCTGTAGTAACAGGTACGGCGAAAACACAAAACCTCAGTATTGCTGAGCAGCTGAATGCAGGAGTTCGATTCCTGGATATCCGTTGCAGACATATTGATAATTCATTTACGATTCATCATGGTGCTATTTATCAGAATTTAAATTTTGATGATGTCCTTAATGCTTGTTATTCATTCCTTGAAAGTCATCCGTCGGAAACCATCATCATGTCTGTAAAAGAAGAACATGACGCCTCCAACACAACAAGAAGTTTTGAAAGTACTTTTGATTCATATATTCAGAAAAATCCTTCAAAATGGAATCTTGGAACTACGATTCCTACTCTTGGAGAGGTAAGAGGAAAGATCAGACTCTTAAGAAGGTTTTCAGCCAACACCGCTAAAGGTATTAATGCTACTTCATGGGCAGATAACACAACCTTTGAAATCAATAATCCGGGAGCTCAGCTGAAGGTTCAGGATTACTATAAGGTTACCAATAATGATGATAAATGGAACGGAATTTCCAATCTCTTCAATGAAGCTAAAAACAGCAATAGCGACAAGCTTTTCATCAATTTCACCAGTGGTTATAAACCGGGGATATTCGGAATTCCTAGTATTCCTACGGTTTCCAACGCTATCAATCCGAAACTTAAAACGTTCTTCCAAAGCAATACAAAAGGATCGTATGGGATAATGCCTATGGATTTTGTGAATGCTGAACTGGCAGAACTGATTGTAAAAACGAATTTTTAGTATCGTTAAATATAAATTGTAGTCTTGAAGCTGCCTCTTTGCTGAGGCAGCTTTTTTACTCTCGCAGATTGAGCAGATAACGCAGATTATTTGTTGGCCATAAAAATCAATACTATAATTTTCTTATCCGGAAGTATCTGCGTAAATATGTGTAATCTGTGGGAAATAAAATAAGCACACTAAAACCTTGAAAATCTAGCAGTTATCATTGGGTGTTTTTTTTTAATGTCGTGATATTGACAACAAATAAAAAGTAGTCTTTATCAGATAGAGACTACTTTTTTATTAAGAATAGAAGTTGATTGGATTCAGCTATTTTTCAATGCCATAAGCAGCCATGATTTTGTTGAAAATTTCTGTATTTTCAAATAATCCTGTGAACTCTTTGGAATTCGGGCCATAGGCAAAAACACTTGACGGAATAGAAGTATGGTCGTTGGTACTAAAATTTCCGAATACCCAACCCTCTTTCAGGCTTCCATCTAAAAGTGTTAAACCACCGGTTTCATGATCTCCCACTACGACTACTAAAGTTTCTTTATTTTCATCAGCAAATTTCATTGCTTTTCCTACTACATGATCGAAGTCCAGTAACTCCGTAACCAATTGTTCTATATTGTTGCTGTGTCCGCCGCCATCAGTTTGGGAAGCTTCCACCATCATAAAGAATCCTTTTTTATTATTCTTCAGGTCATTTAAGGTAAGATCAAAAGCATCTGCTAACCAGTTTCCTCTTCCGCTTGTTACTCGTTGTGAAGCCAAAGGATCAATAATCAGTGTTCTGTTGTTTATTTTTTCAGCTGATGTAAGACTATGGTATAAATCTACTTTTGCTTCTTTCAATTTCTTTTCTGTTTCCGGTGTCAATCCGCTCGTAGGGCCACCAATCAGAATTTTTGTTTTGGAGGTTGCAAAATCTTTTAGAATAGGTTCAGAACTATTTCTGTTATCAGAATGAGCATAGAAATCCGCTGGTGTTGCATCGGTTACATCGCCGGTAGAGATCAATCCGGATACTAACCCTTTTGCAGCAATAATATCTGGAATTTGGGCCAGAGATTTACCTGTTCCATCTACCCCAACAAATGTATTTTTTGTTTTTACTCCTGTAGAAAAGGCGGTAGAACCTGGTGCTGAATCAGTAATATAGGCGTTCGATGAATTGGTCTTGGATAAACCTGTAGATCTCATATTGAAAACATTCAGCTTTCCTTTATTAGCTGTAAAAGCTGCATAATATTGAGGTAAGGAAGTTCCATCCGGAATTAAAAGAATTACATTTTTTACTTTTTTACTGATTCCATCTGTTTTATAAGTTGGTGCATAAGCAGCATATTCTTTGGTATTTTTATAGAAATTCCTTGGAATGGTATTCATAAACTTTTTTAAATCCGGAATATGATCGGTATTGATATAATCTACTCCCATATCCATCAGATTTACCCAGGCATTAGGAAAATCAGGAGCTCCATAGAAACGCATCGGTTTCTGTTGAGCATGGGCCTTATCTACAGCCTTTTTGATTTTCTCCGTTTCTTCGTATCTCGGAATTCCTTTTCCGTTCCATTTTACCAGTTCTGGCAAATCTGCACTGAACATTCCCACTCTTTTTAACTGATCGGTAGAATAATCTTTATTCAGATCTCCATCAAAATAAAGATAATTGGGATAGTTTTTAAAATCACCTGGCTGAGGTCTTCCACCTGTAATCACTATTTTCACTCCAGAATTACCCGTAATTTCAGGATATTTTTTCAATGTATTGACCAAAGCGCTCAGGGTTGTCTTATAATCCTGTTTAATATCGATCAACAATTGTAGCTTTTTAGTGGTATCCTTATAGATATTTCCTTTGTTCAGTTTGATCTGCTTTGAAATATTGTCCAGATAAAGATTCTCCAACGTTCTGTCTGCAGAAAGTTCCTTTTCCGTATGGGCCACCCAAAGCTTTCCTTTCACCAGAAAAACATCTGCTTCAATAGACCCGAAATTGGCATAATACGCTTGCCAAAAAGGGATTTCCTGCATATAATCATTATGAGAATGGGCATTTCCTACATTATAATTCAAATAATTCTGTGCTTGGTTTTCAGAGAAAACAGCAAGAGCAAGTAAACCCAATATTTTTGATAGTTTCATTCGTTTATTGTATTGTTTTTATACGTCAGATGGAATCTTTCACCTTCCTTTTTAAAAAGACTATATCATCACAGAATTTCTGCAATGATATAGTGATAATATATATGACTAAAATTTTACCAACCTTCGTTTTGCTTAATAACGCCGTGGCTGTTTACAATCTCAACCTGCGGCACCGCCCAAACATTATGGATTGCCGGGTTAAAGTTTCTTGCAGCCCAAGCTTCTTTTCCATCCATTCCATGAAGTGGTTTAGCATAGGTTGCCTGTGCATCTCCCCAACGGACAAGGTCTCTGTGTCTGTCAGCCCATTCACCGGCAAGCTCGCAGCGTCTTTCATGTTTCAGGTCTGCCATTGTACAACCGCTTTTAGAAGTAAGACCAGCGCGTTTTCTGATCATATTGATTTCCTGATCTGCAGGTTTATTTTGCATAAGCAATGCTTCCGCTTTAATAAGAATTACCTCAGCATAACGCATAATAGGAACTGCAAGGTCTGTACAAGGATAATCTCCATTAGCATTTACGTGCCCTTCTTTAAATGGGTATTTGAAAGCATCCATATATTTGTTAAACTGGGCTTTTGTAAGGGAGTTTGAGGTAGCATATGTTCTTACCGCTCCATCAAAAGTAAACTGATCTCCTTCTTTAAGAATGGTTACACTTCGTCTAAGGTCTCCGGTTTCATATTCATCATACAGCTCTTTTGTGGGCTGGAAGTATCCCCAACCATTATATTTTCCCCAACCTTTGTTTTCTAACATTACCCCCGGAAGGATACTTCCTACTCCATTAAATTTAGTAGTACTTGGGACTGACCAAATATATTCTGAACTGTAATTGTTTTCAGCTTTAAAAACATCGCCAAAATTATTCAGTAAATTTCTGTTTCCTTTAGTCATTACTTCATTCGCCCAATATTCTGCATTCTTCCAATCTTTCATAAACAGATATACTTTTGCCAGCAATGCCCAAGCTGCGGCTTTATGAGGTCTTCCATAATCTTTGGTTGGAAGTTCTTCCTGGCTAGGCAGTAATTCTGCTGCTTTTTTCAGGTCATTTACAATATAATTGTAATTTTCCATGACATTGGCTGCTCTTGGAATTGGGTTAGGATCCGGTTCTTTCGTACGGTCTATAATTGGAATACCGGCTTTTTCATTTCCATAACTGTAAGCCATTTCAAAATACATTCTGCTGCTCATAAACAAAGCTTCTCCCAGATACTTATTTTTGATAGCTTGTGAAGTCTGAATATTATCAATATTACGGATAACACGATTCGCAACACCAATTACTGTATATCTTTTGTTCCATTGGGTTTCCAGATCTCCGGCAGCAATATAATTACTGCTAAAATTCTTCACATTATCTGCCTCACTTTTTGATCTTCCTGTTACCATATCATCACTGGCATTAATAAACCAGAAAAAGCCTCTTCCATAAAATTCGCTGTCAGAAAGCGGTTTATACATTGCATTAGCTCCGGTAATCAAGTCATTTTCGCTTTTCCAGAAGTTAGCTTCAGTTGGAGTACCTTCCGGCTCTATATTCAGTTCATTGGTACATGATAATACTGATGCAGACAGCCCTGTTATTAAAATTATTGTATTGAAAATCTTCATCTTTTTACTTTTAAATTTGTTTTTAGATTAAAACCCGACTTCCAATCCGAAAATAAATGAACGGGCCTGAGGATATCTTCCGGTATCTACACCATAGCCCTCCATTCCTACTTCAGGATCAAAGCCTGTATATTTAGTAATGGTGAACAGGTTATTGCTGGTCACATACACTCTGATTTTATTCACATCAAGTTTCTTATAAAGTTCTTTTGGTAATGAATATCCAACCGTTAGGTTTTTAAGCCTCAAATAAGAACCGTCTTCCACATAGAAATCCGATACTTTAGAGTAATTACCACTTGGATCGCCCTGTACCACTCTTGGAATATTGGTATTGGTGTTCTGAGGAGTCCATGCATTCAGAATGTCTCTGTCCATGTTATAATTCTGTCCTGTTCCCCCTGGGTTTAAAGAAATAAATTTCAATCCGTTGAATATTTTGTTTCCATATACACCCTGGAAGAATAAATTAAGATCAAAGTTCTTCCAGGTCATGTTGTAAGATAATCCGTAGGAGAACTTAGGGTATGGATTTCCAAGGTTTACAAAATCATTATTATTCAATGCTCCTGTATTGCCTTCTTTTTTCAGGAATTTAATATCTCCAGGCTTAGCATTAGGCTGAATAAGATTTCCATTAGCATCTTTATAATTGTTGATTTCTGCCTGGCTCTGAAAAATCCCATCGGTTTTATATCCATAATAAGAATAAAGAGACTCTCCCACCTTTACACGGGTAGGTTTCAAGACCCCACGTACGTTATTACTGTTGATAAAGATCTCATCTACATCAGCTAATTGCTTCACCGTATTTTTTAGTTGACTCAATGTTGCTCCAATGGAATAGGTAAAATCTCCGGTATTTTTACCGTTAAAATTAATTCCTACTTCATATCCTTTATCCTCGAATAGTCCTGCATTTACATACTGATCTACATAGGTTGCTGTACTTTGAAGGTTGACATTAAAGATCTGATCGGTTGATTTCTTCACGAAGTAATCAAATTGCATAGAAAGCCTGTTGCGGAAGAAGGAAGCATCCACCCCAAAGTTGGTTTGTTCTGATTTTCCCCATTTTAAATCCGAATTGGGTCTTGTCCTCGCATAATAAGCAATATTCTGTGATGGATCCTGGCCGAAAATAATGTTATTATCACGAATCATCTGCGGATTTACTGCCTGATAAGAAACGCCGCCAAGGTTTCCTAAAATACCATGACTTCCTCTTAATTTCAGGTTGGATAGCCATACAATATCTTTCATGAAATTTTCTTTGGAAACCATCCATGCTCCTGAAATGGAATAATAATCAGAAAAATGTTTTTCTTTAGAGACTAAAGATGTTCCATCTCTCCTTCCCAATAAGCTGATCATATATTTCCCGGCATAGTCATAATTTACTCTTGCCAGATAAGAAGTTAAAGCACTCCTGTATTTATAACTTTCTGCTTCTTTATAAGTATCTGCAGCATTCTGAAGATATCGGAAGGCTTCCGCTTCATTCCTGAAATCAAAAGTTTTTGCACGGAACCCGTCTTCAGTGGTTTTCTGGAATGTTAACCCTGCAAGGAAGTCAAAACTATGTTTACCTGTTGTGAATTTATAAGTAAGGAGTTGCTCTGCCAGAGAAGTGGATACATTGTTGTTCTGATATTCCAAACTGTTGGTATCAAAAATCTTTCCTACTTCCAGCACTCTGGAAGTAAATTCTTTAACATTTCCAATTCTAAATGTTTGAGCAAAATTGGATCTGAATTTCAAATCTTTAGCTAAAGCAATTTCGATATAAGGATTGATCAAAATCTCATGGGTAGGATTCTGAATGCTGATTCTTTTCAAATAAGCAACAGGGTTAATCATATCTCCATATCCTCCTGCCACATCAATCGGTAATCCTGAAAAGGCTCCGGATGGTGTATATACCGGAACGTTGGGTGGATAGTACATTGCTGCAACCAAAGCTCCTGTGTATCCGTTCCTTGTGTTGGCTGTATTTCCGTCAGAATAATTATAATACATATTCTCTCCGATGGTCAACCAGTCTTTCACTTTATGTTCAGAATTTACTCTGAAATTGTATCGTTTTGCCTGCGTATTTAATAAAATTCCCTCAAGGCTTCTATGGTTCATTCCTACGAAGAATTTGGATTTATCACCTCCTCCGCTTAGATTTACATTATATTCCTGGATAGTCCCTGTACGGAAGATCTCTTTCATCCAGTCGGTTCGGGTAATTCTTCCGTCAGCATATTGATCTGCATTGAATGCCAATGGAAGGTTGCTGAGTTTTCCCGCATTCTCATACGCTTGCCTCATTACATCCTGGAACTCTGCAGCATTTAAAGATTTTTTTAACCTCCACGCCTGATTAATTCCATATTTAACATCAAAATCTACTGTCAAAGTTCCTTTTTTACCTCTTTTGGTAGTAATCAGGATCACTCCTCCGGAAGATCTTGCTCCATAAATAGCGGCTGAAGCATCCTTAAGCACAGAAATATCCTGAATATCGTTAGGGTTAATAGCAGGAGTTCCGTTAAAAACAACGCCATCCACAACATAAAGAGGAGATTCTCCATTCACCCCGCCGAGACCACGGATATTTACTTTAGGAGAGCCATTAGGATCTCCACCTTCGTTCACAACAGTTACTCCGGGAGCTTTTCCCTGGAGAACTTCCCCTACTCCAGACAGAGATCTGGAAGTAAGTTTATCCAATGAAGCCTCCGAAACAGCACCGGAAACCTTACTCTTCTTTTGCGTTCCGTATCCAACAACAACAATCTCATCGATGGATTTTTCTTTTAAACTGTCTTTTTTTTGAGAGAGGAACATCGGTGAAGCTGAAATTGCACCAATAAGTAATACCCTACCCGTTAAGTATGTTACTGAGACAGGGATTTTAAATACATTCATGACATCCTTTTTAATTAGATGCAAAATTAGAACAGCCCCACCTCCTGTTACATTAAGATTTCCTTATGTTTTTATTAAGAAATTTTAGTTTTTCAACAAGCCTCGATTTCTCTCCCAAAAACTAATACTCTTATTTTCAATACAATAAATTAATAAAATAATTATTCCTGAAATATTCTATGCATAACTGAGATTAACTTTATTTTAAGTTTGTCATCCATCAGGAGGTAATAAATAATAATGGAATAACAGATTTCACATCTTTCTACTGAAGTATTCCAGGGTAATAAATGACAGACTTCCCTTTTCTTTTTTTACATTTGCTGAAAATAGATTTTCCTGCTCACCGAGCATCAAAAAAACGGATTAGTAATGACCAGGAAAAATGAAACTCATAAAAACAGTACGAATTAAATGACCATTATCATCACAGGAACTTCCTCCGGAATTGGATTTGCTTTGGCGGAATACTTCGGTAAAAAAGGACACAAAGTATTTGGTTTAAGCCGAAAATATACGGAAAGTCAGTATTTCAAATCTATCCCGACAGATGTTACTGACAACACCGCTGTTCAGAATGCTATTGCTGAGGTCCTGAAAA
Organism: Chryseobacterium sp. G0162; assembly: GCF_003815715.1. Taxonomy (NCBI): domain Bacteria; kingdom Pseudomonadati; phylum Bacteroidota; class Flavobacteriia; order Flavobacteriales; family Weeksellaceae; genus Chryseobacterium; species Chryseobacterium sp. G0162. Next base: position 2,919,569 of record NZ_CP033922.1, on the reverse strand, counting down.
TAGAAACCAAAATTGATGTCCTTATCAACAATGCCGGAATGGGAATGGTAGGTGCTGTGGAAGATTCTACCAAAGAAGATATCCTTAAACTTTTCAGCCTTAATCTTACCGGGCCTGTTCAGATGATGAGCGCGGTTCTTCCTACAATGAGAGCACATAAATTTGGAAAAATCATTAATGTATCCAGTATCGGAAGTGAAATGGGATTACCTTTCCGCGGGTTTTACTCTGCTTCAAAATCTGCTTTGGATAAAGTAACGGAAGCGATGAGATATGAAGTGTATCCTTGGAATATCGATGTGTGCTCTTTACATTTGGGTGATATTAAAACCAATATTGCAGACAACAGAGTGATTGCACAGGTCTCCCAGCCTTATAAAAATGTTTTCGATAAAGTGTATGCTTTAATGAATGCTCATGTAGACGAGGGAACTGAACCAATGGAGGTAGCAGAATACATTGAAAAACTTTTAGGAAAGAATAAATGGAAAGCTCATTATTATTTTGGTAAATTCGGGCAGAAAATCGGAGTTCCGTTGAAATGGATTCTTCCACAAGGAATTTATGAGAATTTAATGAAGAAATATAATAAACTGGATTAAAATTAGTTGATTGATAAAACGCATTGTCATTTTGAACGGAATGAAATGCAGTGAAGAATCTTTGTATTTTTTCACAAGCCTTCAACTTATATTCGGAATGGTCAATTGAAGTTATTTTTAAAAATATTTTTTGTTCTGTTCTGCGTTTTTACACAAGCGCAGAAGAAACAGTATTGGCTTATTGATACTGAAACAAAAGTCAGAAAAAAAGTAAAAGATTCAACTTCTGCGGTAAAGTTTCTGGATTCTCTAACTCAGAATAATTATTTTTTCACTCAGCTGAAGGAGGTAAAGGTAAAAGGTGACAGTACAGAGATTTTTTTCAACAAAGGAAAAAACTTTAATGAAACCTATGTGAATCTTTCTGATTCCATTGTGCATAAGCTGAAAGTTCAGAAAGATTTTTTCACTAAAAATTTAGATTCTACCAAAAAAAGTATCAATAAAAGTTATATTGATGAAGGCTATTCATTCAGCAGAATCAAATCAAAATATAAAGGTCAGAAAAATGGATATCCAATTATAGAGCTGGATATCAATAAGAATGATAAAAGAACGATCAATGGCTTTGTTGTAAAAGGTTATGACAGGGTTCCAAAAAGGTTCATTAAAAATCTTGAAAAAGAGTTCAAAGGAAAAAACTATGATGAGAAGAACTTATTAGCCATCAACAAGAGTTTTCAAAGCCATCCTTTTGTGATGCTTGACCGGCAGCCACAGACCTTATTCACCAAGGATTCCACCAATATCTACCTGTTTTTACAAAAGAAAAAGACCAATACCTTTGATGGGGTCATCGGTTTTGGAAATGATAAGACGGATAAATTTACCTTAAACGGTACCATGAATGTAAATTTCAGGAATATGTTCAATGGTTTTGAAGCGGTTAACCTTTATTGGCAGAGAAACCCTGACAAAGGCCAGACCTTTGATCTTCAGGTAGACATACCTTATCTTTTTAAATCCAATGTCGGGATGAATACAAAGGTGAATATTTACAGACAGGATTCTACGTTTGCTAATGTAAAATTCCTTCCTGCTTTCTATTACCATATCAATAACCGTAACAAAATCGGTCTGCGTGCAACCTTGGAAACCTCAACGGTGATTGATTCACTGTATGCTATTGGGAAAGATTACAACAAAAAAGGGATCGGGATCTGGTTTGAAATGACTGAGCCTACCGATATTGATCTGTTTCTTTACAAAACAAGAATCAATGCCGGATACGATTATTTAACAACCACCTATACCAAAGGAAATATAAAAGCTGCTCAAAACCAGTTTTATTTCTCCGGGGAACATAATTATCATATTTCAGGAAACCATTTCCTCAATATCAAAGGGGAAGGTGCTATGATGGATTCTAAAATTGAGTTTTCGGCCAACGAACTTTACCGTTTTGGTGGCTGGAATTCCATGCGTGGCTTTAACGAAAACTCCCTCGCCGCCGACTTTTATTATTACGGGAGTCTGGAATACCGTTACCTTATAGGTAACCAGGCTTTCTTTGACTTCTTTGGGCAATATGGCCAGCTCAATAATAAATCCCTGAATGTAAAACCCAAGCTTTACAGTGTTGGGCTCGGTTTCAACTTCTTCATTCCGATTGGGCTGATGAGTTTCCAGCTGTCGAATGGTAATGAGTTTGGAAATCCATTTAAGTTCAATGACATAAAAATCCACTGGGGAATTCTGAGTAGGTTTTAGGAGAGAAAGGAAACTGGAAATTACTATGAGGTTACTATTTTTAATAGTTACCCTCTTATTGAAAGTTAATAAAATGTCTTTCAGCGGTTTTCAAAATCTCAATAACTTCCAACCTCTGACTTCCAGCTTCCAGCCTTAATAATAAAGCAAAAACACCCATACAACAATACTTTCTCATTTTACCATTTCATTAATTATTTCTGTTAAAAAATATATAAATTGTATTTTTATCTTAATATGATCGTAAAATTTACGTAATAGTACCCGGCTAAATTTGCATTCAAAAAGAATGAAGAAAACTTTAGCTACGTTTGCCGTTTTTTTACTTCCGTTATATATTACAGCTCAGGAGATTGCCGTTTCCGGAAATGTAAAATCTGAAAATGGAACCAGTGTTTCAGGAGTAAATATTACCGACAAAAATACAGGAAAAACGACGATAACAGATGAAAATGGGAATTTTACCATTTCAGCCAATCCCAAAGATATTCTGGAATTCTTTTCTCCCGATTTTTCCGTTTACACGGTGGAGGTTTCTTCAAAAAAGCAATACGCTGTTGTTTTAAGAAAAGCCAATGAAAAGCAGATTGAAGGTGTTGTTATTACCGCTCTTGGGATCGCTAAGAAAAAGGAAAAGATTGGATATTCTACTCAGGAAGTAGGAACCAAACAGTTTGAAACCATTACTACACCAAGTATCGGAAATTTATTTTCAGGACAGGTGGCCGGCTTGAATGTTTCCAACCCAACAGGAATGCAGCAGGCTCCACAATTTACCTTAAGAGGAAATTCTAATTTGGTATTTGTTATTGATGGAGTGATTGTAGAAAAAGAAGTTTTCCAGAATTTAGATCCTAACAATATAGAAAACATCAACGTCCTGAAAGGAGCTACCGCTTCTGCGCTTTATGGTTCAAGAGGTCGATATGGAGCTATTCTGATCACCACAAAAAGTGCGAAGAAGAAAGGGTTTTCTGTAGAATTTTCTCAGAATACTATGATTACAGGAGGGTTTACCAATCTTCCAAAAACTCAGACTGAATATGGTAATGGTTCTCAGGGAAAGTACGAATTCTGGGATGGAGCCGATGGTGGAGTAAATGATGGAGATATGATCTGGGGTCCTAAATTTGTTCCCGGACTCAAGATTGCCCAATGGAACAGCCCGATCAGGGATAAAGTAACCGGACAGGTCGTTCCGTGGTATGGAGCTGTAACCGGTACTCAGTATAATGATAAAGCAAGATATGAAAGAGTTCCGATTGACTGGAAATACCATGATAATTTAAATACTTTCTTAAAACCTGCTATTATCAACAATAATAATTTTGCGATCAGCTATCGAAATAATAAAGATATCTACAGGTTTTCTGGAAACTTCATGAATTATGATGACAGGGTTCCCAACTCTTATCTACAGAAGTACGGAGTTAATTTCTCTTCTGAAAATCACCTGGGAGACAAGTTCATCTTTGATACAAAATTTAATTTCAATCAGGCTTTTACTCCTAACGTTCCTAATTACGAGTACAACCCTAGTGGACACATGTATACCATCTTGATCTGGATGGGGGCTGATGTGGATGGAAATGCCCTAAAAAACCACATGTGGATTCCGGGAAAAGAAGGCAGGGCTCAGGCTAACTGGAATTATGCATGGTACAATAACCCATGGTTCGGAGCTGAATACTATAAAAATCAAAACAGGACCAATATTATTAATGCCCAAACCGGATTAGAATATAAGGCGACAAAAGACCTTTCCGTAAAAGGAAAAATTTCCCTTGTTGAAAATCATAGCAAATCAGAAACATTCAGTCCCTATTCTTATTTCAATTACAGTGCTCCAAGAAGTGGTGGATATATTGTAAAAGATCTGAAAACCTGGAACCTCAACTACGATGTTTTGGCTACTTATAAAAAGAAAATCTCTGATAATTTTGATTTTACGATCAATGCCGGAGGTTCTGCATTTTACTTTAAAAATAATAGGAATGAAATGTCTACCGACGGTTTAAAGATCCCGGAAATATATTCATTTGACAATTCCATCGGAGCCCTCAAAAATTACACTTATCTGAAAGAAAAGCTAATTTACAGTGCCTATTCTACGATTGATATCGGGTTATACAATGCTTTCTTCATCAATATTTCCGGACGTAATGACTGGTCATCTACTTTACCAAAAGCCAATAGATCTTACTTCTACCCTTCCGCATCCATCAGTGCTGTTATTTCCAATCTGGTAAAAATGCCTGAGGCTGTCAATATGCTTAAACTTTCTGCTTCATGGGCAAAAGTGGCTTATGATTTCCAACCTTACTCTATCAGAAATTATTATTCAAATAATAAAGGAATAAGTTTTAATGGTAATCCAACCTATTTGTATCCTACCATCCTAAATGTAGAAAATACATTGAAACCTGAACAGACCAAATCTTATGAATTGGGATTAAGTGCCGGTCTTTTCAATAACAGAATTACTTTAGATGCTACTTATTTCAGAACTCTTGATTACAACAATATTCTGGAGTTCCCAAGTGCTGAGTCATCAGGTTTTGTCTCTCAGTATGTGAATGGTAATGAATATACTACAAAAGGATTCGAAATTTCACTCGGAATGGTCCCAATAAAGACTACTGATTTCACCTGGAAAACATTAATCAACTGGAGTACGTATGAACAAAAGCTAACTTCTATTTATGATAACATGCCTAACTACAACAATATCAAGTTAGGTGAAAGAATGGACAGCTATTATGATTACACATGGCAAAAATCTCCGGATGGGAAGGTAATTCTGGATGCCAAATCAGGAATGCCAACAAAAGCTAATGCTCCAAGTAATCTAGGACACTTCAATCCGGACTGGACTTTTGGTTTCAACAATACCTTCAAGTATAAAAAACTATCCTTAAATATCGGAATTGATGGAAGCATCGGTGGAATCATGAGATCTCAGGTCGTTGAAAAAATGTGGTGGGGTGGAAAACATCCGAATTCTGTTGCCTACAGAGATCTTGAATATGCTAATCCTGGAAAGTATTATTTTGTACCGGATGGAGTGAATTACAATCCTGCAACAGGGCTTTATACTCAGCATACCAATCCTATCAACTTCCAGGATTGGGCACAGAATTATCCATACCAGGCCAGAGTAACTCAGGATGAAAGTGAAGAATTTGCGAATGTTTTCGACAGAACCTTTATCAAGTTAAGATCTGTAGTATTAGAATATGACTTCTCTTCCCTATTGAATCCAAAAGGAATGGTTAAAGGGTTCACTGCCAATATCTCGGCTTACAATCTGGCTATGTGGAAAAAGTCTAAAAACCTTTATTCAGATCCGGACTTCCAGATCAGATCGGGAAGAACAGGCGATATCGCTAATGATATTCAGGATCCTTCAAGCAGATGGTTCGGAATCGGATTTAATCTTAAGTTTTAATTTAAAGGCGACATTACAATGAAAAATAATATATTCAAAACGAAAGACTTAAAAAGTAAAAAAGCAAAAAGACTAATCACATCTGTATTGACAGCAGGAGTATTGGCATTGACATCATGTGAATCCAATCTTGATAAAATCAATGAAAACCCGAATGATCAGGCAAGTATTGATCCTAAATATCTTCTCACCTATGTTGCTAAAGATGCCTTTTGGGTGAATGGAGACAATATGTATGCTTCAAGAATGATGATTGGTACCGATGGTGAAAATCCTTTTCAGTACATGAAATGGAATGACGCATCTTTTGAAGTCTATTCAAAAGGGCTTCTTAATACAGTAAAAATGATGCAGGAGTCTGAAAAAAGAAATAATAAAAACTATGTTGCCGTAGGTAAATTTCTAAGAGCTTATTATTTCTTTAATACAAGTTTAAAAGTGGGCAGTATTCCCTATTCTGAAGCAGTAAAAGGTGAATCGGGTATTACCCAACCTAAATATGACAGTCAGGATGTTGTGATGGCCGGAGTTTTATCAGAATTAAAAGAAGCCAATGATCTTATTAATACCAATGATAAAATTGAAGGAGATATTATTTTCAACGGAGATGCTAACAAATGGAAAAAACTCATCAATTCATTCCGTTTGAAAATCTTAATCACTCTATCTAAAAAAACAACCGTTGGAAGTTACAATATTGCAACAGAGTTTGCTTCTATTGCAGGAAGCCAGCCTTTGATGACCTCTATTTCAGATAATGGGGAACTTAAGTTTGCTGACGCAGCAGACAGTAGATATTCTATGTTCAACAACAGTGGATATGGATCCAGTTTATATATGGCTGATTATTTCATCAATTTATTTAAAGACAGAAAAGATCCACGTTTATTTACATTTGCCTCTCAAACTACTGGAGCTAAAGAAGCAGGAAAAACCATCACAGATTTTAGCGGATATAATGGAGGAAATCCTACTTCTCCATATTCTGACAATGCTGCCTTAATTACTGCTAAAAACATTTCTAAGGTGAATGACCGTTTCTACAAAGATCCAACTAACGAACCTTCATCAATTTTAAGCTACTCTGAACTGGAGTTTATCCTGGCAGAAGCAACAGCCAGAGGCTGGATATCCGGATCAGCAAAAACACATTATGACAATGGAATCAAAGCCAGTTTCAGTTTTTATCAGACTTACGTAAAAAATTCAGGACAATATTTTACAGGATTTGATGTCAACCAATACCTGGCTACTCCTTTGGTGGTTTATGATAACTCTGCGTCTCTGCAGGTACAATTGGAAAAAATTATGACGCAAAAGTACATGATTATGTTCCACCAGTCACAATGGACTTCTTATTATGATTACCTGAGAACAGGATATCCTAATTACCCTTTAAAACCTGGTGTAGCAGCACCATTCAGATTCAGATATCCTCAGTCTGAGTACAATTATAATAGTACCAATTTAAAGGCAGCTCTTACCACTCAATATGGTGGAAATGATAATATCAACTCTAAACCTTGGTGGTTACAGTAAGAATCTGATTTTTTTTACACAAAACAAAGAAATCGCAGGAAAATCCTATTAACTTGCGGTTTCTTTCTTATTACGATAGATCATGGACAGAAGAGAATTTTTAGAAAAATCAAGTATTTTATTAGCTGGATTAGGAACTTCAAATGTTTTACACCCTGCTATTCTAAAGGCTTTAGCGATAGAACCTGCTGCACAGTCTACTTTTTATGATGCAGAACATGTAGTTATTTTGATGCAGGAAAACCGTTCATTCGATCATGCTTTTGGAGCTCTCAAAGGAGTTCGTGGGTTCCTGGATAAAAGGACTTTTATTAAGCAGGATGGGCATTCCGCTTTTTTTCAAAAGGAAAATACAGGAAAATATGCAGCTCCGGCCCGTCTGGATTTGAGAAATACCAAATCAACATGGATGAGTTCCCTTCCCCATTCGTGGGAAAACCAGCAGCAGGCATTCAATAAAGGAAAATATGACCAATGGCTTCAGGCTAAGGCTTCGGGTAACGAAAATTATAAAAATATTCCGCTTACCTTGGGCTACTACAACCGTGAAGATCTTCCATTCTACTATCAGCTTGCAGATGCTTTTACCATATTTGACCAATATTTCTGTTCTTCAATGACAGGAACCACTCCCAACCGACTTTTCCATTGGTCGGGAACGCTTAGAGAACAGCAAAATGGTAAATCAAAAGCTAATGTGGTGAATGATGATATTGATTATGATAAAGCAAGACAGGCAAAATGGAAAAGCTTCCCCGAAATTTTAGAGGAGCAAAATGTTTCATGGCGTATTTATCAAAATGAGATCAGCCTTCCAAAAGGTTTATCAGGGGAACAGGAAGCATGGCTAAGTAATTTTACAGATAATCCGATTGAATGGTTTTCAAAATTTAATGTTAAGTTTTCAAAAGGATACTATGAGCATATTCCCAACATCATCGCCTCACTAAAGCAGGAAATCCTGAAAAAACCTAACCGGAAAGAAAGGCTGGAGGCCATCATTACTGAACTTCAGGAAGATCTGGTAAAATATCATCCGGATAATTATTCAAACCTTTCCCAGCAGGAGAAAAACCTCCACGAAAAAGCCTTTACAACAAATTCAAAAGATCCCGATTATCACAATCTGGAAATTGGAAAAGATGAACATGGAGAAAGACTGGTTGTTCCCAAAGGAGATGTACTCTTCCAGTTTCGTAAGGATGTAGAAGAGAAAAAATTGCCCTCGGTTTCCTGGCTGGTAGCTCCTGAGCACTTCTCAGATCATCCCGGATCACCATGGTATGGAGCATGGTATATTTCTGAGGTTTTAAATATTCTGACCAAAGATCCTGAAATGTGGAAAAAAACAATTTTCATTATCAATTATGATGAAAATGACGGGTATTTTGACCATGTGATCCCTTTTGCTCCCCCATTAAATCCAAGCCAACCGGTTGATATCAATGGAAAAAGCGGTGTGGAATATGTAGATAAAGCTCAGGAATATATGTCTGATCCAACATTAAAGGATTATGAAAAAGCAGAAGGAACAGTAGGATTGGGTTACAGAGTACCTATGATTATTGCTTCCCCATGGACGAAAGGCGGTTTTGTTAATTCTGAAGTTTCAGATCATACTTCTGTTTTGCAGTTCCTGGAGAAATTTATCATGAAGAAATTTAATAAAAATGTTCATGTAGACAATATCAGTGAATGGAGAAGAGCTATTTGTGGTGATCTTACCTCAGCTTTTAATTCGCCCAATAGCAAAGCTCCAAAAATGGATTATCTTGATCAAAAGGATTATGCTAAAACCATTAATGCAGCCAAAAATAAACCTGTTCCACAGCTAAAATGGTATTCTGAAAATGAACTGAAGAATGATTTACTTGAAATTCAGGAAAGAGGAATGAAGCCTTCCCATCCTCTTCCTTATAATTTTCATGTGAATCTGGAAGCAGGTAAGATTAGAATGACTAATGCAAAAGAAAATGGAGTTCCTCTCCATCTTTATGACAGAACCCAATTGAACAGCCATCATTATTATTTTTCTTATGCATTGTATTCCGGGCAAGAACTGTCTCATCCCACAAGACAATCAGGAAGTTATGATTATGAAGTTTTTGGTCCTAATGGTTTCTTCCGAAAATTCAAAGGAAACAATATTCCGGAATCAGAGATTATCTTAATTAATAATGCTTCAAAAAGCCAGGTTGAACTGATCGTTAAAAATGGGAAAAAAGAAAGTATTATCTTGGAAAACCTGTATGAAAAAACTAAAAAAACAATTTCTATCCACAAACCGGAAGAGAAAATAGTGATTGACCTTAACCCATTTAAAGGCTGGTATGACTTAAAAGTAACATGGGGCGAGCATATCTGGCATTTTGCAGGAAGATTAGAAACAGGAAAAGTTTCTGTTTCGGATCCACATTGGGCGTAAAGTTATATTCTTATAAAAACATTATTAATCCTGTACAAACGTGCAGGATTTTTTATATACGGAAAGTGAAATATTTTTCAATTATATTGCATTACGATAGAAAAATCATCAACAATATAAAAATTATTATATATTTATTTCATAATCTGTTTGATTTTTATTATTTTCACTTAACTAATAATTAAGATCATGAATAAATTAAAATTAACCGTTGCAATGTCTTTATTTGCAGCAGCCATATCCGGAAACCTGAGTGCTCAGGACACTAATACAGATAATCACACCATTACGATTTCTATTCCAGAAGTTGCACTGGTAGACATTGAACCTGCCGCTACGAAAAACATTACATTAGGATTTACGGCTCCTACAGAAGCTGGTAACCCTCTTGTTGCAAGTGCAGCCAACACTACTTTATGGCTTAATTATTCTTCTATCAAATCCGTTGCAGACCCTACCCGTAATGTAAGTGTAAAGGTTAATGCTATCATTCCAGGAGTAGATATCCACGTAACAGCTGCTGCTGCTACAGGTTCAGGAGCTGGTACTTTGGGAACATCTGCAGGGCTACTAACATTAAGTGCTGCTGACCAGACTATTATTTCCGGAATCGGAAGTGCCTATACTGGAAATGGAGCTAATAATGGCCATAACCTTACCTATGTTCTTGCTGCAGGAAGTGGACCTGGGGGTGTAGCAACTTATGCAGACCTGCAAGCAACTGCCACTACTGTAGCTACTGTTACTTATACCATATCAGATAACTAGAATTTAAATAAAATTCAATTCTGCATTTCAAAACCAAGAAGAAATTGGATCCCAGTTTCTTCCTGTTTTTGTATTATCAATAATAAAAATTCCAAATTTGACATAATGATAAAGCGTATTCTTTTTTTAATCACTTTGATTTTGCAGTTTAGCTTTTTACATGCCGGCATTGTGGTTCTTAACGGGCTTACGCATTCCTATAAAGTAGAAAACGGGAAAGTTTACAAAGGAAAAGTTGCCATTGAAAATACAAGTAATAATCCTCAAAGTGTAAAATTGTTTTTGCAGGACTTTACTTATCATGCTGACGGAACGATTAATTATACCGCTCTACATACTCAAAAAAGGACTAATGGAGATTGGATAAAACTTAATACAAATTTAGTAACCCTTAAAGGGAAAGAAAAAACAGAAGTGTTTTATGAAATAACTGTTCCTAATCAGTCAATAGATCCCGGCAGTTATTGGAGTGTTATCATCGTAGAACCTGTAGATGATATCAAACCTAGCGATAAGCAACCTGGAGTAAGCATTACCTCTGTGATACGGTATGCGATTCAGGTCATTACAGATTACGACACGGAAAAGGCCAAACCGGACCTTACATTTGAAAATATCAAAGTAGAAAAAGAAGAAGGAAAAAAAACTGTAAAAATTGCAATAGCTAATAATGGAAATCTCTATTGCAAACCTACAGCATCTATTGAAATCTATAACCGCAAAACAGGAGAAAAAATAGGGACTTTTTCAAGCTTGACAATGGGGTTATTGCCTTCTACTTCTAAAACATTTTACATTGATATCAGTAAAGTACCACCTGCACAGTACAAAGCTACTGTTATAGCAACGGACGAAGATGAGAATGCTTTCGCGCTCAATGTGGAACTAGAAGTAAAAAATGATTAAAACCTGGACGTTATTAATTTTTATATTATTCCCGTTATTTACTTTTTCTCAACAGTCATCTAACCGATTAACGAGTAAAAAAGATAGTTTAATGCCGGGAACGTCTACTTCTATTCCTTTCAGTCTGGAAAATAATTCGCTTGAAAATAAGGTGTATGACATTTCAGTCACTACTTCAAGCCCGCTTATCACTCCCATCCTTGCAAAAGGGGAATTCCAGATTCAGTCCCATGAAGCGTCCGTATATCTTGTCCCTTTACGTATTTCAACAGAAGCTGTTCAGGGTGACTACTCTATTGTATTACATATTACAGATCGATCTACGGGTCTCATTTTTACAAAAGCTTCACAGATTAAGGTTTCCGCAAGCAGAAAGCTTTCCCTTACTGCATTGGATTCTCCGGAATTTATCCGGGCAGGAGAAACCATCCGGGCTTCCTTCCTTTTAAAAAACAATGGAAATACTACTGAAAATCTTACCCTGGAAAGTAAGAATGCCCTTGTAGATCATGATGCATCAATTATTCTTGCTCCAAACGAATCCAAAGTTATTACCATCCATAAAAAAACCAATCCGGAAGTTGGTCAAAATGAATTTCAAAATCTAAATCTTTCGGTATATTCTAAAGATAATCCTAAAGAAAATCAAAGCGTTTATATCAGTACCCAGGTGATCTCTGTACAACCTGCCAGTCTGGATATCTATCACAGGATTCCGGTGGTTGCTTCATTATCCTTTATCGGAATGAAAAATATGGGAGTTTATCATGATGGCTTTCAAGGCGAAATCTATGGCAAAGGAACACTGGATAAAGAAAATAAAAACCAGATTGAGTTTCATGCCGCCACACACAATCCTATTGAATTCAATACTTTTACTCAGTATGAAGAATATTTTGTGAACTATAAAAGGGATAAATTATTTGTTCATCTGGGTGATAAAACATACTCTTCCTCCTATTTAACTGAATTTGCCAGATATGGTCGTGGGGCAGAAATCCGATATGATTTTAATAAAATAAGTTTAGGTGGTTTTTACAACCATCCCCGATTTTTCAGAGATATTAAGGATGAATTTAATATCTACTCAGCATTTAAAATCCGTAAAGAGTCTGAAATTTCCGTTGGGTATCTTTACAAAATACCGATGAAGGAAAATTCTGATTTTAGGAATATACAATTAGATTCTGAAGCTCATCTTCCTTACGCTAAAGGAAAATTCAAAGTTTCGAAAAACATTAACCTTTCGGGAGAATTTGCTTATAGCACCACAAAGAAAAATGAAGGGACAGCCTATATGGCGCAGGCTGAAGTGAATTTTGAAAAGCTCAATGGAAATCTGATGTATATGAAAGCAAGCCCGCAGTTTGCAGGCTACTTTACCAATACCAGTACTTTCAGTGGATATCTTCAATACAGAGTATCGAAAAAAATCAATGTTTTTGCCAATTATATGGAGGATGCTAAAAACTTTCAGAGAGATACTTTATTTCTGGCCGCACCTTATAGAAAGTATTTTCAATATGGAATACAGTATAAGTACCTTTCCAATGGCTTTATAATGCTTAATAATGGCTATCAAAAATACCAGGATCGTTTAGAGCCTAAACAGTTTGATTATTATGAGCGTTTCCTCAGAGTCTCTGTAGACCAGCATATCGGAATATTTCAGGTTAACCTTGAAGGGCAATTTGGAAAAACAGATAATTATCTGACAGGATTTAATGGAAATTCAACTTTATATTCTGCAAATCTATCATTTGAAAAATTTAAAACATCATTCAACGTTTTTGGAAGTTATGCCATGACTTCCAGATATCAATTACAAAACCAAAAACAGTTGTATTATGGAGCAAGAGTGTTTAGCAGGTTCTCAGATAAAACGAGCTTAAGCATTTTTTACCAAAACAACTACATGCCTGAGGAATACTTTAAAGACAGAAATTTATTTGAATTATTATTCCACCAGCAATTATTTCCAGGAAACGACCTGGATCTTTCAGGAAGATACTCACTACAAAGGGGGCAAATAGGAGATAAGGATTTTATATTTTCAATGCGCTATACCTGGCGGCCAAATATTCCTGTGCAAAGAACTGCCGAATATGTTTCGTTATCCGGTAATATCAATACCCTTGGAATCAAAAAAAAGGAAGGCATAAGATTAATGCTGGGAAGCTATCTATCTGTTACAGACAAAGAAGGTAATTATTTATTTAAAAATGTGATTCCAGGTAATTATTTCCTGGAATTAGATCGTTCCACCATAGAAATCAATGATATCCCAACCCTCTCAATTCCAGCAGCATTATCCCTTAATAACAAGGAAAACATTTTTAATTTCGGACTCACTACAGCCGCAAATATACAAGGCTATATCCAACTTTCGGAAACGGAAGAAAAAAATCAAACGGATATTGAAACATTACAAACTAAAAAAGGAAAAAATAAGAGAGAAAGCATCATTGTAGAAGCCATTGGCAACGATCAGACTTTTCGTAAAATATGTTTTATAGGAGAAGCATTCGATTTTACCTATCTCCGGCCGGGAGACTGGACAGTTAAACTGTATAGAAATGGTCTTGATAAACGATATAAAATTTCAACAGATAAATTTCAAATTACTTTAAAACCTTCAGAAATAAAAAAACTCAACATCCAGATTGTTAAACAACAGATAGAAATTAAATATCAGCAGGAATCCTTAAAAGTAGGATATAATCAAATAAAAAATAAGAAATGATTTTGAAACACTCCCTAATACTAGCATCTTTTATTTTTTCGGGTGTATTATATTCTCAGGCAAATATTACTCTAACTTTACCTGTTGTGACCTTAATGGATATAGAACCAACAGGAAATATTACTTTAAAATTTACAGCACCTACTGAAGCCGGAAATCCTCTTGCCAACCCAACACCTGATACTTCAAAGTGGATCAATTATACTTCTGCAATTACCTCCGGAGGACTTACCAGAAGAATTACAGCAGCTATTAGCGGTACTACCCTCATTCCGGGAGTGAATATCAGGCTACAGGCTGCGGCTGCATCCGGAGCAGGAGGCGGGACCTTAGGAACTCCTTCTGCACAAGTAACCCTTACCAATACTCCTATTACCATCATAAGTGGTATTGGAGGAGCTTACACAGGCAATGGGGTTAATAATGGACACCGCCTTACGATATCTCTCGTTCCAAGCACGTATGCAAATTTATCTGCACAAACCAATACCGTTCTTACCATTGTCTATACCATTACAGAATAAAACGGAAATATGAAAATGAATGGACTCTTCTTCGGAAACACACTTATAAAAAGGTATTTATTTACTTTTATTTTATTTGTAAGCAGCAGCTATATGGAGGCACAGGTAGTAAATGTCTCCGGAAGCTGGACCGCCAGTATACCTTCCATTACTGAAGCGGGAAATAATTATTCCGGAACTTATGATAACACTGGCAATACCGGTACTAATCAGATCATACTCTCCGGAACATTACCAGGATCTTTTCTCAATCTCCTTTCAAGTACGGGAGCAAAAATGACCATGCATTACACCTCCAACCCCTGGAATACTTCTATGACGCTTTCCGCAAGAAGAACCGGAGGGACCACAGCAATACATGGGGTATGTCTTCTGTGTACAGCTACAATCAATGGAGGAACAACCTATATTCCAATACCACAATCACCTGATGTAACATTTCTAACGTTTACTTTTGGTGGGGTTTTAGGACTGGGGAATAGTGTTACTTTCTCAGATATTGTTTTACTCTTACAGGTATCTGGTGTTTCTGTCACCATTCCTGCAAGCACCTATGGCGCGCGGGTAGTTTTCACCATCGTTGCCAATTGATGCCGGGGAAGATCATTGAAAATGATTACCAAATAAAATCGTATCTTCTATGATATAAAAAAGAACCCTTTCCAAAATTTGGAGAGGGTTCTTTTTCAAACATTCAATTTAGTGCTTTGCCCACCAAAGAGGGGTAAGAACTGCATCTTGTCCGCCCAGTAACTGTACTGCTTTTGTGTACCCATCCTGGTCTGTATTCCTGAAAGTACTTGGATATCTTAACCTCTGAGGGAAATTCTGAATAGAGTTTGTCATATAATTTCCTGAATTCAAATTAGGTAAATTAACCAGCGGTGCTTCTATTGCAGGGTTTTCAAAGAAAGGTAATCCCAGTCTTCGTTGATCGCTCCAGGATTCTAAAGGAAGCCATGGCATATTCGCAATATATTTTTGGGTAATGATTTTCGTAAGCTTATCGTTTTTCACTGAGCCATTTTTGTAGATGGTATTTACCGGGTATTTAATTTCAACAGAAACCATATTTCCAGTAGAAGGATCTTTATAATTCATGGTATGACTGGCTCCAGGCTCTGCCACATGGCTATAAGCTACAGAAGTTCCATCACGGTTATAATCCGTTGAGGTAATATACTGAGTATAAAATTGTGATACTCCATTATACGCAAAGCTATCCTGAATTCCTTTATTATAGGCCGCATCATCACTCATTGGAACTGCCCATCCTTTCAGGGCTGCTTCAGCCATCAGGAAATAAGTTTCCCAGCTTGCAAAAAAGATTCGAAAGTTATTGCCTTCTCTATATTGTTTTCCTAAAGCCGGCATGCATCCAATAACTCCTCTTAACCCGTTTCTTTGGCCTTTTACACCCCAGTTCCCTATTGTAGTCGTATTCCAGGTATTTACCGTATTAATTGTTACTTTAGAACCGTTGGCAAAAGTAAGATCTCCATTATTAGTAGACGCTTGATTGGTATAACTAGGATAAAGGGAATAAATTGGATTGTTGAAATCCCCGGGAATATAAAATGTTTTATAAGCCCTTGGATCGATTTTATTTGGAAGTCCATCCAGCCAATATCCTGCACTTGGGTCATTGGTCATTGTTGAGAACTGTTCATCATATTTTATGCCGATATAATCAGCATCTTTCACAGCTGTATGCTGAGCAGCCGGCAATTGATCTGTAGAATTAACTCCACCCAAACCAATATACATATTATTAAGAGTAGCTGATAAAATCTGCGAATTCCATTCCCTAGACATTACCCCTGATAAAGGATTCCAACCGGTATCTTCTTTAACTTTAAAATTATCATCGCTTGTACTGATGAACATATTAGAATTAGCTGCGGCCTCAAACTCTGTTTTTGCTTTGGCAGGATCCACTTCTGAAATTCTCATCGCCACTCTCATTCTCATGGAGTTGGCATATTTTACCCATTGACTCCATTTAAAGCTATAGACCATATCATAAGCATTAGGATTGGAAGGGGCAGGTTGGTTCACATCCATTTTAGCAACTGCATCCTTTAACTCATCTAAAATAAAATAATACACCTCTTTTTCAGAATTAAAACCGGGATTTACTCCTTTAAATGCCTGAATAGGCTGTGGACCAAAATTATCAGAAAACTCACTCATCAGATAAGCTCTCCAAATCCTGGCTACCTGGATAAGATTATCATAATGAGCTTTACCTTGACCTATTGCTTTCTTTTCATTGGCAATTTCAATAGTTGCATTGGCATTATTCAGCCATTCTGAAATTCCTTTCCAATATTCTACAGTCCAGGAATCATCATATGATCCACCTGCAATTCCTGTTGACAAATGCTGTCTTGCAGCAGTTTTCCAATACAAAACAAAAGTACGTTCAGCAATATTGGGATCTTGCTGTGCTCCTAAAATAGAATTATTTAAAAAATACTCCGGTTCTGCCTTATTAATATCTACAGAAAACGGATCGTTATTGATGTCTTCAAAATCATTACATGATGTACAAACGACAGCCAACGCAATGAGGGATAAAATATATTTTTTCATGATGTCAGTATTAATATTAAAAGCCTAATGTAATTGAGAATAAATAAGATCTTGTGGTTGGAAATGAAAGATTTTCAAATCCTACAGCATTAGAATTGATGGCAAATACAGACTCAGGATCTATTCCCTTTGCTTTACTGTAGATCATCCATACATTATTGGCTGTGAAAGAAATCTTAGCACTCTGAAGTGCAAATTTTTGAAATAAACTTTTAGGAAAATTATATGATACCTGAATATTTCTTAGCCTGATATTGGTTGCATCGTAAATGTTCTGTTCTGTAATTCCTAAGTTTCCAGCTGTTACAGCGGCCCAATAATCCTGTTGTGTTATCTCTTTTGTATTGCTTATATAACCCCCATTTTGTTGTACTACTGCATCAAGCACAAAATTATCTCTTCTTCCTCCGGGAGCTGTATCAGAAGCAAGACCTACTTTCTGTAAAGCAGATTGAGTGGATGAATAGAATTTTCCTCCAATTCTCCCGTCAATAAGGAATGAAAGTCCAAAATTTTTATATACAAAGCTATTGGTTATTCCAAACAAAGCCCTCGGTGTCTGATCACCTAAATAATATTGTTCAGCAGTAGCCTGAGGCAAACCATTGAGCCCAACAATAAGTTTTCCATATTGAGGACTGTTAGGATCTTCTACTCTTAAAAATTTTGTTCCATAAATAGATCCATAGGGCATACCTACTTCTGCAAAAAAGCTTACATTATCAAAACCAGCCAAAGGATATTTTAAAACTTCTCCATCAATCCGGTCAATCACACTCTTTAGTTTAGAAAAATTCGCATTTACATTCCATGTAAAATTCTGCTTTTTAAAAATATCTGTATTTACAACTATTTCAATTCCGCTATTACTAAGGCCTCCTGAACTTATCTTTTTATACTCATATCCGGAAAGTGGATTCATTGGTAAATCTATTAACTGATCTGTTGCAGTATTCCTGAAATAACTTACATCTAAGGAAACTCTGTTAAAGAATTTAAGATCTGCACCAACTTCAAAAGTTTTAAGTTTCTCAGCATGTAAATTAGGATCATAAAGAATTTTTTTTCTGCCAAGAATGGCATGACCACCTGGATCTGCACCTAGTTTATAAGTATTATACAGTTCGTAAGGATTCAACGAATTTCCGGTTACCGCATAAGCAGCACGAAGCTTAGCAAAAGTTAATACTTTAGAATTGGTCCCGTTTAATTTATTCAACATCTCTGTTAAAACTAAAGAAGTACTGATAGAAGGATAGAAATAAGATCTATTTTCAAGAATGAGGGTGGAAGACCAGTCATTTCTTGCCGTTGCATTAATAAACCAATACCCGTCATAATTAATCTCAGCAGAAGCAAATACAGAATTAATCTTCTTCCAAAAATCAATTTCATTATTAGCAATACCAGCAATATCACTAGTATTATTAACACTAAATGCATTAGGAACAATCAAGTTTTGAGTACTGAAATAAATTGCTTTGGTTCTGCTCTCCATCATTTGTCCATATACAGAAAGCGATCCACCCCATTTTCCAAATAAGTTATCTTTTTTTGCAGTAAGGCTCGCAATATAATTATTCTCATAGAATTTCTCTTCGCTGGTTGCATAAGAATTTCTACGTGAAGATCCTGTCCATACTCTTGCATCTGCATTTAAAGCATAGAAATCCGCCCCCACTCTTACATCTCCACTCAGCCAATCATTAAATTGATATTTAAGATACCCATTTAGCAGAAAACGATCTTTCTTATCTGCATTAAGGCTATTATAAGCAGACCAATAAGGATTTATCCCGTTAGGAGTAATCCAGCGTGATTTTACATCATTTTGGGTTTGTCCTTGTTCGTAATCTCTTATATCAATGTTTTGAGGCATGAGAAGAATATTAGGATAATAATTGCCATCTCCTTTTCCTCCTGAAGGTCTGTTTTTAGCCTTTGTGCTTATATATTGTACCTTTACCTCAGAAGTCCATCTTTTATTTGCTCCAAAATTTGAGTTCATCTTAGCCATAAAATTGAATCTTTCAAATTTAGAATTAGGGATCTGGCTATTATCGTTCAGATAATTCGCCGAGGTATATAAGCTGGTACCTTCTCCTAAGTTTTCCTGAAAGCTCAAAGTATGTTGTGAATTGATACCTGTCTTAAAGAAATTTTTCAGGTTATCATATCTTTTCATATTAGTTCCATCTAAAGCAGGGCCCCAAGAGCTAGAATTATCGCTATTTGCCGAATTAGCTACCCCATTTAGTCCTAAACCAAAACTCTTCTGCATATCCGGCTTCATAAAAATACTTTCAAAA